>NZ_JBIVUZ010000020.1:0-171429 GCF_044768565.1 Streptomyces sp. NPDC091280
GTTGGCGCGGTGGGGGGGGCCCCCGGGGTCAACTTTGTGTTTATTCTTCCACATTTTTTTTTGGGGGGGCGGGTGGGGTTTTTTTTGGGGGTTCCGGGGGGGGGGGGGGGGGGGGGGTGCCCCCCCCCCCCCCCCACCCCATCAACAGGTGACTCGCCTATCGCCTACCGGGTCAGTGGTGACCCTTGGGCGAGGCGAACGACTCGACGTAGCCGTTCGCGGGCGTACCCACGCCGGTCACGTCGTCGTAGCCCTTGACCGCGGACAGCGAGCTGTCCTTGCCGAGGCTGCGCACCGAGGTCAGCAGGCCCGCCGTGGCGTCGTAGCCGTTGGCGAAGTCCACGCGCGCCACCGCCAGGCCGGAGCCCGTCGGGTTGTCGGTCACGTCGTGGTAGACCTTCGTGCCGAACTTGGCGTAGATCGACGGGTTGGCGAAACCGATCGCCTTGCCGCCGCGCGCCTCCTGGGCCAGGGCCTGGACCGCCGCGATCACCGGGGAGGCGAGCGAGGTGCCGCCGATCCGGTACTCGCTGTACGACTCCGAGCCGTCCGCCTGGGTCTGCGTCTGGCCGACCTTGAAACCGGTGTTCGGGTCGGCGATCGCCGAGATGTCCGGGACGACGCGGTTGCCGGTGGCGCTGTTGGCCTTGGCGAGGGAGTCGGGGACGACGCCCTTCTGGTAGTACGGCTCGTTCACCGTCTTGCTGGTGCCGCCGCCCGCGCCCGAGGTGAAGGCGCCGGGGAAGCCGGTCCAGCTCTTGCCGTCGGCCGACAGGGCGGCCTTCTCGGTGCCCCAGCCGGTCTCCCACAGGTACTTGTCGCCCTTGCCGACGGCGAGGGAGGTACCGCCGACCGCCGTCACCCACGCCGAGTTGGCCGGGGTGTCGACCTGCTTCGTGCCGGTGTTGGCGACCTCGTCGCCGTTGTCACCGGAGGAGAAGTAGAAGCCGATGCCCTCGACCGCGCCCAGCTGGAACACCTGGTCGTAGGCGGCGGCGAGGTCCGGGGTCTGGTTGGCCTCGATGTCGCCCCACGAGTTGGAGACGATGTCGGCCAGGTGGTTGTCGACGATCTTGCTCAGCGAGTCGAGCAGGTCGTCGTCCAGGCAGGAGGCGGCGCCCACGTATGTGACGTTCGCGTCCGGCGCCACCGCGTGCACGGCCTCGACGTCGAGGGTCTCCTCGCCGTACCAGCCCGAGGCGTCGCACTCGTCGGCGCCCGTGTTGGTGTAGTTGCTGGGCAGGACCTGCTTGAGCTGGCTGGTCTTCCAGGAGGCGTCGCCGTGGTTCTTCGCGTAGGTGGCCGCGTCGAACGCGATGGTCGGCGAGGCGTAGGCGTCGGTGATGGCGACGCGCACGCCCTTGCCCGTGTACTTGCCGGCGCCGTAGGCGGCCCGCAGCTGCTTGCCGGTGTAGCCCTGGACGGCGTACGGGATCTTCTTGCCGTAGGCCGAGGGGAGGGTGGTCGCGGTGTTGGAGCCGTAGTACGAGGAGAACGGTCCGGCGTTCTTGAACACCGCGGCCGGGCCCGGCAGCGTGTCGTCGTGGTTCGCCTTGTGCGGGGCGTTGTCGAGACCGGTGACGGTCAGGACGGCACCGTTCAGGCTGTCCGGCGCGGAGGCCGTCTTCGACGGGGCGCGGTAGGTCTTCGAGCCCTTCGCGTAGTTGTGCAGCGAGGTGCTGAACGCCTTCTCGACCGCCGCCACGTCACCGGAGACGGTGACGTAGTGCTGCGTGGTGCCGGTGACCTTCAGCCCGGCGGACTTCAGCCAGGACTTGACGGCGGTCACCTGGGCCGTCGTGGCGCCGAAGCGCTGCTGCACCTGAGCGGCGCTCAGGTACTTGCCGTACAGGGCCGAACTCGGGTCGGAGACGGCCTTGGCGTACGCCGCGAGACCGGAGGCGTTCCGGCCGGCGAAGTAGACCCGGGCGGAGACCTTGGAGCTGTCGGAGGTCGCTCCCTTGTCCGCCTTGGCCGTCGCCCACGCGGGCTTGGTGCCCGCGAGGGCGTCCCGGCCCGGGGTGTCCGCGGCGTGCGCCGCGGGTATGCCGAGCGCCAGAGCGCCGGCGATCATGGGCAGTGTCGCTGCCATGCTCACGCCGGCGCGCATGGTGGCGCGATTGGATCTCATAAAACCCCCTGCTATGCGGTTCGACGCATGGAGTGGTCGGTCATGCGGATCCGCACGGAACCTGCGGCGGGAGGGTCCGTGGATGGATCACACGTGGGGGCCACTCTTTCGATGAACCGTTCATGCCAGGGGAACGCGAAAGTCAAGAGAAACCCAAGGAACCGTCAGCCAGGGCGAATTGGGGGCTTTTTTCCTTACGGGCGTGTAACGAACGACCGGGGTCGCTTTACGAACGTGCTTTTGCGCCACGTTCCTTGAGCATGTCGGCCATCAGCTGGATCTCCGACTGCTGCGCGTCCACCATCCCCTGCGCCAGCCGTTTCTCCACCCCCACCCGGCACTTCTCCACACATCCCTCGGCCATGTGGATACCGCCCTTGTGATGGTCCGTCATGAGCTGGAGGAAGAAGATCTCGGCGGCCTTGCCGCTCAGCGAACCCAGCTTCTTCAGCTCGGTGTTGGTCGCCATCCCCGGCATCAGCGCACCGTCCTTGCCGGACGCCATGCCACCCATGCCCATCCAGGTCATCGGCGGATCGGCCGACACCTTCGGCAGGTTCCACAGGTCCAACCAGCCCAGCAGCATGCCCCGTTGATTGGCCTGCGTCTGCGCGATGTCGTAGGCGAGCCGCCGCACCTCCACGTTCTTGGTGCGATCCCGCACGATGTACGACATCTCGACGGCCTGCTGATGGTGGACCGCCATGTCCCGCGCGAACCCGGCGTCCGCCGAACTCGCCGTAGGAGTGGGGGAGTCGGCCGAGCGGCTGCCGTCCTCCGCGACCGCGTAGGTGATCGCGCCGGCCGCGACCAGCGCCGTCGCCGCGGCCCCCGCGATCATTCCCACCTGCCTCACTGCGACAGCCCGCCCGTGCAGGCCGCACCCGGCTCCGGGGTCTGGCTGCCCTGCACGAACTTCTCGAAGAACGAGTTCACCGCCGGGTCGCTCGCGCTCTTCACGGTCCGCTGGTGCCCCCACGCCGACAGCATGATCGGGTCCTTCTGGCTGTCGTAGGGACTCATCAGCGAGTACGGCGTCGACTTCACCTTCGTCGCCAGCGCCTGCACGTCGGCCGCCGAGGCCTTCTTGTTGTACGTCACCCAGACCGCGCCGTGCTCCAGCGCGTGCACCGCGTTCTCGTCCTTGACGGCCTTGGTGTAGACGTCACCGTTGCAGTTCAGCCAGACCGGGTTGTGGTTGCCGCCGACCGGCGGGTGCATCGGGTAGTTCACCGTGCCGGTGACGTGGGTGCGGCCCAGCGTCCCCTTCCAGGTGTTCACGCCGTCCGCGCCGGCCACGAAGTGCCCGGAACCGGAGTTCTTGGAGTCGCTCGCGGAACTGTCCTTCTTGCCGGACTGCGCGTGCACGACGGCCACCCCGCCGATGACGAGACCGGCGGCGACCACCGTGCTCGCCACGATCTTCACGAGCTTGGCGCGCCGCTCGCGGGCCTGCTCGGCGCGCCGCATCTCCTCGATGCGGGCCTTGCGCGCCGCGTTGCCGGTGTTCTTCGCGGAACCCATGAGGTGTGTGTCCTTTTGGGGGAAGGGACGGGAAGGTCGGGACCCACTGATCGTAGTGGGGGAGGAAAGGGTTCCCGTAGGGCGCCCACAGCAAAGACCGCGGAAGACCGCGATGCCCCCATGCCAGGCATTACGAATGTCAGTCCGAGCAGGCAAGATGGTCAGCAGACGGGCATCGGCGCGGGACACCTGCCGTTCGTGAGCCGTTCGGCCCGATGACGGCCGGTCGATCAAGGTCGGCAACGCGCACGAAATGGTGTTGTGGTGGGATGCTCAGGTGCCCGACCGCCTCCTGCGGTACGAGGACAGGCGGCCTGACCAGCAAGGATGGGGAAGCGGAAGATGGACAAGCAGCAGGAGTTCGTGCTCCGGACGTTGGAGGAGCGCGACATCCGGTTCGTACGGCTGTGGTTCACGGACGTGCTGGGCTTCCTCAAGTCCGTCGCCGTGGCCCCCGCCGAGCTGGAACAGGCCTTCGACGAGGGCATCGGCTTCGACGGCTCGGCCATCGAGGGCTTCGCCCGCGTGTACGAGTCCGACATGATCGCCAAGCCGGACCCCTCCACCTTCCAGGTCCTGCCCTGGCGCGCCGAGGCCCCCGGCACGGCCCGCATGTTCTGCGACATCCTCATGCCGGACGGCTCCCCGTCCTTCGCGGACCCGCGCTACGTCCTCAAGCGCGCCCTCGCCAAGACCTCCGACCTGGGCTTCACCTTCTACACCCACCCGGAGATCGAGTTCTTCCTCCTCAAGGACCGCCCCCTCGACGGCTCCCGCCCCACCCCCGCCGACAACTCCGGCTACTTCGACCACACCCCGCAGAACGTGGGCATGGACTTCCGCCGCCAGGCGATCACCATGCTGGAGTCGATGGGTATCTCGGTCGAGTTCTCCCACCACGAGGGCGCCCCCGGCCAGCAGGAGATCGACCTCCGCTACGCCGACGCGCTCTCCACCGCCGACAACATCATGACCTTCCGCCTGGTCATGAAGCAGGTCGCGCTGGAGCAGGGCGTGCAGGCCACGTTCATGCCGAAGCCGTTCTCGGAGCACCCCGGCTCGGGCATGCACACCCACCTCTCCCTCTTCGAGGGCGACCGCAACGCGTTCTACGAGTCCGGCTCCGAGTACCAGCTCTCCAAGGTCGGCCGCTCCTTCATCGCGGGCCTGCTGAAGCACGCGGCGGAGATCTCCGCCGTCACCAACCAGTGGGTCAACTCCTACAAGCGCATCTGGGGCGGCTCCGAGCGCACCGCCGGCGCCGGCGGCGAGGCCCCCTCGTACATCTGCTGGGGCCACAACAACCGCAGCGCCCTGGTCCGCGTCCCCATGTACAAGCCCGGCAAGACCGGCTCCGCGCGCGTCGAGGTCCGCTCCCTCGACTCCGGCGCCAACCCCTACCTGGCCTACGCCCTCCTCCTCGCCGCCGGCCTCAAGGGCATCGAAGAGGGCTACGAGCTCCCGCCGGGCGCCGAGGACGACGTCTGGGCCCTCTCCGACGCGGAGCGCCGCGCGATGGGCATCGAGCCCCTCCCGCAGAACCTCGGCGAGGCCCTGACCCTGATGCAACGCAGCGACCTGGTAGCCGAGGCCCTCGGCGAACACGTCTTCGACTTCTTCCTCCGCAACAAGAAGGCGGAGTGGGAGGAGTACCGGTCCGAGGTGACCGCGTTCGAGCTGCGGAAGAACCTGCCGGTGCTGTAGGCGCAGGTCAGAGGCGTCTTGGTTCGATTATCAGCTAGCAGGCGGTGGAGACGGCGTCCGTCGCCTGTCCCTACGGGATTCCTGCTGGGCCGCCTGCGGGCCGTCGGAAGGCAGAGCAGCCTGTTTGTCGACGCTGAGGCGGCTCGTGCCCCCCTGCATCGGTGTTTCCTGGGCTTGCTCCTCCCTGTCGTGTCCGCGTTTGTGCTTCCTGCGGTCCTTCCACCACTCAAGCCGGTCTTTTGATTCTTGGGGGAACACGGATTGCACGACGCCGAGGGTGATGCCTCCAAGGGTGCCGATAGCGCCGCAGGCCGCTACAACGGCGATGGTCCAGCTGGGTGCGCCCGCTGAGGCGAGGAGAGCTACGCCGCCCCCACCACCGCCCGCACCAGCTATTGTTACTGCGCCTGCAACGATGCCAGGTTGTCGTCCGCCACTCTGCCGGGGACTCACTTGATCACCTGGTGTTGCTTGGAGGAGCGGACGAGCTCCATTCGGAGCGAGATGGCGGACTTGGCGAGCCTGAGGGCGTAGAGCCATTGGGCCCAACGGCCTCGCGCTCCGAGAACATACAGTTCACCGAGGAATTCTTCTCTGTAACGGGCCTGCTCTCTCGCTGGTAGTACCTGCGCGATCACCCCAACGATTAGCTGAGTCGCTCGTTGCGATAGAACCCGACGACGGCCCTTCCTGCTGGGGCGCTCAAACACTGACGTGGGGTGGCATCGGTACACCACCGTGCCGACCCGGTCCCCGCTTCCTTCAAGAGTGCATAGGCGGACGTACGTCAGTCGGCGATGCGGTTCGACGGCGCATTGGATCTGCAAGGTGCGTGTGGAAGTGTGGGGCTCATCTTTGTCTTCGCGGATCCCTGTGGTGTCGTGCGAGGCTTCGGCCTGGCGCGACAGAAGTTCAGGAGCAATGTGCCGTAAGGCCTCCAAAGCGGCTACCGCGTACCTTGCGGCAGTCGGGTCCCCGGTTATGACACCGGCGAGCCATGCTTCGACGTCCTCGTGTACTACTACAAGCCACGGTGCGGTCACGTCCAGCAGGCTACACCACATGTGGGTTGTATTTAGAACCTTTGTATTGTGCAGATGGTGGCGGTGAGGTTCATGCCCGATCTCGCGAAGTGGGTATGTCCTGCAACGTGCCTCCTGTCCTGTAACAGCCGATTCGGCAACAAGTAACGGCCCCGGCTGGAGCCGGGGCCGCATTGGGCAGCGGTCTGCAGGTGGGCGTCTTCAGGCTTAGCCTCTGAACTCGGCGGTGAGCTTAAGCCTTACTCCCAGCGCGTTCAGGTACCTCGCCAGCGTGCCAACTTCTGTCGCTTTGATCGCCCCGGTCTCAATGGCTGAGACGCGTGACTGGGAGACCTTCATTTTTTGGGCCACTGCGGCCTGGGTTAGTCCTTGGCGCTTGCGTTCTTGGCGTAGCCGGGCCATCAAAATCTCAAGGTCCTCGGCCAAGTCGCTTGCCTCGATCGATAGACCGTCGCGCACGCTCTCCCAATCACGAGCCGATTCCAGCGTGTTGATCGAATTCGGTGCTGTGATGACTCGAACCTCAGGCGTCGCGTTCATTGACTCGTTCATCAGGCTGTACCTCCACGGGGATGCAGAGTGGCGGTACCCGCAGTCAATCGGGATGTCCTGCTCCTTCGGGCATCTACGCTTGCGAGTGCAAGCCTGGCTTGTTCTGCTCCGTGGCGTGTGAGTGTGTAATAGCGCCTTCGGGGTCGACCTGCTAGCGAAGGATCGACGTCCTCCCAGTGGGAAGCGACCCATGACCAGGCCTCAAGGCGGGCAAGGATCGGGTACAGGGTTCCGGATGGGAGGCCGGCGCTTTCGCCGAGCTCAAGGCCATACCGTTCCTCCGTCGGGCGCTCCAGTAGAGCGCGGAGCACCAGCTGCGTGGTGAGGGTCATTCGCGGCGAGACCATGCTCGTACTCTACCTAGGGGCTAAGTAGAGTTCTACATGCGAGACGTTCCTTGCTAGGTCTTTCGTGTGTCCCTAGTCACATTGGCTAGTTGTGCTCTGGGCTGTTTGAGGTGGCAGCTTCGCGGCCATACAGGCCGTCTACTGCGTTCCGGGCCCGCGCGTCGCTACTTGGCATGAGGTGCGTGTACACCCGCAGCGTGAACCCCGGATCGTTATGCCCAAGGTAGTGGCTCAGCGCCTTGATGTTCTCCCCGGAGTTCAGTAGGACCGACGCGTAGAAGTGCCTTAGCGCGTGCATGCCGTGCTGGCGCGCAGCCTGGTGACGCTCACCCGGCTTCGGCTCGGGTATCACCCCTGCCGCGACGAGAGCGGGCTTCCAAGCGCGGTCGTTGAAGTCCGTCCGCCGCACCGCTCCCGCGCCGTCGAGGCGGGTGAATAGCAACTTGCGCGTCACCAGGCGGCGGTCCTTCCGCAGCCACGGCAGCGTGATCGGGACCGGTGGGAACTCCTTCATGTGGCGTTTGAGGACGTCAGCCATGCGATCGGGCAAGGGAACGTCACGGAGCTTGTCTCGCTTCGGCGGGCCGAAGACGAGACCGTCGGTCGTCACCTTGACCTGATTCACGATGTGCAGCCAACCGGACTCGAAGTCGATTTCGTCGACAGGGAGCCCGAAGATCTCTCCCTGTCGCAGACCGCATCCCGCCCCGAGGTCGACCGCCGTGCGGAAGCGCCCCGGCAGCGCCTCCCGGACGTCGAAGACTCGCTCGGCTGTCCACGGCACGACGCGGCCAGTCCCTGGTGCGGGAGGGCGTACGGATTGCGCGCGGCACGGATTCTTCGGCAAGTGACCGTCGTCGACGGCCGCGTTGAGGATGGTCGATACGTTGTTGTAGATCACGCGCCGGTACGACGTCGCGGGTACGGCCCGCCCAACTCGCTCAGCCAGTCGCGGATGTGTTCCGGCTTGAAGGAACTGAGGGGGCGTGACCCCAGGTAGGGGATCGCGTGGCCGCGAAACGTAGAGGTGACCGTCTCTCGGGTCGTCAGGTCGGTGCTCTGAGTGGGCGATACGCAAGCTGATGTCAAGTTCGTGGCTCGGTTGAGTGAGGTTGGCGGGCCAGGTATTCGCGTGAGGAGTGAGCGTGCCGGGCCGGGCGAGCATGTCCACTGATCCGGAGTGAGTTCGGGCCGTGAGCACGACGAAGTGTTGTGGCACGATCCTCGTTGTGGATGACCGAATGCGTGAGGTGGACTGGTCCGGCTTGTTCCATGCCTCGGGACCTGCCAGCGACACGCCGCGGCACCTGGCAGCTCTCCTCGGCAAGGATGCGCGGGCTTCTGTCGACGGGTACTCGCACCTGTGGTCGGCGACGCTTCGCCGCGAGGGCAAGGCATGGCCTGCGACGGCGCCCACCGCGATGCTTGTCGCCGAGCTCCTGGACAACCCGCTGCTGGGGCTCGGCGATCCCTCGCTGCCCGATGCCATGCTCGCCTATCTGTACGTGGTCGGCGCCGCCGCCGACCTCGGCGACCAGACGACGGAGATCCGTGCTCGGGTCCAGGACCGCGCGCCGGAGCTGCGGGGCTGGACGGTCGAGTACGTGTCGGCCGATGAGGATGGCCGGGCCCGGATGTGGCAGGACGGTACAGGGCTGGGTGAACTCGTCCTCGATCAGGCGGCGCTCGCCTGCTTCGACGTGGTTCCCGTTCTGCTGCAGCGAACACTGCCGTACCTCGCGTCGGAACGTGCCAGGCGCAGGACATGTGCCGCCGCAGCGGTTGGGGCACTGGCGCGGCATCCCGCGGCCTCCGCGCAACGTTCGGAGCTGGTGAAACAGTTGGCGTCGATGGCCCTGGCCATCGAGTCCTCGTACGACCTGGCGACGATGGTGATCGCCATCGGCCACCTCGGCGGCGACACGCGCCCCTGGCTGACTGACCCACGTGCAGGCGTTCGGGTCTGCGCGGCCCTGGCGCCCGACCTTGCCGGCAACGACACAGCAGAGCACGTGCTCATGGAACTGGAGCGGTCGCCGCAAGCGTTTAGCAAGTCCTTCGGCGACATGGCTCCGCCCCTGCAACTCCAGTCCCAGTCGCTCCAGGACCTGCTCGCAGGGCGACGCGCGAGCTGATGCCCGATGTCAGCGACCGAGGTTACGGTCGCGGCAGGGTGAACACCCCTTGCTCGGTCTCCGTCAGGATCCCGCGGTTGGCCAGCCGCTTGAGTTTCAGCCGGACGTTGTTGACATTGTTGGGCGCGATCTCCAGATCCATTGCCTCGCAGACCGCCCGTGCCCGCAGTGGGGCGTCGGCTGCGGCGAACACCGCCATGATCTGCTGGTAGGCCGGATGGTCCAGCAGCTTCGCGACCGGCGGCGTCGGCGGGGATGGATCAGGGAGCGCCAGCAGGGTCTTGCGGGTGATGCGTACTTCCTCGGCGAGCTGGGCGAACTCCTCCAATTGCGCTGCGAGTTCCGAGATGCGTCCTCGCGTCGCCTGGGCCTGCGCGGCGATCTCGCGCTCTTGCTCCTCCAGGTGCGCCAGCACCGCTCCCAAGGCCAGGTCGCTGCCGCTCATGCGCCGCGCCAAGCGGGAGCGGATGTCGCGGTGAGCATCCGGGTCATCCGGTCGCTTATGGCCCAGTACACCCTCGACTCGGCGGAGGCGGGCCGATGCTCGTAGTCCCGTACCAGCCTGCGGTGCAGCATCATGATCCCATTCACCTGCTCCACCACCCACCTCTTGGGCTGCGGGACGAACCCTCTGGCTGCCGGGTTGCGCTCGATGACTTCGACGTCGATGCCCACCATCTGCCCGTGGTCGACGACGGCGGTCTTGAACCCCTGGTCTACCAGGGCCTTGTACACCGTGTCGGTGTCGGCGGCGACCTTGTCCAGCAAGGCGATGCCGGCGACGTTGTCGTGCGCGGAAGCGGCCAGTACCACCACCGCGATCACCAGACCGAGAACATCAACTGCCAGGCCGCGTTTGTGGCATGGGACTTTTTTCTGCCGCGTCCCTTCCGGTGGTGTCGGCGGGCACCCCGGCGGCCGCGTGCAGGCTCTGGGTGTCGAGCACCACCAGGCTCGGGTCGGCCTTGCGCCCCCGACTCTCGCGGACCTGCCAGCGCAGCAGGTTGTGAAGGGTCTGGTTGGTGCCGTCGTCGCGCCACTTGTAGAGGTAGTACTTCACTGCTCCGACCAGGGCAGGTCGTGGGGGAGGTAGTCCCACTGGCAGCCGGTACGGGACTGGTAGAGCAGGGCGTTGACGATCTCCCGCATCTCGTACGCGCCCCGGTGGCCGCTGACGGAGGGATGCTGAGCCTTCCAGGAGGCGATGACGGGTTCGATCAGGGCCCACCGCTCATCGGATAAGTCGCTCTTGCAGGGCTGGCGATCGCTCACGAGGAACACTCCAGCACGACAGGACACCCCGATCAGCCCCGATACACCTGCGCCACACGTTCCAGCGACAACAAACGCAGCATCACGCCATATACCGCCCTCTGAGGGCGGGCGCGGACTTCGACGGAGCCGAGCGCTCATCGATGCGCAATGCGGAAGCCCGAGTCACGCTGGGCGTTACGGCGGCACGCGAAGGCGACTTGGAGCAGGCACTCATCATGGGGGAGCGCGCCCTTGAAGGGGACGACAGTCGGTGCCGTCGCTCATCATGACCAACCGTGAACTCGCTGCCGAGATGCGGCGCCGGTACAGCTCCGAGCCAGCGGCGCTGGACTACATTCCGCGGTTTCACTCACTCGCTTAGCAGAAGCCAGGCTTCATGCCTCGCTAGCATCGTAAGAACGGAGAGACGCCGGTCGACTTTGTCGGCATCAGCCTTCAGCAGCGTCCACCACGTAGACCGAAATCTCGTGCTTCTCGGCCTCTCCGACAGCATCCTGCCACGTCAACTGCAGGGTATATCGCCCGCGCACTGACCCCGAAAACTGGACATCCATCGCGATATTGGTGAACCCTGGGACATCTTTGCGACTTCGCTGATTGAGTTGGATTGCCTGATTGAGCGCAAAAACAGCGACGCCCTGCGGGTTCACCAGGTTGATTGCCAGCTGCCCTGAAGGGGCAACTCCGTCATCCTCTGAATCGTCGATCAGCCCGATTACGAGAGTTTGACGGAACGAGAAGGGTACCGCGTGGGCATTAATGACTCGCTGATTAAAGCCAATCAGCGTCATCGCATTTCGAATATCTGCGCCCACACCCTCAGTGAGCAATACATGCTCGACCCTCACGAAGGAAGCCCCCTGTAGAAATGCATTGGATGATTGGCGATTGGCACAGGTGCTACGTTGGAAACGAACATAGTCGTCGTTTCCGAGTGAAACTGGACGGGCTGCGGGGGAGATGTAGGCGCTTCCGATGCGATACTCACGTAGATGCGCGTATTTCCAGCAGGCTGAAGGCGCCCAACGAGCTCATACCCGAGGGCGTCACATACGTCAGCGATCCGATCTATTCCCGCACTTTCGTACCCGCCAGCCTCATCCTTCTGCACCATTTGCTCACTCACGCCCAAGCGGGAAGCGAGCTCTGCCTGGGTGATTCCTTGTGCGATTCGGGCCTTAATGAAACTCCCAGGGAGAGCATCAAGAGAATTAACCTCGAACGCCTTTACAGAGCCGCTGCGAATTGCCAGAAACTCGTCTATGTCGCACGCGACTTCCTGCGCGAGAGTTTCCCATACTTGCACATCTTCCCCGGTGGCCCGAGATGCAGCCTCCCGCAATTTATCTAGCTTCCTGCGGGCAATGGAAAGTTGCCTATCATTTCGAATCACTCGAAACCCTCCAAGCTGAGGCGAACAATCCCTTTGGGAACATCGTCGAGATCCGAGGAAAAGAATTCCTTGATGGTCACGTAACCAGAACTCGTTGGCTGAGGTGACGGATACGGCCAGAGGTCAATCTTGTACCGCTTCTTCAAGGTGTCATGTTGAGCAAACGAGAAGAGTCCCCATTGCCTCGTGTCGACACCCTTGGGCGGCATGTAGATGACTTCGACGTCCCCCGGTCGGACCTTATTTGTGACAAACGATCCGTCCAGATAGAACTCAGTCACCCCAAACTCCACAAGAGACTTCACGACATAGTGAAGTCCGACAAGAAGATCTTTCCTCTTGAAGTTCCAACCGAGTACCTTCTCAACTTCCTCCCATGTGGCCTCATGCTCCCCAGGGGGCAGGTAGCCATGATCGTTAAATGAGGGCAGTGGCACCAGCGTAGCCCAACTTCTAGGTTGTGTCAGTAGCGCGGAGTGCTGCACAGCGTAGCCAAAGAGTGGCTGATCATGTGCAGAATCACGAAATCCACCCTGTAGATACGACACAGGCAGCAAGTCAGGTCGCGGCGCCCCCGCTGCCCTTGGCCACTCGCCAAGGTTCACTGCCCCTCCGCCGGGGGTGAGCCACCCTGCTAGGGCTCGGCTTCGATGAAGTGAACGGGGGGCCAAACAGGGGGCCATGCAATGCGGCCGAACCTAGATCGTCCCGGACGGTAGGGGACAACGCTGGAGCCAAACCGGCAGGTTAGTGGCCCCCGAGCGAGGTCACGCAGGCCCCGACCGCGTTCGGGACGAAGAGGTTGTCGGGCCGTCTGTGGGCCGTCGAAGGGCGGCCTAAGGCGACCAACGACGACCACTGACGACCGCGCGGCTACTGGCCAACGCTGCGCCAGCGTCGATCGCGTGAGGTCGCTTCTGGGCCGCGCCACTTCCTCCGCAACAAGAAGGCGGAGTGGGAGGAGTACCGCAGCGAGGTCACGGCGTTCGAGCTGCGGAAGAACCTGCCAGTGCTCTAGCCCGGCGACTCTGTCTCACCGCACGAACGCGGGCGATACCGCCGCGGTGCTGATGCGCCGCGGCTTTCCCGTGCCGTCTGCCGGTATCGCGTACAGGTCCGCGCCGTAGTCGCCGGGCAGGGCGTAGACGATCGTGCGGGAGTCTTGCCATACCGCCTGGTCGTCGACGCTGCGGGGTTCGGCCAGTGGGGTTTCGCGCATGGTGCGGAGGTCGAGGACGTACAGGTGCCAGGGGGCGTCCTTCGGGAGGCCCCGTACGCGTTTCTTGAAGGCGATGCGGGTGCCGTCGGGGGAGAGGGACGGGCACTCGACGTTCGCGTGGACCGTGGTGAGTGTGCGGGTCTTCAGGTCGCCCCTGACCAGGTATGTCCGGCCCTTCGTCGCCAGCGTCGCGTAGAACGTGCGGTCGTCCGCCGCGAAGGTCACGCCCCAGAAGTTGTCGTCGGCCGCGTGGTAGGCGTGGCCGTCCTTGCGGACGCGGAAGGATTCGAGGGACGGGATCAGCCGGCCCGTCCTGGTGTCGACGATCGCCGCGCGCGTGGAGAAGTTCGTGCCCGCGTACGAGTCGCCGCCGACGAACGCCGTCCAGGCCGCGAAGTGACCCGTGGGGGAGACCCGGGCCCGGGAGGGGATGCCCGGGACGTCGTAGCGGGCCCGCACCTTGAGGTGGGCGTCGAGGATCAGCGCGCGGTAGGTGTCCGTGACCGTGCCGTGGACCGCCTGGAGACAGACTCCCGTGCCCGAACTGGCGTAGAAGCGCAGGCACTTGAGGCCGGAGGCGGTGCGGGGGCCGGAGGGGTCGGCGGCCGGGACCGTGGTCAGTTCGTCGCGGTGCGGGCCCCAGGCCATGTTGCGGAACACCATGGTGCCGGGCGAGGTGAGGGTGATGCCGCCCGCGGTGATCTTCGGGCCGCCGGGCCGGGCCCGGTCCCGCTGGTCGGCGCGCGCCGAGGCGTGCAGTACGGAGGCGACGGCGACCCCGGCCAGCAGCACGATCGCCAGGCAGAGCACCAGGACGCGATTGCGTACGGTCATGAAACGGTCTCCCGGACAGGTCGGAGCGTCAGCGCGAACACCGCGCACACCGCCAGCGCTGCCGTCGACGCCAGCAGCGCCGTACGGTCGCCCCACAGCGTCCAGGCCGCCCCGAAGCCCAGCGAGCACACGAACCGCGCCGCCGCCTGGCCCGTCTGCACCAGCGCCAGGCCCGAGGAGCGCAGTTCCTCCGGCACGCTGTCGGAGGCCACCGCCATCAGCACGCCGTCGGTCGCCGCGTAGAAACCGCCGTGCAGGAGGAGGACGGCGTAGGGGAGGGCCGTGCCGTGCCAGGACGTCAGCAGCAGGGCGTACGCCGTGAGCAGCGCGCCGTGGCCGGCGAGGAACACCCGCCAGCGGCCGACGCGGTCCGCGAGGCGGCCCAGGGGTACGGCGAGCAGCAGGAAGGCCGCCGCCGTGCCCAGCGGCAGCAGGGCGAACCAGCGGTCGGGGACGCCGAGTCGGCGTTGCAGGAGCAGGTAGACGAAGGAGTCGCTGACCGTCGCCAGGCCCAGCAGCAGCGCGCAGATCGTGATGCGGCGCAGGTCGCGGCGGGCGAGGAGCGCGAAGGCCGCGCCCAGGGTGGGGCGGCTGCTCGAAGGCGCCGGTACCGGTGCCGGTGTTCGGGGCTGCGCCTGTGTTCGGGGCTGCGCCGGTCCTCGGCCGCCCGGCACGAACAGCACCAGCACCAGGACTCCGACCACGGCCACGCAGAAACTCACCGTGAACACCGCGTCGTACCCGTCGACCGTCGCCCGCAGGATCAGGAATGCCACCAGCGGGCCGAGCAGCGCGCCCGCCGTGTCCATCGCGCGGTGCACGCCGAAGGCGCGACCCCGGTTCTCCGGGGTGGAGGACAGCGAGATCAGCGCGTCGCGCGGTGCGGTGCGCAGGCCCTTGCCCGTGCGGTCGGCGGCCAGGATCAGGCCGATGGGGGTGAGGGTGTGGGCCAGGAGGAGAAGCGGCTTGCAGGCCGCCGACACGGCGTAGCCGATGCCCGCGATCCACTTGTGCCGGCCGCCGCCCCGGTCGGCCAGGTGGCCGCCGGCCAGCCGGACGAGGGCCGAGAAGCCGTTGTAGACGCCGTCCAGGAGACCGAAGCCCAGCGGGGAGAGGCCGAGGCCCGTCACCAGGTACAGCGGCAGCACCGCGGTCACCATCTCGGACGACACGTCGGTGATCAGGCTGACCGCGCCGAGCGCGAGGACCGTGGGGGCGACCACGGCGGACACCCGCGCCGTGGCAGCCGCGGTACCTGCGGTACCGGTGGTGCCGCCGGTACGGGCGCGGCTGTCCGCCACGTACATGTCAGGACGCCCAGACGCCGGTGATGTCCGCGGCCGAGGCCGCGTTGCCCGCGTGGGTGGACAGGCCCTGGGAGTCCTCCAGGGTCCGCAGCAGGTTGTAGTGGTTGTACGTGGTCGAGGACGTCGAACCCGCCTTCACCGGCTGGCCGTAGAGGACCGTCGGGATGCGGTTGCCGCTGAGCAGGTTGTCCTCGTCGAAGGTGACCACGAGGAGGCTGTTGTGGGTCTTGGCCCAGGTGGCGTACGCGCCGAGGTTGTTCTTCAGCCAGGTGTCGCCGGTCGCCACCGAGCAGTCGTGCATGTCGCTGCACAGGTTGGGGGTGACGAAGGAGATGTCGGGGAGGGTCGTGTAGTCGGTCGGGAACTGCGCGAAGGTCTTCGCGGTCGAGGTCGCGACGTTGGAGAAACCGAACCACGGGTTGTGCTTGCGGGCGTAGTTTCCGCTGCTGCACGTCGTCGAACCCTGGCTGGGCAGCGTCTCGTTGTAGCTGGCCCAGGTGCCGCCCGCCGCCGTCACCTCGGAGGCGAGGTTCGCGGCCGAGGAGAAGCCCGCGGTGTAGCAGCTGTCGCTGGTGATGCCCTGGGTGGAGCCGGAGAACAGGGCGAAGTAGTTCGGCTGGCTCGGGTGGGTGATGCCGTACGACTGGGTGAGGGCGGCGCCGCCGGACGCGAGCGAGTTGATGTAGGGGGCGCTGGAGGAGCCGATGACCTGGCTGTAGGCGTGGTTCTCCATCACCACGACGACGACGTGGTCCGGGGTC
This sequence comes from Streptomyces sp. NPDC091280, assembly GCF_044768565.1. NCBI lineage: Bacteria > Bacillati > Actinomycetota > Actinomycetes > Kitasatosporales > Streptomycetaceae > Streptomyces > Streptomyces sp. NPDC091280. The sequence goes on from NZ_JBIVUZ010000020.1 coordinate 16,226, forward strand.
GGCACCGTGGTCGCCGCGTGCGCGGTCGAGGCGCTGCCGAAGCCTGTCCAGACCCCGACGGCCGCCGCCGAGAAGGCGAGCGCGGACGCCACGACGGCGCGGCTGCGGCGGTACACGGAACCGACGGGAGCAACGGAACCAACGGGAGCAACGGGACCAACCGGACTGGCGGTGCCAGTGGGATCGAGGGAACTGCCGGACACTTCAACCTCCGGGTGGGGGGGAGGACGGGGGTGACGGTGCGGACAGAGCATGCACACGCCAAAATGCCCGCGTCCCGTCACCCCCAACCCGCCGGATGAAGAAGTGGTGAATTGATGTCGGTGTCGAACTAGTCCTGCGGTCCGGCCAGTTGGGCCAGCACCTGGTGCAGCGGCTCGGTCGCCCGCTTGCGGTACTCCTGGATCGCCCAGCCGTTCCCGTCCGGATCCTTGAAGTACATGAAGGTGGCCCCGTCCTGCGGCGCGAACTGCACCGGCTCGCTGACGTCGAGCCCGCGCGCGGTCAGCTCGTCGTAGGCCGCCTTCGCGTCCTGCACGCACAGTTGCATGCCGTGGTACGTCCCCGGCTGCGGTGTCCCGGTCGGCACCTGCAAGCCGTCGACCAGCGCGATCGAACAGCCGGACCCCGGCGGCGTGAGCTGCACGATCCGCACGCCCTCCATCACCTCGCCGTCGAGATCCACGTGGAAGCCGACCTTGTCCTGGTAGAACGCCTTGGCCCGGTCCACGTCCGAGACCGGCAGCAGGATCACTTCGAGGGTCATGTCCATGGCTTGACTCCTTTGTCAGGCACATCACTCGAACCGCCAGCGCGTCCGGCTGAACGGCTCCCCGCCTCTTACCGAAGCCGAAAACCGTGCGCGGCGCCACAGCGCGGACGAAGGCGGGCCCGCGCCCCTCCGCAACTCCTCGCCGCACGCCCCGGCGCCCCCGCCCGCACCTGCGGTTAGGCTCGGGACGATACGACCTAGATCCGAACGACCTTGATCCGAGGGAGGCCGAGGATGACGGCGCCGGGACGCAGAAGCAGTACCTTCACGCGGCTGCTGCGGCACGGCTTCACCGATCCCTCGGCCGCCGAGCGGCTCCTGGACAGCACGGAACTGGCGCCGATAAGGAACGACCCGGTCCTGCTCGAAGCGCTGGGCGCCACCGCCGACCCCGACCTCGCCCTCCAGGGTCTTGTACGGCTCCTGGAGGCGCAGCCCGAGCCCACCGCCCGGCGCGAGCTGACCGACACGCTGATCGCGGCGAAACCCCTGCGGGACCGGCTGCTCGGTGTGCTCGGGGCCTCCGCCGCCCTGGGCGACCACCTCGCCCGGCACCCGCGCGACTGGCACGCCCTCGTCATGTACGAGCCGCGCGACCTGCACCCCGGGGTGGAGGAGTTCGTACGCGGTCTCGCCGGGGCTGGCGACCCGGTCGCGCTCCGCGTCGCCTACCGCCGCTGCCTGCTGTCCATCGCCGCCCGTGACGTGTGCGGCACCACCGACCTCGCGCAGACCGCCGCCGAACTCGCCGACCTCGCCACCGCCACCCTGCGCGCCGCCCTCGCCATCGCGGGCGCCGCCGCGCCCGAGGACGCGGCGCTGTGCCGGCTCGCGGTGATCGCGATGGGCAAGTGCGGCGGCCACGAGTTGAACTACGTCTCCGACGTCGACGTCATCTTCGTCGGCGAGGCGGTCGACGGCGCCGACGAGGGCAAGGCGCTGCGCGCCGCCACCAAGCTCGCCGCGCACATGATGCGGATCTGCTCGGAGACCACCGTCGAGGGCTCGATCTGGCCCGTCGACGCCAACCTCCGCCCCGAGGGCCGCAACGGCCCGCTGGTGCGCACCCTCGCCAGCCACCTCGCCTACTACCAGCGCTGGGCCAAGACCTGGGAGTTCCAGGCCCTGTTGAAGGCCCGCCCGGTGGCCGGCGACCTGGCGCTCGGCGCGGAGTACGTCGCCGCTCTCGACCCCCTCGTGTGGCAGGCGGCCGAGCGCGAGAACTTCGTCACCGACGTGCAGAAGATGCGCCGCCGGGTGGTCGAGAACATCCCCGCCGCCGAGATCGACCGCGAGCTCAAGCTCGCCCCCGGCGGTCTGCGGGACGTCGAATTCGCCGTCCAGCTCCTCCAGTTGGTGCACGGCCGGGCCGATGTCTCGCTGCGCAGCGGCACCACGCTCGTCGCCCTTGAGGCCCTCGCCGCCGGCGGCTACGTCGGCCGCGAGGACGCCGCCCGGCTCGACGACGCCTACCGCTTCCTGCGCGCGATGGAACACCGCATCCAGCTCTACCGGTTGCGCCGCACCCATCTGGTGCCCGTCGAGGAGGCCGACCAGCGCCGCCTGGGCCGCTCGTTGGGCCTGCGCACCGACCCCGTCGCCGAGCTGAACCGCGAGTGGAAGCGCCACGCCACCGTCGTACGACGCCTGCACGAGAAGCTCTTCTACCGCCCGCTGCTCGACGCGGTCGCCCAACTCGCCCCGGGCGAAGCCAGGTTGAGCGCCGAGGCGGCCCGCGAACGCCTGGTGGCCCTCGGCTACGTCGACCCGGCGGCGGCGCTGCGCCACATCGAGGCCCTCGCCTCCGGAGTCACCCGCAAGGCCGCCATCCAACGCACCCTGCTGCCCGTCCTGTTGGGCTGGTTCGCGGACTCCGCCGACCCGGACGCGGGCCTCCTCAACTTCCGCAAGGTCTCCGACGCGCTCGGCAAGACCCCTTGGTACCTACGGCTGTTGCGGGACGAGGGCGCAGCCGCGGAGAACCTCGCCCGTGTCCTGTCGGCCGGCCGGCTCGCCCCCGACCTCCTCATGCGCGCCCCCGAAGCGGTCGCCCTGCTCGGCGACGGCGACGGCGGCAGCGGCCTCGAACCCCGCGAACGCGCCCACCTGGACCAGGAGATACTGGCCGCGGTCGGCCGCGCCGACGACGCCGTCCAGGCGGTCACCTTCGCCCGCGGCGTCCGCCGCCGCGAACTCTTCCGTACGGCCGCCTTCGACATCGTCGGCTCCTACGGCACCGAGACGCAGCCCGCCGAGGCCGATCAGGGCGCCCTCGTCGACCGGGTCGGCGGCGCGGTCTCCGACCTCACCGCGGCGACCCTCGCCGGCACGCTGCGCGCGGTGGTCCGCGAGGGCTGGGGCGACACCCTGCCCACCCGCTTCGCCGTCATCGGCATGGGCCGCTTCGGCGGCCACGAACTCGGCTACGGCTCCGACGCGGACGTCCTGTTCGTGCACGAGCCCCGCGAGGGCGTATCGGACCGGGAGGCCTCCGAGGCGGCCGGCAAGGTCGTCGCCGAGATGCGCCGGCTGCTCCAGGTGCCGAGTTCGGATCCGCCGCTGCTGATCGACGCGGACCTGCGTCCCGAGGGCAAGTCGGGGCCGCTGGTGCGGTCGTTGAACTCCTACGAGGCGTACTACCGCCGGTGGTCCCTGGTCTGGGAGTCGCAGGCGCTGTTGCGGGCCGAACCCGTGGCCGGGGACGAGGAGTTGGGCCGCCGGTTCATCGAACTGATCGATCCGCTGCGGTATCCGGCCGAGGGGCTCGGCGACGACGCGGTACGGGAGATCCGGCGGCTGAAGGCGCGGATGGAGTCCGAGCGGCTGCCGCGCGGAGCGGACCCGACGCTGCACACCAAGCTGGGGCGCGGGGGGCTCTCCGACGTCGAGTGGACCGTGCAGCTCGTGCAGTTGCGGCACGGCTGGGCCGAGCCGGGGCTGCGCACGACCCGTACCCGGGGGGCGCTCGCCGCCGCGTGTGCCGCCGGGTTGATCTCCGCCGAGGACGCGGCGACCCTGGACGAGGCGTGGGTGCTGGCCACGCGGGTGCGGAACGCGGTGATGCTGGTGCGCGGCCGGGCGGGCGACACGTTCCCGTCCGACCCGCGCGAACTGGCCGCCGTGGGCCGGTACTTGGGGTACGGGCCGGGGCACGTGGGAGACATGCTCGACGACTACCGCCGGACCACGCGGCGGGCTCGTGGTGTCGTGGACCTTTTGTTCTACGGGGCCTAGAGGGTTGGTTCTCGGCCGACCGCCTGGGGGGCCTACGCCTTGGTCGGCAGCCAGAGGCCGTCGGTGTCCCGTACCGGCACCGTGCGTGGCAGGGCGTACGGGAACGCGCCGTACCACAGGCGGGAGACCGTGAAGCCGAAGGCCAGGCAGAGCATGCCGCCCACCGCGTCGAGCCAGAAGTGGTTGGCGGTGGAGACGATGACCATGAGGGTCGCCGCCGGGTAGAGGAGGCCGAGGACGCGCACCCAGGGGAGCTTGGCCAGGGCGAAGATCGTCAGACCGCACCACAGGGACCAGCCGATGTGCATGGACGGCATCGCGGCGTACTGGTTCGACATGTGCTTCAGGTCGCCGGAGGCCATCGACCCCCAGGTCTGGTGGACCATGACGGTGTCGACGAAGTGGCCGCCGTTCATCAGGCGCGGCGGGGCCAGCGGGAAGAAGTAGTAGCCGACCAGGGCCACGGCGGTGGTCGCGAAGAGCACCAGACGGGTCGCCGCGTACCGGCCCGGATGACTGCGGTACAGCCACACCAGGACACCCAGGGTCACCACGAAGTGCAGGGTGGCGTAGTAGTAGTTCATGCCGACGATCAGCCAAGTCACCGAGTTCACGGCATGGTTGATCGACTGCTCGACGGCGATGCCGAGGTCGTTCTCCACCCGCCAGATCCAGTCGGCGTTGCGCAGGGCCTCGGCGCGCTGTTCCGGAACCGCGTTGCGGATCTGTGAGTACGTCCAGTAACTGACCGCGATCAGCAGGATCTCGAACCACAGCCGGGGTCGGCGCGGAGTCCGCAACCGGCGCAGGAAACCCGGCCCCGCGGCGTCCGCGACGGGGCTCGGAACGGCTTCCTCACGGCCTTCCAATGTCGTCACGGTGGTCTCACCCATAGACACAAAGTCTGCCAGAAAAGGCTTCCGCGACCGATCATCCCCTGGTCGGGTCCGGCTCGCATGTTCTACGGCGAGAAGAGTCCCCGTACTACTACCAGCGCACTGCGCGCCGCCGCGTTTTCTCCCCCTTAGGGACGATTCCGTTCCCCGGGCGCCGAAGCCGTTGAACCCCGTACCACCAGTTCCGGCATGAACACGAACTCACTGTGCGGTGCGGGCGTCCCGCCGATCTCCTCCAGCAACGTACGCACCGCGGCCTGGCCCATCGCCGGCACCGGCTTGCGGATCGTGGTCAGCGGCGGGTCGGTGAACGCGATCAGCGGGGAGTCGTCGAAGCCCACCACCGAGACGTCCCGGGGCACCTCCAGACCCCGCTGCCGGGCCGCCCGTATCGCGCCGAGCGCCATCATGTCGCTCGCGCACACGATCGCCGTGCAGTCGCGGTCGATCAGCGCCGCGGCGGCGGCCTGCCCGCCCTCCAGCGTGTACAGCGAGTGCTGGACCAGCCGGGTCTCCACGTCCTCGGCGGTCAGGGCCAGTTGGTCCTGCATCGCGCGGACGAAGCCCTCGATCTTGCGTTGCACGGGCACGAAGCGCCGGGGGCCCAGCGCCAGACCGATCCGGGTGTGCCCGAGGGAGACGAGGTGGGTGACCGCGAGGGTCATCGCCGCGCGGTCGTCCGGCGAGATGAACGGCGCCTGCACCTTCGGCGAGAAGCCGTCCACGAGCACGAACGGCACGCCCTGCGCCCGCAGTTGCTCGTAGCGCTGCATGTCCGCGGAGGTGTCGGCGTGCAGTCCGGAGACGAAGATGATGCCCGCGACCCCGCGGTCGACGAGCATCTCGGTCAGCTCGTCCTCCGTCGACCCGCCCGGGGTCTGCGTGGCCAGCACCGGGGTGTAGCCCTGCCGGGTCAGCGCCTGCCCGATGACCTGCGCCAGCGCCGGGAATATCGGGTTCTCCAGCTCCGGCGTGATGAGACCGACCAGACCCTCGCTGCGCTGCCGCAGCCGTACCGGACGCTCGTAGCCGAGCACGTCGAGCGCGGCGAGGACGGACTGGCGGGTGGTGGCGGCGACACCCGGCTTGCCGTTCAGGACGCGGCTGACGGTCGCCTCGCTCACCCCGGCCTGGGCGGCGATGTCGGCGAGCCGTGTGGTCACGGGAGTGGACTGTACCGGCCGTCGGCGCGCTGCGGGTTGCTGCGTCATCGCGATCCCTCGTGTTCTGGTGGGCTTCTGGTCGGCATACGACATGCGGCAAGAGCTTGCAGAGTCTTGCACAAGTGTCTCATCGCCCGCTGAGCCGCATCAATACTCGGTTTCACCCGGATCGAGAAGAGGTCACGACCGGGTAACTCTCCGGCCATCTTGCAGTTTTTTGCAGCAAGGACTTTCGCGATGCTTGCATCGCTGTTACGTTCGGCGACGCCCGGCGGCGGCGAAGGAGCGGTCGGCGAGTCACAGGGGCGGCGGACGGGCCCGCCCCCTGCGGCACACGGGCTTTCACCCTCAAGGAGAACTCATGCGGCGTGGCATAGCGGCCACCGCGCTGGTGGCGTCCCTCGTCCTCGCGGCGACGGCCTGCGGCGGCAGTGACAGTGGCAGCGGCAAGGCGGACGGGCCGGTCACCATCACCTGGTGGGACACCTCCAACGCCACCAATGAGGCACCGACGTACAAGGCCCTCGTCGCCAAGTTCGAGGCCGCCAACAAGAACATCAAGGTCAAGTACGTCAACGTGCCCTTCGACCAGGCGCAGAACAAGTTCGACACCGCCGCCGGCTCCAAGGGCGCCCCGGACGTGCTGCGTTCGGAGGTCGGCTGGACCCCCGCCTTCGCGAAGAAGGGCTACTTCCTGCCGCTGGACGGCACCGAAGCCCTCGCCGACCAGGCCAAGTTCAAGCCGAACCTCATCACGCAGGCCCAGTACGACGGCAAGACCTACGGCGTGCCGCTGGTCACCGACACCCTCGCCCTCGTCTACAACAAGGCGATCTTCGCGAAGGCCGGGATCACCCAACCGCCCACTACCTGGGACGAGTTGAAGGCCGACGCCTTCAAGATCGACGCCAAGGAGAACGTGTACGGCTACTGGGGCTCCACCCAGGCCTACTACGCGCAGACCTTCCTCTACGGCGAGGGCACCGACACCGTCGACGCCACCGCCAAGAAGATCACCGTGGACTCCGCCGCCGCCAAGAAGGCCTACGGCACCTGGCTCAGCCTCTTCTCCGGCCAGGGCCTGCACAAGGCCGACACCACCGCCGACGCCTACGCCCACATCCAGGACGCGTTCGTCAACGGCCAGGTCGCCGCGATCATCCAGGGCCCCTGGGAGATCACGAACTTCTACAAGGGCTCGGCCTTCAAGGACAAGTCCAACCTCGGCATCGCCCAGATCCCGGCCGGCTCCACCGGCAAGTCCGGCGCCCCCACCGGCGGCCACAACCTCTCGGTCTACGCCGGCTCGGACTCCGCGCACCAGAAGGCGGCCCTGAAGTTCGTCAACTTCATGACCTCCGCCGCCTCCCAGTCGACCATCGCGCTGAAGAACTCGACGCTGCCGACCCGCGACGACGCCTACACCGCAGCCGTCAAGGCCGACCCGGGCATCGCCGGCTTCCAGAGCGTCCTCGGCGTCGCCCAGCCGCGCCCGGCGCTCGCCGAGTACAGCTCGCTGTGGGGCCCGCTGGACACCGAACTGCCCAAGATCGCCGGCGGCAAGGAGTCCCTCGACAAGGGCCTGAGCAACGCCGAACTCGCGATCCAGAAGCTGGTCCCGGACTTCAGCAAGTAGCCCCGAGCGGTCGTCGGATCCACCGGCCCGCGAGCGCGGGGGACGGATCCGACGGCCGCCGGCCGGCACACCGGCCCAACTCCTGACCTTCCAGAAGGTGTCGAACGAACCATGACAGTCGCCATCGACCGCGCGACCGGCAAGCGCCACGGTGACCGCGCACCCCGACCCGGGCCGGGCCAGCGCCTCAAGTCCGGCTACCAGAAGCACTGGTACGCCTACGCGATGATCATCCCAGTGGTCGTCGTGCTCGGCGTCCTCGTGCTCTACCCCCTGGTGTACGGCCTCTACCTGACGCTCACCGACGCCAACAGCCTCAACACCGCGCGCACGATCGGCGTCAACCACATCGACGCCACCTACAAGTTCATCGGGCTCGACAACTACAAGGACATCCTGTTCGGCCCGACGTCCTACGACCGCTTCTGGTCGCACTTCATCTGGACGATCGTCTGGACCGCGATCTGCGTCACCCTGCACTACACGATCGGCCTGGCCCTCGCCCTGCTGCTCAACCAGAAGCTGCGCGGACGCACCCTGTACCGGCTGATCCTGATCCTGCCGTGGGCCGTCCCCACCTTCGTCACCGTGTTCGGCTGGCGGTTCATGCTCGCCGACGGCGGCATCATCAACACCGCGCTGCACACCCTGCACCTGCCCCAACCCGACTGGCTGGAAAGCACGTTCTGGCAGCGGACCGCCGCGATCATGGTCAACACCTGGTGCGGTGTGCCGTTCATGATGGTCTCCATGCTCGGCGGACTCCAGTCCATCGACGCCTCGCTCTACGAGGCCGCCGAGATGGACGGCGCGAACCCCTGGCAGCGCTTCCGCTACGTCACCCTCCCGGGCCTGAGGTCGGTCAGCTCCACCGTCGTACTCCTCGGCGTCATCTGGACGTTCAACCAGTTCGCCGTGATCTTCCTGCTGTTCGGCAACACGGCCCCCGACGCCTCGATCCTCGTCACCTGGTCGTACTACCTCGGCTTCGGCCAACAGCCGCGTGACTTCGCCCAGTCGGCGGCCTACGGCATCCTGCTGCTGGCCATCCTGATCGTCTTCACCTCCTTCTACCGCCGCTGGCTCAACCGCAACGACCAGCAGCTCGCGATCTGAGACAGGAGCCCCCATGAGCAGCACGACCGACACGCCGCCCCAGCGGGCGCGCCGCCGGGGCGAGTTGAGCCGCACCGGCTCCTTCGCCACGCACGGCGTCCTGATCGTCGCGAGCCTGATCGCGCTCTTCCCGATCGCCTGGCTGGTCTTCCTCTCGCTGGGCCCGGACTCGGACGACTACCTCCACCCGGCCGGCATCTGGCGGAAGATGACGCTCGGCAACTACTCGTTCGTCCTGCGGCACACCGAGTTCTTCGACTGGCTGAAGAGCTCGCTGATCGTCTCGCTCGGCACCACGGTGATCGGCGTGACCATCGCCGCCAGCACCGGCTACGCCGTCTCGCGCATGCGCTTCCCCGGCTACCGGAAGTTCATGTGGGTGCTGCTGGTCACCCAGATGTTCCCGATAGCGGTACTCATCGTGCCGATGTACCAGATTCTGGCGGATCTCCAGCTCATCGACAGCTACCTTGGTCTCATCCTCGTCTACTGCTCGACGGCGGTGCCGTACTGCGCATGGCTGCTCAAGGGCTACTTCGACACGATCCCGTTCGAGATCGACGAGGCCGGACGCGTCGACGGGCTGAACCCCTTCGGCACGTTCGCGCGACTGATCCTGCCGCTCGCCAAGCCGGGCCTCGCGGTCGCCGCGTTCTACAGCTTCCTCACGGCCTTCGGCGAGGTCGCGTTCGCGTCCACGTTCATGCTGTCCGACACGAAGTACACGTTCGCGGTCGGCCTCCAGACGTTCGTGAGCGAGCACGACGCGCAACGCAACCTGATGGCCGCGACGGCGGTGCTGATCGCGATACCCGTGGCCGCGTTCTTCTATCTCGTACAGAAGAACCTGGTCACCGGCCTCACAGCGGGTGGCACGAAGGGCTAGAACACCGGTTCCTGGGCGCCCCAAAGGGGCGCGGGGAACTGCGCGCTCAGCCCCCACCGGCCCGCACCCAACAAAGGACCCGAGGCGGCCGTGTTGTCCATCCGACCCCGCTGACAACACGGCCGCCTCGCCACCAACTCGTACCAAGGACGCCATGACCCAGCACCACTCGGCCATCGCCCCGGCACCGAAAACCCCCGCCAAAGCCAAGCGCAGCGACTGGTGGCGGGACGCGGTGATCTACCAGGTCTATCCGCGCAGCTTCGCCGACAGCAACGGCGACGGCATGGGCGATCTGGAGGGCGTACGCTCCCGCCTCCCGTATCTGCGCGACCTCGGCGTCGACGCCGTCTGGCTCAGCCCGTTCTACGCCTCCCCGCAGGCGGACGCCGGCTACGACGTCGCCGACTACCGGGCCGTGGACCCGATGTTCGGCAACCTGCTCGACGCCGACGCGCTGATCCGCGACGCCCACGGTCTCGGCCTGCGTGTCATCGTCGACCTCGTCCCCAACCACTCCTCGGACCAGCACGAGTGGTTCAAGCGGGCGCTGCGCGAAGGCCCCGGCTCGCCGCTGCGGGAGCGCTATCACTTCCGCCCCGGCAAGGGCGAGCACGGCGAACTCCCGCCCAACGACTGGGAGTCCATCTTCGGCGGCCCGGCCTGGACCCGGGTCACCGAACCGGACGGCTCGGCGGGGGAGTGGTACCTGCACCTCTTCGCCCCCGAGCAGCCCGACTTCAACTGGGAACACCCGGCGGTGGGCGACGAGTTCAGGTCCGTCCTGCGCTTCTGGCTCGACATCGGCGTCGACGGTTTCCGGATCGACGTCGCCCACGGGCTGGTGAAGGCGGCGGGCCTGCCCGACCTCGGCTCGCACGACCAGCTCAAGCTGCTGGGCAACGATGTCATGCCCTTCTTCGACCAGGACGGCGTGCACGCCATCTACCGCCAGTGGCGCACCGTGCTCGACGAGTACGCGGGCGAGCGCATCTTCGTCGCCGAGGCCTGGACGCCGACGGTCGAGCGGACGGCGAACTACGTCCGCCCGGACGAACTCCACCAGGCCTTCAACTTCCAGTACCTGTCGACCGATTGGGACGCCGAGGAGCTGCGTGCGGTCGTCGACCGCACCCTGGAGGCCATGCGCCCGGTCGGCGCCCCCGCGACCTGGGTGCTGTCCAACCACGACGTCACCCGGCACGCCACCCGCTTCGCCAACCCGCCCGGCCTCGGCACCCAGATCCGCACCGCCGGTGACCGGGAACTCGGCCTGCGCCGGGCCCGCGCGGCCACCCTGCTGATGCTGGCGCTGCCCGGCTCCGCCTACGTCTACCAGGGCGAGGAACTCGGCCTGCCGGACGTCGTGGACCTGTCCGACGAAGTCCGCCAGGACCCCGCCTACTTCCGCGGCGCGGGCCAGGACGGCTTCCGCGACGGATGCCGGGTGCCGATCCCGTGGACCCGCACCGGATCGTCGTACGGCTTCGGGAACGGCGGGAGTTGGCTGCCGCAGCCGGACGGCTGGGGCGAGTTGAGCATCGAGGCGCAGACGGGGACGGCCGGCTCCACGCTGGAGCTGTACCGGGCCGCGCTCGCCGCCCGCCGCACGCAGCCCGACCTCGGCGCGGGTGACTCCGTCGAGTGGCTGCGCGCGCCGGAGGGCGTACTCGCCTTTCGGCGCGGGGAGTTCGTGTGTGTCGCGAACACCGGCGGGGAGTCGGTGACGACCCCGGCGTACGGCCGTCTGCTGCTCGCCAGTGGTGAGGTGGCCGAGGCGGACGGCGAGGCGAAGCTGCCCGCCGACACGACGGTCTGGTGGACGACCACCCCGTGAGTTCGTTCGGCCGCTTCACCCGGCCCGCCGTCCTTCGGGGCGGCGGGCCTTCGCCGTCCGGCACCGCAAGGTTCCATCGAGTTTCAGCAAGAGCCTTCAGAGGGGGAGGGTCGATCCGTCAGGGGGTGACGGTGATGTGCCTGGCGAGCGCGGTGACGGACAGGTCGCCGTGGTCGACCCACTGGGGGAAGGCCAGCGTCTTGTGCCGGGTGGACGCGGGCGGGGTGATCTCCAGGTAGGAGGCGCGCACCGCGCCCGAGGTGCCGGTGTTGGCATGGGTCCAGGAGACGACGGCCTCCGCGCTCTGGCCGTCCTTGAGGGTGAGGGTCTTCTTGCCGGGGTCGTGCGCGTACCAGGTGTCGCCCCAGGTCGTGCGGGTCGTGAGCTTCTTGTGCGCGGAGTTCTCCAGCCCCAGCCCGGGGTAGCCGCGCAGCGCGCAGGTCCGGCCGCTGAGGTTGCGCAGGGTGATGACGACACCCTGGTGGTTCATCCCGCCGGCGAGCCCGCGGCCGAAGGTGGCCTTCAGGGCGGCGGCGGAGCAGGTCGGCGTGGCCTTCGCGGCCGGGCTCGCGGCCTGCGCGGTGCCCGCCACGGAGAGGCCCAGGGCCGCCACGGCGGTCGCGGCGAGCACGGCGCGGCCAGCCCTGCGGCGGCCGGGGTGCCCGGTGGTGGCGGTCGGGTCGGTGGTGTTCCGGTGGTCGCTCATGGTGACGGTACTCCGCTCGCGCTGTGTGGTCGGCTGTCGCCCTGCAAACAGTGCGATGCGTGACGCGGCGGAAAAGTTCGGAGAAAACGGCCCCCGTCGAAGATCGGTGCCGCGATCTTCGACGGGGGCCGGGCCGCTCCGCTACTTCCAGGTGTCACTCGTCGTGTAGCCCGACGAGGTGCCCGTCGTGTACGAGCGGTTGGTGCCGGACTCCCAGGTCACGGTCCCGGAGCTGTCCTTCTTGATGTACTTGTACGTGAAGGCCGTGCTCTTGGGGACGATGACCAGCTTGCTCCAGGTCGGGTACGACGCCGAGGACAGCGGGATCGCGTCGCTCGTGTTCCAGGAGCCGAGCGAGGCGACCGAGCCGACGACGTAGACGTTCGTGCCGAGGGTGGTGGTCGCCGTCTCGTTGAAGGTGACGTCGGTGGCGTCCGCGTCCGCCACGTTCCAGGAGTTGTTCAGCGAGACCGCCGAACTCACCGTCGTGGCCGACCTGTTGGCGTTGGACTCCCAGGTGACGTTTCCGGACGCGTCCTTCTTGATGTACTTGTACGTGAAGGACGTGCTGGTCGGCACGCTCACCGCCCCGGACCAGACCGGGTATCCGGACGACGACAGCGCGACCGCCTTCGACGTGTCCCAGCCGCCCAGCGCGTCGATGGAGCCGACGACGTAGACGTTCGTGCCGGACGTGGTGGAGGCGTACTCGTTGAACGTGGCGGTCACCGTGGAACCGGACGAACCGCCGCCGCCCGAGCCCCCGTCGCAGCCGACCGTGCAGGTGTAGTCGGCGTTGAAGAAGGCGACCGCGTCCTTCGCCGGGACGGTGATCGACGCGTTCCCGCCGGAGACCGTCACCGTGCTGGCCCCGCCGTCGATGACGTTCGCGTACGTGCCGTCGGCCATCCCCGTCGCGAAGGTGTAAGTGGCCGCGCTGGAACCGTTGTTGACGGCGAAGAAGCCCGCGCCGCTGCGGCCGAAGCCGATGACGGAGGACGACTTGGTCGACCAGTTGGAGACGGCCGCGCTGCCCGCCGCGTTGTGCCAGGCCACCATGCCGACGACCGCCGTGTCACGGTCGAGGCAGTTCCAACTGCCGGAGCAGTCCGTGTCGGTGACGAAGCCGCCCGAGTTCGGCGGGGCCTGGTCGCTCTGCGTCCACTGCCAGCTGGAGTAGATGGTCGGCGTCGACCACTTGTAGGCCAGCTCGAAGAGGTTGGCCAGCTTGTAGCTGTCGCCGTCCTTGTAGCTCATGTCGAGGCCGTTGCGCTCGGTGTCGTGATTGGTCACGAACGACACCGAGTTGGCGGCCGGGAGGATGCCGCTGCTCTCCAGCGAGGACAGGTCGCTCACATTGCCCTGGAACGCCGACTTCATCTTGCTCGCGTACGTGAAGTCGAGGACGTCGCCGGAGCCGTAGTAGTCGCTGGGCTGCGGGGTCGAGCCCGGGTAGACCTCGTCGAAGACGTACGGCGCCGCACCGGACGTCGTGGTGTTCAGCTTGGCGACGATCGCCGCCATGTCGGTGGCCGGGATGTGCTTGGCCGAGTCGACGCGGAAGCCGTCCACGCCCAGCGCGATCTGCTTGTTGAGGAACGCGGCGAGGCCCGAACGGACGTTGTCCGCACCGGTCTTGAGGTCGGGCAGGCCCAGGAGTTCGCAGTTCTGGACCTGGGTGAGGTTCGAGTAGTCCTGGATGGTCAGGTCGGAGGTGGGGCAGTCGGCGGAGGTGTGGTAGTCGCTCGGGTTCCAGTCCGGGGTGTCGTACTTGTTGGTGATCGTGGTGCCGTTGTAGCCGGTGCCGGTCTGCGCGGCGGTGTGGTTGATCACCGCGTCCGTGTAGACCTTGACGCCCGCCGTGTGGCACGCGGTGATCATCGACGCGAACTGGGCCGCCGTCCCGAAGCGGCTGTCCAGGTCGTACGAGTACGGCTGGTAGACGTCCCACCAGTAGTAGTTGGTCTGCTTCAGCGACTCGGACGGCGGTGCCACCTGGACCGCGCCGTAACCGGCCGGGCCCAGTACGTTCGTGCACTCCGAGGCGATGGAGTTCCAGTTCCATTCCCAGAGGTTGGCGATGACGTCGCCCTTGGCGGTGGTGTCGGCGTGGGCGGTGGTCGCGGGGAGGGCGACGGCTCCCGCGAGGGCCAGGGCACCGGCGGCTGCGGCGCCGACCAGGCGCCTGACGCCTCCCGACGATCGGTATCTGCTCATCTGCGGCTCCGAAGGGGGGATTCGGGTTTCAACAACTGGTGAGCGTGGGCCAGTTGAGAAGGGCACGTCAAGGTTGCCGTTGAAAATTCTTTCTGTGACTTTCAGATGTCTTGCTGCAACCCTTGCGTCGGCGATACGGTCTCGCCGGGGTCGGACCCGAACTGAGCCGTAATCGCGAGGAGTTCACGCCTGTGATACCGAGATGGCCGGCGTCCCGCACACGCCGCACCGCGCTACGAGGACGAGTCGCGGGTGTGGTCGCCGCAGCGCTCGTCGCGGCCTTCGTGCAGCCCCTCGTCGCCCACGCGGCGGCCCCGCCCGCGCCCCCGTCCGACGCGAAGCTGGCGTCGACGCCCGCCCGGCACGACGACACCCGCGAGCAGTTCTACTTCGTGATGCCGGACCGCTTCGCCAACGGCGACACCTCCAACGACCGCGGCGGGCTGACCGGTTCACGGCTCAGCACCGGCTACGACCCCACCGACAAGGGCTTCTACCAGGGCGGCGACCTCAAGGGCCTGACGAAGAGGCTCGACTACATCAAGGGCCTGGGCACCACCGCCATCTGGATGGCCCCGATCTTCAAGAACCAGCCCGTGCAGGGCACCGGGAGCGACGCCTCCGCCGGCTACCACGGCTACTGGATCACGGACTTCACCCAGGTCGACCCGCACTTCGGCACCAACAAGGACCTCGCGACCCTCATCTCCAAGGCGCACGCCAAGGGCATGAAGGTCTTCTTCGACGTCATCACCAACCACACCGCCGACGTCGTCGACTACGAGGGCAAGTCCTACGACTACCTCTCCAAGGGCGCCTTCCCGTACCTGACCAAGGACGGGCGGCCCTTCGACGACGCCGACTACGCGGACGGGAACAAGACCTTCCCCGCCGTCTCCACCGCGTCCTTCCCGAAGACCCCGACCGTCCCCGCCGACAAGAAGGACCTGAAGGTCCCGGCCTGGCTCAACGACCCGACGATGTACCACAATCGCGGCGACTCGACCTACGTCGGCGAGAACGCCACCTACGGCGACTTCTCCGGCCTCGACGACCTGTGGACCGAACGCCCCGAGGTCGTCAGCGGCATGGAGAAGATCTACGAGAAGTGGGTCCGCGACTTCGACGTCGACGGCTTCCGCATCGACACCGTCAAACACGTCGACATGGACTTCTGGACCCAGTGGGCGACGGCCCTCGACAAGTACGCGGCCCGGCACGGCCGGAAGAACTTCTTCATGTTCGGCGAGGTCTACTCCGCCGACACCTCCGTCACCTCGCCCTACGTCACCCAGGGCCGCCTCGACGCCACCCTCGACTTCCCCTTCCAGGACGCGGCCCGCGCCTACGCCTCCCAGGGCGGCAGCGCGCAGCGGCTCGCGAGCGTCTTCGGCGACGACTACAAGTACACGACCGACAAGGCGAACGCCTACGAGCAGGTCACCTTCCTCGGCAACCACGACATGGGCCGCATCGGCTACTTCCTCGACCAGGACAACCCGAAGGCCACCGACGCCCAACTCCTCGCCAAGGACAGGCTCGCCAACGAGCTGATGTTCCTCAGCCGGGGCAACCCCGTCGTCTACTACGGCGACGAACAGGGCTTCACCGGCTCCGGCGGCGACAAGGACGCCCGCCAGCCGATGTTCGCCTCGAAGATCGCCGACTACCTCGACGACGACGAGATCGGCACCGACCGCACGGCCGCCGACGACTCCTACGACCCGACCGCCCCGCTGTACAAGGACATCGCCGCCCTCTCCAAGCTGCGCAAGGACAACCCGGCGCTCACCGACGGCGTGCAGACCGAGCGCTACGCGGCCGACGGCGCCGGTGTCTACGCCTTCACCCGCACCGGCGGCGGCGCCGAGTACGTCGTCGCCCTCAACAACGCCGACACCGCGAGGACCGCGACCTTCACGACCGGTTCCCCGGACATGAAGTACCGCGGGATCTACGGCACTTCGGCCACCGCGACGAGCGGCGCCGACAACAAGGTGACGGTCACCGTGCCCGCCGGTGCGGCGATCGTCCTCAAGGCGGCCGGTGTCCTCGCCAAGCCGGTCAGCAAGCCCACGATCACCCTCAAGGCCCCGGACGCCGGCGCGACCGGCACCGTCGAACTGAGCGCCGACGTCACCGGCGGTCAGCTCAACCGGGTCGTCTTCGCCGCCCAGACCGGCAACGGCCAGTGGCGGACGCTGGGTTCGGCCGACCACGCCCCGTACAAGGTCACCCAGACCATCGGCAAGGACGTGACGCCCGGAACAGCCCTGCGGTACAAGGCGGTTGTGGTCGACTCCACCGGACGCACGGCGAGCGCGACCGCCGCCTCCACCTCCGGCACCCCGCCCGCCGCGGAGATCCCCACCGCCTCCTCCCGCGACTACGCGGTCGTCCACTACAAGCGCGCCGACGGCGACTACGACAACTGGGGCCTGTACGCCTGGGGCGACCTCGCGGACGGCGAGGCGACCACCTGGCCGACCAGCCACCCCTTCGTCGGGCGGGACGCCTACGGGGCCTTCGCCTACGTCAAGTTGAAGCCCGGGGCGACGAACGTCGGCTTCCTGGTGATCGACAAGGACGGCGACAAGGACGTCTCCGCCGACCGTTCGATCGACGTCTCCAAGACCGGCGAGGTGTGGATCGAGCAGGGCAAGGAGGCCGTACAGACCGAGCGGCCCGACTACCCGGCGCAGGACACCGCGAAGGCCGTCATCCACTACCACCGGGCGGACGGCGACTACACCGGCTGGGGGCTGCACGTGTGGACGGGGGCCGCGAACCCCACCGACTGGTCGAGTCCGCTCCAGCCGGTACGGACCGACGCCTACGGCGCCGTCTTCGAGGTACCGCTCGACTCCGGTGCCACCAGCCTCAGTTACATCCTCCACAAGGGCGACCAGAAGGACCTCCCCGCCGACCAGTCGCTCGACCTGAAGACCGACGGCTACGAGGTGTGGCTGCTCGACGGCCAGGAGAAGCACCTCCTGCCGCAGCCCGCGGGCAGTGCGGGGGCCCTCGACCTGACCACCTCCAAGGCGGTCTGGATCGACCGGAACACGGTCGCCTGGAACGGCTCCGACGCGGCGGCCTCCACCCAACTCCTGTACTCCCACGACGGATCGATCGCCGTGAAGGACGGCACCCTGACGAGCGACGACGAGCGCTGGCTGCGCCTGTCGAAGACCACGCTCACCGACGCGCAGAAGGCCGCGTTCCCCTATCTGAAGGACTACACGGCCTGGTCCGTCGACCCGCGTGACCGCGACCGCGTCACAGCCTCCCTGACCGGTCAGCTGGTCGCCTCCCAACGGGCCGTCAACGGGGCCGTGTTGGCGGCGACCGGGGTCCAGATCGCGGGTGTCCTGGACGATGTGTACGCCGCCGCGACCAAGGCCGAACTCGGTCCGATGTTCCACAAGGGCCGTCCCACGCTGGCCGTCTGGGCGCCGACGGCGCAGCACGTGTCCCTCGACCTCGACGGCTCGCTCAAGCCGATGAGCCGGGACGCCCGCACCGGCGTCTGGTCCGTCAGCGGCCCGGCCTCCTGGAAGAACAAGCCGTACCGGTACGTCGTGAAGGTGTGGGCGCCCACCGTCCGGAAGCTTGTCACCAACCAGGTCACCGACCCCTACTCGCTAGCCCTCACCGCCGACTCCGAGCGCAGCCTCGTCGTCGACCTCGCCGACAAGTCCCTCGCCCCACAAGGCTGGTCGAGCCTGAAGAAGCCGAAGGCGGTGCCGCTGAAGGACGCCGAGATCCAGGAGCTGCACATCCGGGACTTCTCCGTCGCCGACCGCACGGTCCCGGCCGGCGACCGGGGGACGTATCTCGCCTTCACCGACCGGAACAGCGACGGCTCGAAGCATCTGCGGGAGCTGGCCGCGGCCGGGACCTCGTACGTGCATCTGCTGCCCGCCTTCGACATCGCCACCATCCCCGAGAAGAAGTCCGAGCAGTCCACCACCGACTGCGACCTCGCCTCCTACCCGGCCGACTCCGAGCAGCAGCAGGCCTGCGTGGCGGCCGTCGCCGCGAAGGACGCCTACAACTGGGGCTACGACCCGTACCACTTCACCGTTCCGGAGGGCTCGTACGCGACCGATCCGGACGGCACCGGCCGTACCGTCGAGTTCCGCAAGATGGTCAAGTCGCTGAACGAGGACGGCCTGCGGGTCGTCATGGACGTGGTCTACAACCACACGGCGGCCAGCGGCCAGGCGGACCACTCGGTCCTCGACAAGATCGTGCCGGGCTACTACCAGCGGCTGCTGGCCGACGGCAGCGTGGCCACCTCCACGTGCTGCGCCAACACGGCGACCGAGAACGCCATGATGGGCAAGCTCGTCGTCGACTCCGTGGTCACCTGGGCCAAGGAGTACAAGGTCGACGGCTTCCGCTTCGACCTCATGGGACACCAGCCGAAGGCCAACATCCTGGCCGTGCGCAAGGCCCTCGACGCGCTGACGCCCGCGAAGGACGGCGTCGACGGCAAGAAGATCATCATGTACGGCGAGGGCTGGAACTTCGGCGAGGTCGCCGACGACGCCCGTTTCGTGCAGGCCACGCAGAAGAACATGGCCGGCACGGGCATCGCCACCTTCTCCGACCGGGCCCGCGACGCGGTGCGCGGCGGCAGCCCCTTCGACGCGGACCCGGGCGTGCAGGGCTTCGCGTCCGGGCTGTACACCGACCCCAACTCCTCGACGGCGAACGGCACTTCGGCCGAGCAGAAGGCGCGCCTCCTGCACTACCAGGACCTCATCAAGGTCGGCCTGAGCGGCAACCTCGCCGCGTACCGCTTCACCGACACGGACGGGAAGGACGTCACCGGCGCCGAGGTCGACTACAACGGCACGCCCGCCGGCTACGCGGACGCGCCCGGCGACGCCCTCGCCTATGTCGACGCGCACGACAACGAGTCGCTGTTCGACGCGCTGACGTACAAGCTGCCCGCCGGGACGAGCGCCGCCGACCGGGCCAGGGCGCAGGTCCTCGCGATGGCCACCGCCGCCCTCTCGCAGGGGCCGTCCCTCTCCCAGGCCGGTACCGACCTGCTGCGCTCCAAGTCACTGGACCGCAACTCCTTCGACAGCGGCGACTGGTTCAACGCGATCCACTGGAACTGCGCGGACGGCAACGGCTTCGGGCGGGGGCTGCCGACGGCGGCCGACAACGCGGCCAAGTGGCCGTACGCGAAAGGCCTGTTGACGTCGGTGAAGGTCGGCTGCGGGCAGATCGAGGGGGCCTCGGCCGCGTACCAGGACCTGCTGCGGATCCGGACCACGGAGGGGGTCTTCTCGCTCGGCACCGCCGGGCAGGTGCAGGCGAAGCTGTCGTTCCCGCTGTCCGGGACGGACGAGACGCCCGGGGTGATCACCATGGAACTCGGTGATCTCGTGGTCGTGTTCAACGCGACGCCGAGCGGGCAGGAGCAGACGGTGCGCGCGCTGGCCGGTACCGGCTACCGGCTGCACCCGGTGCAGGCGGCGGGCGCGGACACCGTGGTGAAGTCCGCTTCGTACCGGAAGGCGACGGGCACCTTCGTGGTTCCGGAACGTACCGTGGCCGTATTCACCCGAACACCCTGAAAGCGCATTACCGTAGGGGGGCGGGCCGCGCGCATTCGGCTCGCCCCCACCGGTGTGTCAAAGGGCCAGGGCTGACAAATGGACGTCAATGGCAAGCTGACGCACGCGACCGTGCTGCTCGTGGACGACGAGCCCGCGAGCCGGTTCGCGGTCGAGAGCGTGCTGAGCCGGGCCGGTCATCGGGTTCTCGCGGTCGGCAGCGGCGGCGAGGCGCTCACCGAACTCGACGTGCGGCTGCGCAAGGGGAATCTGCCCGATGTGGCGCTGATCGACGTGCACCTGCCGGACATGAGCGGGTTCGAACTCTGCCGGCTGCTCAAGGAACGGCCGCGCATGGCGGGCCTGCCGGTCGTGCACGTCTCCGCGCTCGCCGTCCCGCCGAGCGACCGCTGCCCGGCGCTCGACGCGGGCGACGAGGCCTATCTGACCGTGCCCGCCGAGCCCGAGGAGATCGAGGCGGCCGTCCGGGCCGCGGTCCGGGCCGCCCGGCTGCGGGCCGACGACCAGGCGCTCGTGAAGCGGCTGACCCTGCTGTCGGAGATGATCGTCACCATCCAGGCGGCGCGCTCCCTCCAGGAACTCGTCGAGGTCGCCGCCGACGGCACCGCCCGCCTCACCAACACCCCCGCCGCCGTGTTCGTGCTGGACCGGGACGACCAGCTGTACCGCGGCCTGCCCCGCGAGCGCACCTCCGTCGCGCTGCCGGAACCCGGCGCCGACCGGGCCGTGGCCCGGCTGCTGCGACGGCTCTCCCAGGGGCAGTCGGGGGTCCAGATCACCACCGTGCCCGCGCCGCTGTGGCCCACCGGCTACTTCCGGCCCGGGGTGGAGCACGACGCCCGGCTGGCGGTGGTCCTCACCCAGGAGGGCCGCGCCCCGGTCTGCCTCGCCGCTCCCACCCGGGGGCTGCGCCGGGTGGGCCCCGAGGCCGAGGCGCTGCTGGCACAGCTCGCCCAGGCCACCGCGCTCGCCGCCGAGCCGCTCCTCATGTACCAGGTCGAACGGAACGTCGCCCTCACCCTCCAGCGCAGCTTCCTGCCCAAACCGGACAAGCTGCCCGAAGTCCGGGGCGTCCACGCCGCCGTCCGCTATGTGCCCGCCTCCCGGGACGCCGAGATCGGCGGCGACTTCTACGCCGTGCTGCGGGCCGGCGGGGGAGTGCTCTTCGCGGTCGGCGACGTCGTCGGGCACTCGCTGGAGGCGGCCACCGTCATGGTGGAGATGCGGCACGCGCTGCGCGCCTACTGCGTCGAGGAGAGCGACCCGAGCGTGCTCGCCGAGCGGCTGGACCGGATGCTGCGGCACTACCACCCCGAGACCACGGCCACCATGTGCCTGGCCCTCGTCGAACCCGGCACCGGGCGCACCCTCATCTCCAACTCGGGCCACATCCCGCCGCTGATCGTCCGGGACGCCGGCACCGCGGACTACGCCAAGGCGGCGGGCCCGCTGCTCGGCGTGGGTCTGTCCCACCCGCCGCCCACCGAACTGTTCCTGGAGCCCACCGACCGGCTCCTGATGATCACCGACGGCCTCATCGAGACCCGGGGCACGGACATCGCGGCCTCCATGGAACACCTGCGCGCCGCCGCCTCCGGCGCGCTGCCCGGCCTGGACGCCCTGTGCGACACCCTGCTGGACTGTTTCGGCGTGGACCGGGAGGACGACATCGCGATGCTGGCGCTGCGGCTAGGGTGAGCCCGTAATCGGCCGAGAACAACAGGGGAAGCCCATGCCGCAGATCACCGTCGACCACTCGCACACGATCTCCTTCGACCAGGACGGCTTCGCCCGCGCCCTGCACCAGGCGGTGGTCGAGATCGCCGCGGCGAAGCCGGAGGCGTGCAAGACCCAGTTCCGCCCGGCCGAGTACACGGCCTTCGGGTACGAGGGGCTGGACGAGCTGGGACACACCGTCGTGCACGTCACCCTCGGTCTGCTCGCCGGCCGCACCGAGGAGACCAAGGCGAAGCTGACCGAGAAGGTCCTGGAACTCCTGCGCGAGTACATCGACGAGGACGGCTCCGTGCTGCACGCCTCCGCCGAGGTGCGCGAACTCGACGCGTCCTACCGGAAGTTCGAGCGCTAGGCAGTGTCCGGCGCTACGACGCCAGGGCGACGAGCCGGACGACGAGGTCGGTGAACGGCCCGTCGCCCGGCTCGTTCCTGAGGGATTCGCGCAGCAGCGCGGCCAGTTCGTCGTCGTAGGCCGCGCTCACCGCCGCCAGGGCCCCGAAGTCGTGCACGAGCTGGCGCTCCAGGTCGGCGCGCGGGATACGCCGGCCGTCCAGCCAGATCAGGGCCGTCGACTCCACCAGCGAGATCCACGAACGGATCATCAACTCCAGCCGGGCGGGCGGCTGTTCGACCTTCATATGGGAGAGGATGTGGAGGTACGCGGTCTGCCGCACGCCGTCCACGAGCGCGTTGGTGGTGGAGGAGCCGAACGCCGGACCGCCGCGCATCAGCGCCGCGAAACCCGGCCCGTGGTCGTCCACGAAGTCGAAGAACCGGCCCATCACACGCAGCAGCCGGCCGCCCAGCGAGCCTTCCTCGGCGATCACGAACCGGTCGGCGAGATCGTCCGAGGCACGCTGCAACGCGGCCTCGTACAGGCTGAGTTTGCCGGGGAAGTAGTGGTAGACGAGTGGTCGCGAGATGCCCGCGGCGGCGGCTATCTCGTCGATGGAGACCTCGTCGGGCGAGCGATTGCTGAACAGGTCGAGAGCGACGCCGATCAACTGCTGTCGCCGTTCCTCGACTCCCATCCTGCGGCGAACCCCGGTACTCATGCGAACACCTTACCGATCTGATCCGGCCCCGAACGGACCGGACCGACCAGGGTTGCTCACATCACCCCATCACAGATCCAACACCAGGCGCACACTTCGGGCCCTGGACACGCAGATCAGCATCGAGTCGGCCCGCTCCGCGTCGGTCAGCAACTCGTCCCGGTGCTCCACCTCCCCTTCCAGCACCCGCTGTTGGCAGGTGCCGCAGAAACCCTGCTCGCAGGAGTAGAGGGTGTTCGGCAGCTCCGCGCGGACGGCGGCGAGCACGGTGGAGTCGGCGGGCACCGTCAACGTCCGCCCGCTGCGCCGGAGTTCGAGCTCGAAGGCGGTGTCGCCGCCCGACGCGCCCTGGGGCGCGAACCGTTCGAGGCGCACCTGCGGAAAGCGCTCCTCGACGGCCGCCATCAACCCCTGCGGCCCACAGCAGTAGACGACGGCGCCCTCCGGTACGTCCGCCAACTCCCCGTCCAGATCCGGGAGTCCGGTCACCACCCGCACCCGGTCCGCGCCGAACTCCTCGATCTCCGCCAGGAACGGCATCGACTCCCGGGTCCGCCCGGCGTACAGCAGCCGCCAGTCGGCGTCCTCGGGCAGCGCCCGCAGCATCGGCAGGACGGGCGTGATGCCGATGCCGCCGGCCACGAAGACATAGGCGGGCGCCGCGACGAGCGGGAACCTGTTGCGCGGCCCCCGCACCTCCAACTCCGTGCCCACCCCGACCTGTTCGTGCACCTCGCGGGACCCGCCCCGCCCGTCCTCCACCAGCCGCGTGGCGACCGTGTACGAGGAGCGGTCCGCCGGGTCCCCGCACAGCGAGTACTGCCGCACCAACCCCGAAGGCAGCACCAGATCGAGGTGCGCCCCCGGCTCCCAGCCCGGCAGGTCCCGGCCTTCCAGGCGCAGTTCCACGACGCCGTCGGCGACCGTCTCCTTCGCGGCGACCCGCAGCCGCAGGGCCCGGGAGCGCGGCCGGCCGGAGGTCGGCGGGTCCAGCGCGGGCAGCGGCCACAGCGGGGAGACCCGCACCCGGCGCCGCAGCGCGCGCCGGGTCAGCAGCGCGGCACCGGCCAGCGCCACGACGGTGAGCGGCTTCGGCACTACTCCGCCCTCTTCTCGGCGGCCAGGGCCGCGGGCGAGGAGGCCAGATAGGCGACGGCCTGCTCGGTGCTGCCCTCCTGCGAGGGGTGGTAGGCGCGGCTCAGATAGCGGGGTATGGACCTGAGCATGTCGCCGGTCGCGGGGAGGGTGCCGCGCCTGCCGGCGACGTAGAAGTCCTTGAAGCTCGCGCGGCGGTCGACCAGGGTCGGGTCGTTCGCCATGAAGAAGCGGGCGCCGCGCTGCCACAGGAACATCAGGGCGGCGAACGCGGTGGCCCAGGTGCGGGCGCGCCGCCGGTAGCTGCCGTCGACGTGCATGAAGAGGTCGAAGGCCACGGACCGGTGCTCGACCTCCTCGGCGCCGTGCCAGCGCAGCAGGTCCAGCATGGTCGGATCGGCGCCGCGCCGGTCCAGCTCCTCGGCGTTGAGCACCCAGTCGCCGAGGAACGCGGTGTAGTGCTCGATGGCCGCGATGGTGGCGACCCGCTCCAGCAGCCACCACTGCCGGGCCCGGCCCGGGGGCAGCGTGCGGTCACCGAGCAGCTTCTCGAAGAACCAGTCGACCTGCGCGGTGTACGGGGTCGGGTCGAGGCCCAACTCCCGTAGGTGCGGGAGGACTTCGTCGTGGGCCTGGGAGTGCATCGCCTCCTGCCCGATGAACCCGATCACGTCCTCGCGCAGCTTCTCGTCCCGGATGAGGGGCAGCACCTGCCGGTAGACGTGCACGAACCACCGCTCGCCGGCGGGCAGCAGCAGATGCAGCACGTTGATCGTGTGCGTGGTGAACGGATCGCCTGGCACCCAGTGCAGCGGGGTGCCCTCCCAGGAGAAGGACACCTTGCGGGCCTTGAGCGGCTGCTTGTTGGACATGGCGTCAATGTACTGACGGGTAGCTCGCGGCGGAACCCTTCTGCCGGTACTTGTTGACACCAGTGTCAGCTAGCGGAGGCCGGTGATCGTCCCGCCGTCGGCCAGCGTGGCGTTCAGCTCGGCCTGGGCGCCCTGCCGGGTCCGCACCGCGAGCAGCGGGCCCTGCGCCGAGCCGCTCACCCCGCCCGTCGCCCGCACCGACCGCGTGTCCTTGCCGCCCGCGGCCAGCAGATACCAGTCGCCCGCCGCCGCCTTCCACAGCACCCCGGCCAGCACCTGCGGCTCACGCGCCCCGCACGCCGCCACGTCCTGCGCCTTCGCGGCGACCGCGCCGAACGTCCCGCCCGGCGTGTGGAACTGGGCCAGCACCCGCTCGCCGCCGCCCCGCCAGGTCTCCGCCCGGGTGCACACCCACTCCGCCGTACCGCCCCCGCCGGGCAGCGGCTGCTCGGCGAACTGCCAGGCGTTCACCGAGCGCACGCCCAGCGAGCGCATCGCGCCGAGCGAACAGGCGAAGGGCCCCCAGGTGTGCTGCGTCGCCGCCCCCGACACCTCGTGCGGCGAGCCGGGCCGCCCGGCGGTCAGATGCGCCGGGACCAGCTCGCCGAGGTCGCTCACCAGCCGGGTGCCGGTGTCGTCGGTCAGCTGGAGCACGTTCCACGACGTGCACGCGCCGGTCTGCTGCGCGGGGGAGGCCAGCGGCGAGGTGATGCCGTCGGTGAGCGTCATGGGCAGGGCACCGGCGCTCGGCTTCAGCAGGTCTCGCTCGGCCACCTTCCGCACCCAAGGGGCCGTCAGATAACGGACGTTGCCGTCGGCCCGGTCCAGCACCACCGCGTTCGCCTCGGTGCCGGTCGCGCCGTCAACCCGCGCGAAGTCCAGCGCCGCGCCCTTCGTGCCGTCCTTCGGCTCGGCGTAGCGGGCGATGCGCAGACCGTCGTAGAGGATCACCACGCGGGCGTTGTCGACCGTTCCCGCGTACAGGAGCTGGGGCGGTCCGGCCGGGCCGCCGGAGGGGGTGCCGGGGGTCGCCGAGACCTGGACGGACTCGCCGGGGCGGGCCCAGACGGCGAGGGCGCGGCGCAGCAGGGCGGTGTCCTTCGTGAGGTCGCCGCGGGCCGGCCAGACGGAGAAGTCCTTGCGTGTGGCGGACTCCCAGGCGGTGGGTACCACCCTCGTCAACCTGCCCGGATCCAGGGCTGCCTGGGCCGCCGGGTTCCGCGCGTACGCGGGTGCGGCGGCACCGTCCGGACCCCAGCCGCCACCCGGCAGCGCGAGCAGCGCACCGCACACCGCGACGGCCGCCGCGGCGGCGAGCGCGGCCCTGCCGTGCTGACGGCGGCGCATCAGATCGGTCGGCCGGGCGTGCAGCGAACAGGGGTCGAACTCGGGGGAGTCGAGCAGCGGATACCGCGCGGGCGCCGCGTCGGCCTCGCGCAGCGCCGCGTCCACCTCCTCGACCCCGGCCGCCGCCAGCACCCGGCGTACATCGCCGTCCGGCAGCTGCTCCAGGCCGCGCAGCGCGTACACCGCGCGGGCCGGGCCCGACAGGGCCGACAGCCGCTGGTCCAGGGCGAGTTCGTCGGCGCCGCCCGAACGCGGGAACAGCCGCAGACCCCACACCTGGGGGAGCAGCGGCGGGAGTTGGGAACGTTTGGGCCAGGCCCGGAACGACAGCGGAAGGCCGGCCTCCAGCGCCGTACGCACCACGTGGAGCCGGACGAACGCGTAACCGGGGTCGCCGTCCCGGCCGGTCGACTGGGCCGGGATCGCGGACGCCGACCCGCGGCCCCTGGGCAGGGCGCGCTGGGCGAGGGCGTGCGCGGTCAGGACGCGCCGGTTGCGGCCCAGGCTCGGCGGGAGCACCAGATAGGCGAGCCGGACCAGCCGTGGATAGTGCTCGACGAGCGCGGCCTCGGCCTGCTCGACGTCGACGACCGGGGCGGTGGGTGAGGCTGCGGGGCGCCCCGCGACATCCTGTGACTGCACGTTCAGCAAAACGAGCGAATCGTGGGTTGGTCACCGCCACCCGGGTGACTCACCGTGGATTTGAGTGCCGGGCCCGTTGTGTCCGTATCGAAGGAGAAGGCCCCTCGGCGGGGCCCGCTGCGGCATGCTGCTGACCGGACTACCGGAGGAACGACAGATGAGGCTGACCCGACCGATGCTCGCGGTGGCCGGCGCCACGGCGGCGCTGGCGCTGGTGGGCTGCGGCGCCGACACCAAGGCCGCGACCATACCGACGGCGGCCACCGGCAGCCTGGAGAGCCTGGCGGCCAAGGTGAAGTGCACGCCCGACATCCAGACCGACGCCGACGAACTCCGCCAGGCCATCTGCACGATGAGCTACGGCAAGTTCGTCCTCGCGACCTTCGCCACCGACCGCGGCCAGCGCGAGTGGATCAACGACGCGAAGGACTACGGCGGTTTCTACCTCGTCGGCCGCAAGTGGGTCGCCGTCGGCACCGACAAGATCGTCAAGAAGCTCCAGACGACGCTCGGCGGCGACGAGGAGATCGGCACCGACCACTCGAAGCACACCAGCTGAACTCCCTTCGGGCGAACTGCCCTTGGGGGACACGGCGGGACACACGAAAGCGGGCGGTGGGAGAATCCCACCGCCCGCTTCGTACTACCAGGTGCTACCCGCTAGCCGCGCCTACTGGCACTTCTTGCCGGTGTTGATGCAGTTGGCGATCGTCGCCGCCAGGTTGTTCTTGGTGACGCTGATGAAGTCGTCGTGGTCGGTCGACGCCTTGTGCAGCTGCTCCGGGAAGCCGTCCACCGCGTAGGCGTTCTTGACCACGCCGTTCTGGATGGTCGGCGGCGTGACCTTGTAGACGAGGCGCATCGTCAGCTGGGGGATGGCCTTGAAGCCGTTCCCGCAGACACCGCTCGCCGGGTCCGCGAAGGCCACGTGCGTACGGTGGTTGGCGCTGTCGATGTTCACGCCGTCCCAGCAGCTCTGGAAGGCGAAGGTGCGGACCACGTTGCTGCCCTGCGGGCAGATCGGGTACTGCTCCGTCAGCTGCACCTTGTTCTCGAAGCCGGTGCAGCTCCAGTGCGCGTTGGCGTTGGCCAGACCGTTGGTGAGGGTCTTGGCGTCACCGGTGATGATGCGCAGGAACTGCGGCATCGCGACGACCTTGCTGGCCGGCGAACCGACGTACTTGATCTGCGCCGACTGCGCGGTCAGGATCTTGCCGACGTTGCCTTCGAGGCCACCGCCCTGCGCGTTGGCGTCGAATTCCTTCGTGCCGTCCTGCACACGGAGCACCGGCCAGTAGTACGACGAGAGGTCACTCTGGTTCTGGCAGCTGGAGGGGGCGGCCAGCAGCGAGTCGTTCGTGGAGAACGCGTTGACCTTCTGGTTGCCGACGTAGTCGTGCTCGTGGTGCGCGCCGTTGGTCACGCCGGGCGCCACGATGACGTTGTCGGTGTTGTGGTTCTTGTTGGCGTTGACACCGCACCGGGTGGTGAAGCTGCCCGTCGAGGCCTGAGCCTGGTTCCGGGGCTTGGCCTGGACGTTCGGGGCCACCTTGGTGATGTCCACGAAGTCCGCGGCCGTCGGGCCGTTGCCGCCCTGGCCACCGTTGCCCGCGGCGGGCGCGGAGGCGCTGGCGCTCGGTGCGGCGGTGTTGCCGTTGTTCTGACCGCCGTTGTTCTGGCCGCCGTTGTTGTTCTTGCCACCGCCGTTGTTGTTGTTCTGACCGCCGGCGGTCGTGGTGTTGGCGGCCTGCGTCGTGCAGGCGGCGAGCTGGGCCAACGCGGTCGCGTTGACAGTGCCGCCCACTCGCTGGATGTCGATGCGGATGCGGTCGATCGTCGCGGCCCGCTTCTCCTTGAGAGGGCCGACGATCGCGTTCTGCACGAAGCTCGGGTCGTTGGCCTGTGCCTGGCGCGTCGAGGCGAGCCGTGCGTAGGCCTCGGTGATCTGCTTGTCGAGGTTCGCCAACTCGGTGGCGACACCCTGACGAGCCTTCTGCGGCACGTTCGTCAGCTGCTGGCCGACGTCCGGGCAGGCGATCGTCGCGACAGCACTGGCCGCGGCGGCCTTCGTGGTGTTCTGGCCCGATGAGTTGGACTCATGCGCCGAAGCGTTCATCTGTGCCCAGAGCAGCCCGCCCCCACCGAGCGCTAGGGCAGCCGATGCGGCAATGGCCTTGGTGGCCAGCGGCGTACGGCGTTTACGATCATTGCGTCCCATGGAACTCCTCTGACTTCCTTGCGGGGCAGCGAGGCGCCCGACAGGAGTGAAGCGGCGCCCTTTGATACGCAGGGAGTCTCAGGAGTGTTCAGCCGTCTCATAAATTGATGAGAGGTTCCTGGGTAGGTCCCCTCTCAACTGGCCCTTAAACACCAGCAGTTGTGATCGACTCACAGCTAGTGCTCAGCGTCCCCGGTCCAAATACGCCAATACGGCCAGCACGCGACGATTGTCGTCGTCGGAGACCTCCAGTCCCAGCTTGGCGAAAATATTGGACGTGTGCTTGCCGATCGCCCGTTCCGTCACGACGAGTTGCCCCGCGATGGCCGCGTTCGACCTGCCTTGCGCCATCAGTTCGAGGACCTCGGCCTCCCGGGGCGTGAGCCGCCCCAGCGGCCGGTCGTCGGCCGCCCGCCGCGCCAGCAACTGCTGGATCACCTGCGGATCCATCACCGTCCCACCGCCCGCCACCCGCCGTACGGCGTCCACGAACTGCTCCGCGTCGAAGACCCGGTCCTTCAGCAGATAGCCCACCCCGCCGCTCCCGTCGGCCAGCAACTCCCGCGCGTACAGCTGCTCCACGTGCTGCGACAGCACCAGCACCGGGAACCCGGGCCGCTCCCGCCGCGCCCGCAGCGCGCACTGGAGGCCCTCGTCGGTGTGCGTGGGCGGCAGCCGTACGTCGACCACGGCCACGTCCGGCGCCGACTCGGCCAGCGCCGTGGTGAGTTCGGGCCCGCTCTCCACGGCGGCGGCGATCTCGAAGCCGTAGGCCTCCAACAGCCGTACCAGACCGTCCCGTAGCAGGAACAGGTCCTCGGCTAGGACAACACGCACGGAATCTCCATCGTCACCACGGTGGGACCGCCCGCGGGGCTGCTGACGGCCAGGACGCCGTCGAATGTACCCAGTCGCCGCCCGACACCGGAGAGTCCCGAACCGGCCCCGACCACGGCACCGCCCCCGCCGTCGTCGGTGACGGCGATCCGCAGCATCCCCTCCCTGTGGCGCAGCTCGACCCGGATCCGCCCGGCACCGGAGTGCTTGACCGCGTTGGTCAGCACCTCGCTCACCGCGAAGTACGCGGCCGACTCGACCGGCGCCGCCGCCCGGCCGCCCCCGATGTCCACGGCCACCTCCGTCGGCACCGGCGACCGCAGCGCCAACGCCCTTACGGCGTCCCCGAGTCCGCGTTCCGCCAGCACCGGCGGATGGACACCGCGCACCAGGTCGCGCAGCTCGCCCAGGGCCTCCGCGGACGACCGCCGCGCCCGGGCGAGCAGTTCCCTGGCCTTCGCCGGATCCCGCTCGATCAGTGCCTCGACGGTCCCGAGATCCATCCCCACCGCCACCAGCCGGGCCTGCGCGCCGTCGTGCAGATCCCGCTCGATCCGCCGCAGCTCGGCCGCCGAGGCGTCCACCGCGTCCCGCCGCGACTGGGTCAACACCCTTACCCGCTCGGTGAGTTCACCCCGCCCCGGCGCGAGCACGGCACGGGTCAGCAGGAAGTGCGCCCGCAGCAGGGCGGGAGTGAGGAAACCGGCGGCGACGAGCAGCACCACCCCCAGCAGCCCGGCCAGCGAGGCGCTGCCCTGCCCGCTCACCGGCACGAACCCGTACCACCACCCCACATACGTCCCGTCCGTGAACACCCGCCACAGCCCGAACGCCAACGCGAAGCCCTCCAGCGGACAGAACACCAGGGCCGCGGGCACCAGCGCGGTGCCGAACCCGGCGACCGCGTCCACCGGCAGCCAGCGGACATCCCGCCGGACGGCGGGATCGCCGAGCAGCCGAAAGGTCCGCGTCCACGGCTTCGCCCCCGCCGGGACCGCCCGGTACGCCGACGGGATCCGCACCCCGCACCACCGCGCGGCGAGCAGCCGCCGCCGGTCCGCGTGCGCGCGCACACCGGCCAGCACCCAGGGGGTGGTGATCAGCCCGGCACCGGCGGGGATCAGCAGCAGGGAGACGAGCGTGAGGACGAGGAGGACGAGCGATCCGCACAGCGCGAGGAGAGCGAGGCCGAGCGCGCGCAGCCCGGCCGTGAGAA
Source organism: Streptomyces sp. NPDC091280 (assembly GCF_044768565.1). NCBI lineage: Bacteria > Bacillati > Actinomycetota > Actinomycetes > Kitasatosporales > Streptomycetaceae > Streptomyces > Streptomyces sp. NPDC091280. Next base: position 47,305 of record NZ_JBIVUZ010000020.1, read on the forward strand.
CGGCACGCGCCCGCCCGGTCCCGCTGTCGGTGTCCATGCGCCCAGTCTCACCGAGCGCCGCTACGAGGTCACGGGGCCCGGCCCCCCTGACAGGGGTGTGCCTGTCAACACCGTCGCCTCCACGGCCGGGTCGAGCCCCACCGGCGGCCGGTCCGGACGCCGCGGCGCCGACCCCCCGATGCCCCGCAGCCACGCCCAGGTGTCGGCCACCGTCTCCTCGACGGGCCGGCAGCTCAGCCCGGTCCCCACCGCCCGGGACACATCCGCGCAGTGCAGCGCGCCGTACCCCTCGCTGCCGTCCGGGATCCACACCGGCAGCTGGGTCCACGGCTCGATGCCCGCCCCGAGCACGACGTCCGCGGAGGTCCACCGCAGCTCGGCGGCCGAACCGGTGACCCGCGCACACGCCTCCAGCAACGACCCCATCGTCGCGTGCCCCCGCGGCGAGATCACGTTGTACGGCCCGCTCGACTCCCGCTCCACCGACCCGAGGACCCACTCCGCGAGATCCCGCACGTCGACGTACTGGAGCGCCAGTTCCCGGGGCCCCGGCGCCAGCACGGGACCACCCCGGGCGACCCGGGTCAGCCACCACGGCAACCGCCCGATGTTCTCGTACGGGCCGAGAATCAGCCCCGCCCGCACGAACAGTGACCGCTCCGCCCCGAACGCGGCGAGCGCGGCCAGCTCCCCGCCCCGCTTGTCACGCGCGTAGTCCGTCGGGCCGGCGTCCGGCTCGGCGCCCTCGACGACGGGCGCGTCCTCGGTGTACCCGGCGGGCGGCGCCCACGCGTACACCGAGCAGCTCGACACGTACACGTACCGGCCCGCCCGCCCGGCGAGCAGCCGCGCGGCCTCGTGCACCGCGCGGGGCGCCGCCGACCAGGTGTCGACGACGGCGTCCCACTCACCTCCGGCCAGGGCGTCGAGTCCGCCGGGCGCGGTGCGGTCGCCCCGCAGTACCCGCACCCCGGCCGGGGGTGCGTGGCGGCCCCGGTTGAGGACGGTCACCTCCCAGCCCCGCCCGAGGGCCGCTTCCACGACGGCCCGTCCCGCGAACTCCGTACCGCCCAGCACCAGAAGTCTCATACGACGACCCTGCCAGCGCGGCCCGTGCGACGGAACGTGTATCTGCCGTCAGCAGACGATCAACGCGCGGTCGGCGGCGTGTACTTGTACCCGACCCGGCGCACGGTCTGGATCGCCTTGCGGTGCTCGACGCCCAGCTTGCGGCGCAGCCGGGCGATGTGGACGTCGACGGTACGGCCGTCGCCCACATGCCCGTAGCCCCACACCGTGGTGACCAGCTGGTCGCGGGTGTGCACCCGGTTGGGGTGCGCCACCAGGTGGGCCAGCAGCTCGAACTCCAGGTACGTGAGGTCGAGTTCCTCGCCCTTGAGCTGGGCGGTGCGCTGCACGGTGTCGATCCGGACCAGGGGCTCGCCGTCCTGGGGCGCGTCCACGGCCGCGGTGGGGACGAGGTGCGGGCTGTCGGCCGGGATCAGGACGAGGTACCCGACCATCGGCGGCTGTCCGGGCAAGGTGGGCAGGGTGTGCGGCGGGGCCGGCAGCCAGGTGGCACCCGGCGGCAGGAACTCCGCCACGTCGATCACCTCGTCCCGGTCGACGGCGCGCAGATGGTTGCGCGTACCGGTCGGGGCGGGGGAGGGCAGAGAGTGGATGATCGCCATGAGAGGTCAGCTCTTTCGCGCGAGAGGTTCGTCGAGGGACGTACGTCGAGTCGCGCAGGCCGGAGGCCGGGGGTGTACGGCTTTAGAGGGCCGGCGCGTTCTTCGCGCGACAACACACCCGGTCGAAGTCATGGTGCTGACGGGAAGGCCAGAAGGGCTCCAGGTCGTGGCGACCCGTCGCTCCGCACTTCTGGTAGTTGCCCATGGGCCCATTGAAGCAGACACCCGCCCGCAACAGGACCCTCCTCTCACAGCTTGGACGCTTCCTTGACGGAAGGGCGACAGCGCGAAGGGCGCCCACCTCGACGGTGGGCGCCCTTCGCGCGAGTCCGGGGCGGATCAGATCTGGCCGGCCTTCTCCAGGGCGGAGCAGCACGTGTCGACGATGAGGCGCGTCACGACGTACGGGTCGACGTTGGCGTTCGGGCGGCGGTCCTCGATGTAGCCCTTGCCGTCCTTCTCGACCTGCCACGGGATACGGACCGAGGCACCGCGGTTGGAGACGCCGTAGGAGTACTCGTTCCACGGGGCGGTCTCGTGCAGGCCCGTGAGGCGGTCGTCGATGCCGGCGCCGTAGTTCTTGACGTGGTCGAGGGGCTTGGAGCCCTCGCCGAGGGACTCGCACGCGGTGATGATCGCGTCGTAGCCCTCGCGCATCGCCTTGGTGGAGAAGTTGGTGTGCGCGCCCGCGCCGTTCCAGTCGCCCTTGACCGGCTTGGGGTCGAGGGTCGCGGAGATGCCGAAGTCCTCGGCGGTGCGGTAGAGCAGCCAGCGGGCGATCCACAGGTGGTCGGAGACCTCCAGCGGGGAGACCGGGCCGACCTGGAACTCCCACTGGCCGGGCATGACCTCGGCGTTGATGCCGGAGATCGCGAGGCCCGCCTTCAGACAGTTCTCCAGGTGGGCCTCGACGATCTCGCGGCCGAAGATCTCGTCGGCGCCGACACCGCAGTAGTAGCCGCCCTGGGGGGCCGGGAAGCCGCCCTCGGGGAAGCCCAGCGGACGCGAGCCGTCGAAGAAGGTGTACTCCTGCTCGATGCCGAAGATCGGCTCCTGGGAACCGAACTTCTCGACGACCTCGGCGAGCGCGGCACGGGTGTTGGACTCGTGCGGCGTCATGTCGATGTCGAGGACCTCGCACATGACGAGGATGTCGTCGCCGCCGCGGATCGGGTCCGGGAAGCTGGCGACCGGCTTGAGCACGCGGTCCGAGGAGTGCCCCTCGGCCTGGTTCGTGGACGACCCGTCGAAGCCCCAGATCGGGAGTTCGGCACCCTTGGCGTCATCGGCCAGAATCTTCGTCTTGGAACGGAGCTTGGCCGTCGGCTGGGTGCCGTCGATCCAGATGTACTCAGCCTTGAAGGTCACGGGCCACATCCTTCGGGGTGGGTCATTCGTCGCACTTGCGGGTGCTGCGGCGCAGCGGCACTGGAGCGCCGCGATTCATGCCGGGCAGCCTGTCAACATGCGATTTCCCGATCATTGCCCAAGTGTGAACCCCGTGTTACCTGGTGGTGCTGTGGCGCGATTCACCCCGCCAGTGCCCCCGCCGACCGTTCGCAGTCGCAGACGGGAGCGGCCGGACGGCTCGTATGCGATGGGATTGGCGACGGGGTTGGCGACGGGTCGGCCACGGCGCGGCCGGACGCGTCGGTCCCGCCGCTTCTGGCCGGAAGCGGCGGGACCTGTGACACGCACCTGGTGGCGGCCCGGGCGAATGGGCCGTCACCTCACCGGTTCTCTGGGACCTTGGGCGTCACCCCACCTTCTGGATCAGAGCACGGCGGATGAGGAACTTGCCGGGCTCACGGACCTGTTCGAAAGCGGCGTTGTTCAGCAGGACACAGCTCCCGGAGACCGAAGTCACCTTCACCGTCGTGGACTTGTTGTTGTCCAGGTTGGTGACCTTCAGCGTCGTCCCCGCCGGGAACTGGTTGCTGGACGCGGCCGGCGCGCCGGCCTCGCCGGAGAGCGTGACGGTCGAGCCGTTGCACACCTGGCTGCCCGCGGCGGCGCCGCTGCCGGCGTTGCCGGCCGGAGGGGTCGCCTTGGGGGTGGCCGTCGCCGCGGGTGCGGACTGCGCCGGCTGCGTGGTCTGGGAGCCCTGAGCCGACTCCCCAACCGCACAACCGGACGCCTTCTGCTGCACCTTGATCTGCGCGATGACCGCCTCGCGGTTGGCGATCCGCGCCGCCGACTGGGCGTCGGGGCTGGCCTTCTGGCCGGCGATGAAACTCTGGTTGTTGCCGAGGGCGGTGGCGAGTCCCTGGCAGACCGTCGAGTTCGCCGCGGACAGCGTCCTGGCGTTCTGGGCGGACGGCTGCGACGCGTTCGACGTGGTGGCGAGAGCGAAGGCCCCGCCTCCGGCGACCGCCGCGGCGGTGACCAGCAACGCCAGCTTCTTCTTCGTACTGGCAGTTCTCCTGCGCGACATGCGCGGCTCCTGTGGGGTAGGGGACCGTTCGCCGCTATGTACGGGATACCGAACGATGTAACTCATCCGACACAGAAGTCACTGAAGTGACGTACGCCACAAGAGAGTTGTCGATCAGTCGCCGCGCTCCCCCTCCCGGGACAGCGCCTCCCGTACGGCCTCGTCACTGCGCGCGACCACGGCCGTGCCGTCGTCCGCCGTGATGATCGGCCGCTGGATCAGCTTGGGATGCTCGGCCAGCGCGGTCACCCACCGGGCCCGCGAACTCGCGTCCCGCGCCCAGTCCTTGAGCCCCAGCTCCTTCGCCGCGGCCTCCTGGGTGCGGGTGATGTCCCACGGTTCGAGCCCGAGCCGCTCCAGTACGTCCCTGATCTCGGCCTCGCTCGGCACGTCCTCCAGGTAGCGGCGGACGGTGTACTCGGCGCCCTCCGCGTCGAGCAGGCTCACGGCGCCGCGGCACTTGGAACAGGCGGGGTTGATCCAGATCTCCATGGGCGCCACGGTACGCGAGAACCCGTTCTCCACCTGCGTCACAGCGACCTCAACAGCCGTTGTGGCCAGGGCGTTTGTCAGTGGTGGGCAGTAGAATAGAAGCAGTGTTCGAGGGTGTCGCCGGGGGGTCCGGACGGCGCCCTGACCGCGACAGGAGGATGTCCGTGCCCGCTGCCGCACTGAAGCCGAAGCCGCTGCCGACCCAGTCCACCGCGAAGCGTTCCGTCCAACTCGACCTGCCCTACGTGCCCGTGGCCAAGCGGCCGTTGCCGCCGGGCCGCCCGCGGGAGTGGTACGTCACGCACAACCGCCGCCTCAAGGCGATGCGGCTGGCCATCGCCCTGCTCGACTCGGGCGTCTACGTCCCGAACCAGGCCCGCAACGAGACGATCCGCAGCACGGCGGAACTGATCGGGGTCCACGCGCCCTCGGACACGACGTGTCACATGGTGCGGGCGCTGATGCGTTACTCGCGCTGAGGTGGGCGCGGCGCCGGGTGCCCTGTGTTCTCGGGGCGTCCGGCGCCGGCGCAGGGGCGGCCTCCGGGGGCTGCCGCCGCAGGAGCCCAGGGGCACTGCCGCCCCCGGACCCCCGCTTCTACGACACCCTCCTACGCCGACAACTCCCGCTCCACGGGCGTCCGGAACCTCGGCGTCACCCGGGTCGCCCCCACCCACCCCCGCAACCGCTCCGCCGCCTCCCCGATCGCCGCCTCGGCCTCCCCGCCGATGCCCGTCCGGTCGAGCACGCGCCACGCGATCTCCCCGTCCGGCCGCTGGGCCCAGCTCCCCACGACCCGCCCGTCCCACCACACCGTGGGTCCCACATTGCCGCTGCCGTCGAACAGCGCGGGGCGCAACTCCGGTGCCAGATACCAGTCCCGGTACTGCCAGCCCATCGCCGTCGGATCGAGCGAGGGCAGCAGGGCCGCCCACGGTGCGACGGGGCCGGCCGGCGGGGCGAGATCCCCGGCGGTGACGTACCCCGTGCCCTCCTCCAGGGACACCGGCTCCGCGCCGATCGCCGCCAGCGCCCGGCGGACCTCCGTCACCCGCCATCCCGTCCACCACTTGAGGTCGGCCTCGGTGGCCGGGCCGCAGGCCGTCAGCCAGCGTCGCAACAGGGCCGACTGGGCCTCGCTGACGTCCAGTTCGGGGTGCGGCGGCGCCACCGCCCAGCGCAGCTGGTTCGACGTCCAGCCGCCGAGCGGACGGCCCCGCACGATCCGCCCCTCGACCCCCAGCACCCTCAGCAGCCGGGTCGAGAGGGTGTGGACGCCCTCGTAGCTCTTCCCGGGCGCGTACACCCACTGCTCCCTCAACCTCGGCTCGTCCTCGGCGAGTTCGGCCGCCGTGGCCTGCCCGCGCCGGGCCAGCGCGGCGAGCGTCGCGTCCTCGACCTCCTTCAGCCAGACCGCGTCCGGAGCGCCCGCCTTCGCCATGTCCTTGACCAGGGAGGCCCGTTCACGCGCGGCGACGGCGAGTCCGGTCGACGCGTGCACGACGGCGGTCAGTTCGGCGGGGAACACGAACACGGTGTGCCGCATGCCGTGCATCCGGATCAGCGTGCGGTCCTCGTACAGCGCGCGGGCCGTCTCCTCGACGGTGCCCGCCGGGTCCGCGAGCCGCGCGCCGACGGCGAGGCAGACGGTCGCCGGGTCGGTGCCGTGCAGGGCGACGAGGGAGTCGGCGACGTCCTCCGGGCGGGCCGCCGCGCCGGCCCGCGTCAGACGGTGGCGGAGGGCGAGGCGGGCGCGGCGCTCGGCCGGGGCGATGTGACGCGGGGTGCTGCTCATCCGGGCCTCCGCTGGAAGGGGTGACTGCTCGACCGACAGTAGACGGGCGGGTGGCGGGGCGGGCGGGCGACCGCGTGGGTGGCAGGGGGGAGTGGGCGAGAGCGTGGGTGGCAGGAGGGGCGGGCGACGGCGCCGGTTCACCCGACCGCTCCGTCCGGCATGCGTCCGCCGCTGCCCCGGCTTTCACTGCGTAGCAACAGCGCGGTGAAACCCCGGGAGGCGACAGCATGCAAAGACACGGCACATGACCACACCGGCCGACCGGGCCGACCGTGGCCGCGCCGCGCGCAAACGCGTCGCCCGTTCCGCGCACGCCGGCTGGATCCCCTCCGTGGACCGCCCCGACCCCGTCGCCGTACTGGAACGCCAGGGCCGCGACCGCCTCCCGGAACTCCTCCCGATCCGCTACGGCCGTATGGCCGCATCGCCCTTCGCCTTCCTGCGCGGCTCGGCCGCCGTGATGGCCGCCGACCTCGCGTCCCAGCCGCACACCGGGCTCACCGTGCAGCTGTGCGGCGACGCGCACCTCCTCAACTTCGGGCTGTACGCCTCCCCGGAACGCGCCCTGCTGTTCGACCTCAACGACTTCGACGAGACGTTCCCGGGCCCCTTCGAGTGGGACGTCAAGCGCCTCGCCGCCAGCATCGCCGTCGCCGCCCGCGAGAACGGCCACGGCGACACGAAGGCCCACCGCGCCGCACGCGAGGCGACCGCCACGTACCGCACGGCGCTGCGCGCCCTGGCCCGCAAGGGCGAACTCGCCGTCTGGTACGACCGGATCGACGCCGACAGCCTGCTGCCCCTGGTCCGCTCCGCCCGCAACCGCCGCCGGGTCGAGTCCAGCCTCACCCGCGCCCGCCGCCGCACCAGCCTGCACGCCGTGGGCAAACTCACCGAGACCGTCGACGGCCGCCGCCGTATCGTCCACGACCCGCCCCTCCTGGAACCGGCCGGCGCCTCGGACATGGCCGCGGTGCGCAAGATCTTCAGCGACTACCGCTCCACCCTCTCCGAGGAGCGCCGCCTGCTCCTGGACCGCTACCGCTTCGTCGACGCCGCCCGCAAGGTCGTCGGCGTCGGCAGCGTCGGCACCCGCTGCTTCATCGTGCTGCTCGCCGGCCGCGACCAGGACGACCCGCTGTTCCTCCAGATCAAGGAGGCGCGGAAGTCCGTACTGGAGGAGCACCTGCCGAGCGGACCGTACGTCCACCCCGGACACCGGGTGGTCGCGGGCCAGCGCCTGCTCCAGGCCGCCAGCGACATCTTCCTCGGCTGGATGACCGGACCGCAGGGCCGCGCCTTCTACTGGCGCCAGCTGCGCGACATGAAGGGCTCCGCGGACGTGGCCGGCATGAACCCGTCCGAACTCCTCGCCTACGGCCGCCTGTGCGGCACCGCGCTGGCCCGGGCGCACGCCCGCTCCGGCGACCGCATCGCCATCGCCGCCTACCTGGGCGGCACCGACACCTTCGAGGACGCGGTGGCCGACTTCGCCTCGGCCTACGCCACCCAGACCGCCACCGACCACGCCACACTGGACGCGGCGGTGGCGGCGGGGGTGGTGAAGGCGTCACCGGGGATCTGAGGGCGCTCTCAGGAAGCCGACTCGGTCGACCCGGCGTCCCGCGTCGCCGCGATGGCCTCCCGCAGATGGTCCTCGTCGGCCTTGCTCAGCGAGGTCTGCACCAACTGGCCGCCGAACGGGGTGAGTTGCGGGATCACCTTGTCCTGCGCGGCCTGCTTGACCAGGACGAAGAGGGCCGCGGCACCCGGGCGGAGGTTCTGGCTGAGGTCCTTCATGAAGTTGTCGTTGATACCGGTGTCGGTGAACGCGCCCCCGGCCGCACCGGCCGCCGCGCCCACCGCCGCGCCGAGCAGCGGCGCCAGGAAGAGCAGCCCGATCACCCCGCCCCACAGGGCGCCCCCGGCCGCGCCCACGGCGGTGTGGTTGACGGCCTGGTGCAGTTTGATCCGGCCGTCCTCGCGCCGTTCCACCACCACCGCGTCCTCCAGCTCGACGAGATGCCCCTTGGACAGCTCGAACAGCTTCTCCCGGACCTGGTTGGCGGTGGCGAGGTCGTCGTAGGCGACGACGAAGAGATCACTCATCGGGGTTCACCCCTTATGTGGGTATTTGTACAGACGGGGTCGACTCTAGGCCGCCCAAAAAGGAGATGCACGCCGAGTGATCGCGCCCCTACGCTGGACGCACGTTGCGGAGCAGCCCACCACCGCTTTCCGCAGGGCGGGCATCACCTCGCGGACTCAGGGCTACTCTCTACGCACCGACGGCCGGACGCCCTCCCCCAGCGCCCCGTCGCGTCCACAACAGAGCACCGCTCGTACACACCCACGCCCACGGAGGCCCGTCATGGGCACCATCGTCATTTCCGGGACCGTCGTCCTGGTCGTCTTCGGCTTCGGCAACCACGTCTGGTGGCTGGCCGCGGTCGCCGTCCTCTTCCTGTACGTGCAGTACGGCCGCGACTCCTCGTCGTCGTCCACCTCGGCGTCGGCCTCGGGCTCCTCCTCGGGAGGCGGAGCGACCCCGTCGAGCTACCGCGCCTACCGCGACCGCCGCGACAAGCAGGCCAAGTGGGAGCGCCGCTACCAGCGCGAACGCCCCCTGGAGTCACGCCGACAGGCACGCGAGAAGAGCAAGTAAGGGCAACAAGCAAGAACGACAAGCAAGAGCAACAGGCAAGAACGACAAGTGAGAGCCAGAGGAGACCAGTTGGGCCCGGTGTGGGCCGCCGCTCACAACCCGGGCGCGCCCCACACCGGGAACCACCGGCTGAGATCCTGCTCGATCCGCAGGTCGTTGCCGAGCATCGACTTGACCTGTAGTTCCAGTGAGTTGTCGCGCCGCTGCCCGGCACCGGCCAGCGGCGCGAACGGGAAGAACGTGCCGCGCTTGTAGAGGTAGACGAGGGCGAGCCGCCGTCCCCCGTCGGCCCCTCCTTCTTCGAATCCGGCCAGCGAGCACAGCAGTTGGGGTCCGAAGCCGTTGACCTCCATCGCGCTGTTGACCGCGTGCAGATCGTTGACCAGCGCGGAGAGCTCGTCGGGGGCCCGGTGGGAAACGAGCCAGGAGTAGCCGTAGGAGTCCTGGGTCAGCTCCACCGGCGGACCGGTGCGCTCCGCGTCCGCGTCCAGCAGCGCCTGGACCTCCCGGTGCGTCTGCTCGAACGCCCCGCCCTCCACCGTGGCGAAGCACACCGCACCGCGCCCGGTCGCCCGGAAGCCGGCCGCCGCCTCCAGCGTCACCGCCGCCGAGGGCAGCGCGAACAGCTGGTCGAGATCGGGGGCGACCGGTTTCGTACGGCCGAGCAGGATGTCCAACAGCCCCATCCTCAGCCCGCCTTGTCGATGCCGGGCACCGCCGCCTCACCCAACTCGGCGGAGATCCGCCCCAGTTGGTCGAGCCGCTGCTCAAGGCTCGGGTGCGTGGAGAAGTACTTGGCGAGGCCGGGCTCGGTGCCGGTCGCCGGTGTGAAGTAGAAGGCGTTGAAGGCCTGCGCGGTCCGCAGGTCCTTGGTCGGGATCCGGGCGATGTCCCCGTCGACCTTGGTGAGCGCGGACGCCAGCGCCGAGGGCCGCCCGGTGAGCAGCGCCGCCGCCCGGTCCGCCGCCAGCTCCCGGTACCGGGACAGCGCCCTGATCAGCAGGAAGCTGATCGCGTACACGGCCGCCGAGACCCCCATGATCCCGGCGAAGACGGCCAGCGTGTTCTGGTCCTTGCGCCCCCGGAACATCTGCGAGTAGAACGCGAACCGCACCATCAGCCCCGCGAGCACCCCGAGGAACGAGGCCACCGTGATCACGGCCACGTCCTTGTGCGCCACATGCGACAACTCGTGCGCGAGCACACCCTCCAGCTCGGCCGGCTCCAGCCGCCGCAGCAGTCCGGTGGTCACGCAGATGACGGCGTTGTCGGCATTGCGCCCGGTGGCGAAGGCGTTCGGCATGTCGATGTCGGAGACGGCGACGACGGGCTTGGGCATGTCGGCCACGGCACACAGCCGGTCGATCACACCGTGCAGATCGGGATACTCCTCCCGGTCCACGAGCCGCCCCTTCATCGCGTACAGCGCGATCCGGTCGGAGAACCAGTACTGCGCGACGAGCAGCCCGCCGGCCAGCACCACGACCAGCACCCAGGACTTCAGCAACACGATCAGCGCGGCCACGAACGCCACGTACAACAGCCCGAGCAGGAACAGCGTCAGACCCATACGCACGGTCAGCCGCCGGTCGCTCCGGAAGCGGCTCTGCATCTGCCATCACCCCGCAGTCAGGCACTCGTCCCACCGCCCAGTGTGCACCCGCCCTCTCCCATGAAGCGGTCCTGATCGGCCCTAGGCGGAGCAAAAGGTGCCTGTGCGTCCGGGCCCGTTCCTCACCCCCGCCTTACGGCGTGCTCGGCCCATCCGCGCAGTTTCCCGTCCGGATCGTCCGTCAAGGCCTCGGCAGCCCGCCGTCGTACGTCCCCGCCCCGCGCGTCGAGCAACCGGAACGCGGCGATCCGCACCGGCCGGAGCCACCGTGCCCCCAACCGTTCCGTCAGCCACTCCTCGGGCACCAGTTCCGCGGACGGCAACAGCGCGGCCGTCACCTCGCGCACGACCCCGGCCACCGGATCCTCCAGCAGCGGCCGCAACCGTCGTACGTCCGTCACGTCCAGCGTCCGCAGCCCGGCCACCGCCCGCGCCCGCACCGCGCCCGCCGGATGGCCGACGAGCGTCCACAGCACCTCGGCATCCGCCCGCCCACCGCATTCGGCCAGCCCGATCACGGCCCCGGGCACCGGCTCCGGCACCGCGCACCACGCCCGGTACAACGGCAGCGGATCGATCCCCTGCTGCCGTACGACATACCGCGCACAGGCCCGTACGACCGCGGCCCGGTCGGCGAGGAACCGCACCGCGAGCTCGGCCCGCCCGGCCGGCCGCAGCGCGGTGACCCCGGCGGACCGGGCCCGCGGACTCCGCGCCCCGAGCAGCGGCCCGAACACCTCGTCGTACGCCCCGCTCCGCGCCGCACCGGCCAGCGCGGCGTCCGCGCACAGGGTCTGCACGACGGCGTCGGTGTCCCGCGCGGCGGCGCGGGCGAGTTCGGCAAGGGAGAGCCGCCCCTCCTCGACGGCCAGCCGGTAGGCGTGGCGGCGGACCGCGCGGTCGGCGTCGGACCAGAGCGGGGCGAGCCGGTCGAGGGGCGCCCGGCGCAGGATCTCGTCGAGCAGGCCGATGGCGAAGTCCGCCCGGTTCCGGCGGCCGACGCGCAGGATGATCGGCGCGAGCGAGACGGCGGTCGGCGCGTCGAGGCCCTCGGCCAGCCGCTGCCGGGCCCGGTCGCGCACCGGCGCGGCCCAATCGGCACACCGCAGCACGACCAGCGGCAGCAGCACGGGGTGCCCCGCGGTCCGGTCCAGCGCCGCCCGCCTGACCCGGCCGTCCCGGTGACACAGGGCCAGCGCGAGCAGGGACTCGGCGAGCGGCCCCGGACCGCGCAGGATCCCGGTGAGTTCACGGGCGCCGGGCATCCGCTCCCGCGCCACCATGTCCGGCGGACAGCAGAACTCGCCCGCGCGCACCCCCTCGTCCAGCCCGAGCCACGCCCGCGGATCGCGGACGTCGAGCACGTCCCGCACCGCTTCCCCCCCGCGCGAGCCGCACCGCGGCGACCACTCCCGGCCCGCTGTCCGCCCCCATCTCTAGTACGGCGCCCGGAACTTGACCCACCCCAGCAGCACGACCACCGCGGCGACACTCCCCAGCACGACCACCGTCGACACCCACGACGACCGCCGCGCCCCGCCCCCCTCCGGCTCCCCACGGAACGGCACCGGTCCCGGCGGGTCCGCCTTCCACCGAGCGGCCAGCATCCGAGCCCGCGCGGACGGCTCCTTGTACTCGGCACCGTCGGCCCACTTGAGGTCGAACTCGCGCTCTTCGTCGTCCTGTTGACCCATCCCCGTAGCCCTCCCCTGACACTGTGCACGCGTACGACGGTGCCCCCGCCCCTCCGAAGAGAGACGGGGGCACCCGACGATCGGTTCGACCGGTCCGGTCACACGTCGAAGTACAGCTCGAACTCGTGCGGGTGCGGGCGCAGCTGGAGCGGGGCGATCTCGTTCGTGCGCTTGTAGTCGATCCACGTCTCGATCAGGTCGGACGTGAAGACGTCGCCCGCGAGGAGGAACTCGTGGTCGGCCTCAAGGCGGTCGAGGACGGCCGGGAGGGAGGTCGGGACCTGGGCGACGCCCGCGTGCTCCTCGGGGGCCAGCTCGTAGAGGTCCTTGTCGATCGGCTCGGCCGGCTCGATCTTGTTCTTGATGCCGTCCAGGCCCGCGAGGAGGAGGGCGGAGAAGGCGAGGTACGGGTTGCCGGAGGAGTCGGGCGCGCGGAACTCGACGCGCTTGGCCTTCGGGTTGGAGCCCGTGATCGGGATGCGCATCGCGGCGGAGCGGTTGCGCTGCGAGTACACCAGGTTGACCGGCGCCTCGAAGCCCGGGACCAGGCGGTGGTACGAGTTCACCGTCGGGTTGGTGAAGGCGAGCAGCGACGGCGCGTGCTTGAGGATGCCGCCGATGTAGTAGCGGGCGGTGTCCGACAGACCCGCGTAGCCGGCCTCGTCGTAGAAGAGGGGCTGGCCGCCGGTCCACAGGGACTGGTGGACGTGCATGCCCGAGCCGTTGTCGCCGAAGATCGGCTTCGGCATGAAGGTCGCGGTCTTGCCGTTGCGCCAGGCCACGTTCTTCACGATGTACTTGAAGAGCTGGAGGTCGTCGGCCGCGGCGAGCAGCGTGTTGAACTTGTAGTTGATCTCGGCCTGGCCGGCGGTGCCGACCTCGTGGTGCTGGCGCTCGACCTGGAGGCCGGACGCGGCCAGCTCCAGGGAGATCTCCGCGCGCAGGTCGGCGAAGTGGTCGACCGGCGGGGTCGGGAAGTAGCCGCCCTTGTAGCGGACCTTGTAGCCGCGGTTGTCCTCGACCGCACCCGTGTTCCAGGCGCCGGCCTCGGAGTCGATGTGGTAGAAGGCCTCGTTCGACTTGGTCTCGAAGCGCACGCTGTCGAAGACGTAGAACTCGGCCTCGGGACCGAAGTACGCGGTGTCGGCGATACCGGTGGAGGCGAGGTACGCCTCGGCCTTCTTCGCCACGTTGCGCGGGTCGCGGGAGTACTGCTCGCCCGTGATCGGGTCGTGGATGAAGAAGTTGATGTTGACCGTCTTGTCGCGGCGGAAGGGGTCCACGCGCGCGGTCGACAGGTCGGCGCGGAGCGCCATGTCGGACTCGTGGATGGCCTGGAAGCCGCGGATCGAGGAGCCGTCGAAGGCGAGTTCCTCATCCGGGTCGAAGGCCGTCGCCGGCAGCGTGAAGTGCTGCATCACACCCGGCAGGTCGCAGAATCGGACGTCGATGAACTTGACGTCCTCGTCCGCGATGAACTTCTTGGCCTCGTCGGCGTTCTGGAACATCCAGCTCCTCCTACTCCCGACCGTCCGTGCCGGGGTGGTAGTTCGTTCGTGCGGCCAGTGCGGTGGCACACGCTGGACCCGACCTTAGGGACGGGGGATTTCTCAGGCGTGACCCATTTGTTTCGCTCAAGTTAACCGCTCCTGGCCCGTCTGGCCCCTCCTGTCCGCATGGCAGAACGGGGGCAGTACCGTGGACGGGTGGACAACAGGGATGCAATCGGCTCATGGCTCTCCGGCCCCCGGGCGGCGGCGGAGCGGGCAGGTGTCGACTTCGGCTACCGCGGCGAGCGGCTCGGCCTGCCCGAGGAGGGCCCCGGCTCGATCGCCCGCCCGGGCCGCCGCCTCGGCGCCCTCGCCGTCGACTGGGCCCTGTGCCTGTTGATCGCATACGGCCTGCTCACCCACGGCTACAACCAGGCGACCGGCAACTGGGCCCTGCTCATCCTCTTCGTCCTGAGCACCCTCACGGTCGGCACGATCGGCTTCACCCCGGGCAAGCGTCTCTTCGGCCTCCGCGTCCACGCCCTCGGCACCGGTCGCCCCAGCCCCCTCCGCGCCCTGATCCGCTCCGCCCTGCTCTGCGTCGCCGTACCCGCCCTGATCTGGGACCGCGACGGCCGCGGCCTCCACGACCGGCTGGCGCGCACGGTGGAAGTGCGGATCTAGCAGCAGTCGTTCGACGGAAGGGGCGCTCCGGGTGTTCGGGCGCCCCTTTTCCGTGCCGGGCGGGTGACCGTCGGCCGGTCACGGCCCGGGGTCCGGGTGCGGGCGGGCCGGGGCCGGGACACTGTCGCCGTTCCCGACGGAAGTGGTGGGCAGTGGAGAGCAGGATGCCGGCAGTCGACAAGTCGACGATCGTGACCCGGGCGCCGATGGTCGCCGAGATCGCGGCGCGGTGCGCGGAGGAGGCGGAGACCGCCCGGCGGCTCTCGCCGCAGGTGGTCGAGGCGGTACGGGACGCGGGCTTCGCCCGGCACTTCGTACCGCGGGCCCATGGCGGCGAGGCCGGTGGTTTCGCCGAGGTGACCGCCGCGGTCGGCCTGGTGGGGGAGGGCTGCACCTCGGCCGCCTGGGCCGCCTCGCTGGCCGCCTACGCGGGGCGGTACGGCGCCTTCCTGCCCGAGGAGGGGCAGAACGACATCTGGGCGGACGGCCCGGACGTGCTGCTCGCCGGCGCGCTCATGCCCTCCGGCAAGGCGGAACCGGTGGCGGGCGGCTGGCGGCTGAGCGGGGAGTGGAAGTACATCAGCGGGGTGCACTTCGCCGACTGGGCGCTCGCGTGCGCGGCCGTGCCCGCAGAGGGGCCTGTGGACCCCGACGCGCGCCCCGAGGTGCGGTTCTTCGCCGTACCGAGGGCCGACTTCACCATCGAGGACAGCTGGTTCACCGTGGGAATGCGCGGAACGGGCAGCGACACCCTCCTCCTCGCCGACGCCTTCGTGCCCGAGCACCGGACGCTGTCCCGGTCGGCCGTGCACGCGGGCCGGGCGCCCGCCTCGGACGCGCGCTGCCACCTCGTCCCGATGCACGCGGTGAACGCGCTGCCGTTCGCCGCCCCGCTGGTCGGCGCGGCCCGGGGCGCGCTGCGGGCCTGGATCGCACGGGCCGGCGCGCGCGTCGACCGCAGGGGACAGGCCGTCGCCGAGAAGCCCGCCACGCAGGTCGCGCTGGCCCGCTCGGCCGCCGAGGTGGACGCAGCGGAACTGCTCGTCCTGCGTACGGCGGCGGTGGCCGACGGCACGGAACACGTCCCCGAGGGCGAGGCGGCGGTCCGCGGCGCCCGCGATCTCGCGCTGGCGGTGGAACTGCTGGTCTCGGCGGTCGACCGCGTCTTCCGCGCCGGCGGCACCTCCGGCCAGTCCTCCGCCGACCCCGTGCAGCGCTTCTGGCGCGACGTGAACAGCGCGGCCTCACATGTGGCCCTCTCCTTCGAGACCACGGGCGCGGCCTACGGTGCCTGGGCGCTGTCCGGCGCGGAGGGGGAGCGGGCGGCGGCCGTGCGCTGAACCGGCCCCGGTTGCCGGTCGGGGGCGCGGGCCGCATAGTCGATCTGAACCCGGGTGACGATCTCGATCACCGTCGGTGAGCCGTTTCCGAGGCCGCCGAACCCGCGACGGCCTCCCCGGAGGCCCGACAGGTGGTGCACCGTCATGACGGAGCGTCAGGAAGTACTGGAAGCCGAGACCGCGGTGGAGCCCGGGGACTTCCGGGCGGCGATGGCCCGCTTCCCCTCCGGTGTCGTGGTCGTGACCACGTGCTGCGAGGACGGAACTCCCCGCGGATTCACCGCCAGTTCCTTCTGCTCGGTGTCGCTGGAGCCGCCGATGGTCCTGGTGTGCCTGGCGAACTCGGCGGACTCGGCGCCCTCCTTCGAGCGCTGCGACCGCTTCGCGGTGAGCGTGCTGGCCCCGTCCCACCGCCCGCTCGCCGTGCGCTTCGCCACGAAGGGCACCGACAAGTTCGCGTCCGAGGGCCTCGGCCTCAGCCCGGGAGGCCTGCCCACGGTCGAACGGGCCCTGTCCGAACTGGACTGCGCCGCACACGCACGACACCCGGCCGGGGACCATACGGTCCTGATCGGCCGGGTGACGGGTGTGCGACTGGGGGAGGGGTCCCCGATGGTGTATTACGACCGGGGGTTCAGGACGCTGGCCTGAGGCTCACGGGCCTCAAGACCCATGGGCGCCCGGGACTCAGCGGGCCTTGCCGCCGCCCTTGGGGAGTTTCATGCCCTTGGGCATCGGGCCCTTCGGCAACGTTCTCGAAGGTTGCTTATCCGTTCACTGTGTCTGTGACCCCCTGACCTGCCGAAACAGGCCCCTTCCGTCCGGAGGGGGCCTCTCGCGCCGTTCCCCGAGGGCGCCGAGCGCCCGCGACGGTCCAGAGCGCGATCCGTGCGGCAGGTTGCGGAGTAAGGGGTTGACGGGTCGACGTCCGATCATGCTACGGTCCGTTTCGGACTCAACCGCGTCCGCAAAAAAGTGACCCCCCTGAGGCGGCAACCTCGGTGGGGGGTCTATGACACCGAAGAGGCGTAGATCTTCGATGCACGTCAAGCGTAACAAGCATGCCTCTGGCTATGTCCAGATACCAAACACGATCGCGCGGCACGGAGGGCTCTCCCTTGAGGCCGTCGGTCTGCTGACGCGTCTCCTCTCCCTGCCTGACGGTACGGGGGCGACGGTCGAGAAGATCGCCGCCCAGGTCTCCAACGGCCGGCGTGTGGTCGCTCGCGCCATGAACGAGCTGATCGAGGCTGGCTACGTCAAGCGAGCCCGGGTGCAGGATCCCGAGTCGGGACGGTGGGTCACCATCACCACCGTCACGGACGTCCCGGAGTCTGCTGCCTCTCCGACTGACCGGTTGCCGACGGTCGGCGTAGCGGCTGGTCAGGCTCTCGGCGGCTCTCCCATAGGGAGAAAGACGGAAGAAGAGAAGAACACCACCCCACCCCCGAGTCAGACCGCTCCCTTGGCACTCGAAGGCTCCAAGGGGGGTGGGGAAGAGGACGCGTTCCTTCGCAAGATCGGTCGCGAGATGGCCCGAGAGGGCCGTCGGATCCTTGAGCGGCTGAGCCTTCACAAGAGCCTGCCTCTCACGGACCAGGAGATAGCCCGCCTGTCTCCCAAGGTCGTGCCGTGGCTCCGTGAGGCCTACCGCAGTGAGGACATCCTTCAGTGCCTCACGACTGCTCTCCCGGAACAGATCGACTCTGTTCCGGGGCTGATCTCTCACCGGCTGACGAACTTCACGCCCGTGAGGTCTGTCCCTCAGCTGCCTTCCAGGACTCCCGTCGAGCGGGCTCACTGCGAGGTCTGTGAGGTGCTCTTCCCTCTCGGCCAACAAGGCATCTGCCGCGCCTGCAAGGCCGAGCTGGGCCGCGCAGCGGCCTTCGTCGCCGCCAGCTGAGTTCTCTCCCCCCAACACGTTCGAAAGGACACTCATGTCTAGAGCTGTGCCCTGGTACATCAAGGCCGTGTTGTGCGTCGCCATCCCGGCGGCCTGCCTCGCCGCCCTGTACCTCTCCATCCCGGGAGAAATCGCGTTGGCTCGGTCTGCCGGATGGTCCGAGAAGTACGCGCTGGCCATGCCTGTGTGCATCTCGGTCTACGCGCTCGGGGCCGGGGCCATATCCGGGTACCGGCGGTCCATGAAACTCCCCGGAGAGAGGACCGCTCTCATCGGCGGAGCGATGGCACTCCTCCTCGCCATGGGCGCGCAGGCGATCTCTCACCTGATCGAGCTGGGCTACATGGAGACGTCCGCTCTCCTGGTGGTGGCTGTCTCCTTCATGCCTCCTCTCGTGATCGCTCACCTGATCCACATGGCTGAGACCCCCTCTCAGGCGAAGTCGGCTGATGAGGAGAAGGAAGACCTCCGGGCCGTCCTCTACGCCTTCACGGCGGAGACGGCTGCCTCTCTCGTGGATCGCTCTCGGACCCTGGTGAAGCAGAGCGACACCTTGACGACCGTCGCGGTCGAGCTGGTGAACGCGGCCGAGTTGGAGAACGGCCGCTGGGACGAGGTCTTGCACGAGGTAGAGAGGGATCCTCGCCCGGCCTCTCTCGGGGAGCGGATCGAGCAGGCCCGTAAGGCGCTCGCCGCAAAGGGCAGCAAGGTGACCGTGGACGCGGTCTGCAAGACCCTGGGAATCTCGGCCGCCACTTACTACCGGCACAAGCCTGCTGAGCAGTCGGCCGGCATGCTGCCGCTGACCGTCTAGCCAGGCCGGAAATGCAGAAGGCCCCCCGCAGGTCTAGTGCGGGGGGTCTCCTGGCCTCCGAGCCTAGTTCATTCATTCAGCCCGAGGACTGCTCAGCCCGGCTCGCCCTGTTGCACCGGCTTCCGCCTCGGCGGCGGGCCGCCCGGTGGATCGGGCCCCGGCGTCGTTGCGTCGGTGTATACCCTGCTCATTGTGTTCCTCTCCTTTCACGGAGATAGGGAGCCCGACGCCTCGGCCACTTGACCTTTGCGAGAGTGAGAGTGGTCGGGGCGTCACGCCGCGTAGTGCGGCCAGTAGGTGAACTTGCGAGCGGTCTGCTCGGCAGCGAGCGCCGGCACCGTGAGGTTTCCGGTAACCAATACGTCCTGGTTCGACCAGGACCCGTCGAGTTCCACTCGTCGGCCATTGGGCTCCATTACCCAGTCAGCTTCTGAGAGCTTCACGACAACGTCGCTGCCCGTGATGAATGATCGGTTGGCCTGCGTGATGATCCACTTGGCGTGCTCGGACTCCGACCTGTCTCGCGGTCGCATGCACTTGTCTGCCATCCGCCAGAGCAGGCGCCATTCCACGCCGGGGGTCAGCGGTCCCACATAGGCAACCTGCCGGTCATCTACGAGCGTGGTCGCGTAGCCGAAGACGGGCCCGAACATGGAGAAGACGGTTACCCGTCCCTGGCCCTTGGTTCCTTCGGCAGTTGCCATGAAAACTCCCTGTTTGTACTTAGAGTCCGGACCGTGAGGGCGGGACTCTAGTGGCTGCCACTGACAACGCCCGGCATCAGCAGCACGGGCCGTCGCCGCAGCAGGTCGGTTCGTTGCAGTCGGCCTTGGTGCCCCAGAGGGAGTCGTCGACCACGAAGCCGTGGGCGCGGATCTTGCTCACGACGTCGACCATCGTGGCCTTGTCCCGGTAGCGGGACTTGGGGGCGTGGTGGATGAACCGGCCGTAGCGCGTCTGGCAGAACTCGGCGTACTCCTCGGAGTGGAGCATGAAGGTGTGCCACCCGGGGTCGACGGCCTGCGAGGGCGACATGCCCTCACCGGTCCGCCCCATGACGTCCAGGAACGCCAGGGCCTCGCTCATGACCTGCTCGGCCATGAAGCGCTTCAGCGCGTACTCCTCGGCGCAGAAGCCGACCAGTCGCTCGAACAGGTCGGGCGACACGAGGTCTCGGCCGTGCCGCAGGGTGACGGTCGGCATTTCCGGTGCGACAGTCATCGGGAAGTCCTTTCTTCCATCTGGACTGATCTGCACTTGCTGACTCGCTCCAGCCATCTCCCACCGTCGAAAGGCGGCCAGAGCGAGCAGTGCCCTCGTCCGGGCTCGAACCGGAAACCTCGGTTGGACGTGGCCGTTCGACTAAAAGCGACACGCAACCGCGCTCTGCCTATTGAGCTACGAGGGCAGGTGCCTCACTCCGGGTGCTCTTTGGGCTGCTCATGCCCGTCTTGGTCTCCACCGGGCTCGCCGGCGCCAAAGTAGGGCTGTTGAGCAGGGAGGAAAATTTCCACGTTGCACTCTGGGCAGCCAGAACATGAGCCACCCTGCGGTATCTGGCAGGTCACTTGGTCTCTCTAGGCGCTGGCCTCCCCTCACTGGGGCGGATAGCGGTTGCGCTTTCCCAGTGAGGGGAGGGGCTTGTACCTCGCCCATCCGCCACGGGGGAGGACGGACGGACGAGGCGTTCAGGGGGTGTTGCAGAGGGCCGGCGCCTTGGCCGGGGACTGCCCGGAGGCGTCCCGCTCGGCCAGGATTTGGCGCGCTTCCCTCGCTTGCCCGAAGCAGTCGCGTATTCGGTCCATGCGTCGCCGGAGGGCCAACTGCCCGGGGGTCTGTGTCACTGCTCCGCCTTCTTCACGAGGGCGTAGTCCTGGAACGTCCGCTGATAGCGTTCGTGCCCGGTTTCCTTGGTGTGCTCGGCCATCCAGTCAGCGACTGCTTGTTCGCCGCCCAACACCTTGGATTTGGCGCCGCACTCCTTCTTGTCCCCAGACACGCAGTGAGCCTGTCGCGTGGTCTCCCCGTCGGGGTCCTTAGTGATCTTGTAAGGCACATGGCGTATGAGAGACCTCACGATGCCGAGTCCTTGTTCGTCATGTACGCCAAGAGCAGGGCTCGCGCGAACACGGCAGTGTCGTGCATGTAGTTGAAGGCTTCGTGAGCCTGAGTGCGTTTCGACGGCCGGTTACTCGTCGCCAAGTGCTTCTCCACCAGGCCCAGAAGTCTCAAGGTGTCTCGGCTCTGGTCTTCACCCAGGTCCTCGCCTTGGAGCCGAGTCATGTAGCCGATCAACTCGTGCGTCCGGGCGTCGATGTCCTCGCGCTTTGAGGTGCTGAGCCCCATGGCCAGCACCTTGTCAACGGTGTCGGAGAAGCTGGCAACGAGCTGGACAGGCAAGCAACCGGCTTGGGCCTCTCCGACTGAGCGTTCTCCGGTCATGCTTGCCACCACGTTTCTCCCCTCGATGCCGCCTGTGCGGTCTGGGTCCGAGGACGAACGTAGAGGGGTTGGCACCCAACCCCCAAGAAGATTGCGCCAGTTTGCAGCAAGCCAATTGACGGGGTCGAACGGCGCAGCCAACATCTTGTTGTCGCGCAATCCGGAGCAAGACAGCGGACGGGAGACCAGCCATGCAGCTACGGTTCCTTGGGAAGAACTCCACCCCCGGAGACAGCCCCACCCTGTACGCCAGTGACCAGGACAGCTACGTCATCCAGGGCTGGAAGGTGTACGCGAACGAACTGCTCATGCAGCTCGACGTGCCGGACGGACAGACCGTCATCGAGGTACCAACCGAGCTGTTCGAGCACCTGACGAAGGACGGCCGGCCCTCCGGAGAGATCAAGAAGTTCACCGCCCCGATCATGCTTGTCACCGAGCAGGGAACATGCGTCCTCCAAGGCCCGGAAATGCACGACCCGGAGGCCCTCAGCCAGATGCGTATGCCCGACTATGAGACCTGCATCGAGGTACCCAAGTCCTCGATCGCGGCCCTACTGGAGGAAGACAGTGGACCTGATCACTCCCGCGCAGCGTGACGAGCTGTTCAACCAGTTCGAGCGGGATGCGTTCCATCTGGAGCTGAGGGACGACTACGGGTCTCCGGTCGAGGACACCCCGTACGCCCGATGGCAGCGTGGCGAACCCGACGACTACGCGTGGCTCGACGCCTGGACGACTCTGATGAAGCGCGTCACGGGTGAGGGCAAGGCAGTTCGGCGCGTCCGTGTCGTGACGGAGCCGCACAGCCAATACGTCAGGTGGGAACACTCGCTCACCCACCTCAACATCGAGATGGGCGAGGACATTCGCTGGCTGCCGCGGCACCTGCTTCCCGAGGAGATCACGTTCCCCTTGTCAGGTAACGACTGGTGGTTGTACGACGACAGTCTTCTCGCCGTGGGCCACTTCGACCCTGAAGGGCGGGTCCTGGGCTCAGAGATCGTGGAGGCTGCGGACGTGGTGACCCAGTGCGCCGGCCTACGTGACCAGCTCTGGTCTCTCGCCATCCCACACGCCGAGTACAAGCCCTGACTCATCCGTGAGCAACCAAGCACAAGAAGCACGTGAGGCGTTGGGTGCCCGGCTTCGTGGATTCCGTAAGGATGCGGGCTTCACGAGCGGCCGGGCATTCGCGCTGGCCACTGGGTGGCAGGAGTCAAAGGTTTCCCGGATCGAGAACGGGAAGCAGAACGCCAGCGAAGCCGACATCCGGACCTGGTGCAGTAAGACCAACAGGCCTGACCAGATTGAGGACCTTATTGCCACGGTTCGTCACATTGACGAGCTGTGGCTTGAGTGGCGTCGCCAGCTTGAAACCGGGGCGGAGACCCGGCAGAGCAAGGCCATCCCCGTGTACGCAAAAACCAAGGTCTTCCGTATCTGGCACCCCACCCTCATCTGGGGGACGCTCCAAACCGCCGACTATGCGGCGGCGACCTTTGAGCAGGTCGTGGACTTCTTCGAGATCCCCAACGACATCGAGGCAGCCACAGCCAAGCGGCTCGAACGGCAGCAGTATCTGTACCAGGGTGATCGAATCTTCAACGTCCTCCTTGCTGAGCAGGCGTTGTACACCAACTTTGGGGGCGCGGAGGTGATGAAGGGGCAGCTTGACCGCCTCCTGGCAGTCATGAGGCTGGCTCGCCTCAGCCTGGGCATCATTCCGCGGTCTGCGCCTGTCCACATCTGGCCTGGCAACTCGTTCTCGATGTTTGATGACCGGCTCGTCCTCGTGGAGACGTACTCGGCTGAATTCTCAGTCACTCAACCCCGAGAAATCGAGCTGTACGCGAAGGCTTACTCACTTTTGCAGCGCTCCGCCGTCTATGGGACCGCAGTCCGTGACCTAATCTTTAATGCTATCCAGCATTTTGATCACATGCCCACCGACTAGGAGGTCAAAATTGGCAATTATTGCCAATTGGCGTACCAGCTCGTACACGTCCAGCGACAGTTGCGTGGAAGTCGCTGATAACGACCCTGCTGAGGTTCTAATCCGGGACACCAAGAACAGAGAATATGGTCATCTGAGCCTCCATTCCGATCCATGGACTGCGTTCATCGAGGCAACGAAGAGGTTTCCTGTGTGACACCACACCGGCGGGGGCATACAACCCCCGCCAAAAAAGATGTCGGTGTCAATCTGCCGAGTTCCGGACGAGCGCGAGGCGGAGTGAGACGGGGATCACGTCTCCTGTCCCAATTCATTCATTCGAGATGGGTAGGCGACGGGGCGACGAGGCCGGTTGGCCGGCCTCCGGGCCGCTGAGAGTCGCTGTACGGGCTCAGAAAGGCCTAGTTGGGACCTGGTGTGGTAGAGTTCGCTTCGCGCCCGCGTGCGGGACGCACAGAGCCTCGAAACTTTCATACATGTACACGCTGGAAGGACAGCACCCCCGGTGGGTCCTTTTCGAATGTATTCAAGTATTACCCCCGTATCCAACACGGCTGGGTAATGAATGAATTGAATGGGAATTCTTTCATTCCTTGAATACGTCCATGCAGCGCACAACTGAATAGCCGGTCAGTATGCAGTCGAATGCAAACAGTGCAATAGTGAATTGCAAATATGATGGCTCGTTAGCTGTCTGAATTGACCCACATTGCGTCGCATCGAACGCGTGCCAGGCTTCGAGATTCGGCAACGAATTAATAACGCTTAGGTGCGCAGATCGATTACAAAAGGCCGGTTTTTATAACGGTCAGATCTCTACGTACGGCGTATGTGGTTTAGGCCATTCGATGAATTGGTTTAGACCACGGTCTAGACCTGTCCTATTTTGTGGGCATTCCAAATAGGGCTTGAATGTGACGCGCATCACGCATATCTGTCTAGGGCTGTACCTATATGCCCGAATATCTATGGGCTATCTGTCAGAATTAATTCGTTTTGCTCTACGGACCGTCAGATCTGAAAAGTTGAGTCCGAAGCACGGGTGGGGCAATGTTCTGCCTGTCGCCGAACGCGCCGCCCACCTGGGGCGCAGGACGCGACACCCGCTCAAGCGCTCGGATCACACACGTGGTCCACGGACACGCAATCCAGGGTGCATGGGCAGGGGACCGGAGCGACCCCCCGCGAAAGCGGGGGCCGCGAACTCACCGGCGGGTGAGGGCGCGCGGCTCCACTGGGCAGGAATGCCCGGTGGGTGCTGGCCGATAGGCCGCGCAAAGGGACCCCTGGTTACTTGTGAACTCAATAGAGGGACCTGGCATCCGGCGCCTAGCAAGCGCCCGTAATCCAGGCGTCCGTGTGGGGAGGAGTGCGCTTCGGCGAACGATCCTGAGGGCGAGAACCCGTTTCTCGGTATGTGCAATGACGGCATATCTAGGGCGGCCTGAAACGTGTGAGCCAAAGACACACGTAGAGGGAAAGCGTAGGGGAAGACACGCACCACACGAAGGCGCAGGCAGGACTAGCACCCTGCCTGCGGCCGGAAAACCAGCGGGTCACCTAAGGAACCTTTGAGCCGCCCTTGTGGGGCGCGACGCAATGACCAATGCGCAGTAAGGCTGTGGAGTCAAGGGCACAGCAGGGAGCGCGAGCAGGGACGGGTGACCCAATCAGGCGCACAACGATGATGTGCCGTACGTGATACCGCTCGGAACGCTGGCCGGGCGGCCCCCAAGCCGGAAGTGGCTCCATGCGCACTGAGAATTCGCTCAGTGCGCTTGGTTCATGTCCGGGGAGGTTTCCATGTCTTCGATCAACAGCGTGCGCGCCCATGGTGCGGATGTGTACGGGCGACGCGGTGAGCGTCTGATCAACAAGCGCAAGGCGAAGAAGCGCGGCACGATGGCCGCGCGTCTGATCACTCGTGGGCTCGTCGCTCGCGTCGAGGTCAAGGCTGCGGCATAGCCCTGCCCGAAAAGTTGAGTCAGAAAGGAATTGTCATGCGTAAGCGCGGGATCGTCCTGTCCGTGCTCCTGTCTGCTGCTGCGTTTGTCGGAGGCGTGTCCTACGGGCACGGCTCCACTCAGCTCAAGCCGTGTGAGACGGAAGACTCGGTGAACTGCTACTGGGACGCGAGCAGCCAGGGGAATGGTCACGGTCATTCATTCGTCGTGGACAAGGCCGGGCATGTGACCTACGTGAACGCCTTCAACGACGGATTCAACGACAGCAAGTCGGACGACTGCGAGCAGGGTTTTCAGCCCGCATGCTCATGGCTCGCCGAAGTGCACTGACACTTGACGAGTTCCATCATGCCCTTCGGGGTGTGGTGGAATCCGGTAAGCGACAGGGTGACACCGGTGTAGTGCGAAAGGCCGTAATGGCACAGCACATGAATGCGCAGTTGCTTGAACAGCACTTGCGTAAGAGAACCACGCTCCAGCTCTGTGACGACTACGTGGCCATGTCCAAGGGCACCGCGGACTGGCACAAGTTCACGGCGCGTTTGATCAGTGACTTGCTGTTCGAGCGCAACCAGCTGGCTTGGTTCGACTGGCAGTTGGACGGCGGGATGTTTGGTCAGGCCGACCCGCAACAGTTCTTCATGCCATAAAAGTTGAGTCCGAGATCGGTCCGCAGGTAAGCCAAAGTACCTGCGGGCCGGTCCCGTTGGAGAGGACGCGCATGTCCAAATTCGAATCCAAGGAAGCGGAGGAGCTGTATTTCCTCCAGCCCGAGCAGGAGGTCGGTGACAGCGTCAGCGGTGCTGCCTGGTTCGGCCTCTACCAGCTCGAAGCCATCATCCTTACTGAGGACGCTCGGGGGAACGTCTTTCTGCGCAAGTACGACACCACCGCTGACCTGAACGAGGCATGGGAACTCGTCATCCAGAACACCTATCCCGGGCCCGGTGGCGAGTGATGTTCGACTACAGCCCTGCGGACGACAACAGCGAAGCTGCGTGGGTCGATTCGCAGCTCTACATGGACCAGTCGAGCCCGGATTTCCCCACCATGAACGGGTACGGGCCCCTGATCATCAACGTGGTATCCGTTCTCGACGGCAAGGAGACGGACCTCTACGAGGGCACGGACGAGAAAGAGGCAGCGCGCCTGGCCATTAACGCGTTCGAGCGCTCCTACCGCAAGGCCGAAGTTCTGGTGATGCGGGACGGCGGTAGCTGGAAGTACGTGTTCGCCTACCCCCGCGTTGTCCAGGACGCGAAGCCGGTAGTGATCGATGCGGGCTTCTGCCCTGACCCGCGTTGTGGGGAGATCAACCCTCTCGACTGCTGGTGCCGCTTCAGCATGACGCCCGAAGAGATCAAGCGCTACGCGCAGTACGACTAGGGAAAGACATGGCTCACGAACTGCTTGAGACGTACGAAGTCGAGGCCGGGAACGTGCTCTTCACCGGCCGCTCTGCTTTCAAGGTGAACGAGGTCCGGGAGCCGAGTCACCCGCTCTTCCCCGGCCTGGTATTCGAGGGGCACTACTTCGACACCCGGCGAGGAGTGTGGGGTCCGAAGGTCGTGCTGAGTGCTGAGCACGGTCGGGTGTGGGGGCTGTCCCTGTTGGCCTTCCCTGACCTCTACCTCTCGGCGTACCTGGAGGCCGGCGACCTGGCGGTGGTCGAGAACTACGCCAATGGTCTGTCCCTGTGGTCGCACGAGGTGAAGTGCAGGGTGATCGACTTTGGGGAGACCGAATCCCGCGTGAAGATCACCGGCGCGTCGTACCAATTCATTCAGGGCGACGAGGTGACCGTGCCCACCCAGCGCCTCTACCGCAGGAAGGCCAAGAAGTGAGCGACACGAAGAGCGTGACGGGTCCGCAGGACGAGGCCGGCGGCCCGGAGTGGGTCCAGGAGGACGACAGCAATTGGAGGCTAGTCAAGCCCAACGGGGAGTCGCTCGGGATCATCAGGTCTGAGTGGGATTCCGGCTGGGATGACGGGCAGTGGGTGTTCTCGGGACGGCAGGTCTCGGGCACCTACTACTACGCCTACGAGACCGTGACCGAGGGCCTGTTGAGCTATATCGACAGGTTCCTGACGCTTGATGAGGCGAAGGTCGCAGTCGAGAAGGCCTGAACAGCAACTCCCTTATCCGAGGCCAGGAAACACCTCCTGGTCTTTTTTCATGCCTGAAAGGACTCGGCATGCGTATTCCGTTCTTCTCTCACTGGCTTGAGCACCGCAAGATGCGGGATGTGTCGCTGAGCGCGCTGGTGCACTCCCAGACACACCTTCACGTGGGGGTTACGGCGGTCGCTGAAACCGTCACGACGATTGCGCAGCACAGCGCACTCGTTGAGGACGAGCTGAAGGAACTGCGTGCGAGCGTCGCCGAGCTGCTGATGCTGAACCGGCGCCGGGAATTGATGGTCGCTGCTGCCGAAAACCTCGCGGAGAGGCTCGATGACCCTTTGCTGGCCGGGGACATCTCCAACCACTTCCGCGTGATGGAACTGTCCCCGCTCGTGGAGTTGCTGAGGATGACTGGTCGCCACGGTGCCGCTCAGTTGTGGGCGGACGCTAACGACGACTGGGCCGACTTCATGAGCGACGACGAGCCCCAGGACCAGGAGCAGGGCGAGCCCGTTTGTGTCTGAGCGGTCCCTGTTTGGTGGCGGCCGGGAATTCCCGGCCGTTCGCCACGGGTAACCGGCAGAAAGGAAATGGCATGTCCCGCAAGTACCCCAAGAAGGTCCGCAACCAGCACAGGCGCAGGCTGGCCGCTGCTGACGCATTTGTGGAGTCGTGGACGAATTCGGGCCTGTCTCACGAGTTGATCACGGACTACACCTGCACTCTCGGGTGCGACGAGGCCATTACCTATTCCGGCCTCTTCCGTGCCTATGGATACGACGGCACCGCAGAAAGCATCCTTGCCGACCACGGCGAGGACTGCGACAACCCGCACCACCACGAGCCGCAAGGTGTCTGGACGTTCACGATCGATGCCCACGGACCGGCTGTCGAGGTCATAGAGGACCCCGAATGGACCGTCGTTGCGGACGGCAAGGACGGGGCGGAAGCCGAGGAACGCGCGACGCGCTTCCTCCGCACCCAGCTCAAGAAGCAGTACCCAGGTTACTTCTACGTGCGGGTTATTGACGTTGAGAACGGCACTCCCGGCTCCACTGCTCTCTACGCCTGGACCGACATTCGGAAGGCTGCGTAATGGCTATCGAGATCGTAATTCAGCGGGACCCGGATGACGGAACCTATCTGTGGTACTTCCGCGACGGCGTATTGATGAGGGCCGAGGATCTGAACATCACTGAGTACACCGTCGACCCCGGCCGTTCCGGCGGTGACGCGGAATGGGTGAAGGGTATGAACGAGACCGCCCAGAGCGCGAGCCCCGTGGCGCGCGCTTATATCAAGTCCATGGTGACCAGCTACAGCAAGTGAGCGAAGCAAGAGGTAAGTGATGGAATTTCAGATATCGCCGGAAGTGGCCGGACTTTTCGCGGGCGCCGTAGCCGCTTTCATGCGATCCAAGGCCGATACGGTGTGGCTGAACGAGCAGGCGGACGAGTGGAATGAGCTTTACGAGAAGTTCCGTGACGCGGACTCGGGTTCGGTGACGGTCTCGTACGAGGCCGGACGCCTCATGCTCTGGGTGTGGGGCGCTTCTTCCGTCTGGCGGGACCAGTTGGCGCGGCAGTACGTGAAGAGTCACCTTCGGCCTCAGTGGCAGGAGCAGATGCGGGCGAGGCTGAGGACGCCGTGAGCGAGTCTCCCGAATCTCTGATGTCCCTGACCTTCGAGGAGTTCTCCGAGCCGAAGCGCTGGACTTCGGACGGGGGACGTCTTCATTGGGTGGCATACGGCCACGTTGCGGTTACGTGTGCCAAGCACGGCGAGGTGTTCAAGGCGCTCTCAAGTTCCTTCACGGAGAAAGAATGGCCGTGGATGAACAATCAGGCCTGGCTCTGGCGTGGGAATCATCTGCGACAGGAACATGATTTCGATCCGGATCGGTGAGGGATGCTTGAAGCCGATGAAGAACTAGATCTCGAAGACGTCGCTGCCTGGTGCAAAAGGCAGCGTTGGTTCTCCACAGGGCCATGGGACACGAATTTCATCGAGCGGAAATTCCTTCCTCAAGTCCTGAATATTTATAAGACTGAACGCGCCCGAGAGCTGAAGGAAGAGGAGCGTCGGGCGAAGGAGCGGGCTCACTGGGAGGAGCTATCCCGTCAGTCCCGTGAAGCGATGGAGCGGGCTGCGGAGCACGCGAGGCTCATGAGGGACATGCGTGCGTGGGGTCGTGAGAACGGATACTTCGTCGGCACACGAGGACGTATTCCGCAGGCTGTTGTCAAGGCATACAAGGAAGCGAAGGGACTATGACGTACCGGAATCTTGCTGTCGGGCTGACGTCCGAGAAGGCCGGAAAGGCCATCGGGCTGGAGTGGAATCCCGGTCAGCACGGCATGCGTGTCTTCCTGCTGGACTCCCTGAGCGGTGACGTGGTCGAGTGCCACGAAGCGGAGGTCCGGACCGTGTGGACGCTGGACGAAAGCCCCAGCCACAGGGACTTCGACGACGCGGTGATGGCGGTTCTGGATGAGCAGGCTTCCAGGTCCCCGCTCGCTTCGGCGGTATGGGAGGCGGCCGATCACAACGTCATTCGTTGGTGGGCTGCCGCCGAGGTGAGCAGCAGCACCAGGGCCAAGGCGGGCGATGCTCGGTGAGCGCGGTGAAGGACTTCCGCTTCGACTCCGCCTTGGTGAGCGGCAGGGCCAAAGCTGCCGCCGCGAAGCCGGACTGGGATGAGAGCTTCGCTGCTCTGACAGTCGTGTTCCACGACTGCGGGCACCTGGCCGGCGTCTACGCGGCGCCGGGTGAGGTCGCCCGGCTCCTGGTGGCGCGGGCCGTCGCCGAGTGGCAGGCCGGCCGACGGGCGTTGGTCACCAACTCCGTTTGATTCGAGCGCCTTTAGCGAGGGCCGGGAACTTTGTTCCCGGCCCTTTTTCTATGGGCGCTTGCACTCTCAAGGGGGTTTCGATGGCGAGTAATTTCCGTGAGACGACTCTCACGGTATCCGGAAAGACCTTCTCCGTACGCACGGAGAAGGACCAATTCCTTCGTACGGATGAGGAGTTGGAGACCGAGCACACGAATGCAGTCAGGCGAGCGATAGCCAACGCTCGAATCATGCTGGACCTTGAGCCCTGGTATCGGGACTGCCTTGAGCACGCCGAGACCTACGACTGGGCTGAGAACAAGTACGACATGCCCAACTACGACGGCGCAGCGCGCAAGCGGGATTACCTGGACGACATCGCCGAGCAGTACGAGAAACGCATCAAGGCTTGTGTCCCTAAGTGGGTGAAGTACCAAGACGCCAAGAAGATGCGACAGCCATTTCCGACTGTCAGGTACACGTCACAGATACCGGAATCTGTCCGTGAGTTTTATGAACTGATCGAAGACACCGAGGGGGCAATTGTCATGGCCAGGAAGGTAATTGAGGTCGAGCAGAGCATGTGCGACGCCTGCGACTCGAAGGGTGAAGAGGTCGAAGCGGTCGGGACGCTCGAAATCTTCGGCGACAAGTACGACCTGTGCGACGAGCACGGCCAGAAGTTCAAGCTCTGGTTCGCAGAAGCGCTCGGCGGCGCCCAGCTGGCCGCGAAGAGCGCGTGAGAAAGGAGAAGGAAATGAGCACGTTCGAAGAGATGAAGTACGGCCCCCTGGGCAAGGCGGTCGAGGCGGCGATGCCGACCAGTGAGGCGGACCCCATCGGAGTATGGGCCGCGTCCCTGTCGCTGTACTCGTCGGCCATCAGCCGCTCGGTGAGACTGGAGTCCGGGCGTCCTGTGGTGGTGTGGACGGTCCTCGCCGGTCTCTCCTCCCGAGGTGCCAAGGGGACCGCGCTCCGTACCTCTCGCGGCATCCTGTCGCCCCTGATCGGCGGCTACCTGGATGGTCGCGCCGAGAAGGGGGTCGCTTCCGGGCCGGCCCTCGTGAGCTGGCTCGCCAAGTACGAGCTGGACACGAAGGGGACCGAAGGAGGCATGGACGGCCGCGGGCTCCTCATCGAGGACGAGTGGTCGGAGTCCCTCGCCCAGCAGAAGCGGTGCCCGAAGTTCGCGAGCGTCTTCCGTACCGCCTGGGACGGTCAGCCCATTTCGAACCGGACGAAGAAGGAGGGGCTCACCGTAGTGACGCGTCCACTCCTGGGATTCCATGGACACATCACGCCGGGGGAGTGGAAGACCTCGGTCACGTCGTCCAAGGCCCTAGGCGGATCTTTCAACCGCTTGCTCCCGGTGCTGGTCGAGCAGTCGAAGAAGCTGCCCTTCGACCAGAAGCCGGTCTACCCGGCCGTTCCCGCGCTCAAGGAGAACTACC
Source organism: Streptomyces sp. NPDC091280 (assembly GCF_044768565.1). Taxonomy (NCBI): domain Bacteria; kingdom Bacillati; phylum Actinomycetota; class Actinomycetes; order Kitasatosporales; family Streptomycetaceae; genus Streptomyces; species Streptomyces sp. NPDC091280. The sequence continues at coordinate 78,688 of NZ_JBIVUZ010000020.1, forward strand.
GCTGGGCGATCAGCGAGGAGCGTGTCATCTCTTTCACGGCCGAGGCCGGCCGGTACTGGGACCAGCTCCGCGACATCATCGACGAGCGCCTTGCCGGGATGCCCGAGCTGCTGGCCAGCTACATGGAGCGCTCCGCCGAGCAGGTCTACCGGGTCGCTGCTGTGTTGACGGCCTCGGAGAAGCGCACCCGGATCAGCCTCAAGGCCGTGAAGGCGGCGTGGGCCTTCGTCTCCTACTCCATGACGTCGGTCGAGAAGCTGGTGCGCGACGCTGCCGATCAGTCGACCAAGGCGATGAAGACGACCGAGGAACTCGTGCGCGATGTCCTTGCCCGGTATGGCGGAGAGGCGTCCAGCACGATCCTGCTGCGTGCTCTGGGCACTCGCATAAATGCGGCGGCGCTGAAGGAAGCCGTTGTCAAGATGGACGATGTCCAAGTTGAGAAGCTGAATACCCCCGGTCGCGGAGCGAAGCCGATCATGTACCGGCTGATAACCCCCGAGGCAGAGAAGGTCACCGAAGAGTCACGAAAGCCCTTGCAGGTTGAGACCGAGACGGCGCCTGTGCTTAGGATCGTTGAGTCCGAAGCCGTTCGGCCGCGAAAGGCGCGTAAGCGCCCGAAGCGCCAGGTGGCGATTCCGACTGAGCCTGTTGCAGTGACCAATCCGATCTTGAGCCTGCTGTAGAAAGCGCTGCCCATGAGCAAGTGTGCTGGTATCTTCGTCCGCCCCTCGAAGCGGGTCGAAGAGTGGGAAACCGTTGACGACATCTCCACCGCCCGCGAGCGCGTCAAGTACTGGGCGCAATACGTCACGGAGGCTGGGTTCGGTGAGCGCTTCGGCTTCCGGTATGAGGCAGGTGTCAGGGGCTACAAGGTTCTAGCCCTTGACCGCTCGATACCCGAGGGTGCATGAGCGAAAGACATACCCTGCGTAGACGTCCAGAAGGCCGCCTTCAGTGCACCAAGTGCCGGGCGGCCTTTTTGCTGCCCGAAAACGCTGAGAACGCACGGGCCGCCTGCATGGGACGGCCCCTGCCGCACGGTCACCAACTCGACCGTGAACACGTGATTTACCCGACCTGGCACGACCAGGGAAACGGGCAGGGCCCCGATCGGCTCTGCGATGACCACCTCTGCTTCTGCATGGGCCACACCTGCGACTGCGACGTGTGCACGGAGGTCCTCGACGTGCCTGCGCTCAAAGTCCTCAACGACAGCCACGAGTACAAATCGGAGATCGACATGACGAACAAGATTGAGGTCCACCTCCCGGCTGCGCTCCGCAAGTGGGTGACACGGACCCTCGTCGCGGACACGCAGGATGAGCACGACCTGATGGACGCCTGCAAGGCCCTCGGGCTCGGCAACTCCATGAAGACGACCACGGTCCCTCTGGCGAACGGCCCGCTGGGCGTGCTGGTCAGGCAGGCCCGAAAGTGGGCGGTCAGCAACAACAACACCGAGTGGATGGCCGGGAAGAGCGTCCTGTCCCGTCACGAGCTGGACTACGTGCCGGCCACCCTCGCTGAGGTCCGGTACGCGGTCAAGCTGACGAAGAGCCTGAGCGAAGTGATTCACCCGAAGGTCCGCAACTGGGGCAGCGAGGGCCTGAGGGAAGAGGTTGGTACACAGCTGGTCGCGTGCTCCTGGAGCAAGGCCGGTATGAGCGGCCGTGTGGGGCACGAGACGCTGGGGTGGCTGCTCGGCGAGGTGCGCGAGCTGATGAACTCCGGGCGCGGCGGGCCGGTCCCGCTGGCGGCCGACAAATTCATTCGTGCTCACGAGCCCGGCTACATCGAGCAGGCCGAGGGTTGGGCGATGCGCGAGAAGGGCGAGGTCCCGGCCGAGCGGGAGCGCGTGATCTTGGTAGCTTGCGGCGGCAAGAAGAAGGTCGACGTTGGAGTTGTTCCCGCTGGTGAGATGTACGTCGGGAGCTATCACCTCGCCTGCCGCAAGGCGGCCGAAGCCCTGGGAGACCGGACGCTGATCCTCAGCGCCATGTACGGCCTGGTCCCGCTCGACGAGGAGATTGCGGCCTACAACGTCACGGTGGGAGACCCCGAAGCCGTCGGCGGCATCGAGCTGAGGCGCCACGCCGAAGAGATGGGCCTGTTGGACGCCAAGGTGACCGTCCTCGGCGGTGAGCGGTACGTGAGCCTCGCTCGGGAGGTTTGGCCGGACGCGGAGGCTCCACTGTCCGGAGGCATCGGTCAGCAGCTCCAGCAGCTCGCCGGCATATACAAGGGAGAGCCCGAAGAGAACGACCAGGAGCAGGCCGGCACCTCCTCTCGGGAGTGGCAGAAGAAGCGCATGGGCGACCTTGTCACATGGTCCGACGAGCCCAGCTACTTCTACTACGGAGGTACCGCAAAGCAGGACGTGAACGAAAGCGGCCCCCTGGTCTTCGTCTCGTGGCGGGACTCGGAGAACGGCAAGAACAAGCTGATCGACGTCGACACACAAGAGCTGGTCGAGGTCGTTCACAGCATGTCGTACGTGTGGGCCGTCAAGGCCGAGAAGTCCGAGCCGGTCACCGAGACACAGGTCGAGGAGCCGGTCACCGATGAGGTCCAAGGACAGGAGGAGGGCCCTCTCCCCGCCTACTCCGGGAGGATCGGCGACCTCCCCGACGTGGACAAGATCCGGACCAGCGGCGGGCCGAAGTTCTGGTTCGGCGGCAAGGCAGGCAAGACGAACCCGCACCCCGGCAAGTGGATCAAGGCGGGGATCAAGGTCGAGGGACGCAAGTACGTCATCTACTCCCTGGAGAACGGGGAGAGCCTGTTCACCGGCACGCTGATCAGTCAGATCCACTGGGGCAAGCTCATCAGCTCGGAGCAGATACAGGCCTGGTTGGACCAGCGTGAGCAGCAGGACCCGGAGCCTGAGACGCAGGAAGAGCAGGAGCCCGAGAAGCCGGACCACCACTACCGCGGATCGCTGCAAAACTACGGCAGCATGCTGCCGTCCCGAGGACGAAGCCACGAGCCGGTCATCTGGTTCGGAGGCAAGGCCGGGAAGAAGCACACTGAGCCTGGCACCTGGACGAAGGTGAAGATTGTCTACACCGGGGACGGGATATACGACCTGGTTGCCGTCGGGACGGGCGAGTCCGTTCGGACAGTGACGCTGCGCTCTCAGATCTTCTGGGCGTACTGCCACGGCCCGGTGCCGGCCGTCGAGGATGGCCGGGACGACGAGGACCAGGAGCAGCAGGAGCCCGCGGCCGTCGAGGAGACGGCGCCGCCCGGTGGGTACGAGGTGCCTGAAAACTTCCTGGAGTTGGCGGAGGACGGCAACACCGAGGCTGCGAGGAAGTATTGGACGCGTCGTTGCGAGGAGTACCGCAGGACCGGCAAGTGAAGCCCTCGGAAATACCGCAGCTGAAGAGATCGCGCCCTGTTCAAGGGCGCTTTTCTTATCTGGCCCGGAAGTGGCAGAATCTCAGCAGTCAGGGGAGGTGGGAGGAAAACTGTGGCGACGGTGATAAGCCCGAGTGACCTGAGCCCTTCGGCGAGCATGGCTGAGTTCGCCTTCTTCAGGTGTCTCCAGTGTGGTGCTGACCCTCTGGTCCTCTTCCAGGATGAGCGAGGCCGGTACCACTACCGCAGTGAGGACCCCGATGGGGAGAACCCGCACACCGACGCCGTGCCCCTTGGGTACGTTGACGGGGTGCTGACGAGGTTCTGATCAAAGAAGCGCGGCTCTGGACAGCCAAAGAGTCCAGAACCGCGCTCCCATCCTAGAGCAACTCCAGCACGACGGGTACAGGCGTTCGGCAATGGTGTGTCGAGCGTCTTTCTCTTGTGGTTTCATACGCACATCACGGATACAGAAGGCAGGCATTAGAGATGGCTCAGAAGACCGTCGTTCTCCTCACCGACGACATCAGCGGCGGGGACGCAGACGAGACCGCCGTGTTCGGGCTCGACGGCAAGTCGTACGAGATCGACTTGAACACGAAGAACGCCAAGAAGCTGCGTGACCTCCTGGCCCCTTACATCGAGGCCGGACGCAAGACGGGCGGGAAGACTTCCTCTCGTGGGCGTGGAGCTGCGGCCCGTGGAGGCAGCGAGGACACCGCGCAGATCCGCGCCTGGGCGAAGGCGAACGGCTACGAGGTCAACGACCGAGGCCGCGTTCCTTCCAACATCCGCGAGGAGTACGCGAAGGCCAACGGCTGAGCCGTGCACTACAGCCGCAAGCCCTCTGACGGATGGCATGTCGTAGGGGTCGAAGGGCCAGAAGTCTATGAGCAGGAGTACCCGGGCGGCAGCGGAAGTCTGTGGCGGCTCTGGAAGGTGTATGCCCCTGCGCCTGACGACCCCTTCCCCCCTGGATGGCGGCTGGAGCGGCTAGACGATCCCGCTGGACCCGAGTTCCTGGGCAACGTGGATGCAGGGATCATCCGTAGGGCGGATGAGTACATGTGGCATCTGTGCCGCGAGGAGTCCTGAAACGCAGAAATGCCCCCCGGCCGTAGCCGGGGGGCATTTCATCTCTCACCCGAGGTAGACCCCTCTACCTCAGTTCTTGGGCTGTCAGGCCGTGAAAGGCGACTGGACAGCAGGGGCCGGCGCCGTGGGCGCCGACTCGGCGGGCGCGTCGACAGCAGTGTGCTTCTCCTGGAGGCGCTCGATCTCGGCAAGCGCCAGCTGGCCGGCCTCGGCCAGGGCCCATGCGGCGGCTGTCTTGGTGTCCGCCTTCCGCTGCGCGACCTCACCAAGGCCGAGAAGTGCGGCGGCGGCTCCCACCAGGGCTTCCCACGGGACGCCAGGGAACCGGGCCACCAGGACGGGCGCCATCGAACCGAGCAGACCGACCAGGCGGACAGCATGGCGGGCAATGAATTCCTTCATGGAAGACTCCTAGGGGGGTCACTTGCAGCTGGGCTTGGTGCTGGCCTTCGGAGTCGCCTTGGCAGACGCCTTCTTCGTCGGCTTCTTGGTCGGCTTCGCGCTGGTCTTGCTCGCAGCAGGCTTCTTCGTCGCAGTGGGCGACGGCTTCGCCGGGACGTTGATCGTCTGGCCGGGCTGGATCAGATCCGGGTTCTTGACGCTCGGGTTGGCCGTGAGAAGAGCCGCGAGGGTCACACCAGCAGCCGCAGCGATGGAGCCGAGCGTCATGCCGGACTTCACGACCACGGCCTTCAGGCCGGTCGAGGGCTTCGGCTTCGACGCCGAGCTGACCGGCCCGGACGCCTTCGCGGCGTAGTGGAAGCCGGACTTGCCCTTCAGCGCCGGGTCCGCGGTGGTCACTCCCTCGGGGAACTTCGGCAGGCCATAGCCGAAGGTGTTCGCATCACGCCGGGCCCGCTTGCGCAGGTAGACGCCGTCACCTTCCGGGGAACCGGTGAGATTGGTGTTTCCCTCAACCGTGTAGATATAGGCCGAATCGTAGGCATAGACGATTCCGGTGTGTGTCGAGCCGTTCGGTCCGAACAGGACCTGAGCGCCGATCGCAGGGTATTCCGAGAAACGGCCCTTCGACCGGAACCAGTCAAGTGCGTTGGCACAGGAAGCAGTTCGAGGAAATAGATCCGTGTTACCGGACTTGAGCGCGGCCCAGGAGACGAAGACCGCGCACCAGGCATATCCGCCAGCGTCGACCCACGCGAGGCCGGGCACCTGCCCGGCGTACTTCTCGCGGTTGTTCCAGTGGCCGTTGCTGAAGCCTTCCTTGTAGCCGACCTCTGCCTTCGCTATGCGAATCAGCTCTGCGGCACCACTCATGAGATCCCCCTTCAGGGCATGGAAAAGGGCCGCCGACGCGGCCCGGAGTTGAGTCTCTTGATCAGTTGCGGTTGATCTAGGCGCTAGCGGTATCCCTCGCTAGTCGGCTGGCTCTCCGCTACAGTTGCGACGTGATGGGCAGTCAAGGGGCCACGGCTGGGGGGCGGATGAACGGATGAGCAGTGGCAACTGGGTGAACGCGATCACCGCCGTGTCTGCGGGGGGAGTGGTCGTCGTCGTAGCGGAGATCATCCTTCGAAGCGCCCGCGATGCCGTCAGGCGTATCGCGCATTTCGAGGTTAGTGATGACTGGAGTTCTTTCACAGTCACTATTAAGCGTTCTCCCGGTACGCGCGAGAAGGAAGTCAAGGCCTCAGAAGCAGACGCTGAGGATTTCTTGCGGAAATACGTCGAATCAAAAGAAGGCGTCATCCGCTCACGAGAGAGTGCCCCTCGCGCCGAGGTGGAGAGTGACTGAGACTGTTTCCGCTAACGGTGAAGGAAGCGCGCCAAAGCCCCCAGCCCGTAAGAGTGGTACCCCGCGTAAGGCTCCCAGTCGACGAACTCAGAAGGCTGCTGCTGCGGGTGGCGGTCTTGGTGGAACGCTAATGCTTTCCCTGTCCCACCAAGTTCCTCAGGACAGCATCTGGGCGAGTCTTCTTATGTGGGCGTCTCCAGGTGTCGCTGCGATTTCTGGCGCCTTGCTACCTCTTCTGAAGGTGGAGGGTGCGCGATGGGGCGTCCAGATCAAGGTGTGGCGCTCTAGGCGTGTGCTGGAGAAAATGATTAAGCGGCCGGATGTTTCTGAAGAACGCAAGGACGAAGTCCGGCTACTGCTGGACGAGGAACATAAGATGCGGGTTGCTGACGAGGCTGCGCGAATAAGAGAGGCATATAACGGACGGTTGACTTCATAGGGCGGCGATTCGCTCAGGATCGAGGGACAGCAAGATCTGAACGAGCCGCTTGTTCTCGTCCTCGATCCGAGTTAGTCGCTCCTTGATTTCCGTTAGATCCTCCATGAGTCGGTCGGCCCGCGCTTTCTGCGCTTCCGCCTCCTCTTTCCAAACCCGAGCTGTATTGAGTCGCCACGCGGCCTTCGTCATAACGAGGGCCGCGATAGCGGTGGCACCCATTCCCGCGTAAGCGAAGAGGGCCTGAAAATCCATGGGTTCTCCTCAGGCGGGGGCGATGGTGGTAACCGTCCCGCTGCTGCCCTTCCACTTGAGGGCGCCGGCCGAGGCGAAGAGGATGCCTCCGCCGCTCGGGCTGGTCGTCGGGGCGGTGGTCGCGTTCTTCATGCTGATGACCGCGCCGGCGCTGCCGCCGAGGTCTGCGGTGGTCGCGCCGAGCTGGAGCGGGGCCGGGAAGTAGTGGGTGCCGCGTGAGATCGGGTTGCCGGTGGCGGTGATCTCGAACTGGACGGCTCCGTTGGCGTCCTTGAACAGGACCAGGCTCGCGGTCGCGGTCGAGGACGCGGAGATGACCTCAAGGGCCACGGTCGAGACGTCGTTCTGCTGGACGAAGACGCGGCCCGCGTGGGCCGCTCCGTCGACGGACAGGACGTCGGCCACCAGGTTGTTGGTCATCAGCCCGCCGGGCTGGAGCGAGGCCGTACCGGGTCCAAGGCTGGAAACCTGGTAGTTGTATCCGGATACGCCCTTCTTGGCGACTTCGGCAGTGGTGATGCCTTCCAAATAGTTGGGGAGGCCGTATCCATAAACGTTGGCATCGGACCTCTTGCGCTTACGGAAATAGACGCCGTCACCCTCGGTCGAACCGTTGTCGTTCGTATTTCCTTCGATCGTCCAAATGTAGGTCGCGTCATACGCGTAGACGATTCCAGTGTGGTCCTGGCCGCTCGTGCCGTACATCACCTGTGCCCCGACAGCGGGGTACCAGGACCAGCGGCCGGCGCTGGTGAACCACGTAACTGCGGCCGAGCAATCGGCAGTTCGCGGGAACAGACCAGCGACACCAGCTCTCATTGCGACCCAACTCGTGAAGACGGCACACCAGGACTGGCCATTGGCCCAGCTGAGGCCGGGCACTTCGGCCGCGTACTTGGTGGCGTTGGTCCAGCCGCCTTCTACGTATCCCTCGTGGTAGCCAACCTGGCTCTTGGCCACGGCTATTACCTGCGGCATCTGGGGGTTTCCCATAGTTCCTCCTAAGTCAGCTCGAAAGGAGCGAAGAGATCACTCCTGCGACGTAGGAGTGGCCGGTGTCCGACATGAGATAGGCGTCGGTTCCGGTGGCACCAGGGGTCGCCGGGTTGGCCCAATACCCCAGTGAGTTCCAGTAGTTCCACGAATTTCGGCCGATTCCCCAGAAGTCGATGAGTGCGGCTTCGAAGGAGACCGCCAGGCCGTGAGCCCGGTTGATGAAGTCCTGATAGCGCTGGTTGGAGAAGTCGGCCTGGCCGATGTGCGGGACGACAAAGACGATGTCCGTTGCGCCGACAGCAGTGCCGCCGTCGCGGACGTACGAGAGGTGCTGACGGACGTTGGACGCCCATACGTCCGCGTCGTTGCCGTTGATGATGTCGTCCGGGCTGATGGAGTAAATCACCACGTCTGCGGGGTAGTTGGGGCCTGCGCTCCAGCCCAGCTTCAGCGGGGAGACGTACTGAGCGGCCGACGCGTTGCGCTTGCCGAAGTTGTTGACCACCACACCGGTTGCGTTCTCGCCCGCGACGCCGCAGACGGCGAGGTACTGGGTACCGGTCGTTCCGGTGTGGGTCAGCTTGACCGTGTGGGTCCCGCTGGACAGGCCCGTGATCGTCTTCGTGAGCACGGCCAGACCCGTCGTCGCTGTGTCGGTCACGGCAACGGCGGTGGCGCCGTCGATGCTGTACGTCCAGGGCGAGTGAGAGCCGTCCGCGCCGAGGGTGTAGATGGTGACGCTCGTGCCCTTCACGGTGAAGGTGAGCGTGTTGCCGTTGGTCGAGCTGTAGAGGTAGCCCGCTCCGGGGCCGGCCTGGTAGCCGCCGAGGTTCCATGTGCCGGTCTGGGTGACGAGGCCGCCCGAAGCGGTCCACTGCGTCAGGGCGGTGGAGTCGATGCCGCCGATGCCCTGGGTGCTGAAGAGCGCGCTGTAGAAGCCGCTGCCTCCGTCTCCGTAGGTGCTCTGGAGGTTGGTGGCCAGGACGCCGGGCCAGGACTTCGTGAACATGTTGGAGGCGTAGAAGCCCGCGGCCGTCGATCCGCCGATGACGGCGACGGTCGCCTTACCGGTTCCTGCCTTCGCGGCATCGCGCTTCGGACGCCAGAACTCGCCCCAGCTCGGGGGCACCCTGAGACCCTTCGAAGCGTTCTGCAGCGCGTTCGCGGTGGCCGCCCAACCGGCCACGCTGGTCTTGAGGAAGGCGCCGTCCGCATACGCGCGGTCCCCGTGTGGGTCGGTCGCGGTGAGGTGGGCGTCAAGCCGGTCCCCGACGGTCACGGAGACCAGGGCGACCTTGCCACCCCCGAAGTCGACCCAGACACGTTCGAATCCATCGGGGCCGAAAAAGGTGCCGACGTATCCGTTGGCGTCGGCCTGGAGCTGAGTGAGCGGGGCGCCGCTCGCGTCGGTGAGGTCGGTCAGCTGAGTGGCCCCGGCGGAAGGACCGTCCCAGACGGTTCCCACTGCGTTCGCCACCCGGGCGCCGGTCGCGTCTTCGGCTACAGAGTCGGCGGTGCCTCCGAACAGTTGTCGTGCCACTAGCGGCCTCCTAATTAGTTACCGAAGGCGCTCGCTTCGAGCACGCCGGAAATCGTGAGCTGGGAGCGAGGCGGGATCGCCCGCAGAAGGTCAAGGCCCTCGGCCAAGTTCGTGGGGTTCGGCGCCCACAGGTACATGACCGACTGGGCTGAGCTGGACTGGTTGACGACCGCGGTGATGTCCACGGAGTTCGGGAGTCCGCCGTTGTAGTAGGGGTTCGACAGGCGGCCCTTGAAGACCTGGCCGGTGGATGCGGCTGCGGTGCGGGGCAGGGTGATGCCCATGCCGGCCGTGCCGGTGCGGACGGGGCCGGTGTCCTCGTAGTCGTTCGTGAGGGACACGGAGAAGTAGAGGACGCCCGGAGAGATCCAGCGCCAGCGGCCGACCTTGTTCGCGTCGGGCACGTCGCCGGTGTTGTTGACCAGGGTCGGGGTGTAGGTGCGGGGCTTCCCGAGGTCGCGCGTCACCACGGTGCCGTCTCGGCCGACGAAGTACTCGGTCTGTGTGTCGGTGTTGTTGTTGTCCATGTCGACGAGGAATGTTCCGACCTGCTGAAACTGAGCAGCCTGGCTGACGTTCCATGGAGCAGCCTGAGTCTCCGGGAAGTCGAAGGGCATGACGTTGATCAGCGTGAGGGCGCCGCTGTTGGCCGGCACGTTCACGACGTGGAGCGTCATCTCCCACACGCCGCCGTAGGCCTTGGTGGGGGACGGCCACTTCGGAGAGGCGGCGGGCTGGCCTTGGACTACCTTCAGGTTCACCGAGCCGGCCGACATGTCCGCACGCAGGACGATCAGGTCACAGCGTCCGGTGGTCCCGGTGTTGGCTGCGATGGTGACCGTCTGTGTAGAGGTGAGCTGGTAGAAGAAGCCGCCCACGAGAGCCCTGCCGGGGGCGATGGAAACCGTGGTGCCGTTGACCACCTGGGCGTAGAAGGGGAGGTCCGACGCGGCGAGGCTCGCGGTGTTCAGCCGGTAGTCGACTCGGTCCTTGCCGAACTGGCGGGCCATGTACTGCCATTGCTGTTGGGACACCATCTGCGATCCGCCACCAGCGCTATCGGCGGTAAATGGGTAACTGATTTCGTTTGCCATTACATCCTCGCCTCTAGCCTGCGCAACTTCTCACGCATATCGAAAACTGTTTTGTACAAGTTGAGGGGATTACTCGATCCCTGCTCTCCGATCGAAGGAGACACGGTTTGTGTCTGTCCGCCCTGGTCCACGGTGATGGAGACCTCGCGCACGATGTCTGTGTATTCGGTCCCGTCCACGCTGACGGTGACGAGATCCCCAACGAAGTAGTCGCGCCCGAACTTGATGTGCGGGGTGTCGATCGGATAGAGCTGGAAATTGCCGTTCTTCGCCCCGGTGGTAAGGGCCTCGGTGGCTGCGTCCAATACGGCCTGTTTGGCAGTGGTGAATGCGTCGTCCGTCACCGACAGGTCTGCCTTGATGGGTAGTCCGGTCGTCGGGTCCGCTTTGATGGGGAGATCCCGCCGGTCAAGGAACTGCTCGATCTGAAGTCCCCACTCGGCTTCGGAATCGCTGTCGATCTGCTGGTACATGTACCGGTTCTTTCCGGTGCCCTGGCAGGCGACAATGACCCGGGTGACGGTCGGTGCCGTCAGAGCCCAGGTGAATTCCCGGAGGTTGCCCAGTTCCCGGCTGAACCGGACGTCCTTGGAGAGGTCGCGCGGGCTGAACAGGTGGAGACTGATCAGCTTGGTGTTCGGATCCCACACAAAGCGGTAGCCGGTGGTCGTGGTGTCGATCCAGGATTCGAGCTTTGTGCCGATGACGTCCCACTGCAAATTGTCGGAGACGGTACTCCCGAATGTCACATCGCTGCCGATGACTACCCCGGACACCTTGCGGTTGGCGAGGGCGCCGGAACCGAGGGCCTGATTCAGCTCGGACCAGACGAGGTGACCAGCCGGGCCGGAAACAGTGCGGGTGTCGTCGGTCGTGTTCCACTGCTGGGTTGCCGACTTGGACGGGTCGGGAAAGGCGAGACGGCTGTAGGCAAGTTTGTTGTCGCACTTCCCGCCGAAGTAGAGAGACCCGAGCGAGGTGTGTTGATCGTTGGTCCAGTAGTGCTGAAAGCTCTCGATCTGGCCCGTGAGAATGGGGAAGTCGACGTCATCCTGATAGATGGCGACCCCGCCCCCTTTCTGGAGAAGGTCCGCCTGTGGCGTTCCTGCCTCGACAAGGATTTGCCAAGAGCCCTGCTGGCAGTACCGGACTACGAGGTCCATCGAGATCCAGGTGTCAATCACGCCAATCCGATTGAGTGCAGCGTCGCGCACCTCCACTCGATAACCCATGAACACCTCATGTCAGTAAGTCGCGTAGCGAGGGAAAAGCGTCATCGTCACGGTGGGCGTTCCGCTGCCGGAGACGAGAGTCGCTTGGGCGGTCGAGGTGCCAGGGGGCACCGACCAGAGGGAAGGACTGGCCGACATCGACGGGAAATAATTCGTTCCCTGGTCGTCGGTGATGGTCTTGTATCCGGGACGGCAGTCCACGGTGAGGGTCCGGCCGTTGGCCAGGACGTCAGCCCCGCCGGCCGCTGCGGGGATGCCCCAGCTGGTTCCGTCCGGGCCGGTAAAGGTGAAGCTCTTCAGCGGGCCGGTGATCGTCCACACCGGCCAGGCTTCGATGTCGCCCGTGTTGGTCACGGTGAGCGTGCCGGTGGAGAGCGTCCCCTTGCCCAGCTTGACCGGGAGGAAGGGGTTGCCGAGGAACGGCTGAGCCGAGCCGAAAGACCAGCTGGCAGCTATCTCCGTGTCTCCGTAGAACCACGGGTCCGTCGCGGTCAGCTGGATCCCATAGGAGATCCATTTGAAGCCCGCGGAGTCGGCGGCTTCGTTTCCTTCCATGCCGCCTGCGTAGTAGCACTGGAGGCGCCGGGGGATTCCGTTCGACTCCACGAAGGTCAAGATGCAATATCCCAGCTTGGGATTGAGAGCGTTGGCCAGCTTCCGCTTGAATCTGCGCAGTGTCTTGCGGTCGATTCCGTAGACGAAGACGGGCAAGAGTATCTGCCTGGCTGCGGCCCTGGCTCCTCGATACATCGATCCGTCGAGGTTCGGTGAGTCATCGGTGTGCAGCTCGAAGGGAGGCATATCGAGGCCCGTTGCTCCGGGCTGGATCATCATGGCCGGCCATGCGGCGGACAGAAAGCCGGTCAGGGGGATTTCCTCCCCCTGACCGTTGTTGCCTCTGATCGACACGTATGTGTTCTGCCAATCCTCCGGGACCGGAACCATCGGCTGTTGTAGAAAGCCGCCGTTTACCGGGACTACTGGCCTTGCGGGAATCGGCATTGAGCACTCCTGTCGATTACATGGCGGCCATCACCTCTGCGTACTGCATCGCTCGGAGCACAGCCTGAGTCGTGTTCTCGGACTTGGCTTCATGAATGTGGATCTCGTAGCGATTCCCCATCATTTCCGCCGTCTGTCGAGCGTTGTAGACACGCTCACCGCCACCGAAATTCACCAGCTCGGGACCCTTCTCGCCCACGAGGGCCATTCCAGGAGAAGCCGCGAGAGTACCGGTCCAGTACCCCTTCACCTTGCTTACCTTGGTGGTCTTCGTGGTCTTGCCGCCGACCGTCCTTTCGGTGGTCGTGGTCGTGGTTCCCTTTGCCGGGTCGGTGACCGTGGTGGTTACGGTGGTCACCTGTCGGCCCTTGGAATCCGTCGAATACGACGTGGTGACCCTTGTCGTCTTCTTCTTTCCGGTGGACCCGCCACCCTTGACCGACTGGGATTCCCCGGTGAGCCAGGTGAGAAGCGCTGCCAGCCCCGAGTCAACGGGAGTCTTCGAGGTGAAGTGCAGCTTCTTCTTGAGGGTCTTGGTGATCTCGTCGGCCAGGCCCTCGATCTGCTTCTTGAGCTTGTTGTCCTTGGCGGTCAGGCCATCGACCAAACTCTGAGCAGCCTTCTTCCCGGCGGAGTAGTACGAGCCAGCCACCGACTTCCCGAGGGAATCCGAGGCAGAGCCGATGGCCGCGTACGTCTTGTTCAGGTCGGAGACCTGGGACGAGGTGGCGTTCAGCAGCTCCTTCGCCATGGCGCCGCCCTCTTCAGGGCCGGCCTGGGCAATCTCGCTGATGATGTCCTTCGAGAAGCCGCGCTTCACCAGCGTGGAGACGTTCGACTGGAAGGTCTTGATGGCCGCCAGGCGCTCGTGCAGACCGGAGATCGCCGAAGCGGTTGACACCCCGTCCGTGTTGAAGATGGACGAGAGCGAGCGCTCTTCCTTCGACTTGTCCGAGATGGACGACGCCATGTCGGCCTCGTCCTTCTTGACTGCTGCCAGCTTGGCGTTCGCATCCTTCAACTTCGGCGCGATGTCGGCGCGTTGCTTCACGAGGGACTGGAGCTGCTTGTTCTCCTTGTCCAGCCACTTGTTCAGCGAGTTCGCCGATCCCGAGCCGATCCGCCCGGAGGTGAACGCCTTGGTGATGATCTCGTACAGCTTCTTGACCGCGCTGTTGAGACTGGACACGCCTTTCTCGGCGTCCGCAGCAACACCCGTGGTCCTGGTCCCGGTGCCGGTGGCGTAGCCCCTGAGCACCTTGACCGTGGCGAGCATGCTGTCCCGGTTGTTGAGGACCGTCTCCCCGCCACCGAAGTGCACCAATTCCGGGCCTGCTTCGCCGACCCACGCCCAGCCGCGAGCCGCGCCGGTCGTGCCGGTCGCGTAGCCCTTCGTGCCTGCGAGGGCCTGCGTCCAGTTGGAGCCGTACCGGTGAACCGCGTAGTTCAGACCTGCGTAGATCGAGGCCAACGGGTCGTAGATGCCGCGCTTGAGGTACGGGCCGGCATACGCCCGGAAGGTCGATCCGATGGTCTGCATGAGACCGCGCGAGGGATCGCCGGCCTTGGCGTTGCTGTCCCAGTTGTTGATGGCCTTGGGGTTGCCTCCCGACTCCACGCCGATCCTGTGCAGGACCAGGGGGAGGTTCGAGGAGGAGAGCCCGAGCTGGGCCAGGACCATCTTGACCTGAGGGGTCCAGCGGGAGACCGCGGAACCGGTGCCCGGAGTGCTCAGCTGGCCGTCGACCAGCTGTGACACGTCCGGCTTCTTGGCGGTCAGGTGATCGCCGCTGAAGTCGAACAGGCCCTCGGTGTTGGGGAGTGAATCCTTCGCGGTCGAGTACAGGTCGGAGACGACCTGGCCCGCGTAGTCCATCGGGCTGGTGAAGATGCTTCCCAGCGACTTCACCATGTCGATCGTGCCGTCGTATTCGGCCTTGCTCAGCTCCCACAGACCGGTGATCGAGTCCTCGACGGTCCCGACCGGATCAGTGAGCAGCGCCTTCGCTCCGGAGAACAGGCTCTTCACCGAGTCCCAGATGCCGCCGAACAGATTTTCGACAACGCCTGTCAGGGTCTTTGTGGAGAAGAGGTCATCCAGGTAGGCGGTGCCTCGCTGAAGGACGTTCCCCTGACCCTTCCATACGTCGTCCCAGAAATACTCTCCGGTGATGGGGGTCAGGGCTCCGCCGAGAATGCCGATGACCTGCGACCAGCCATCGGGGATCGGCAGCTTCTTGAGGATCTTCCACGAGTCCTTCGTCGTGAAGTCGAACATCCCCTTGAACTTCTCGGCCAGGTCCGAGCCGACGAAGTGAGAGCCCGCGGTGCCCGATCCCACGACACCGCTCTGAACATCGCCGCCCAGCTTGCGCGACGAGCTGTCCATGGTCATCGTGGCGAACGCGCTGAGCGCGTCCGGACCGATGTTGAAGGTCTTCGCTGCGTCGATGAGCTGGTTGAGGCCGAGCTTGCCGACGATGCCACCCTTGGCGAACTTCCGGGACAGCTTGCCGCGAGCGGCCATGCTGTTCCACGAATTGATTCGTTCGGCACCGAGTGCGTGAGTGACCTCCGGACGGAGAACCGCCTCACCCGGCGACAGGATGGCCGGCACGTTGTCCACGCCGGGCGCGTAGCCCGGGATGATGCCGCCCTTGGCGTGCTTCTTCGGCTTGCTGGTCTTCGACGAACCGCCATCGCCCTTGTGCTTGGCGATGTGGTCGAGCGTGAGGTTCAGGGCCTCGGCTTTGCCTGCGGTCTCCTCCAACTCCTTGCCGAGGGTCTTGACCTCCTTGGTCACGCCGTTGAGGTTCTTGCCGCTCAGCGTGTGGATGTCGCCCGTGAGCGTCGAGACCTTGCGGATCGTCTTGTCCGCAGCGTCCGTGACGTCCTTGAACTGGTCGCGCAGCTTCTTCAGTGACTTGCCGTTGAGCGTCTTGACGGCCGAACTCGCGTTATCTGTAGACGAGTTGAGTCCGGTGGCCTTTGACGTGCTGCTGCTGATCTGGTCCCGGAGTGCTCTGAGCTTCTCCTTGTCCAGGTCGCGGACCGCCCTGGCGGCCTTGTCCGTCGCCTTCTGGGCCTTCTGCGCTGCGGCCTGGACGCTGGTGTCCTTGCCCGCGGCCTCCTTGGCCACCTTGTCGAGGTTCTGCCGGTTGAGGTCGTTGATCTTGCGCTTCAGGTCGGCGATCGAGTCCTTGGCCTTGCGCATCGCCTCCTCGTACTGGGTGGCGTTGAGGCGCAACGTTTCCTCTTGGGAGTTGTTGCCTCGGATGCGGTCGACCGCGCGCTGACGGAGATTGCGCTCATCGCCGTTGTTGTAGGCCGCACGCTGACCCCGGTAGCCGTTGAGGAAGCCCGTCCCGTTGGCACTGGACGACAGGCCGGCCATCACCTGACCGACGATCTTGCCGCCACCCATCAGGCCCTTGACGACAGCTCCGCCCACCGAGACGAGCGGAGAGAACAACTTGACGATCTTGCCGAAGATCTTGCCCGTCGCGCCGAGAGCGAGCGCGACCGGAGCAACGACAGCAGCGAGCTTGCCGAACTCCTTGATGGCCTTGACCACTTCGGGGTGCTTGTCCAGCTCATCGGCGATCTTCTTGACCCAGTCGATGAACCGGGTTGTCCCCTCCACGAAGCCGGACATGAGCTGCGGGACGGCACCGTTGCCGTGCTCGCCCATGAGGTCGGAGCCGATGCCGGCGACCTTGTTGAGAAGACCGCCCTGCCACTCGTTGTGGACCTTGCCGTCCTGGCCCTTGACCTGGACGCGCTTGCCCATGATGGCCGCGCCGAGCCCGGTGTATTCCAGCTCACCCGTCTTCGGGTCGAACGTCTGGAACATCTTGCGGAGGTTCTGCTGAGCAGTCTCCTTCATGTTCGAGATGCGGCTACCGAAGGTCGCGGTACCGAGCCGTTCCGCAGAGCCCTGGATCGTCTTGTCCGGCTTGGCACCGGGGACGTTGGTCTTCCCCTCCCAGTAGCCCAGGAGGTTCTTCACCATGTCCTGACCGCGAACGCCGCCCGTGGTCTTGGCGTTCGCCATCACTTCCATCATCTGAGCGGAAGCCGGGTAGATGTCTCCGGCCTTCGCGTGGAAGCCGGGGTTGACCTTCTTGAAGTCCTTGACCTGCTTGGCGGTGTACTTCGAGTCCGTGAACCCGAGGAGCTGGGCAAGCTCCTGCACCGGCATGTTGACCGCGTACTCCAACTGCTTGGTGTCGCGCAGCGAGACGCGGTCAGCGTCCATGAGCTTTTCCATGGCGTAGTAGCCGCGCTGGACCATGGACGAGTCGGTGATGCCGCCTCGCGCAGCGAGGTCACCGATCATCTGCACGATGTTCTGGGCCTCGGTGGAGACCTCTTCGGAGCCCTTCGCGTGCTTCGTCGGGTCGGAGCTGGTGAAGTTCTTGTTGTGGGCCCCGATCGCACGGGAGAACCGGGCACCGTAGGTGAGCATGTCGCCGACCGCGTACGGGGTTTGCAGGCCGTACGTCGTCAGGTTGTTCATGAGGTCGTTGGCGTCCTGGAGCGCCATGCCCATGTTCTTCAGCGACGTCTGCGTGTTCTGGAAGTTGTCGGCGGCCTTGAGGCCCCAGACCGTGAGCGCGGAGCCAGCAGCAGCCATCGGCGTGACGACGCTCGTCATCAGCGTGCGACCCAGCTCCGAAGCGGTGGACCCGACCTTTTCGATCTCGCCGCCCACCTTCTTCCAGCGGGAAGCCATGGTGGCGGTGTTGCGCGTGGTCAGGGAGGTGACCTGAGCGAGGCTGGAACGGGCGTTGGCCAGGTTCAGCGCGGCCGTCTGAGCGGAAGCGGTCTGGATGGCCAGCTCGCCTTCGAGGCGAGCGCGCTCCCGCATCCTCTCCAGCTGCATTTGCTCAAGAAGCTGGGACTTCACCTGCTCGAAGGTGCGGGTGTAAGCGACCTGCGCCTTCTTCGCAGCGGTGGTCTTCTCCGTCGCCTCGACCTGGGCACCGCGGATTGCTGCCTGCTGTGCCTCGCGCTGAGCGGCAGCGACCTTGCGGATCTCGGCCTGTTCCAGCTCAGCCCAGCGCTTCGTCTCGTTGATCTGGGTGAGGGTCAGCTTCTTCTTGCCGGCCTGCATACCGGCGAGCTGGGTCTTGTAGGCGTCGGCGACCTCAGTGCCGTACTTGATCTCAAGGTCCCGAGCGTTGAGCGCGATCCGCTCCTTGGCCCGCGCGGCGGTCTGCTTCGCCGCCGTCTTGCGCTTCTCGCTCGCCAGCTCGGCCTTCTCGACCTCGGCGAGGGCCTGGAGGAGGAGAGCAGACTCCGTCTGGCTGAGCTTCTTCCGGGCCTTGATGGTGTCGGCGTTGATGGCCAGGCGCGCCTTCGCCTGGTCCCCGTAGTTCTTGGTGACCCACTCTTCGAGCTGGACCTGAAGGCGGGCGTACGCCTTCGTCACATCCGACTGGCGCTTGTAGGTGGCCTTGACCTTCTCCTCGAAAGACGCCAGCTGTCGCGCAAGCTGATCCTGGTCCATCTGAGGATTGATCTCGATGAACGCGTTACCGACCTTGACGCCCGTGGGAATGGTGGACATCTCGCCCCCTAGAGTTTGCTCATTTGGGCGAAGAAGCCCGCCACCTCCTCACCGGAGGAGTGTTCAAATTCCGGCTCCTCGTCTTCGATCTCGAAGCCGGGCCGGGGAATGGGATCAGGCGCGGTGAGCTGGCTGTCACTCGAAGAATTCGCCTTGAGGAAGAGGAAGTTGCTCATCTCCAGCGCGTCAGAGATACGTGCCAGGAGGTAGTCAGAGGTGTCCCACTCGGCGGACTCGTCCATGACGGCCGCGAGACTGGACCGGCCATGCCGGCGGCCAAGTGCCTTGACGAGAACTGCGATACGCCGCAGGGAGAGCCGTCCACGCCACAGGTCGAGCAAATCGACCGAGAAGAACTCCAAGAGGTCCGACTCAAGTTCCTCGGGGTGTTCTCGAATGGAGCGGACGGCCAACATCAGTTTCCCGCCGTACCGTTGACCTTCTCGGAAAGCTCCTGGAAGTCACGGATGGTGGGCTTGGTCGACAGGTACGTCTTCCACTGCCGCTCGTCGTGCGCTTCGAGGACCAGGCGGACGATCTCCACCTCGTTCTCGGCGTAGACGACTTCGAGGGGGAAGTCCAGCGGATCCGGGATGACGTACTCGACGCCCTTGTGCTCGATGACGCGGGGCTCCTCGGTGGCCTCGGACTCAGCAGCGGCGACGATCTCAGCAGCAGACATAGGTATCTCCAGGAAGCAAAGGGGGTGGGGTGAGAGAGGCCGGGGAATTTAGCCCTCCCCGGCAGGGGCGAAGGGTGATCAGCCGCCGGAAACCGGGTCCGTGCCGTCGTCCACGTTGGCGTCGTCGGTGAGGACGTAGCCAAGAGCACCCTGGTAGTCCAGGGCCTCAAAGGTCAGCTCGAACTCCTGGTTGGCGGTCCGCTGGAGGGTGATCGCGCCTCGGTCGGAGACCATCGCCCTGGGGACCACGCACCGGTAGTTCTTGCCCTTGTCCTGCCAGTCCACGACGATCGACAGCTCGGACAAGCCCGGAACGCTGGACAGGTCGAGGCGCCAGAGCGAAGACGAGCCCTGCTTGACCCAGTTGGCGCCGAAGAACGACTCAGTGGTGATCTTCGAGACCTCGGAGAAGGTCGCCTTGATGCTGAACGAGGCGTCCTTGACGTTGTACAAAACCGGAACTGCGCTCTGCCACACGGTGACCGGATCCGTGTTGATCTGCGGGGTGATGGTGACACCCGATTCATTCACGTAGCCGAAGGACTTGTATCCGGTCGGGGCGGTCGTACCGCCGTCGCCTACGGCAGTCGGAAGGACGGTAGAACCGGTGCCACCGGACGGGGCCGGCGCCACGAAGAGGGCACCGTTCGGCGCGAACCGAATCTTGGAAGCGTCATTGGCCATGCATGCTCCTTGAAGAAGGGAAACAAAAAAGGCCCCGCAGGGGCCTTCAAACCGAGCGCTCTCGCTCGGTGGAGTTGTCAGGCTTCGACGTAGAAAATGGAGACCTCGCCCCCGTACACGTCCTCAAGGGACGTCTCGTCGGGGATGTAGCGAGGAGAGGAAATCTCCTTCACGTCGAGGATCTGGACACCGTTGATTACCTTGCCGGGCAGGTCCTCAAGGAGAAATTCACGGGCCAGGTACGCCAGGCCGGCGGCTGAGGCTCGGTCCTGGTGATAGGCGTCGTACCAGATATCGGCCTTGTCCATCGCGTTGCGGACCATGCGGTATCCGCCGCTGTGCAGGACGTAGAGGGTGGTGTCTCCCGCCTCTCTGCCGACGAACGTGCCTGTGGGCGCATCAGCAGGAATGCCGGGGCAGGACTTGAGATAGTCCACGACGAGGGGTATTGGATCGACCTTCACTCAACACGCTGCCTCTCCAGAACACCCTTGATGTAAAAGCGGCCTGCATGGCGCATGCCGTCCCGGGTGCGGAATCCCTCTTCCTGGAGCATGGCGTGTCGAGCCTTGGGGTTCTCCTCGACCGTCACGTAACCGATCCATCCGGCAACGTTGTTCTCGACGTTGGCGTGGATGTTCTTCTTGATCGAGTATTCGTCGGTGAACTTGTGCGGACCACGCGGAGCAGCCTTGATGATCTCGCCAGCCAGTTTCGCGGCGTGATAAGCGGCCAATTCCTTGTACCTACCGCCATGCGTGATCTCTTGCAGCATGAAGCCGACGTCCGTTTCGAAGAGGACGCCGTTCCGGATTGACTTGGTCCAGCGCTTACCGCGCTTCGGCTGCGCAGCGGAGTCACCGGTCACTTGGTCACCCCCTTCGCGTAGAGCTGCGTGTACTTGCGCGAGCCGAGCCGCCAGGGCCACGGATCGCCGTCCGACTCCCACCACTCACCGCGGATCAAGAGGCGGTCGGCAGAGTCGAAGGCCACGGCGCCGGGGAGGTAGACCGTGATGCGCATGCGGCTCGTCTCCCGGACAGCAGGCTCCGGTTTGTATGAGCGCCGGTACGGGAGAGCGGCCCCCACGCCTTCCCAGACCTTGACGGCCTGGGCCCAATCGCGGTGCCTGCCGTAGGCATCGCCGACCAGCGGAGCCCGGTGGATTTCGATGGGGTCGTTGAACAGGGCCATGTGACCTCCGGAGTTAGAAGGGGGTCACGGGACGCCACAGATCCAGGCTTCGAGCCCGCTTCCTGAAGCGCTTGAGACTGTCCTTGGCGGACTGGGAGAGACCCGGATGGTTCGCGGCCGGCGTGTACTGGACTTCGAGTTCGCCGGTCTTCTCCAGCACGGTGCCGGGAGAGACAGCAATCCAGCGGATGACCTCGGCGCAGATGACTTGCTTGAGCACAGGCGGAGGCGCCGGCCACCCCCACGATGCAGTGATGGTGACCGTGCCGACCGTGATGCCGTAGCGCAGGAAGAGGACGCGGCCCACGAGCTTCCAGTCCTCTGCCGCCAGCTCGTAGCCGTCGAGTTCGACGGCCGAGACTTTCAGGCCGGGGAGGTAGCGCGGGGGGATCTCGACCTCGCTCCCCAGTAGAGGAAGCGTGAACGTCTCGTCCTGGTGCTGCTCGAAGTCGGTCTGGCACCAGTCGAGTACCAGCGCTGTGGCGTCCTCGATGAACGCCTGCACGCGGGTCTGCTCGTCAGCTTCGAGAGTCCGACCGAGCCTGGCGGCGACGTCCTCAAGGCTCGCTATGGGCATGGGTACTCCTTCCGAAGCTCCGTCTTGTAACGGCCCGGCAAACAAAAACATGAACGATCTTGATTGGTGTAGTCAGACAGCCGCCTAGCGCGTTACCGTCAAAGCCGCTGTCCACTCTTGTGAAGCGGCCAAGGCGGCTTACAAATGACTGAACCGTCCGCTGGTAACCCCAATAAGAAATGGGTGGTTGCCCTGATTTTCGTCACTGGATTTGCGCTTGGTTGCGCAGCAATGGCCCTATTCTTGGCCCTAGGGTCGCGGGTTAAGGAGGGTGCCTCTATTGGCGCCGCAACCTTCGTAACCTCAACTACCCTGCTCCTGATGGGAGCTAAGGCCGCAGGATTGACCGAGTGACGAGAGGGCCCCGGAGAAGTCCGGGGCCTTTTCATGTGTCAGGATCAGCCGCCCGACGGAGCGGTCTCGGTGATGCTGATCTTCAGACCCCGCACGAACTTCTCGCCGATGGTGGTACCCCGGACGCTGAAGTCAGGGTCCTCCTTGACGGTCGCGAGACCGTACATGGTGTCCAGACCGATCGTGTCGGCCTTCTTCCCGAAGTCGTAATCGATCAGCATGCGGGTGGCGATGCCGTTGATGTTCTGCGTGGAGCCGTTGACGGCACCCATCGGGATCGCGGGGCACGCGGAGACCAGGAGCATCGCGCTCTGGTGGAACAGGTACATCTCCAGGCCGAAGGAGTTGTGAATCACGATGTCGAAGCCGTAGATCCGGCCGACCACGGCCCGACGCAGCGCGTTGGTGTCGCCGGAATAGTCGACGGCCACGAACTCGGGGTCCTTGAGCAGGATCGCTTCGACCTCGGGGCCGGCGATCAGGAACCGCTCGGACTGGGGGACGTCGGCGATGTTCAGGGCCATGCGGGCGTCGACCAGCGCGGTACGGATACCGAGGGCGCGCTGAGCCATGTTCGCTGCGGTGCCGTCCGCCGTCGGGATGGAGACCGCGACGTCGCCGCCGATGGCGTTCTTCTGGCCGGTGGTCAGGCTCGACCGGTTGATGTTCGCCTTGATGAAGGCCGCGGTGGTGTCGTCGAAGTACTCGGCGAAACCACGGGTGAGCTTGGAGAGGACCTGAGAGCCGAACTGCTTGAGGTCGAAGGCGACCTGTTCCATGGACAGCGTGGACGCGTTCTGCGCCAGCGTGGTCAGCTGGACCGGGAACCGGCTCTCGTTGATGAAGCCGTTCGGGGCCCGGCGGTCCGCAGTGGGAAGCGGCCGGTCGGACGCCGCTGCGAAGACGTTCTTGTCACCCGTGATCGGGTTGGTGATCGGCGAGGAGATGCCGGACGACTGGACCGGAATTCCTCGGGACTCGCGGTTGACGTTGATGACGTCACCGATACCGCCAGTGAAGTTGAGTTCCGAGTATCGGGCCGGAATTCCGCCGAGCGTCAGCTGTCGGTCGAGCAGGCCGAGCGCCGCAATGACAACCTGCTTCGGGTCAAGATTGAAATGATGCGTGGTAAGCGCCATGGTGCCTCCGGGCATAAAAAAAGCCCCTCGGCGAACCGAAGGGCTTTCTTAGGTAAAGGGTCTATATGAACTTCCCGCCCGCGATGAAGTCCGCGAGTTCGTTCGGGTCCATAGAGGAAATGACGTTGCCGCCCGCCTGGTGATGACCGGTCCCCATGAGCTGAGGGAAATCCGGATCGGCAGAAGGCTTCGGGAGGGACGAGATAAACGACTTGACCTTGTCAGCGTCGGCACGGCCGTTCTCCCCAAGGAATCGGTTCAGGTCGAGGTACTCGGTGGGCACGGTGACACCGGCAGTCGCCGCCTGAGCGCGGATCTCCGCCTCGACCAGCGAGGTACCGACCTCGGACAGGGCTGCATTTCGCGCCTCTGCCTTGGCGGCCTCAATGGCCTTCTCCTGCTCGGTCATCTGTGCCTGTCGGAAGGTGTCCAGCTCGGCGGAAGCCTCGTTCCAGCGCTTCTCATTCGTTCGGGACAGGGCCTTCCACTTGTCCACCTCGGCCTGAAGGTCTTCGACGCTGGGCGTCGGCGGGGTGTCCGGCTTCTGCTCGGCCGGATCCTTGGGGGTCTGCTCGTCGCTCATGGTGATTCCATTTCGGATGGACACGCCATTTCGGCGGGTCGTTACTTTTCGTGGAGCTTGCGGTTGACGTTGCCCGCGTTGCCCTGAGGCGGCTTCGGGCCGGCCGCCGTGGTTTCCGGCTGCGGCCCGAGCTTCTGAACCTCTGCTGCCGCCTTCGCGTCCTCCTTACGCATTTCGCGGAAGGACACGATCTGTGCAGCGGAATATCCTGCGTCAGACCAGAGCTGCTCTTCGGGAACGTTGAGCTGCTTCAGCTTGAGCAGGGCGTCAATGTGCTGGGCTTCCGTTCTGTATTCCGGGTCCTTCCATACGGTCTCCATGCCGTAGGCGGACTGGCGCTTATCGCGCTTCACTGCGAAACACAGACGGAGGACTTTCTCCCACGCTTCGCCGAAATGAAGCATTCTCTCTCGCACCTTGGCCACTAGACCGGCCTCCGCAGAGATCAGGGACTCGCCGGAGGGGGCAGAGCCGCTGTTAACGAGGAAGTAGTGGTGGGGAGTTCGGCTGACTGCCGCCATGTGCTGAAGGAGGAGGGAGACCAGCGCGGCATAGTTGCTGAGGTCAGCCGGGGAGAACGATCCGAACTTGGCTCCGGGGTCCTCGGCCTGGAGCAACTTGTCCACCGCGACCTGGAACGGCTCGATGGGAGTGCCGTTCTCGTCCTCCTGGATTTCCAGGCCGGTGACCCACCGCTGAGGGAACGCGGCGAACTCGGACGCGGTGAGCGCGTCCATGAGGGTCTTGTTGATCGCGTCCTGGATCGGGATGACGTTGGCGAGATCCGAGAACGAAGCGCCCAGCAGCCGGGCCCGGTTGGCGAACGGGACGACTGGCACCAGGCCGAGCGGGTTGCGGGCGACCTGGCCCTTGTCCCAGTCGGTTTCGCCCACGGGGATCTCGTAGACGTACGTCTCGGTCCACAGCGTGGCTATCTGCCGACCCCATGAGTCCATGTAGAAGCGGGCGGCGGCCTCCAGCTCGGTCAGGCTGCCGGCCTTGTACTGCACGGCCATCTGCTCGCCTGAGACTGGGGTGATGGTCGGATCGCCGTTGCGGTCTGCCCAGACCAGGACGTACGAAGTGCCCTGGATCAGCGCGTCCAGGTGGACGGAGTTGCTGAAGGCGTCCATGGACGAGCGCTGCCAGAACTCGCGGGCGTCCTTGTCCGTGCCGGGTGAGTCCGGCAGACGGAAGGAGTCGACGTGCAGGCGCTCGTTCGTCGAGTCGACGATCATCGCGCAAAAGTTGTCCCGCCACTGCTCGAAGACGTCAGCGAAGGCGGACTTGAATCGAGCCTGGGAGAAAGCTAGCTTCTGCTGCTCCCCCTCGTAGTACCGCGAATATATCCGCTCCGGGGAGTTGGGAGCCGGGAGTTTCCCGTACAGGTACTGCATCCACTCTTTCGGAGTGGAAGGGGGAGACATGGCGGTATAGCCATTCGGCGGTACGATCATGCATTACCTCACTTAGAATCCGACGACGCGCCGCCTCCTCTGCCTGAGTCGTCCGTCCGCAATTGCGTCAGCGCGGGCTTCGAATGCCAACACCGCACAAACCGCCAAGTCGATCTTCTTTTTCGAGCGGGGAGAGTCTTTGGTGATCAAGATCCCTTGAGGGACTTCACGGGTCACCGCATTGAGAATGTGCCGGGTGAGGTCTTCATCTCCGTCGTGCTTCAGGTCTTGGACCATGGAAGCGGTGCGGAACCTCTCAACGGCCTGGACCATGCGCGTGGGCTTGTTGGTCCAGTATTCGAAAACGTAATCATCGCCGTATTCGAGAGCCCAGCGGCCTAGGTTCTCCTGCCAATACGGCGGATCCCCATAGAACCACTCGACCTTGTACGTCTTGAAAGCCCTGTGAACAGCAGCCTCGACCGCGAGGACGTCGACTTCCCAGTCAGGGTTATTGGGGTCTCTCGGGTTTTCCCAGAGCCCCAGGACGAACAGCTTGCCGTCCCGGAGCCGGCACCCGACGAGGCCCGTCGCGTCACCGCGGATCGAGCCGTCGAACCCCACGGCTATCTGATCGCCGGGCCTGATCGGTTCCTGGTCGTCCAGGCACGCCAGCCACTCGGAACGGCTCATCCAGCCGTCAGAGGACTCAGCGATCCTGTTGCAGAAGAACCGCAGGTAGGTGCTGTCAGGCGTCGTTCGGTCGTGCAGGATGGTGCGGGTCAGGCCGTCGATGTCGGCCCAGACCGCATCTCCGTACGCCTGCTTGAGCGCGGCACGGACCTTGGCTTCGTCCCGCAGCTCGTCATGCTCGATGTCGCCCTCAAGGCAGTCGTACAGCCAGAACCCCTGACGGACCATGTCCGACTCGTGGATTTGCTGAGCGACCGAATCCTCATTCGGGTTGTACGCGTTAGTCGTCGTGACCCATCGAGAACCAGCAGAAGCGGTCTTCTCGATGTTTCGCTTGATGACCTGGTAGAAGTCGGGACCGCCATTGCTTCCGACCCAGTGATGGACTTCATCCATCAGGGCGAAGGTGGGGCGATTTCCTTCATTCGTTCTACCGGCAGTTGCCTTCGGCTTGATGGTGCCAGGCTTGCCGTTCTTGAACTGGATGATCGACTTGCCGATCTCCAGTCCGTATTCTTTCTCGGCCGGAGACTCAGAGAGGAGTCCTCGAATGAACTCCATCGTCTGCTCGGTCTGATCCAGCGCGGTCGCACCGATCTGCACTGTGGGCAGAGGGACGCGTCTGGCAACAGGGAGGCCGAAAGCATCCCAGTGGGAAAATCTACACGGGCCGATAAATTCAACGATCGCCAGTGCGGCGAGGAGGGGCGTCTAACTTTCCCCAGCCCTTCGCACGCCGAAGCGTGCCAGCTGAGTAACGCCACCCCCCATCCGGATTGATGGCGTAGAACCACAGGACGAATCTGAGCTGCTCGGGGGTGAACTGCCAGCTTTCACCGGCGCGTTCGCCGTCCGGCTGGACGATGTATTTCTGAGCCCAGCGAATGACCTGATAGCCCAGCGTTTCTTTCGGGCTCGGTACCCCTGCGGGCAGATTCCCTGTCTGCAAGGGCGGTCACCTCTATTCGCTGAGAAGCCGGAACAGCTCCTCGTCTATGTCTGTGCTTGATGCGACAGCTGCGGCTTCGGTGCCGGCGGTCTCGTCCTCGTCCTGGGGGTCCTCGATGGACATGCGGAGCCTCGCCCTGTCCTCCGTGGTCGCCCCCCACTTGGCGACGCGCTGACGGATCTCGCCGGCCTGCTTCAGGTCGCCTTGGAACAGGGAGTCCACGAGCTTGGTCGTGATCTCCAGCTCGGCCCAGTCGGTTTCGATCCACTTCCCGGCCTGCGGCGAAGTCGCCCAGGTCCGCCAGAAGCGGCGGGCCCCGGCCGTCTTGATCCCGAGGCCTGCGGGAAGTGCTCGGCCCTCGGTCGCGGAGCTGTTGAGCTGCTGGGCGTGCTCGTGCTTGTTGCGCCGGACCGCGTTGTCCTTCGGGCGCGGGCCGCGAGTCATCAGAGCCTCACCTTGCTCATGTCCACTCCCCAGATGTCACCGAGGTCTTCCAGCTCGAAGAGCGCGTCCTGACGCCAACTGCGCCTGTCTGCTGCCTTCGTCGGCCTCGGTGCCTTGGGCGCCGGCGGGGCACAGAAGGTGTAGGGGCAGTCATCGCACTGGCCGTTGCAGGCGCTCATGCGCTCTCCGTTCTTGAATGAGAAGAGCCCGCCCCCGGAGTCGTGGGAGCGGGCTCGATCGCGTAGAGGTCAGACCCTGATGGCCTGGATCTTGAGTTCGGCGTTGTCCACGTCGACCTGGAGATCGTTGCCGTAGTCGTTGGGGTCGAAGGGGCCGAACGCCTTGGTGGTCCCCGTCGCGACGGTCGCGGTACGCGGAGTGACGCTGAAGCCGTCGACTGTCCGCGCGAGGCGGAAGGTCACTGTTCGTGACGAGGTCGAGCCGGTGTTCTGCACGAGCAGTACCACCCGGCCGTTGTTGGCGACGGTGTGGTTGTTCACGGGGTCACCGGTAGTGGGACCGGGCAGAAGTACGCCGGTCCGGTCCACACCGGTCACAGGGATAACGCCACGAGCCATTGAGGGCCTCCTAGGAAAGTGATGAACGGAGTTCCAGGGAGGGGACCTGTCACTTCTCGCTGTATGTCTTGCGCTTGTGGCAGGGGCGACAGAGAGTCCAGAGGTTGTCTGGCTCCCATGAGCCCCCACGGGCCACGGGGACGATGTGATCGACCTCCAGCGGCTCTCTGGCTCCGCAGAGCTGGCAGCGGAAGCGGTCGCGGGCCAGGACACGAGCCCGGCGCCGGGACCAGTCCGCGGGCCTGCTGGCATTGCGTGCTGAGACCCTGTCCCAGCTCTTTCGCACCTGGTGCTTGTCGCACCGACCATCGCGAATTGTGTGGGAGGTACAGCCAGTTTTTAGGCAGATGCTTTTTGCCCTGGGCATGCCCCTCCTCGAAAGTCTTTGGCCCCGGCCGGATGCTGATCTGGCAGCCGGGGCCGCTCCTGGACGCTCGCCCGGAGATGGATCTCAACGGGCTGATCAACAGGAGAAGCCGTGATGTCTTTCACCGACCCCTTACCTAGTGGGGTAGGTCTCGTACCGCGCGGTAGGTCTGCACTTCCGCAACGTTGTTGCGGAACTAGACTGGAGGAACGAACCTTTCCAAATCAGACTCGAACAGTCTTTCGAAAAATGTCTCTGACCTGTTCGATCGCTCGCTCTGCTCGCTCTCTCACTAAAGACGTCGGTGACAAACCTCCAGACCGCTGACACCAGGGTCCCGATGTGAGACCGACGTCACAGACTCAACTTTTGGGAAGCAGTCGCCCCAGGTCAGCCCCTGGAACACACTTGAATCCGAGACGCGTTGGGGCTACCTTGACGCATGATCGCTGCGCCATGCCTAGCCCCACCCGGACGACAAGGGACCCTATGACCAAGCTGCCGGATAACCCCGTGCTGCTAAAGCACTACAGAGACGGCATGTCCGATAAGGAAATTGCCGAAGTGTACGGGGTTTCCTTTCAGGCTGTGAATAAGCGGCTCAAGGAACTGGGTATTTGGCGCGCCCCTTTCAAGGTTCAGGCCCAGGAAATCCTTGAACACGTTTGGCCTGCCAGCGAAACGAACCGCACGGAATACATGGCGATCAACCGTGCGCGCGATTTCTTTTATTTCCTGCGTCGCGGTCTGGGCGAAAAGACCACCACAAGGACCCTGGTCCGGGGTTCCGAGCGCTTCGACCGGCTCATCAGGGAGAGCGGGTGCGTCCTCGACCTGCGGCCCGGTGAGGCTGAGGGGCCCTGGGTCCTGATACCGCGACTGGAGTCGGACGGGAACTGTGTCATTCGCTGGCCCGAGGGGCGCGCGCCGTTCGAGGACGAGAAGTACCGCGCGGCTCTGGAGCTGCCTGAGACTCCCTGGGGCTAGTTCCCCCCGCCTCTGGCGAAATTGGTTTAGACCTCCCGGTGAAGGCGCCGGGAGGTTTTTTGGTGCCGGTGTGACACTTCGGCGGCGCGGTGCGCTTCATAAGGGGGATCCCTCTCGGATTCAACATTTTGCATCCCCTTGACTAATCACTCCCTGTAACCGGAATGGGTCCCTACGCTTGAGTAGGCGTCCGCTGTGTCCGGTTGCTCCCAACCTTGATCGCCGGTCGTTACGGCTGCGAAGTAGACGCACCGTAAGCAGCGAAAAGGTTGTACGGCCGTGGCGCTCACCTGCGGAAACTCAGGCTATTAACGCGTTCCTAACCTTGCTACGTTGATTCACAGGAGCCACACACGGGCTCCTCGTTTGTGAACGGGACCCCTATGGGGTCGGGCCCTTGGGAGCGCTCGTGACGCTTGAGCTGGGAGTCGAAGACTCTGGTGCGATCCCTCAGGTGGTCCTGAAGAGCCATACGCCGCACCTCCGTGACAAGGAAGACGTGCGTGAGGAGGGGGCGCTCCCTGACCTGTACGGCCTCGGCCGGCGGAGCCGTACGTTGAGCCAGTTTCTCGATGCCGTAGAGGGGGAGCGTCGACTGCGTACGAAGTTGCGGGAGCTGATCGACCAGTGCACTGACATGCGGTGCATGGAGGACGACGAGACATGGGGACTCTTGATCATCCGGACGCATGCCCGGTCCAGGCGTCACCCTCGGAGCGCGGTCGAGTACGTCGATGTGATCGTGTCTGACCAGGTGGACGCCGAGGGGCGTGAGCGGGTCCGGGACCTTGAGGTCGAGATGGAGGCCTCGCTGATGGTCGGCGTGGAGTACGAGACGTACGACCGACCGCACGCCTGGATCCCCGGAAGCAATTCATTCAAGATCGTTCGATACGCGAAGGCGGTGCTTGCTTGAGTATTGAGACTCAGCCCAGGAGCGTGAGTCAGACCGAGCAGTACGAGAAGTGCAGTTGGCGCTTCTACCTACAGCGAGTGGAACGCGTGACACCGAGGCCGGCGGCATGGTCGCACCATGGCACTGCGTTCCATTCTGCTGCCGAAGCCTTCGAGAAGTCCGGCCGGAGCATGAGCACGGAAGAGGCCGTGGAAATCTTCTCCGACCAGTACGGGGACCTGACGAACGCGGGCCTGGACCGGGAGAGTGACACCGACCGGTGGATGTCCGCCGGCCGCTACAGCGGCGGGGAGGACATCGAGCGGCGCTATGTCCTGGGTCAGGAGCAGACGGCGTACTACGTGGAGTGGGCCAAGGTCAACGGCCCCTCGATCTGGAAGACGCCTGAGGGCGAGCCGGGGCTAGAGCTGTACTTCCTCGTCGAGCTGGGCGGGATCGAAGTCCGCGGTTACATAGACCAGCTAGTCACGGTGAAGGATGCTGTGCGGCCTCGGGACCTGAAGACAGGGTCCACCAAGTCGAAGTTCCAGCTCCAGACGTACGGCATCGCGGTGCGAAAGCTGTACGGCGTCGAGGTCAACGATGCTGACTGGTACCTCGCCAAGGACGGGCGCCTTTCCCGGCCGGTGCGGCTGGACCAGGTGAGCGCTGACGATCTGGGGGAGCGGTATGCCTCGATGGACGCAGGGGTGAAGGCCGGTGACTTCCCCGCGCGGCCGTCCTATGACTGTCGCTTCTGCGACGTCTCGCACGCGTGCATATTTTTTTCGACCAAAAGTTGAGTCCGAAATATAAGGAAGTGGATGTACTCACTCGTTCAGAGCGTCCAGGCCAGGGGAGAGGCCGGCGAGCCAATCCCGTCCCCCTTCGGAGGGCTGCGCAGGCACGAGGTCGAGTTCCGGCGCGGGGAACTGTCGCTCGTCGCGGCCGGTCCGGGCACGGGCAAGTCGATCTTCGCTGCGAACCTCGCCCTGGCGGGCAACATGCCCGTGCTGTACTTCTCGGCCGACTCCAACGCGGCCACGCAGCTGACCAGGGCCACCGCGATCATCACCGGCCAGAACGTCAGGGACATCAAACGCAAGCTGGTGCACGACGAGTTCGGGGAGTACTACGCCGATCTCGGGAAGCGCTGGTGGATCCGGTGGAACTTCGAGGCCCGGCCCACGCCTGGCGACATCGAGCGGGACCTGGCCTGCTACTTCGAGGTGTTCGGGATGGACCCGCACCTGATCGTGGTCGACAACGTAACCAACGTCGACGGCGGCGCGACACCTGACGCGGAGAGCTTCGTGTTCGGCCTGGAGGCGATGTGCGAGTACCTCGCCGAGATGGCGCGGGACACGAACGCTCATGTCCTCGGACTCCATCACGTGGTCGGCGAGTTCTCCGACGGCCTCAACCCCATTCCGTTGTCGGGGGTGAAAGGCAAGATCGGCCGTGTCCCTTCCGTGATTCTGACGATCCATAAGGAAATCGACGGCATGGACGGCAGGATCCTGCATGTCTCGCCGGTCAAGAACCGTGAAGGATTCGAAGACAGCTCGGGGCAGACCTTCAGCAGCTACGACTTCAACAACGCGAACATGCGCCTAACGGACATCTCTGCTGAGTTCTAGGTCACACATTTTCCGTGACTCAGAAGTTGAGTCCGAAGCGCAGCTGATCTACCTTGAAAGTAAGGGAAGGGGGGCGATGACTTCAACCGCCAAGGCCAACAAGGACAAGGGCTACCGCTGGGAAAAGCAGGGCCTCGACCACATCCGGGAGACTTTCCCGGACATCGATCCGGAAGAGATCCAGAGGCACGGAACCCTGTACGGGGTGAACGATCGCGGAGACATCACCCTCATCCCGATGGCGTTCTTCTTCGAGATGAAGAACGTCCAGAAGTTCGACCTCGCCCAATTCATGCGCGAGCTGAATCGCGAGCTGGAGCACAACCCCCATGCGACGAACGGCGCCGTCATCATCAAGGCCCGATTCAAGAGCGTAGGGGAAGCGTATTCGGTAATGCCGTTCGATCAGCTCCTCAAGCTGGTCCGCGAGAACTACGACCTCAAGCGCCTCCTCCAGGAGGAGCGCCGAATGCGAAAGGCCGGATGAGCCGTGGCCGAGAACTCCACCAAGTTCGATTACCGCAAGTGGCGCGGTGAGAAGGAACTCCTGGTTTCCGCCTACCGAAGGTACGACTTCCCGGTGACAACCCGCAAGGTCGGTGAACCGGCCCCGTCACCGACCAGTGATCACTAAGCCCCCGATCGCCGAAGTGCTCAAGCACTTCTACGGCATCGAGGTGAAGGAGCGGGCAGGGTGGCAAAAGATGCTCTGCCCGCTCCACGCCGAAGAGAACCCGAGTGCCTCGGTCAATGCAGAGAAACAGCGCTGGTCCTGTTTCGTGTGCGACGTCTCCGAGGACTCTTACGACGTAATCCAGCGTGAGGAGCGGATTGGCTTCAGAGAAGCACAGGCGTTTGCACGTTCCCGGTTCAGTGGAAGCAGCGAAGGCATACTTCCAGCAGTACAAGGGGAGTCCCGCCGAGGCGTACATGGAGGCCCGCGGACTCGGCAGCGTCGCGGAGAAGTTCAGAATCGGCTACGTCGGTTCGGCTCTTACGGGCCATGAGCAGTACCGGGGATCCCTGGTCATCCCCTACCTCCGACCTGCGGGCGGACCTCACGGCGTCGCCACGGTGCGGTTCCGCTGCATCCGCGACGAATGCGTGAAGGACGAATCCGGGGAATACCTCGCCCCTCTCCACAAGGAGAGCCACCACAAGCACGGCAAGTACCTCACGATCCCCGGCGACTGCCCGCGCCTTTTCAATACCCCGGCACTGATCACGACGAGTCCCTTCATCGTGAACACCGAGGGCGAATTCGACGTGATGGCCTGGGCGGTCGCAGGAGTCCCGGCCACGGGATACCAGGGAACCTCAGCCTGGCGCCCTCACTTCACTCCCGCCTATCTGGGGTTCGAGACGGTGTTCCAAGTCGCTGATGACGACGAACCCGGTATCGAGGCCGGCGAGAAGCGCGCCGCCGAGCTGGCCCACAACTCCAAGCTCATAGTCCTGGGCCAGGGGCACGACTCCAATTCATTCATGCACGCGCACGGCCCTCTGGTCATGCGAGAAAGGATCGGTCTTTGAAGAGTGTCTGGCTACCCGGCACACGAGTCCGGGTGAAGTCATCCGTCAAGGACGGAACGGCCGGCATGACAGGCGTCATCGAGCGCGTGAACTACGCCGACGTCGAAGAAGCCACCTCCGTACTCATGGACACGCCTTTGGGGGGCTGGCCGAGCATGGGCGCCTACTTCCGAGACGATGAACTGGAGGCTGTGTGAATTTCGAAGTCGGTGACATCGTCATCATCTGGAACCCCGGGACGCCCTACACCAAGCAGTTCAAGGACCATCGGGCCGTCATCACGGAAATCCACGAGGGAGAAGCCTTCCCTTACGGAGTCACGTTCAAGAACGGTTACACACTCGGCTTCACCGCCGAGGAGATCACTCCCGCCCTGGAAACCGAGAACGCCAGCGACCCGGTGAACCACCCGGCTCACTACACGTGGCTCCCAGGTATCGAAGTCATCGACATCACGCAGCACTTCTCTTTCGTCATCGGCAACGCCCTGAAGTACCTCATGCGTGCCGGGCACAAGGGAGATGCCGTCGAGGACCTGAAGAAAGCCCTCTGGTACATACAGT
Organism: Streptomyces sp. NPDC091280; assembly: GCF_044768565.1. Lineage (NCBI taxonomy): Bacteria > Bacillati > Actinomycetota > Actinomycetes > Kitasatosporales > Streptomycetaceae > Streptomyces > Streptomyces sp. NPDC091280. The sequence continues at coordinate 112,285 of NZ_JBIVUZ010000020.1, forward strand.
TCGAACTCAAGCGCCTGGAGTCCAACTGAAGCGAATAGTCGTCATCTCTGACACTCAGATCCCCTTCGAGGACAAGCGAGCGCTGCGCAACGTCATCGCCTTCGTGGGCGACTACCAGCCCGACGAGGTCATTCAGATCGGTGACCTTGTCGACTACCCGGCACCGTCCCGCTGGTCCGCAGGCACCCGGGCGGAGTTCGAAGGCAACGTCATCCGGGACTCGGAGTACGCCAAGGAGAACTTCCTCAAGCCTCTGCGAGAGGTCTACGGCGGACCGGTCCGGGTGCTCGAAGGCAACCACGACGAGAGGCCGCGGAAGTACCTGGCAAGCAAGGCGCCGGCCCTCGCAGCAGAGGACACCTTCTACCGCTTCGAGAACCTGTTGGACTTCGGGGCCTTCGACGTCGAGAAGGCCGAACCCTACTACGCGTTCGCGCCGGGCTGGGTCGCCATTCACGGCCACGAGAGCCCCGGCATGAACCAGGTCCCCGGTGCCACGGCCCGGCTGAAGGCCGTGAAGGCAGGCACCAGCGTGGTCATGGGCCACACTCACCGGCTGGCCGTCTCGCCCCACACCACAGGGCACAACGGGAAGTTGAAGACGATCTACGGCTTCGAGGTCGGCCACCTCATGGATGTGAGGCGGGCGGGCTACCTCAAGAACGGCCCGGCCAACTGGCAACGCGGCTTCGGCCTGTTCTACGTCGGCAAGTACAACGCGGTCCCGCACGCGATCCCGGTCGAGGACGACGGCTCGTTCGTGGTGGAAGGCCAGCGGTTCGGAGAGATCAAGCGCGGCCCGCGAGGAGAGTTCGCGGCGAGGAAGGCGGCAGCCTGATGGCAGAGCTGGACTGGGAACGCCTCGGGGAACTGGCGGGTCGAGTGGCCCGCGAGATCGCGGGCAAGTGGGCGATCGTCGAAGCCGACGACGTGAAGCAGGAAATCTTGGTTCACGCCCTGGAGGAGCGTCACATCCTCGCGCGCCATCAGCACGACGAGGAACTCGTCCGGAAGATCTTCTGGACCTCCGGCCGCCGTTACGCGGCCAAGGAGCGGGCATACCGCGACCTCATGGACGATCAGTACTACTACACCCCCGAAGAGGTCAGGGGAGTGCTGCGGTCCTTCATCTACACCGACGACGAGATCGGCCAGTCGATCGGCAAGAAGGACGACCTCACCAGATGCACCGTCGCCGACAACATCCTGTCCGCGCGGATGGACGCCTCGAAGGCCATCAACAAACTCAGCCCGGACTACCGGGACTTGCTCATGCGCCAGTTCGTCTACGGCCTCCCGCCGCAGGACGACGCCGAGCAGCGGCGCGGCTACCGGGCCGTTGACGCCCTGGCCCTCGCCATGAACCGACATCTCCGAACCAAGGGAGCTGCATGACCAATTGGAAGACCGAGACCGCGAAGACCGTCTACGAGCGCACCTACCGACGCGAGAAGCCGACCGGCGAACTGGAGACCTGGCCCGAGACCGTTCGCAGAGTCGTTGACGGGAACCTCGCCCTGGTGGACGAGCGGTACATCGAACCCGGTGAGCGTGACCGCCTGGTCGAGCTGATCGAGGACTGGAAGATCCTCCCCGCCGGGCGACACCTCAAGGCATCCGGGGTCACCGACTACGCGCTCAACAACTGCTGGGCAGCAGGATGGAACCCGCAGGACCCGGCCGAGCACTACGCATTCACCCTGCTCAGGCTTGCCGAGGGCGGAGGCGTCGGATCGAACTACTCGGCCCGGTACCTGGACGAGTTTCCGGCCGTCGCCATCCCGGTCCGCGTGCACATCGTCTGCGACACCTGGCACAAGGACTATGAGGAGATGAAGGCCGCGGGCCTTCTCTCGGACCAGTACGCCGCTGGCTGGGCCGGCGCCTTCCCAGTAGAGGACAGCCGACAGGGCTGGGCTGACGCCCTGGCCGACCTGATCCGGACCGCACACAACCCGACGACCCGGCACGTGGACCGTGTCTACGACGTATCCCGCGTCCGGCCGAAGGGCGCTCCGCTGAGGAAGTTCGGAGGCACCGCCAGCGGTCCCGCCCCGTTCGCCGAGATGATGGTCGAGGTCGGGAAGACCCTGGCCAGCCGCGTGGACATCGATGACGCGGATCCTGTGGGCCTGGTCCGCCTGATCGGCTCCCGGCTCACCGGCATGGACGCCATGGCGATCGATCACGAGATCGCTCGGTGCATCGTCAGCGGTGGCGTGCGGCGGTCGGCACGCATGTCGATCATGCATTGGTCGGACCCCAGCATCGACGAGTTCATGGCCTGCAAGGCGGACCAGACCCGGCACTGGACGACCAACATCTCAGTCGAGATCGATGACGGTTTCCTCAAGGCCCTCTACGACGGCGACGAAGACGCTCAGCACATCCTGAGCACCCTCGCTCACGGGGCAGTGACCAACGGCGAGCCCGGTTTCTGGAACTCGGCTCTCTCGGCCGAGGGCGAAGTCGACGGCGTGTTCACCACCAACCCATGCGGGGAGGCGCTGCTGCTCCCCGGAGAACCGTGCTGTCTCGGGTCGATCAACCTGGGCGCCTTCGTCACCGAGGACGGACAGCCCGACTTCGACGGCCAGGACGAAGCCCACCGGCTGATGACCCGGTACCTGATCAGGGCGACCTTCGCGCCGGTCCACGACCCGAAGTCGGCTGCGGCCATCGCCCGTTACCGCCGGATCGGCGTCGGGCACTTCGGATTCGCTGACTACCTGGCCAAGCGTGGCATCCGCTACTCGGAGGCCCCTGACGACTGGGAGGTGGAAACCGATCTCGTCGTGTGGGCGAAGACGGTCGACAAGGCCGCAGCCGAGTACGCGAGCCAGTTGCGGATCCCGACCCCGATCAAGACCAGGGTCATCGCGCCGACCGGCACCACGTCCAAGCTGGCCGGCGCCTCAGGCGAGGGGATCCACGCTCCCTTCGGCAGTTATTTCATTCGCCGCATCCGCTTCTCGATGGTGGAGCCCGAGGAGAAGCGGACGGTGGAGGAGTACCGGCTTCGGGGCTACCAGGTCGAGGACTGCGTCTACGCCGCGAACACGGCAGTGGTGAGCATCCCGACCAAGGACCCCCTTGTTGACCAGGTGGAGGACCCATCGGTCATCCAGCACGCCGGCCAGCTCACGCTTGACGACATGTTGGGCGTGCAGGCCATGTATCAGCGGTACTGGGCGGACCAGGCCGTCAGCTACACGGCTTCGGTGGATCCCGAGAAGTACACCGTGGAAGAAGTCGCCTCGATCCTCTGGGAGTTCATGCCCATCCTGAAGGGCAGCACGATCTTCCCCGAGCTGAGCCGCGCACAGGCGCCCTATGAGCGCATCACGCGCGAGGAGTACGAGCGCCTGGTCGCCGAGCTGGGCCAGGAGTCCACAGACACGTCGTACGACGAGATCTGTGCAAGCGGGGCCTGTCCCATTTAGTGGCCCACATCACTACCTAAAAAGTTGAGTCCGAGACGCGTCTCGGTCAATATCGAAATTGAGGAGAGGAAAGCATTTGAGCTATCCCGACCCCTTCGAGGAAAAGTCCCCGTGGGACGAAAATCCCGAACCCCCGAAGAAGGAGAAGCCTTTGACTGCTGCCACCGACGGACCTGCCCCCTTCAAGATCGGCTTCACGTTCAAGGCCGCCAGCGGATTCGACGCGGAATGGCTGACCCCGACCGTCTACGGTCACGACGCTGAGGAAACCGCCCAGCGCGGCGCCGATCTGCTCGCCGCCATGAAGAACCAAGGGCTGATCGAACTCACCGCGAAGGCTGCCGAATACACCCGCAGCCAGTTCAAGGGCAGCGCAGGAAACCCCGGCGGCGGATCAGCGCCGAAGAAGTTCCAGGGTGGCAAGGTCCAGCCGAAGAAGCCAGCCGTCGCCGACGACGACTGCCCGCACGGCCGCAGCCTGGTGGAAAAGGCGAACTGGGCGGCCATGTTCTGCAACGGCGAGGACGGCGACAAGTGCGATCCGCTGTGGCGCCAGAAGGACGGCAGTTTCAAGGCCCGATAGTCACTAGTCGCAATGGGGGCCGGGCTCCCGCTCGGCCCCCCCTCTCGTCTGAGGAACCATGCATTTTCGCTCCGACATGACCGTCCACCTCATCAAGCATTCGGCTGCCGATACCGACGTTACCGATGCGGCCCGGGTCTCTACCCAGGGGGACGAGATCCTAGAGCAGTTCGAGCGCGACCCCCAGCGTGACCAGGGCCTGATTCACTTCCTGATGCGGGACCGGCACGGCAGCCCATTCGAGCACGCCTCGATGACCTTCTTCGTGCAAGCTCCCATATTCGTCGCCAGGGAGCACTTCAGACACAGGGCCGGATGGAGTTACAACGAAGAATCAGGGCGCTACTCCGAACTGAAGCCCCTCTTCTACGTCCCGGACGGCAAGCGCCCCCTGAGGCAGATCGGGAAGCCGGGGGCGTACGAATTCACGCTCGGCACCTACCAGCAGTACATGACCGTCAGCGGTGACCTGCGCCGAATCAGCACCGAGGCATACAGCACCTACAAACGCATGCTGGACATGGACGTCGCACGCGAAGTGGCAAGGATGGCTCTTCCGCTGAACATCTACACATCGTTCTATGCCACGTGCAATGCCCGGTCGCTCATGAACTTCCTGAGCCTCCGGACGAAGCGCGACAGCGCGCGCGTCCCGTCGTTCCCGCAACTGGAAATTCAGATGGTTGCCGACCAGATGGAAGACCACTTCCAGGTGCTGATGCCGGAAACCGCTGCTGCCTTCGAACAGCTCGGGAGAGTCGCACCGTGATGAACCTGCGCCTAGTCCAAGTCGTCGGGCTGGACAACGGCGGAGTCGAACTCTTCTGCTTCCTCTGCGGTCAGGGATTTGCCGAAGGCGGCTGTGACTGCTGCGACGACAACGAAGTGCTCTTGAGCGACCTCGTAAACGCAGCCCGGGACCACGTATGCAAGGAGACAACTGAAGGGTCTTAATGCAGGTCATAACCTACACGGTCAAGCGTCAGACGGTACGGATCAACGTAGCTGAGACCACGTGGGACCTGGACAAGTTCGCAGACTTCATCTTCGCCAATCCGATCCTCGGCTACGACACCGAGACAACCGGACTCAACTGGTGGGACTCCGACCGCGGATTCCGAATACGTCTCGCCCAGTTCGGTAACGGCGTCGAGAGCTGGGTCCTCCCAGTCGAGACCAACCCGGAGTTCAAGGCCGCTGCCATCTGGGCACTCCATAAGGCCCGGTGGCTGATCGCCCATAACGGCACCTATGACCAGCACGTCAGCGAACGGACCCTCGGCGTCCCGCTCGAAGAGCTGGCCCCCAAGATGTTCGACACCAAGATCCTTGCTCACCTCGTGGACCCCCGGCAGGTCAAGGAGTCCGGGCCCGGCCTGAAACTCGAAGAGCTGATCAAGTTCTACATTGACCCCGTTCTGGCCACCGAGGTCAAAGGCTCCATGACCGCGATAGCCAAACGCTACAAGGTCAAAAAAGAGGCCATATGGCCAATCGTCAAAACCTTCGACCCCGATTACCTGCTCTACGCGGGAATGGACCCCATTTGGGCCTACCGACTGCTTCACATCCTCCTGCCCAAGGTGCCGGCACGCTCGAAGGCGCGAGGGCTGATCGGCTGGGAACACCGACTCGCACACATCACGGCCAAGATGGAGCGAACCGGCTATCTGGTGGACGAAGAATACGCAGAACTGCGTATCGCCGAGCTGAGAGCCGAGGAAGCGCGATGGGTCGCGTTCGCAAGCCAGTGGGTTGAGAACGTCAACTCCGACAAGCAACTGATCGAGGCATTTCAGAAGCTCGGCTACAAGCTCACGAAGAAAACCCCCAAGGGGAACCTCAGTATGGACGCCGAGGTTCTCGACTCCATCGATCACCCGCTAGCCGAGGCAGTCAAGAAGGCGACCAAGGCCGCCAAGTGGCGGAAGACGTGGTTCGAAAATGCACTGGCCGGCCGGGACTCCGAGGGACGGGTACACCCATCCATTAATTCAATCCAGGCCCGCACCGCCCGGATGAGCATCACGGGAAGCGTCCCGGCCCAGACGTTCCCAGCAGGAACCGGATACGTCCGAAACATGTTCCTCGCCGAAGAAGGACACGTCTCCGTCAGCATCGACTTCGGAAACATGGAGCTGCGATTCCTGGCAGCCGAGTCACGAGACCCGGTCATGATGGACGCCTTCCTCAACGACAAGGACTTGCACCAGATTACGGCCGACGCTGCCGGAGTCGTCCGCAAGACAGGAAAGATGGCGAACTTCCTCACTGTCTTCGGCGGCGGTTGGAAGGCCCTCATGCAACAGGCCGGAATCGATGAGGGTACCGCACGGAAAACCATCGACGCCTTCAACGCGACCTATACATGGGTCGGGAAGCTGTCGAAGAAACTCATGGGCGAAGCCCGCAGGACCGGCTTCATCTACACCGTCACCGGGCGTCGGCTCCCCGTGGACCGCTCCCGCGCGTACGCGGCCCTTAACTACTACATTCAGAGCGGAAGCCGGGATATCACAGCCCGCGCCGTGATCAACCTCGACAAGGCCGGATTTACTCCATGGATCCGCCTCGTCATTCACGACGAAATCGTTTTTTCCTTCCCGAAGGACCGGGCGACGGAACTGACAAAGCAAGCCGCCAAGATCATGGAATTCACGGTCAAGGGCGTGCTGATTCCCGCAGAAGGAGAGATCGGAGACCGTTCCTGGGGCTCCATTCTCGACCTCGAAGACAGCAAGCACTAGGAGGCAAATTTGAAGATGACTGACCTGATCGAGGACGCCCAGAAGACCCTTGCCGAACACGGAGACATTCCCGTCGTCGTCCGCGATCCGGGATGCGGCTGCTGTGCCAGCAGCACCTACGAGGAGGCCGGAACTCACGTGGAGAAGGACGAAGTCAGGGTCTGGGGCGGCAGCGAGACCATCACTGCGCCTCTCGCATACGTCGTGAGCTGAGTCCTTGTACGAAGACGAGCTGGACGACATCGAGCTGTGCGAATGGTGCCAGCTCAACGACGCCGTGGGGCTCTTCAGCCTGGACGACGTAGAAACCGGCCTGTGTGCCGACTGTGCTGACAGCAACACCGTGGAGAGGTGCGAATGACCGACAAGCCCGAAGATGTTGAGTCCGTCATGAAGTCGATAGAGGACACGTTTGCCCTCGCCGAGCTGGAGAAGCGGGCCCTGGTCGCGGTCGCTGTCGCCGAAGTGGCCGGCACTGTGTTGCGGGCCGCGCTGGATCGTGGCATCCCGTACGAGATGGCCAAGGAAATGGCACAGGACTACTGGGTCTCAGAGATGGCGCCCACGATCGAGGTCGTTCACCACCTGGAGGAGGACGAGGAGTGACCTGCGGCATCCTGCATGCCTGCACCGTCCTCCTCGGAGAGAAGCGACCCTGCTGGGACTGCTACTTCCTCGGGATCGCGGAGGCCGCAAAAGCGCGCGGCGACTGCATCCGTAAGGAAGTCGGCTCAGTCCTGGTCCGTCCGGACCGCCGAACGGCCATCACGGGCTACAACGGCAGCGAACCAGGAGGGCCGAGCTGCAAGGCCGGCGAGTGCGAACGCTGCCTGAGCGACGTACCCGCCGGCACCGGCTATGAGGGCTGCATCGAGTACCACGCTGAGGCCAACGCAATCATGTGGAGCCGCCCTGAGGACCGCATCGGCGCCACCCTCTACGCGACGTGGGAGCCATGCGGCGACTGCCGGAAACTCATCCGCGGCGTAGGGATCCGAGAGGTCGTCTGGCTTGAACTCGGCACGAAGATAAGGCGGTTGACGATCTGACAGAGCCCGGAGCTGGTAGCGATGAGGGCCAGGAGCCGACTCCTGCCCAGTGGTCTCACACGGACTCAGAAGGCAACACGGTGACTTGGGTTGCGGCAGAGGGCCACGGCGCCCTGGTCGCGCACCGGCAGATGCTCGAACTTCTGTTCTCCCCAAGCCTTGGGGGTTGACGTATGATCACGCAATCCACATGAGTGGACCCCCCGGAGGGCCTGGAAAACGCTCTGGGGGGTCCTGCCAGTCGCGAAGGGACTGACATGGGTAAGTCTGTCATGTCTGCAATCGACATTGCAGCTCGGGCCATCACCGGAAAGCAGCTCCGGGCCGTCGACTATCTGCGCGTATCCACTGAAGATCAGGCAAAGGGATACGGCATCGCCTACACGGGCAAGCGGACCGCCGCCCACATCGCTCGGAAGAATTGGGATCACGTCGGCACCTTCAAGGACGAAGGCGAGTCCGGCACCCTCCCGTGGGAGTTGCGCGAGGGCGCATCCAAGATCATGGAACTCGCGGTACAGGAGCCGCGCCCGTTCGACCTGGTCTGTGTCTACGAGACCCGCGCCATCGGGCGGAAGAACCGAGTCTTCTGGGAATGGGTCTGGAAGCTCCAAGACCTCGGCATTTTCGTGGCTGTTGTCGATGAGGACATCGACAACACGACCGAAGAGGGCGAGGCGCGGATGCGCGACAAGGCCAACGAGTCGTTCAAGGAACTCGCCAAGATCCGGAAGCGCACACAGGGCGGCATTCAGGAGAAGGCGGAGATGGGGGGCTTCCCGGGAGGCAAGCACCGCTACGGCTACCGCATCGCGAACCAAGGCATCAAGGGCGAACAGGAACTGGTCCTGGACCTCTGCGACGGAAACGAGGCCTGCACCCGCACTGACCCCTGTGACGCCGTGCACGAGACCGAGGTTCTGAGGTTCGCTCGGAACATCTTGCTGAGGGTCGGAGGCAACTGGGAGAAGGTTGCTCTCTACCTGAACGCTGAAGGCTTCTTCACGCGCTCGGGGAAGCCCTGGACCGCCCCCAACATCCGGGGCCGCATGCTGGACGAGGATCTCCTGAACGCCAGGTACGTCTTCCGAAGCGAGAAGCACGCCCAGTACGGCCCGGACGGTACTCCGGTATGGGGCGAGTCGATCACTCTGAGCCTTCCCCCGGTCTTCACACCGGAAGAAGTGGTGGAGCTGCGGACAGCGGCGGCGAAGCCCGGCCGGAAGTCTCCCGTCCAGGGGCGGGTGTATCCGCTTTCGGGGCGCCTGATGAGCCTGTGCGGTGGGCACTACGTCGGCGGTAGCTCTGCCGAGGCAACCACCCTCAACTACAGGTGCAACGGCAAGACCGCGGAGTACGCCGGCGCGGCTACCTGCTCATGCCCCCAGATCTACGCCCAAGGTGTCGAAGAGTGGGTGTGGGGCAACGTCTGTGACCTGCTCGGGGACAGGGACCGGCTGCTAGCTCTGGCGGATGAGTGGGTCGGGGAAGCCGCCAAGCAGAAGATCGACTACTCCTCTCGCCTTGCGTCCCTGGACCAGAAGATCGCCGAGAAGGACGGGACGATCGACCTCATGATGGCCGTGGCTGCGAAGCAGGTGACCCGAGAGGGCCTGACCGGATTCGCGGCTGAAGCTGCCGTGGAGAGGAAGCTCAAGCCGCTGTATGACGAGCTGGACCAGCTTCGTAGCGAGCGAGCTGATATTGAGGCCTGGCAGGCGGACGCCCAACAGGCGGACCAGCGAGCGAATGACCTGCTGGCCCTCGCGCAGACCGCGAACGGTCGGCTGGACAAGTACACCCCCGCGCAGCAGGCGGATTGGATTGCGCTGCTGGACATCAAGGTGACGATCCTGGAGACGCCTCCGCCGATGCACCGGGGTATCACGTGCACGATCGGGGAGTGGTTCCGCGACAACGAGCGGTTGGTGCCCACTCTCAATGACGAGATCTGGGAGCAGATTGTTGAGACGGAGGGTTTCCCGGCTGGAGGGCTTGTCTCTCGTCAGAAGGGAGGACTTGCCCCGCGCACCGTCTTTGAGGCGTTCCTCAAGAAGGCGCGCACAGGGGTGGCCTGGCCCGAGCTTGACGCTGAGCACGGTTCTACGGGCCTGATAGGTCACTGGAAGCGCTGGAGCAAGCAAGGTCGTTGGGACCGCGCGCTGTGGCTGATGAGGGACTGTGACGGGGTGCCTGTAGCCCCCCGTCACCGACTCCCCAAGATGGAGATGACCGGCAAGGTCCGGCCTGGCGTGATTCTTGCTGCGACTAGCGGCGAGGCGGGCGACCGGATGTCCCACGTCCAGGCATCGGGCCCTTCGGCAGCGGCATGTTGCTCATCAGGTCGCCCATCGCGCGCAGGCGGTCGTTGGTCGCCGTGACCTGCGGGCCGGTCAGGACGCGCGGGAGCTTCAGCATCGTCGTGCGGACCTTCTTCAGCGGGATCTGGCCCTCGCCGGTGCCCACCATCACGTCGTGCACGGGGACGTCCGCGACGATGCGGTTCATCTTCTTCTTCTCGGCGGCCAGCAGGGACTTCACCCGGTTCGGGTTGCCCTCGGCGACCAGGACGATGCCGGCCTTGCCGACCGCGCGGTGCACCACGTCCTGGCTGCGGTTCATCGCCACCGCCGGGGTCGTCGTCCAGCCCCGGCCGATGTTGTCCAGTACCGCCGCCGCGGCGCCCGGCTGGCCCTCCATCTGCCCGAAGGCGGCCCGCTCGGCGCGTCGTCCGAAGACGATCGCCGTCGCGAGGAAGGCGAGCAGCAGGCCGAGAATGCCCAGATAGATGGGGTGACCGAGCAAGAAGCCGATCGCGAGGAAGACACCGAAGGTGACAATTCCGACAGCCGCGAGTACAAGACCGATCGTCTTGTCGGCCTTGCGCGTCATCTTGTACGTCAGGGCGATCTGCTTGAGTCGCCCGGGGTTCGCAGCGTTGTCCGCTGTCGTGTCCTTCCTCGCCATGCCACGAGTCTACGTGGCTCCCGGAGCGCCGACGACGGCGGTGCCCGGGGCGAGGGGGTTCAGGAGCGGGAGGTGAGGGACTGTTCGAGGACGAGCTGGGCCTCGACGCGGTCCTTGGCGCGACGGCGGTCCTCCAGGACGGAGGTCCACGCGTTGCGGCGGGCGGTGCGCTGGCCGCCGCTCATCAGGAGCGACTCGACGGCGCGCAGGGCGTCGGTGACGGACGGGATGGCGGTGGCGCGGACGGGTGCGGCCTGCATGGTGGAGGTCCCCCCTCGGAACGGCTCTCGGTATGGGGCTACGTGCTGTGAGTCGAGTGTCACTGTTCGGTGTTACCAGGGCGTGACCGACCGGTCAAACGCCAATGAAGCCTTGATGCGAGGGGCCCGGACGCTGACGCGGCCCTGATGGGCGCCCTCAACTGGGAGGACGGTCAGGGCCGCACCGACAGCCGATGCTACCGGCTGGTAGTCGCTTGTGCGTGAATTCACACGGTGTGCGGGTCAGACCGCCTGCGAGGCCACGTAGGCTCCACGCTTCTCCACCGCCATCTGGTAGAGGCGCCCGGCGCGGTACGAAGAGCGCACCAGCGGGCCGGACATGACCCCGGAGAAGCCGATCTGCTCGGCCTCCTCCTTGAGTTCGACGAACTCGTGCGGCTTCACCCAGCGCTCCACCGGGTGGTGCCGCACCGACGGCCGCAGGTACTGCGTGATGGTCACCAACTCGCAGCCCGCCTCGTGCAGTTGGCGCAGCGCCTCGCTGACCTCCTCGCGGGTCTCGCCCATGCCGAGGATCAGGTTCGACTTGGTGACCAGGCCGTAGTCGCGGGCCTCGGTGATGACCTTGAGCGAGCGGTCGTAGCGGAAGCCGGGGCGGATGCGCTTGAAGATGCGGGGGACCGTCTCGACGTTGTGCGCGAAGACCTCGGGGCGGGAGGAGAAGACCTCGGCGAGCTGCTCCGGGACGGCGTTGAAGTCGGGGGCGAGGAGTTCGACCTTGGTGCGGCCGGCCTCGCGGGACGCCGTCTGCTCGTGGATCTGACGGACCGTCTCCGCGTACAGCCAGGCGCCGCCGTCCTCCAGGTCGTCGCGGGCGACGCCGGTGATCGTGGCGTAGTTCAGGTCCATCGTGACCACGGACTCGCCCACCCGGCGCGGTTCGTCGCGGTCCAGCGCCTCGGGCTTGCCGGTGTCGATCTGGCAGAAGTCGCAGCGCCGGGTGCACTGGTCGCCGCCGATGAGGAAGGTCGCCTCGCGGTCCTCCCAGCACTCGTAGATGTTGGGGCAGCCGGCTTCCTGGCAGACCGTGTGCAGACCTTCGCTCTTCACGAGGGCCTGCATCTTCGTGTACTCGGGACCCATTTTCGCCCGGGTCTTGATCCACTCGGGCTTGCGCTCGATGGGGGTCTGGGCGTTCCGGACCTCCAGGCGCAGCATCTTGCGTCCGTCGGGTGCGACTGCGGACACGATGGGCTCCCTAGCGATTGATTCTTCGGCGTCCCCAAGGGTACGCCCGTGGATTTGAATGCCCGTTGCCCCGATCAGGCGGCCGGTGTCTTCTCGATCACCCTGGGCTTCAGGTCCGCGTGCTCCAGTACGTCCTTCAGGTGGCGCTCGACCACCGGCAGCACCTCGGCGATGGTCACGTCCCGGCCCAGCTCGGCCGCGAGCGAGGCCACGCCCGCGTCGCGGATGCCGCACGGGATGATCCGGTCGAACCAGCGGTTGTCCGGGTTCACGTTCAGCGCGAAGCCGTGCATCGTGACGCCCTTGGCCACGCGGATCCCGATCGCGGCGATCTTGCGGTCCTCGCGGCGCTGGCCGGCGTTCGACGGCGCGTACTCGGGGCCGTTCATCCGCGGGTCGAACTCCTCGTCGTGCAGCCGGGGGTCGAAGTCGAGGGAGAGCCCGCCGATCGACGGGCGCCGCTCGACCGGGTCGCCCAGCACCCACACCCCGCTGCGGCCCTCGACCCGGCTGGTCTCGACGCCGAACTCCGCGCACACGCGGATCAGCGCCTCCTCCAGCCGCCGTACGTGCGCGACGACGTCCACCGGGCGGGGCAGCTTCTGGATCGGGTAGCCGACCAGCTGGCCCGGGCCGTGCCAGGTGATCTTGCCGCCGCGGTCGACGTCGACGACCGGGGTGCCGTCGAGCGGGCGCTCGCTGTCCGCCGTGCGGCGGCCGGCCGTGTACACCGGCGGATGCTCCAGCAGGAGCACGGTGTCCGGGACCGCGTCCTCGAAGCGGGCCGCGTGCACCCGGCGCTGCTCGTCCCACGCCTCCTGGTACTCGACGGCCTCCGCGCCGAACCCCATCCGGACGAACCGCAACTCACCCACGGCAAGCGCCTCCCTCACAGCACCCACGAGTCGTAAGGCATGAAACATGCCTACGCCACTGTACGACCGACCGCTGACAGCCCACCGGGCGGCCGGGACCGTCAGCCCTACGACCAATCCTCACACGATCGGATGAATGCACGTCGGAATGTGCGACGAGCCGCTTACGCTCCGCTACATTCGCGCCGTTCACGAGGCCAAAAGGGCTGCTCACAGGCAATCCGGGCAGGCGGTGGCCGCATCGGCCGCCGTGAGGCCCGAAAGGCAGGAGACCGCACCGCAGATGACGGAACGACCCGCGCAGCGCACTCCCAACCGTCAACTCGCCGCGCTCATCGCAGAAGCGGGGTTCTCCAACGCGGGGCTCGCCCGTCGCGTGGACCAACTCGGTCTCGAACACGGGCTTGATCTGAGATACGACAAGACGTCGGTCACCCGGTGGCTGCGCGGGCAGCAGCCCCGCGGCACCACCCCCGCCCTCATCGCCGAGGTCTTCACCCGCCGGCTCGGGCGCCGGCTCACCGCGCAGGACCTCGGCCTCGACGCCTGCGCGCCGGTGTACGCCGGGCTCGAATTCGCCGCGACCCCCGAGGAGGCCGTCGACATCGTCAGCGGGCTGTGGCGCAAGGACTCCGGCAGCCACGCCGAACTGCGCAAGATCGCCTTCACCCCGGCCGGTCTCGTCGTGCCCAGCCGGGACTGGCTGATCGGCCGCGCCGACGACCGCGTCGGCCGCGCCGAGGCCACGAACCGGGTGCCCCCGCAGGGCCGCCCCGCCGTACCCCGCCAGCGCGGCGCCGCCGAACGCGGCCCAGGCCAGAAGGTCACCGGCGGCGACATCTCCGCGCTCCGCTCGGTCGGCGAACTCTTCCGCACCCTCGACAACGCCTACGGCGGCGGCCACGCCCGCCAGGCCCTCGTGCGCTACCTGGAGCACGAGACCGAGCCGATGCTGCGCGGCACCTACGGCGAACAGACCGGCCGGCGCCTGTTCGCGGCGGCGGCCGACCTCACCCGGCTCGCGGGCTGGACGTCGTACGACATCGCCGCGCACGGGCTCGCGCAACGCTACTTCGTGCAGGCGCTGCGGCTCTCCCAGGCGGCCGGGGACCGGGCCTACGGCTCCTACGTGCTCATGACCATGAGCAGGCAGGCCGTCTACCTCGGGCACGGGCGCGAGGCCGTGCAGCTCGCGCGGGTGGCGCAGCAGGGCGTCGGGACCAACGCGCCGCCCGTCGTGCAGGCGCTGCTGCACTCCGTGGAGGCGCGGGCGCACGGGGTGCTCGGGGAGGTACGGGCGTGCACCTCGGCGCTCGTCAGGGCCGAGCGCGCCCTCGAAACGGCACGGGCCGGGGACGAAGTCCCTTACTGGGCGCGGTTCTTCGACGAGGCGCAGCTCGCCGACGAGTTCGGGCACGCCCACCGCGACCTCCAGCAGTTCCGGGCCGCCGCCCAGCACGCGGAGCGCTCGCTGCAACTGCGGGCGCCCGCGTTCGCCCGCAGCCGCCTCTTCTGCCGGATCGTGCTCGCCTCCGCCCGGCTCGGGCTCGGGGAACTCGACCAGGCGTGCGTGCTGGGGGCGGAGGCGGCGGGTCAGGCGGCGGAGATGCGGTCGGTGCGGGCGGTCGAGTACGTCCGGGACTTCGAGCGGCGGCTCGAGCCGTACAAGGACGCCGCTCCGGTGCGGGGGTATCGCGACAAGGTCGCCGCGTTCGGATGAGGCCGGGGGCGGGGTGCGGGGCGCGGTTCGGGGGACTGTGCGGCGCCGTGATGGCGGCCGGGTGGTCAGCCCCCCGCGCCCCCGCGTGGGGTCAGGCGGCCCGTGTCGTCCGGACCGGGTCCGCCCGGTGCATCGAACCTGCCGCCGTGAGGTCCCCGAGGATCGCCGCCGAGGCCCTGTGCGCCGAGTGCAGCGCCCCCTGGACCGTGCTCGTGTCCCGGTGGTCGCCGCACACGTACAGGCCCGCCAACAGCCTTACGGAGCGCCGTAGATCGTGCGGCGGGCGCATGGCCGGGACGGCCTCGGCGGTGTGGTGGACGGCGAGGGTCTCCCAGCGGGCCGTCGAGGTGCCGTAGAGGCGGGACAGATGGGTGCGTACGGCGGTCTCGACGTCCGGTGGCGGCGGGCCGAGGACCGTCGAGGAGACGAGGCAGCGGCCGGCCGGCGCGCGGCTCGGGTCGACCCTGCTGACGATCGCGGTGTGCGCGACCGGGCCGCCGCGGTCGGAGTCCACCAGGAGGGCGGCTCCGGTCGTGGGCGGGTCGTCGGTCGTGTGGTGCACGACGGTCACCTGATGGAAGTCCGGTACGCGCAGGCCCGGCAGGAGTTCGGCCGCCGCGCGCGCGTCCGTCGCGACGAGCACGGCCCGGCAGCGGATCTCGCCGTGTTCGGCGGTGGTCACCGCTGTCGTCGACACGGCGGTCACGCGTACGCCGGTGTGCACGGTGCCCGGTGGCAGCGCGGCGGCCAGCACCTCGGGCAGCATCTCCGCGCCGCCCTCCGGCAGGCACAGCCGCCCGCCCGCGAAGGCGCGCAGCGCGAGGTCGGCGCACCGGCTCGACGTGGTCAGCTCCGGGTCGCACAGCAGCGCGGCGAGCAGCGGGCGCAGGAACCCGTCGATGGTGCGGGCGGGCACCCCGCGCGCGGCGAGCGCCTGCCCGGCGGGCGACTCGGGGCGGGACAGGAGCCGTTCGACGGGCGTCCCCGCGAGCCGGGTGAGCGCGGCCCCGAGCCGCGCCTGGTCGACGGGACCGCCGACCGGGGCACCGCTCCGCGGCCTGGGCACCGCGGCGACCCTCCGGGCGTCCCCGGAACGGTCCTTGACCGCCGGGCCGCCCCAGGAGGAGTCCGTACGGCTCCTGGGCGCCGGTCGGCCCCGGGAGGCCCCGGCGGGGTCGGCGGCGACCGTCCTCTCGCCCCGGAGGGAGGGTTTGCGGTTCACCGTCCCCGCCCTGGGGGCGCTTGCCAGGGCGCGTACCGCGTGGAGTGCGCCCCATGCGCTCCCTCCGGGCGCCGGGGTGCCCGCGCGGTGGTGGCGGCCGTCGCTGTGGAGGAGGACGCCCGGGGCGAAGGGGCACAGCACCAGGGCGTCGAGGCCCGGGGTACGGCGCAGTTCGGGGTACGAGGTGGACAGGAGCTGTCCGATCCGGTCGAGCCGGAAACCGTCGACCTTCTCGGTCGACATACGGCCGCCCACGTAAGGGGCGGCCTCCAGGACTACGGTCGTTACTCCTGCGCTGGTCAACCGATGCGCCGCGGCGAGTCCGGCGACCCCGGCTCCCACGACGACGACGTCCGCCTGGTACGCGTGCTCAAGCACGTGCCCCTCCTCAGGGTTGCGCGGCCGGTGGATGCGTCATGCCCCCAACAGCCTCCAGGGATACCCGAGTTCGGGTCGAGGTTAGGGCCGTGATCGGTCGGCGGAAGTCGCGCATACGCAGGGCACGGTCGCACGGCGGTCGCATACGGTCGCCGTGTGTCACCGCGCGCGGGGGCCAGGTGCCGGTCGGGTCCTGGTCAGGCCCGGGGCAGGCCCGGGCCGGCCCCCGGACGGACGGTCACAGTGCCGCCCGGATCGCCCCCTCGATGTCCGGGAACGCGAAGGTGAACCCCGACTCCAACAGCCGCTTCGGCAGCACCCGTTGACTCCCCAGCACATCCCCCGACATCTCGCCGAGGACCAGCTTCAGCGCGGGCGCCGGCACCGTGAAGAGGGACGGGCGGCGCAGCACGCGGCCCATCGCGGCCGTGATCTCACGGTTCGTCAGCGGGTTCGGGGCGGTGAGGTTGAAGGGTCCCGACAGGCCCTCGGTGTCGATGAGGTGCCGGATCGCCGCGACCTCGTCGTGCAGCGCGACGAACGACCAGTACTGCCGTCCGTCGCCGAACCGCCCGCCGACCCCCGCCTTGAAGAGGGGGAACAGCTTGGCCCACGCCCCGCCGTCCTTCGCGACGACCAGACCGGTCCGCGCGAACACCGTCCGCACGCCCGCCTCCTGGACGGGCGCCGTCGCCTCCTCCCACTCCACGCACAGCGCGGGCAGGAAGCCGTCCCCGGGCGGCGCGTCCTCGTCGACGGCACGGTCGCCCGTCTCGCCGTAGAAGCCGATCGCGCTGCCGTTCACCCACACGCGCGGCGGCCGGTCCAGCGCGGCCACCGCCTCCGCGAGGGCCGCCGTGCCGAGCACCCGGCTGTCGCGGACCGTCTTCTTGTACGCGTCCGTCCAGCGGTGGTCGCCGACTCCGGCACCGGCGAGGTTCACCACGGCGTCGCACCCGTCGAGCGCCGCCGCGTCCACGTACTGCCCCTCGGGGTCCCAGCACACCTCGTCGGCGCCCCGGGCGGCCCGCCGCACCAGGCGCACCACCTCGTGGCCGTCCGCGGTCAGGGACCGCACCAGCGCGCTGCCGATCAGACCGGAGGCGCCGGTCACCGCGATTCGCGAGTGTTCCATGGCGTCCATCCTGCCTCGTTGATCGATAAAAGCCCCATGAGGACGGCACTGCCCCCGTCGTAGTGTGGCGCGTATGTCCGAGCCGTACATACGCACCGCCCTGCCCGACGACGACCAGGAACTCGGGGCCCTGGACCGCGCCACCTGGTCCCATCTGCACGCGGTCATGCCGCGCCCGCAGCCGCCGTACGGCCCCTTCTTCGACGAGCGGCACGCGCCCGAGGACCATCTCGTCGCCGAACTCGACCGCCGGATCGTCGGCTACATCCGGCTCGCCTTCGCCACCCCGCTCGCCTGCAACACGCACGTCCGGCAGATCCAGGGGCTCGCCGTCGCCGAGGAGGCGCGCGGGCACGGGGTTGCCCGGGCGCTGGTGCGGGCCGCCGTCGAGGAGGCCCGGCGGCGCGGCGCCCGGCGGCTCACCCTGCGCGTGCTCGGTCACAACACCCCGGCGCGCAGGCTCTACGCGGCCGAGGGCTTCGCGGTCGAGGGCGTGCTCCCGGAGGAGTTCCTGCTCGACGGGGAGTACGTCGACGACGTCCTCATGGGCCGCGCCCTGTGACGGTGACCTACGACGTGATCAGGTCGCCCGTGTCGACCTCCGCGGTCGCGGTCGCCGCCCGCCGCGCGTCCCCGGAGACCTCGTCGGCCGTCAGCACGTACCCCGTCTCGTCGTCCGAGGTGGAGCGGGCGAACACCACGCCGTAGACCTTGCCGCCGGTCGTCAGGAGCGGGCCGCCGGAGTTGCCGGGGCGGACCGTGGAGCGGATCGAGTAGATCTCGCGGGTGACGGTCCCGTCGTTGTAGATGTTCTGCCCGGTCGCGTTCACCCGGTTGGCGACGGTCGCCGCCTGGAGGTTCAGGTCGCCGTCCTGCGGATAGCCCGCGACCACGGCCGAGTCGCCGCGTTCCGCGCTGTCGTCGAAGCGCAGGACCGGCGCGTTCAGCCCCGGCACGTACAGCACGGCGACGTCCTTGGCCGGGTCGAAGAGCACCACCCGCGCCTGGTACGACCGTCCGACCCCGCCGATGCGGACGGTCGGGTCGTCGATGCCCGCCACCACGTGCGCGTTGGTCATCACGTGCTGCGGCGCGTACACGAAGCCGCTGCCCTCGCGGCCCTGGGTGCCCGAGGAGCCCTCGATCTTGACCGTGCTCCGCTTGGCCGCGTTCGTCGCGGCGGCCGTGACGCTGTCCCCGGTGGGCTTGGCGACCTCGGCCGTCGACTCGTTCTCGAACGGGTTGAAGACCTGGGGGAAGCCCGCCTCGGTGAGCGCGGAGGTCGCCCGCGAGAACCACGCGGGTGTCGTGTCCGGCATCAGCTTCTGCACGCTGCCCAGCAGCGTCGAGTCCCGGATCGCCGTGGTGACCAGCGCGGACGAGGAGGCGCCCAGCACGCTCGCGACCACCCACGCCACGATCAGCACCGCCACCGAGTTCGCCGCCGCCCCGCCGATCCCGTCGGCCACCCGCAGCGGCCCCCGGTCCAGCTCCTTGCGCAGCTTCAGCGCGAGCCGCCCCGCCAGTTCGTGCCCGATCACCGCCGGTACCAGCACGGTGAGCACCGCGGTCACCGTCGCCGCCGTGGTCCCCGGTGTCACCAGGTCCATCACCCAGGGCAGCACCCACACGCCGACGACCGCGCCGCCCACGAACCCGGCGAGCGAGACACATCCGGCGACGAGGCCGCGCCGGTACCCGGACGCCGCGTAGGCGAGGATCACCAGCAACAACAGCAGGTCGAGCAGGTCCACGGAGCCGCCTTTCTCTCGGAACCCTTAGTACGCGAGGAACGCGCCCACTGATCAGTCGGGCGCGCGTGACCCGCGGGAAGCCGCCACGCGTGCGTGTACCCCCAGAAACGTGCCGGACCGGGACGATGGTTCCACCGGGTGGCACAGCACACATCGCGGGCCGAGGCTTTCCGGCCGAGAGTGTGATCATGCGTGTTCCGAGAAGTCCGAGAAGAACGCCGGGCGCCCGGCGTCGGCGCCGGATCCGGATACCGCGCCCGGCGCTCGTGCTGCTGGCCTGCCTGCCAGGCCTCGCCGCCGTGCTGGTGCTGGCGCTGTGCGCGAACGGCGTCGGACACCTGAGCGGCACCATCCCGCGGGTCCCGGTCGCGGCCCGCCCCGCGACGCTGCGGCACACCGCGCCGCAGCCGCGCATCGTGCCCCGCTCCGCCTGGCTCGACGCGCTCTCCCGGCACGCGCAGCCGCCGCCGCGCTACGACGACAAGGTCGTCGCCGTCTTCGTCCACCACACCGACTCGCCGAACGGCTACGACTGCGCGGACGCGCCGCGCATCATCCGCTACCTGTACGCCGGGCAGACCGGTGTCCGGGACTGGGACGACATCGGCTACAACTTCCTCGTCGACCGGTGCGGGACGATCTACGAGGGGCGCGCGGGCGGGGTCGGCCGGGCGGTCACCGGTGCGCACACACAGGGGTTCAACCACCGTACGGCCGGGATCGCGGCGATCGGGACGTTCACCGCCGGGATGGTGGTGCCGAAGGCGATGACGGACGCGATAGCGGCACTGGCGGCCTGGAAACTCGGGCTCGCGGACGTGGACCCGCGGACCGAGGCCCACCTGGTGTCCAGCAACAGCCTCAGCCGCTATGCGGCGGGCACGTCGGCCACGCTTCCCGCTCTCGCGGGGCACAAGGACGGGTACATGACGAGTTGCCCGGGGGCGGCGCTGCTGGCGCGGCTGCCGGAGGTTCGGGTGGCTGCGGCTCGGTTGCAGGGGCGTTGATCGCCCCCGCCGCCCCTGCCCGACCCGTCCCCGGGGCTGCCGCCCCTGAAAGCCTTATCTGCGGCCCAGATAGACCGCCAACGCCCGTTGCAGCATCTTCCCCTGGGTGCCCACCGGGCGTTCCCATTCCCCCAGGTACTCCACGGCCTGCCCGCCCGCGCCGGTCTTGAAGAGAAGCCGGCCCACCAGGCGGTCCTCGGCCACCAGGGAGGGGGTGATGGAGCGCAGGTCGTAGGTGTCGGCACCGGAGTCCAGGGCCTCGCAGAGCATGCGCCACAACAGGAGGCTGCTGGGGCGGAGTTCACGGCCCCGGCGGCCGGAGGCGGGGTACGAGTGCCAGACGCGGGGGCCGGCGCTGATCATCAGCGCGGAGGACAGCACCTCGTCGTCGTACTCGGCGAGATAGATCCGGATCCGGTCGGACTCCTCGGCGTTGAGCGCCTGCCACATGCGGCGGAAGTAGTCGAGGGGGCGGGCCTTGAAGCCGTCCCGTTCGGCGGTGGCGCGGTACAGGCGGTAGAAGGCGGGCAGGTCGTCGGCGGACCCCCAGAAGACCCCGACACCGCCTCCCTCGGCGGTCCGCAGGGCCTGCAACCAGTGCGGCGCGAGCCCGCTTCGGAGTTCGTCGACGGACCGTCCGGTCAGGGGGATCCGGCATCCGTAGCGGGGCTGTCCGACCCCGAAGCCGCTGTCCTCGTCCTCCTTGCACCGCCGCCAGCCCAGCCGTTCGAGACGGTCCGCCACGTCCAGCGCGTACCCGTCGATCCCGTCCGTCGGCAGATCCCGCAGATGCCGTACGGCGGGGTCGGCGACGCCCGCCGCGACGGTGGCCGGGTCCCAGTGCCGGACCACGAGCGGCGGGCCGATGCGGACCGAGAACGCGCCCTCCTTCTCCAGGTGCGCCAGGAGCGGGTCCAGCAGGCGTTCCAGGCGCTGGCCGCGCCAGTCGATCGCGGGGCCGTCGGGGAGGTAGGCGAGCGAGCGCCCGGTCCCGGGGAACGCCCGGTACAGCACGAGGGCCGTGGCGATCAGCGCGTCCCCCTCGAACCAGCCGACGCTCTCCGCCGTCCAGTCGGGCTTCACGTCGGCCCACTCGGGACGTTGCAGATGGCTCGCGTCGGGGTGCAGCCGGAGCTGCGCGAGGTGTTCCTCGCGGGTGATCCCCTTCACGTACGGGCTGGTCATGGGCGCGGCGCTCCTGTTCGGCGGCGGCCACCGTAAGCCGGACAGCACGGCACGGGTCAAGACCTCAAGTCTGTGAACCGGGCCAACACTTGGCGGCGCCGCGCTCACAGGTTTCTCGCAGGCAACTCAACGGTCCCCCCGAGACAGGCTCCCTATCGTCATGCACACGCACTGACTGGAGGTGGGGAAGATGAACAACAGTCACACCAACACCACGGAGAAGTCGGCCGGTTGGACCAAGTCCGCCCGCGGCCCCTGGGCGGTGGTCTGCGCGGTCGCGACCGTGATCCTCGGCCCGGCCGCCGTCACGGCCTCGGCGCTCGACCAGGCCAACGCGGCCCCGATGCACCACGCGGTACGGGCCGACCAGAACCAGGCCTACATCCCGACCGACTCGACCCGCCGCCGCAGCGCCGCCTAGCCGGACCTGCGGGCGGCGCCGGTCGGTTCCGGTGTCGGTCAGCTTCGGCCCAGGTCCCAGTACTGCTCGCCCACCGGGTCGATGTCCACGCCCAGGCCGTTCAAGAGGCCGGCCAGCATCGTGTAGTAGCCGACCGTCGTGATCACTTCGACCACCTGACGGTCCGTCAAATGCTTGCGCAGGGAGCCCAATGTGCCGTCCGTGAGGGTGCGCCGGGCCAGCAGTTCCTCCGTCGCGGCCAGCGCCGCCGACTCGACCGGGTCGAACTCGGCCTCCTCCGCCCGGAGTTCGACGAGGGCGTCCAGCTGATCGGCCGTCACCCCCGCGCGCAGCGCGATCGGACGGTGCTGCACGACCCCGTACGCGCAGTCCGTGCGCGCCGCCACCGCGATCACCACCACCTCGCGCAACCGCGCCGGCAACGACGACCCGAGCACCGCCATCCCCAGGTCGATCGCCGGACCCGTCAGCTCCGGGGCGTGGGAGAGCATGCGGAACGCGTTCAGCGGGGTGGGGAGCCGGTCGAGGGCGTCGGCGGAACGCTCCGGGAACGGTATTCGGGCCACGGTGACCTCACAGGGATCGAGTCGGCCGGCGGACGGGCACCCTTCGCCGTACCCCTCTCACTCCTGCCGGAACCTCTCCCGCAGTTTCGGGAAGCGCTCCGCGAGCACGGCCTCGTTCTCCAGGTCGAGCGGCGCCCCGAGCGGTTCGGCGGGGGCCGGCGGAATGCCCAGGTCGGGGGCGACGGCACCGGTGAGCTGCTCGTACGCCTCGTCGGCCGCGTACCCCAGTTCCTCGCCGTCGCCGTCGATCTCGTCGTCGAAGTCGTCGATCAGGTCGGCCAGCGAGTCGGCGTCGTGCACGGCACCCTCGTAGACCTCGCGGCCCTGGCCGATCAGCCAGCAGCGGAAGAAGTCGAACGCGTCGTCGCTCGCCCCGTCGAGCAGGACCCAGGCCGCACCCCACAGGTCCCAGGTGTAGGCGCGGTTGTAACGGGCCTCGAAGTGACGGGCGAAGTCCAGCACCAGCTCCGGATCCAGCAGGAGCAGCCGGTCCACGAGCAGGTCCGCCTGCTCCTCGGGGTCGCCCTCGGCGGCCTCGCGGGTGGCGTCCACCAGCTCCCAGAACTCCGTCTCGTCCATCACGGGTCAAGCATCGGTCCTGTACCGGTGGCGCGCACGTGGAGTAGGGCGGATTGTCACCTGGAGTGGGGCAGATCGTTATGGGCGGTAGAGCGCCGCCAGCCGCGCCGCGTCCGCCGCGAACCGCTCCCGCAGACCCGCCGGAGCCACCACCTCCACCTCCGGCCCCAGCCCCGCGAGCTGTCCGTGGGCCACCTCCTCGGACTCCACCGGCAGGGTCACCGTCACCCACCCGTCCCCGCCCGGTGCCTGCGCGCGCTCCAGGGCCTCCCGCGCGGCGGTGGGATCGACGGCGTACGGCAGTCTTCGCGCGCCTTCGGGGGAGACCCGTACCACCACCTCCGCCCGCAGGATCGACCGCGCGAACTGCTCCGCGCGGTCCGCCCAGAACGCCGGGAGGTCGAAGTCCTGGCGGCGCGTGAAGCGCCCGTCGGACGGCGCCGGGCCGACCGCCGTGAAACGGTCGATCCGGTACACCCGGAAGGAATCACCGGCCGCGACCCGCGCGCACAGGTACCAGACACCCGCCTTGAGGACGAGCCCGTACGGCTCCAGTTCGCGTTCCACGTCGGTGTCCCCACGGCGGT
Organism: Streptomyces sp. NPDC091280; assembly: GCF_044768565.1. NCBI lineage: Bacteria > Bacillati > Actinomycetota > Actinomycetes > Kitasatosporales > Streptomycetaceae > Streptomyces > Streptomyces sp. NPDC091280. The sequence continues at coordinate 135,972 of NZ_JBIVUZ010000020.1, forward strand.
AGCGCGCCACCACCCTGCGGTCGTCCCACACCGCGTCCGCCACGACGGGCAGCAGCTCGGGCGTCCTCGGCTCCGTGAACCAGCCCGGCGCGTCCAGATGGAACCGCTGGGCCGCCGCGCGGGAGGCGTCCGACAGGGACGGCAGCAGCGCGGCGGACACCTTCAGCCGGGCCGCCGACGCCGCGTCCTCCAGGCCCATCTCGCGCAGCGCGCCCGGCACACCGCTCAGGAACAGCGCCTCCGCCTCGCCGCGCGCGAGCCCGGTCAGCCGCGTCCGGTAACCGCCGATCAGCCGGTAGCCGCCGGCCCGGCCGCGCTCGGCGTACACCGGGACACCCGCCTCGGACAGCGCCTGCGCGTCCCGGGTCACCGTCCGTTCGGACACCTCCAGCTCGCGCGCCAGTTCGGCGGCGGTCATGGAAGGGCGGGACTGGAGCAGCAGCACCATTTTGATCAGGCGGGCAGCGCGCATGCGGCCATCATGCAACGAACACGTCGAGGCCCCCCGGCACGACCGGGGGGCCTCGACCTGAATCAGCCGGTGCTACAGCCCGTAGCGCTCCCGCGCCTCCTTGACCGCCGTCGCCTGCACCTCGCCGCGCCGCGCCAGCTGCGCCAGCGCCGCCACGACGATCGACTCCGCGTCGACGCCGAAGTAACGGCGGGCCGCGTCCCGCGTGTCGGAGAGGCCGAAGCCGTCCGCGCCCAGCGACGACCAGTCCTGCTCGACCCACTGCGCGATCTGGTCGGGCACCTGCCGCATGTAGTCGGAGACCGCGAGCACCGGACCCTCGGCCCCGTGCAGCGCCTGCCGGACGTACGGCACCCGCTCCTCGCCGCGCAGCAGCGCCGCGTCCGCGTCGAGCGCGTCCCGCCGCAGCTCGGTCCAGGACGTGGCCGACCAGACATCGGTCGCCACGCCCCACTCCTCGGCGAGCAGCCGCTGCGCCTTCAGCGCCCAGTGGATCGCCGTACCGGAGCCGATGAGCTGGATGCGGGCCGCGTTGGCGGCGGGCGAGAGGCCCGCCGACTCCGCCGTGTTGAAGCGGTACAGGCCCTTGACGATGCCCTCGTCGACCCCGGGCGCGGCCGGCTTCGCGGGCTGCGGGATCGGCTCGTTGTAGACGGTGAGGTAGTAGAAGACGTTCGGGTCCTCGCCGGGGGCGGCCTCGCCGTACATGCGGCGGATGCCGTCCTTGACGATCGCCGCGACCTCGTAGGCGAACGCCGGGTCGTACGACAGCGCCGCCGGGTTCGTCGCCGCGATCACCGGCGAGTGGCCGTCCGCGTGCTGGAGGCCCTCGCCCGTCAGGGTCGTACGGCCGGCCGTCGCGCCGACGAGGAAGCCGCGGCCGAGCTGGTCGCCGAGCTGCCACATCTGGTCGGCGGTGCGCTGCCAGCCGAACATCGAGTAGAAGATGTAGAAGGGGATCATCGCTTCGCCGTGCGTCGCGTACGACGTCGACGCGGCGATGAAGTCCGCCATCGAACCGGCCTCGGTGATCCCCTCGTTGAGGATCTGGCCGTTCTTGGCCTCCTTGTAGTACATCAGCTGGTCGCGGTCGACCGGCTCGTACGTCTGGCCCTTGGGGGAGTAGATCCCGAGCGACGGGAAGAGGCTCTCCATGCCGAAGGTGCGCGCCTCGTCCGGGACGATCGGCACCCAGCGCTTCCCGGTCTCCTTGTCGCGGACCAGGTCCTTGACGAGACGGACGAAGGCCATGGTGGTGGCGACGTTCTGGCTGCCGGAGCCCTTGTCGAAGGACGCGAAGGTCTTGTCGGCGGGGGCCGGCAGCGCGGGCAGCGCGTGCGTACGGCGGGCGGGGGCCGGGCCGCCGAGGGCCGCGCGGCGCTCCTGGAGGTAGCGGACCTCGGGGGAGTCGGCGCCGGGGTGGCCGTAGGGGACGACCCCGTCGACGAAGTCGCTGTCCTTGATGGGGAGTTCGAGCAGGTCACGCATCTGCTTGAACTCGTCCGTCGAGAGCTTCTTCATCTGGTGGTTGGCGTTCTTCGACGCGAAGCCCTCACCGAGGGTGTGGCCCTTGACCGTCTGCGCCAGGATGACCGTGGGGCCGCCCTTGTGCTCCACGGCCGCCTTGTACGCGGCGTAGACCTTGCGCGACTCGTGGCCGCCGCGGGAGAGGTGGAAGCACTCCAGGATCTTGTCGTCGCTCAGCAGTTTCGCCAGCTCGACCAGCGCCGGGTCCTTGCCGAAGAAGTCCTCGCGGATGTAGGCCGCGTCGCGCGTCTGGTACGTCTGCACCTGGGCGTCGGGCACCTCGCGCAGCCGGCGGACCAGCGCGCCCGTGGTGTCGAGCTGGAACAGCTCGTCCCAGGCGTTGCCCCACAGGGACTTGACGACGTTCCAGCCGGCCCCCCGGAACTGGGCCTCCAGCTCCTGCACGATCTTGAAGTTCGCGCGGACCGGGCCGTCGAGGCGCTGGAGGTTGCAGTTGATGACGAAGGTCAGGTTGTCCAGACCCTCGCGGGAGGCCAGGGCCAGGGCCGCCGTCGACTCGGGCTCGTCCATCTCGCCGTCGCCGAGGAAGGCCCAGACGTGGGACGACGTGAGGTCCTTGATGCCGCGCGCGGTCAGATAGCGGTTGAAGCGCGCCTGGTAGATCGCGGAGAGCGGGCCGAGGCCCATCGACACCGTGGGGAACTCCCACAGCCAGGGCAGCCGGCGCGGGTGCGGGTACGACGGGAGGCCGTCACCGCCCGCCTCCTGGCGGAAGTTGTCGAGGTGCGCCTCGGTGAGGCGGCCGTCGAGGAAGGCGCGGGCGTAGATGCCGGGGGAGGCGTGGCCCTGGATGTAGAGCTGGTCGCCCGAGCCCGGCGCTTCCTGGGACTCCTTGCCCTTGAAGAAGTGGTTGAAGCCGGTCTCGTACAGCCAGGCCGCCGAGGCGAAGGTGGCGATGTGGCCGCCGACGCCGTGTTTCGCGCCCCGGGTCACCATGGCCGCCGCGTTCCAGCGGTTCCACGCGGTGATCCGGCGCTCCATCTCCTCGTCGCCGGGCGCGGACGGCTCGGCGGCGGTCGGGATGGTGTTGACGTAGTCCGTCTCAAGCAGTTTGGGCAGCGCGATGCCGTTGCCCTCCGCGCGCTCCAGTGTGCGGCGCATCAGGTACGCGGCACGGTGCGGGCCGGCAGCCTTCGTCACGGCGTCCAGGGAGGCCTGCCATTCGGCGGTCTCCTCGGGGTCGCGGTCCGGGAGCTGGTCGAGTTCGCTCGGCTGGATGGCGTAGGGGTCGGTCATAACGCCGCCTTCCTCAGTCGAAGGGGGGTTCCCTCGTCGGCAAGGGGATGTCGGGGGTGCCCTTGGTCTTTGGCAGGACAGGGCGGCGGGCTCTGTGTAGGAGCCCGTCGGTGACTGTAACTCCCTGATCGATGATCGATCAAAGGTTCCCGGGCAAAATATCTTGATTACGAGAAAGTCGGCACGGGGTGCCTTGAGCGGCGGCACAGGGTGTCGGGTTCCGGCGAGGTTTTCGCAGGTGAGCCAGGGTGCGCGCAGATGTGCCCGGCGGTGTGCGCGGAGCTGCGCCCGGCGGTGCGCCCGGCGGTTCCTGGTCGTGTCACGGGCGCGGGGCGCAGCCCAGAACGTGCGCCTTCACCAGCTCCGCGATCCGCGGGTCCCGGCGCCGGAACGCGGCCACCAGCTCCTCGTGCTCCTCCGCGTACGACTGCTGGACCGTCCCGAGCCAACGGATCGACAGGGCGGTGAACACCTCGATGCCCAGGCCCTCCCAGGTGTGCAGCAGCACCGAGTTGCCCGCCGCCCGGACCAGATCGCGGTGGAAGCCGACCGTGTGCCGGACCTGGCCCGTCCCGTCCGCCGCGCGGTCCGCCTCGTAGAGCGCGGCCACATGCGGTTCGAGCGCCGAGCAGTCCGCGGCCAGCCGCTCGGCCGCCAGCTCCGCCGCGATGGCCTCAAGGCCGGCCCGCACCGGATAGCTCTCCTCCAGGTCGGCCGCCGTCAGATTCCGCACCCGGACGCCCTTGTTCGGCGCCGACTCGATCAGCCGCAGCGACTCCAGCTCGCGCAGCGCCTCCCGCACCGGCGTCTGGCTGACCTCCAGCTCGGTCGCGATCCGCCGCTCCACGATCCGCTCGCCCGGCTTCCAGCGCCCGCTGACGATCCCCTCCACGATGTGCTCGCGGATCTGTTCGCGCAGCGAGTGGACGACGGGCGCGGTCATGAGAGCTCCTTAGGGCGTTTGACCTTTAGACGATAAGGCCGCGCGCCCGCTCGGGAGGGGCGCACGGGGGCGCTTTCATGCAGGTGAGACGAGACTTACACGCGGTCGGGGCAGCGCGCTCCGTAAAGACCCGTACCGGGTCCGGCGCGGAGCCGTCACCGCCGTGTCACCGGCAGAACCGACCCGGCCCCGCGCGGTGTGGCCTTCAGCAGGGGTCCCGCAGGAGGTACCCCTCGGCGCATCGGGGGATGGCGATGAACAGTGGACTGCTGCGGAGGACGGGACTCGGGCTGATGACCGTCGCCGCGCTGGTGGTGGGCGTGGCGGGGTGCCGTCCGACGCCCTCGCACGCGGCCGGGGTCACCGGCTCACAGCTCCGGACCATGACCGGGACCGCGGCCGGCGCCGCCTGCGTCTTCGTGAAACCGGACGGCGCGCAGAAGCTGGGCCACGTCGGCTGGGGCTTCCGCGTCACCGGCACGGACACCTGGGAGTACGGCGCCGTCGAGAACCCGAGCAACAGGCTGTACACCCCGCCGGGCGGCGACATCGGCGCCTGGCACACGACGGGATCGTACGCCCGGATGCTCGGCCGGATGACCCGGGGCGAGTACAGCCGGTACCGCTGCACCGGATCCTCGACCAGTGACGTGACGGCGGCGCGGGCCATGGTCCGGCAGGTCGAGCGGCGCGGCTTCCTCGTCGGTGTCGACCCGAGGACCGGGGAACTCACCTCACGGGACTGCCTGGACGCCACGTACGACGTGCTGCGCGCGTACCGCACCCGGCATCTGACGCCCGCGCCCAGGCTCTACATCCCGAACGTGTGGGTGGAGACGCTGGTGCTGTGGAGCGACCGGACGCTGTAGGAAACGCGCGGTGCCCCCGCCCGGAGAGATCCGGACGGGGGCACCGCGACACGACGACTGCCCTGGTTACAGGCCGAGTTCGACCTCGAACTCGCCCGCCTCCAGGATCGCCTTGACGGCCGTCAGGTAACGGGCCGCGTCGGCGCCGTCCACCAGGCGGTGGTCGTAGGAGAGGGTCAGGTACGTCATGTCGCGGACGCCGATGACCGTGCCCTCCTCCGTCTCGATGACGGCCGGGCGCTTGACCGTGGCGCCGATGCCGAGGATCGCGACCTGGTTCGGGGGCACGATGATCGTGTCGAAGAGCGCGCCGCGCGAACCGGTGTTGGAGATGGTGAAGGTCGCGCCGGACAGCTCGTCCGGGGTGATCTTGTTCGCCCGGACCTTGCCCGCCAGCTCGGCGGTGGCCTTGGCGATACCGGCGATGTTCAGGTCGCCCGCGTGCTTGATGACCGGGGTCATCAGGCCCTTCTCGGAGTCCACCGCGATACCGACGTTCTCGGTGTCGAAGTAGGTGATCGTGCCGTCCTCGACGTTGATCCGGGCGTTGATGGCCGGGTGGGCCTTCAGCGCCTGGGCCGCCGCCTTCACGAAGAACGGCATCGGGGAGAGCTTGACGCCCTCACGGGCCGCGAAGGAGTCCTTCGCCTGGCCGCGCAGCCGCATCAGCCGCGTGACGTCGACCTCGACGACCGAGGACAGCTGAGCCTGCTCGTGCAGCGCCTTGACCATGTTGTCGCCGATGACCTTGCGGATGCGGGGCATCTTCACGGTCTGGCCGCGGAGGGGAGAGGCCTCCAGCGTCGGCGTCTTCCTCGCGGTGGCGGCCGGGGCCGCGGCGGCCACGGGAGCCGGAGCGGCGGCGGCGGCCTTCGCGGCCTCGGCGGCGGCGAGGACGTCCTGCTTGCGGATACGGCCGCCGACGCCGGTGCCCTTGACGGTGGACAGGTCGACGCTGTTCTCGGCGGCGAGCTTGCGCACCAGCGGGGTCACGTAGGCGCCGTCGTCCGAGGCCTGCGCGGCGGCGGGCGCCGGAGCGGCCGGGGCCACCGGAGCCGGAGCCGCGACCGGCGCGGGGGCCGGGGCGGCGGGAGCGACCGGAGCCGGAGCCGCGGCGACCGGAGCGGGCGCCGGAGCCGGGGCGGGGGCCGGGGGTGCGACCGGCGCGGGAGCCGGGGCCGCGGGGGCGGCCGGGGCGGCAGCCGCCGGAGCCGGAGCCGGGGCGGCCGGAGCCGGGGCAGCCGCCGGAGCGGCACCCGGGGCGCCGACGACGGCGAGCTTGGCGCCGACCTCGGCGGTCTCGTCCTCGCCGACCAGGATCTCCAGCAGCACGCCGGCGACCGGCGAGGGGATCTCGGTGTCGACCTTGTCGGTGGAGACCTCAAGGAGGGGCTCGTCCTCCGCGACCTCCTCGCCGACCTCCTTCAGCCAGCGGGTGACGGTGCCCTCGGTGACCGACTCGCCCAGTGCGGGCAGCACGACGTCGGTACCGGAGGCGCCGCCCGCCGGAGCGGCGGCGGCGGGGGCCGGGGCGGCCGGGGCGGGCGCCGGAGCCGCGGGGGCCTCGGCGACGGGCGCCGGGGCCGGAGCGGCGGCGGGGGCGGGCTCGGCCGCCGGGGCGGGGGCCGCGGCGGGAGCGCCGGTGCCGTCGTCGATCACGGCCAGTTCGGCGCCGACCTCGACGGTCTCGTCCTCGGCCACCTTGATGGAGGCCAGGACACCGGCTACGGGCGAGGGGATCTCGGTGTCGACCTTGTCGGTCGACACCTCCAGCAGCGGCTCGTCGGCCTCGACGCGCTCGCCCTCGGCCTTCAGCCAGCGGGTGACAGTGCCCTCGGTGACGCTTTCACCGAGCGCCGGAAGGGTTACGGAAACCGCCATGGTTTCGGTTGCTCCTTACGAATTGCGGAAGTCTGTGTCGTCGTCCGACCGAGGGGGTCAGTCGTGGGAGTGGAGAGGCTTGCCGGCCAGCGCCAGGTGGGCCTCGCCGAGCGCTTCGCTCTGCGTCGGGTGGGCGTGGATGAGCTGTGCGACCTCGGCGGGCAGCGCCTCCCAGTTGTAGATCAGCTGGGCTTCGCCGACCTGCTCGCCCATGCGGTCGCCGACCATGTGGACGCCGACCACGGCACCGTCCTTCACCTGGACGAGCTTGATCTCGCCCGAGGTGTTGAGGATCTTGCTCTTGCCGTTGCCCGCGAGGTTGTACTTCAGAGCGACGACCTTGTCGGCGCCGTAGATCTCCTTGGCCTTGGCCTCGGTGATGCCCACGGAGGCGACCTCGGGGTGGCAGTACGTCACCCGGGGGACACCGTCGTAGTCGATCGGGACGGCCTTCAGACCGGCCAGCCGCTCCGCCACCAGGATGCCCTCGGCGAAGCCGACGTGCGCGAGCTGGAGCGTGGGGACCAGGTCGCCGACGGCGGAGATGGTCGGCACGTTCGTCCGCATGTACTCGTCGACCAGGACGTAGCCGCGGTCCATGGCGACGCCCTGCTCCTCGTAGCCGAGACCGGCGGAGACGGGCCCGCGGCCGACCGCGACGAGCAGCAGCTCGGCCTCGAACTCCTTGCCGTCGGCGAGCGTGACCTTGACACCGCTCTCGGTGTACTCGGCCTTCGAGAAGAAGGTGCCCAGGTTGAACTTGATGCCGCGCTTGCGGAACGCGCGCTCAAGAAGCTTGGAGGAGTTCTCGTCCTCAAGGGGGGCGAGGTGCTTGAGGCCCTCGATGATCGTCACGTCGGCGCCGAAGGACTTCCACGCGGAGGCGAACTCCACGCCGATGACACCGCCGCCCAGGATGATCGCGGACTGCGGCACGCGGTCCAGGACGAGGGCGTGGTCCGAGGAGATGATCCGGTTGCCGTCGATCTCCAGGCCCGGCAGCGACTTCGGCACGGAGCCGGTCGCCAGCAGGACGTGGCGGCCCTGGACGCGCTGGCCGTTCACGTCGACGGAGGTGGGGGAGGAGAGCCTGCCCTCACCCTCGATGTAGTGCACCTTCCGGGAGGCGATCAGCCCCTGGAGTCCCTTGTACAGGCCGGAGATGACACCGTCCTTGTACTTGTGGACGGCCGGTACGTCGATGCCCTCGAAGGTGGCCTTGACGCCGAACTGCTCGCTCTCGCGGGCCTGGTCGGCGATCTCGCCCGCGTGCAGCAGGGCCTTGGTGGGGATGCATCCCCGGTGCAGGCAGGTGCCGCCGACCTTGTCCTTCTCGATCAGGGCGACGTCCAGTCCCAGCTGCGCCCCGCGCAGCGCCGCGGCGTAACCGCCACTGCCACCGCCGAGGATCACTAGGTCGAAAACGGTGCTGGCGTCGTTCGCCACGTCACGTCCTCCATGCATGTGCGCCGTACGCCGGTCGTCAGTGACCGCGCGGCGGCTGGTGTCCGGCCGCTCTTTCTTCGGCCCTGTGGTGGGGGCCCTGTCCTGCCGAGCCCATCTTCGCACTTGTCGGGGGCCAACGAGACGCCGGGCCGGGGTGTGAGACACCACACGCTCACATGAGAGACGGCGCGTCGGTGAGCCGCCCGGGGTGCGACACCCCAGGGGCGCGGGGCCGTGTCGATGCGCGGCTCCGCCGCGGGGCGCGACCGGCCACCACCGGCCCGCGGCCGCCCGCGCCCCTCAGTCATCGAGCCATCGGGCGAACGTCAGCCCAGATCCCCGGCCGCCGTCAGCTCCGCGAGCCGCACCAACGTACGCACCGCGGTCCCGGTCCCACCCTTGGGGGTGTAGCCGAACGGGCCGCCCTCGTTGAACGCCGGTCCCGCGATGTCGAGGTGCGCCCAGGTGATGCCCTCGCCCACGAACTCCCGCAGGAACAGGCCGGCGACCAGCCCGCCGCCCATCCGCTCACCCATGTTCGCGATGTCGGCCGTGGGAGAGTCCATGCCCTTGCGCAGGTGCTCCGGCAGCGGCATCGGCCACGACGGCTCACCGACCTCCTCCGCCGCGTCGACGATCGCCGCGCGGAACGCGTCGTCGTTGGCCATGACCCCGAAGGTCCGGCTCCCCAGCGCCAGCACCATCGCCCCGGTCAGCGTCGCCACGTCCACGATCGCGTCCGGCTTCTCCGCCGACGCCGCCCACAGCGCGTCCGCGAGGACGAGCCGGCCCTCGGCGTCCGTGTTGAGGACCTCGACGGTCTTGCCGCTGTACATGCGCAGCACGTCACCGGGACGGGTCGCGGAACCGGACGGCATGTTCTCGGCGAGCGCCAGCCAGCCGGTCACATTGACCTCAAGCCCCAGCCGCGCGGCGGCGACCACGGCGGCGAAGACCGCCGCCGCACCGCTCATGTCGCACTTCATCGTCTCGTTGTGCCCGGCCGGCTTGAGCGAGATGCCGCCCGAGTCGTAGGTGATGCCCTTGCCGACGAACGCGAGGTGCTTGCTCGCCGCCTCGTGCGTGTACGACAGCTTCACCAGCCGCGGACCCGCGGCGGATCCGGCGCCGACGCCGAGGATGCCGCCGTAGCCGCCCGCTTCGAGGGCCTTCTCGTCGAGCACCTCGACCTTGACGCCGTGCTCCTTGGCCGCGGTCTGCGCGACGGCGGCGAAGGCCTCGGGGTCGAGGTCGTTCGGCGGGGTGTTGATCAGGTCGCGGGCGCGGTTGAGCTCCTCGGTGACCGCGAGCGCACGCTCCACGGCCGCCTTGTACTCCTTGTCGCGGGGCTTGCCGCCGAGCAGGGCGACCTCGCCGAGCGGGCCCTTGCCCTTGGCGTCCTTGCCGTTGTCCTTGTACGCGTCGAAGGAGTACGCGCCGAGCAGCGCGCCCTCGGCGATCACACCCGCGTCGGCCGCGTCGGCCAGGGGCAGCGCGAAGGCGGCCTTCTTGGCGCCGGTCAGCGCGCGGGCGGCGACACCGGCGGCCCGGCGCAGCGCCTCGGCGTCGTACGCCTCGCCCTTCGCGGGCTCCTTGCCGAGACCCACCGCGATCACGAGCGGGGTCTTGAATCCGGCCGGGGCGGGCAGCTTGGTGATCTCGCCTTCGGCACCGGTGGCGCCCAGGGTCTCCAGAACGCCGGCGAGCCCGCCGTCGTACGCCTTGTCCACGGCGTCGGCGCCCGGTGCGACGACCGGGCCCTTGCCGCCCTTGCCGACACCGATGACGATCGCGTCGGCCCGCAGGCCGGGCGCCGCGGCGGTGCTGAGAGTGAGAGCAGTCACAGTGGTGATTTCTCGCTTCCGATGTGAAGTTTCTTCGGTCGAACGGGGTGGGTCGACCGGGCCCGGCAACCGACCCTATTTCCGACCTGCGGCGGCGGTGGACACAGGGGGCTGGTGACGGCCCAGAACGGAGCCTACGCGCGTGTGCGCGGCGGGGCGTTCACGCGGGGGGCCTCGGCGCAGCGCGTGCTGCCGGTCGTGGGGGACCACCACTGTGTCCCCCCCGCCGGTCCCCTCGTGACCGGTCACGACCGGACCGGCGCTCACCCGCCCAGCGAGAGCACCACGAGCGCGGCGGTGGCGGCCGTCTCCGCGAGCCCCCCGAACACGTCGCCCGTCACCCCGCCGAACCGCCGCCGGCAGTGCCGCAGCAGAAGCTCGGCGACGGCCAGCGCCACGAGGACGGCGACGACCGCCCGGACCCTGCCCTGCCCCCCGAAGACCGGCCCGAGCGCCGCGCACACCACCACGTAGGCCAGAGTCATGGCCACCGCGCCCCCCACCGGCACCACCCCCGCGACCGCGGCCCCCAGCCCCTCCGGCCGGGCCGCGGGCACTCCCGCCCGCGCGGCCCAGGTCAACGCGAGCCGCGCGGCCACCGCCGACACGATCGCCGCGCCCGCTCCCCGCGCCCACGAGTCGCCGTAGAGCTGCGCCAGCGCGGCGACCTGGGCGAGCAGGACGAGGACGAGAGCGAGCACCCCGAACGGGCCGATGTCCGACTGCTTCATGATCCGCAGCGCGTCCTCGGCGGGCTTCCCGCTGCCGAGCCCGTCCGCCGTGTCCGCGAGCCCGTCCAGATGCAGACCCCGGGTGAGGACGGCGGGCACGGCGACCGTGGCGACGGCCGCGAGCAGCGGGCCCGCGCCGAGGAACAGCAGCAGCAGCCCGAGCCCGGCCGCGCACCCGCCGACGACCACCCCCACGAGCGGCGCGGCCAGCATCCCGGCGCGCGCGGCGTCACGGTCCCAGCGGACCACCCTGACCGGGAGAGCGGTCAGCGTGCCGAACGCGAAGCGGAGGCTGCCGAGGGGCGGGGTCTTGGACACCGGCGCAGGTTACCCGGCGGTCGAGGGGGCGCTCCCGGCGGCCGTCGCTAAAGTGCCCATATGGGACATTGGCTGCACCGCAACATCGTCGAGCCGGGCAAACTGCCCCTCCTCCTCGCGCTCACCGCCTTCGTCCTGACCTTCCTCGTCACCCGTGTCATCACCCGCCTGATCCGCGCGGGCAAGGGCCCCTTCGGCAACATCAAGGCCGGTGACGTGCACATCCACCATGTCGTCCCGGGCGTGGTCCTCTCCGTGCTCGGCGGCTTCGGCGCGGTGGCCAGCACGCGCTACGGCGTCGGGTCGGCGCTGTTCGCGATCGTCTTCGGGATCGGCGCGGGCCTGGTCCTGGACGAGTTCGCGCTGATCCTCTACCTCGACGACGTCTACTGGACCGAGGCCGGCCGCAAGAGCGTCGAGGCGGTCGTCCTCACGGCGGCCCTGGTCGGATTCGTCCTCGCCGGTTTCTCGCCGTTCGGCGTCAACGACCTCACCGCCGCCGAACTCCACGACCGCGCCGGCGTGATCGTGAGCGTCGGCATCAACTTCCTCTTCTCCCTCATCGCCCTGAGCAAGGGCAAGGCCCGCACGGCGGTGTTCGGCGTCCTCGTCCCGCTGGTCGCCCTCATCGGCGCGATCCGGCTGGCCCGCCCCGGTTCCCCCTGGGCCAAACGCTTCTACCGCAACCGCCGCCACCGGGCCCGCGCCCGCTCCACCCTCCGCGCCTACCACCACGACCGCCGCTGGGCGGGCCCCCGCCGAGCCTTCCAGGACTGGATCGGCGGCAAGCCGGACCCGATGCCGGCACGGATCCCCGGCGGACGATGAGGGGGCTGGCGCGGCGCTTGGCGCGGGCGGCGGGCGGCGGGCGGTGGGGGCGCGGGGGCGGGCGCGGGCGCCGGGTCTGGGCTGGTTCCGTCGTCCGCGCCTACGGCACGTGCAGTTGCCGGGCCCGCTCCACTCTCCGCGTCTACGGCACACGCAGTCGCGGGTGCCGGGCTCGTTCTGTCGGCCGCGTCTACGACACGTGCGGTCGCCGGGTCTGGGCTGGGGTTCCCTCGCCCGTGCCTACCGCACGCGCAGTCGCCGTCGCGGATGCCCGCCCGGCCGCGAGCGGGCCCGCGCCGCGCTCGGTGGCTCGCTCAGTCGCCGGGCCCGGGTGCGCTCCGCCCCCCCCACCCGACAACTACCGCACCCGCAGCCGTCGATGTCGTACTGCCGAGGTCAGGCACAGCAGGCCCACCGCGATGATTGCTGCCAGGTGTTCCTTGCCCGCGAGGTTGCCCTTGAGCATGACCTCGACGGCCATCGCGCCGGTCACCGCGAGGGCGGTCGCGTACGCGCCGTAGCGCCAGGCGACGAACACCGCGAGGCCGACGACCGCCGCCGAGGGGCCCGTGTCCACGACCAGGCGGTCCGAGCCGGGCAGGCCGAAGGGGTTGTCGAAGCCGAGCCGGATGCCGAGGCGGGCGTAGAGCGTGCCGGCGAGGGTCGCGGCGTAGGCGATGACCAGGGTGCGCCAGCGGCCGAGGCAGATCTCCGCGATGCCGAACACGAAGAGGATCTGGGCCAGGGCGCCCCACACGGGGAGGTCGAGGGCGGGGACGAAGAGGGAGAGGGGGGTGCGCAGGAGGGACAGCCAGAGCGGGTCGACGGCCCGGACGCCGCCCATGTCCTGCACGAACTGATAGCCCCACGACCGGTTCTGCACGAACTGGAGGGCCGCCGTGAGCAGTACCGCCCCGATCGTCATCGGGATCGCCCGCCAACGCCGCTTCAGCAGCGGCTCGCGCACGGTGACGTACAGCAGTCCCCATTCGGCGCGGGCCCAGCGGGCGAGGCGGTTCATCTGTGCGTCTCCAGGTGCTTGCGGTGCAGCCACTTCGGCAGTCCCGGTGCTTCCAGGAACCCTTCCGCGCGCGCCGACGCGAGGCCGATGCGCAGCAGGTCCGCGCTCTTCTCGAAGAGCAGGAACCGGGGTTCCCAGATGGGCCGGTACTTGGCGTTGGCGCGGTACAGCGACTCGATCTGCCACCACCGGGAGAAGAAGCTGAGGAGTGACCTCCACAGCCGCAGCACCGGTCCGGCGCCGATCCGCGCCCCCCTCTCGAAGACCGAGCGGAACATGGCGAAGTTGAGCGACACCTGAGTGATCCCGATCTCCTGGGCGCGGCGCAGGAGTTCGATCACCATGAACTCCATGAGGCCGTTGTCGGAGTCGCGGTCGCGGCGCATCAGGTCGAGGGACAGTCCGTGCGGACCCCACGGCACGAAGGACAGCACCGCCCTCAACTCGCCCTCCCCGTCGGTGCATTCGAGCATCACGCACTGCCCGTCGTCGGGGTCCCCGAGCCGCCCGAGCGCCATGCTGAAGCCGCGCTCGGTCGCCCCGTCCCGCCAGTCGTCGGCCCGCTTCAGGAGGTACGCCATCTCCTCGGCCGGAATGTCCTCGTGGCGGCGGATCCGGACCGTGTAGCCGGCCCGCTTCACCCGGTTGTAGGCCTGCCGGACGGTCCGCATGGCACGCCCCTCCAACGTGAACTCGGCGACCTCGACGAGGGCTTCGTCCCCGAGTTCGAGGGCGTCGAGGCCGTGCCGCGCGTAGACGGTGCCCGCCTCCTCGCTCGCGCCCATCACGGCCGGAATCCATCCGTGCGCGCGGGCCTCCGCGAGCCACGGCTCGATCGCGCCGGGCCATGCCTCCGGGTCGCCGATCGGGTCGCCGGACGCCAGCGAGACCCCGCCCACGACCCGGTACGCGACGGCCGCCTTGCCGGTCGGCGACCACACCACGCTCTTCTCCCGGCGCAGCGCGAAGTAGCCGAGCGAGTCCCGCTCGCCCTGCCGGTCCAGCAGCGCCCGCAGCTTCTTCTCGTCGTCCTCGGTGAGCGGGTCGACGGCGCGCCGGGAGCGGAACGCGGCGTAGAAGACCGCGAGGACCAGGACCGTGCTGAGCACGTTGATGGTGACGTTGGCCCAGTTCGGGGTCCAGATCCCGGGGAAGCGGTTCTCCGGGGCGGAGATGGACACCAGCCGGAACGAGCCGTAGTGCCAGCGCTCCAGGAACGTCGAACGGGACGCGTCGTGCGCCTGGTTGGTGACCGTCACCAGCAGCGCGGCCAGCAGCGAGGCGGCCAGCGTGCCGCCGACCGCGACGACCGCGGCGAGCCGGGGGTTGGACCGGTCGCCCTTGGCGTAGAACTCCCGGCGCCCCACCAGCAGCGCGGCGACGAAGGCCGCGGTCAGGACCAGGGAGATCCAGTTCTGCGCGTACTGGCGGATCTCCTCGAACGACATCGCGAACCCGAACAGCGCCAGGAACAGCCCGCTGACCACCAGATTCAGGATCCACGCGGCGCGTTTGCGGCGCCGCATCGTGATGGCGAGGAACGCCGTGAACACCCCGGACGCGAAACCGGCCGTCAGCAGGTACGGCGTGAAGAAGTTCTCCTGGTTGTGCCGTCGTACGTCCTGCCCCAGCGAAACCCAGGCCGCGCTGAGGAAGTTGATGAACGCGACGGCCCGCAGATACCAGACGGCGAAGGCCGCGGACCGCCGCGAGGCGCCTGAGCTGTGACGTTCTTGTGCGGGCCCGACCCGGACATCTCCCATGAAGGAGGATCATATGGGTGTTGTTGCGGCGAACGTTTCTTTTCCGTCGCCGCAATGATCACACTCGGATCACTCCTGGGATCTCTCCTCGGATCACACCCCGGTCGATCCCCGGTCACTCCTCGGGCTTCTCGGCCTCTTCGGTCTCCGTCGCCTCGGCCGGTTCCTCCGGCCTGAGCGGGAGTTCGGCCGCGAGCGCCGCCGCGGCCTGCACCAGCGGCAGCGCGAGCAGCGCGCCCGCGCCCTCACCGACCGTCACCCCGTGGTCGAGCAGCGGCTCCAGCGCCATCCGGTCCAGCGCCTTCGCCTGCCCCGGCTCCCCGCTGCTCTGCCCGGCCAGCCACCAGTCCGGCGCCCGGAACGCGACCCGCTGCCCCACCAGCGCGCAGGCGGCGGCCACGACCCCGTCCAGGATCACCGGCAGCTTCCGTACGGCGCTCTGGAGCAGGAACCCGGTCATCGCGGCGAGATCGGCCCCGCCCACCGTCGCCAGCAGCTGCAACTGGTCGCCCAGCACCGGCCGGGCCCGGCGCAGCGCGTCCCGGATCGCCGCGCACTTGCGCATCCACGCCAGGTCGTCGATGGCGAGGCCGCCCCGCCCGGTGACCACGGACGCGTCGGTGCCGCACAGCGCGGCGATCAGCACGGAGGCCGGGGTCGTACCGCCGACGCTCACATCGCCGAGCACCACCAGATCCGTACCGGAGTCGGCCTCCTCGTTCGCGACCGCGACACCGGCCTCGAACGCGGCCGTCGCCTCCTCCAGGGTCAGCGCGTCCTCGATGTCGATCCGCCCGCTGCCCCGCCGTACGCGGTGCTTCACGATCTCGTCGGGCAGCGCGCCGGGCTCGCAGTCCAGGGCCATGTCCACGATCCGCACCGGCACCCCGAGCCGCCGGGCGAGCACCGCGGCCGGGCTGCCGCCCTCCAGCGCCGAGCGCACCAACTCCCCGGCGCTGCCCGCCGGCCGGGCCGACACGCCGAGTTCGGCGATGCCGTGGTCGCCCGCGAAGAGCACCACCCGGGGCCGTTCGACCGGCCGTACCGGCACGGAGGACTGCGCCGCCGCCAGCCACTCACCCAGGTCGTCGAGTCGGCCCAGCGCCCCGGGCGGCACGATCTGACGTTCACGCCGCGCCTCGGCGTCACGGCGCACACCGCCGTCGGGGCGCTCGATCAGATCGGTGAAGTCGTCGAGATTAAGCGAGCTCATTCGCCGAACAGTACCGGCAGCGATCGAACGCCACGGAGCCACATGGTCACCACGCCCCCGGGACGTCCTTGCCTCGAAGATCGAGATCCCGTACGTATCGTTTTGCACCGTATTGTCGTACGTCCTCGGGAGCCGTCCATGAACAGCCTGCGCACCCGCGTCAGCGCCCTCGACGAGCGACGCCGTCACCGGACCCTGGCCCGCGCGATCCTGCGCCTGCTCCCCGAACCGGAGAGCTGGCTCGACGTCGGCACGGGCGACGCCCGCTTCCCCGCGTGCGCGAAGGAACTCTTCCCGTACACGTCCTTCGACGGCGTCGACCCCACCCCCCGGGTGGTCCGGGCCCGCGCCGCCGAACGCGTCGAGGAGGCCTACGCCGGCCACCTCACCGACCCGCACATCACCTCGGCCCTGCACGCCCGCTACGACGTCGTCACCCTCCTCCGCGACCGCACCCCCGCCCCCGACCCCGCCGCCGAACTCCACGCGGCCCTCACGGTCCTGCGCCCCGGCGGCCTCCTCCTCGTGGAGGCCGGCTCCGACGACCTGCGCACGCAACTGGACTCCCAGGACTGCGAGTTCGTCACCGAACCCCGAGCCCTCCAGGACCGCCTGCCGCCCCCTCGCCGACTCATCGCGCGCAAGGCGCAGCGCAAGGCGTAGCGCAACCCATGGCGCACCGCGCAGCGCCGGGCGGGACCTCGCCGGCAGGCACCAGGCCGTGTCCGCGCAGTCCCGCCCGCCTCGCGACGCCCGGCACGCCCGCTCGCCGCGGCGCGCCCCAGCCTCCGGCCGGAGGGGACCCCGGCGCACGCACCGGACGCCGCGAGGCCCGCCCTCCGGGCGAACGACGGGACTTCGCGGACACGACCTATCCGCGCAGCGCGAGCGCCTGGCCCGCCACCACCAGCAGGACGTGCTCGCACTCGCCGCCGACCGCTGCGTTCAGCCGCCCGAGTTCGTCGCGGTAGCGGCGCCCGGACGCGGTCGCCGGGACGATTCCCGAGCCGACCTCGTTCGACACGGCGACCAGGGTGCGCCGGGTGGCCCGCACGGCGGCGGTCAACTCCCGTACCCGCTCCCGCAGTCGCTTCTCCCCGCCGTCCCCCCACTCCGTGTCGTCCCACGCCCCCACGGAGTCCATCGCGTCCGTCAGCCACAGCGACAGACAGTCGATCAGCAGCGGCGGCCCGTCCTCCGCCAGCAGCGGCACCAGGTCGCAGGTCTCCGCCGTACGCCACGAACCCGGCCGCCGCTCCCGGTGCGCGGAGACCCGGGAGGCCCACTCGGTGTCCCCGTTGCGCGAGCCGCCCGTGGCGACGTACAGCACGTCGGGAAAGGCCTCCAGCCGCCGTTCGGCCTCGACCGACTTCCCGGACCGCGCCCCGCCCAGGACCAGGGTGCGCCGGGGCACGTCGGGCACGTCCTCGTAGACCCCCACGGTCAGCGTCGACCCGTCCGGCACGGCCCGCGCCCCCACGGCGGCCAGCCGCCGCCGCAACTCCGCGCCCGGCGGCACGTCGTGGTCGAGATGCACGGCGACCACATCGGTCGCGGGCCCCACCGCGCCGACCGCCCGCAGCTTGGCCAGCGCGTCCGGCCGCCCCACCACATCGGCGAGCACCATGTCGTACGACTCGACGGCCCCCTCCTCCAGCCCGGCCGGAGCGGCCCCGGGCGGCAGATACAGCGCCCGCTGCCCGTCCGGGCCGGTGACGGCGTACCCGGTGCCGGGCGCGTCCATCGCCACGGCCCGCACCCGGTGCCCGGTCAGCAGCGCCAGCTCCCGCCCGTCCGGCACCCGCCCCGGCTGCGGCAGCCCCACCGGCACCTCGACGGCGGGCCCGTCGTGCGGATGCGACAGCAGCACCTGCCGTACGCCCCCCAGCGAGTGCCCGGCCCGCGCGGCGGCGAAGGCCGCGCCCGGCGTCAGATCGAGCAGCAGCGTCCCGTCCACGAGCACGGCGGTGGCCGCCCGAGCATCCGCCCCGAGCGACACGGCGCAGGCCGCGCAGGGGCAGTCGGAGCGGGGGAGTCCAGCGGGGGCACCGGTGCCGAGCAGAGTGAGTTCCACGGTGTCGATTTTCGCGCGTCTGACCAGGTGTTGCGCATCCGACTAGGCTTCTCGGCAGAAGCCGGACCAAGATCCGGCTTCTGCTCTGCATGCGCTGAGACCTTGGAGGCGTACATGGCGGCATGGATCTGGCGGTTCGAGAAGTCCGACGGGACCGAGGTCGAACCCACGGTCGCGCCTGAGGAGTTCACCACGCAGGGGGACGCGGAGTCCTGGCTCGGCGAGGTGTGGAAGGACCTCGTCGCGGGAGGCGCGGACCAGGTGCGGCTGTTCGAGGACTCCACGGAGATCTACGGCCCGATGAGCCTGCACGCCGAGGAGGCGTAACGGGGGAGGGGGCGGCCGGAGGAACACCGGCCGCCCCCTCGCTCACTGCTCGCCCAGCGTCACGTCGACCTTCGTCGACCTGCCGTCGCGCGTGTACGTCACGGTCGTGCGCTGCCCCGGTCTGTCGGACGCCAGCGCCTCCGACAGCGAGGTGATCGTGCTGATCCCCGTGTCGCCCAGCCGGGTGATGATGTCGCCGGCCCGGACGCCGGCCTTGTCCGCGGCCCCGCCGCTCTTCACCGCGACCACGGCCACACCGGCGGCCTGGTAGGTGTCGTCGACGACCGTGCGGCCGGTGATGCCGAGCGCGGCCCGCCCCGAGTCGGTCACCTTGCCGTCCTTGACGATCTGGCCGGCGACCGTCGTCACCATCGAGGACGGGATCGCGAACCCGATACCCGGCGCGGCGCCGCCCCCGAGGTTCGGGTCGGTCGCCGCGAGCGTCGGGATGCCGATGACCTGCCCGTTCAGATCGACCAGCGCGCCCCCGCTGTTGCCCGGGTTGATCGCGGCCGAGGTCTGCACCATGTTGGCGATGGTCGCGCCCGTGCCGCCGCCGCTGCTGCCCTCGCTGACGGTCCGTCCGGTCGCCGACACGATGCCCTGCGTCACGCTGGACGACAGCCCCAGCGGCGAGCCCATGGCGAGGACGATCTGCCCGACCTCGACCTTGGAGGAGTCGGCGAAGGTCGCCGCCTTCAGCCCGTCCGGCACCTTGTCGAGCTTGACGACGGCCAGGTCCTGTTCGGGGTAGGAGTACACGAGCTTCGCGGTGAGCGCGTCCTCGCTGTTCGCGGTGGTCACCTTGAAGGTCTTCTCGCTGCCGACCACGTGCGCGTTGGTGACGATGTGCCCCTGGTCGTCGTACACGACCCCCGACCCCAGATCACTGCTGGCCTGGATCTGCACGACCGACGGCAGGACCTCCTTGATCACCTTCTGGTAGTCGCTCTGGAGGTCGTCACCGGCCATCGGCAGGGCGGCCTCGGCGGCCTGCGTGGTCGAGCCGTCCTTCTTCGCGGAGGACGACGACCCGGCGCCCGAACACCCGGCGACCAGCGCCAGCGAACAGACGAGGAGCGCCATGGGGCGAAGGGCACGGGTACGGGGAGAGTCCATACGCCGAGTGTCACTTCTGGGTGAATGTCCGGCTCGTGCTGCTCGCCCGAACGGGCTCCCGCGGTCGGGCTCCGCTCAGCCCCGCACGCCGCACAGATGCAGCAGCGCGGCCACCGCCCGGTACGGATCCGTCCGCCCGGCCCGCTCCTCGGCGGCCAGCAGCGGTTCCACGTCGTCCGGGATCCCGACGCCTTCCGGGGCGGTGTCGGTGAAGACCCGCACGCCGTACCAGGTCTGGAGCGGCGCCCCGATCCCCGCCAGGGTCGCCGTCAGGGTGCCCAGCCGGTCGGCCCGCACATCGAGACCCAGCCGGTTGCGGTACGCGGTCGAGTCGAACGCGGTCGACGCGCTCGCCCAGTCCCAGGACAGTCCGGGCCGCATCGCCAGCGCGTCGGCGTTGCGCACCAGCAGCGACAGCAGCCCGCCCGGCGCCAGCATCCGGGCGAGACCCGCGAGCAGCGGATCGGGCTCGGAGACGTACATGAGTACGCCATGACAGAGCACGATGTCGAAGCTGCCCGGCAGGAAGTGCACGCCCGTGTCCCGGCCGTCGCCCTCGATGATCCGCACCCGCTCCCGGATGCCCTCCGGCTCGCCGGACAGCGCCGCGCGGGCCGCGGCGATCATCTTCGGTTCCTGTTCGAGCCCGGTCACCTGATGTCCGGCCCGGGCCAGCCGCAACGCCTGCGTGCCCTGCCCCATCCCGACGTCCAGCACCCGCAGCCGCTGTCCCACCGGATAGCGCCCGGCTATCTGCTCGTCGAGCTGCCGGGCCACGAGCTCCTGTCGTACGACGTCCCGCAGCCCGCCCAGCCCGGCCAGCCACGTATCCGCCGCACCCCCGGAGAAGGAGTCCGCGCTCAGGGCCGCTCTCCGCGCTTGACCTGCGGCTTCGGCAGCCGGAGTCGACGCATCTGGAGGGAGCGCATCAGCGAGTACCAGACCGTGCCCTTGGTGTCCTGGCCCGGGAAGCGCTCCGCGAGCCGCTTGCGCAGCCGGAACACGTTCAGGAACGAGTCGACCACGATCAGGACGATGATCACGAGCCACAGCAGCAGCGCGATGTTCTGCAACGCGGGCACCTGCACCACGCTGAGCACCAGGATCACCACGGCCATCGGCAGGAAGAACTCGGCGACGTTGAAACGCGCGTCGATGTAGTCACGCGCGAACTTGCGGACCGGGCCCCGGTCGCGCAGCGGCAGATCCCGCTCGTTGCCGCGGCCGGCCAGCGCCTGGCGCTGCCGCTCCAGCTGCACCCGCCGCTCGTCGCGCTGCCGCTTGGAGGCGTCCTTGCGCGTCAGCGTGGTGTTGGCCACGCTACGGCGCTGGGTCTGGGCCTCACTGCGTTTGGGCGTGGGCCGACCCTTGGGGGCCTGCGGGTCTCGGGGCTGCTTGGAGTCGGTCGGCGAGGCCTGGTCGGCGGTCGCGGCCTTCTCTTCCTTGGCACGGCTACGGAACACAAAACCCAAGCTTACGGGGTGGACGCGGTTGGACCCCAGTCCCGTGGGGAACGATCCGGCAACACCAGTCGTCTGTAGGGGGACAGGGGAGACACCGCGGACGGTCGACTCGGGGGCGTTACCCGGGGAACACCTACTCCTTACGCCGGAGCGGGACCGTAGGCAGTCGTCCTTGGGGATGAGCGCATCCGTCCCCGAACAGTGCGGTAATGGATGCAGGGCCCGTACTGTGGGTTCTGTTGCAGTCGCTGGAGCTGGAGTCCGTCAGAAGGGGGCGCGCGAAGCCCATGAGCGGTGTCATGAAGCGTATGGGGATGATCTTCCGCGCGAAGGCGAACAAGGCCCTTGACCGGGCCGAGGACCCGCGCGAAACCCTCGATTACTCGTACCAGAAGCAGCTGGAGCTGCTTCAGAAGGTGCGCCGGGGTGTGGCCGACGTCGCCACGTCACGCAAGCGTCTGGAGCTCCAGCTCAACCAGTTGCAGTCGCAGTCCTCCAAGCTGGAGGACCAGGGCCGCAAGGCGCTCGCGCTGGGCCGTGAGGACCTGGCCCGCGAGGCGCTCTCGCGCCGGGCCGCGCTCCAGCAGCAGGTGACCGACCTGGAGACACAGCACACCACGCTCCAGGGCGAGGAGGAGAAGCTCACCCTCGCGGCCCAGCGCCTCCAGGCCAAGGTGGACGCCTTCCGCACGAAGAAGGAGACCATCAAGGCCACGTACACGGCGGCCCAGGCACAGACCCGGATCGGCGAGGCCTTCAGCGGCATCTCCGAGGAGATGGGCGATGTCGGGCTGGCCATCCAGCGCGCCGAGGACAAGACCCAGCAGCTCCAGGCCCGCGCCGGCGCCATCGACGAACTGCTCGCCTCCGGAGCGCTGGACGACCCGACCGGCATGGCCAAGGACGACATCCAGGCCGAGCTGGAACGGCTGTCGGGTGGTACGGATGTAGAGCTGGAACTCCAGCGGATGAAGGCGGAGCTGGCCGGAGGATCGGCCTCGCAGCAGGCGATCGAGGGCGGCAAGGACCAGTCCCAGTCGCAGTCCTCCTCCCAGCCGCAGGACACCCCGCGCTTCGACAAGCAGTGACGTGAAGCAGTGATGTGACGGCCCACGCCTGAGGAGGGCGACATGATCGTACGGATCATGGGGGAGGGGCAGGTGAGGCTGGCCGACAGCCACCTCACCGAGCTGAACAAGCTGGACGACGTACTCCTGAGGGAAGTACAGAACGGCGACGGACCCGCCTTCCGCGAGACCCTCCAGGCCCTCCTGGCCAAGGTCCGCGAACTGGGCGAGCCGCTGCCGGACGACTCCCTGGAGCCCTCCGGGCTGATCCTCCCGTCGCCGGACGCGACGCTGGAGGAGGTCCGCGACCTGCTGAGCGACGACGGGCTGATCCCGGGGTGACCGTCCCGCCCGGGTGACTGGGTTCACCGCTCAATCCGGTGCGCATTTCTCAGCCCGTCCGGCGGGCGAGCCCGGGACGGTGCCGTCCGGTCCGTATTTCTCAGCCCGTCCGGCGTTTGAGGACGAGGCCCCTTCAGGGCCGACCGGGGGGGCTCGGGGGGCGCAGCCCCCCGGAGACGTCCGCACCAACACCCCGCACAAGCACAGGGAACGTACAGCCAACCCCCATTCCGCCCCCGCCAGGGACCCCGTACCGTTGCCGGAATGAGCGCTTTCGACCGAGCCCGCTGCCGAGCGAAGGCGCACTCCTGCGCGCTGGACGTGGTGCTCGCCGCCGCGGTGCTGGTGTGCATGGTGGCGGGCTCGTTCGTGGACCCGCACGGCGGGCACGGCGTCAGCTGGGGCCTGCGCGTCCCGGACCCGCTCAGCCTGATCCTCATGGCGGTCGGCGCCGCCGCGCTCGTCTTCCGCCGCCGCGCCCCCATGCCGGTCCTCGCGGTCACCGGCACCGCCTCCCTCGTCGAGAGCGTCACCAGTGATCCCCGCGCCCCGGTCGCGATGTGCGCGGTGGTCGCCCTGTTCACCGTCGCCGTCTCCACCGACCGCCCCACCACCTGGCGCGTGGGCCTGCTCACGATGACCGTGCTGACCGGCGCCGCGATGCTCGGCGGCCCCCTCCCCTGGTACGCGCAGGAGAACCTCGGCATCTTCGCCTGGACCGGCATGGCCGCCGCGGCCGGAGACGCCGTACGCAGCCGCAAGGAGTTCGTGCACGCGATCCGCGAGCGCGCCGAACGCGCCGAACGCACCCGTGAGGAGGAGGCCCGCCGCCGGGTCGCCGAGGAACGGCTGCGCATCGCCCGCGACCTGCACGACGTCGTCGCCCACCACATCGCCCTGGTCAACGTCCAGGCCGGAGTCGCCGCGCACGTCATGGACAAGCGGCCCGACCAGGCGAAGGAGGCGCTCGCGCACGTCCGTGAGGCCAGCCGCTCCGCGCTCAACGAACTCCGCGCCACCGTGGGCCTGTTGCGCCAGTCCGGCGACCCCGAGGCCCCCACCGAACCGGCTCCCGGCCTCGACCGCCTCCAAGAGCTGGCCGGCACCTTCCGCAGCGCGGGCCTCCAGGTCGAGGTGGCCCGCGCGGACAACGGCACCGTCCTCCCCGCCGCCGTGGACCTGGCCGCCTACCGCGTCATCCAGGAGGCACTCACCAATGTGCAGAAGCACGCCGGCATGGAGGCGAAGGCCGAGGTGAGCGTCGTACGGGTGGGCCCGAACGTGGAGGTCACCGTCCTCGACAACGGCTCCGGCGAGGACCACGACCCCGACTCCGGCGGCGGCCACGGACTGCTCGGCATGCGCGAGCGCGTCACCGCCCTGCGCGGCACCCTCACCACCGGTCCCCGGTACGGGGGCGGCTTCCGCGTCCATGCGATCCTGCCGGTCAAGACCCGCCCACGCGCCTCGGGGGACCCCGTATGACGACGATCCGTGTCCTGCTCGCCGACGACCAGGCCCTGCTGCGCAGCGCCTTCCGGGTACTCGTCGACTCCGAGCCCGACATGGAGGTCGTGGGCGAGGCCTCGGACGGCGCGCAGGCCGTCCGGCTGGCCAAGGAGCAGCGGGCCGACGTCGTCCTGATGGACATCCGGATGCCCGGCACGGACGGTCTCGCCGCCACCCGCATGATCAGCGCCGACCCGTCGCTGGCCCACGTCCGGGTGGTGATACTGACGACCTTCGAGGTCGACGACTACGTGGTGCAGTCGCTGCGCGCGGGCGCCTCCGGCTTCCTCGGCAAGGGCTCCGAGCCCGAGGAACTCCTCAACGCGATCAGGGTCGCCGCGGCCGGCGAGGCCCTGCTCTCGCCGGTGGCGACCAAGGGCCTGATCGCCCGCTTCCTCGCCCAGGGCGAACTGGACGAGGACCACGACCCGGCCCGCGCCGAACGCCTCGAAGCCCTCACCGTGCGCGAACGCGAGGTCCTCGTCCAGGTCGCCGGCGGCCACTCCAACGACGAGATCGCCGAACGGCTCGAAGTCAGCCCGCTGACGGTGAAGACTCACGTCAACCGGGCCATGGCGAAACTGGGCGCCCGCGACCGGGCCCAACTCGTCGTCATCGCCTACGAGTCGGGCCTGGTCCGGCCGCGGGTGGACTGAACGGGGTCAGGGGGGCCGCCCGTTGGCCGGAGAGCGACCGCCGTCCCGGTCGGCGTGCGTATGGTGAGGTCTCGAACTGCCGTGCGCGGGAAAGGGATTCGGGCGTGCCATTGCAGAAGGACGACCCGAAATCGGTCGGCGGCTACCGACTGGTCGACCGGCTCGGGGCCGGCGGCATGGGCATCGTCTACCGGGCCAGGGCCCGCTCCGGCCGCGAGGTCGCCGTCAAGGTGGTGCACGCCCAGTACGCCGAGGACCAGGTCTTCCGGGCCCGCTTCCGCCTGGAGATCGAGTCCGTGCGCAAGGTCAGCGGTGCCTTCACCGCCCCCGTCGTGGACGCCGACCCGGAGGCGGCCCGGCCCTGGATGGCGACCCAGTACGTCCCCGGCCGCTCCCTCGCCGAACGCATCCGCGAACAGGGCGCCCTCCGCGAGGCCGAACTGCGCCGACTGGCCCTGGGGTTGGTGGAGGCGCTGCGGGACATCCACCGGGCCGGGGTCGTGCACCGCGACCTCAAGCCCGCCAACGTCCTGCTCGCCGAGGACGGCCCCCGCGTCATCGACTTCGGCATCTCCCGCGCGGCCGAGAACCACAACACCCTGACCGAGACCGGGCAGATGATCGGCACCCCGCCCTTCATGTCCCCGGAGCAGTTCACCGACGCCCGCTCGGTCGGCCCCGCCTCGGACGTCTTCTCGCTCGGCGCGCTGCTGGCGTACTCCCTCACCGGGCGCGGCCCCTTCGACGCCGACAGCCCCTATCTCACCGCCTACCGCGTGGTCCACAACGAACCCGTGCTGGACGCGGTCGGCCAACCGCTGCGCGCGACCCTGGAACGCTGTCTGGCCAAGGAGGCCAAGGAGCGGCCGTCCCTCGACGAACTGGCCGTGGAACTCACCGAGTTCCTGCCGGACGAGGACCCCGCCGACCCGGTCACCATGACCCTGCGCCCGGACGGTCCGCGCGGCCGGGGAGTCTCCCTCGGGATCGCCACCGAGGCCACACCGGCGATCGGCTTCGGCCGCTGGAACCGCCCCGGACCGGACGGGACGGACGAGGATCACCGGGGGCGTACCGGCCCGGCCCGTCGCGGCCGTCGTGTCCGCCCGCTGTGGGCGACGGCCGGCGCCGTCGGCGCGGTGGCCCTCGGCCTGCTGGCCTATCTCACCTACGGCCCCGGGTTCCCGGCCGACTGGACCAGTGGGCCGAGCCCCGAGCAGGGCTCACGGTGGGCCGCGGTCCCCACCGGCTGGAAGCCCTGGCAGACCACGGTCTTCGCGGCGGCGCGGCGCGGCGAGGCCAAGGCCCTGGGCGCCGCCGACGGCCTGCCGCCGACCGCCCAGTCCACCTGCCTGAGCCAGGGCGCCGCCGTCTACTGCGCGGGCGACGGCGTGCTGCCGGAACGGCTGGACGCCCGGACCGGGGCGACGCTCTGGCGGGCCGCCGGCCTGGCGCCGAAGGGCACCGACCCCACCGGGTACACCTCGTCGGTCCTCGGTGTCCAGGACGGCGCGGTCCTCGTCCGGCAGTCCATCGTCAAGGACGACTCCGCGACCAATCTGACCTCCGTCGTGGCCCTCGACGCGACGACCGGCGCCGAGCTGTGGCGGCAGCGGATCAACGACGACAACGTCGGGCTGGCCATGTCCGGCGACCTCGTCCTGACCTCCGACTCCGCGGGCAGGAAGGTCACGGCCCGCTCCCCGCGCGCCGGCGCGGCCCGCTGGACCATGACCCTGCCCGCCAAGCAGTACTGCGCCTTCGCGTCGGTCGGCGCGGATTTGTACGCCCAGTGCTTCCCCACCGAGCAGAACGTGGACTACTCCTGGCTGCTCAAGCTGGACCGCGTCGGCGGGAAGGTCGCCGTACGCCTGAAGGTCCCCTTCGAGAGCGGTCTCGTCGGAGCCGTCGACGGCCGGCCCGCGCTGCTCCTCGCCGAGGGGGAGAACGGCTCGGTGTCCCTCGCGGACTCCGAGTTCGGCAGGATTCTGCTGGCCGACCCGACGACCAAGGGCCAGACCACGACGAAGCTCGCCAAGACCTTCCCGGGTTCGGCGACGCTGGCCGCCGACACTCTGTGGATCACCAGCTCCAACGGCCAGGTGACGGCGGTGTCCGCGCTGACCGGCAAGGAACTCTGGACCACCCGCACCAGCGTGGAGAACTCCGGTTCCCCGACCTACGACGCCCGCACCCACACCCTCTACCTGGCCAGCCGCAGCGGCCGGGTCGCGGCCCTGGACGCCCGCGGGGGCGCCCTCCTGTGGGAGACCGCCGCCCGGACCGACGCGACCTCGCCGGACGAGGCGGCCGAACCGCAGGTGTTCCTCTACGAAGGCGCCCTGACCGTCATGACACCCCACGGCACGCTCTTCGGCCTCGACCCCGCCGACCCCGAGCGGAAGTCCACGTCGGGGTGAGCGGGGCCGGGCGCGGCAGCGTTACGGCAGCGCCAGCATCCGCTCCAGCGCCAGCTTGGCGAACGCCTCCGTCTCCTTGTCGACCTCGATGCGGTTGACCAGGTTGCCCTCGGCCAGCGACTCCAGGGTCCACACCAGGTGGGGCAGGTCGATGCGGTTCATGGTCGAGCAGAAGCAGACCGTCTTGTCGAGGAAGACGATCTCCTTGCCCTCGGGGGCGAAACGGTTCGCGAGCCGTCGTACGAGATTCAGCTCGGTGCCGATGGCCCACTTGGAGCCGGCCGGGGCCGCCTCAAGCGCGTTGATGATGTACTCGGTCGAGCCCACGTGGTCGGCGGCGGCCACGACCTCGTTCTTGCACTCGGGGTGGACCAGGACATTGACCCCCGGTATCCGGGCCCGGACGTCCTCGACCGACTCCAGCGAGAAGCGGCCGTGCACCGAGCAGTGCCCGCGCCACAGGATCATCTTCGCGGCCCGCAACTGCTCGACGGTGAGACCCCCGCCCGGCTTGTGCGGGTTGTAGACGACACAGTCGTCGAGGCTCATGCCCAGGTCCCGCACCGCCGTGTTGCGGCCCAGGTGCTGGTCGGGCAGGAACAGCACCTGCTCGCCCTGCTCGAAGGCCCACTCCAGCGCGCGCCGCGCGTTCGACGAGGTGCAGATCGTGCCGCCGTGCCTGCCGGTGAACGCCTTGATGTCGGCGGACGAGTTCATGTACGACACCGGGACGACCCGCTCGGCGATGCCGGCCTCGGTCAGGGTGTCCCAGCACTCGGCGACCTGCTCGGCGGTGGCCATGTCGGCCATCGAGCAGCCGGCCGCGAGGTCGGGCAGCACGACCTTCTGGTCGTCGCCGGTGAGGATGTCCGCGGACTCCGCCATGAAGTGCACACCGCAGAACACGATGTACTCGGCCTCGGGGCGCGCGGCGGCGTCCCGGGCCAGCTTGAAGGAGTCGCCCGTGACGTCGGCGAACTGGATGACCTCGTCGCGCTGGTAGTGGTGGCCGAGCACGAACACCTTGTCGCCGAGCTTCTCCTTGGCCGCGCGGGCCCGCTCGACCAGGTCCGGGTCGGACGGCGAGGGCAGGTCGCCGGGGCACTCGACACCCCGCTCGCTCCTCGGGTCGGCCTCCCGGCCGAGCAGCAGCAGGGCGAGGGGCGTCGGCTGGACGTCGAGCGCCTGGGTCTGGGCGGTGGTCACGACACGCACCCTTTCTGTTCTGCGGACCGGCCCGGTAGGGCCTTTTCGTCTAATTGACGTTATCTATCATAACCGCTTCACGTCAGTTTGACGATGGCCATAGCGTCGATGTGACATCAATCCCGGCAGCCGCTCGATACGCGCTCAGCCGGGCACCTTGCGGGGGTGTGCGAGCATGGAGAGAGGTGCCGGGGGAAAACATCGGGCACGGCCCGGAATGAATCCACGGCCCCGGCGGTTGACATCGTCGGCAAGCAGTCTCCGTACAACCCGGGAGAGATGTAGATGTCCGTATCGGACGAGACCAGCACCGTCACCGACGGCATCCTTCTGTCCGACGCCGCCGCGGCGAAGGTCAAGGCCCTGCTCGACCAGGAAGGCCGGGACGACCTGGCGCTGCGCGTCGCCGTGCAGCCCGGTGGCTGCTCGGGCCTGCGGTACCAGCTCTTCTTCGACGAGCGCTCCCTCGACGGTGATGTCGTCAAGGACTTCGGCGGCGTCAAGGTGGTCACCGACCGCATGAGCGCCCCGTACCTGGGCGGCGCCTCGATCGACTTCGTCGACACCATCGAGAAGCAGGGCTTCACGATCGACAACCCGAACGCGACGGGCTCCTGCGCCTGCGGCGACTCGTTCAGCTGAGCCCCACAGAGCAGTTGCGCCACGGCGAAGGCGGCGGCCCCCTCCGACGGGGCCGCCGCCTTCGGGCTTCTCCGGTGCCCGTGCGGGAGTGCTCAGCCGCTCACCGGGCCAGCGAGGGGCCCGCGCCCGCCGTCGGCACGGTGCTCTTCTCCACGGGGATCGCCTTGCCGTCCGCACCCACGACCTTCCGGTCCCCGAGCGGCGCCTTCAGCTCCACGGTCCGGTGGTAGATCTTGGCGATCATCACGCAGATCTTGTTCGGCCAGGGCGTCGCGGTCACCGTGACGGTCACCTCGTCCGCACTCTCCGCGGCCGTCACCCGGTAGTCGGCGCACACCCCGCCGGTGAAGGCCACGGTGAGGCTCTTCCCGTCCGCCGAGTAACCGTCCGCCTTCACCTCGTGCGGAGCCGCGGTCGCCGTCGAGGTCGGAGTGGGCGTGGGCGTGCCGGCCGAGGCCAGATACTTCGGATCGATCGCCGGGTACGTCACCGTGAAGGTGTCCTGCGCGCCCGACTGCTTCACCTCGAACAGCCAGGCCGGCACCAGCGTCTGCCGCCCGCCCACGGAGTACGTGGCGAGCCCGAACTCCGCGTGCTCCACCACGGCCGCGGCCCGCGCGGGCGTGGCCGAGCCCGCGGTCGACGATCCGCAGGGCGCCTCCAGCCGGTCCTTCAGCGGTACCGGAGTGGCGCAGCCGCCGATGCCCATGCGGTGGTCGGTCCCCGGCGCCGCGTTCAGCAGGGCCAGCGCCTTCGCCGCGCTCAGTACGGGATACACGTCCCCCTTCAGCGGCGCCGCCAACTGCCCGCTCCCGCCGACCACTTCACCCTGGGCGCTGACGGTCAGCCCGGTCGTCCAGCCGTGCGTGGGCAACCCGCCGATCACCGGTTCGGCGTTCACCACCCGCTGCGCGCCCATGAGTTGACTCGCGTCCACCTTCGCGTCGTCCTGGCCCACGGCCTTGAGGACCGGGGCGGCGGCCTGCTTCGCCACGGCCACGCTCACCGGATCGGTGGCCGAAGTGCCCGGATCGTGCGTGCACTTGACGGTGCTCGTGCAGGTGTCGGTGCCGGGCGCGTAGCGGCTGAACGTCCACAGGCCCGGCGCCGTCCGGTTCACCTGGAGGCTCGGCCCGCTGCCGTCCTGCCCGCCGACCTTCCAGTACTGGCCCTCGGCCACCGGTGTCCCCACGACACCGAGCGCCTTCGCCAGCCGCGCCACCTCGTCCTTGGCGACCTGGCCCTCCGCCGCGTAGACGGCCGCGGAACCGGGTCCACCGGGCAGGGTGCCCTGGGCCTTGTAGGTCTCGCCGTACGGATTCGGCTCCCCGGACGCGATCCCGCCCGTACCGCTCGTACCGCCCGGCGCGAACCCGTCGAGCGCGAGCGGCGGGGGAGTGCCGTCACCGCCGGACGCGGCGGATCCGGTCCCGTCCCCGGAACCTCCGGCCGACGAGGAGGACGACGCGAGATACGCGCCGCCACCTCCGACGAGCAGCACGGCGGCGGCCACGGAGGCGATGACGAGCGGCGACCGGGAACGGGAACCGGCCCGCGCCGGGGGCTCGTCGTCGGTGTGGGCCACGTGGATCGCATGGACCGGGTGGTCCGCGTGGTCCGCGTGATCTGTGGGGTCCGCGTCGTCGTGCGGGTGGGCGGCTTCGGGAGGTTCGGGGGTTTCGGAAAGCTCGGGGGCTTCGGAAGGTTCGGGGGCCTCGGAAGACTCGGGGATCTCCGAAAGTTCGGCGATCTCGGAGGCGTCCGATGCCTCGGGCCGTGCTTCCCCGGGTTCCGGCTCTTCCGGCTCTTCCGCCGCTTCCGGCTCCTCCGACCGATCAGCCCGATCCGACCGATCAGCCCGATCCGACCGATCAGCCCGATCCGTCTTCCCGGCCTCGGGCTTCTGGACGGAGCCCTCCGTGGAGCCCTCCACGGCGTCCCCCACGCCCGGCACTTCGGCGGAGGCGCCGGTCGCGTCCTCGTTGTCGGGTCGCTCGGTGTTCACCGCATCGCTCCTTCGGCTGCGCAACTGTCCCATGACCCTGACCCGCCCCTGTCAAAGGCGCAGACGGAAGGGTCGTATCCCGCATCCCCCTTACGGGGGACGGCGATGGGACGCAGCGGGGGAGCGCACGGTTCCCCGAACGCGCCGATCGAACCGATCGAGCCGACGAACTTCGGACGACAGGCCCTAGCCGCCGTATTCGCCCATGGCGTCCAGCAGTCGGGCCGACCTCGGTGGTACCGACACGCCGTGGATGAGGGACGGGGACACCGGAAGGGCGACGATCCGGTCGGGAGCCGTCCAGTGCGGGGCCATCCGTGCGCAGTCGCCGCGCAGTGCCGCGAGGTCCGCCTCACCTTCGCCTTCGAGGTGGACCGGAACGGGACCGTCGACTTCGAGGTTCGTCATAGCGGCACCGTACGCACGCCACACCTCGCGAAGAAAGATCTACTATCGGGTAGTTTTGGCCGCTTCAGAGGCGCCGGGCCGACCGGGTAGCGTGAACTGTCAACGCAGCCTCCCTCAGGAGAGTCCTCGCCGTGCGCATCGCAGTCACCGGCTCCATCGCCACCGACCACCTCATGACCTTCCCCGGCCGCTTCGCCGACCAGCTCGTCGCGGAGCAGCTGCACACGGTCTCGCTCTCCTTCCTCGTCGACAACCTCGACGTCCGCCGGGGCGGCGTCGGCGCCAACATCGCCTTCGGCATGGGTCAGCTCGGCACCAGGCCGATCCTGGTCGGCGCCGCCGGCTCCGACTTCGCCGAGTACCGCGACTGGCTCGACCGCCACGGCGTCGACACCGACTCGGTCCGCATCTCGGAGACGCTGCACACCGCCCGCTTCGTGTGCACGACCGATGCCGACCACAACCAGATCGGCTCCTTCTACACGGGCGCCATGAGCGAGGCCCGCCAGATCGAGCTGAAGACCGTCGCCGACCGCGTGGGCGGTCTCGACCTGGTCCTGATCGGTGCCGACGACCCCGAGGCGATGCTCCGTCACACGGAGGAGTGCCGTACCCGGGCGATCCCGTTCGCCGCGGACTTCTCCCAGCAGATCGCGCGCATGGACGGCGACGACATCCGCATCCTGCTGGAGGGCTCGGCGTACCTCTTCTCGAACGAGTACGAGAAGGGGCTCATCGAGTCCAAGACCGGCTGGAGCGACGCGGAGATCCTGTCGAAGGTCGGCCACCGGGTCACGACCCTCGGCGCGCACGGCGTCCGCATCGAGCGGGTGGGCGAGGACCCGATCGAGGTCGGCTGCGCGGAGGAGGAGCGCAAGGCCGACCCCACGGGCGTCGGTGACGCGTTCCGGGCCGGATTCCTCTCGGGGCTGGCGTGGGGCGTCTCGCTGGAGCGCGCGGCGCAGGTCGGCTGCATGCTCGCGACGCTGGTCATCGAGACGGTGGGCACCCAGGAGTACCAGGTCTCCCGCGGGCACTTCATGGAGCGCTTCACCAAGGCCTACGGCGATGACGCGGCCGTGGAGGTCCGGGCGCATCTGCGCTGATCAGCCGTGCACGGGTGCGCGGGGGGCCGGTCGTACGGTTCCCCGCGCACCCCGCCGGGCGACCGTACGGTTCCCCGCGCCCCCCACCGGGCGACCGTACGGTTCCCCGCGTTCCCGCCGGGCGCCTCAGCCGGTCCGGCGGACCACGTAGGCCGGGCCTTCCTCCTCGCCCACGTACTCCTGGCCCCGCATCTCGCACCACGCCGGGATGTCCAGCCGTGCCGCCTCGTCGTCCGACAGGACCTTGACCGTGCCGCCCACCGGCACGTCACCGATGACCTTCGCCAGCTCGATCACCGGGATCGGGCAGCGCTTCCCGAGGGCGTCCACGACGAGCGAGTGCTCCGCCGCGACCGCCACCGGCGCCGCCGTCGAGACCCCCAGCTTCTCCCGCACCCCGGCCACCGCCCCCGGCAGCACGGCGAGGAACCGCTCGACCTCCTCCTCCGTCGTGCCGGACGGCAACGACACCCGCACGTTTCCCTCACTCAGCACCCCCATCGCCTTCAGCACATGGCTGGGCGTCAGCGTGCTGCTGGTGCAGGACGAACC
Organism: Streptomyces sp. NPDC091280; assembly: GCF_044768565.1. Classification (NCBI taxonomy): domain Bacteria; kingdom Bacillati; phylum Actinomycetota; class Actinomycetes; order Kitasatosporales; family Streptomycetaceae; genus Streptomyces; species Streptomyces sp. NPDC091280. The sequence goes on from NZ_JBIVUZ010000020.1 coordinate 168,981, forward strand.
GGACGAGACGGAGAAACCGGCGCGGTCCAGTTCGTGCAGCAGGCTCTCCCCGTCGACGTAGAGACAGGAGAAGGTGACGATCCCGGGCAGCCGCCGTACCGGATCGCCGACCACGTCCACGTCCGGCACCAGCCGCGGCACCCGCGCCCGGATCCGCTCCGTCAGCTCCCGCAGCCGTAGCGCCTCCTGGGTCGCCTCCGCGCGGGTCGCGCGCAGGGAGGCCGCCGCGGCCACGACGGCGGGGATGTTCTCGAAACCGGGGGAGCGGCCCGACTCCCGTTCGTCCACGGGGTCTTGGGGCGCGAAGCGCACGCCCTTGCGCACCGCCAGCAGGCCCACGCCGGCCGGGCCGCCCCACTTGTGCGCGCTGGCCGTGAGCAGCGACCACGGGCCCTCGACCGGTCCCCAGCCCAGCGACTGGGCCGCGTCGACCAGCAGCGGAACCCCGGCCGCCCGGCACACCTCGGCCACCTCGGCGACCGGCTGCACGGTCCCCACCTCGTGGTTGGCCGACTGGAGACAGGCCAGCGCGGTGTCCGGGCGCAGCGCCTCGCCGTAGGCCCGCGCGCTCACCGCGCCCGTCCGGTCCACCGGCACCTCGGTCACCGAACCGCCCGCCGCCACCAGGCCCTCGGCCGAATGGAGCACGGAAGAGTGTTCAACCGCTGACACGATCAGGTGACGTCCGACGCGCCGCCGCCCCGCCGACGCTCCCGCGACACCGCTGTGCACGGCCCGGGTTCCGGAGGAGGTGAAGACGAGTTCGTCGGCCCGGCACCCGACAGCCTCGGCAGCGGCCTCCCGCGCGGCGTCCAACAGCAACCGCGCCTTGCGCCCCTCCCGGTACAACCGGGCCGGGTCCGCCCACCCCTCGTCCAGAGACGCCAACAGCGCCTGCCGGGCGACGGGATGAAGGGGAGCGGAGGAGGCGGCATCGAAGTAGGACACACGGCAACGGTAGAACGAGGGCGAGCAAGGCAGGGGCGCGGGCCGTGACATCTGCGGCTCCGCCGCGGGGCGCGAGCAACCACAACGAACCCGCACCCGCCCAAATCACCTGAACCCCCGAGGTATTAGGCGCCCGGAGTAACGCACGGCGCGTATGCCACCCTCCCCGCGAACCCCCGGAGGGCGTCGGCTAGGGTTTGGTCCGCATAAACATCCAAACCCCTGCCCGACGCAGGGCGGCGACCGACCCGCGTGAAGGCAGGCCGCAGCCAATCCGCGCGGGCGAGACTCTCGGGAAGGCGCTACGTGAGTCCCAACGGCTCCGACCTCCCCCGCTGCCTGAAGGGCGCGGGCGGGACCCCCACGCCGCGGCGCCCGATGCGGCGGAAGCTGCGGCAGGCAATGACCGCGGGCCTGGTCCTGGCGACCGCGACCGGTTGCACATCCAAGGACTTTCCTCGCCTCGGGTTCCCCACTCCGACCACGGAGGAGGGTCCGCGGATCCTCTCCCTGTGGCAGGGATCCTGGGCTGCCGCGCTCGCCGTCGGCGTCCTGGTGTGGGCCCTGATCATGTGGAGCGTCGTGTTCCACAGGCGCAGCCGCACCAAGGTCGAGATCCCCCCGCAGACCCGGTACAACATGCCCATCGAGGCGCTGTACACGGTTGTTCCGCTCATCATCGTCTCGGTGCTGTTCTACTTCACGGCCCGCGATGAGACGAAGCTGCTGAGCCTCGACAAGAAGCCCGACGTGACGGTCAACGTCGTGGGCTTCCAGTGGAGCTGGGGCTTCAACTACATCGAGAACGTCGACGGTGTCAGTGGCGACGCGACGACCGACAAGAACCTGGCCGCGATCCCGGACCGGTTCAAGAAGGACTTCCCGGCCAACGCCGGCGGGGTCTACGACGTCGGTACGCCCGCCACGAAGAACCCGCAGACCGGCAACCCGGGTCCGACCCTCTGGCTCCCCAAGGGCGAGACGGTCCGCTTCGTCCTCACCTCACGTGACGTCATCCACGACTTCTGGGTGGTGCCGTTCCTGATGAAGATGGACGTCGTCCCCGGACACACGAACGCCTTCCAGGTGACCCCCACCAAGGAGGGCACCTACCTCGGCAAGTGCGCCGAGCTCTGCGGCGTCGACCACTCCCGGATGCTGTTCAACGTGAAGGTCGTCTCGCCGGAGCGCTACCAGCAGCACCTCAAGGACCTCGCCAAGAAGGGGCAGACCGGTTACATCCCCGCTGGCATCGCGCAGACGAGCCACGAGAAGAACCGGGAGACGAACAACCTGTGAGCATCCTCAACGAACCTCAGGGTGCCGCGGCAGCAGAGTCCCACTACGCGGATGAGCTGCCGGTCAGGCGCAAGCAACCCGGCAACGTCGTGATCAAGTGGCTCACCACCACGGACCACAAGACGATCGGCACGCTGTATCTGGTCACGTCCTTCGCGTTCTTCCTGATCGGCGGCGTCATGGCGCTGCTGATGCGCGCCGA
>NZ_JBIVUZ010000021.1:0-66712 GCF_044768565.1 Streptomyces sp. NPDC091280
CAACGGCAACGGCCTCACCGGTCGCGAGACCGAACAGTTCGCCTGGTGGCTGCGGGCGGCACATCCCTGCCGCTTCTTTGTGTTAGCCGTTGTTAGCCTCGGGGCCCTGGCCGTCGCCACCGCCATCATCATTCTGTTCTGGCGGGGGCCGGAAATATTCGACGGGATCAACCCCACGCACCTGGGCAAGGACGATGGGCCGAAGGCCACCGTCGTCTCTGGGCTCCGCACCGCGCTTGCTGCTGCCCTCGTCGGCCTCGTCGGCCTCGGGACGCTGGTCCTCACTGCGGTCAACTACTTCACGAACCGTACGAAGGATCGAGAGCAGTTCGCCTTGGCGCAAGAGCAGTTCGCGCATGCACAGGAGATCCAGCGCTCGAACCGGGTGAAGGACCTGGAGCAGGCCGTGTTGGCCAAGGAGGGGCAGATCACCGACCGCTACGTGAAGGCGGTGGCGTTGCTGGACGCTGAAGGGGTGACGGCGCGTATGGCCGGCATCTATGCGTTGGAACGGATCATGCGGGACTCGGAGAAGGACCACGAGACGATCGTGCAGTTGCTGGCCGCTTTCATCCGCGAGAAAGCGCCGAAGATCGTATACCCCGATGATGTGCCGTGGGGCCGGACCACCGTGAAGAATGATGTCCAGGCTGCGTTGACGGTTCTGGGTTACCGCCCAGAACGGACGGAAGACTTCTCGATCGACCTGAGAAACACCAGCCTGCGCGGTGCCAACCTGGCCGGGGTACGAATGGAGGGGGTGGTCTTCGCCCTAGCCGACCTGATGGGCGCGAGGCTCACAGAAGCTCACCTCGGCGGGGCAAACTTCTTCAAGGCAACTCTGGGACCGGTGGCAGCGGAAGGCGTCGACCTGCGCCGAGCACACATGGACGAAGCGTTCATGGAGGGGGGCCATTTCCACAAGGCGAAGATGGGAGACGCGAGCATGCGTGAGGTCTCTCTGGCCGGGGCGGACCTTCAGGATGCAGAGTTGGGCGGCGTGAATCTGGCGTACGCGAAGCTGATCAGGGACGATGGAACCTTCTTTGCGCTGGTCGAGGCTTCGCAGCTTCTTGAGACCACGGTCATCTCGGGCACGAGGCTGCCAGACCACCTACTGGCTGATAGTGCGTTGGTCCAGCACATCGCCGACTGCGACGAGAAGTGGCCAGCTGAAGCGCCGAAGCGCCCAGAAGACTGACCGCCGCAACAGCGAGCTCCGTCCGGTTGAGTGCGTTGCTGGGGAGGCCCCGGGCTACCTGTGGCCAGCAGCTTTACGTGCACCCGGACGCGGGGGCATCGGCATCACGTATCCGCACCTTGGCCAGCGGAACCTGCAAAGTCTCTGCCCCCTCCGTCCCGGCCGCCGACGGCGCCCAGAGCACAGCCGTGCCCGCAGAGTCGCCGAGCATGAGGTAGGCGCGGCCGGGAGAGAAGATCCCGCCCACGACGGGTATGCGGGCGGGATCGTCACCGGCCAGAGGAGCGGCGCACACCCAGCTCGGGGTGATCCCGTAGAACGGAGGCGGTGTACGCCAATCCGCCGCCGCTTTCTCGGCCTGCCGGCCGTCCCTGCGGGCCGAATCCAGCAGGGAGCCGCTGAGAGTGACGTAGCCCATGAGGAGCGCGACGATGCAGGAGACCGTCATCACTCCCCGGCTCCGGAGCGGCACGTGCAGGAGTCTGAGATAGCCGAGGAAGATCGCCGGCATCAGCAGCCAGGGCGTGAGCCCTAGCAGCATGGGTGCGGAGGCCCTGAACTGCCAGTACAACGGCACTCCTACGTCGTCGGGCTCCGTCCCGAAGGCGTCCAGGTACTGGCGAACCACCGCCTCGCCCGCTCCCGGTACCAGGCCGATGATGACCGGGATTGCGAAGGGAATCAGCCAAGGGGCCAGGGTTCTCCAGCCCGATGAGTACCCGAGGAGGAATAGTCCGCCCAGCACCAGCGCGATCCGGAGGAGAAGCCAGGCGATGGCTACCAAGGTGCGGGCTTGTTCGCCGACGGGACCTGCCTCCCAGCCGCCTGGCCCCGTTCTCACCCCAAGGGCGGCCGCGAGGAGACATAGGGCGAGGGTGAGGAAGGCGCCGCCGAGTGGCTTCAGTTCGCCTGCGAACGCCCATGGTCTGCGCACGGAGAATTGCGTGAGCCAGCACCCCGCGACCACCGAGCCTATGCTGACGGCCGCTCTGGGCGCCGACACGACGCGGAGCGCGGACAGGGCAGTACTGTTCCCGTAGGCCACCAGGTTCAACGCGAACCAGATGATCGCGCCCAGCTTCACGTTCCGGCGGTTGGCCAGCGAATGGGCGTCAGCCAGCGATTCGCTGCTCACCCGCACCCCGGACGGCGTCGGCGCAGCTCCCGGCAAGGCCCGACGTGCCAGCCGCAGGGCCTCCTGCTCGTCGGCCGCCCACATCCGTCGGCCTGCCATGGGAGGTCGTGACGTACCCCCGAGCCGCCAGGAGCGGGCGGTGACCGGGCGCCACTCAAAAACCTGGGCAGGGCCATCCGTGACCATCCGGTCCGCCGTGAGCACCCGCGCGGCCAGATCGAGACGGCGTGCCGCCTCCTTCACCTGCTCGTTGGCCCCTGCTGCCGCACGCCAAGCGATTCCGAGCTGCCTCAGCTCCACCACGTACCGGACGTCCGCAGAGACGTTCCGCTGCGCTCCTGCATTCTCCTCAGGCCGTTCTAGGACGGCCCAGCCCCGGCGGTCGCACTCGTCCTCGAAACGCCGCTGGTCGGCCTGGCCGCCGGTCAACTCCACCAGCGCGACAACGCGTTGAGTGAACACAGCCACGAACGCCCCCGCTGTCACCTCGGTTGCCGCATGGCTGCGGCAACGTCTCCCCCGCCCTCAACTCCGGCCCCGTACAGCTCCCTTGTCCATCCGCCGGAAGCCAGCCGCAGAGTGGCGCTCCGTAGTCCGGTCAGGCTCCCACTGCGGCGCAGTCGGGGCAAACGCTCTCGCCTTCCCGCGGGCGGCACGGAACGAAGCAGCGGCTGCACTGCATCATCCCCGGTACGGCCCGCGCGCATGTGAAACAGAAGTACACCGGATCGTCGGGGGCTGCTGCTGTCTTGACCCCGGGGACGAGGCATTCGTCGTTGCAGTCCGGGCACACCTCGACGGCCATCATCCCGAACACGTCCGGCGACATCGGGTCGCGGCCCAGGACGAACGCGGCGTAGGCGATGGCCCCGTCGTCGGCCGGCCGTACTCCACCGCAGAACCGGCAGTGGACGCGGTTCCGCTCGCGGTCGGGGACAAGGGACCACTGGTCGCAGTCTGGGCACTGCAGGGTGCGTTCCCGAATCGGCTCCAGTTCGGCGCGGATGCGCTGCATGCGCTTGGTGACGAAGCCGCGGATCTGTGAGAGGCCGCCGCGGATGCGTTCTATGTCGGTGGTCGACTGCTCGGCCTCGTGTGGCGGCAGGGCGGGCAGCAGTTCCTCGTCGAGGAAGCGGATGAGGAAGTCCAGCACCTCCGCAGCCTGGCTCTCTACCGCACGGGCGTTGCCACTCTGTCCGAACAGCCCGTAGTGCTGAAGGGAGTTGCGGTGCTTCGCCAGCTTCCACAGGGCGCTCGTGTCCTTGTCACTGATGACGATGCCGGCGATGTCCTTCAGCCTCTGCACGGTCTCGTCCGGGCCGCAGCTCTTCAGTGTGCCGCTCTCCAGCTCCGACCGTTTGGCCTGACCCGGGTCCTTGAAGACCAACGACCAGTGCTCCAGCTGGAGCCGAGCCTTGAGGAGCACCTCGGCGCCAGCGGCCAGGTGCAGCACGGCGTACTTCAGGTCCCGGGCGCTGACCCGCTCGTCTCCGGACTCCAGGTGCTCGACCACGCTGAGCAGGTAGTCCAGGCCGTTGGGGACCGGAGGGAAGACCACCTCACTGCCCGGGTGCTCCACCTCCCGACCCGGATCGTAGATCCGGCCGTCGGCGATCCCCGGCCTGCGCCAACTGCCCGGCCGTGCCACGTGCGCCCCGTCGGCGTCTACAGACACCTCCGTGTTGACCGCCGTGGTTGCGCCGTCCGCGTTCGCCTCGGTCATGACGTTCTCGCTCGCCGGGGGGCCAGCTTGGGCTGAGCAAAGAGCGCGTCCAACTGCCGTGTCGGCCAGGTGGATTGGAAATGCGTATAGGTCTTCCCCTGCTCGGCCATCTCGTGCAGGGGCGCGACGATCGCGCGGATCCGGTTGTCCCCGTAGTCCGTGTCGGCGAGCATCTCCGCCAGCATCGCCCGGCTGCTGACCAGCGCGACGGCGACGGCGACCAGCTCGGGCGCCGCAGTCCTGGTGGGCCAGCGGCCGGCCACGGCGGTCTGCGCCTCGTCGAGCATCCGGGCCTTGACGAACGCGCCGATCACCCGCAGCTCCTCGCGGGGCGGATCGGGAATGCGGCTCATGCGTCCAGCTCCGTCCGCAGTGCGGCGGCCACGTCGGACGTCAACTTCGCGCCCTGGAAGACGAGTTCAGTGGCAGGCCCGGTGAGCTGCTCGGCTGGCCAGTCGGCCAGAGTGGCGGCGACCAGCTCACTGAACGGACGTGCTCGCTTCCGCCCGAGGAGCGCCTCGTCGACGCACACATCGAAGTCGGGGTAGCCGACGGTGCGCAAGTCGACGGTGGCCAGCAGTATGTACGCCCGCGAGTGCAGCTCCCAGTCGATCTCCTGGCGGTGCGCGGTGACGTCCTCCCGTAGTGCGAGGGCCTCGCGCAATGGCTCGGTGTCCAGGTCCAGTTGGACCATGCCGTCGGTGGTCGGCGCCTGATCGGGTGCGACGTGTTTGTCGATACCCTTCAGCAGGCGGCGGGCGAAGATGTGCGGACCGTGGTCGTGCTCGAAATCACCGGCGGCGGTGGGCTGCTCGCGGGTGTCGAGCGCGCTACGCAGGGCGGCGGCCTGGTGGGTGATCCGCACGGCGAGACCTGCGGCGTCGCGACGGGGCTCGGGCATGGCGAGGAGCCTAGCCGGGATCACCTTCTAAACGGCGGGTGATTCGCCCGGACTGGCCATCACATGGGGCCTTATTGGAGACGTCCAGGACCTGAAGCGTGCGCTGGCACTATGGCTGTTGGAGTTGGAGAGCCTGCGCATGGGCGATCTGGAGCGGGCGCGGAGGTCGGGGTATCGACGTCGGGCCGGAGGGGAGCCCGCGGCGCTCACCTTCGCGAGCAGCCGGGATCTCTCGGCCGCTCCGATCGTGGCGCCGAGGCCCCATGGGCTCACACCCGGTGCGCCGACGTATTACTCGCTATCCGGTTCCCTCTCCCGCAAGGCCCGTCGAGCCCGGTGCCAGGCATGGAAAAGATCGGGAAGCTGTTCCAAAAAGCTGCGCACGGTAACTACGACCGCGGTTGCGGCGCCTGACGCCGCCAGGATCCACAAAGTGAGCGCATCCACCGATTCGACACTTTCATAACAGCGGTCGAACCAGCGCCGGGATGTTTGCTCAGCTCGACCGGAAACGGTCAGAACTGAGTTCCACGCCGACAGTAAAGCTCAGGTACAGCAGGCGAAAGGGTCGGGCGGCAAGCCGAAGCTCCCACAAACGAGCGGTGGAGGGCAGGAGTCCGGGTCGTGGTTCACGGATCACGCAGAGACTGACGACATGTCGGCTCGCCGGACTCCGCGCCTGCAGGGTTGACCTTAGTGCCCCCGCTTCGGCGAGCGTCCAATTGCGAGATTCCACTCACCATTCGGCACGAGATCCGATAAGGGCACGATGCACATGGGGAGCCCTGTTCATCCTTGAGGTGCTGTGGCCACCTCTGGTGTGACTTACCGTCCGCTCGGGTGACGCGGCGAAGGATCGGCGGGCGTGGCGGATGCAGCCCCAGTACGAAGATCACGACTGTCTGCGATCTTCGAAGGGGAATCCCACCGTGCGCTTCACCCCCGCCGCCCGTAAAGCCGCCGCCGCGCTGTCCGTGCTCACCGCTCTGCTCACCCCGACCACCGCCCAAGCGGCCACACTTGAGCATTCCGCCGCCCCCGGCGACACCTTGGCCCTGCCCGTCCGTGACGCCCTGGCCGCGCTCTTCGTCCAGAGCGAGAACCGCACCGGCTACGAACGCTCGAAGTTCCGCCACTGGATCGACGCGGACCGGGACGGTTGCAACACGAGGGCGGAGGTCCTCAAGGCCGAGGCCGTCACCGCCCCGACCCAGGGGCCCAACTGCGTTCTGACCGGAGGTAGTTGGTACTCCCCCTACGGCGACCGCTATCTCGACAGCGCGAGCAAGCTCGATGTTGACCACCTCGTCCCTCTCGCCGAGGCCTGGGACTCCGGTGCCTCCGCCTGGACGGCGAAGGAGCGTGAGGACTACGCCAACGACCTCGGTGATGCGCGTGACCTGATCGCGGTGTCCGCGGCGAGCAACCGGTCCAAGGCGGACAAGGACCCCAGTGAATGGTTGCCCCCGTACGCGGGCTACCAGTGCCAGTACGACACCGACTGGATCGCCGACAAGACCCGGTGGGGCCTCAGCATCGACGCCACCGAGCGCAACGCTCTCACCCAGCAGCTCGCCGACTGCCCCGACCGGCCGATCACCGTCACCCTCGCCCGCTGAACGCGGCTCCGGCCCGCCACTACGGGGGAAGCGGAACTCCTGGTGCCCCAGATAGAAGCCCTCGAAGTCGAGCGGCGGGTCGGGAGGTGCCTGGATGGGCTGGCCGTGGCCGCCGTCCTGGGGCGATACACCGGTGTCGACGTCGCCGTTCCCGCCGGGACGTGGCCGAGCCCGTGTCCTCGTGCCGTCTCGTCGGTACCGAGTCGTTCATGGCAAGGTCATCGTAATCGCCAACAGGCAGGCAAAGACGGGGAGTTCACTGAGCGCCTCGCCTCTGACGGAATTTCGGAGAAGGAGGGGCACACCAGGTGACCCGCCATATCGACGACGATTACCCACGCCGGATAGCGAGCGCGCAGGCCGCGCTCGCGGACGACGGGGCCGAAGACGAGCCGCCGCAGGAACGGGACGTGCTGTACCTGACGGCGGCACTGCTCGACATGGAACGCGCCACCGCGAAGGTGCGCTTCAGCGCCCGGACTCAACGCGCGTGTGTCGTCGTCGGCGCGATGGCATTCCTGGCCGGGACAGTAGGCACCATCCTGGCCTGGGGGACCTCCTTTCCGTACGTGAAGCCTGCCGTCGGATGCGGGCTGGTCCTGCTGTTGTCCGCCGCGCTGTGGTTCGGTGTGTGGGACAGGCCCCGGGACCTCGGCGACGGTGTGCGCACTGTGTTCAAACCCCTGCCAGAGCTGGAAGCGCTGGCGGAGGCGCTCCGTACCGAACTGGCGATGGCCCGGGCTGATCAGTACCCAGAACTCGGCGACCGGCGCCGCCGCTACCGCGACGACGTCCACGGGATCATCCAGCAGTACCAGCGGGAAAGCCGCCGCTACCGACGCGTCCACAACTCGCTGCAGACCCTCATCATGGTGGGCTCCGCCCTGGTCACCACCGTGTCCTCCCTGGACACCGAGCCGATGACCTGGCAGCGGATCCTCACGATTGCCGTCAGCTTCACCATCACCGTGTCCGCAGCCATCACCGGCTACTACAAGTACCGGGAGCGGGCCTACTTCCTCCAGCAGACCGCGGACGCCATCGAGGAACAGCTCAATGGCTACGAGTACGGCGTCGCCGTCTACAAGGACGAGGACCCGGATAGCGCCCTCGCTCTGCTCACGAAGAACGTGGAAGACCTGCGCAACGAGCAGCGGCGCCGACAGCAGCAGCTGGACCAGCCCACCGAGCAGTCCTCGCCCGGCAGCGCGCAGTCGGCCTGAACACGTGTGCGTGTCGCGGGCGTTGACACCTGCCCCTTCGGTTACAGCGCGGGCACGACCGACGTGTGCAAGCCCGGGAACTCCGACATGTCCTGGGTCGGCCGACACCAAGGCGCCCCGAAGCGGGCTTGAGCCTCATCGTGCCCGTCCTGGAGCGTGTGGGTATAGGCAATTCCGGCGGCTGAGCCTCTGGGCCTTTGGTGAGACCACGACCAAGCGGACACCGAGCAGACCGGGACGGACAGCCACAGGACGGCTTTGGCACGGCAGCGAGACCAGTGAACGTCGGCACGGCCTCAGCAAGATCCCACGTACACAAAACGTGGTGGTCGGGCTAAGTGCCGCTGCACCCCAGGTCCGGCCACCGGAAAGGTCAACCGGACCGATGCCCGACCCGACGTTCCGCGACAAGGCGCTGCTGGTGGTGATCTGCGCCCTGGTCTCCATGATCGTGGCCACCGACGCTGCCATCCTCACCCGCACCACCGGTGCCTCCACAGCCGAGGCCATCCTCTCCGCTGGAGGTGCCTTCGCCGTCTCCATGGGACTCTCCCTGACCACGCTGGATGCACTCGGCCTCGTCTGACGCCCGGCCCGAGCGGCGCGCCCCAACCGGTGCTCCGTGGCATGGTAGTTGGGGCGCCACCAAGGATCGGTGACGCCCCAACTACCCACCACTTGCCGTGTGTTCATCTCGGCAGCGGTTTGTGGAGGAAGCGTGCTGCGGGGTTGCGCGGGCATGCTGCTTGGCCTGGACGGCCGTCGGCGGGAGAGCCTTTCGGACTGTCTGACAGGTGAGCCTCGTCGGGTCCAACGATCACTGGGTTTGGCTGAGCCGGTTTTGTTCCCATTGGCTGTTGGCGTCATTCAGGATGCGTTGGTACTCGGCGTAGTACTGGGCCGCTCTGTCTGTCTCGGAAGCACGGTCCCGGAGTGTTGACTCGAACGCGATGCGGGACCGGAGTTCATACAGCCGGTTCAGGGCCCTCTGGTTGGTCACCCACCCCTCTCGTGCGCCGTACCAGCCGGTCCATGCGGCGGAGACTGTTGCCAGTGAGGAGGATGCGAGCGACAGCGCGTTCAGCCAGGCGTGCTCGTACACCTGAGCCAGGCCGATGAGCAAGGTTGTCGTCGCGGCGAGCGTGGCGGTGCTCACTGTCTGGATGAGGGACATACGACGGAAGAACCGCTTCGCTGAGGAAAACGCGCGGATGTGTCGGGCGAGCTGATTCTCGACAAGTTCCAGCGTCTGGCCGGCGTCGGTCCGCGCTGATGGCTCATCACTCACCTCGGCCTCCTCTTCTCCACCGTCGGCGCCCGCGACGAGCCACGAGATAGGTGTCCACCGTCTCCTGCAGGTCGGTGTCGCGGCGAACGGAGACGTCGCCTTCTTGGATGGCGCGAACCCAGTCGAGCACCAAGGCCCTGCTCGGTGGGCTGTCATCACTTCCACCGACGTTGGCTTCAGTCATGATCTTGAGGAAGCGGGCGATGGTGAACTGCCTGTCGAGCGGGCCACGCAGTATGAGGACACCGAGCCAGGGAAGGCTGGTGGTGTTGCTCAGGAATGGCATCAGGAAACAGTTGAGCATGAGCCTGTAGGCGGCGGCATCTCCGCGGGCATCCAACAGCGCGGCGTCGGCACCGAAGTAGCGTTGAGGATCACTCAAGTACCTGCTGGGACTGCCGATTACGTCGGCGTATCGCAGAGGGGTGCGGAAACCAAAGGGGTAGTCCGCTGAGCCGCCCAAGGACCAGTACGTCTGCGCGTCCCCAAAGTCTTGATCACTTGTGGTCTCCAGATGGAAGGCGTTCTTGGCGGCAACGCGGACCCGATCAGCAAACCCGCTGGAAGGAGCCGCCGACCGCCTCGTCACGGCATCTGAAATGTCCGCCAAGGCCGGAAGGTTCTCGAAGGCCCAGGCGAAGTAGCCGATGCGTTCATCCAGCCCTGCCGTAGAAGCCCTCACGGGAACACCACCTCCGAGGGCTGGCCGTGGGACTGCACGCGGTGCACCGTGACCACCTGGAAGTTCTCTCCCAGTGCTTCGGGGATCCCGAACTCGGCGAGGTGGTCTACAGCGTCACCGAACATCTGATGCCTCGCGCGGACGGCAGAAATGTCAAGGCCCGGCCCTTCTCCCTCGATCGTGAGTACGTATCCAGGTGTGTCCCCGTACGTCGCGAAGCCCTGTGCAACCGACCAGTAGCGGCTGCAGGAGACGAAGGGGTTGGTATACCGGGTGCTCTGGAGGTGTAGGAGCTCTGACTCCAGATCATCGCGTGCCTGCAGATCGCCCTTGTCTGCTTTCGACAACATCCGCATCAGGCGGGCGACTTGCTGCTTGGCAAACTGTTCCGCATCCGGATCGTATCCCGACCGCACCGAAGGCGCAGTGACTGACATGCCCGCCCACCAGTCCTTTTGACCTCGATATAGCCGCACAACGCTCGTTATACCTGGCTTCGGAACACGGTGTCTCCAGATCTACGTGGATCAGCCCGTTGCTAGCGCGGGCGGGTTCACATCGTGGTCCACAGCCCAGACTGCTGCACGTCAGGGTCCGGCTCCTCCCGCCCGGGCCCAGCGCAGCGCGCGGGTACCGGAGGCGTCGGCCTCACGACGGCGCTGAGTGCGGGCCGCATCGATCGACTCTGATTCCCACTCCGGCTCGGGGAAAGCACGTTGGCTGAGCTCGCGCATCGCGACGGTCTGCCGTTCGACCGCCTCCGAGATGTCCGGGTCGACTGGGCGGGCCGGTGCGGCCTGCCCAGTGGGCGGCGAGAGCACGGTGGTAGCCGGCACTGGCCAACTCCCGTGTCCTCACTGGACCCTTGGGCGCCTCCGGCGCCTGGATGCGCAGTTGTCAGGCCCTGGTGCGGGCACGGAGCCGGGCGCGAGGTTCCGCAGCCGGGTGCCGTGCCTGGCTCCGTCCGCTTCGTCGCGCATGTCCTGGGCTCCGCGATCTTTCCCGTCGCTGTCAGCCACGGCATGATCGTCCGCGCCGCCAGCGGGGGCTGGCGAAGCCTGGGCTGGGCGGACACCTTGGCAGCCGCTGCCCGGAGTGCCCCGGACAGCGGTGCCGTTTGTCGGCTACCGGTACCAGTACTTGACGCCTCGGTGGTGCGAGCACGTCCCGCGGGCGTGGGCACTGTAGGAGTACGAGTCGTCCTTGCACTTCGCGGTTGCGCCGCGCGGATGCGGCGAGTTCGCCTTGCAGACGCCCGTCGTGTGCCGCGCGCAGGACGCGGCGGCCGCATCGGTCGCCACGGCTACGGGCACCAGGAGCGCCCCCGCCATCATTGCTGCCGCGATTGCGCCCCGGACTTTCGTAAGCATGGTCTGCCCCTTCTGGTCGTTCGGAGAGGCGAGCATGCATCCGTGGGCTGCGGCACCCGGGCAGATCCGACGGACCGTCACGCAGCAGTGACGCTCGTAGCAGGGCCGTCGCACCGGGTTCGAAGTGTGCGAACAAGCGGGCGGGTCAGGTCGCTTCCAACTCTTCTCGAGTGCGCGCACCCGTTCCCCTTCACCGTTCATTGCCACGACAACGCTGAGCACGGGCTGCGTCGATCGAGTCCGTTTCCGGCTCGGCTTCGGGGAATGCGCGGGCGCTTAGCGCGCGCATCGCCCGGGCCTGCCGCTCCACCGCCTCAGTGATGTCCGCGTCGATGTGCCATTCGGGCCGTGCCGCTTGGTGCGCGGCGAGTTCCTGACAGAGGCCCACGGACGCCGGCTCACGGGTCTTCACCGGTGTCCCGGTGGCCGCCTGCGACAGCGGGACCGGCTGCGTCGTACGGAGCTCGAGTGCCACGCCGGGGGCAGGGCTCTGGCACCGGGTAAGTGCCATGGCCCAGCACCCGAGGAGCAGCACTCATCCCAACTCGTCCTGCCATTACCAGAGTTGGCCCCCCGGTCAGCTCACGTCACCGTTTCCGCCCCGCGGCGCTGGGGCTGCGGAGGAGTCACAGCACGGGGATGGAAAGCCGTGCAACGTCTGCCGCCGATCCGTGCGCCGGAGCGAGTCAGAGGACCGGAAGCTCCCAACCGCCGACCCTGGCCGGCCTGCGCCGCTGTGAGCGCCGCGAGTTCGCCGACGGCTGTGAAGCAGGGACCACTCCAGGCGTCCGGGGCGGCGACCGCCTGAACGCGCACCTCGGTCCCGAACCGCCGCGCGGCCTCGTACAGGCGCTGAAGGATCTCCAGCGCACGGATATCGAGCACGCCGATGTACGTCCACCACGTCCGTGAGGCGGAGTCGAACTGGGCGACGGAGCGCAGGAGTTGCCGCTGTTCTTCGAAGGTGGTCGGGTCGGCGGGAGCTGCGGCTGCGGTGACCTCCAGCAGCCACCGCGCCGTGTCGGAGTGAGTCGCCGTCGACGTCATGGTGCGGACCGTATCCGTTCCCACTGACAACGCCCCTGTGTCGTGGTCGGCACCTGGTGCCGACCACACGTACCGCTGCGGCCCATGGGATGTGCGGTGGCCGAAGAAGATTTCTGGATGTCGCTCGTCGGCTACTTCAGGTTGAGGGTGTCTCCGGCCGATGCCTTCAGCGAGGTGGTCGTGGTGCCGGGGAAGTACCAGCGCCAGCTGCCCGCCGAGGTGACGGTCACCTTGGTGCTCAGTTGCCCGATGTTGCCCGTCGTGACGGTCTTGACCGTGGCGTAGTGGGCGGCGCCCTTCTTCCTGAACTGGAGCCTGACCTGCTGCCCAGGGAAGCCGTGGTACTTGCGGTCCTCCCAGTTGGCCCGCGACAGCTTGCCGGTGACGGTCACCTTGGCGTTCTTGGCGACCTTCGTGGGCGTGATCACGGTGGTGAGCTGGGCTGCCCGCTTGACCTTGTACTCGGCGATGTGGTCCGAGATCCAGTAGTCGCCGTCGTTCGCCTTGACCGTGGCGTTGATCTGCCAGACACCAGCGACCTTGTTGGTGTCGATGTCGTCGCTGTCTGCGATCCAGGCGGGGTCGATGGTCAGCGTGGCCCGGCACACCGAGGTGGTCGCGCTCTTCTTCGTGCAGGAGGAGTCGTCGTTCCAGGTCGCGAAGGTGTAGGCGCTCGACTTGTTGAAGGTGCTGACGTGCGTGAGCCCCTTCACCCCCGAGTTGTCCTTCACGGTGATGTCGACCGGGTAGCGGATCGTCTTCGCCGTACCCACGATGACGTTGCCACCGCCGTTGACGACGGTCTTCACCACTCGGACATCGCCCCGCCCCTCCGCGTGCGCCCCGGTCGCCGCCGTCAGCACCAGGACCGCCGCCCCACCGGCTGCGGCCCAGGCCGTTCTGCCTCTCATGACTCTCCCCTTGTCGTGTGTATGCCAGGAGAGGCTATGTGATCAGAGACCATCCACCGACTTCGGTTTCCGACCGCTGGCTGAAGCGCTCCCTCCTTCTGTCGTCTTTATCCGCCGAGGTGAAGGTTGCTGAGGGCGGTGGTCCAGTCGGTGACGATGGCCTTCTGGGCGGCGGCGAGGGTGACGGTGCCCTTGCAGACCGCGGTGTGCAGCTTCGTTTCCACCGGGTCCTTCTTGTTGTTGACCCCGGAGCCCTTCTTGTGGCCGGGGTCGGCCGGTTCCACCCACAGGTTGCGGTAGTCGTTGGGGTCCCCGCCGAGCTGCAGGCTGATGAGGTGGTCGTATTCGGCGTCGCTCATGCGGCCGGTGAAGCCGTAGGAGGCGGCGTTGAGCTTCTTCTCCTTGCCGGTGACCGAGGTGGAGGGGCGGATGCCGGAGGTGTAGCCGCCCTTGCGGCAGATCGTCGACTTCAGGTTCGACTGGGTGACCGCCGGGGAGATGGCACCGGGCGTGCACTTGGGGTCCTCCAGCGGCTCGCCCTTGAGGTACCGGTAGTGGCAGGTGCCTGCGGCCGGCTGCTGTTGGACCGTGTATGTCTTCTGCGGGCCCGCCCCCACCGCGATCGCCCGCCCCGGCCCGCCAGCGCCCGACGGCTCCCTCGCACCGCTCGCGCTTCCGGATGGGGCGGAGCCGCCCAGCGCAGTGGGGGAACAGCCCGAGAGCATCAGGCAGGCGAGCAGGACGGATGAAGCGGCACGGTGGATGGAAGGCATGACGACCCCTCACGGACAGGCGATGGCTGAGCAGATGCTGCCCCACCCGACTGCCGCCCTACCGCGCAGGGTGCCGCGCGAAGACGTACGCCCGTCGCGCGACGCAGCACTGGCGGCGTGCAACCCGCAATCCCCGCCCCGCATAAGGAGGGGACAGGGTCGGACGCAGGCCGGTTTACCAGCCTGGTGTGCAGGTTGTCTCCGATGCGTACACCCTGTTCGCTCCAAGGCCGACACGGACCTCAGCGAGTGGAGCCCCCGCACACGGGCTACTGGCGCCAGTACGCCACCGATTGGGTCGCCGACAAGACCTGGTGGAGCTTGAGCATCGACGCCACCGAGCGTGACGCGCTCACCCAGCAGTTCGTCGACTGCCCCGACGAGCCGATCACCGTCATCCTCGCCGGCTGAACGGGCGGCCGGGGCCGTCGCTACGGGGGAAAGTGGCGGCCTCGGCCAGTTCCCACCGTTGCACACCCGCCCTCCCGTCCGCAGGAAGTCACAATGCCGCTCTGTGAGGACTCCGGCTCCGCGGGCGTTGGCCGGTTGGCACGGGTTAAAGGGGAGCGCATCAGCAAAGGCAAGGAACACTCTTCCTTGCCGTGCGCCGCAGTCCGGCCGTGAGGGCGATCAAGGTGGCGACCGCGTTCGTCGCGGCGGCTGTGCTGCCGAACTGGCTCACCGCGAGACCGCGCCGAAATCTCCGCGCGGGTATCACGGCCCGTGCGATGGGCTGTGCGCCTGATCCGGTACGGATCTGCCGTGCCGGTCGGTGCGCGCTCTACTGTTGCTCGCACCTGACCTGGACGAGCCCGCGCAAGGTGAGCGGCGAGTGGACGTGCGGCCGGTTGCTACGGCTCACGCTGATGTTCCGGACGGGGCTTCCAGTGGACTTCACCGGCGTCGCCGTCGCAGTTCCACGCTTCCAGGACGTTCGCACGCAGCAACTGGTCGAAGAGGTCGTCCAGTTGGGCCTGCGACAGTCCGCACAGGCGGGTGAGGTTCTCGGCGTCGGCCCGTCCGGTGTCAGCCGCCGTGTGCGCGGCCAGCACGAGAGCGGTCAGCTGTATCGCGGGCGGTGCGGCTCGGGCCACGGTCAGCGGGGCCGGGTGCAGTGCCCAGTGCGCGGCTCGTGCCCGGCCTGTCCGCCCGGGCGACGGCGTGAGGGCATCGGCACCGAGCAGTTGTGCTTCCACACCGCCCTGCCGCTTGTTCGCGTCCGTCGGCAGGTAGCGCAGCCAGCCAGCGTGTTCCAGCTCCTGCCAGGGCATGGCGTGACCGCCCAGGCGCATGGCGCGCAGGAGCCCGCCCGGCAGGTGCACCTGGCCGTGGCCGTCCGCGCGCAGCGCGCACTGCAGCGCGAGCAGCCGGGCGATCGGAGAAGAGAAGCGGGGCAGGACCGTCGCGAGATGGGTGAGCGTCTCCCGGACGCGCCGTCGTTCGTCGTGCCCGTGCGGCCGGCTCCCCCGACGTCGGGCACGGGCCGGGCCGGATCTGCAGGACGTCATAGTGTCAGGAACGGCTGCGGCATGCGGAACCGCTCCCGCGCACGCGGCACACATGTCGGCCAGGCGCCAGATCCGGCCGCCGTGCTCGCGCATGAGCACCAGCAGTACGGCGCCGGCGCACCCGTGATGACGCGGATGCCACCGACAACCGCGTTCCCGGCACTGACAGGTGCGGAAATGGGGAGCGAGCACGTCACGGCGGGCATGCACGGCGAGATGGGCAAGAACCGCCGACCGCGCGGAGGATGCCTCCAGAGGCTGGACCGCAGGGGTGCACAGAGGACAGACGAGCACCGGTCCGCCGTGCTGTGGCCGCAGTTCGACGGCCCAGACGCGCCGCACTGCCGCATGTGTTGTACAGAGCCTCATCGGGCACGTGCTCCTCCCGCCCATCCGCGCCGTTGCCGGCCTCATGCGGGCGGCCGGACGCGGCTGACGGCCGCACGATAGTGCAGACCTCTGCCCGCCCGTCCGGGCGCCCGACCGGAAAGTAGGGCAGAGGTCTGCACTGACAGGGCAGGGTGCTGCACCGTCGGATTGACGAGTGACGATCTTCCCGCCCGATCCGAATCTCGACGCGCTGCGCATGGAGCTCGCGCGTCTGCGGGCGGCGCGGGGTTGGAGCTATGACGAGCTCGCCGCCCGCAGTGGCCTGGCCAGGCGCACTCTCATCGAGATCGAGCAGGGCCGCACCATCGGCACGCTGAAGACCTGGCACGCCCTCGCCCATGCGTTGAGCACGCCGGTCGAGGACCTCTTCGGCCTTCTGTGTCAGGGGCACGATTCGGCGGGAGCGGACGACGCCTGACAGCCCCGCAGGGCCCGCCATTGATCACCTGAACCGGTGACCCGGGAGCGAACGCGTGAACGTGCGCTCGCACACCTGTTGTCATGGATGCGGCCGGACGGGGGACTGCTACGGCGCCGATGAGATCTTCCCGGCGTGTCGTCCGCCATTTTTGCGCCCATGCGCTCCACACCCCCACCTTCACGTCAGCACTGGGACGGCAGCCCCGTCACCGTTCATGCACGGCGTTTCCTTCGCGTGGCTCCCGACGGTCCCAGCCGGCTCCTGCGCTGCGGCCAGAGCGATCGTTGCCGTGACTGCGGCAACCGGATCGAGTGGTATCAGGGCGTCGATCAGCGGCCCGTGCGCCTGCATCCCCCTGAACTGCCGGTCGCCGAGGTGCCCGACTCCTGCCGGTGGCACGTCAGTTCCGGCGTCGCCCACCCCGCGGGCGACGGCAGCAGCTGGTGCCGGGTGGCGCACGCCGTGCTCTGCCCCGCGCGGGACACGCCGCCGGCTCCGCCCGAACTGGCGGGGCTGCGCCGCCGTCTGGCGGTCAACACCCGCCGCCTGATCGATGCCGGGGCCTTCGCACCCTGTGCACCGCCGGAGGCTGAGGCGGCGACGCTTGCCGTATGTCGTCCGGCCCGGCCCGTGGTGCGGCTCCTGTACGTCCACTACCTCGCTCTCCGTCCCGTGGACGAGATCCGGTGCGTCGCGCAGACTCGACTCCGCCACCGCTGCACCAGCGCGCTGCTCACCCCCGACGCCCCAGCGGGTACCTGGCGCCTGATGCCGGCCACTACCGCGACCGGTCAACTGGCCCTGCCCGCCTCGGTGATGGCCGTCTACGATCTCACCCGCCTGCCCTACGCCGAGCAGCTGCGCTGGCGCGCTCAGCGCTGCCCGCAGCACGCCGCCGCTCCCTCGGCCCCGGACCTGGCGGTCGCCGACTGGGAACTCTTCGACCCGCTCCTCCATCACAAGCACGTCCACACCCGGCTGCCCAACCTCACCCGGCGCCCCAACCCGTCGGAGCGCGGACGGGGGGCGGGCTGCCGGTGACACCGCACCACGCCATCGAGGTCACCCTGACCCGGCCCGCCACCGCCGCCGAACTCCACCGCGCCCGCCGCGCCGTGCCGCTGGCCGCCAACGCGGAGCTCACCCGGCTGATGGCCGTGCAGCAGGCCAGGAGTCCCGGCCGCGCACTGCATCGGCTGCGACGCCAGCTCGGCGCGCTGTTGCCCATCGATGTCCTGACCACCCACTACCCCGACCATCGAGGCCAGGTCCGGCTCAATGTGGCGCTCAGCCGCACCGCCCTCACGGCCGTCCGCCGGGCCGCGGACGCCGAGGGACAGCGGCCCCAGGACTTCCTCAGCCGGAGCGTGACCGCAGCCGTCGCCCGGCACGAACGAGCGCGTGCCCGGCGCCTGACGGCACAACTCGAAAGGCTGCTCGCCCACCACACCGCCGAGGAAGTGCTGGTCTGCGCGGCCAGCACCCTTCTCGCCCGTCGCGTACCAGCGGACCAGTAGGGCCTCGGCGGCCCTCCACGGAGCCGGCCACCGACACGATCCTCTTCCTCCCCGCCACCCTGCCTCTTCAGCGGAGCCCGTCTTGCCCACCCCGACCGACGAACAGACCGAAGCAGCCGACACCTTCCGCGCCGGCCACCACCTCGTCCTGCAAGCAGGCGCCGGCACCGGAAAGACCAGCACCCTGATCCAACTCGCTGCCGACACCACGCGCCGCGGCCGCTACCTCGCCTTCAACAAGGCCATCGCCCACGACGCCTCATCGCGTTTCCCCCGCACGGTGCTCTGCAAGACCGCCCACGCCACGGCCTACGCCGCCCTCGGCCACCGCTACACCCACCGTCTCAACAGCCCCCGCCGGCCCGCCTGGAAGACTGGCCAGGCCCTCGGCCTTACCCGCGCCATCCGTATCGGCGACCACGACATCAGCCACCGGACCCTGTCCCACACCGTGCTGCGCACCGTGACCCGCTACTGCCACTCCGCCGACCGCACCCTGGACCGCCGCCACGTACCGCACCTGAGGGGCCTGGGAACCCCGGCCGAACAAGCACAACTCGCCACCGAGGTCCTGCCATTCGCCGTCAAAGCCTGGGCCGACCTTCAAAATCCTGAGCAGGGGGCCGTCCGCTTCGAACACGACCACTACCTGAAAATGTGGGCCCTGACCGAACCGAAGATCAACGCGGACTTCCTCTTCCTCGACGAGGCCCAGGACACCAACCCGGTGCTGGAGCAGGTCTTCGCGGCCCAGCGCGACCACGCCCAGCTGGTCATGGTCGGCGACTCCGCTCAGGCCATCTACGGCTGGCGCGGCGCCCGCGACGTGATGACCGGCTTCGACGCCACTCACCTCACCCTGACCCGCTCCTTCCGCTTCGGCCCCCGACTGGCCAAGCAGGCCAACCGCTGGCTGCAACTGGCCGACGCGCCCATCCGCCTGACCGGCACCGACACCATCCCCACCGAAGTCGGCATCCTCGCCCGCCCCGACGCGGTGCTGTGCCGCACCAACATCGGCGCCATGACCGAAGTCCTGCGCCTGCTCGCCGACGGCCACCGCGTCGCCCTGGCCCGTGGCGGAAACACGTTGACCGCACTGGCGCTCGCGGCCCAGGACCTCAAGCAAGGCAGCCGCACGAACCATCCGGAACTGGTCCTGTTCGCCTCCTGGAGCGAACTCCAGGACTACGCCGCCTACGATCCCGCCGGCGGCGATCTCCAGCCCTTCGTGGATCTCGTCGACACGCACGGACCCGACGCCATCCTCGCCGCCGTCGACGCACTCACCGACGAGCAGCACGCCGACGTCACTGTCTCCACCGCGCACAAGGCCAAGGGACGCGAATGGGCCGCCGTCAAAATCGCCGACGACTTCCCCCCGCCCAAAGACACCGACCAGCACGACGCCCACGGCCGCCCGATCCCGGAGCCGGTTAGCGAGACCGACGCGCGCCTCGCCTACGTCGCGGTCACTCGCGCCCGCCGCCACCTCGATCTCGGCGGTCTGTCATGGATCGACAGCCACCCCGACGTTGTCTAGTCCACCCCATGTCATTGCCCGGTTGTGTGCCGCTCCTGCGAACCACGATCTTCGGTCAGTGCGGTGAGGCCCGCCCGATTAGGCCAGCGGATCGCACAGCCGGCGACTTTTGCCGCAGACGGCCACCATGGGCACGCACGTTCTAGTTAGGAACATCGGATCATATTAGATCTTCCGGACTTCCGGGAGTAGCCGCTAGCATCACCCACAAACACATTCGCCAGGGGGGCGTCGTTGGAAGAGCGCTTGATGCCGGTCAACGCCCTCTTGGGCCTATGTGCGCCGAACGACATCAACCCCGCCGTGCTGAATCGTGCCGGATTCAGGATCGTGGGCCTTGAGATCACCGTGGCCTGCTCCGCGGGCGGCAAAGTGACAATTGATGTCGTCCTGCTCAATGAGGCCGAGTCTCATCTCGTTTTCTGTGAGTGCAAGTCAGGAAACAACATTGAGAACGAGCAGGCCGAACGCTATGGAATGATCGACCCGAAATCCGTCGTCACTGCTGCGGCTATTACACTCAGCAACAGGAAGCCTTTGACATCGGAGGTGCTGTATGTCTGCCTCGCCGATAAGTCTGAGCGAGTCATTCAGGGGCTCGACAGCGTTTTAGCCGACTATGCACTGCTGACCGTCAGCGATTCCGAGGTCAGCTTAAGACGGGCGGACAAGGCCTCGAAGATTCTCCGGGATGCTTTCCCCGGAGGTTCGGTCAAGCTGCCTGCACCGCCGACGCGAATTATTGACTTTGATCACGACTCGCCCGTTTCGGTCTTCGTTGACAAGCTGCGTCCATACCTCATTAAGGCTGCGGCCCGAAGGATCGAAGAAGTCTCGGTACCCCGGATAGCTGAAGATCTGTGCGTTCACTATCGAAGATACCAACAGGCGATCAGGCAGCAGATCGCCAAGCGATTCCAAGCGGCTCTGCGTCAACTGAGCACCGAAGAACCCGACACGTATCGTTACGAGCGAGTGCCCGGCGGTGGGCCTGAAGGTGTGGTAAGGCTACTTCGTACCCCTGAGGAGTTTGACCACCGAGGCCGCACCATCGCGTATCAGTCACTGGCGCGGGTATCTAGACGACGCAGGGGAAGGCCGGTCGATCCTAACCAGCTCGATCTGCTCGCCGATGTCGAAGGATCTTCCGAGCTGGGAGACCCCTCCGAACCGTCCGACGATGAAGAAGAGGGCCCGGAAGGAGAGGAGGCATCATGACCACGCGCGCGGACATGATCGATCGCTTGGGGTGCGACGTGTCCTCTCCCACCAGGACCATCGTGGTGGAGGCCCACGACCCGAGTGGCTCCTCCTCGCCGGACGACATCATGGCGACCATCTTCGGCTCCTCGAATTTCATTGAGACGGACGACGCCTACATCAAACGGGCATACGTCAATGACGGCGAGGTGTGGATTGACCAGCTTCAGGGCCGCTTCTGGTCCCTCCACACGAAAATTCCTATGGGCGGAATCCTCCCCATCCTGAAGGAAAAGATCGAGAGTCGCCGAGAGCTGGACTGGCTCTGGCTGCCGTCGAATCATCTGCAGAACCTTTGGCCGGGTGCCAGTTCGAACCGAGTCAAAACGAAATTCCAAGGACATGACTTCCTGCCCGCCAGTGATCCGGCGCAAGACCTGAGCATCAACCTCTCGGGTGGTGGTGCCGAGCGGCTGCTCGCCTATATCTCACAGGAAGACAACTACCGGTCTGCGGTCTCCTTCGACAGCGTGCAGGTCTCTGTCCGGGATTCCATCGGCAGGCTCGACGAAGCGGTTCACCGTATGGGGAGATTCGCAGTCACGGGAGACTTTGAATATCACCTTCAGTTCGTGAACATCATCGTGGGCAGATATCGAAAGCTTGTGGAGCTGTGTGAACAGTCTTCATTGGCGTGGAGCCCGCTCGACGGCAGTGCTGATGACGGGTTCACGTTCAGTGGCGGCCCGATCGCCATTCGATTCAGCCGTGAGATCCCGGACATGGAGCAGTTTGCTGCGAGCTTGTTTGCGGCCAGACAGCCATTCCGATTGTGGGGAATCCCGCAGTTCAAGGATGATGTGATCTACGTCGACGCGGTCGATTTGCACGTCGGTCAGCAGGTCAGAATGGAAATTGGCCGTCAGTGGATGCGGGTCCACCTGGAGTCCGGCGGATGCGGAAATGCAATTGCCCGACTGGTCAGTAATCTTCAGCATCGTTTTGACAGCAGACTTGAATTCGTGGATCCGTCACTCCAAAGTGCGCTTTCCTTGCGTGCTCCTGCCGGTGTCTGAGCTTTCGCTCAGCCGGAATTGAGGGGAAGCGGCCCGCAGGTTGACGCTGTCCAGACAGCGGGAGCGGCTGAGACCGGCGGCAGTAGCGGTCATCGGCCGGTCACGTTTCGGGGAGTCGGGCCGCTGCCTGCGGGTCGAGGGCCCGGGCGAGGAGTTCGCGGAGGCCGGGGCTGGCCCGGTACATGTATGAGGGCAGGTGGTCGTCGAAGTCGCGGAGCCGGGCGGGGTGGGTGACGGCGAAGACGCCCCGGGCCGCGGCGGCGGGATCCTGGCTGTCGAGGACCGAGGCGATGACCGTGAGCTTGGCGGCGGCGCTGATGGGGTCGCGCAGCCCGGTCCATGTGTTCGGTGACGTGCGCCGCATCGGGTAGAGGAAGCCGGAATCGGAGCGCCGCCACCTGATGAGGAGGGCGGGGTCCTCCCAGGGGGAGGGGCCCTCCTCGGCGGTGAAGCGTTCCTGGAGAACGAGGTCGGTGCTGGTGAAGGCCCGCACGCGTAGGGGGTGAGGGTCCGCGAGGAGGACCTTCAGGGTCCGCAGGTCGTCGTACCACTGCTGGAGATCCTTGCTCGGTGTCTCCTCGTCGTGGAACTGGAGCAGACGGTGGAAGACGGCGTGCACGGCGGGATCGGTGGCGGGGGGTGTCTCGATCTCCCACAAGGGGCGGCCGCAGCGTTGGCGTTTGGAGAGGCGCTTGCCCGGTGGGGGGAGAGCGACGGGGTTGTCGGCGCGGGGCAGGAACCCGGGGCATCTGCCCGGCGCGTCGCTGCGCAGGATGGACGGGGAGAACGGTGAGCCGCAGTCCGGGCACGAGGAAGCGGTGTAGCAGCGGTGCGTCGGGCACACCACCGCCCAGGAGTGGTACCACCACAGAGGCCAGCGCGCGGGGGGTGCGAGGCACTGGGGGCAGAAGGCCCAGGTTTCTTCCGGGGCCCAGCGGTAGTCGGGATGGCGGTCGAGTCTGCCGGTGCTCTGCCTGACGATGCCGAACAAGGTCATGTCGCGGAGCTGTTTGGGGTCGATTGCGGTGGCGGCGTGCAGGGGGCGGGCACAGGCGAGGGGGAGTTCGGCGGTGTGGCGGGCGAGGCGGGCGGCGTGTGCGGTCGCGGGCTTCAGCCCGAGCCGGTTCATGATCTGGGTGCGGTCCACGTCGTAGTGGGCGGCCAGGTGATCGATCCAACTGAACAGCGACTCGCCGGACTGAGGCAGCGGCACGGCGGGCAGCCGTCGTGGCAGCGTCCTGGCCGCATCCGCTGCGGGCTCGTCCGGGGCGGGTGACGCCGGCATCGGGATCCTCCTTGGATGGCGCTTGCGGCGGGAGAGCCTGCCGGTGGCTGTGGGCGGAGGGGGAGTGCCGGGCAGGAGGGGCGTCGCCTTGTCGTGAGCTGTCAGGTGACGGGTGGCCTGCGCGGCGGGGGCGGCTGCGGTGTGCGGTGCTCGGAGGAGTAGGGGGCGCCCTGGTCGAAGACGGCCCGGAGGAAACCGTCGAGGTCGGGCCTGGCTGGTTGCGCGCCCTGGTACTGCGGGATGAAACTGGTGTTCGCGTTCGTGGAGCGGAGGATCTCCAGGAGGTCATGAGCGGTGGCACTCATGTTGTCGGAGGTCAGGATCCGGCCGATGACACTGAGGCGGCAGGCCCTGGAGATGGGGTCACGGAGAGAGTCGTCGATGCCGTCAGCGGTCATGTTGCGGGGGTCCAGGAAACCGCTGAAGTTATCGCCCCGGCCCCGGGCGGCACTCCGCTGCGAGGCAAAGCGGCGCCGCAGCAGGGGGTCTGGGCTGTGGAACGAACGGACCCTGACGACCTGCCGGTCGAGGAGCGTGTCGAGCACGCGATAGGTGCTCAGGCACGAGCCGAGGGTGTGCAGAGCAGGGGGTGTGACGCTGTCGCGCAGGCGCTCGACGGCATGGAGCACGGCCGGGTCCCTGACCGGCTTGGTGTCGATCTCCCACAGGCGTGTGCCGCAGTGTTTGCGCAGGGCAGCCGGTGGGCGCCCTGACGCGGGGGCGTCGCCAAACCCCCAGCACCGGCCGGACTCGCCCCGGTGCGAGGCCGTTCGCTCCGGCGTGAATGGGGTGCCGCAGTGGGGACAGCGGGAGATCAGGTAACAGCGGTGCACCGGGCACGCCGCGGCCCACCGCTCGTACCACCACAGCGGCCACCGGCCTTCCGGCGCCAGACACTGCGGGCAGAACGCCCAGGTCTCCTTCGGCCTTCTGGAGGAGCGACGGCCGTAGCCGTAGCACATGTCCAGGTAGGGGAGCGTCATGAAGAAGAGGTCGCTGCCCGCCAGCCCGGTCGCTGCCCTCACGGCTCGGCCAGCGTCCTCGGACATCCGCATCGTGTACCGGATAAGGTCCCGTGCGGGCGCCGGTCTATTGCGCTGTGCCAGGCCCAGGGCGCGCATCATCGAGGCACGGTCCACCTCGTAGGAGTGGCCGAGGTGGTCGACCCAGCTGAAGAAGGACTCCACGGCTGCGGGCTGGGGGACGGCCGGTAGCCGCCTGGGCAGCGGAGGGGAGACGAGCATGCTGGGCCCTTCTGCTCCTTGCCGTGATTCTGGAGCCGCTCTTGGCCGCGGCGGGCAGGGAACGGGAATCGGAACGATCGGAACGGTCCGCGGACGGGCACCAGCTCTCGCGGGTGTCGAATCTCTCGCCCGGTGCTGCTTTACGCACCGCGGTGGTGTTCAGCTGGCAGACGCCTCTTTCACGTCGGTCCACGCCAGGGAGCAGGTGCATCAGCAGGGCTCCAGCGCGGGTTGAGAGGGCACAGCGTCTGACGATGTCGGGCTTGGGCTGTTCAGGTGGCCTGCTCCGAGACGGGACGGCCGGCAGGCGGCGTCGTTGCGAGCGGTGCTCTTCCTGGGAAGCCGTGCCTCTCCGCGTCTGCCGGGGATGCTCCAGCGCTTCGCCGAGCAGGGTGAGGTTCTTCACCACGGTGTTGAGGACGGGTGGCTCCACGGGAGCTGCCATGGGAGTGCGGCTGATCTCTGCTCCGGGCCTCTGGGTGCAGTCGGTAGGGGGACAGGGCGTTGACGTAGGCGGGGCCCTGGTAAGGCAGGGACACCAGGTCGGTGCGTAGGGCCTCGCGCAGGTGCGCGGTGTCGTGGCAGAACGGCCCGAAAACCAGGGAGGTTCCGTGCAACTGCTGCCCGTAACCCATGAGATGGGCGAACGGATCTCCGAAGCGCGGCTGCTTGACCTTGAGCCACTGTACCGACCGTTGTGGGCGGAACTCGTGCGTCGACAGACGCTGGGCCACGCGTGCGGCGCCGGCCATGCGCAGAGGGTCGGTCCACAGCGGCGACAGCTCCGGCTCCACCTCAGGCCAGGCGGTACCCGTGTCGTCGAAGAACCGTACAGGCCGCAGTGGTTCCTGGGCCCTGGACAGCATGTCGGGGGTGAGACGCTGGGCGGCGAGGGCGGTCAGCGAGGCGAACTCCGTCTCCCGGGCGGACTCTTCAGGCGTGCCGTAAAGCCAGCGCAGCAGCCGCTTCTGCCCTTCAAGAACTCGCGCATCGGCGACCGGGACCGCCACGTCCTGGTCCAGGCGACCACGGCACACGGTGGTTGAGCCGTCTTCAGGATGCCGGGCGAGGTTCAGGAGCCGGGCGTTCGGTGCCAGCCGCCGTAGTCGGCACACGCGGCTGTCCCAGCTCCAGCACAGCCCACTCTGGACCCGTTTGCACCGCGGGCAGCAGGTGCGCAGGCACACCCTGTGGTCCAGGCAGGCGAAGCTCCACGGCAGCTTCCACTCCAGCCGCCACTGACCGTCCTGGGCAAGGCGCTTGGGGCAGAAGTTGGAGTGGCGGCGAAGAACCCAGGC
Source organism: Streptomyces sp. NPDC091280 (assembly GCF_044768565.1). Lineage (NCBI taxonomy): Bacteria > Bacillati > Actinomycetota > Actinomycetes > Kitasatosporales > Streptomycetaceae > Streptomyces > Streptomyces sp. NPDC091280. Next base: position 25,356 of record NZ_JBIVUZ010000021.1, read on the forward strand.
CCCGGCGGACCACGCGGTCAGCTCTCCCGGACGGCGGTAGGGCGCGGACGGGAGATTGGGCAGAGCGGTGGCGGCGAAACGCGACAGCAGCATGCCGCTGATCGTTTCCGCGAGTATGCCTGTCGCCGCGCCGAGCGCGTCCGCGGACGCGGGAGCAAGGCCCAGGCCCGCCGTGGTCGGGCGCATCTCTCCTCGCGCCGCAAGTCCCAGGGCGGCCAGGATGTCCGGCTGGCGTGTCCCGTAGAGCAGGCCGATCCGGTTAATCCAGCTGGGCAGCGACTCCCTGGTGCCGGGCAGGGGAACGGCAGGCAGCCGGCGTGGCGCCCCGGCCTGCGGGGCAGGCGGGCGGACGCCTGGGTCCGGTATGAACATGGTCCGTTACTGCCGGTCCGGACCCATGTCCTGGAACAGCTCGGAGGGGGTCACGCCCAGAGCCCTGGCCAGTGCGGGGATGCGGTCGACGGAGATGCTGTGGACCGAGGCCTCGACCTCCGCGTAAAACGACCGGTCCATCCCCGCCGCGGCCGCCGTCGCGGTCTGGGTCATTCCCGCCCGCATACGCAGAACCCGAAGACGGCGCCCGAAGGCCAGCCGCTGAGCCGGGACGCCTGCATCGGGATTGCTGTTCGCCACAGACCAGACCGTAGTACAGTCCCACGCTTGTAGGAGATCTCCTACAAGATCATATTAGGGTGGGTGCTGGTGAACAACGGAGGGCTGCCGCGTCGGCTTCCGTCGTTGCCGGTTCCCGTCGAGGGTGAGTCGTTCCCGTCCTGGCTCAGCCGCGCCGCAGCCGACTGGCAGATCGCCCCGGGGCGGGCCGCGCAGGCGCTGGGTCTGGAATGCCACCCGGGCTACGCGGGGGTACGGCCGCTGTGGTTCGGTACCGCGCTCACGCGGCGAGGCCTCCAGGGCGTCGGGGCGGCCACCGGCCTGGACGAGCATGTGATCGAGGCGATGCAGCTGTCGCGGTATGCGGGCACCGTGCTGGATTTCACCAGGCACGACCAGCCGGCACAGCGGGAGGAGAGCCATACCAGGCTCCGCAACCGGGAGTGGGCGCTGTTCACGTCCAGCCGCGCGTGCCCGCAATGCCTGGCTTTCGCTCCGGTGTGGCCGCTGTGGTGGCGCCTGGGCGTGGCCGCTGTGTGCCCCGAGCACCATGTCCTGCTGGTGGATACCTGCCGGCAGTGCCATGCGCGTCTCGGCTCCGGTTACGCCGGCCAGCCCCGCGGCCTGACCACCCGGTACGAAATATCCGACCTGGACCGGTGCAACAACCGACGCCCCGCGAGCAGGAGGCGCAAGGCCGGGTTGTGCAGCCAGAAGCTGGCCGCACTGCCCACCGTGCCCGTCCCGGCCGAGCTCGCCGACTTACAGCAGCGCATCCTCGACATCGCCGACGGCGGTCCCGCCCGGGTGGCAGGCAGCCCTGTGACCGCGGCGGAGTTCTTCGCCGCCTTGCGGTTCACCGCCGCCGTGGTGCGGCTGGTGGCCACCACCGACGAGATCGACGCGTGTGCCACCCTGCCCGATACGGCCGCTGCCGCGTTCACGGCCGACCAGCAAGAGCGGGAGCGCGCCAGCCGGGGCGGCGCGGGCAGTCAGCTGCAGGCCAGCCCGCCCAGTGCCGCGCACGCCGCAGCCGTACTCGCCCTGAGTGCACCAGCACTCCTCGCCCCCGACCCCGGCACCTGCCAGAGTTTCCTGGCCCCGTGGATGGATAGGGCTGTCGCCCTGCGCCGCACGCCCGGCAAGAGTGACCCGCTACGGCCCATACCCCGCCCTGTCTGCCTAGATCCCCTGCTACGTGCCGCTGCCCTGCCCGCCTCCCGTGTCGCCGGAGTCCTCGCCAGGCGCCCCCAGTCCCTGCCCTCGTTCACCGCGGACCACCTGCCCCACCTCGCGGACGCCGACGACTACACGGAACTGCTCGCCCGGCATCTGCCCGGCACCGCCGCCACGAGTGGAAGGCGCCTGGCCGCTCTCGCCCTGGCCCGGCTCGCGGGCGCCGTCAGCTGGCAGCAGGCCGCCACCGAGCTGGCCATGGACCCTGCCAAGGCCGCCCGCGTGACGAACACGCTCGTCCAGCGCATCAGCGACGCGGGAGCTTTCTGGCAGGACATCGAACGACTCGGTGCCCGCACCGTCGAGCGCAGCCTGACCGACTACGCTGCCCGCCGCCGGATGCTGGCTGCACTGACCACGGTCCCGCACGCCGTGCTGTTCGAGGTGTGCCACCCACTGGGGCACGACGTCACCGTGCAGCGCCGCCGCCATGCTGCCGCCTGGATCTGGCAGTACTTCACCGGCGGCGATGTCCGTGAAGCCCCCGCCTACGCCCCTGACCTGTGGATACCTGCCAGCAGGTCTTCCGTCCGCGAGGGCGGGCGGCGCTTCGCCACCTGGCTGCCTGAGGCCGTCGCCCGCCGCCTGACCGCCTATGGGCAGGCCCTGCTCGATTCCCCCACCTCAGGAAAGACAGCGGCATGAGCCCGAGGAAGACACAGACCCTGCGGCCCGTACGGCACGCGTCCCGCCAGCTGTACCTCCACTACTACGACGCCGGCGGCATCGAGCGCCTCCTTCCCGCAGACCAGGCCCGCGAGGTGCGCTTCGAGACCTGCCAGCCGGCCCGCGACTTCCCCACCTACCCAGGGCAGGAGCACACCCCCGGCTCCTACTGGGCGGCCAGCAGCGACACCGTCCTGGACTACGAGAGCTTCCTGGAAGCCCGCTGGATGAAAATCCTCGACTTCGACGAGAAGGTCGACTGCTTCGCGGCCCAGCCGTTCATCTTCGAGGGCGTCGACGCCGACGGGACCTGGACCCACTACCCGGACCTCTTCGTGCGGCGCACCGACGGTTCCGTGCTGCTGCTGGACGTCAAGAACCCCGAACAGATCGGCAAACCCAAAGTCCGTCTCCAGGCCGCCCGCACGGCCTCCGCCTGCCGGCAGCTCGGCTGGGACTACACGATGGTGGGCGAGCCGGATGCGCAGCTATGGGCGACTGTCGAATGGCTCGCCGGCTACCGCAGACCCCTGAACGCCGCGGCCCCTGTCGCTCACGTCCTGCTCTTCCGCGCCCAGCAGCCCCTCAGCATCGCCGAGTTGCTCTCCCTGTGGCCCGAACCGGACATCGAACGAGCCGTCACCTACCACCTCATGTGGCACCACCGCCTGCTGTTCGACCTCACCCGCCCGCTCCGCGACCACACCCAGGTGTGGGCCGCGCCCGCTCCGGAGCACGCCGCCTGATGGACCAGCGCTACCGCATCGCAGCCGAAGACTGGATCGAATTCGAGGAAGAACAGCACCAGGTCACCGGCCTCACCGGCGCCCTGGTCCGGCTCCGCTCGATCTCCGGACACCACCAGACGATCATGCTCACCATCCTGCTGACCGACGCCTCCTTCCGCGCCCTGGCCGCACCGCCGGAGCAGGCCGGCAAAGACACCGTGGGTCTCGATCCCGGCGGCGTTCTGGAGACCCTGAAGAACAAACAGGCCCGCGAGAACGCCCTGGAACTCGAAGCCCACCTGCACGAGGCCACCACCGGCTACCGCTCCGGCTCCCCCTTCGAGGCCGAACCCGGCGAGCCCCGCCCGGACTATCACCCCGACCTCCTGCTCACACACCGCGTCGCGGCCAAGGCGGCGGAACTGGACCTGACGGAGCGCCGTGTCTGGCAACTGCTCGGCGCGTGGGAGGAGAAGGGCCTGTGGGGTCTGGTCGACGGCCGTAAAGCCCGGCTGAAGAACCCGCTGCGCAACATCGACGAACGGGTGATCACCGCGATCCGCGAGCAGGCCGCCGCCGAGCGCCTCGACAGCTCCTCCAGCGTCTCCACCCGCTTCAGGCGCCGCTGCCAAAACCGCCTGGACGAGGACTACGGCCCCGGCACCGTCCCCCTGCCCAAGCCGGACACCTTCCGCCGCGCGGTCAAACTCCTCCTCCACCGCGGTCCCTCCGACCCCGCCTACCAGCGGATCTCGGACGCCAACCAGCCCGACCGCACCTTCGGCAACGTCATCGCCCACCGGCCCGGCCAGGTCGTCATGCTCGACACCACTCCGCTCGACGTCCTGGCCTACGACCCCGCGATGAACGACACCTACAATGTCGAACTCACCATCGCCATCGACATCGCCACCCGCTGCATCCTCGCCTGGCGCCTCACGCCGCTGGGAACCAAGGCCATCGACATCGGCCTGCTCCTCGCGGACGTCATGACGCCCGAGCCGATGCGCCCCGAATGGGCCGACGCCCTGCGCTACCAGATGCTCCGCGTCCCCTACGAACGTCACCTCAGCGTCGACGAACGCCTCGCCGAAGCGGCCGCCCGGCCCGTCATCTACCCGGAGACCCTGCTCTACGACCACGGCAAGCCCTACAAGTCCGACGTCGTCAAGCGCGCCTGCCGCACATGGAGGATCGACCTGCAGGACGCCCGCAAGCTGAAGCCCACCGACAAACCCCACGTGGAACGCCTGTTCGGGACGATCCGGGAACAGTTCTCCATGCACGTCGCCGGCTACAAGGGCTTCAACGTTGCCCACCGCGGCAAGAACGTCGAACAGCAAGCCCGCTGGACCCTGGACGAGATCGCCGAGTTCTTCGCCGAATACGTCGTCACCGTCTACCAGAACCAACACCACTCCGGGCTGCACCTGCACGGCTTCCCCGACCTGCACGTCTCACCCAACGAGGCGTACGCCATGGCACTCGGCTCGGCCGGCTACGTCGACTGCCCCCGCGACCCCAAGATCTACTACGAACTGCTGCCCATCGCCGACAACGGCCGCACCATCAACTCCTACGGCGTCGAGCTCAACTACCTGGTCTACAACGCGGACGTGCTCTACCAGTTTCGCCGGGCCAAGTCCCCCTACGACAACGGGCAGTGGCCCATCCGCTACGACCCGCGCAACCTGCTGCACGCCTACTTCCACAACCCCCGCGACGACACCTGGTACACGCTGCGGTGGACCAAAGCACTCAGCGACCTGCAGCCCTTCACCGATATCACCCTGCGCGAGGCCAAACGCCTGGTCGAACTCCGCGGCGGCGACCCGAAGGACAAGGACTACCAGGAGCAGATCGCCACAGCCCTGTGGGACCTGCAAAACCGCACCGACGCCCCCGAGACGTGGACCAAGACCGACCGCACACGCCACACCCGCGACCGGCACCGCGCCCAGGCCCAGGCCCAGGACGAAGCACGCTCCACCCCGGCCGTCCCCGCCGCACCGCCGCTCCCTGCGGCCGACACCGCGAGGCCGACCGTCCCTGCCTTGCACGCCGTCCCCGACCTGAGCGGCGAAGACGACGACTTCGACCCGTTCACCGTCCAGCCCGCCGAGGTCTGGAACCCCCACACCAGCCAGGAGGGCTGACCGCCATGCTCACCCCCGACCCTTTCGACGACCAGCCCGAAGAGGCCTTCGGATCAGGCGACTTCAGACACCCCGGCCTGTCCGAACCGCGCACCAAGGAGGAATGGCGCGAATACCTCGATTACGTCCTCCCGCCCAAGCCGGTCCTGCTGCCCCTGGCCGTCTACGAACAGCTCAACGACGAGGAACGCCGCCTGCACAACGCGGCCCGAGCCGCCCACCACAGCGCCCTGGTCATCGTCCGCACCAGCCAGATGCAGACCATCCACCACCAGATCCGCCGCCGGATGATGACCAACGCCTTCCAGCCCGCCGGTGCCCGGCGCAGCATCGTTCTCGACGGCCCCGCCACCCTCGGCAAATCCACCCTGGTCAAGACGTTCGCCTACGACTTCGAGCACGGACTGCGCCGCAACCACCCCGACCGCTTCGACAAGCGCTACGTCCTCGACGGCCGGCTGATCGACTACACGCCCGTCGTCTACATCAACATCCCCTCCCAGGCCACCCCGAAGGACTTGTCGATCGCGCTCGCCCAGTACCTCGCCCAGCCCTACCGCTCCGGCGCCACCAAAAGCGACATCACCCGCCTCGTCCTCGAAAACATGCGCCGCGTCGGCGTGGAACTCGTGATCATCGACGACGCCCACTTCATGGACCTCTCCCTCAAGGAGGGCAAGGTCGTCAACGACCATCTGAAGCACATCGCGAACCACACCGCAGCCACCTTCATCTACACCGGCGTCGACCTCAAGCAATCCGGCCTCTTTCTCGAAGGCACCGGCGACGCCCGCGCCACCCAGACCGCCGGCCGTAACACCCTCCTCCACATGACCCCCTACAACATCCGGACCAGGGAAGAGAAAGGCGACTGGGTCTCCGTCATCACCGCGATGGAAGAGGCCCTCGTCCTGTACAAGCATCGGCCTAACACGCTCGTCGGCGAGTGGAAGTATCTGTACCGCCGTACCGGAGGCAACATCAGCTCTCTGGCGGAACTCATCCGCGAGGCGGCCGCCGACGCGCTGCTCACCGGCGCGGAGCGGATCGACCGCCCCCTCCTCGACACCATCGTGATCAACGAGCACGCGCAGAGCACGTACGACACGAAGTGGCACGAGAACCCTTTGCCTCCCCCAAGAGACCAATGCCCCAACCCTGAGGAGGAAGACGGCCAGGCCGCAGCTGGCTAAAACCCCGGCACGCCGTGATGCGACGATCCAGCAGTTGGATGCGGCCCTGTTGTCGTATGGCTACGGCGAACAGACATGTAGCTCTCGCTCTCCGTAACTATCTTGCGACGGTCCCGATCTCCTGACGCGCGACGGCGCCGCCGTCCGCTGTGAGGGTAAAGGGTGCAAACAGTGCACCGTCCCCCTCGGCCACCTGACTAGAACCTGCTGAAGCAACTCTCTGCGACACCATGTCACCTGACGTCACAAAGTGGTTGGATGGGAGCCGGGATATTGGCGCTCATGATTGGGGAGGCAGATGGCCCCGTCTGTCCTTGAGGAGTTCGAGAACTATGCGTACTTCTCGGTTCGCGTCGACAGGTTCTTCCATGCGGCCAACATCTATGGTTCTAACCACGATAAACTGAAACAGGCCCATCGGGAGATTCCTGAACATGACGTGGTGCGTGAGGCCCTGCGAGACGAGCGGACCGACGAGCAGTTTAGGAGATTTTGCGTCGTTGCTGTCAATAGCCTCAACTGGATGGCCACGACTGGCATATTCTCCGACCAGGATGACGCGGCACCGAGGCGGGTCCCCGATGATATGCAAAATTTTGCATACTACACGTGCTATTGCTTCCAGTGGACTCTCTTTGAGAATTTTGTCAAGAAGATTGTGCGACGCGCCATGGCGGCAGAGGTGCTGCCGCCTGATATCTGCGACGAACTGAATTCTAAGTGGTACAAGACTAAACAGTTCCTGGACTGCATCGAATCTGGAAGGGTATTCGGGAGCAGTCCGTTCGTCACGGTCCTTCCTGTCACGGGATGGGTCCCCGGTATGGAAACTTGCACCTATGCCGACCTGAATAAGATTCGAGAGTTACGTAATCTCTTCATTCACGGAGTGGATGATCCGGAGATCACTCCTGAAAGTATCCTGTCTCAGGAGAAAGTGTATCGTAGGAGCATGATGATCCTCCGATGTTTTGCTTCAAATGTTCAGCAAGATGTCGGGAGATTGTTGGGCGATGTCAATTGAGTTGTTCATGGGTGGTATCTTTGCGCTTCAATTGGTCAGATCGTTCTGTCGCTGCGCGATACAAACGGTCAAGATCACCTGCCGGAGGATACTCCCTGTCCATTCTCTAAGCCTTGTGGATCACTAATATCAAACAGGTGCATGCTGGGGAGAAACATGCACCTGCGACTGCCATCAGGTATCAACCGTCTGTAACGCACATCCAGAAACACGCGGGGCCCAGTCGCTCCTTGGTCCTGTCAATAAATCGGTGGCGCCCATCGGCTCACTGGGTGGCCACGGTGATTGGGGATGGCGAGGTATGCCAGGATCTGCATCGCGGTCGCCGCCGGGAGACTGTGTCCGCTCGGGATGTGTCTCACGGAGCCGCCCAGGATTCCCCAACTCCTGCGATGATGCGGGATTTCTTTGATACCCGGGACACGCAATCAACGGCAGGTCAGCGGAAGCGTGGATGCGAGCAGCATCCGACGATATTTTCCGCTCCAGGGGCACGCCGTCGCGACGGCTTGCCGATCATAAAACCTCCATCTGCAAGCTCAGTCGAAGAGCGGAGCTGGAGGGAAGCATTGGATGCCGTACTTTCGCTCGACTTCCCTGAGCAGAGTCCATCCAATGGGCAAGGGCCGTTGGCAGCTGAGGAGGTCATCGCGCTCGCCGGGCAGCCCGAAGAAGGCAACGCAGCTAGGGTCGGTGGCGTTCGCCTGCCGCGATCTATGTCGGATGCCCTCGAAGCCAGCCTTCCTGAAGGCCCGGCCCCAGCTTTGCGTTTGCCGCCGATTTGTCCCGACCTGGATTTCTGCACCGATGCCCCAGGCGCCAAGGTGAGTATCAGAAATGTCTGCAATTTGGTGCGGCCTCCTCGCTGTGACCTCTGAAATTCTTCGATCGGCAGCCCAAGTCGTGGAGACGGTTTTTGTTCCGGCGAGATGCTCTAACAAGGCAACTTCAGGGGTGTCAGCGGTGCAGCAGCAGCCGTACTCGGTCCTCATATTCTTGGGCGGATCAAACCGGCAGTAACCGCAAGTGCAGTAGTGCAAGGCCCCAAAGCAAGAGCGGTGCGACCGGAAGAGAGTCCGTGAGGAGTCGATCTGGAGCGAGGGAAAACGGTCTCCGAGCTCTGTGATCTTCTTCTTGCTTTGAGGGGCGCGTGACATCATTGAGCCCACCTCTTTGCGACAACTCTCACTAGCTCGAAAAGCTCTTCAACCCTCCCTTCATCTTTAAGCAGATCAGATGGCCTTGCGTCTTCGAGCTCGGCGCAGGGCTCGTTCATCCAGGCGGCAATCATGTAGGGGTCGAATTCGCCGTTCGAGCGAAAGACTCGGAGCACGCGCTCCGCGGCAGGGAGGATCTCGCCTCGCATGAAGTCAAACTGCCACTGTGGATAGTGGGTGGTCTGCTTCCCGGGCAACCCGATCAAGGTGTGGTTCCGGACCCGCTTCTGCAAAGCCTGACGGGATAGGCCAAGCATCTCCGTGAGCTCGGTGGTCTGGACCCGGTCTCCGACCGCCCGCGCCCAGGCGATCGGTGCCAGAGCCGCGCGGCCGGCTTCGTAACCGACGTCGTAGGCGTCAACGTCATCCGGAAGCTCTTCCGCCAGCTCCGGCATATGGTTCACGGCATCCCGGAACCCTTCGATTAGGCGATCCATTCGGTCGCTCATGTACTCATAGTGCGTCCACCCGTCAACCTCGGCAATCGGGGGTTATATCCGGTCTCGCTCGGGCCTACTTGAACAGTGGAAGCGGAGTGAGGGTGCCGTTGGGGTGGTGCTGATTTCGCAACATCTGGTTGTCGCGGTGGAGCGAGGCGATGATCGTGGCCGCAGCGATTTGTGCCAGCTGCGGAGCAAGGTCACGGTTGGGGTGCCGCTGGCGCTGGTTGAGCAGGATCCACATGTTCGCCGCGAAGGTCCCGGGACGAGTCGACCCACGCGGCCACTGGGTCGACAGCGACTTCGTCCAGGCCAGCAGCATCTTGAACAGATCCGGATCCGCCCTGATCAGGAACGTCTCCGGCCCCCGGCCAGCCAGCTGTTCGTCGACAAACACGCGGATCAGCCGCAGCCTCTGGAGGCGGCTGCTGGCCGTGTCCATCCTGCGCCCCGTCAGGTCGACGTATCAGACCCGCTCATCTTTAATCTCGGCCGCGAGCGTCTGGCAGGCGAACTGCAACGGGTCGAGTTGCAGGACCCGTTTCTCCCCGGGAGTCTGGCGTGACGACCTGCCGGATGCCGATCCTCTCTGGCCTCGTAACGGGCTCCTCGTGCCGGAAGTCCCGGCGCCGTTCACCGCGTCGCGGCATGCCCGGCCTCCCGGTTCGAGCGCTGCCGCTGAATGAGACATGGCGCAAAGGCTGCCACAGGATACGGCGACAACTCCTGGCTGGAATCGTAGAGTTGGCGCGGGTAATGCGCCCTCCGTGAGGAGGCGCGACAGTCGGGTTCTGCGGTAGGGACCCGGCTTGTTGCGCCGACGATCAGGCCAGTGCCCCACCCCGTCGAACGCGCCGTGCTACGTCGATGCTTCAGATACGTCGAACCTTGCTGGCCCGCTCCTTTGACGGTGAGTGACGAACCTGCGATGTCTACCCTGCGCTCGGATCGGGCACTGAAATCTATCGTGCGGTGAATGTGTTGCAGGTCACCTCGCAAAAGGTTTCAGCGCCCTGGTCAGCAATGTGCCGACTGAAATCTTTCCTGCTATCCGACAGCGGCTGCGGAACCGTGCACGCGAACGCCGCGGCCGACGTCCCCGCCCGCCTGGAGGCACTGGGTACGGCCGCGGGCCTCGACCGGGCCGCGCTGCACAGCCAGTTGGCGGCGGCGCTGTCGGTGGTCCTGCATCTCGTACGGGACCGGGCCGGGCGCCGCCGGATCGCCGAGGTCCATGTCCTGGAGCGGGATTCCTCCGGGCTGGTGCGGACGGTGCCGGCGCTGCGCTGGGGCGAGGAGGCGTTCGCGTACGAGCGGGGATGGGAGCGGCTGCGGGAGTTGATCCGGGGCGCGGGCGAAGGGAGTTGACGGTGGTCGGATGCGAAGGGGAGCGGTGATGGGTGTGGGAACGGGTGGGATTCCGGTCGGGCTGGCCGCGGTGTGTGCCGGAGCTCTGGTCTGGCTGGCGAGCGGGCGGCAGTCCGGGGCGCGGCGGGCGCGGTTGCTGTTCGCGGGCGGCGGGGCGGTGGGCGCGGACCCGCCCTCGTGGGAGCGGGCCGCCGACGAACTGCGCCGGATCCGGGGCCGGTTGCGGGCCGAGTGGTGGTCACTGGGCCTCGGACTGGCGGTGGCGGTACTGGGCGCTTCAGTGGTCCCGGCCGTCGCGGGGGCGGTCGGAGTGCCGTTGCTACGGCGGCTGCGGCTGGCCGGCGAGGACCGGCGGGCGCGGGAGTCGCGCGGGGACGCGGTGATCGCGCTGTGCTCCGCGCTGGCCGGCGAGGTGCGAGCGGGGCGGCAGCCGGGGGAGGCGCTGCTGCGGGCCGCGCTCGACAGCGGCGGGCTCGGGCAGGCGCAGGCCGCGGTGCTGGCGGCGGCGCGGTTCGGCGGCGACGTACCGGGCGCGCTCGCCTCGGCGGCCCGACAGCCGGGCGCGGACGGTCTCTTGGGGCTCGCCGCGTGCTGGCGGGTCGCCGTGGACCAAGGAGCGGGGCTCGCGGCGGGACTCGACCGGCTCGAAGCGGCGTTGCGCGCGGACCGGGACCAACGGGCCGACCTCCGAGCCCAGTTGGCCGGGGCGCGAGCCACCGCCGCGATGCTCGCCGGACTGCCGGTGCTCGGGCTGCTGCTCGGCGCGGCGATGGGCGCCGATCCGTTGCGGGTGCTGCTGCACAGCGCGGCGGGGGTGGGGTGCCTGGTGGTCGGGGGGTTGCTGGAGGGACTGGGGATGTGGTGGGCGTTGCGGATCGTGGGCGGGGTGGAGGTGGAGGCGGAGTGAGCGTGGAAGTTGTCCACAGGCTGGGGGTCGTCCTGGGGGCTGCGCTGGTCGTGGCGTGGCTGGTGCGGCGGCTGGACGGGCTGCGGCGGGAGCGGAGGGCTCGGCGGCGACTGGCCGGCTTGTTGCTTCGGGACGCCCGGGAGGGCTGGGACGGCCGGGAGAGCTGGGCTGGCCGGGAGGGCCAGGGCCTTCAGGGGTTTCGGGAAGTGCCGCTCGCCGGGCGGCGGTTCGAGGTCCGGGATCTCGCGCGGCGGTGGTTGCCCGTGGTGGGTGTCGTGGGTGCCGGGTGGGTGTTGGTCGGTGGGGGCGCCGGAGTCGTGGTGGGCGTGGCTGTCGCGTGCGGGCTGTGGTGGTGGCGCCGTAGGCAACTGGCCGGTGGCGCCGTCGATCAGCGCGACGCGGCCGGTGCCGCACGCCAACTCCCCCTCGCCGCCGATCTGCTGGCCGCCTGCATCGCCGCCGGGGCCTCGCCGGTGATCGCCGCCCAGGCCGTGGGCGAGGCACTGGCGGGACCCTTGGGGGAACGGCTGGCGCGCGCGGCGGCGGAGGTCCGGCTCGGCGGTGAACCGTCCGACGCCTGGCGGAGGTTGGCCGCGCTCCCGGGGGTCGGCCCGTTGGCCCGCCTGCTCGAACGGGCGGATGAGTCGGGGCTCCCCGCCGCCGGACCGGTCGCACGGCTCGCGGCGGAGGCCCGCGCGGACTGGACCCGCACCGCGACGGCACGGGCCCGGAGAGCGGCCGTCCTGATCACCGCGCCGGTCGGGCTGTGCTTCCTGCCCGCGTTCATCGCGGTCGGAGTGCTGCCCGTGGTGATCGGGCTCGCTGGCGGGGCGACGCGGGGAGGTGGTGGCTGAGCCGACGACCGAGCGACCGGGCAATGAAGCGATCGAGCGAGCAATGAAGCGGTCGACCGCGCGATGAAGCGATCAAGCGACTGAACCAACAGGAACCTCACGGGGGTTGAGATGTACAAGGCAGTGCGGGGAGTACGGGAAGCGGCGGTACGGGCGGTCCGAGCGGTGCGGGTACGGGTACGGGCGCACCGGGGCGACGCCGGTATGGCAACGGCTGAATACGCGATGGGGCTTGTCGCGGCGGTTGCGTTCGCCGTGGTGCTCTACAAGGTGGTGACCAGCGGAGCGGTCAGTACGGAGCTCCAGGACATCGTGAAGCGGGCTCTCGATGCCAAGGTGTGAACGCCGGGGCGGGGACCGGGGGTTCGTGACGGCCGAGGCGGCCGTGGTCCTGCCCGTGCTGGTGATGTTCGCGATGGCGCTGGTGTGGGGGCTGCTGGTGGTGGCCGCGCAGATCCGGTGCGTGGACGCGGCACGCTCCGGCGCCCGCGCGGCGGCCCGGCAGGATCCCGCCGACGCGGTCGTCCAGGTCACACGGGACACGGCACCGCGCGACGCGCGGATCACCGTCTCCCGGGACGGCGACCAGGTCCATGTGGTCGTGGTCGCGAAGCCACCGATGCTCGGCGGGCTGCCGTTCGAGGTGCGGGAGGAGGCCGTGGCGGTGGCGGAGGAGACGGTGGCGGTGGCGGAGGAGACGGTGGGGGACGGGAGGGCGGGGCCATGAGGCGTCGTGTGCCCGCACTGGGACGCACGAGATTCGGCCACTTGGGCCGGGACGGGGACCGTGGGTCCGCCACCGTGTGGAGCCTGGGCGCGATGGCCGTGATGTGCGTCGTGTTCGGGGTCGTGCTCGCCCTGGGGCAGGCCGTCGTGGCCCGGCATCGCGCGGCCGGCGGTGCGGATCTCGCGGCCCTAGCGGCGGCCGACCACTGGGCGGAGGGCGGTACGGGGGCCTGCGCCCGGGCGGAGCGGGTGGCGCTGGCGCAGGGGACCCGGCTGGTGCGGTGCGCGGTCGTGGGAGAGACGTCGGACGTGACGGCGACGGCCGGCCTGGGACCGTTCGCGGCGGAGGTCAGGGCACGGGCGGGACCTGCGGGGCCGGTACCGACGACGGCCCCCGCTCTGCCTCCTGCGGGGCCGGTGCCGGTGTCGGCGCCTCCCGCAGCAGCTCCGTGAGCAGCCGTACCGCCCCCCGCTTGTGCAGCGGATCGTTGCCGTTGCCGCACTTGGGGGACTGGATGCAGGACGGGCAGCCGGCCTCGCACTCGCAGGAGGCGATGGCCTGGCGGGTGGCGGTGAGCCAGGCGCGGGCGGTGTGGAAGGCGCGCTCGGCGAAGCCCGCGCCGCCGGGGTGGCCGTCGTAGACGAAGACCGTGGGGAGCAGCGTGTCGGGGTGCAGGGGGATCGAGACGCCGCCGATGTCCCAGCGGTCGCAGGTGGCGAAGAGGGGGAGCATGCCGATCGAGGCGTGTTCGGCGGCGTGCAGGGCGCCGCCGAGGATCTCGGGGTTGACGCGGGCGGCGTCGAGCTGGTCCTCGGTGACCGTCCACCACACCGCGCGGGTGCGGAGCGTACGAGGAGGGAGGTCGAGTTTCGACTCGCCGAGGACTTCACCGGTGATGACACGTCTGCGGAGGAAGGAGACGACCTGGTTGGTGACTTCGACCGAGCCGTAGCACAACCTGCCTTGGCCCCAAGGGAGTTCGACGTCCGTCTCCAGGACGGAGATCGTCGTCGTGTCGCGGGCGACCGTCGAGTAGGGCGGGTTCGCCTCCTCCACCAGGGCCACCGAGTCGTCCAGGTCCAGGGAGCGCACCAGGTACGTGCGGCCCTGGTGGAGGTGGACCGCGCCCTCGTGGACGGTCGTGTGGGCGGCGGCCTCGTCGACCGTGCCCAGCAGGCGGCCGGTGCCGTGCTCGACGATCTGGACCGGGCTTCCGCCGCCGCCGCGGATGTCGGTGAGGTCGGCGGCGCGTTCGCGGCGCGTCCAGTGCCAGGCCTTCGCCCGGCGGCGGAGCAGCTTCGCGGCCTCAAGCTGCGGGAGCAGGTCCGCCGTGGCCGGGCCGAAGAGGTCCAGGTCGTCGTCGGTGAGCGGGAGTTCGGCCGCCGCCGCGCACAGGTGGGGGGCGAGGACGTACGGGTTGTCGGGGTCCAGGACCGTGGACTCCACCGGCTGGTCGAACAGGGCCTCCGGGTGGTGGACGAGGAAGGTGTCCAGGGGGTCGTCGCGGGCCACCAGGACGGCCAGGGCGCCCCGGCCGGAGCGTCCGGCGCGGCCGGCCTGCTGCCACAGGGAGGCGCGGGTGCCGGGGTAGCCGGCGATCAGGACGGCGTCCAGCCCGGAGACGTCGATGCCGAGTTCGAGGGCGGTGGTGGCGGCGAGGCCGAGCAACTCGCCGGAGTGCAGGGCGCGTTCGAGGGCGCGGCGTTCCTCGGGGAGGTAGCCGCCGCGATAGGCGGCGACCCGGCGGGCCAGGGAGCGGTCTACCTCGGCGAGGCGTTCCTGGGCGATCAGGGCGATCAGCTCGGCGCCCCGCCGGGACCGTACGAAGGCCACTGAGCGCACTCCCTGGACGGCGAGGTCGGTCAGCAGGTCGGCGGTCTCGGCGGTGGCCGTGCGGCGGACCGGGGCGCCCTTCTCGCCGTGCAGCTCGGTGAGCGGGGGCTCCCAGAGGGCGAACACCAGCTCACCGCGCGGGGAGGCGTCGTCGGCGACCTCGACCACCGGGAGGCCGGTGAGGCGGCGTCCGGCGACCGAGGGCTCGGCGGCCGTCGCGGAGGCCAGCAGGAAGACGGGGGAGGAGCCGTAGCGGGCGCAGAGGCGGCGCAGTCGGCGCAGTACCTGGGCGACGTGGGAGCCGAAGACGCCCCGGTAGGTGTGGCACTCGTCGATGACGACGTACTTCAGGGACTTCAGGAAGGAGGACCAGCGCGGGTGCGAGGGCAATATGCCCCGGTGGAGCATGTCGGGGTTGGTCAGGACGTAGTTGGCGTACTGGCGGACCCACTCGCGTTCCTCGAACGGAGTGTCGCCGTCGTACACGGCCGGGCGAACGGCATTGCCCAGAGGTTGTGAAAGTTCCTTCACGGAGCGCAGCTGGTCGGCGGCCAGGGCTTTCGTGGGGGCCAGGTAGAGGGCGGTGGTGCCGCGGCCGTTCGGGGCCTCGGAGCCGTCCAGGAGCGCGGAGAGGACGGGTACCAGATAAGCCAGCGACTTGCCCGAGGCGGTGCCTGTGGCGACGATCACTGACTCGCCGTCGAGGGCGTGCTCGGCGGCCTGTGCCTGGTGGGCCCAGGGGTGTTCGATACCGGCTTCCTGGACGGTGGCGATCACCTCCGCGCGAATCCGGTCAGGCCAGACGGCATGGCGGCCCTCACGTGGGGGCAAGTGCTCCGTATGAGTGATGCGCGAAGCCCGGCTCGGTCCGGATGCGAGCCGGTCCAGAACCGTGCCCGGCGAGAGCCCGGACACGGGGTTCGCCGAGGGTCGATCGGATCGCTGATTCTTGGCCATCGGCACCGAGTGTGTCACTGGCGTGACGGACAATGGAGCCAAGGCGTCGTGCACGCCCTGCGGTAAGTGATTGAATGCCATCGCGGCTGGCGAACCGTCCTGGGGGCTCTGCCGAGGTGTCCCATGGGATGACCGCTCGATAGCAAGGTGCTGGAGGATCCGTGGACCTGTCCCTGTCGACCCGTACCGTCGGCGATCGTACGGTCGTCGAGGTCGGTGGCGAAATCGACGTATATACCGCGCCCAAGTTGCGCGAACAGCTGGTCGAGCTGGTGAACGACGGGAGTTTCCACCTCGTCGTCGACATGGAGGGCGTCGACTTTCTCGACTCCACCGGGCTCGGTGTGCTGGTCGGCGGCCTGAAGCGGGTGCGTGCCCACGAGGGCTCGCTGCGCCTGGTCTGCAACCAGGAGCGCATTCTGAAGATCTTCCGTATCACCGGCCTCACCAAGGTGTTCCCGATTCACACCTCGGTCGAGGAAGCGGTGGCGGCCACCGACTGACCGACCGTTCAGGGAGCGGTGAACGACCGCTCCCCGATCGGCCGTATAGACGACCGGTGGACCGGGCTTTCGGCAGCCCGGCCCTCCGACAGCACGCCCGTAGTCCCGAGGGGGATGCATGGCCACCGTTGAACTCCGCTTCAGCGCGCTGCCCGAGCACGTCAGGACCGCCCGACTGGTGGCGGCAGCGGTGGCGCGCAGGGCCGGAGTGGACGAGGCGGTACTCGACGAGGTGAGACTCGCCGTGGGTGAGGCCTGCACCCGCGCCGTCGGGCTGCACCAGAGCAGTGGGATCACCGCCCCGGTGAAGGTGCTGCTGATCGAGGAGGAGAAGCAGTTCTCCATCGAGGTCGGCGACGAGGCACCACGTTCGGCTCCCGGCGACAAGGCGCCCGGGACGTCGGGCGGGGATCCGGACGCGGAGGCCGAGGAGGACGAGATGGGTCTCGCCGTCATCAGCGGGCTCGTCGACGACGTCGAGGTCACCGCCGGAGAGCACGGCGGATCGATCCGTATGACCTGGCCGACGACTCCGCCGGCCACGCAGCTTTCCTGAAACCGCCGCACACCACAGCCGAAGGGCCCTGCTGAGCAGGGCCCTTCGGCATTTCCGGGAGAGTTCCGTGGGCATGCGGAGACAGGGCTTCCCCGGTATCCTGGAATTCGTGAATCAATTCACGATCAATGCCCCGCGCGACACCCGATAATTTGATCAAGCACCAATGCTTTTAAGGCATTACTATGCGAAGGCCAATTCCGTTTGCCGCGCACTGTTTTGATCAGGTTCCGGTACCTACAATCCGTCCACATCTTGAGCTCAGCACAGGCGTCAAGGAGGACGAATGGCGGGGCTTTCTACCCCTCAGCAGTTTGACCACCCCACAACCTTCGCAGCCGCAGTCCTGACCCACGACAACCGCATCCTCGTGATGGTGATCGGCCTCGTGGCACTGGCGGCACTCGTGGTCGCGGGCATCCTGGTCCGCCAGGTGCTCGCGGCGGGCGAGGGCACGGACAGCATGAAGAAGATCGCGGCAGCGGTCCAGGAGGGCGCGAACGCCTATCTGGGACGGCAGTTGCGCACGGTCGGCGTATTCGCCGTGATCGTTTTCTTCCTGCTTCTGCTGCTGCCCGCGGACGACTGGAATCAGCGCGCCGGACGATCGATCTTCTTCCTGATCGGTGCGGTGTTCTCGGCGACCACCGGCTATATCGGCATGTGGCTCGCCGTACGCAGTAATGTCCGTGTCGCCGCGGCGGCCCGGGAAGCGACCCCGGCGGAAGGTGAGCCCGAAAAGGATCTCACCGCCGTCTCGCACAAAGCCATGAAGATCGCTTTCCGCACGGGCGGCGTCGTCGGCATGTTCACGGTGGGGCTCGGTCTGCTCGGCGCCTCCTGCGTGGTGCTGGTGTACGCGGCCGACGCGCCGAAGGTGCTGGAGGGATTCGGCCTCGGCGCCGCCCTCATCGCCATGTTCATGAGGGTCGGCGGCGGCATCTTCACCAAGGCCGCCGACGTCGGCGCCGACCTGGTCGGCAAGGTCGAGCAGGGCATCCCGGAGGACGACCCGCGCAACGCCGCGACCATCGCCGACAACGTGGGCGACAACGTCGGCGACTGCGCGGGCATGGCGGCCGACCTCTTCGAGTCGTACGCCGTGACGCTGGTCGCCGCGCTGATCCTCGGCAAGGCGGCCTTCGGCGACTCCGGACTGGCCTTCCCGCTGCTCGTGCCGGCGATCGGTGTGATCACCGCCATGATCGGCATCTTCGCGGTGGCGCCACGCCGGGCCGACCGCAGCGGCATGTCCGCGATCAACCGGGGCTTCTTCATCTCCGCGGTGATCTCGCTCGTGCTGGTGGCGGTCGCGGTCTTCGTCTACCTGCCGTCGTCGTACGCCGACCTCGACGGCGTCACCGACGCGGCGATCAAGGTCAAGGACGGCGATCCGCGGATCCTCGCGCTCGTCGCCGTGGCCATCGGCATCGTGCTCGCCGCACTGATCCAGCAGCTGACCGGCTACTTCACGGAGACGAACCGCCGTCCCGTGAAGGACATCGGCAAGACCTCGCTCACCGGCCCGGCCACCGTCATCCTCGCGGGCATCTCGCTGGGCCTCGAATCGGCCGTCTACACCGCGTTGTTGATCGGTCTTGCGGTCTACGGCGCGTTCCTGCTGGGCGGCGCCTCGATCATGCTGGCGCTGTTCGCGGTGGCGCTGGCCGGCACCGGGCTGCTCACCACGGTCGGTGTGATCGTCGCCATGGACACCTTCGGGCCGGTCTCCGACAACGCGCAGGGCATCGCCGAGATGTCCGGCGACGTCGAGGGCGCGGGCGCGCAGGTGCTCACCAACCTGGACGCGGTCGGCAACACCACCAAGGCCATCACGAAGGGCATCGCCATCGCCACCGCCGTCCTGGCCGCGTCGGCGCTCTTCGGGTCGTACCGGGACGCGATCGTCACCGCCGCGAGCGACGTCGGCGAGAAGGTCTCCGGGGCGGGCGCGCCACTGAACCTGATGATGGACATCTCCCAGCCCAACAACCTGGTGGGCCTCGTCGTCGGCGCCGCGGTCGTCTTCCTCTTCTCGGGGCTCGCGATCAACGCGGTCTCGCGGTCCGCCGGTTCGGTGGTCTACGAGGTGCGGCGGCAGTTCCGCGAGCACCCCGGGATCATGGACTACAGCGAGACACCGGAGTACGGCCGCGTCGTCGACATCTGCACCAAGGACGCGCTGCGCGAACTCGCCACGCCCGGCCTGCTCGCCGTGCTCACCCCGATCGCCGTCGGGTTCACGCTCGGCGTCGGCGCGCTCGGCTCGTTCCTCGCCGGCGCGATCGGCACCGGCACGCTGATGGCGGTCTTCCTCGCGAACTCGGGCGGCGCCTGGGACAACGCGAAGAAACTCGTCGAGGACGGCAACCACGGCGGTAAGGGCAGCGAGGCCCATGCCGCCACGGTGATCGGCGACACGGTCGGCGACCCGTTCAAGGACACCGCGGGACCGGCCATCAACCCGCTGCTGAAGGTGATGAACCTCGTCGCGCTGCTCATCGCGCCCGCGGTCATCAAGTTCAGCTACGGCGACGACAAGAACATCGGGGCGCGCATCACGATCGCGGTGCTCGCGTTCCTGGTGATCGCCGCCTCGGTGTACATCTCCAAGCGGCGCGGAATCGCCGTGGGCGACGAGGACGACGCCGGGCGGGTGGCCAAGAAGGCGGACCCCGCGGTGGTTTCGTAGACGGTCCTACGGGCCCGGTTCGGGGGGCCTTGCGAGGTCCCGGCCAACAGGCGGGCGGGTGGCGCGAGTTGTGGGCGCCGCCCGCCCGTTCTGGGTGTGTTCAGTCCCTCGCCGTGAGCCTTCTCTCGCTTGGTGCAAATGGCCCCAAAAGCTCTTCTGTCGGTCATCCGGCCCGGGGATGCGGCCTGTGCGGCGTGTATGTTCCGGGGCCGAGAGCCATGGAAGGGACCAAACCGGTGAACAAGAAGCTCGCGGTCGCACTGTCCGGCGGTGCGGTACTGGTACTGGCGCTGTCGGGATGCGGTGGCGGCGGCGACGACAGCAGCGCCAAGCTGGACGCCTGGGCCAAGCAGGTCTGCCTCGGGGTGCAGCCGCAGGCGAAGAAGATCGAGGCCGCCAACACGGCGATCCAGAAGGAGACCTCGGACAACAGCACCCCCGAGCAGGTCCGGCAGACCGACTCGCAGGCCTTCCAGGACATGTCCGACGCCTACAAGGCGATCGGGGCCGCCGTGAACAGCGCCGGGGCGCCCGACGTCGACAACGGCGCGAAGAAGCAGCAGGACGCGGTCACCGAGCTCAACGGCATCTCCGCGTCGTACGCCGCCCTGAAGAAGCAGGTCGACGGACTCGACGTCAAGGACCAGGCGAAGTTCGCGGACGGCCTCAAGGGCATCGCGACCTCGCTGGACAAGCTCAGCAGCAGCGGGAACGACGCCCTGAAGACCCTCGAAGAGGGCGATGTCGGCAAGGCGATGACCAAGCAGGCGGCCTGCAAGTCGGCGTCCGCGTCGGCCTCGACCGGGACCACCTGATCTCGTCCGGCGAACCGCGCCTCCTGTAGGCAGCGATCTTTCAGTGGCTGAAAGATGCCCCGGTACGCGTGCGTGCCGGGGCGTTCGCACGCGCGGGCACGGTGTCGGCCGGAGCGGCCACAATGGGGGGCGTGAGTAACTCCACCCCGCCCCCGCTGCCCGCATCCGACCGCCCGGAGGTCGCCGCCCGGCTCCGGGACGCCCTCCTCGGCGCCTCCTTCACCGCGGACGGACTGCTCGACCTGCTCGGCGCCCCCGCCTACGCGGCACTGGCCCGCAGCGAGACGGTGCCGGCCCTGAGGGCGACCCGGGGCGACACCCCACTGGAGACCCTGGTCCGCCTGTTCCTCCTCCAGCAGCCCGTGCCGCACGCGCGCGTGGCGGACGTCCTGCCCGTCGCCGCATGCCTGGAGAGCGGCTGGCTGACGTCCGCGGGCGCCGACGAGGTCGCCGCGACCGTGGACGTACGGCCCTACGGCGGGCCCGGCGGCGAGGACTGGTTCATCGTGTCCGACCTGGGATGCGCGGTCGGCGGGGCGGGCGGCATCGGCAGCCGGGACGAAGGTGTCGTCCTCGGGGTCGGCGGCGCGTCCACCACCCTCGCGGGCATCACCGTACGGACGCCGGTGGCCGCCGCGCTCGACCTCGGCACCGGATCCGGCATCCAGGCGCTGCACGCGGCCCAGCACGCCACGCGCGTGACGGCCACCGACGTCAACCCGCGCGCCCTGCACATCACCGCGCTCACCCTGGCGCTCTCCGGGGCCCCGGCGGCCGACCTGCGCGAGGGATCCCTCTTCGACCCGGTCCGCGACGACGAGACGTACGACCTGATCGTCTCGAACCCGCCCTTCGTGATCTCGCCGGGTGCCCGGCTCACCTACCGCGACGGCGGGATGGGCGGGGACGATCTGTGCCGGTCGCTCGTTCAGCAGGCGGGGGACCGGCTGCGCGAGGGCGGATTCGCGCAGTTCCTCGCCAACTGGCAGCACGTGGAGGGGGAGGACTGGCAGGACCGGCTCAGGTCGTGGGTGCCGCGCGGCTGCGACGCGTGGATCGTGCAGCGCGAGGTCCAGGACGTCACGCAGTACGCCGAGCTGTGGCTCAGGGACGCCGGCGACCACCGGGGCGACCCGGCCGCCTACGAGGCGCTCTACGACGCGTGGCTCGACGAGTTCGAGGCCCGCAAGGTCAAGGGCGTCGGCTTCGGCTGGATCACGCTGCGCAGGACGGATTCCGACACCCCCTCGATCACCGTCGAGGAGTGGCCGCACCCGGTCGAGCAGCCGCTCGGCGACACCGTGCGCGCGCACTTCGACCGCGTCGACCATCTGCGCGCCCACGACGACGCGGCCCTGCTCGCCGCCCACTTCAGGCTCGCCGCCGAGATCGTCCAGGAACAGGTCGGGCTGCCCGGCGCCGAGGACCCCGAGCACGTCGTGCTGCGCCAGCACCGAGGCATGCGCCGGGCGACCAAGGTCGACACGGTCGGCGCGGGCTTCGCCGGCGTGTGCGACGGCAGCCTGAGCGCGGGCCGCATCCTCGACGCCATCGCCCAACTCGTGGGCGAGGACCCGGTCCTGCTCCGCGACCGGACGCCCGCGCAGATCCGGCTGCTGGTGGAGCAGGGGTTCCTGGAGCCCGCCGACTGACGGCGTTTGGCGGGTGCGCCGCCTCGTGCTCCGTCGACCGCTCTGCCTCGCGCCGGGTGCGGGCTCGCGTGGGGTGCGGGCTCGCGCCGGAGCGCGGGTGTGCGCCCGAGCGCGGCCTCGCGTCGGGTCCCGCGCCCGTCACGCCTGAGGCCCGCTCGCGCCACTGAGCCGCCTGTGGTCCCGCCCGGCGGGATCGGTGGGATTGGTACGGAAAAGCCCTCTTGTCAGTGGCGGGTGCGAGGCTACCTTCGGAGACAGGTTCCACGCGTCCTCGGGGGAGGCGCGCCGTCTCGGGGGAGGCGTGATGGCCGGGGATACGCCGGAGCAGGGTGAAGGCAGGGTCGTCAACGGGCGCTACCGGCTGCTGCGCACGCTCGGCGCGGGCGGCATGGGCCGCGTATGGCTCGCGTACGACGAGGAGTTGGCCTGCGAGGTCGCCATCAAGGAGATCTCCCTGCCGGACGTCCCGAGGGACGCGAGCGAGCCCGCGCACCGCATCGCGCGGGCCCGCAGCGAGGCCCGGCACGCGGCCCGGCTGCGCGGCCACCCGCACGTGGCGACGGTGCACGACGTGGTGATCCACGAGGGCCTGCCCTGGATCGTCATGGAGTACGTCCCCGACGGCGTCGACCTCCAGGCGGTCGTCCGCCGCTCCGGGCCGCTGCCGCCCGCGCAGGTCGCCCGTATCGGCCTCGCCGTCCTCGACGCGCTCACCGCCGGACACCGCATCGGCATCCTGCACCGGGACGTGAAACCGGCCAACATCCTTCTGGCGCCGAACGCTTCGGGCGATCCGTACGCGCGCGTGCTGCTCACCGACTACGGCATTGCCCTCCAGCCCGAGTCCCGCGAGCCTCGCCTCACCGCCACCGCCGGCATCCTCGGTACGCCCGGATACCTCGCCCCGGAGCGCGCCCGCGGCGAGCCGCCCACCCCGGCCGCCGACCTGTTCTCCCTGGGCGCCACGCTGTACACGGCCGTCGAGGGCCGCGGCCCCTTCGACCGGCACGGCGACTACGCGACCCTCACCGCCCTGCTCGGTGAGGAGCCCACGCCCGCGGTCCGCGCGGGCGAACTGGCGCCCGTGCTACAGGGGTTGCTGGTCAAGGACCCGGTGCTGAGGTCGACACCCGAGACGGCGGCGCACGGCCTGGAGCGGGTCGCGCTGTCGGCCGGTCCGGTACCGGGGCACACACCGACGCCGGAGGGCTTCGGACCGGCGCCGGGGGGTTGGGCCACCCCTGAACGGCCGCCGGGGAACGGTGACTTCGGCGCTCCGGGCAACGCCGACTTCGGGCCTGCGGGCCAGGTCCCCGCCGGATCTCAGGGGCACGCCCCTGCCGGACCTCAGGGTCAGGTCCAGGGGGGATATCCGGGTCAAGTCCCGGGCGGGCCGCCCGGATACGTCATGGGCGGCGGTCCCTACGGCCCCCGGACGCCGGGAGGCAGTGGCCCCGGGGCAACGCACCAGAGCCCCGCGCCGTACGGTGACCGACCCGCAGCCGGCCTCGGTGGGTTCACGCCCGCGGGCCGACCCACTCCGGGCACCCCGAACACCCCGGGCACCCCAGGTGTCCCGCAGAACCCGGGCGTCCCCCGGTTCCCGGGAGCCCAGCAGCCCCTGGGGTCCCCGCAACCGCAGGGCCCCGCGCACACCCCCGGCGCTCCGCCGACCCCCAACACACCGAACGCTCCCAGCACGCCGAACACACCGGGCGCCGCCGCGTCGCCGTACGCCCCGCAGGGGCAGGGCGGTTCGGGTGGGGCGTACGGCCAGTGGAATCCGTATGCGAACAGCCCCACGATGTCCTACCAGGGGGCCTACCCGGGCGCCCGGCAGGAGCCCTACCAGGGCGGGGCGGTCCCGCCGCCGTACTCGGGCGGTCAGGGGCCGACGTATCCGGGCGGCGGCCCGGGAGTCGCCGGCGGGCCGCCCGGTGGGGGCAGGCGCCGGAAGCCGGTCGCCGCGATTGTCGCCCTGGTGGTGGCCGTCGCGCTGGTGGTCGCCGGCGGGGTGTGGGCGGTGACCACGCTGACCGGCTCCAAGGACTCGGCGGCGACGAAGAAGGCGTCCCCGTCCGCGTCGTCCTCCGTGTCGTCGGCGGCGGGCTCCGAGTATCCCTACGGCGTCGACGTCGGTCTCAAGAAGGCGTTGCAGACCGGCGATTGCGTGCACGCGGTGTGGACCGGCCCGGCGTTCCGGTCGCGGCCCAACCTCGGGGTCGTGAGCTGCGCGCACGACGTCCCGGACGGTCAGGTGATGGCGGTCGACACGGCGAGCGACTTCGCCGACGCCCGCGACCACGGGGCCGAGCGGTGCGCGGGCAAGGCGAAGGCCGCGGCCGACTCCCTGGCCGACGCGGACGTCTACGCCCTCACACCGACCCAGGCGGGCTTCGGGGCCGCCGGGGGCGGTACGGCGTGTCTCGTGCTCGGCCGCCATGTGCCGATCGGCGGCGAGATAGGGCGCTTCCGGGACACCGGTTCGAACGTGTGGACCACCGAGATGAGCGTCGGTGACTGCTGGCTGTACGTCGACCACAAGACCTACTTCACCGCGACCCTGGCCGACTGCGCCGACGAGCACACCGACCAGGTGATCGGTTTCGTGACCGCTCCGAAGACGATGGCGTTCGCGGACGCGCTGCAACAGGGGAACAAGCTGTGCGGCAACAAGTTCGAGTCGACTTGGGCGCCCGGATCCGACCGCTCCGTCTACGGGTATCTGTCCGACGAGAACAACTGGAAGGCCGGATTCGACTCGGTCGTGTGCACGGTGGGCCGGACGGACCACTCCACGACGACCGGGGCGATATCGTCCTCGGGCACGGCCGCCTGAGGACTGTGCGCCGGGAGTTCACCGGGGGTTGGCCTGCCGGTCGCCCACGGCTGCCAGCCTCCCGGACCGGGGTATCCGGGTCGGGAGGGGACACGCATGGAGAGCGGGCCGGCGATCTTCGCGGGGTTGGTGTTCGCCCTGTTCGGAGGCGCGCTGCTGCTGTGGACCGCGGTCAGGGTGCGACACCGCGAACCCGTCGCCCAGGGTGTGAACCCGGTCGCATCGGCGACCCTCGCGGGCGTCGTCGCGCTCGCCGCGCTCTTCGTCGGAACCTGGTGCTTCCTGCACGTCTGAGCCCCGTGGCCGGGTCGGCGCGCGGGTGACCGGGGGATCACCCTCCGGGTCGTCCCGTAAAGCCCGGTGGGGACTCCGGGCGGCAGGAATGGCGGTAGTCGGGTTACCGTTCGAGTGGCCGTTGCGGGCTTTTCCCGTTTGACACGGGGGCGGGATGTACCGTCACACTCCGCAGCGTCACCATGACCCGACCCCGGGACCAAGCGACCCCGGGGAGATGCAGGCACGTCCGCGCGCCGCCCGGCAAGCACTCTCGCCGCACCGGTCGAAGGCCCTGGTAGCTCCGCTACGAGGACCTCCCACCGGCACTGCGGGAGCACGCGCCGAGGGACGCGGACACGTACCTGCTCCTCCCCGGAGCCGTTTGCCCCGGGGGAGGCCCCAGCGTCGACCGGAGAGAAGAGCGAAGTTGTCCCCGACCAGCGAGACCGCACACGGCGGCCGCCGACTCGTCATCGTCGAGTCCCCTGCCAAGGCGAAGACGATCAAGGGCTACCTCGGCCCCGGATATGTCGTCGAGGCGAGCGTCGGGCACATCCGTGACCTTCCCAACGGCGCCGCCGAGGTGCCCGAGAAGTACACCGGCGAGGTGCGCCGCCTCGGTGTGGACGTCGAACACGACTTCCAGCCCATCTATGTGGTCAACGCCGACAAGCGGGCCCAGGTCAAGAAGCTCAAAGATCTCCTCAAGGACTCCGACGAACTCTTCCTGGCCACCGATGAGGACCGCGAGGGCGAGGCCATCGCGTGGCACCTCCTGGAGGTCCTGAAGCCCAAGGTCCCGGTCAAGCGCATGGTGTTCCACGAGATCACCAAGGACGCGATCCGCGCCGCCGTGGCCAACCCGCGCGACCTCAACCAGCTGATGGTCGACGCCCAGGAGACCCGCCGCATCCTCGACCGCCTCTACGGCTACGAGGTCTCGCCGGTCCTGTGGAAGAAGGTCATGCCGCGCCTGTCGGCCGGCCGGGTCCAGTCCGTCGCGACCCGGCTCGTGGTCGAGCGGGAACGCGAGCGCATCGCTTTCCGTTCCGCTGAGTACTGGGACCTGACGGGCACCTTCGCGACCGGCCGCGCGGGGGACGCGTCGGACCCGTCGTCGCTGGTCGCCCGACTCCAGGCCGTCGACGGCAGGCGGGTCGCGCAGGGCCGCGACTTCGACTCCCTGGGACAACTCAAGAGCGAGAACACCCTCCACCTGGACGAGGCGAACGCCCGCGCGCTGGCCGCCGCCCTGGAGCACACCGACTTCGCCGTCCGCTCCGTCGAGTCGAAGCCGTACCGACGCTCGCCGTACGCCCCGTTCCGTACGACGACGCTCCAGCAGGAGGCCAGCCGCAAGCTCGGCTTCGGCGCGAAGGCCACCATGCAGGTCGCGCAGAAGCTGTACGAGAACGGCTACATCACCTACATGCGTACGGACTCCACGACCCTGAGCGAGACGGCCGTCACCGCCGCCCGCGCCCAGGTGACGCAGCTGTACGGCGCCGACTACCTGCCGGCGCAACCGCGCGTGTACGCCGGGAAGGTCAAGAACGCCCAGGAGGCGCACGAGGCGATCCGCCCCTCGGGTGATCGTTTCCGCACCCCGGCCGAGACCGGCCTGACCGGCGACCAGTTCAAGCTCTACGAGCTGATCTGGAAGCGGACCGTCGCCTCCCAGATGAAGGACGCGGTCGGCAACTCCGTCACCGTGAAGATCGCGGGCACCTCCGCCGACGGCCGGGACGCCGAGTTCAGCGCCTCCGGCAAGACGATCACCTTCCACGGCTTCCTGAAGGCCTACGTCGAGGGCGCCGACGACCCGAACGCCGAGCTGGACGACCGCGAGCGCCGGCTGCCCCAGGTCGCCGAGGGCGACGCGCTGTCCGCCGAGGAGATCACGGTCGACGGGCACGCCACCAAGCCCCCGGCCCGCTACACCGAGGCCAGCCTCGTCAAGGAGCTCGAAGAGCGCGAGATCGGCCGCCCGTCGACGTACGCGTCGATCATCGGCACGATCCTCGACCGCGGCTACGTCTTCAAGAAGGGCACCGCCCTGGTGCCGTCCTTCCTGTCCTTCGCCGTGGTCAACCTCCTGGAGAAGCACTTCGGGCGGCTCGTCGACTACGACTTCACCGCCAAGATGGAGGACGACCTCGACCGCATCGCCAGCGGCGAGGCCCAGGCCGTGCCGTGGCTGCGCCGCTTCTACTTCGGCGAGGGCGAGGCCACGGGCGCCGCCGAAGCGGGCAACGGCGACGGTGACCACCTCGGCGGCCTCAAGGAACTCGTCACCGACCTGGGCGCGATCGACGCCCGCGAGGTGTCGTCCTTCCCGGTCGGCAACGACATCATGCTGCGCGTCGGCCGCTACGGCCCCTACGTGGAGCGCGGCGAGAAGGACTCCGAGAACCACCAGCGCGCCGACGTCCCCGAGGACCTGGCACCGGACGAGCTGAGCGTCGAGCACGCCGAGGAACTGCTCGCCAAGCCGAGCGGCGACTTCGAGCTGGGCGCCGACCCCGAGTCGGGCCACCAGATCATCGCCCGCGACGGCCGCTACGGCCCGTACGTCACCGAGGTGCTCCCCGAGGGCACCCCCAAGACTGGCAAGAACGCCGTGAAGCCGCGGACGGCCTCACTGTTCAAGTCGATGTCCCTGGACACGGTGACGCTCGCCGACGCCCTCAAGCTGATGTCGCTGCCCCGCGTCGTCGGCACGGACGCCGAGGGCGTGGAGATCACCGCGCAGAACGGGCGCTACGGGCCGTACCTGAAGAAGGGCACGGACTCGCGCTCGTTGCAGACCGAGGACCAGCTCTTCACGATCACCCTCGAAGAGGCGCTGGAGATCTACTCCCAGCCCAAGCAGCGCGGCCGGGCCGCCGCAAAGCCGCCGCTGAAGGAACTGGGCACCGACCCGGTCAGCGAGAAGCCCGTCGTCGTCAAGGACGGCCGCTTCGGACCGTACGTCACCGACGGCGAGACCAACGCGACCCTCCGGTCGGGCGACAGCGTCGAGGAGATCACCCCGGAGCGCGGCTACGAGCTGCTCGCCGAGAAGCGGGCCAAGGCGCCCGCCAAGAAGACGGCGAAGAAGGCCCCGGCGAAGAAGACGGCGGCCAAGAAGGCGCCCGCGAAGAAGACCACAACGGCCAAGAAGGCCGTCGCGAAGACGACGACGGCCGCCAAGAAGACGACCACGGCGGCGAAGACGGCGACGGCCAAGAAGACGGCCACCTCCAAGGTGACGTCCGAGGACTGACGGCCTGTTGTCCGAGACGCGGGACGCACACGCTTCCTGCACCACAAGGTCTCGAAACGAACGCCCCGGCATCACTTTGGTGTCGGGGCGTGCGCAGGTCCGGGCGGGCGCGGCTCGATGTCGGTGGCTGCCGATAGGCTGAAAGCATGACGCCAGCCGAGCAGCCAACGGCCCACCAGCCGGCCCCCGACGACGCCCTTGTCGCGGACTCCCGCGAGCGCGCCGTCCGTGCCCTGCTGCGCCAGCCGCAGCTCAAGCGGTTGTGGAGCGCGCAGTTCGTGACGGGGGTCGGTGACACCCTCGCCCTGCTGGTCCTGGTCGTGCTTGCCCTCCAATCGGCGATCGCCCAGGGCTCGTTCGGCGGTGGCTACCGGGGCGTGGCCTTCGCGGTGGCGGCCGTCTTCGGGGCGCGCATCCTGGCGACACTGCTCTTCGGGGCGGTGCTGCTCGGTCCGCTCACCTCGCTCACCTCCCAGGAGGGGCCCCTCGACCGGCGCTGGACCATGGTCGGCGCGGACGGCCTGCGGGCCGCGCTGCTGATCGTCGCCCCGCTGTGGATCGACTGGACTCCGGACAACGCGTTGGCCGTGCTCCTGGTGACCGCCTTCGTCATCGGAGTCGCCGAGCGCTTCTGGACGGTGTGCCGCGAGAGCGCGGCCCCCGCCCTGCTCCCGGCCCCGCCCCTGGAAGGCGCCACGGTCCGGCCGCTGCCCGACCACATGGACGCCCTGCGACGCCTGTCGCTGCGCACCGGCTTCGTGGCGATCCCGCTCGCCGCCGCCACCCTCGTGATGGCCGCGCTGCTCAACAACCTGCTGGGCACGGGCATCGCCTGGTTCGCCCAGCACCAGGCCGCGCTCGGCTCGTACGTCGCCGCCGGACTCTTCGCCGCGTCCCTCTCCGTGCTGACCGCCCTGGAGCTGCCCGGAACCCGCACCCCGCGCGCGCGGTCGCCGCTGGAGGGACTGCGCCGCCCCCGGACGGGCACCGGCGTCGACAAGGGCCGTACGGGCGCGATCGCGCTGCTCGTGGTCGCCTGCGCGGCCGTCGCCGGGGCGATCTCCGCCGCCGTCGCCGTGTCCGTCCTCCAGGCCATGGACCTCCACGGCGGCCCGGTGACCTTCGGACTGCTGGTCCTCGGACTGACCGGCGGGGTCGTGGTCGGCATCCGTACGGCCCCCGCACTGCTGCCCGCGCTGTCCCGGCGCCGCCTGCTGACCCTGGCGATCGCCTTCACCGGCATCGCGCTGCTCGCCGCCGGCCTGGTCCCGGACCTCACCACCGTCCTGCTGATCGTCGCGCTGGCCGGCATCGGCGCGGGCGTGGCCGCCAACACCGGGCACACCCTCCTCGACCAGGAGGCCGAGGACTACCGCAAGGCCCGTACGACCGAGCACCTGCACGCGGTCGTCCGGGTCTCCGTGGCGCTCGGCGCGCTCATCGCCCCCCTGGTGGCCGCGCTGATCGGCCCGCACCGCCTGGAGAACGGCAAGTTCGTGTTCGCGCACGGCGGTGCCGCGTTCACGCTGATGCTGGTCGGCGCGCTGCTGCTGCCGGTCGCCGCGCTGGTGCTGGCCAAGGTCGACGACCGCTCCGGAGTACCGCTGCGGCACGACCTGCGGGACGCGCTGCTCGGCGGCGACGACCCCGACACCCTGCCCGCGACCACCGGCTTCTTCATCGCCCTGGAGGGCGGCGACGGCGCCGGCAAGTCCACCCAGGCCGAGGCCCTCGCCGAGTGGATAAGGGGCAAGGGCCACGAGGTCGTCCTGACCCGCGAGCCCGGCGCGACCCCGGTCGGCAAGCGGCTGCGGTCGATCCTGCTCGACGTGTCGTCGGCGGGACTGTCCCACCGCGCGGAGGCCCTGCTGTACGCCGCCGACCGCGCGGAGCACGTCGACACCGTCGTACGGCCCGCCCTGGAGCGCGGCGCCGTCGTCATCTCCGACCGCTACATCGACTCGTCCGTCGCCTACCAGGGCGCCGGCCGGGACCTCTCGCCGACCGAGATCGCCCGTATCAACCGGTGGGCGACCGACGGACTCGTCCCGCACATGACCGTCCTGCTGGACGTCGCCCCGGAGACCGCCCGCGAGCGGTTCACGGAGGCGCCCGACCGACTGGAGTCGGAGCCCGCCGAGTTCCACGCGCGCGTACGGTCCGGTTTCCTCACGCTGGCCGCCGCCGACCCCGGCCGCTACCTGGTGGTCGACGCCGGGCAGGAGCCCGAGGCCGTCACCACCGTGATCCGGCACCGCCTCGACACGGTTCTGCCGCTCTCCGAGGCCGAGATCAAGGCCCAGGAGGAAGCACGCAAGGCCGCCGAGGAGGAGGCCCGCCGCAAGGCCGAGGAAGAGGCCGCCCGCAAGGCCGAGGAGGAGCGCCTGGAGCGCGAGCGCCAGGAGCGGCTCGCCCAGCTGCGCGCCGAGGAGGAGGAGCGCAAGCGGCGCGAGCTGGAGGAGGCCCAGCGCCGCGAGGCCGAACGCCAGGCGGAAGAGGCCCGGCAGCGCGCCGAGGACGCCCGCAGGCGCGCCGAGGAGGAGAAGGCCCGACTCCTCGCCGAAGAGGAGGCCCGCGCCGCCGAGGAGGCCCGCCGCAGGGCCGAGGCCGACCGGCTGCGCCAGCAGGCCGAGGAGGAGGCCCGGCTGCGCGCCGAGGCCGAGGAGCGGCGCCGCGAGAAGCAGCGCAAGGCCGAGGCGGCACTCCTCGCGGCCGAGGAGGCACGCCGGCTCGCGGTGGAGGCGGCGGCTGCCGCGGAGGTGGCCGCACGGCAGCCGACGGCTCCGGTGATCCCCGCCGCCCCGGAGGCCGTCAGGTCCGAGGCGTCGACCGTGCAGACTCCGTTGGTGAAGGCGCCGGGGGCGGGGAACGCGGGTTCCGGTTCCGGTTCTGGTACCGGTACTGGTGGGCGGTCCGGGGACGAGACGGCTGTTCTGCGGCCGGTGACTTCCGGGTCCGCGTCCGCGTCCGATTCCGGTTCGGGCTCCGATTCCGGTTCCCGGGACGAGACGGCCGTGCTGCGGTCGGTGTCCGGGGACTCCGAGGCGCGCGACTCCGAGGCGACGGCGGAGCTGCCGCAGCCGCCCGTGCCCGAGGGGGCCGCCGACGAGACGGCCGTACTGCCGCCGGTGTCCGCCGCCGAGGAGACCGCCGTACTTCCCCCGATCCCGTCCGGTGCCGCCGACGAGACCGCGGTGCTGCCGCCGGTGCGCGGGGAGGATCCGTCGGACCGGGTACCCGAGGGCTTCTTCCGCGACGAGCGTCCGGGCGAGCGGGCGGCCGACCGGACCGAGGACCGCACCCGCGAGCTGCCCCAAGTCGACGAGCAGGGCGCACCGCGACGCAGGCCGCGCCCCGACTGGGCCGAGGAGACCCCGCTGGACGACCTGCCCTCGCTGGCCGACGAACTGCTCGGCCCACACGAGGCCGGCGACTTCGACCAAGACGACGACACGGGCCGTGGGCGGGGCCGCGGGCGGGGACGTAGGGGCTGACGGCGGTCGGCGGTGGGTGGTCGGTGGCCGGTGGCCAGCGGGGGACGCAGGGGCTGATGGCGGCTCCGTGATCTCCCCTGCCTAGCCCCGCCCAGCCCAGGGCTTGTCGGCTCTTGCCGACTGCCGACTGCCGACCGCTCCCGGTCGATTGCCTCCGGCCCTCGTTGTCAGTGGTGGCCCGCACAATGGATCGCGTAACCCGAAGCGTGACGAAAGGGCCGGTGACCCATGGCCGTATGGGATGACCTGGTGGGTCAGGAGAAGGTGAGCGAGCAGCTCGACGCAGCGGCTCGGGACGCCGACGCCTTCGTCACCGCGGCGACCACCGGCGCGCCCCCGCCGGAGGCGTCGAAGATGACGCACGCCTGGCTGTTCACGGGCCCGCCCGGCGCGGGACGCAACCACGCGGCGCGGGCCTTCGCCGCCGCGTTGCAGTGCGTGAGCCCCGACCGCGCGCTCGGCGGCAGCCCCGGCTGCGGCTTCTGCGACGGCTGCCACACGGCGCTGATCGGCACCCACGCCGACGTCACCACGGTCGCCGCCGTGGGCACCCAGATCCTCGCCGACGACATGCGGGACACGGTCCGCAAGTCGTTCACCTCGCCGGCGAACGGCCGCTGGCAGATCATCCTCGTCGAGGACGCCGAGCGGCTGAACGAGAAATCGGCCAACGCCGTCCTCAAGGCCGTGGAGGAACCCGCCCCCCGCACGGTCTGGCTCCTCTGCGCCCCCTCGATCGAGGACGTCCTGCCCACGATCCGCTCCCGTTGCCGCCACCTGAACCTGACGACGCCCTCGGTGGACGCCGTGGCCGACATGCTCGTACGCCGGGAGGGCATCGAACCGGCCGTGGCCGCGGCTGCCGCGCGCGCCACGCAGGGCCATGTCGACCGGGCCCGCCGTCTCGCCACGGACCCGGCCGCGCGCGAGCGCCGGGCCACCGTGCTGAAGCTGCCGCTGCGCGTCGAGGACGTCGGCGGCTGCCTCAAGGCCGCCCAGGAGCTGGTCGACGCCGCCGCGGAGGACGCCAAGCAGCTGGCCGAGGAGGTGGACGGCAAGGAGACCGAGGAGATGAA
This sequence comes from Streptomyces sp. NPDC091280, assembly GCF_044768565.1. Lineage (NCBI taxonomy): Bacteria > Bacillati > Actinomycetota > Actinomycetes > Kitasatosporales > Streptomycetaceae > Streptomyces > Streptomyces sp. NPDC091280. The sequence continues at coordinate 58,442 of NZ_JBIVUZ010000021.1, forward strand.
GGCGGCGATGGGCGGCGGCCAGGGCAGCCGGATGCCCCGGGGCACGGCGGGCGTGATGAAGGACCTGGAGGACAAGCAGAAGCGGCGGCGAACGCGTACGCAGCGCGACAGCCTCGATCTCGCGCTGACCGACCTCACCGCGTTCTACCGGGACGTCCTCGCCCTCCAGTTCGGCTCGCGGGTGGCGATCGCCAACGTGGACGCCGAGGACGCCCTGGAGCGACTGGCCCGCGCCGGTTCCCCGGAGTCCACGCTGCGCCGTATCGACGCGATCGGCGCGTGCAGAGACGCGCTCGACCGGAATGTGGCGCCGCTGCTCGCGGTGGAGGCGATGACCTTGGCGCTCAGAGCGGGCTGATCCTTCGGCCACGAGGTGGACGACCGTCCATGAGGTTGACGACGTAACTCGTCCGAGGTGGATTGCGTACGCAGGGCGTTCTGGTGATCGCTCAGCGTTACGATCGGCTGATGCACATCAGGCGCTCCCTCCGCCAATCCAGTCGGCCCGGTCTGGCCCGTCGAAGCCGTCGAAGCCGTAGCCGTCGGACCGGCGGCGCGCTGCTCGCCGTGGCCGCGCTCCTCGTGTCCGCGTGTTCCGCGTGCTCCTCGGGGAGTTCGACGGCGGCGGCGAGTCCGGCCGCGGCCGTGGTGCTGGCCGCGCTGCCGCAGTCGACGCCGTCCACGCTCGCGCGGTACTACGGGCAGAAGCTCAGCTGGCGCACCTGCGGCGTCCCCGGCTTCGAGTGCGCCACGATGAAGGCGCCGCTGGACTACGCCAAGCCCACCGCCGGGGACATCCGGCTCGCGGTCGCCCGCAAGAAGGCCACGGGCAAGGGCAAGCCGCTCGGTTCGCTGATGGTGAACCCCGGCGGGCCGGGCGGTTCGGCGGTCGGCTACCTCCAGCAGTACGCCGGGATCGGCTACCCGGCCGAGGTCCGCGCCCGCTACGACATGGTCGCGATGGACCCCCGGGGCGTCGCCCGCAGCGAGCCCGTCGAATGCCTCGGCGGCCGGGCCATGGACACCTTCACACAGACCGACACGACCCCCGACGACAAGCGGGAGACGAGCCAACTGGTCGCCCAGTACAAGAAGTTCGCGGAGGGCTGCGGCGCCCACTCGCCCGACGTGCTGCGCCATGTCTCCACGGTCGAGGCGGCCCGGGACATGGACATCCTGCGGGCGGTACTGGGGGACCGGAAACTGACGTACGTCGGGGCGTCGTACGGGACGTTCCTGGGCGCGACGTACGCGGGACTGTTCCCCGACCGGGTCGGCCGGGTGGTCCTCGACGGCGCGATGGACCCCTCGCTGCCCGCGCGCCGGATGAACCTCGACCAGACGGCGGGCTTCGAGACGGCGTTCCAGTCCTTCGCGAAGGACTGCGTACGGCAGCCGGACTGCCCGCTCGGCGGCAAGGGCACCACGCCCGCCAAGGTCGGCACGAACCTGAAGGCCTTCTTCCGCAAGCTCGACGCGCACCCCATCCCCACCGGTGACGCCGACGGCCGCAAACTCGGCGAGGCGCTCGCCACCACCGGCGTGATCGCCGCGATGTACGACGAGGCGGCCTGGCCGCAGCTGCGCGAGGCGCTGACCTCGGCGATGAAGGAGAACGACGGCGCGGGCCTGCTCGTCCTCTCCGACAGCTACTACGAGCGGGACGCGGACGGCCGTTACTCGAACCTGATGTTCGCGAACGCCGCCGTGAACTGCCTCGACCTGCCGGCCGCGTTCTCCACCACCGAACAGGTCGAACGGGCGCTCCCCGCCTTCGAGAAGGCGTCCCCCGTCTTCGGCGAGGGCCTGGCCTGGGCCTCCCTGAACTGCGCGTACTGGCCGGTGAGGCCGACGGGTGAACCCCACCGCATCGAGGCGAAGGGCGCCGCCCCCATCGTGGTCGTCGGCACGACCCGCGACCCGGCGACCCCGTACCGCTGGGCCCAGGCCCTGTCCCGCCAGCTCTCCTCGGCCCGCCTCCTCACCTACGTCGGCGACGGCCACACCGCGTACGGCCGCGGCAGCACGTGCATCGACTCCGCCATCGACACGTACCTGCTCCGCGGAACCCCACCGACGAAGGGAAAGCGCTGCTCGTAGCGGCGGGGCGGCTGCGGTCGGGGGAGTGGAGGGGGGCGGGACCGGGGGTGTACGGAGCACCCCCGGAAACTGTGTAGACTTTCCGACGTTGCTGATCGCACCATGGTGCGGACAGCGCGCCGCCTTAGCTCAGATGGCCAGAGCAACGCACTCGTAATGCGTAGGTCTCGGGTTCGAATCCCGAAGGCGGCTCTGTGGAAGCCTCAGGACTCACTCGCCGTGACCTGGGGCTTTTGCTTTTGGTGGGTGCAGCGGGTTTACGTCATCACTGAGGCACTGACCCCGGATGACACGTGTTCCGTATCCCCGAGAACGCGCAGTTGGGCGCACGCAGGCGTGCATTCCGTAACCGGAACGTACGCCCGCTCCCGCGTCTCGAACACCCTTGTTGCTCATGGTGTGCGTGCGGTTACAGTTCCTTGCGTTTCGCGCGATTCGCGTTCCGAGACGACGCAGAAGTCCGACAGCGGCTGTCTCGCCACCCGGCATTGGCGATCCAACGAGGACGGTTACTCGCCCAACGGCGCCACGTTCATCACGTTCGTGTTCGGTGCCTTCCCGTCCGAGGTCTACGGCGGGATGAAGACCCCCCCGCGACGCCCGGGGATCGGGGCAGGCCGTCCATCACAACGCTGCTTCCGCGTGGAACCAGGATCCGTACGCCGGATACAGGCGAAGAGGCGTCAACTCGTCGCGCAGGCCATGCCGTTGCCCGATGCGAGAACGCGTGCCGCCTGGCCGCAGTCGCGGGTGGAACAGGGGCTGGCCAAGGGGATGCGGTTGCCGTTCCAGGACTGCGTGCTCGGTTACGCCGGCGTCGTGGACGTGGAGAACGCCAGAGACGTGGTGAAGCAGGAGTGCATGCAGCGCCTCGGCTTCCGGTTCGTGCCCGAACCCTCCGGTCTGCGTCCGAGTGTCGCCTACGACTCGATGAACATGAAGCGCCGCTACGGCATCACCGACAGCGCGGAGGCCGCCGCGCACGGCTTCACCCCGCCCCAGGCGCTCACCGGCGGCGACGGCACCGCGGCCGAGGCCCTCGAACTGGTCAGGGAGGACACCGAGTCGGCCGTGTCCGGCTGGGACTAGGCCATGGACCAGACCTGCGTCCCCGAAGCGAACACGAAGGTCGGCGTCCTGTACGAGACCGATGTGGCGGGGGACCTCGCCGCGCAGTCCTACGACGCCACCGCCGGGCAGACGCCTGTCAGGAATGCCGTCGCGAGTCGGTCGTCCTGCATGGCCGGTGACGGTCACCGGGTGAAGTCCCTCGACGACACCGAAGGGCGGTTCCCCGCACCGGAGAAGGCCCGTCTCAAGTCGGCCGCGGCAGAGGTGTCGTTGGCCAACGACTACGTCGGCCCCTCGCGCAAGTCGGCGTCTCTCCCAAGTCGCCGTCTCTCCCAAGTCACTTGCCCAAGTCGGCTGCCCCGCACCGGAGTTCGTCCTCTCCCACAGGGACACTCCGGGGTGCGACGGTCCGTTGAGCGGAACAGCGCGCGACAACCCCTTTGCGGCGCACCAGGCTCGCGTGTGGCGGTCAGACACCGCGCGACGCCCTCGGGAAGGGGTAACCACGTGCACCTGATGGAGTTCCTCAAGTACAGGTCCGTGCCCGGTGCCGCCGTGTCCATCGGGCTCACCCGGCGCTGTCCGCTGCACTGTCGGCACTGCTCCACGGAGTCGCTGATGGACAGCGAGGAGCACCCGGCCCGGATGTTCCTGCGGTTCGCCGAGACGTTCACCGTCGAGAGCCACCCCGAGTTCGTGCTGATGTCGGGCGGCGAGGCGCTGCTGCGTCCCGCGCTGGTCCGTGACATCGCCGAACGGGCCCGCGCGGCCGGCTCGTACACCCACGTGCTGTCCGGGCTGTTCTTCGCCCGCAAGCCGCGCATCCCGCGCTCGGTCCGGGCGGCGATCGACGCGGTCGACCACTTCTCCGCCAGCCTCGACTGCTTCCACGAGGAGGAGGTCCCGCGGCAGGCCGTCTTCCGGGTGCTGCACGAGTTGATCGACGACGGCAAGGACGTCAGTCTGCAACTCACCGGCCTCGGACCGGACGACCCCTACCTGGCCGACATCACCAGTGCCGTCCGGCGTGAGTTCGACGACCAAGTGCCCATGCTCGTCGTGCCGTTGGCCAGTGTCGGCCGTGCGCGGGAGTGGTTCGCCCGGCATCCTGGCACCGCTCAGCCGGTGACGGCGGAACCCTGCGCGCTGGCGAGTTGGCCGGTGGTCGGCTTCAACGGGCAGGTGACCGGCTGCGGCAACCAGGACGTCATGGACGGCAAGGTGCCGTTGCCCGCGCACCTCTACCTCGGGCACATCGCACGCGACGACTGGGCCACCATCAAGCAACGGACCCTGGAATCACCGATGATGCGGGCCGTACGGACCTTCGGCCCCCGCTATCTGGCGGATGGCCTCGGCGGCGGTTGCGGCAGCGCGGGCTACTGCGACACCTGCTACACGCTCTCCAAGGCCCCCGACATCAGGCCCGAGGTACGGGAGTTGGTCGGCAGGCCGTCGACCGTCGCCGTAGAGCAGCTGGTGAACCGCACGCTGCTCGACGCCGGACCGATGTCGTTCGCCCGCAGCTTCGGCGTACCGGGCTACGCGGACCTCGTCGCCCTCGGCCACACGCCGAAGGAGGACCTGGCATGCGCCGGATGAGCCAGGGGCAGGGGCAGGGGCAGGGGCAGAGCCAGGGGCAGGCGCAAGGCCAGGGCCAGGGGCGGCACGTACGGCTGACCCACGACGAGATCAGTCGTATTCGCGTGACCCCGGGTGCCAGTTGCCTGCTGTTCATCACCGACCGCTGTCCGGTCGGCTGCGCGCACTGCTCGGTGGACTCGCGGGCCGACAGCCCCCGGATCACCGACTTCACCCTCTTCGAAGCGATCGTCGAACGGCTCTGCGCGGACCCCGACCGCACCATGGTCGGGATCTCCGGCGGCGAGCCCTTCGTGGAACGCCGGGGACTCACCTTCGCGACCCGGCGGATCGCCGCCGCGGGCAAGGACGTCGTCGTCTACACCAGCGGCATCTGGGCGGCGGCACCGGACCCGCCCCGCTGGATCCACGACGTCCTCGACCGTTGCGTCTGCGTCTACCTCAGCACCGACGCCTATCACGAGGCGGGCACCGGACCCGAGCGCTTCGTCAACGCGGCCCGTGCCATCGGTGACCACCAACTGCCCATCGTCGTACAGGTGGTGGACAAGGACGGCGGCCCCGACCGGGCTCGGCAGCTCCTCGCCCTGGCCTTCGGCGACTCCTGGCCGCGGCACGCCGAGGTCGTCCCCACCCCCGGGCTCTCGCACGGCCGCGGCGCCCAGCTCTTCCAGCCGGGCACCCGCCACCCCGGCCGGGCCTTCGGCGCCTGCGACTCCGTCATCTCGCCGGTCGTCCGCTACGACGGACGCGTCAGCGTCTGCTGCAACGAGTCCGTGATCATGGGCGCCGGACCCGCGCTGCTGCGGAAGCAGTGCCACTCCGGGGACGAGGTCGGCACCGCCGTGGACGACTTCCAACAGCACCCGTTCTACCGGGCGTTGGCCGACGCGGGGGCCGGCCCGCTCACGCTCCATCCCAAGTTCCGGGATCTCGCGGACCGAGGGTTCTCCGACATCTGCGGCCTGTGCTGGGCGATGGCCCGCCGGGTCCGGCCGGACGAGGACGACCCGCTGCTCCGCTCGATCCCCCTGCTGGCAAAGGGGACACCGGCATGAACAACGGCCGTGAAGCAGACCACGTAGATCAGGCGGATCAGGCGGCTACGACTACGACTACGACGACTACGAGCGCGGCGCCCGCGTCAGAGCCCGTGCCCACCAACAGCGCGCTGCTCCGGGCGAAGATCGAACTGCTGATGCCCCGGCTGTTCAAGCTCTCCGCGCGGGTCTGGGACTCACCGGCGCTGGGGGAGCTGTATCCGCGCTATCTCTGCGCGCTGCACACGGCGATCCGGGCCACCGTCCCGCTGATGGAGACCGCGCTGGAGCGGGCGGAGATCCTCGCGGAGGCCGGCGACCCGGTCGCCGCGGGTACCGCCACCTACCTTGCCCGGCACATCCGGGAGGAACGCGGACACGACGAGTGGCTGCGCCAGGATCTCGCCGCGATCGGCCGCGACCCGGACGAACCGCTGCGGACCATGCCCACCGCGGGCGCGGCCGACCTGGTCGGCGCGCAGTACTACTGGATCCGCCACTACCACCCGGTCTGCCTGCTCGGCCACATCGCGGTACTGGAGGGCTATCCGCCCACGCCCGACTTCGCCGAGATGCTCCAACGACGCACCGGTTATCCGGCGGACGGCTTCCGCACGCTACGTCGGCACTCCGCGCTCGACATCCGGCACCGGGACGAACTGATGCGGGCCGTCGACCGGTTGCCGTTGGGCCCGGAACATCACACGGCCCTGGGCGTGAGCGCGCTGCACACGCTGCGCGCGACCTCGGTGCTGTTCGAGGAGATCCTCGCGTCGGCCCCGGACCCGGTGCCGCAACTGGCCTGAGCCGTCACGTAGTTGAGAAGCCGGAAATCCAGCAGCCGGAAATCTAGAAGAAGTCGAGAAGCCCAGAAGAAGTCCAGAGGTCGGGAGGTGGTCATGCTGCGTGCCACGGTCGTCACGGAGGGTGCTGACGCGCTCGCGCAGCGCACGGGCGTCCTCGCCGCGCTGACACACCGGCAGTACCGGCTGCTCTTCTGCGGGCAGGTGCTGTCCGGCTGCGGGGACTGGATCGACTACGTCGCCCTGGTCTCGCTCGTCGCCTACCAGTGGCGGGCGGGCGCCGGTGGACTGGCCGCCGTGGCGGTCGCGGTCGCCGTGCCGTGGCTGGTGGTGGCCCCGGTCGCCGGGGTCTGGGCGGACCGCCTGCCGCACAAGGCGGTGATGATCGGGAGCGACCTGGCGCGTGCCGTCCTGGTGCTGTGCTTCCTGACGGCACCCGGACTGCCGGTGCTGCTCGGCCTGTTGGCGCTCAAGACAGCCGTAGGAACCCTCTTCATGCCGGCTCAGCAGGCGGCGATCAGGGGTGCGGTCCCGGAGGGGGCGCTGCTCGCGGCGACCTCGCTGAACACGTTCGCCAACCAGGCCACCAAGATCGCCGGGCCGGCGCTCGGCGGGCTGGTCCTGACTCTGGCCGGCGCGCACGGCGCCTTCGCCGTCGACGCGGCGACCTTCGTCCTCTCGGCGCTGATCCTCTCGCGGCTGCGGGCGCGGCCCACGGCACGGAAGCGGACGACGACCGCGGCGGGCGCACGGGCCGTATGGAGCACGGGATTCCGCCACGAACTGCGCGAGGGCCTCTCCTACGTCCGCCGCAGCGGGCCGTTGCGGATGGCCGTCGCGTGCCTCTCCGCCACGCTGTTCCTGGTCCTGATGTTCGACACGCTGTCCCCGCTGCTGCTACCGGAGTTGGGGCTCCCACGATCGCTCTACGGCGCCGCGGTCGCGTCCGTGGCGGTCGGCGCGGCCGTGGGCAGTGTGGCCGTCGGCCACCTCGGGCGCAAGCGCGGCCCGTTCACGATCCTGGGGGCCTCGCAGGCGGCGACCGGCGTCCTCGTCGCGGCGGTCGGGGTGGCCGCGACGGTCGAAGTCCGGATCGCGGCGGTGTCCTGGCTGCCCGTCACCGTGGGGATCGGACTCTGCTCGGCCGGGATCCTCGTGGTCTTCGGCTACCTCGTCCAACGCGAGACCCCGCCGGAACTGATCGGGCGGGTCAGCACGGTCGCCATGGTCGTCCCTACGGCGTTGCAGCTCGCCGCACCGCTGGCGGGCGCCGCGCTGGCGACATGGGTCGGCATCGGCTGGGTGCTGACCGCGGCGGGCGGGGGGCTGGCGCTGTTGGGAGGGGTGTGTCTGTGGCGGGGGACGGGATGGACGGCTGCGCCCGCACCTGCGCCTGCGCCTGAGTCCAAGCCCGCGCCCGCGCCCACGCCCGAGTCCGAGAGTCCCCCCTCATGAGCTGGGCCGTACATCCAGTACGGCTCTGGAAAACCGAAGTACCGATTCATTCCATCAAGGAGGCAAGTGACATGTCGTTCAACGCCGTTCAGGCACTCAAGGCGAAGGGCCACGACCTCGGGCACGCGACCGAGGCGCAGCTGAGCGCGATCGCGACCCTGTCCGAGGCGGAGGTGGCCGTCCTCAACTCCCTCAAGGAT
>NZ_JBIVUZ010000021.1:66809-166074 GCF_044768565.1 Streptomyces sp. NPDC091280
CGAAGGGCCACGACCTCGGGCACGCGACCGAGGCGCAGCTGAGCGCGATCGCGACCCTGTCCGAGGCGGAGGTGGCCGTCCTCAACTCCCTCAAGGACCGTCTGGAGGGCGAGGTCACCGCCCACCAGGAGGACGTGGCCGTCGGCGTTCTCGTCTGGTAGCCGACACCCCGGCCGAGCCAGGGTGAACGCAATCACCGTCGGCCGTGCCGTCCACAAGACGGCACGGCCGGCTTCACACACCGCTGTGCCGGGCGGCCCGGCAGGCGTTCGGCAGGAGGCACGCACGAGATGACGACCTCGCAGTACCGACGCCCCCGGACCGGCGAACTGTCCTGGCGGGCCACCGATCTCATGGAGGCGGACGAGAGTCTTCGTACGGCCTGGCCGTGGTCGGTATCGGTACCGGCGCAGGCGCAGGCGCAGGCGCAGGCGCAGGTGTCGGCGTCGGCACCGGCGTTGGCGGTGCGGGACCTCGACGGGGCCACCGGCGCGGGGGTGCGTGTCTGTGTCCTGGACAGTGGGGTCCAGCCGGACCATCCCCTGGTGGGCGAACTGTCCGCGGCCCACGCGGTGGCCGCCGGTCCGGACGGCCGGCCCGCCGTCGTCGAGGACGACTTCGGCGACGCGCACGGCCACGGCACCGCGTGCGCGGGCCTCGTCCGGTCACTGGCGCCCGAGTGCGAACTGACGAGTCTGCGGGTGCTGGGTGCCGAGTCCTCCTGCACGGGGGAGACCCTGCTCGCCGGGCTGGGCTGGGCGGTCGAGCAGGGCTTCGACGTCGTCAACGTCAGCCTGTCCACCACCAAGACGGAACTGCGGGACGCCCTGCACGACCTCGCGGACCGGGCGTACTTCGGCGGCACCGTGCTGGTGGCCGCCGCGAGCAACCGCCGTATCGAGAGTTTCCCGTGGCGCTTCTCCTCGGTCCTCTCGGTCGGCAGCCACGACCTCCCCGACCCGCGCCGCATCCTCTACAACCCCAGGCCGCCGGTGGAGTTCTTCGCCCGCGGCACGAACGTCCTCGCACCCTGGGCGGGGGGCACCACCCGAGTCTGCGCCGGCAACAGCTTCGCGGCGGCCCACGTGACGGGCCTCTGCGCCCAACTCCTGTCCCAGCACCCGGGCTTGACTCCGTTCCAGGTCAAGAGCGTGCTGCATCTCATGGCGGCGAATGTGGTTGTCGGGTGACGGGGGAGCGCGCTCGCACCGCCGGTCACATGCGCTCGGCTTCCGTATCTCCTTCCGCTTTCTCTTTCGCTTCCGTTTCTTCCTTCGTCTTGGCCGTTCTGCCGATCCAGGACCGGCAGCACCATTGGGCGAGTCCGCCCACACCGAGGGACACGAGGATCGCTCCCCAGTCGATGACGTGCGGCAGTCCGGGGAAGAACGCGAAAAAGGCGAGCGCGGCGAGAAGGCCCGAGAGGAACGCGGCGACACCGGCTCGGCGCCGCCGTGTTTTCCAGGCCTGTTCCGGTTGTTGGTCCTTGTTCTGCTCGATCATGAACAACTCACCTCGTGATGTTGTGACACTGGCTCACGCGACGCGCTCCGCCGACGTAGAGGCGGGCGCACGCCTTTCCGTAACGAGGCAGTGTCTGGGGGGAGTTGTTGCGCATCGGGTCGATCTTGCATTCGTTGTGCGTCGCGCCGCGGGACGTGCGGTAGGTCCGGTTGTCGGTGTCGGCATAGGTGAAGTCGATACGCCAGTTGCAGAAGCCGCTGCTCAACGCGCCGACGAATGCGCAGTCGACGCCGGCGTTCTGGTAGCTGATCTTCCGGCCGCCACCTCGGATGATGTGCGTGAACACGCAGCCCGTCGGAATCTTCATCGTCATACCGCCGACGCTGTATTCGAAGGTACGCACGGGAGTTGATCCGATCGCCCCCGCTTGAGCCCCGGTCGACATGGTGAGGACGAGAGCTCCCGCCGTCGCCAGAGTCGTGGTGAGGCGGCTGACGTACTGCATGACCAAGGCAGTCCCTTTCCGGTGATCTCTTGATGAGTACCTGGGACAACCGTGACCTGTAGCGGTCAGTTACAGGATTACTGGTCGATTCACCGCCGTGTGTGATCAGCGAACGACCGGCTGACCGGAAGAAGCGTTCATCCTCCATCCGCAAGACCACGCCGGACAGCGACTCGTACGACATCACGCGCCGAAGTCACGTATACAGGCACGAAGCAGCAGAGAAGCGAAGCAACGGCAGCGACGGCAGCAGCGGGCACCGCCCGTTACGGAGGTCACGGCATGGGTAACTCCAGTGCGGCGGGCGGGGGTTACTCCGCCACTCCGCTCGCCCGGAAGATCGGCGTCAAGCCGGGGCACCGGGTCGGCCTGAGGTGCGCGCCCGAGGGGTGGGGGATCCCCGGGCTGCCCGACGGCTGCGAGGTCGCCGACGGTGGTCCGCGGGACGTGGACGTCACCGTTGCCTTCTACCAGGAGCGGAAGGAACTGGACGCGGAGGCCGCGGAACTCGTCCTCGGTCTCGCCGACACGGCCATGCTCTGGATCGCCTGGCCGCGCAAGGCCGCAGGTCACGTCAGCGACATCACCGAGAACGGTCTCCGTGACCTCTTCCTGCCCCTGGGGGTGGTGGACGTGAAGGTCGCCGCGCTGGGCGAGGACTGGTCGGGGCTGAAGTTCGTGCGGCGGAGGGAAAACCGGCAAAGCCCCAACAAAGGTCCCGCAAAATGAACTTGAGTCGTAGCCACCCGCCGACGTAAGGCAACATCTTGGTGAACGGCGAGTGTTGCGCGGTCGGAGCGCGGGCATCGCCGGATGGCCGGATGGAGTGAGGGACGTGGTGGAACCGAGGATCGCCGTCGCCGTGGTGACCATGGGGAACCGGCCCGCCGAGGTCGACGCGCTCCTCGAATCCGTGGCCAAGCAGGACCTCCCGCCGACCCGCATCGTGATCGTCGGGAACGGCTGCCGGCTCCCCGAGTTCGCCGCCCGGCTCTCCCTGCCCGGCGAGGTCACCACCATCGACGTCGAGGAGAACCTCGGCTGCCCGGGCGGACGCAACGTGGGCCTGGCCCGGCTGCGGGACTTCGGGGACGTGGACGTCGTGGTCGAACTCGACGACGACGGACTCCTCGTCGACGCCGACGTGCTGCGCCGCGTCCGCGACCTGTACGCGGCCGAACCCCGCCTCGGCATCGTCGGGTTCCGGATCGCGGACGAGCACGGCGAGACCCAGCGCCGCCATGTGCCGCGCGTCGGCGCGGGCGACCCGATGCGGGGCGGCTACGTCACCGGGTTCCTCGGCGGCGGCCACGCGCTCAACATGGCGATGCTCGCCGAGACGGGGGACTGGCCGGCCGAGTTCTTCTTCGCGCACGAGGAGACCGACCTCGCCTGGCGGGCCGCCGACGCCGGCTGGCACATCCGCTACGTCCCCGAACTCCTCCTCCAGCACCCCAAGACCTCGCCCGCCCGGCACGCCATCTACCACCGCGTCACCGCCCGCAACCGGGTCTGGCTGGTCCGGCGCCGGCTGCCGCTCGCGCTGATCCCGGTGCACCTGGGCGTGTGGACGCTGCTCACCCTCGTACGGACCCGCTCGCTCGGCGGACTGCGGGCGTGGTTCGGCGGCTTCGCGGAGGGGCTGCGCGAACCGGCCGGGGAGCGGCGTCCCATGCGCTGGCGGACGGTGTGGCGGCTGACGCGACTGGGCCGCCCGCCCGTGATCTGACCTGTGGTCCGAGCAGGTTGGTGGTCCGCGGACATGATGGACGAGGGCCCCGGTCGTTCACCTCCGCCGACCGGGACCCTCTCGCGTCCCCGGACCCGGCCGCGACGGCGACACTCCCCCGAGCTGCGCGTCGCACGCGCGCACCGTCGGGCCAGCTCCGATGAAGTGATCACATCAGGTCGCGCCAACGAATCGCTAACATGTGGCCAACGGTGCGCCCGAGGCCCCGGGGACGGATGGCCTGAAGTCACCGCGCGGCAGCGGGAGAGGGCGGGTACGGTAGCGGATCCCGGCCCTCGACGACCGGGACAGCCTGGCGGGAAACCGCCGGACACCGGGCGGCAATCCGCCAAGGACGGCGGACCACTCCGCCGCGGAGCCACGGCCGCCAGGGCCGTGCGGAAGGGCGACGGGTCGGCGTGATGCGGTGCGAGCTGCGGTTCGGACTGCTGGGCACGACTGTCCTCTACGGCCCCGACGGCGACCTCGTGCGCACCATCGGCGGCACCAAGGTGCGCGTCCTGCTCGCCGCGCTGCTCCTCGAACCGGGCCGGGTCGTCTCCGTCGACGCGCTCAAGGACGCCCTGTGGGGCGGCTCGCCACCGGCCTCCGCGCACGCCTCCCTGCACAACCACGTGACCCGGCTGCGCCGCCTGCTCGACCACCCGGACCGGCTGCGCGCGATCCCGCCGGGCTACCGACTCCGCGTCGAAGAGGGCGAGTTGGACGTCCACGTCTTCGAGTCCCACGTCGCCGCGGCCCGCGCGGCCCACGCCGACCGGGACTGGCCCCGGACCGTCCGCGCCGGCACGGCGGCCCTCGCGCTGTGGCGCGGCACCCCGCTCAGCGGCCTGCCCGCCGACCTCGGCGGCTACGCCTTCGCCCAACGCCTCACCGAGGCCCGCCTCCTCGCCCTCGAATGGCGCTACGACGCGGAGCTGGCCCTGGGCGGTGCCCGACTCGGCGCGATCGTCCCGGAGTTGGCCGCGCTGGTCGCCGACCATCCCCTCCGGGAGGGCTACCACCGCCAGTTGATGCTCGCCCTCCACCGCACCGGCCGCCAGCCCGAGGCCCTGGCCGTCCACCGCGACCTGCGCAACCGCCTGATCGAGGAACTCGGCATCGAGCCGGGACCGACGGTACGGCAGGCGCATGTGGAGGTACTGCGGGTAGTCGCCGAGACCCGGGAGGACCGGGACCCCGGCCCCATCCGGGCCGGCGAAGGTCCCGTACGAGTCGGCGGAGGTCCCGTACGGGCCGGCGGAGGCTCCGTACGGGCCGACGCAGGTCCCGTACGGGGCGGCGGAAACCCTGTCGGTGTCGCCGGAGGTCCGTCCGAGGCCGGTGGGCACCCCGCCACGACTGACGGAGACCCTGCCGCGACCGGCGGAGGCCCCGTCACGACTGACGGAGACCCGGTCACGACCGGCGGACGCCCCGCCGCGGCCGACCGGCCGGACACCTCCGCCACCACATCTGCCACACCTGCCACATCCGGCACGACCGCCGCACCCGCTTCCCATTCACCTCCGTCACCCCACGCGCTCCTCTCGTCCCGTACACCCCGGCCACCCCAGTCCCCCCATTCGCCACCGCCACCGTCCCCACCCCGCCCCGCCCAACTCCCGCCCCCTCCCGCCCACTTCACCGGCCGCGAGGACACCCTCGAAGCCCTGCGCGGCACCCTCGCGCGCGGCCCTTCCACGGGCCCTTCCGCGGTGGTCGGCCCGCACCCCCTGGTCGTCATCAGCGGCATGGCCGGCGTGGGCAAGAGCGCCCTCGCGCTGCACACCGCCCACGCGCTGCGGGAGCACTTCCCGGACGGGCAGTTGTACGTGAACCTGCACGGCGCCACCCCGGGCATGACCCCCCTCACCGCCGGGCAGGCCCTCCACGCGCTGCTGCGCGACCTCGGCGCCGAGCCCCGGCACATCCCCGAACACCCGGACGCCGCAGCCGCGTTGCTCCGCTCCCTGCTGGCCCCCACCCGCACGCTGATGCTGTTGGACGACGCCGCGAACGCCGCCCAGATACGGCCGTTGCTGCCGGCGGGCAGCGGTTGCGCGGTCATCGTCACCAGCCGCTCCCCGCTGACCGCCCTCGACGGCGCCCGCCGCTTCCCGCTCGCGCCGCTGTCCGGGGAGGACAGCGCGGCACTGCTGCGCGCGGTGTCGGGACGGGACGGTCTCGACGCGGCCCACCCCCTCGTGGAACTCACCGGCCGCCTCCCGCTCGCGCTGCGCGTGGTCGCCGCCCGCCTGGCCGCCCGCAAGGCGCTCACCCCGGGCGTCCTGGCCGGTCAACTGGCCGCCACCGAAAGCCGATTGCCCCACTTGGAGTACGACGACCTCAGCGTCCGCCGCTCCCTGGCGGTGGCCCACGACGCCCTCGCCGCCTCCAGCCGTGAGACCGACCGCGACGCGGCCCGCGCCCTGCGCCACATCGGCGCCCTGGACCTCCCGACCTACGGCGCCCCGCTGCTCGCCCGCCTCTCCGCCACCGACGCACACCGCACCGAGGCCGCCCTCGACCGCCTGGTCGACGTGGCCCTCCTGGAGGAGACCGCGTACGGCCGCTACGCCCCGCACGACCTGATCCGCGACTTCGCCCGCGAACTGGCACGAAAGGAGGGGGAGTCGGAAGGGCAGGGTGACCTCGGCGATCCAGACCGAGACCGAGACCGAGACCTGGATCTTGACCTTGCCCTCTCCTGGTACGCCGCCGTCGCCGAACGCGCGCTCGCCGCGATCGTCGAACCGGGGCTCGATCTGGAGGACCGGCGGCGGCCGACCGCTGCTCAGCCGCCGGAGCACGCGGTGGCGGTGGAGGCCGTCGTTCCCTTCCCGGACTCTCAAGCGGCTTTCGCCTGGGGGGACTTGGAGATCGAGAACGTCGTGGCGCTCGTCAGGCGCTGCGGCGCCAGTCCCGACCGGTGTCGGACCGCTCGTGTCTCGACCCTCGTCCGGCTGCTCTTTCCGTATGCGCTGCGGGGCGGGAGGGTCGCCGAGATGGAGGTGCTCGGGCGGGTCGGGCTGGACGCGGCGCGGCGGCTCGGGGACGCGGCGGCGGAGGCGTACGCGCTGGGGGATCTCGCCGGGCTGCACTTCCTCACCGGGCGGCACAGCGAGGCGCTGGACCTCAACGACCGTGCGCTGGCGATCTGGTGGCGGCTCGACGCGACCTCCTGGATCCGGCGGTGCCTCAACAACCGCGGGCTCCTGCTCGAAGGCCTGGGCCGGCACGCCGAGTCGGGGGTGGCGCTGCGCCAGAGCCTCGCGTACTCACGGCAGTTGGACGACCCGTACGGCGAGGCCGTGACCTACAGCCATCTCGGCAACCTGTACGAGCACACCGACCCGCGCGCCGCCATCGAGCAGCACCGGCGTTCGCTGGCCATCGGTGTGCGGATCGGCGCGGTGATCGTGCGGCACTCCGCGCACTGCAACATCGGCTACGCCCACCTCGCCCTCGGTGAACCGGCCGCCGCCCTGCCGCACTTCGAGGAGAGCCTGCGTGTCCTCGGCGACCTCGGCGACTGGCACGGCGAGTCGCAGACCCGGCTCGGGCTGGTCCGGGCGCTGCGGCTGCTCGGCCGTACCGAGGTCGCCCGTGTCGAGTGCGGGGAACTGCTGCGCCGCGCCGACGCCCGCGCCGACCGCTACATGGGCGGCCTCGCCCGGCACCAACTCGGCCTGTTGCTGCGGGAACAGGGCCGCGCCGAGGAGGCGTACGAGGAGTGGCGGGCGGCGCTGGCCGCGCTCGACGGGACGGACGAGAAGGCGGTCGTGGCGGAGCTGGGCGAGTTGTTGTCGCAGGGTGACGCGCGTTGACCGCGGCCGTGGTGGTGGTCCTTCACTTGGCGTCCGCGTAGCACTCCACGACCGCGACGGTGAACGGGAAGCGGACCGGTGTCTCCCCGAAGGTCAGCCGTCCGGCGAGGTCGGCCGCCTCCCGTATCGCGGCCGTCACGGTCTCGGCCTCCTCCTTCGGGCAGTGCACGATCACCTCGTCGTGCTGGAAGAAGACCAGTTCGGCCGCGAGCCCCGCGCAGGACCGGCGGAGCGCGGCGAGCATCAGCAGTGCCCAGTCGGCGGCGCTGCCCTGGACGACGAAGTTGCGGGCGAAGCGGCCCCGGGCGCGGGAGTTGGTGGAGGCGTAGCCCGGCACCCAGCCCTGGTCGGCGGGGGTGGCCGCGGGTTCGTCCTGCGGGATGCCCGCCTCCTCCGCCGCGTCCTCGCCGCCGGCCACCGGCGGGCAGGTCCGGCCCAGCCAGGTCCGTACGAGCCGCCCCTCCTCGCCGGCCCGCGCGGCCTCGTCGACGTAGGCGACCGCCTTGGGGAACCGGCGGCGCAGCGCGGCGAGGTTCTTGAGGCCGTCGCCGGAGGTCTGGCCGTAGACCGCGCCGAGCACCGCGATCTTGGCCTGGTCGCGGTCGCCGGAGAAGGCGCGGTCGGAGACGGACTGGTAGAGGTCGGTGGGGCGGCCGGCCACCTCCATCAGCCCGGGGTCGCGGGAGATCGCGGCGAGCACCCGGGGCTCCATCTGGTCGGCGTCGGCGACGACGAGCCGCCAGCCCGGGTCGGCGACCACCGCCCGGCGGATGACCTTGGGGATCTGGAGGCCGCCCCCGCCGTTGGTGACCCAGCGCCCGGTGACGGTCCCGCCGGCCAGGAACTCGGGCCGGAACCGTCCCTCCCGCACCCAGTCCTGCAACCAGGACCAGCCGTGCGCGACCCAGATCCGGTACAGCCTCTTGTACTCCAGCAGCGGCTTCACCGCCGGATGGTCCAGGGACTGGATCTCCCAGCGCCGGGTCGACCTGACCTTGATCCCGGCCTGCCCGAAGGCCTTGACGACGTCGGCGGGCAGGTCCGGCCGCACCCGTCTCCCGAACGCGGCCGACACCTCGTCCGCCAGCTCGGCGAGCCGCCGCGGCTCGCCCCCGCCCGCGTACCGCTCGCCCAGCAGCTCGTGCAGCAGTTCGCGGTGCACGTCGGCGCTCCACGGCAGGCCCGCCCGGTTCATCTCGGCGGCGACCAGCATGCCCGCCGACTCGGAGGCGGTGAGCAGCCGCATCCGGTCGGGGTGCGCGGTGCCGTCGTGCCGCCGCTGCTGCTCGGCGTACACGGCGAGGAGGTCGGTGAGGGGGAGACGGACGCTGCGCGGTTCGAAGAGCGAGGACTGCGAGCCGGGTTCGGCGGCCCGCTGCGGCGGATCGGGCGGTACGGGTCCGCCGCGCAGCCGGGCCAGCGCGGCGGCGGCCGACCGCGGCTCGCCGTGCCGCCCCTCGTACCCGAGCAGCAGGGTCTCGGCGTCCTCCACGTCGTAGCACCGCTCCACCCGCACCCCCGCGGCGAGCAGCGCGGGATACACCTCGGCGGTGGACCGCCACACCCATCGGGTCACGTCGGGCCGGCCGCGCACGGCCCCGACGAGGTCCGGCTCCCAGCGCACGGCCCCCGGGCCGGGCAGCCCGTCCGGACCGAGGGCGGCGACCTCGACACCACCGCCCTCGGCCGGGGCCAGTGCCCAGCGATCGGTCATGTTCGCGAGTGTGGCACGCGGGTCTGACAGTGGCCCCGACCTGCGCGGACCGGTTCGCGCGTCCGGTGTCCCCGAGCGAAGAAGCGTCACGCGCACACTCGTACGAGTGACGTATCGCGCGATCGTGGACGGCCCTCTCGCCTACGCTGACAGGGTCGCTCCGTACGAAGGAGGTCCGCCGTGGCACTGACCGCCCCTGAGCGTCGACCGAGTCCTCATCCGATCCCGACGGAGGAGAGGCGCGTGGACGCGTCGGTGGAGGCCGCCTTCGAGGCGTTCGACGCTGCCGCCCCGGAGGGCAGTTTCGCCGACGACCGGCGCTACCACGATCCCGCGCCGGTCGTCCTCGTCGGCGAGGTGACCTCCGAGTCCACGGCCGTCAACGACCGCGGGCCCAAACTCCGCGGCTACGCCCGTGCGGGCATCCCCTGCTACCTGCTGATCGACCGCGAGGCCGGGACGGTCATCGTCTACAGCGAGCCGTCCGAGGGCCGCTACACGCGGGCCGCCGAGATCGAGATCTCCAAGACCGTGGCGCTGCCGGAGCCGCTCGGCTTCGACCTCGACACCAGCCGGTTCTGACCCGGGTGGCGCGGAGCGGTACGAGCGCCACGAGCGGTACGTCAGCCCTGGAGCCGGTTCAGCAGTTCGGCGATGTGCCGTTCGGACGTGGGCTTGTCGATGCCCAGGCCGTTGAGCAGGCCCTCGCCGTTCTCGTGCTCCAGGAGAGCGAGCAGGATGTGTTCGGTGCCGATGTAGTTGTGGCCGAGGCGCAGGGCCTCGCGGAAGGTGAGTTCGAGGACCTTCTTGGCGTCGGGGCCGTACGGCACGAGTTCGGGGGCATCGTCGGACGCGGCCGGGAGCGCCGCGGTGGCCGCCTCGCGGACCGCGCCGAGGGGGACGCCCTGCGCGACGATCGCCTTGGCGGCGAGGGCCTCGGGTTCGGCGAGCAGGCCGAGGACGAGGTGTGCGGGGAGTCCTTCGGTGTTGCCGGCTCCCTTGGCCGTTTCGTGGGCGGCCATCACCACGTTGCGGGCCCGGACGGTGTACCGGCTGAACCCCTGGCTCAGGTCGAGGTCGGCGGACTCCTTGGCGACGAACCGCTTCTGCGCGGCCTGCCGGGTGACGCCCATGCTCCTGCCGATGTCGGTCCAGGAGGCGCCGGAACGCCGGGCCTGGTCCACGAAGTGTCCGATCAGGTGGTCGGCCACGTCTCCCAGGTGGTCGGCGGCGATCACCGCGTCCTGGAGCTGGTCGAGCGGCGCGGGGTGGACCTTCTTGATGGCCGCGATGAGGTCGTCGAGACGTACGGATGAGGTGACGTTCGGGTCGGTCGTCATGTGTCAACCGTAGGTTGACAGTGCGTGGGCGTCAACCCCCGGTTGACAGCGGGAAGGTGGCGCGACGGTGTCCCGCCGTTCACCGCCGTCCGCGCGCGACGCCCCCAACACCCGTGAATCGGTGCGGAGTTGGTTGTCCACAGGGTGTGGACGGACCGGACGCCCCACCAAGAAGTGCCGTAGCGCTTCCGGGTCCCCCCTCCCCGCCGCGCCATGACACGATCGACGGGTGAGCAGCACGACCGGCACCGTCGAGCGCGCCTTCGAGGCGGCGCTCTACACCGACACCCACGACGCCCTCGACACGGGCGCCTCGATCCTCGCCGCCGACCCCGCGGCCGACGCCGAACTCGACCGGCGCGGGCGGGAGTTCGTGGCGGCGGCCTGGCGGCGCGGGTGGCAGCCGGCGGATGTCGTACGGCTGGTGCGGCGGGAGCTGGACGACGTACACGTACGACTGGTGTCCGAACTGATCCGGGCGCAGGCACCCGACGACCGGGCGCGCGGCCCGCGCTGGTCCGCGCAGCTGGACGGACTGGCCGCCGCGCCGGCCGCCCGCGCCGACCGTTTCACGTACGCCACCGCCGTGCTGGAGCTGTACCGGCTGCTGCTGCGGCTGCCCGGCCTCGAACCCCTGGACGAGCCGGGACGGCGGCGCGACGCCGAGCGGCCCGCGTCCCGCATGCTCACCCGGATCCGCGCGCTGCTCGCCAAGGCGGAGGCGACCGGGTTCCCGGAGGAGGCGGAGGCGCTGAGCGCCAAGGCGCAGGAGCTGATGGCGCGGCACAGCATCGACGAGGCGCTGCTCGACGCCCAGGCGCCCGCGAAGGACGCGCCCGGCGCGTGCCGGATCGGGGTCGAGGCGCCGTACGAGCAGGCGAAGGCGGTGCTGCTGGACGCGGTCGCCGGGGCGAACCACTGCCGGGCCGTGTGGAACGAGGCCTTCGGGTTCTCGACCGTCGTCGGCTTCGAGGGCGATCTGGAGGTGGTCGAGCTGCTGTACACCTCGCTGCTGGTGCAGGCCACCACCGCGATGACGAAGGCGGAGGCGGCCCAGCGCGCGGGCGGGCGGCGCCGCACGAAGTCCTTCCGGCAGTCGTTCCTCGCGGCCTACGCCCACCGGATCGGGACCCGGCTGGCCGAGGCCGCCGGGACGCAGGTGACCGACGATCTGCTGCCGGTCCTCGCGACCCGCGAGGTCGCGGTCACCGACCGCGTCGACGCGATGTTCCCGGAGACGACCACGACCCGGCTGCGCGGGGTCGGCGACGAGGCGGGCTGGACGCAGGGCGCACAGGCGGCGGACCGGGCCCGGGTCGGGGCCCGGCCGCGGCTGGACTGACGGGGGCGGCCGTCAGTCGCCGGCCTGGGTGAAGGCGCTGACCGAGGCCTCCGAGTCGCTCGCGGAACCCTTGCCCTGGACGGGGCCGTAGGACCACTTGTAGCTCGCGCTGTCGCTGCTGCCGGGCAGGGTGACGACCAGCTTGGTGGCGGCCAGGCTCAGCTTGTCGCCCGCCTTGCCGCGGACGTAGGTGACGGTGAAGGACGCCGCGTCGCCCTTGGCGAGCTTCAGCTTCTGGGCCTTCGCGCCCTTCTGGGTGGAGAGGGCGACCTTGGTGCCGCCACCCTCCAGGGTGGCGCCGGCGAAGCCGTCCAGGGTGCACGGCTTGCTCTGGTTGGTGAGCGAGACGGGCACCTCGCCCGTGTCGCCGGCGGACGGGGCGGTGCTGGCGGGACCGACCTGGACGGCGACTCCGTCGAAGGAGCAGGCCGAGCCGTTCTTGCCGTCGGAGGACGAGGACGAGCCACTGCCGCCGCACGCGGTCAGGAGCAGGGCCGACGCGACGGCGGTGACGGCGAGGGAAATGGTGCGCATGAGGGGATCATCCCGCACCCGCCACCCCTCCGCCGCCACGACCGGACCGCGCGGGGGCGGGTCCGACTTCTCCGGTCCGACATTCCCGGTCGGCATTTCCCGTCGCCGCGCGGCGGGCGGCCGGGTGACGACGGGTCCTCGCCCGCTGCGGCGAACGAGGGTGTCTTCCGCGCCCTTCAAGTAGTGGGGGAGCGCCTTGGCGCCGCCCGGCGGGCGGGGATCGCCGGGCTGGCGGGAATTGCCGGGCTGGCGGGAACCGCCGGGCGCGCCCCAGGCCGTGTCCGCAATTCCCGTCGTTCGCCCGGAGGGCGGGCCCGCCGGGTGTCGTGAGGCGGGCGGGGCCTCGCGGACCGGGCCTCGCGGACAGGGCCTACGACCCGAGGCCCGCCGTGGGCAGGCCCGACGGGAGTTTTCCGCCCTCCGCCTTGGTGTACGTCTCCTTACCGAGACTGCCCGACCAGGTGACCGAGAGGCCCGACCCGCTGACGGAGTCGACCATTCCGGTCGCTCGGGCCGTGCTCTTGTCCGTGCACTTGAGGTGGATCATCCGCATGCCCGCCTCCTCGCCCGCGGTCCCGCTGCAGACGCTCCCGCCGGTGGTGAACAGGGCGGCCTGCTTGCCGGTGACCACCAGCGCCACCGCCTTGCCGTCGGTGGTGGCGAGCCAGCTGCCCTGCAACTCGTCGGCGGCGGCCGACGGGCTGCTGCCGGTGGCACCCCCGGAGGTCGTGGCCGGGGCCGAGGTCGCGGACGCGCTCGGCGTGGCCGAGGAGTCGTCCTTGGAGTCGCCGCTGCACGCGGTCAGGAC
Source organism: Streptomyces sp. NPDC091280 (assembly GCF_044768565.1). Taxonomy (NCBI): domain Bacteria; kingdom Bacillati; phylum Actinomycetota; class Actinomycetes; order Kitasatosporales; family Streptomycetaceae; genus Streptomyces; species Streptomyces sp. NPDC091280. The sequence goes on from NZ_JBIVUZ010000021.1 coordinate 80,076, forward strand.
GAGTGCGCCCGCCAGACCGGCGGCGGTCGCCGCGATCCGTACCGTCGACACCGTCGGAATCGCCGTAGTCACTGGTAGCTCCCAAGCTGTAGCCGGACGGTCGTCCGGTCGGCCTTGGCCGGACGACCGCAGCAAGCTACCAGGGGCTACCAGGAGGATTTGCGGACGCCGGGTAGGTATCCGCTGTGAGCCTGCCCGCGCAGGTTCACCCGGGACAGTCCGAACGCGCGGAAGTAGCCGCGGGGGCGCCCGTCGACCTGGTCGCGGTTGCGCACCCGGGTGGCGCTGGCGTCACGCGGCTGGGCGCGCAACTCCCGCTGGGCGGCGAGGCGTTCGGCCTCGGTCGAGCCGGGCCGCCGGATGATCTCCTTCAGCTCGGCCCGTCGTGCCGCGTACCGCGCGACGGTCTCGCGGCGCCGCTCGTTCTTCGCGATCTTGCTCTTCTTGGCCATCAGATCCGCACCCCTCGGGCACGGATGCGGGCCACGGCCGCCTCGACGCCGATCGCGTCGACGGTCTTGATGGCCTTGGCGCTCAGCCGCAGCCGTACGTAACGGCCCTCGCCGGGCAGCCAGTAGCGCTTGGACTGGATGTTCGGGTCGAAGCGGCGCGAGGTGCGCCGGTGGGAGTGGGAGATGCGGTTGCCGAAGCCGGGCCGGGCGCCGGTCAGCATGCAGTGGGCGGACACGGGTGACGTACCTCTCCTCGATGGTCGCGGGATCGACCGAAGCCGATGATGCTAATGGAAGTCATTTTCAGTAAGGTATCAGCATGGCTCGCAACGAACTCCGCCCGGTCATCAAGCTCCGGTCCACCGCCGGCACCGGCTACACCTACGTGACCCGCAAGAACCGCCGCAACGACCCCGACCGCCTGACCCTGCGCAAGTACGACCCGGTCGCCGGCCGCCACGTCGACTTCCGAGAGGAGCGCTGACCGACATGCGCGAGAACATCCACCCGCCCTACGGCCCTGTCGTCTTCCGCGACCGGGCCGCGCGGCACGCCTTCCTCACCCGCTCGACGATGACGAGCGAGAAGACCATCGAGTGGGAGGACGGCCGGACCTACCCGGTGATCGACGTCGAGATCTCGAACGTCAGCCACCCCTTCTACACCGGCACCGCCCGCGTCCTGGACACGGCCGGCCGCGTGGAGCGCTTCGAGCGCCGGTACGGGAAGCGGGACTGACCGTGCCCGACCTCTCCGTCGTGATCGTCGGCGGCCTGCACGCCGACGCCCGCAGAGCGACCGTCGCCCAGCTCCTGCACGACGTCCCCGACAGCGTCGTACTCCACCACGACCTCGCCACGGCAGCCGCCGGCACGGTCGTCCGCACCATCCGGGACGCCACGGGCATCGTCGCCGCGGGCGAGGCCCCGCTCGTCAACGACTGCGCGTGCTGCGCCCTGCGCGAGGACCTGGTCCCGGAACTGCGCAGGCTCGCGGCGGCCGGTGAAGTCCGCCTGGCGATCGTCGAGTTGTGGGACTCCGTCGAGCCCAAGGCGATGGCCGAGGTGGTGGTCGCCGGCGGCCTCACGGTCACCGGTGTCATCACCGCCGTGGAGCCCGCCCTGCTGCTGCCCTGCCTCGGCAACGGCGACGACCTCGCCGACATCGGCCTCGCCGCGGCGGCCACGGACCAGCGCACGGTGGCCGACACCTTCGCCCGCCAGCTGGAGTACGCCCCAGTCCTCGCGATCCTCGACTCGCAGGAGGCGGACGACGAAGACCGGGAACTGCTGGGGCAGTTGCATCCGACCGCCCTGCAAATACCGCTCGGGGAAGGTGACTTGGCGTCCGCCGCGCTCGCCGGGTTCGACCTGGAGGCCGCCGCCGCGGCGCAGCATCCCGCCTGTGCGCTGCTTCCCGTCGAGGCCGACGCGTGCGGGGTGAGCACGTTCGTCTGGCACCGGTGCCGGCCCTTCCACCCGGAGCGGCTGTACGCGGCGCTTGAGGAGCTGACCTGCGCGGCGGCCCGCAGCCGGGGCCGGTTCTGGCTCGCGGACAAGCCCGACGCGCTGCTGCACTGGGACGCGGCCGGCGGTGCCCTGTGCGTGGAGGGCGCGGGGCCGTGGCTGGCCTCGTTGCCCGACGCCGCCTGGGAGTTGGTGTCGCCGACGCGCCGTGCCGCCGCCGCGCTCGACTGGCACCCGGAGCACGGCGACCGCTGCCAGCACCTCGTCTTCACGTCCCCGGGCCTCGACCGCGACGGCCTCGAACGGCTCCTGGAGCACTGCCTGTTGACCGACACCGAGTACGCGGCGGGCCGCACCGCGTGGAAACGCCTGCCGCCCGCCTTCGACACCCTCCTGGAGATCTGACCGTGCCCCGCAAGCCCGAACGCAAGACCGCCAAGTCCCGCCGCAATCCGCTGGACGCGGCCGGAGTGACGTACATCGACTACAAGGACACCGACCTGCTGCGGAAGTTCGTCTCCGACCGCGGCAAGATCCGCAGTCGCCGCGTCACGGGTGTGAACGCCCAGCAGCAAAGGCAGTTGGCCGCCGCGATCAAGAACGCCCGGGAGATGGCATTGTTGCCGTACGCGACCCGATAGCCCTCCCGCTCCCGGAACACGAGAGCCCCCGTGCGCGTCTTCACTAGTACATGTCCTTCGAGGACCGGGGCAGACGCTGGAACGGCATCGGTAAAGCGGTCGTCAAAGCTGTAACCGGATCAGCACCCCGCGTGCACGTGCATCTGCTCATGCATCTGCACATGAACAGGGCTATGATCCGGAACAGTTGACCACTGCATCAATGGCCACACCAGCCAGTGCACAACCGGGAGCGACCTGTGGACCACCGCGTTGACAGCGTGTACTTGGGGTTCGACGTGTACAACGGCATGGCTGCCACGCAGCTGGACGGAGTGGCCTGGCAGAAGAGCAGGCACAGCAACTCGCAGGGTTCCTGCGTGGAGTTCGCGCGGCTGCCCGGCGGCGATGTCGCGGTGCGCAACTCCCGCTTCCCCGACGGTCCCGCGCTCGTCTACACGCGCGCCGAGATCGAGGCGATGCTCCTGGGCATCAAGGACGGCGAGTTCGACCACCTGATAGCGGGATAGCGGTCACCGCAGGCCATCGGGACGACAACGCGCGTAGAACCGCGGCGCCGGAAAGCGCCGCGGTTCTCATGTGTCGTTGTGCGGACGGTCCGGCTGGAGCCGGAACAGCGCCCAGACCACCTTGCCGCTGAGCGTGCCCGCCAGCGGGTGCCAGCCCCAGCCGTCGCTGAAGGAGTCGACGAGGAACAGACCGCGGCCCGACTCCGCCGAGAAGTCCTCCGAGTCGCAGGCCGCGGGACTGTCGTGACTGGGGTCGCGCACCGCGCACACCAGCCGCTCGGTCCACCGCATCAGATGCAGCCGCACGGGCGGACCCTGCTCGACGGCGCGCGGGGTGTTGGCCGGCAGCGCGTGCCGCAGCGCGTTGGTGACCAGCTCGGAGACCACCAGGCAGACGTCGTCGAAACGGTCGCCTATGTCCCACTGGTCGAGCGTGCGGCGGGTGAACTGCCGTGCCTCGCGCACCGCTTCGTAGCGGGCGGGCAGTGAACACGACGCGGCGCTGGACACGGCCGAGGGGTCCAGCGGCGGAAGGCCCTGCCGTAACGGCTTGAGCATGGTCGATCCATTCGTCCCCATGCGAGGCACTCCCGGGAATTCGCGGTCGTTGCGATGCAGCGGTGGCGCGAGACCATGGTTTCGGATGCGTACAGCAGATGCAAGGGCAGATGCACGTGCAGCTGACCGAATTGGACCCTCCCGTACCGCTTGTTGGCCATTTTTTCCGCCAACTTCACGCCGTTCTCGCGCTCTGGCCTTGCTTCTTCCTGACTCCTTCCTGACGGCTTCCTGTGAACAGGAGCCTCTTCTTTCCATTTCTGTAATCGAACGAGTACTGCTCGAAGTGTTTTAGTGGCAGACTGCGGCCCCTGAAGACGGTTGGGGAGGCTGGCGAACGTGAGCGCGGGAGAGCCCGGATCGGTGGTGCGGCGGATGCTGCTCGGCTCGCAACTCAGGCGGCTGCGGGAAGCACGTGGGATCACTCGCGAGGCCGCGGGGTACTCGATCCGTGCCTCCGAGTCCAAGATCAGTCGCATGGAGCTGGGGCGAGTGAGCTTCAAGACGCGGGATGTCGAGGACCTGTTGACGCTGTACGGCATCACGGACGAGGCGGAGCGCATCTCGCTCCTCTCCCTCGCGAAGGAGGCCAACGTCGCGGGCTGGTGGCACAGTTACTCCGACGTCCTGCCCAGTTGGTTCCCCACCTATGTCGGCCTGGAGGGCGCCGCCTCGCTCATCCGCGCCTACGAGGTGCAGTTCGTGCACGGACTCCTCCAGACCGAGGCCTACGCCCGCGCGGTCGTCCGGCGCGGCATGAAGGGCGCCGGCGAGGCCGACGTGGAACGGCGCGTGGCACTGCGCCTGGAGCGGCAGAAGTACCTGGTGAACGAGAACGCCCCGGACTTCCACATCGTCCTGGACGAGGCCGCCCTGCGCCGCCCCTACGGCGACCGCGAGGTGATGCGCGGTCAGCTCCAGCACCTGATCGACATCTCCGAACACCCCAACGTCCGGCTCCAGATCATGCCGTTCGGCTTCGGCGGCCACTCCGGCGAGTCCGGCGCCTTCACCATCCTCTCCTTCCCGGAGTCCGACCTCTCCGACGTCGTCTACCTGGAGCAGCTCACCAGCGCGCTGTACCTCGACAAGGCCGAGGACGTCGCCCAGTACGAGAAGGCGCTCAAGGAGCTCCAGCAGGACAGCCCGGGCCCGGACGAGAGCCGGGATCTTCTCCGGGGACTGCTCCAACTCTCTTGAAACACAAGTACGATGACGTGTGATCAGACCGTGATGATCGTGATGATCGCGATGCCTCGGGTCTGCTGTTGATCGTGTCTGCTAGCGATTGAGGGATCACACATGTCGTCCTACTTCACCGACCTGGCTCAGCAGTACATCGACGGTGAATGGCGCCCGGGCACCGGCTCCTGGGACATCATCGACTTCAACCCGTACGACGGCGAGAAGCTGGCGTCGATCACGATAGCCACGGTCGACGAGGTCGACGAGGCGTACCGGTCAGCCGCCCGCGCCCAGAAGAAGTGGGCCGAGACCAACCCCTATGCCCGCCGTGCGGTGTTCGAGAAGGCACTGCGGCTCATCGAGGACCGCGAGCAGGAGATCGCCGAGGTGATCATCGCCGAACTCGGCGGCACGCACCTCAAGGCCGGCTTCGAACTGCACCTCGCCAAGGAGTTCCTGCGCGAGGCGATCCACCTCGCGCTGCGCCCCCAGGGCCGGATCATCCCCTCGCCGGTCGACGGCAAGGAGAATCGCGTCTACAGCGTCCCGGTGGGCGTCGTAGGTGTGATCAGCCCGTTCAACTTCCCCTTCCTGCTCTCCCTCAAGTCGGTTGCCCCCGCACTGGCGTTGGGCAACGGCGTGGTCCTCAAGCCGCACCAGAACACGCCGATCGTCGGCGGCTCCCTGGTCGCGAAGCTCTTCGAGGACGCGGGTCTGCCGGGCGGCCTGCTGAACGTCGTCATCACCGACATCGCGGAGATCGGCGACGCGTTCATCGAGCACCCGATCCCGAAGGTCATCTCCTTCACCGGCTCCGACAAGGTCGGCCGCCACGTCGCGACCGTCTGCGCCGCGCAGTTCAAGCGCTCGGTCCTCGAACTCGGCGGCAACAGCGCCCTCGTGGTCCTCGACGACGCCGACCTCGACTACGCGGTCGACGCGGCGGTCTTCAGCCGCTACGTCCACCAGGGCCAGGTCTGCATGGCCGCGAACCGGGTCCTGGTCGACCGCGCGGTCGCCCCCGAGTTCACCGAGAAGTTCGTCGCCAAGGTCAAGTCCCTCAAGGTCGGCGACCCGCGCGACCCGCAGACCGTGATCGGCCCGGTCATCAACTCCTCGCAGGCGGACGCCCTTTCGGGCGTCGTCGAGCAGGCCATCGCGGAGGGCGCGACGGCCCTCGTCCACGGCGAGACCACCGACAACCTGGTCGCGCCCTCGGTCCTCACCGGCCTGCCCGCCGACTCGGAACTGCTCCGCCAGGAGGTCTTCGGCCCGATCGCCTTCCTCATCCCGTTCGACGGCGAGGAGGAGGCGGTGAGCATCGTCAACGACACCCCCTACGGCCTGAGCGGTGCCGTCCACACCGGTGACATCGAGCGGGGCGTCAACTTCGCCAAGCAGATCGACACCGGCATGTTCCACGTCAACGACGGCACCGTCCACGACGAGCCGATCGTCCCCTTCGGCGGCGAGAAGTCCTCCGGCGTGGGCCGCCTCAACGGCGAGTCGATGCTGGACGCGTTCACCAGCCTGAAGTGGATCTCGGTGCAGCACGGCCGGAGCGGTTTCCCGTTCTGATGCCCGCCCCGCTGTGAGCCCCCGGGCCCTTTAGGACGCGATCTGTCCTAAAGGGCCCGTAGCTTCGTCGGTGTCAGCAAGTGCACGACCCGATGAAAGGCGGCCCGTCATGGTCACTCACGTTCCCGCAGAGGCGCCCGGCGACGAGCGCGGCGCACTGCTCGCCTTCGCCGAGGCCCAGCGCGGCGGACTGCGGCGCGCGGTGCTCGGCCTGAGCGACGAACAGGCGGCGCGGAAGCCGAGCGCCAGCGAGCTGTCCCTCTCGGGGCTGGTCAAGCACGTCGCCGAGTGCGAACTCAACTGGCTCCGGCTGGCCCAGCGGAAGCCCAACGAACGGGCGCGCACCCAGGAGACCTGGCAGGACGGCTTCCGCCTGGACCAGGACGAGACCCTGGCCGGGGTGCTCGCGTTCTGGGACGGCGTGGCGCGCGAGACCGAGGAGTTCGTCCGGTCCGTCGGATCGATGGACGACACCTTCCCGCTGCCCGAGGCGCCCTGGTTCCCCAAGGGCGAGGTGTCGATGCGGTGGCTCGTGCTGCACCTGGTCGAGGAGTTCGCCCGGCACGCCGGCCACGCCGACATCATCCGCGAGTCCCTGGACGGCGCCACCGCGTTCGAACTGGTCGCGAAGGAACAGGGCAGCAGCTGGGGCTGACCTGGACACGACCTACGCTGGGCCCATGTCAGCGATCCGTCTCCTCGTGCTCGGCGCGGTCCGCCAGCACGGGCGGGCCCACGGCTACCAGGTGCGCAACGACCTCGAATACTGGGGCGCGCACGAGTGGTCCAACGCCAAGCCCGGCTCGATCTACCACGCGCTCAAGCAACTGGCCAAGCAGGGCCTGCTGTACGCCCACGAGATCGCGCCGTCCACGGCCGGCGGGCCGCCCCGCATCGAGTACGAGATCACCGACCGGGGCACGGAGGAGTTCTTCCGGCTGCTGCGGGAGGCGCTGACGTCCTACGACCAGCGGATGGACGTGAAGTCCGCCGCCATCGGCTTCCTCGTCGAACTGCCGAGGGCCGAGGCGGTGGCTCTGCTGGAGGAGCGCACCCGGGGCATCGCCGCGTGGCGGGCCTCGGTCACTGAGCACTACATCCCCGAGGGCGGGCCCGAACAGCTGGGCCACATCGGCGAGATCATGAACCTCTGGGTCCACACGTCCGACGCCGAGTCCGCGTGGACCCAGGGGCTGATCGACCGCGTCGCGGCCGGGGCGTACACCTTCGCGGGGGAGGGCGCGCCGTTCGTCGGCGTCCTGAAGGACGGCGAGGAGAACCCGTACGCGACGGGGGAGCCGCATCCTGGGGATGCCCACTGACCGGGTGTGAGCGATGCCCCGGGTGCGGCGTTGCCTCCCGGCCCCCTTCGGGTCGTACGCGGGTGCCGGCCTCAGTGGTGGAAGCCCGTTGCCGCTCCCTTGTCGCCGGTCAACGGGTAGGGCTGGTTGCGTAGTTGGGGGAGGAGCTGTGTCAGGTCGTTCAGGAAGAGTTCGGCCAGGTCCGCGGTGAAGCCGTTGCGGCAGACGACGCGGAGGACCGAGAGGTCCTCGCGGTTGGCCGGGAAGGTGTAGGCCGGGACCAGCCAGCCGCGCTCGCGGAGGCGGCGGGACACGTCGAAGACGTCGTAGGCCTTGATGTCGGAGGCCGTGGTGAAGGCGAAGACCGGCAACTCGTCGCCCCGGGTGAGGAGTCGGAAGTCGCCGAGGGCTTCGATGCGGTCCGCCAGGCCGCGGGCCACGGTGCGGGTGCACTGCTGCACCGCGCGGTATCCCTCGCGGCCCAGGCGCAGGAACGTGTAGTACTGGGCCACCACTTGGGCGCCGGGGCGGGAGAAGTTCAGGGCGAAGGTCGGCATGTCGCCGCCCAAGTAGTTGACGCGGAAGACCAGTTCCTCCGGGAGGGCCTCCTTGTCGCGCCACAGGGCCCAGCCGACGCCCGGGTAGACCAGGCCGTACTTGTGGCCCGAGGTGTTGATCGAGGCCACGCGCGGGAGGCGGAAGTCCCAGATCAGGTCCTCGTCCAGGAAGGGGGCGACCATGGCGCCGGACGCGCCGTCCACATGGACCGGGATGTCGAGGCCCGTGCGCTCCTGGAGGGCGTCGAGGGCCGCGCACAGGTCGGCGATCGGTTCGTAGGAGCCGTCGAAGGTGGAGCCGAGGATGCCGACGACGCCGATCGTGTTCTCGTCGCAGAGGTCGGCCGCCGCCTGCGGGTCGAGGTGGAAGCGGTCGCCCTCCATGGGGACCTGGCGGGCCTCGACCTCCCAGAAGTTGCAGAACTTCTCCCAGCAGACCTGGACGTTGACACCCATCACCAGGTTCGGGCGGGCGGCCGGGTAGCGGTCCTTGTTGCGCTGCGTCCAGCGGCGCTTCAGGGCCATGCCGGCGAGCATGCAGGCCTCGCTGGAGCCGGTCGTCGAACAGCCCATGGCCGCGGCCGGGTCCGGTGCGTGCCAGAGGTCCGCGAGCATGGCCACGCAGCGTTTCTCCAGCTCCGCCGTGCGTGGGTACTCGTCCTTGTCGATCATGTTCTTGTCCCGGCACTCCGCCATCAGGAGGCCGGCTTCCGGCTCCATCCAGGTGGTGACGAACGTCGCCAGGTTCAGGCGGGAGTTGCCGTCCAGCATCAGCTCGTCGTGCACGAGCTGAGCCGCCGTCATCGGGGAGAGCGGTGCGTCCGGGAGCCGGTGCTTGGGGGGTGCCTCGGTCATGCCGCCGACCGGATTGGCCTCCCCGTAGAAGGGGTTCACCGACATGGGGCGTTCGTCGGGTTGCTCGGGACCTTTGTGCAACGGCATGTGCGGGCCTCCTGCGGAAAGGGTCAAAAGGATCAACGGGTGTCAGCGGACCGGAGTTCCGTCCGCGCGCAACTGCATCTGCGGTCGTCCGGTCACCAGCAGCCAGGCCGGCAGCGAGGCGATGCAGAGCAGGGCGAGGATCGCGGGCGAAGCGACCAGAACGGCGGCCGTGAACAGGCTCACCCAGCCCTGCCGGGTGATCGCCAGGAGCATGCCGAGGACGCCCGCGGCGACGCCGAGCGCGGGGTGCACCGCGGGGACCAGGGCGTGGGCGAACAGACCGAAGGCCGCGCCGATGAAGACTGACGGGAAGATCCGGCCGCCCCGGAAGCCACAGGCCGCGGCGACCACCAGGGCGGCCAGTTTGATCACCGTCATCGTCGCGAACTGGCCCGCCGACCAGCCCTCGGGGTCGGCGGCCAGCTCGCCGACCTCGTCCAGCCCCTTGAAGAGCGTCAGATGGCCGCCCACGGCCGCCAGGAGGCCCAGGACCAGTCCACCGGCCGGAAGCGCCAGCATGGGGTGCCTGAGGCGGGAGAAGGCCGCGTGGGCGTACGGGAAGGCGTGGACCGCGCACAGGCCGAGCAGCGCGGCCAGCGGTGCCAGCACCAGGGCCGCCAGCAGATCCCGCCAGCCGGGCCCGCCGAACGCGGGCAGGTGCAGGTCGAAGGTCGGATGGGCCACCAGCGCCGTCGTCATGGCGCCCGCCCCGGCCGCGGCGAGGGGCGCGAACACGTTGTCCCACAGCGCTCCCTTCGTCTGCCGCGCGGCCAGCGCCTCCGAGATGAGCAGCGCCGCCGCGACCGGCGTCCCGAACAGCGCCCCGATGGTCGCCGACTCGGCCAGCGCTCCCCAGACCCCGCCCGGCACCCGGGGCGCGAGTCTGCGTCCCGCCCAGAGCGCGAGCCCCACGTTCACGGCGATGATCGGGTTCTCCGGGCCGAGGCTCGGACCGCCCGCGAGCATCAGGGCGGTCGCCAGCACCAGTCCCGGCAGCACCAGGGGCGGCAGCGGTACGGCCTCCAGGCCGGTGGTGGCCGGGTCCGGTCCCGCGTGGCCCGGCACCTTCCAGACCACCAGGCCGACCGCGACACCGGTCGCCGTCAGCATGACGAGCATCCACAGCACCGAGTAGCGGCCGATGCCCAGGGCGTCGGGCAGGTTCTTCCAGAGCACGTGCTGGAGTCGCTCGGCGGCCTCGCTCACACCGAGGAAGAGCAGACTCGCGAGCACGCCCACGACCAGGGCGGGGACGATCAACGGCAGCAGGGTGCGCGCCGGGGTCGTAGGGGCGACGGGTGCCTGGTGAGCGCTGTCCTGGGCCACGCGATCACCATAAGCGGGCAAAACGGACCCAACATCTTGAGGATGTGCCCGCCTGCGGGGCTTGCACCTCACGTGGCGTGAGGCCCCACCGTGGAGCGCGGACACAGAAGGGAGCGGAAGTGAGCCACTCCGTGGGACAGGACTCCTACTCCGTGGGACAGGTCGCCGGATTCGCCGGGGTCACCGTGCGCACGCTGCACCACTACGACGACATCGGGCTGCTCGTTCCCGGCGGGCGCAGCCACGCGGGGCACCGGCGCTATCGCGACACCGACCTCGACCGGCTCCAGCAGATCCTGTTCTACCGGGAGCTCGGCTTCCCGCTCGACGAGGTCGCGGCCCTGCTCGACGACCCGGACACGGACCCGCGCGCACATCTGCGCCGTCAGCACGAGCTGCTGACCGCCCGGATCGAGAAGCTCCGGAAGATGGCCGAGGCCGTGGAACACGCCATGGAGGCACGCACTATGGGCATCAACCTCACCCCCGAGGAACGCTTCGAGGTCTTCGGCGACAAGGACCCCGAGCAGTACGCCGAAGAGGCCGAACAGCGCTGGGGCGGCACCGAGGCCTACGCCGAGTCGCAGCGCCGGGCCGCCCGCTACACCAAGGCCGACTGGAAACGCCTCCAGGCCGAGGTCGACACCTGGAGCGAGCGCTACGCCACCCTGGTGACCGCCGGCGCACCGCCCACCGGGGAGGCGGCCATGGACCTCGCCGAGGAGCACCGGCTCCACATCGACCGCTGGTTCTACGCGTGCTCCTACGAGATGCACGTCTGCCTCGCCGGGATGTACGTCTCCGACGAGCGCTTTAAGGCGTTCTACGACGCGATGGCGCCGGGTCTGGCCGCACACCTCAGGGACGCGATCGTGGCGAACGCGTCCCGGCACGCGTCCGCGGACACGGCCTAGGGGCCTGGTCCTGGCCCGGGGTCACATCCGGGTCAGGACCACCGCCGTTCCGTAGGCGCACACCTCGGTGCCCACGTCGGCCGCCTCGGTCACGTCGAAGCGGAACGCCAGGACGCCGTTGGCGCCACGCGCGCGTGCCTGTTCGACGAGGCGCTCCATGGCCTGGTTGCGGGTCTGCACCAGGGTCTTGGTGAGCCCCTTCAGCTCGCCGCCGACCATCGACTTCAGTCCGGCGCCGATCTGGCTGCCGAGATGCCGTGAGCGCACGGTCAGCCCGAAGACCTCGCCGATCACCTGCTCGACCCGGTACCCGGGGACGTCGTTCGTCGTCACGACCAGCACGTCGGCCTGCGGCCCCTGGCCGCCGCCGTATTCGTCGATACCCATGGCTCACAGCTTTGTCCTATGCGGCCCACAGTGCATCCTGGAGACACCGGTGGAACCTGGGGCGGACACATTGCGTTGATAGCTTTGTGCGGCCTCGCCCGGACGACGCCGTATCCCTCCACCCCTCAGGAGCCCGGAACCGTGATGACGCTCGCCCTCGGCCCGAGCTGGCTCGACCCGAACACCATGCTCGACCGGTTCGGGATCTGGGGCCTGCTGCTCGTGGTCTTCGCGGAGTCAGGCCTGCTCATCGGGTTCTTCCTGCCGGGCGACTCCCTGCTGTTCACCTGCGGTCTGCTGATCACCGCGGGCACCCTGGACTTCCCGCTGTGGGGGGCCGTCGCGCTGATCTGCGTCGCCGCGATCCTCGGCGACCAGGCGGGCTACGCCTTCGGCAAGAAGGTCGGCCCCTCGCTCTTCAACCGCCCGGACTCACGCCTCTTCAAGCAGGAGAACGTGGTCAAGGCGCACGAGTTCTTCGAGAAGTACGGCCCCAAGTCCCTGGTGCTGGCCCGCTTCGTGCCCGTCGTGCGCACGTTCACGCCGATCATCGCCGGTGTCAGCGGCATGAAGTACCGCTCGTTCCTCACCTTCAACATCATCGGCGGCATCCTGTGGGGCGCGGGCGTGACCCTGCTCGGCTCCTGGCTCGGCAACATCGACTTCGTCCACAAGAACATCGAAGCGATCCTCATCCTGATCGTCTTCGTCTCCGTGGTCCCGATCCTCATCGAGTTCCTGCGCGCCCGCTCCAAGGCCAAGAAGGCCCCCCAGGGGCACGAGGACCAGTCCGCCGACCCGGCCGCCACCCAGCCGTTCCCGGTCGTCATGGACGACTCGACGACCCAGCTCCGCCGCGTGGACACCCCTCGGCAGCAGCCGCAGCCCCAGCAGCAGGCCAACGGCCACGACCAGAACCACGGCCACCAGCAGCACAACGGCTACGACCAGTACTACGCGCAGCCCCAGCAGCAACAGCCGTACCAGCAGCAGCCGTACCAGCAACAGCCCTACGGCAACCAGCAGTACGACCAGTACGAGCAGTACCCGCCGTACAACAACCAGGGCCAGGGCCAGGGCCAGGGCCAGGGTCAGGGCTACTAGGCCTCAGAACCCGCGAGTCCGCTTCGCGGCCCGCCGGGCCCCGGCCGAAGCCCCCGGGACCCGCAGGAACAACCGCGAGATCTCCGAGCCCAGATTGACCCCGATGGCGATGGCCATGGCCAGCGACGCGGCCGTGGCCAACGACACCAGCCCCTTGTCGACCTCGTTCTGGGCGATGGCCAACAGGCCGAAGTACGTGGCGGACCCCGGCAGCAGGGGGCCGATCGCCGCGGTCGTGTAGGGCAGCGCCGACGCGAACCGGTACCGGGACAGCAGCTGCCCGAAGAGTCCGACCAGCCCCGCCGCCACGGCCGTGGAGGCGACCGGTGAGATCCCGGCGACGTAGTGCATCGCTCCGTAGACCGACCAGGCGACGCCCCCGTTGAGGGAGACCAGCAGGACGGTGGATCGTTCCTGCTGGAGCAGGACGGCGAAGGTCAGGGAGAGCAGGACGGACGCGCCGATCTGCCAGAGGGGGCGCTCGGAGTTGCCCAGGGCCACGTCCGGGTTGAGCTGGGCGTCGAGCTTGACGCCGAAGTACAGGACGGTCAGCACACCGGCGACGATGCCGACGAAGAAGTACATGACCTCAAGGAGCCGGGCCGCCGCGGTGATGTAGAAGCCGGTCAGGCCGTCCTGCACGCCCGCCACCAGGGCCCGTCCGGGCAGCAGCGCGAACAGACCGCCGGTGATGACCGCCGAGGCCTTCACGTCGACGTCGGCGACCGTGAGGGCCACCCCTATCGCGGCGGGCGGCATCGCGGCGGCCGTGAACTGGTAGAACTCCGGCAGCCCGCGCCCCGCGCACAGCCACGCCAGCCGGTCGCCGAGCATCGCGCCGAGCGCGGCGGCGAAGAACACGACGATGTCGCCGCCGACGAGGACCGAGGCGGCGCCCGCGAGCAGCCCGCCGGCGGACGTCAGGACCCACCCGGGGTACGGGTGCCGGTTGCGCCGCATCTCCGCGAGCCGCCGGTAGGCGTCCTCCAAGGAGAGTGCGGTTTCCGGGTCGCTGAGGTCCTGGACCAGCCGGAACACGGCCGCGAGCCGCGTGTAGTCGGTGCCCCGGCGCCGGACGGTCCGTGACGCGGTCACCGGATCGTCGACCAGGGAGGGCTGGTAGGAGATCGACAGGAGCGTGAAGGTGACGGTCGGTTCGCAGCGGTCGAGGCCGTAGGAGCGGCAGACCGCGAACATCGCGGCTTCGACGTCCTCCGCGCCCTCGCCGCCCGCGAGCAGCAACTCGCCGATGCGGAGCGTCAGATCGAGCACGCGCGGGACGGCGGGGCCGTTGTCGTCCGCCTTCTGCACCGGCTCCGGCGCGGGCCGCTCGGCCACCGGCATGCGCAGCATCGTGCGCATCCGGTCCTGCCAGGGCACGTCCTTGGTGAGGCTGACGAGGGGGACGCCGGTGGGCGGGGTGAAGGCGGGAGGCGCCTCTCTGGCGCGGTAGGTGCTGGGCGGACTGAACGCCGAGCCCTCGGAGTCCTCGACGGCCGGCAGAGCCACGTCCAGGCCCCGCGGAACGGCGAACTCGGACGTCGTGGACGACTCCCCGTCGGCCGCGGCGACGCCCGGGGGCGCGGTGAACGCGCTCCTGGCCTCGTCCGACTGCGGCTTGCGGTCCTCCGCTTCCGTCACTCCGTAGCACTCCCTGTACGACACCCCGGGTGATCCTCAGTATGCGCACAGACACACGAACGGCCGCACGCGCGCGTGCGGCCGTTCGCGGACAGGGGGCTCAGTGGCCGCCCTGCTCCTTCAGTCGCTTGTACGAGCGCTCGATCTCCGCCTCGGCGTCCGTACGGCCCACCCAGTTGGCACCCTCGACCGACTTGCCGGGCTCCAGGTCCTTGTAGACCTCGAAGAAGTGCTGGATCTCCAGGCGGTCGAACTCCGACACGTGGTGGATGTCACGCAGGTGCTCCACACGCGGGTCGGACGCCGGGACGCACAGCAGCTTGTCGTCGCCGCCGGCCTCGTCGGTCATCCGGAACATGCCGATCGCGCGGCACTTGATGAGGCAGCCGGGGAAGGTCGGCTCCTCCAGGATGACCAGCGCGTCCAGCGGGTCGCCGTCCTCGCCGAGCGTGTTCTCGACGAAGCCGTAGTCGGCCGGGTAACTGGTCGAGGTGAAGAGTCGACGGTCCAGGCGGATCCGACCGGTCTCGTGGTCCACCTCGTACTTGTTCCGCGAACCCTTCGGGATCTCGATCGTGACGTCGAACTCCACCGGTGGCTCCTCCATGATCAGCACATAGTTCTGGTGGTTAAGTGTCCCTCACGCAGGTGGGTGATCGCGAAAGGGGCTGGTGGTCGTGCCGGAGCTGAGGCCTTGGCGGGCCGCGAGACCGCACGTGACGCGGGTCGCGCGAGCCGTCCGGCCCCGTCTCGAGCGGGCCGCGGAATCCGTGAAACCGCAGGTCGCACGGTTCAGGCAGACCGTGAGGCCACAGGCCGTACGGATCAACCAGGCAGTGCGGCCCCAGGTCACGCGGATCACCCGAGCCGTGAAGCCCGGGGTGACGCGACTCACTGACGCCGTGTCACCGCGGGTCACCCGGCTCGTCCGAACCGTGTCACCCCGGGTCGCGAGCCTGCCGAGGCCCGACAGGACCTGGCGGTTCACGGCCGTCGCCACCACCGCGGGGATGGCGCTGGCCGCCGTCGTGGTGACCGCCGCCGGTCCCTGGGACTCCTCGGGTCAGCGTACGGCCGAGCGGGACCACGCAGTCGCACAGGAACGTTCAGGTGGCGTAGATCACGGCCGTAATTCCGATACGTCTGCCAAGGCACCCCGGCCCGCGCCGAGCGCCGCATCCGTTCTCGTCGCCCTGGGCGGTTCCGCGAACAACGTGACGTCCGCGCCGACCGGTACGGCCCTCGGGGGCGTCCTGAACCCCCTCCTGGACAACGCGGCGCTCGGCACCCGCCACACGGCCGCCGTCGTGGACGTGTCGACCGGAAAGCACCTCTACGGAGTGGGCGCCGACGACGCGCTGGCCCCGGCCTCGACCACGAAGATCGCCACCGCGGTGGCCGCGCTCTCCGCGATGGGCGTCGACCACCGCTTCACCACCCGCACCGCCCTGGAGCCCGACACCAAGGAACTCGTCCTGGTCGGCGGCGGCGACCCCACGCTGACCGCCCACAAGGACGCCGAGGGCTGGGCCGACCTGCGCACCCTGGCCGACGAGACGGCCGCCGCCCTGAAGAAGCGCGGGATGCGCGAGGTGACGCTGTCGTACGACACGACCCTGTACGCCGGTTCCGAAGTCCACCCGATCGGGACCAACGAGAACCTCGCCCGGGTCAGCGCCCTCACTGCCGACGAGGGCCGTACCGACGACTCCTCCAGCGGTCCGGTGCGGCGCGTGCCGGACCCGGCCTCGGACGCGGCCGGGAAGTTCGCGGGCTTCCTCCAGGAGCACGGCATCAAGACGACGTCCCCGGGGCCCTCGAAGGCGACCGCCCGCGCGGACACCCTCGCCTCGGTGTCCTCGCCGCCGCTGTCCGACATCGTCGAGCGGATGCTGACCAACAGCGACAACGACATCGCGGAGGCGCTGGCCCGCCACACCGCCGTGGCGACGGGCCGCCGCGCCGACTTCGACGGGGGCGCCGCCGCGATCGGCGCCCAGCTGGCGAAGCTCCGACTCCCGGTCAAGGGCGCGGTGTTCAACGACGGCAGCGGCCTCAACCGCGACGACCGCCTCACCGCCGACCTGCTGACCGCCCTCCTCGTCAAGGCCGGCGCCCCGGCCCACCCCGAACTCCGCCCGGTCCTCACCGGCCTCCCCATCGCCGCCTTCACCGGCACCCTGACGACCCGCTACACGGACGCCACGGGTGCGGCGGGCGTCGTACGCGCCAAGACCGGCACCCTGACGGGCGTCAACACGCTGGCGGGCACGGTCGTGGACAAGGACGGCCGCCTCCTGGCCTTCGCCTTCATGGCCTCCGGTACGACGAACACGCTGGAGGCCCAGGCGGCCCTGGACCACACCGCGACGGCGCTGGCGGCCTGCGGCTGCGGCTGAACCGCGGGGCGACGTTCCGGCGGAGCCCGCCCTCGTGCCCTGCCCCAAGCGGGAGCGACCACGTACGGTTGACGCATGACGAGCATCGGTGGTGCCGAGATGGTCGACTGGAATCTCGCGGTGGCGACCGCGACCCGACTCGTGCGGCCGGGCCCCGACGTGAGCCGTGACGAGGCCCGTGCCGTCGTCGCGGAGCTGCGCCGGCATGCGAAGGCCTCGGAGCAACACGTCCGGGGATTCACCCGGATGGGCACGGACGACATCCACGACACCCCGATCCTGGTCGTCGACCGCCCCGGCTGGGTGCGGGCGAACGTCGCCGGGTTCCGGGAGGTCCTCAAGCCGCTGCTCGACAAGATGCAGGAGCGGCGGAGCAACACTCCCGGGGGCGCCGTCTTCGGCGCGGTGGGCGGCAAGGTGACCGGCGTCGAGCTGGGCATGCTGCTGTCGTTCCTGTCCTCCCGGGTGCTCGGCCAGTACGAGACGTTCGCCCCGGCCACCCGCGAGTTGCCGGCGGGCGCGAAGGGCGGGCGGCTGCTGCTGGTCGCGCCGAACATCGTCCACGTGGAGCGCGAACTCGACGTACAGCCCCACGACTTCCGCCTGTGGGTGTGCCTGCACGAGGAGACCCACCGCACGCAGTTCACGGCCGTGCCCTGGCTGCGCGACCACCTGGAGGGCGAGATCCAGTCGTTCCTGGGTGAGACCGAGGTCGACCCCATGACGGTCCTGGAGCGCATCCGGGAGGCTGCCCAGTCGCTGGCCGGCGGTCGGCCCGAGGGCGAGGAGGACGACGAGAGCCGGTCCCTGGTGGAGATCGTGCAGACGCCCGCGCAGCGCGAGATCCTCGGCCGGCTCACCGCCGTGATGTCCCTCCTGGAGGGGCACGCCGACTTCGTGATGGACGGCGTCGGCCCGGACGTGGTGCCGAGCGTCGCGGAGATCCGGGAGAAGTTCCAGCAGCGGCGGGCCAAGGGCGCCTCCCGGCTGGACTCGGCGCTGCGCAAACTGCTGGGCCTGGACGCCAAGCTGCGGCAGTACCGGGACGGCGAGCGTTTCGTACGCGCGGTCGTCGAACAGGTGGGCATGGACGGCTTCAACCGGGTGTGGACCTCCCCGAACACGCTGCCGACGAAGACGGAGATCGCCAAACCGGCGGACTGGGTCGCGCGGGTGCACCGCAAGGCCGAGTCGTGAACCGGTCGCGGACCGGGTGAACGGATTCGGCCCACGGCAGGCGAACGCCCCCGCAATCACCCGTCCGAGGGACCGTGAGCGATGGGTGGGCGTGCGATGCTCGGGGAACACCCCGGTTCTGTCACCATCTACACACTCTGAGTGACCGGATCTCGGGCCAACCCCCCGAAAACTTCATGAAGGGAACCGGACATGGGTCCCCATCCTGCGGTCGCGGCGATACGCCTGGCGGTCCGCCGCGTCCTCCACGACATCCTCACCGACCACGAGGCGCTCCAGACCGTCGGCGCCTCCCGGCACACCCCGCACGAGCGCCCGCCCTCGCCGCTCGTGCTCGTGGCGTGCTCCGGCGGCGCCGATTCCATGGCGCTCGCCTCCGCGCTCGCCTTCGAAGCACCCAAACTCGGCATCCGGGCCGGCGGCATCACCGTCGACCACGGCCTCCAGGACGGTTCCGACCTGCGCGCCGACGAGGTCGTCCTGCGCCTGCGCGAACTGGGCCTGGACCCCGTCGAGGCCACCGCCGTGACCGTGGGCCGCGAGGGCGGCCCCGAGGCAGCCGCCCGGGACGCCCGCTACGCCGCCCTCGACGCCTGTGCCGCCCGCCACGGCGCCGCCGCCGTCCTGCTCGGCCACACCCGCGACGACCAGGCGGAGACCGTCCTGCTCGGCCTCGCCCGCGGCTCCGGCATCCGCTCCCTGTCCGGAATGGCCGCGGTCTCGGGGGCCGACGGCCGTTACCGCCGCCCCTTCCTCCAGCTCGACCGGCAGACCGCCCGCAAGGCCTGCATGGTCCAGTCGCTGCCCGTCTGGGACGACCCGCACAACGCCGACCCCGCCTACACCCGCTCCCGGCTGCGCCACGAAGGCCTGCCCGCCCTGGAGAAGGCCCTCGGCAAAGGCGTCGTCGAAGCGCTCGCCCGTACGGCACAGCTCTCCCGGGACGACGCCGACGCCCTCGACACCTGGGCCAGCCAGGCCGAGGCCTCCGTACGGGACGCCACCGGCCTCCTGGAGTGCGCCAAGCTCTACGCCCTGCCCCCCGCCGTGCGCCGCCGCGTCCTGCGCCGCGCCGCCATCCAGGCGGGCGCGCCGGCCGGTTCGCTGTTCGCCCGGCACATCGAGGAAGTCGACCGCCTGATCACCGGCTGGCGCGGCCAGGGAGCCATCAATCTCCCGGGCAAGGTCGTCGCCCAGCGGCAGGGTGGCAGACTGGTGATTCGGCAAGGCTGAGTCGACACCCCCTCCGGACCTCCGGGGGCGGGACCAGGCAGTAGCCGCGAGCCGGGACAATGGGGACGACCGAAAGTGATGCGGGTGGACGCGAAAGACATGGGCGACGACCTCCAGTCGGTGCTCATCACCAAGGAAGAGATCGACGCGAAGCTCGTGGAGCTCGCCGCGAAGATCGACGCGGAGTACGCGGGCAAGGACCTGCTGCTCGTCGGCGTCCTCAAGGGCGCGGTGATGGTCATGGCGGACCTCGCCCGGGCACTGTCCACCCCCGTCACCATGGACTGGATGGCCGTGTCGTCGTACGGCGCGGGCACCCAGTCCTCCGGTGTGGTGCGGATCCTCAAGGACCTCGACACCGACATCAAGGGCAAGCACGTCCTGATCGTCGAGGACATCATCGACTCCGGGCTCACGCTGTCCTGGCTGATCTCCAACCTCGGCTCGCGCGAGCCCGAGTCGCTGAAGATCTGCACCCTCCTGCGCAAGCCGGAGGCGGCCAAGGTCGCCATCGACGTGGAGTGGGTCGGCTTCGACATCCCGAACGAGTTCGTCGTCGGCTACGGCCTCGACTACGCGGAGAAGTACCGCAACCTCCCGTTCGTCGGTACGCTCGCGCCGCACGTCTACGGCGGCTAGGGCCACTCGGCCCAAGCCCCGTAAGACGATCGGGAACCCCAGCGGGTTTCGCGCCGTTGGAGCATGCAGACACGTCTCCCAGCCGTCCCGTGCGACTTCGGGCAACATTGCTGGGGTACGGTCAGAAGAACTGTCTTTATCAAACTCACTATGGCAGGAGGGACGGAGCGAATTCGCTCCGTATGGATGGACGTGAAGCGATACTTCCGTGGGCCGGTCATGTGGATCGTGCTGGCCGTCCTTGCCGTGGTCGTGTTGATGCAGGTCGTCGGCTCGTCCGGCGGCTACAAGACGGTGGACACCGGCCAGGTCGTCCAGGCGATCAACGACAACAAGGTCGAGTCGGCCAAGATCACCACCGGTGACGAGCAGACCATCAAGGTCACGCTCAAGAGCGGCTCCAAGGTCGACGGCAGCTCCAAGATCCAGGCGAGCTACATCGGCGACCAGGGCGTGGACCTCGCGGCCACGCTCCAGACCAAGTACCAGGACAAGCAGATTCCGGACGGCTACACGGTCTCGCCGACGAAGCAGAACGCTTTCGTCGGCATCCTGCTGTCCCTGCTCCCCTTCGTCCTCATCGTGGTCGTCTTCCTGTTCCTGATGAACCAGATGCAGGGCGGCGGCTCCCGAGTCATGAACTTCGGGAAGTCCAAGGCCAAGCTCATCACCAAGGACACCCCGAAGACGACGTTCGCGGACGTCGCGGGCTCCGACGAGGCCGTCGAGGAACTGCACGAGATCAAGGAGTTCCTCCAGGAGCCGGCGAAGTTCCAGGCCGTCGGCGCCAAGATCCCCAAGGGCGTACTCCTGTACGGCCCTCCCGGCACCGGCAAGACGCTGTTGGCGCGCGCCGTCGCCGGCGAGGCCGGGGTGCCCTTCTACTCGATCTCCGGTTCCGACTTCGTCGAGATGTTCGTCGGTGTCGGTGCCTCCCGGGTCCGTGACCTGTTCGAGCAGGCCAAGGCGAACGCCCCGGCGATCGTCTTCGTCGACGAGATCGACGCGGTCGGCCGCCACCGCGGCGCCGGCCTCGGCGGCGGTCACGACGAGCGCGAGCAGACGCTGAACCAGCTGCTCGTCGAGATGGACGGCTTCGACGTCAAGGGCGGCGTGATCCTCATCGCCGCGACGAACCGGCCCGACATCCTCGACCCGGCCCTCCTGCGCCCCGGCCGCTTCGACCGCCAGATCGCGGTCGACCGCCCGGACATGCAGGGCCGTCTGGAGATCCTCAAGGTCCACCAGAAGGGCAAGCCGGTCGCACCGGACGTCGACCTCTCCGCGGTCGCCCGCCGTACGCCGGGCTTCACCGGCGCGGACCTGAGCAACGTCCTCAACGAGGCCGCCCTGCTCACCGCCCGGGGCAACCGCAAGCTGATCGACAACGGCATGCTGGACGAGGCGATCGACCGTGTGGTCGCGGGCCCGCAGAAGCGGACCCGGATCATGTCGGACAAGGAGAAGAAGATCACCGCGTACCACGAGGGCGGACACGCCCTGGTCGCGGCGGCTTCCCCGAACTCCGACCCGGTCCACAAGATCACGATCCTCTCCCGAGGCCGTGCTCTGGGCTACACGATGGTCCTGCCCGAAGAGGACAAGTACTCGACCACGCGCAACGAGATGCTGGACCAGCTGGCCTACATGCTGGGCGGTCGCGCGGCCGAGGAACTGGTCTTCCACGACCCGACCACCGGTGCGGCGAACGACATCGAGAAGGCCACCGCCACGGCCCGCGCGATGGTCACGCAGTACGGCATGACCGAGCGTCTCGGCGCGATCAAGTTCGGCGGCGACAACACCGAGCCCTTCCTGGGCCGGGAGATGTCGCACCCGCGCGACTACTCGGAAGAGGTCGCCGCGCTCGTCGACGAAGAGGTCAAGAAGCTCATCGAGAACGCGCACAACGAGGCCTGGGAGATCCTGGTCGAGAACCGTGACGTGCTCGACGCGCTCGTGCTCCAGCTGCTGGAGAAGGAGACGCTGAACAAGGAGCAGATCGCCGAGATCTTCGCTCCCATCGTGAAGCGCCCGGCCCGCCCCTCGTGGACCGGCTCCTCCCGCCGTACGCCCTCCACCCGCCCGCCGGTGCTCTCCCCCAAGGAGCTGTCACTGACGAACGGGTCGAACGGCGCGGGACCCGCGATCACCGCCGGTGCGACCACCGAGTCCGCTCCCACGCTGGAGAAGGCTCCGGAGGACCGCCCCGAGAACTGACGCGCGTCTCACACGGCCTGAAATGGATGCCGCGCCCCCCTGGATTTAGCCTGGGGGGCGCGGCCTTTCCATATGCCCGCAACTGAGGCGTGTGTCCGCACACGCGTGACCCGCACAGGAACGAGGCACGACATGACCGACCCCGTGACGCTGGACGGCGAGGGAACGATCGGAGTCTTCGACGAGAAGCGTGCCGAGAACGCCGTACGGGAACTCCTGATCGCGGTCGGTGAGGACCCGGACCGGGAGGGGCTGAGGGAGACGCCGGGGCGGGTGGCGCGGGCGTACAAGGAGATATTCGCCGGGTTGTGGCAGCGGCCCGAGGACGTGCTGACGACGACGTTCGACCTGGGGCACGACGAGATGGTCCTCGTGAAGGACATCGAGGTGCTCAGCAGCTGTGAGCATCATCTGGTGCCGTTCGTCGGGGTCGCCCATGTGGGGTACATCCCGTCCGCCGACGGCAAGATCACCGGGCTGTCGAAGCTGGCCCGGCTGGTGGACGTCTACGCCCGCCGGCCGCAGGTGCAGGAACGACTCACCACGCAGATCGCCGACTCCCTGATGGAGATCCTGGAGCCGCGCGGAGTGATCGTCGTGGTCGAGTGCGAGCACATGTGCATGTCGATGCGGGGGGTCCGCAAGCCGGGGGCCAAGACCATCACGTCGGCCGTGCGGGGGCAGTTGCGGGACTCGGCCACTCGCAACGAGGCGATGAGCCTGATCATGGCGCGGTAGCGCACAGCCGGGGCGCCTCAGCCGACCGGCGCCGCCCCCGCCGTGTTGTTGTCGTCGTCCTCCGGGAGCTTGCACACCCGCTCCAGGAAGATCGCCGCCGCTATCACCGCGATGCCCGCCAGGACCGAGAAACCGGCGTAGATGGCCTGGTCCCGGCGGGCCGGGATGTCCAGGGACTCCAGGAGGTAGGCGCCGGTGCCGCCGTACATACCGGCGACGAGGGCGGCGACCAGGGCGCTGGCCTGGCCGAAGACGACCGCGCGGGCGGCCATCAGGGGGTCGACGCCCTTGGCGCCGGGGCGGCGCTCGCGCTGTGCCTTGAGGCGGGCGCGCAGCGAGAGCGCCGTGGCCAGCAGGACGGCGGCGATCACGGCGAGGACGATGGGCGCGGCCAGCGGGACGCTGGGCAGGGTCCCCACCGCGCTCCACAGTCGCGCCCCCGCCCAGGACAGCACTCCGGCGACGACGAACACGCCGGCCAGCACCCTGATCCGCAGCTCTCTCACGGTGTCCCTTCAGCTCCCCGTTCGGTTCCCCGTGCCCTGTCCGGGCGTTGTGGTCGTCTCGACCTTAACGACTACTCGGGCAGCCGGAGTTCCAGGTCCTTGCGGGGCGCCACACCGGTTCGGGTGATGTCGTCCAGGAGGGCGGCGACCGAGCCACGGCCCGGCAACTGCGCCTCGGGCTCCACGTCGTGCCAGGGGACGAGCACGAAGGCCCGTTCGTGGGCGCGTGGGTGGGGGAGCGTCAGCACCGGGTCGTCGGAGACGACGTCGGCGTAGGCGACGATGTCGACGTCGAGCGTGCGGGCGCCCCAGCGCTCCTCGCGGACCCGGTGGAAGGCCTCCTCGACCGCGTGCGCCCGCTCCAGCAGGGAGGACGGGGGCAGGGTGGTCTTGAGGACGACGACGGCGTTGAAGTACGAGGGCTGGCTGCCGGGTTCGACGCCCCAGGGCTCCGTCTCGTAGACCGGGGACACGGCCTTGACGCGGACGCCGGGGGTGTCCTCCAGGGCGTCGATGGCGCCCTGGAGGGTCTCCAGGCGGTTGCCCAGGTTGGCGCCGATGGAGACGACGGCGCGCCTGGGGTTGCTGAGGGTGGTGTCGGCGGCGTCCACCTGCCGTACCACCGAGGCGGGTACCGGCTGGACGGTCGGGTCGCTGTGACCCTCGGTGAACGAGAAGGTCATACTCGGCTCCGGGTGATGGTGACGGTCACGTCGTCGAAGGGGACGGTGATCGGGGCGTCCGGCTTGTGGACGCGGACCTCGACCTCCTCGACCCCTTCGTGCTTCAGGCAGGTCTGCGCGATGCGCTCGGCGAGGGTCTCGATGAGGTTGACCGGCTCGCCCTGCACGACGGCCACGACCTCCTCGGCGACGATGCCGTAGTGCACGGTCTTCGTCAGGTCGTCGTCGGCGGCGGCCGGCCGGGTGTCCAGGCCCAGGACGAGGTCCACGACGAAGGTCTGGCCCTCCTCGCGTTCCTTCGGGAACACGCCGTGGTACCCGCGGGCCTTGAGGCCGCTCAGCGCGACACGATCCACGCGAATCACTCCTGCAATCGTCGGTGGTGGCCGGTTCGTACCGGGTGCGGGCGGTACACCGGCCTCGAACGAATCTACCTGCGGGCACTGACAGTGCCGGGCCGCGAGGGCGCGGGCGCCGTCCGGGCCCGCAGGTTTCGCCGACCGTTTCCCCCGGGGAACCCGGCGGCTCATGGGTCGGTAGCCGCCCCTACCCGCCGGTTCGTGATTCCAACCACTTCTTGGTCCTGATGGGTCCCGGCCGACTCCTCCGGGTGCGTGTACCCCCTCAGGAGGGTGTGTCGTCGCTTTCGTCCTCGTCGTTCTCGGCCAGGACCGGGGACGCGTGGTGCGACCAGAGCTTCCAGCCCTCGGAGGTGCGCCGGAACACGTTCGTGGCGACCACGAGCTGGCCGACGAGCGGGCCGAGTTCGTCGCTGTCGTCGGGGGCCGGGCCGCCGCTGAGGATGTTCTCCGTGCAGGTGACCAGAGCGGTGTCGCCGGTCACCGAGACATGCACATCGGTCAGGAAGAACTGGATGTACTCGGTGTTCGCCATGATCAGGGCGTACGACCGCAGCACCTCGCCGCGTCCGGTGAGCACCGGCCAGCCCGGGTGCACGCAGGAGATCACACCGGTGTCCGCCGGGTCGTGGTACTCCTCGTCGACGCCCAGGTCGGCCGGGGTGAGCCAGAGGTCGGACAGCTCGTCGAAGTCGCCGCGCTCCAGGGTCTCGTAGAACGCGGTGTTGGCGAGTTCGACCTGTTCGACGTCGGTGTGGGGGGCGCTCACCGGGCTCCCTCGGAGCTGGTGCGGGAGGCCGGGCGGGCGCCGTGGACGCGCGCCCCCTCGACGGCGCGTGCGACGCGTACGGCGTCCGCGGTGGCGTGCACCTCGTGCACGCGCACCGCCCACGCGCCGGCGTGCGCCGCGAGCGCGGACACGGCGGCGGTGGCCGCGTCGCGCTCGCGCGCGGGCGGGGGCGCTCCCTCGGGTCCGGCGAGGACATGGCCGAGGAACCGCTTGCGGGAGGCGGCGACCAGCAGGGGGTGGCCGAGAGAGAGCAGCCGGTCGAGGTGGGCGAGCAGGACCAGGTCGTGTTCGGCGTCCTTGGAGAAGCCGAGGCCCGGGTCGACCACGATCCGGTCGGGGGCGACGCCTCCGGCGAGAACGGCCTCCACGCGCGCGTGCAGTTCGTCGACGACTTCGGTGACGACGTCGTCGTAGACCCCCTTGACGTTGCCGCCCGCCAGGAAGCCGCGCCAGTGCATGACGACGAAGGGGGCGCCCGAGGCGGCGACGACCGGGATCATCGCGGGGTCGGCGAGGCCGCCGCTGACGTCGTTGACCAGGGCGGCGCCCGCGCCGAGGGCCTGTTCGGCGACGGAGGCGCGCATGGTGTCGACGGAGACGGTGACGCCCTCGGAGGCGAGTCCGCGCACTACGGGGATGACGCGTTTGAGTTCTTCCGCCTCGTCGACGCGGGTGGCGCCGGGGCGGGTGGACTCGCCGCCGACGTCCACGAGGTCGGCGCCCTCGGTGACCAGACCGAGGCCGCGCTTGACGGCGGCCGTGGTGTCGAAGAAGCGACCGCCGTCGGAGAAGGAATCAGGGGTGACGTTCACGACCCCCATGACCGCGCACCGGTCCCATTCCGGAAGGCCCGCGACGCGCCCGCGCCCGCTCTGCTTGCTCATGCGTTCAGCGTAGGCCTTGGGGGCGGCGGGACCGTCCCGCGGGCCGAACGCGAAAGGGCCGGTCCGGGCGGTCGCGCCCCGCCCGGAGGCAGGGTGCTCGCCCGGACCGGCCCGGTCGGTCAAGCGGCCCGCACGTCCCGCTCCGCGAGCCCGTGGGCGCAGGCCGGAGCCACGGCCTTGCGGCGGCGGAGGAAGCGGGGCAGGGGGAGGGCGAGGTTGACGAAGCCCTCGGCCTGCATCGCGGCGAAGCCGATGCGGGGCAGGTCGCCGGAGGCGCGGTAGACGACGAAGCGCGGCTCCCAGCGGGGCTGGAACTTGGCGTTGAACTTGTACAGCGACTCGATCTGGAACCAGCGCGACAGGAAGACCAGCAGCCCGCGCCAGGCGCGCAGCACCGGGCCCGCGCCGATCTTCTCGCCGCGGGCGAGCGCCGCGCGGAACATCGCGAAGTTGAGCGACACGCGCGTGATGCCGAGCTTCGGCGCCGCCTGGAGGGAGGCGACGATCAGCAGTTCGTTCATCCCCGGGTCGGCCGCGCGGTCGCGGCGCATCAGGTCCAGGGACATGCCGTCGGTGCCCCAGGGCACGAAGTGCAGGATCGCCTTCAGGTCGCCGTACTCGCCCGGCTGTTCGTCCGCCTTGTGGGCGGTCGCGATGAAGCAGTCGCCGTCCGCGGGGTCGCCGATGCGGCCGAGTGCCATGGAGAAGCCGCGTTCGGTGTCGGTGCCGCGCCAGGCTTCCGCGGCGAGCCGGATCCGCTCCAGCTCGCCCTCGCCGAGGTCACGTACACGCCGTACCCGGGTTTCGTAGCCGGCCCGCTCGATGCGCTTCACCATTTGGCGTACGTTGCGCATCGCGCGCCCGGCGAGCGAGAAATCCGCTACGTCCACCACCGCCTCGTCACCGAGTTCGAGGGCGTCGAGGCCGGTCTCGCGGGTCCACACCTCGCCGCCCGTCTCGGAGCAGCCCATGACGGCCGGCGTCCAGGAGTGGGCCTTCGCCTCGTCCATGAACCGCTCGATGGCGCCCGGCCAGGCCTCCACGTCGCCGATGGGGTCACCGCTGGCGAGCATCACCCCGGAGACGACGCGGTACGTGACCGCCGCCTTGCCGCTGGGCGAGAAGACGACGGCCTTGTCGCGGCGCAGCGCGAAGTGGCCGAGCGAGTCGCGGCGGCCGTGCTTCTCCAGGAGGGCGCGCAGCTGCGTCTCGTCCTCCGGGGTGAGCCGCGCGGCGGGGTGTTCGGGCCGGAAGGCCAGGTAGATCGTCGTCACCGCGGTGAGCAGCCCCAGGGCGCCCAGCGAGAAGGCGACCGTCCAGGAGGTGCTGCCCTCGTAGTCGACCGGTCCCTCGAAGCCGAACAGGCCGTACAGGACGTGGCTGATCCGGTCGGCCAGGCTCGGGTCGCCGACCATGCGCTTGGAGTGGACGCTGACGATGACCAGTCCGAGGATGAGCGAACCGGCGCCCATGAGCACGAAGTTGGCGAGCGCGCGCCACCGGCTGCGCGGGTCGGGCAGCGCGCGGAACTCGTCCCGGTGCAGCAGCAGCGGCGCGAGCAGCGCGGCCGAGATGACGACTCCTATGACCGAGTGCCGGTACGCGAACTGCGCGACCGCGCCCGCCGGCAGCAGTGCCACCGCGGCCCGCCAGGCCCGGCGCTTGCGCCGCCTGAGCCCGTGCGCGAGGAGCAGCAGCAGGACACCGGCGCTGAGCGAGAGCGCGGCGGCGAAGGGGCCGAGCGCACCCGGCAGCACCTCGGCCATGGTGTGCATACGGCTGTGCCGGAAGCGCGGGAACACTCCCGCGGCGATGTCCAGCAGGCCGACGAGGGCGCAGGCCCTGGCGACGAGCGTGGGAACGACCTCGGGGCGCGGGCCTCGGACTATGCGCCGGACCCGGCCTGACCGGCTCGGAACCCCACCCGACATTTCCCCATCTATCCTGACAGACATCGCATCCCGTAGTTCTGCGAGAGACCTTGGATCCGGGCCCGATACGGGCATCCGGCGACATTGCGCCCTCTAGGACGGTGTCTAGGGGAAGGAGGTTCCTTCCTCACCGGAAAGCCGGTTCAAAGGCAGTGGAAAGCCCGGGGCAAACGTGCGCGAAGGTTGCGTGCCGGCAGGGCGGAAAGCGCAGGCGGGACAGGTCATGGGACTCACGAGCAACAAGGTGCTGGCACTGGCGTTCGTGTGCGCCGCGCTGCTGTTCGTCGGCACGGTCTGGCTGTGGCCGCGGCTGGCCCGCCGCAACTGGCGGGCCGTCAGCGGACGCGTGGGCCTGCTGCTGGCAACGCAGTTGGTGCTGTTCGCCTCGGTGGGCCTGGGCGCCAACCAGGCCTTCGGCTTCTACGCCAGCTGGGCCGACCTGTTCGGCCGGGAGACCGACCAGGGGGTGGTCGTCGACCACACGGCGTTCCAGAACTCCGGCGGCCCGCTCCACGTGGTCGGCACCCGGCGGGTGGACGCCCCGGGCGGCGCGTCCCTGCCGAGCAGCGTGGGCCAGGTGCAGCGCGTCGACATAGTCGGCCGTACGACCCACATCGCCACCCCCGCCTACGTCTACCTGCCGCCGGAGTACTTCCAGCCGCGCTACCGCACCCGCACGTTCCCCGCGACAGTAGTCCTCACGGGGTACCCGGGCACAGCCCAGGCGCTCGTCGACAAGCTCGACTACCCGCGCACGGCACTGCGACTGGCCAGGAGCGGCAGGATGCGGCCGATGATCCTGGTGATGCTGCGGCCCACGGTGGCGCCGCCGCGCGACACGGAGTGCGTGGACGTCCCGGGCGGGCCGCACACCGAGTCGTTCTTCGCCAAGGACCTCCCGGACGCGGTGACCGCCCACTACAGGGTGGGCAAAAACCCCGGGAGCTGGGGCATCGTCGGTGATTCCACGGGCGGTTACTGCGCCCTGAAGCTCGCGATGCACCACCCGGGGGTGTACGCGGCGGGCGCCGGCCTGTCGCCGTACTACAAGGCGCCGATCGACCCCACCACCGGTGACCTCTTCCAGGGCGACGCGACGCTGCGCAACGAGGCGAACCTGTGGTGGTACCTCAAGCACCGGCCCGCGCCCGACACCTCACTGCTCGTCACCAGCAGCAAGGCCGGGGAGCACAACTACAAGGACACCCTGAAGTTCATCGACAAGGTGCGGGCCAACAACTCCACCCGGATCGCGTCGATCATCCTCGACAGCGGCGGCCACAACTTCAACACCTGGCGGCGCGAGATCCCGGCGACCCTGGAGTGGTTGAGCGGACAACTGGGCAACGGCTGAAAGTGACCGCTGAAGCGATGCGGGAGCTCAGGGGTGGCTGTGTTTTTACCGGGCGGGGCACCATGATTCGCCTACGCGCGGTAAGTTTCTGGCCATGCCACGTGGACGTCACCGCCATTCCCCGCCGTTGCACCGGCTGTTGCCTCCCTCGGCGATCGCAGGCGTGTCGCTCGTCTGCGCCTTCGGGCCCTGGGTCTTCTCGCACGCCGCCGCGCTGCGGATAGTCGCCGCGATAGCCGCCGCGACCGCGCTCGTCGGGGCGGCCGTCATGCGCCGCTGGGACACGCAGGCGGGCAAGCAGGTCGCCGACCTGGTACGCGCGCGTACGAGCGACGAGTGGCGCTACGAGGAGCGGCTCGCCGAACTCGAATCCGACCTCGACGAGTCGCGCGAACTGCGCGTCAAGCTGGAGCACAAGCTGCGCGCCAAGCGCACGGAGCTCGCGGGCCTGCGCAACGAACACGCGGCGCTGCTGCGCCGGTACGCCACGGCGGAGACCGAGCGCGCCAGCGCCCTGGAAGGCCGCCGCCTGCTGGAGATAGAGGCCGCGGAGCCCGCCACGCACGCGTTGCCGCCGGTGTCGGCGGACGGCGACGACGAGGTCCCGGCGGACATGGACCTGGATCTCGTGGATCCCCAGGACGTGGACTCCCAGGACCACGAGGGCGACGAAGGCGACGAGAGCGACGACACCGGGGCTGTGGCTGCCCAGGTCGAGGCCGCGACGGACGCCCAGAGGGACGCCGAGACGGACGCCCAGGACGAGACCGGGGACGCCGACGAGGAGTCCGGCACCGAGGCCGCCGCGGAGAAGACGGACCAGGCGGACGAGGCGAAGAAGCCCGCGGTTTCACCGGTGTTCTCCCCGGAGGGGTCCAAGCTGTTCCTGCGCGCCCAGGCGGCGCTGGTGCGGCTCGACGACGACGCCGAGTCCGCGGCGCCCGCGCCTAAGGACGCCGACTCCGCGCCGGCCGAGCCCGCCCCGGTGGAGGTCACCGGCGGCCCGGCGGCCGAGTCGGAGGCCGTGCGGGAGGACGAGGCGGAGGGGAAGCCCGAGGCGGTCGACGGGCATGAGCACTCGGCCGCCGTCCCCCCGGCCGCGAAGCCCGCCCAACCCGCGCACCCCTCGGGGCACTTCACCGTGCCGACCGCGGTGGCGGTCGTACCGGCGGCTCCCGTGCGGCGGCCGATGGTCCAGGGCGGGTTCGACTTCTTCGGCATGCAGAAGGGCGCCGCGTCCGCCGAGATGGACGCCGTGCAGAACGAGGACCTCGCGGACGTCGTGGGCCAGGAGGCCCTGGCGGTGCACAAGGCGGAGGCCGAGGCGCAGTTCAAGCCAGCCGACGAGCGGTCCCGGGGTGTCGGCGCGGTCCAGGTCATCGACCTGACGGCGCACGACGAGACCGAGCAGATCAACCTTCCCGGACTGCGCAGCGCGGCTTCCTGACCGCCCGCGCCCTGACGCCCGTGCTTTGACCGGGCGTCGGGCCAGGGGTACGGAACAGGCGGTCGGGCCAGGGGGCCCGGACCAGGCCGTCAGGCCATCCAGCGGTCCGGGCGGGCGTCCCTGCGGCCCGTCCGGGAGCGCTCGGCCTGGGCGCGGAGCAGCTCGGCGGCCTCGCCCGCGTCCCGCAGACGGGCCGTCACGGTCGCGTTGGCCCCTGTGTCCACATGCACCTCCGCAAGCCCCCAGAGCCGCTCCCAGAGCCCTTGCGTGAGTCGTACGCTCTGCACCTTCGCGTGCGGTACGAGCGCCGTGCTGCGGCGCAGCAGTCCGTGCCGGGCCACGAAGACCGTGTCGGTGACCGCGAGGCCGTAGCCACGCCACCACAGCGGCACGCACCGGCCCGCCCGGCGCGGGGGCCGCGACAGGGCCGGGCGCGGCGGCACCGTCACCCCGGGCAGCACGCGCGCGACGACCGACTCGGCGATCTCGCGCGGGGCGACCGGCACCAGCACGGAGTTGGACGATCCGGCCACGTCCAGCTCGACCCGCACCCAGCCGCGCCGCCGCCACAGCAGCGGCTCCACGATCCGTACGGTCTGCACCCGCCCCGGGGGCACCGTCTCGTGCGTGCGGTCCAGCAGTCCGTGGTCGATGCGCAGCCCGTCCGGGGACTCGCCCACCGTCCAGTCGTACTCGCCGACGAACCGCCCCACACTGCTCGCGCCCGCCGCGCCCAGCAGCGGCAGCGCGGTCGCCAGAACCGACCACACACTGTGGGTGGCCAGCCACAGCAGCGGCGGTACGACGAGTGCGGCGGCCAGCGATCCCCAGGTGGCGCCGGTCAGCACCAGGGACACCGCGAGGACCCCGGCCGGTACGTGCAGCAGCCGCTGGGCGGGCGCCTCGCCGACCTCGTGGGCGGTCTCGGGCGCGAACCCGGCCGCCCGCGCGAGGAGTTCGGCCCGCAGCGCCCGTGCCTCGGCCTCCCCGAGGAAGGCCAGTTCGTCCTTCTTGTCGGTGCCTACGACGTCGAGCTTCAGCTTGGCGACGCCCGCCACGCGCGCGAGGAGCGGCTGCGTCACGTCGACCGCCTGGATGCGCTCCAGCCGGATGTGCGCGGTGCGCCGGAACAACAGGCCGGTACGGATGCGCAGTTCGGTGTCGGTCACCGCGAAGTGGGTGAACCACCAGGTGAGGAAGCCGTAGAGACCGGCGGCCGGCACGATCACGGCCAGCGCGATCAGCAGGGTCAGGGTGGTCAGCCGGGTCAGCTGTTCCTGCGCCTGGTTGGGGTCGTGCACCGCCCACCCGATGACGACGGCGACCGGCGCCCACGCCCGGCGCAACGGCGTCACCGGATGCAACCGCCGCTCCACGACGGGCACTTGTTCCCGTACGGCCGCTACGACCTCCACGGCCTCGGGTACGTCCTTGTCGGCGCCCGGCGTCGTCACAGCCCCGCCGATCTGGCCTCGCCGAGTTCGGTGAGCCGGTCGCGCAGCCGCTCCGCCTCGGCCGGGTCCAGTCCCGGGATGGTCGCGTCGGTCGCCGCGGCGGCCGTGTGCAGCTGCACGCTGGCCAGCCCGAAGTGCCGCTCCACGGGCCCCGACGTGACCTCCACGAGCTGCATCCGCCCGTACGGCACGATCGTCTCGTGGCGCCACAGCACGCCCTTGCTGATCAGCAGGTCGTCGGCGCGCTCGGCATACCGCCAGGAGCGCCAGTTGCGGCCCAGGACCACCCAGCCCCACGCCATGAGGCCTAGCGGCAGCAGCGCGAACGCGGCCCACCCCGGGCCGGCGAACAGGCCCAACGGCACCCCCAGGGCGACGGCCAGCACCCCCAGCCACACCACCAGCAGCATCCGGCGCATCTTCAGCAGCCCCGGCGGCAGCCCGGTCCACACCGGCTCGCGCGCCGCGTCGTCCTGAGCGGCAGTCCCCGTTTCCATGGCGCAAGCGTACGTACGAGAGACTGTGTCCATGACTCCCACGACGGAGACCACGGTCGGTATCGGCGGCGCCGCGGAGAGCACCGACATGGTGCTCAACATCGGCCCCCAGCACCCCTCCACGCACGGTGTGCTGCGGCTGCGGCTCGTCCTGGACGGCGAGCGCATCCAGCACGCGGAGCCGGTGATCGGCTATATGCACCGGGGCGCCGAGAAGCTCTTCGAAGCGCGCGACTACCGCCAGATCATCATGCTCGCCAACCGCCACGACTGGCTGTCGGCGTTCTCGAACGAGCTGGGCGTGGTCCTCGCGGTGGAGCGCATGCTCGGCATGGAGGTGCCCCCGCGCGCGGTGTGGACGCGCACCCTGCTCGCCGAGCTGAACCGGGTGCTCAACCACCTGATGTTCCTGGGCTCGTACCCTCTCGAACTCGGCGGTATCACCCCGGTGTTCTACGCGTTCCGCGAGCGGGAGGTCCTCCAGAACGTCATGGAGGAGGTCTCCGGCGGGCGCATGCACTACATGTTCAACCGTGTCGGCGGCCTCAAGGAGGACCTGCCCGCCGGATGGGCCTCACGCGCGCGTGAAGCCGTCGCCGCGGTGCGCTCCCGGATGGACCGCTTCGACGACCTGGTGCTCGGCAACGAGATCTTCCGGGGGCGCACCAGGGGAGTCGGCGCGCTGTCCGCGGAGGCCGTGCACGCCTACGGGGTGAGCGGGCCGATCGCGCGCGCCTCGGGCGTCGACTTCGATCTGCGGCGCGACGAGCCGTATCTCGCGTACGGCGAGCTCCAGGACACCCTGAAGGTCGTCACGCGCCAGGAGGGCGACTGTCTGGCCCGCTTCGAGGTGCTCCTGGAGCAGACCCACAACGCGCTCGACCTCGCGGACGCCTGCCTCGACCGGCTCGCCGGGCTGGAGCCCGGGCCGATCAACCAGCGGCTCCCGAAGGTCCTGAAGGCGCCCGAGGGGCACACCTACGCGTGGACCGAGAACCCGCTCGGCATCAACGGCTACTACCTCGTCAGCAAGGGCGAGAAGACCCCGTACCGGCTGAAGCTGCGCTCGGCGTCCTACAACAACATCCAGGCGCTCGCGGTGCTGCTGCCGGGGACGTTGGTGGCGGACATGGTGGCGATCCTGGGGTCGTTGTTCTTCGTGGTCGGGGACATCGACAAGTAGGGCCCCCGGGCGGTCAGTTCGGCGGTGGGTCCGGGATGCCGGCCCGGAGCGGGTCCGGGACGCCGACCGGCTGCACGAGCCAGCCGAAGTCGCCGAGGCCGCCCGGTGCGGTGAGTTCGGCGGCCTCGCCCGCACGCGCGAGGGCGCGGACGTACGCCGCCGGGTCGGTGGAGGCCAGCGTGAGCGGGGGGCGCGCGCCGGTGACGTCCAGGGCGCGCAGGGCGGCCCGTTGGGTGAGCAGGCGTGCGCCGGGGAGCGCACAGGCGTCCAGGGCGACGTGCGCGGTGATGTCGCACGAGCCGTCCGGGACGGGTGCCGTTTCGCGGCCCTCGCGGAAACCGGTGAGCGTGCCGAACGGAGGGCGGGTGTCCACGGTGTGCGCGTAGTCGACGGCGACCGCCAGGCCCCGGTCCACGGTGGCCACGGCGGACGCCCAGGCGGTGTCCCTGGGGAGCCCGATCTCGGCGCGCAGTCCCTCCTCGGGCGGCAGCGGCCACCACCGCGCGAGCCAGTCGGCCGCCGCGCCGGTGACCGGCTCCCCGAGCCGCTCGGTCCCGTCCGCGCGGACGAGCACGAGCCGCGGCAGGCCCGCCGGGTCCACCTCGGCGACCTCCACGGGTACGTTGTCCAGCCACTCGTTGGCGAACAGCAGCCCGGTGATCCCCTTCGGGGAGTGCGTCCGCCACTCGACGCGGGGATCGAGCCCTTCGGGGCGGTCGGCGATCTCGACGGCGTACGCACGCACGCGTGCCGCCACTTCGGCGGGCAGCGCGGCGAGCACACCGGTCACCAGCTCGCCGCGGCCCGCGCCCAGGTCCACGAGGTCCAGTACGGCCGGCCGGTCCAGCGCCTCGTCCACCCGGCACAGCAGACGGGCCACGGCCCCGGCGAAGAGCGCCGACGCGTGCACGGACGTACGGAAGTGCCCGGCGGGCCCCTCGGGCCTCCGGTAGAACCCCTGGGGCCCGTACAGCGCGTCCTCGGCCGCCGTCCGCCACCCGGCCGCAGTGTCGTCCGTCACGGGGCCAGATTAAGTGCACAGGACAACCGGGCCTCCACCTTGGGGAGTACGCCGGGCGTATGCGGATCGATCCTCCGGTTGACCCCCGCACACTTCGCGCTTCCCTACGCTGGGTTACGTGCAGCGCCTCTATGACTTCCTCCGCAGACACCCGACATGGGTCGACACCTTCTGGGCCGTCTTCCTGCTGGGGCTGAGCGGCGTGAGCATCGCGAGTACCAGCTATGTGTCGGGCCGGCACGGGACGGTCCCGGCCGCGCTGGCGGTGTCCGCCGTGATGTGTGTGGCGATCGCGCTGCGCCGCCGCTGGCCGGAGCAGATGCTGGTCCTGGTCCTCCTGACGGGACTCGCGCAACTCGTCCTCGACGTCGAGCCGGTGGCGGCCGACTTCGCCATGCTGGTGATCGTCTACACGGTCGCGGCGATCGGCGCCCGCTGGGCCTCCCGCTTCGCCCTGGCCACCGGTCTGAGCGCGGCGACGATGTCGCAGATCCGCTGGCCCCAGGAGCACACCAGTTCCGCCGGCCTGGTCGCCATCGCGGTCTTCCAGACGGTGCCGTTCGCGCTGGCCTGGGTGCTGGGCGACTCGATGCGCACCCGGCGCGCCTACTTCGCGCAGCTGGAGGAGCGGGCCGCCCGGCTGGAGAAGGAGCGCGAGGCGCAGGCGAAGGTCGCGGTCGCCGCCGAACGCGCCCGGATCGCCCGCGAGCTGCACGACGTGGTCGCGCACAACGTGTCCGTGATGGTGGTCCAGGCCGACGGCGCCGCCTACGTCCTGGACTCCGCGCCGGACCAGGCGAAGAAGGCCCTGGAGACGATCTCCTCCACCGGCCGCCAGGCCCTGGCCGAGATGCGCCGCCTGCTGGGCGTGCTGCGCACCGGCGAGCACAAGGAGGCCGGCGAGTACGTTCCGCAGCCGGACGTCGAGCAGATCGACGACCTGGTCGAGCAGTGCCGTACGTCCGGACTGCCCGTCGACTTCAAGGTCGAGGGCACCCCGCGCCCGCTGCCCAGCGGTGTCGAGCTGACGGCGTACCGGATCGTGCAGGAGGCCCTCACCAACACCCGCAAGCACGGGGGGCCGAACACGGGCGCCAGTGTGCGGCTGGTGTACTTCGACGACGGCCTCGGGCTGCTCGTCGAGGACGACGGCAAGGGCGCCCCGCACGAGCTGTACGAGGAGGGCGGCGCCGACGGCCAGGGGCATGGTCTGATCGGTATGCGCGAGCGGGTCGGCATGGTCGGGGGCACCCTGGACGCGGGCCCGCGCCCGGGCGGCGGGTTCCGCATCAGCGCCCTGCTGCCGCTGAAACCCGCGCACTGAACTCTCGTACGCCGCCTGCTGACACCTGTAACGAACTGCTGAACCAGCGGCGAACTGTTGAACGAGCCGTCGAACGATCTCGACCTGTTGAATGAATTGTTGAACGATCCTGTCGATGGAACGGAAGAGGACCCGATGACGATCCGCGTGATGCTCGTCGACGACCAGGTGCTGCTGCGCACCGGTTTCCGGATGGTGCTCGCCGCCCAGCCGGACATGGAGGTCGTCGCGGAGGCGGGCGACGGCGTCGAGGCCCTTCAGGTGCTGGCCGCGACCGCCGTCGACGTGGTGCTCATGGACGTCCGCATGCCGAAGCTGGACGGGGTGGAGACCACCCGCCGCATCTGCCAGGGCGAGAACCCGCCCAAGGTGCTGATCCTGACCACCTTCGACCTCGACGAGTACGCCTTCTCCGGGCTGAAGGCCGGTGCCTCCGGGTTCATGCTCAAGGACGTGCCGCCCGGTGAACTGCTCACCGCGATCCGCTCCGTGCACAGCGGCGACGCGGTGGTGGCGCCCTCGACGACCCGGCGGCTCCTGGACCGCTTCGCCCCTATGCTGCCCGCCGCCGGCAAGGAGCCCCAGCACAAGGAGCTGGAGCGGCTCACCGAGCGCGAGCGCGAGGTCATGATCCTCGTCGCCCAGGGGCTGTCCAACGGCGAGATCGCGGCCCGTCTGGTGCTGTCCGAGGCGACCGTGAAGACCCATGTCGGCCGCATCCTGACCAAGCTCGGACTGCGGGACCGGGTGCAGGTGGTGGTCCTGGCCTACGAGACGGGGCTGGTGCGGGCCGGCGGGCACGGCTGACGCACGGCTGAGGCGCCGCTCAGGCGCGGAGACGGCACCCGGGAGAGAGTGCCTACCTGAGGATGCCCTCCACGAAGTCGCTGCCCAGGCGGGCCACCGTCGTGACGTCCAGCTGGTGCAGGACGTAGCGACCCCGGCGGCGGGTGGTGATCAGACCGGCCTTCTTCAGGACGCCGAGGTGGCGGGATATCTCGGGGGCGGTCATGCCGTGCACCTGGGTCAGCTCGCTGGTGGTGAACGCGGTACGGGCCAGGCTCCGGCACAGCCGCATGCGGACCGGGTGGGACAGGGCGGTCATCCGCAGGGTCAGCTGCTCCAGAGAGGTCGGCGCGGCGAACTTGGGCGACCCTACGGGGTAGTGCACGACGGGCTGCCAGCCGTACCGGTACAGGACCGTCAGATGCGGCCAGCCCAGGCTGGTGGGAACCAGGAGGAGACCGCCGTCCTGGGTCGCCGTACGGCCGTCGCCGAGCTTGTCGACCGTGATGCGGGTGGCGCTCTCGTCGAGCGTCACCGCGGTGGAGATCGACGTCAGCGCCTCCGCCAGGCCCTTGTGCCGCAGCAGGTCCGTCTTGTGGCGGGCGTCGGCCGCGAGCTGGTGCTCCATCCGCGACCAGGTGTCCGCGAAGAACGCCTTGTCGCAGTCCTCCAGGAACTGCCGCAGCCAGGCCCTGGTCCGCGGCGGGTCGGCCAACAGGCGCTCGGTGAACGCCAGTTGATGCGGTCCGCGGGTCGCGGCCTGCTCCAGGGCGCGCAACCTGACCGTGGCGTCCGAGAGCGGGCCGGGTCCGCCGGTGCTGTAGGTGAGGGTGCAGGTGGTGAACTCCAGCGCCGCGTCCACGAACTGCTCGTCCGTCAGCTTGTCGACCAGGTCCAGTTCCTCGGCGAGGGTCGCCCCGGGGAGCGTGCCGCGGCCCGGGATGCCCGCGTACGGCAGGAACAGGTCGGAGAACGTCGACCGCCACAGGAAGTCCGCCTCGCACATCCGGTCCGCCAGGTGCGGGTCGAGCCGCGCGGTGACGCCGGCCACCCACCCCTGGAGGCCGGGGTGATGCCCCGGCTCCGCCATCGCGTGCAGCGCCATGCACAGCTCGCCCAGGGGCGAGGGCGCGAAGACGACCCGCTCCTGCCGCAGCCCCGTGATGTCGATGTGCACGCTCATGTCCCTATCGTGCACCCCGCCACTGACAACGCCACCGTCGATTGACGGCGCCCGTCAATCGACGCCACGGCCGGGGGGCGGCGCACCGCGCGCGAGCCGGTCGGCCGCCCGAGGTCCTGCCCGTCCCACCTGTCGCCGCCCCTCAGCCCCCGGTCCCCTCCTTCAGGAGGGCGTCTCCTTGAGGAGGGCCACGAAGTCCGCGACCGCCGTCCTCACGTCGTCGGCCGTCCACTCCAGGGCGGCGGCCCGCACATAGACCTCCGTCACCGCCAGCCCCGGACCCTTCGCGTTCCAGGGGTTGGCGAACAGGGCGGTACCCGTCTCCTCCGCCTGCCGGATCGCGGCCTCCGTGACGGCGTCGCGGTCGTACGGCAGCCAGACCTGGAAGTCGTGCGTGTGCGGCTGCTCGGGGTGGACGCGCGTCCACGGCACACCGGCGGCGGCGAACCCCTCGCGCAGCGCCTCGGCCACCACGCGCGCGTGGGCCACGTACGCGGGCAGCCGGGGCAGCTCCCGGTCCAGGCCCGCGAGCGCCGTCAGCACGGTGGGGAACTGCTGGAAGACCATGCCTCCGTAGCGGTGCCGCCAGGTCTTCGCCTCGTCGATCAGGGTCTTCGGGCCGGCGAGCGCGGCGCCGCCGAGGGCGTCGAGGGACTTGTAGAACGACACGTAGACGCTGTCCGCCAGCCCCGCGATCTCGTCGAGCGGGCGGCCGAAGTGGGTGGTGGACTCCCACAGGCGGGCGCCGTCGAAGTGGACCACCGCGTCGCGTTCGTGGGCGGCGTCGACGACGGCGGACAGCTCCTCCCAGGAGGGCAGGACGAAACCCGCGTCCCGGAGGGGCAGTTCCAGCATCAGCGCCCCGAAGGGCTCCGGGAAGTCGTGCACCTCGTCGGCGGTCGGCTGCCTCGGCTCGCTGGTCACATGGACCGGGCGCAGGCCGCTGAGCTGGCTGAACGCGTTCCGTTCGTGCACTTCGGGGTGGGCCAGCGGGTGCACGGCGACCGCCGGGTTCCCGGTGCGGCCCGCCCAGCAGCGCAGGGCCACCTGCTGCGCCATCGTGCCCGTGGGGAAGAAGGCCGCGGCCTCCTTGCCGAGCAGTCCGGCGACCCGCTCCTCCAGGGTCTCGACGACCTCGGTGCCGTACAGGTCCGACGCCTCGTCCAGGTCGTACAGCTCGGCCGCCTCCCGCACGAAGGCGAGCCGCTCCCGGAGGGGGCCCAGGAACCCGAGCCGCGCGAGGGATCGCCCGGCGCCCCGGGTCGCCGCGATACGCCGTCTGCGGCGCTTCAGGTTCCGTTCCTCCTCGGTCGCCGACTCCGCCTCTTGGCCACTGTGCTCCGCCGCATCGCTCATGCTCCGGATGATGCCCGGCGTACGTGCGTGCGAGCACCCGGGTTTCCGCCGGACCTCCCGTGCGCGGGGCTGTGTGACAACCCACAGCCTGTGGACAACCGGACGGCTCCCGAACCGATCGCGTTAACATGACGAGAAATCGTCCGGTACCCGGAGCGGACTGGAACGGGAAGGCCGCACTCGCGTGAGCACATTCCAACAGCCAGAGCCCAAGGACCGCCCCGCGCGGCTCGCCGTCGGTGTCGTCGGCGCCGGCCGGGTGGGCCCCGCGCTGGCCGCGTCCCTCCAACTCGCCGGACACCGCCCGGTGGCCGTCTCCGGGGTCTCCGACGCCTCCAGGCGACGGGCCGCGCTCATGCTCCCCGACGTGCCGGTGCTGCCGCCCGCGCAGGTCCTGGAGCGCGCCGACCTGGTACTGCTCACCGTCCCGGACGACGCACTGCCCGGCCTCGTGGAGGGCCTCGCCGACACCGGGGCCGTACGCCCCGGCCAGCTCCTCGTGCACACCTCCGGGCGCTACGGCGCGAAGGTCCTCGACCCCGCTCTGCGCGTCGGCGCGCTGCCGCTGGCCCTGCACCCCGCGATGACCTTCACGGGCAGCCCTGTGGACGTCCAGCGGCTCGCCGGATGCTCCTTCGGGGTCACCGCCCCCGAGGAACTGCGGCTGGCCGCCGAGGCCCTGGTGATCGAGATGGGCGGCGAGCCTGAGTGGATCGCCGAGGAGAACCGCGCGCTCTACCACGCGGCCCTGGCTTTGGGCGCCAACCACCTGGTCACGCTGGTCGCCGAGTCCATGGAACTGCTGCGCACGGCCGGTGTCGAGGCCCCCGACCGGATGCTCGGCCCGTTGCTGGGCGCCGCCCTGGACAACGCCCTGCGCTCCGGGGACGCGGCCCTGACCGGCCCCGTCGCGCGCGGGGACGCGGGCACCGTCGCCGCGCACGTCACCGAACTGCGCAAGCACGCCCCACAGACCGTCGCCGGCTATCTGGCGATGGCCCGCGCGACCGCCGACCGGGCCCTGGCCCACGGACTGCTCAAGCCGGAACTCGCCGAGGACCTCCTCGGTGTACTCGCCAACGGCACCGAGGGAGCTGCCGGATGACCACCACCCTGCTGCGCACCGCCGACGAACTGCACGCAGGCGCGCGTGCGGGCCGTCGCGCCGTCGTCATGACGATGGGCGCCCTGCACGAGGGCCACGCCACGCTGGTCCGCACCGCGCGCGAGATCGCCGGACCGGACGGCGAGGTCGTGGTCACCGTCTTCGTGAACCCGCTCCAGTTCGGCGAGGGCGAGGACCTCGACCGCTACCCGCGCACCCTGGACGCCGACCTCAAGATCGCCGAACAGGCGGGCGCCGACGTCGTGTTCGCCCCCTCCGCGGACGAGGTCTACCCCGGCGGCGAACCCCAGGTCCGCGTCTCGGCCGGCCCCATGGGCACCCGCCTGGAGGGCGCGGTCCGCCCCGGGCACTTCGACGGCATGCTCACCGTCGTCGGCAAGCTGCTGCACCTCACCCGCCCCGACGTCGCCCTGTTCGGCCAGAAGGACGCCCAGCAGCTCGCCCTGATCCGCCGCATGGTGCGCGACCTGAACTTCGGCGTCGACATCGTCGGCGTGCCGACCGTGCGCGAGGCCGACGGCCTGGCCCTGTCCAGCCGCAACCGCTATCTGTCCCCCCAGGAGAGGCGCACCGCGCTCGCCCTCTCCCAGGCCCTGTTCGCCGGCCGCGACCGGCACGCGGCCCAGGAGGCGCTGCGCGCACGGGCCCGCGAGGTGCCCGCCACGCGCGCGCGTGCCGAGGCGCTCAGCGCCATCGGGGAGTCCCGCGCGGCGGCCGACGCGCACGCCGTCGCCAAGGCCGCCCCCGGCCCCGGCGGCCCGGCGTCCGTCCGCGCCGCCGCCCGCCTGGTCCTCGACGACGCGGCCCGCCTCGACCCGCCGCTCGCCCTGGACTACCTCGCCCTGGTCGACCCGTCCGACTTCACCGACGTGGACGAGGACTTCACCGGCGAGGCCGTCCTCGCCGTCGCCGCCCGGGTCGGGACGACCCGGCTGATCGACAACATCCCACTCGCCTTCGGAACCCTCGGAGCCGCCTCGTGACCAGCACAGGCATACGACTGCACGCCCCCGCCCCGGGGTGGTCCATCGCCGCGGACGTGGTCGTCGTCGGCTCCGGAGTGGCCGGCCTGACCGCGGCGCTGCGCTGCGAGGCGGCGGGCCTGCGCACGGTCGTCGTCACCAAGGCCCGCCTCGACGACGGCTCCACCCGCTGGGCCCAGGGCGGTGTCGCCGCGGCCCTGGGGGAGGGCGACACCCCCGAACAGCACCTGGACGACACCCTGGTGGCGGGCGCGGGCCTGTGCGACGAGGAAGCCGTACGGATCCTCGTCACCGAGGGCCCCGACGCCGTACGGCGGCTCATCGAGACCGGCGCCCACTTCGACGAGTCCTCCGAAGGAGGACTGGAGCTGACCCGTGAGGGCGGCCACCACCGGCGCCGGATCGCGCACGCCGGCGGGGACGCGACCGGCGCCGAGATCTCCCGGGCACTCGTCGAGGCCGTACGCGCGCGCGGGCTGCGCACCATCGAGAACGCGCTCGTGCTGGACCTCCTGACGGACGCCGACGGGCGTACGGCGGGCGTGAGCCTGCACGTCATGGGCGAGGGGCAGCACGACGGGGTGGGCGCCGTGCACGCGCCCGCAGTGGTCCTCGCGACCGGCGGCATGGGGCAGGTCTTCTCCGCCACCACCAACCCGTCCGTGTCGACCGGCGACGGCGTCGCGCTCGCCCTCCGCGCGGGCGCCGAGGTCTCCGACCTGGAGTTCGTGCAGTTCCACCCGACCGTGCTGTTCCTGGGCGCCGACGCGGAGGGCCAGCAGCCCCTGGTCTCCGAGGCGGTGCGCGGCGAGGGCGCCCACCTGGTCGACGCCGACGGCGTGCGCTTCATGGTGGGCCAGCACGAACTGGCCGAGCTGGCGCCCCGGGACATCGTCGCCAAGGGCATCATGCGGCGCATGCAGGAGCAGGACGCCGAGCACATGTTCCTCGACGCCCGGCACTTCGGCGCCGACATGTGGGAGCACCGCTTCCCGACGATCCTCGCCGCCTGCCGCAGCCACGGCATCGACCCGGTCACCGAGCCCGTCCCGGTCGCCCCGGCCGCCCACTACGCCTCCGGAGGCGTCCGCACCGACTCCCGGGGCCGTACGACCGTCCCCGGCCTGTACGCGTGCGGCGAGGTCGCCTGCACCGGGGTGCACGGCGCGAACCGGCTCGCCTCCAACTCCCTCCTCGAAGGCCTCGTCTACGCCGAGCGGATCGTCGCCGACATCACCGCCGGCCAGGCCGAGAACACCCTCCACGCGCGCGTGCCCGAACCGGTCCCGCACCCCCAGAAGCCCGCGCACCCGCTGCTCGCCCCCGAGACCCGCTTCGCGATCCAGCGGATCATGACCGAGGGCGCGGGCGTCCTGCGCTCCGCCGACTCCCTCGCCAGGGCCGCCGGACAGCTCCAGCAGCTGCACACCGACGCCCGCGACGCGCTCGACGAGAACGGCAAGACCGCCGAGCCCGGCGTCGACACCTGGGAGGCCACCAACCTCCTGTGCGTGGCCCGCGTCCTGGTCACCGCCGCCGCCCGGCGCGAGGAGACCCGGGGCTGCCAC
The DNA here is from genome assembly GCF_044768565.1 of Streptomyces sp. NPDC091280. NCBI lineage: Bacteria > Bacillati > Actinomycetota > Actinomycetes > Kitasatosporales > Streptomycetaceae > Streptomyces > Streptomyces sp. NPDC091280. The sequence goes on from NZ_JBIVUZ010000021.1 coordinate 123,498, forward strand.
TGGCGCGAGGACCACGCCGAGCGCGACGACAGCGTCTGGCGCCGCCACATCGTCGTACGGCTGAATCCCGACCGCTCGCTGGCCGTGCGCACCACGGACACCGCAGACTTCCCCCCGACCCGGCAGCACCGTCCCCAGGAGCAGTGACAGAAGTGAGCACCGACGACCTTCCCCTCGCCGACAGCGGCGGCTGCGGCGACGGCTGTGCCTGTGGCGCGGGCGCCGACGCGGAGTACCTGGAGTGCGGCCTGGACCCCGCGCTCGCCGAGCTCCTGGCCGACGCCGGCCTCGACCCCGTGGAGGTCGAGGACATCGCCAACGTCGCCCTCCAGGAGGACCTGGCCGGCGGTGTCGACGTGACGACCGTGGCGACCATCCCCGAAGGGGCCGTCGCCACCGCCGACTTCACCGCGCGGGAGGCCGGTGTGGTGGCGGGCCTCAGGGTCGCCGAGGCGGTGATCTCCGTGGTGTGCGCCGACGAGTTCGAGGTCGAGCGGCACGCCGAGGACGGCGACCGCGTGGAGGCCGGGCAGAAGCTCCTGTCGGTCACCACGCGCACGCGCGACCTGCTGACCGCCGAGCGCAGCGCGCTCAACCTCCTGTGCCGCCTCTCCGGCATCGCGACCGCCACGCGCGCGTGGGCGGACGCCCTGGAGGGCACGAGGACCAAGGTCCGCGACACGCGCAAGACGACGCCGGGCCTGCGCTCCCTGGAGAAGTACGCGGTCCGCTGCGGCGGCGGGGTCAACCACCGCATGTCCCTGTCGGACGCGGCCCTCGTCAAGGACAACCACGTGGTCGCCGCCGGCGGCGTCGCCCAGGCCTTCGAGGCCGTGCGGGAGGCCTTCCCGGACGTGGCGATCGAGGTCGAGGTCGACACCCTGCACCAGCTCCGCGAGGTCCTGGACGCGGGCGCCGACCTGATCCTGCTGGACAACTTCACACCCGGGGAGTGCGCCGAGGCCGTCGGCATCGTGCACGGCCGCGCCGCCCTGGAGGCCTCCGGACGGCTCACCCTGGACAACGCCAAGGTGTACGCCGACACCGGGGTCGACTACCTCGCCGTGGGCGCCCTGACCCACTCCGCGCCGATCCTGGACATCGGCCTCGACCTCCGTGAGGCGCAGTAGTCATGCTCCTCACGATCGACGTCGGCAACACGCACACCGTCTTGGGCCTGTTCGACGGCGAGGACATCGTCGAGCACTGGCGGATCTCCACCGACGCGCGCCGCACGGCCGACGAACTCGCCGTCCTCCTCCAGGGCCTGATGGGCATGCACCCGCTCCTCGGAGAGGAGCTGGGCGACGGCATCGACGGCATCGCGATCTGCGCCACCGTGCCGTCCGTCCTGCACGAACTGCGCGAGGTGACCCGCCGCTACTACGGAGACGTGCCCGCGGTCCTCGTCGAGCCCGGCGTCAAGACCGGCGTGCCGATCCTGACCGACAACCCCAAGGAGGTCGGCGCGGACCGCATCATCAACGCGGTCGCCGCCGTCGAGCTCTACGGCGGCCCCGCGATCGTCGTCGACTTCGGTACGGCGACCACGTTCGACGCGGTCTCCGCGCGCGGCGAGTACGTCGGCGGTGTCATCTCCCCCGGGATCGAGATCTCGGTCGAGGCGCTCGGCGTCAAGGGCGCCCAGCTGCGCAAGATCGAGGTGGCCCGGCCGCGCAGTGTGATCGGCAAGAACACCGTCGAGGCGATGCAGTCGGGCATCGTCTACGGGTTCGCGGGCCAGGTCGACGGAGTCGTCACCCGGATGGCCAAGGAACTGGCCGACGACCCGGAGGACGTGACGGTGATCGCGACCGGCGGCCTCGCCCCCATGGTCCTCGGCGAGGCGTCGGTGATCGACGAGCACGAGCCCTGGCTGACCCTGATCGGCCTGCGCCTGGTCTACGAACGCAACGTGTCGCGGATGTGACCGCACCCCCCCGTGCCGGGCCGAACCTCCCGGCACGGGTCCGCGTGCGCCGAAGCGGTCCGTGCCCGTGCCGCGTGGAAACCTCCGCGCCACACCCGTCCCCCTATGTCGAATTTGTCTGATTAGCGCGTATCGTCGCCGCATGCCCACGCCATACGGATCCCGCGGCGGCATGGCGTTCGGTGCGGAGGAGCTGCGTGTGCTCCGCCGCGCCCTCGCTCTCGCCCTCCAGCCCCGAACCGCCTCCGCCGAGGACGTCAAGGACTGCCTCCGGCTCGCCGAATCGCTCGACGAAGCGGTACGCGAGGGGGTCCGGCTGCGCGCCTTCCTGGTCGCCGACCTCGCCCGGTACCGCGCCGCCCTGCCCGGCACCACCGCCGGCTACCTCACGCTCCTGGAGGAGGCGCTCGGCGCCGGGTACCGCCCGGACGTCGACGACCTCTCGGCTCTGCGCGCGCTGCGCGGGAACCCGGCCGCCGCGACCCTCCTCGACCGCTGCCTCTCGCTCGCCGAACAGGACGTGCGCGCCCGCCTGGCCCGCCGTACGGCCGTCCGTCCCGCGCCGACCGTCCCCGCGTCCCGCACCCGCCTCCTGGCGCTCCCTGGAGGCCGCTCCGGCGGTGTTTGCGCGACGGGCGGAGATCCGGTCGGCGAGGACGCCAAGGAGCCCGTACGCAAGCCCGTGGAGCGTCCGGCGCCCACCCCCGCGCCCGCCGCCCCGAAGCCGTCGCGGCCGATCCCCACTCCGGGCGAGGTCTTCCCCCGGCGTAAACCGGCACCGCCCCCCGCGAACCCGCCCCAGCAGCTCGCCGCCGGCTGAACCGACCCCGCCCCCTCCGCTCCAGGGTCCGTGGCTACTCTGGGGGGCATGGACTATGTCTCCGCGCTCGTGCCCCCGGTCGTCATGGCCGTGTTCTTCATCGGACTGATCCGGGTCATCGTGAAGACCCAGGGCGGGGCCATGAAGGCCAAGGAGGACGCGGCCGTCGACGCCGCCATCGCGCGCGCGGAGAGCGCCCGCCAGGCCTCCTCCACGACCGACGCCTGAACCCACCGGTTCGCCCGGCGCCTTCAAGGGCGTACGACTCCCGCACGCGGCCGCGTGCTTTCCGAGTCGTACGCCCTTTTTGTTCCTTTTCCACTATGGTTCTGAGCTGTGCCTCGCCCATTGGGAGAACTCGAAGACTCGGTCATGACGCGGGTGTGGAAGTGGAACCGCCCGGTGACCGTTCGAGAAGTCCTGGAAGACCTTCAGCAGGAACGGTCGATCGCGTACACCACGGTGATGACCGTTTTGGACAATCTTCATCAGAAGGGCTGGGTGCGTCGCGAGGCGGAAGGCCGGGCGTATCGATATGAGGCCGTCTCCACACGCGCCGCCTACTCGGCGGCCCTGATGAACGACGCCTGGTCCCAGAGCGACAACCCCGCCGCCGCTCTCGTCGCCTTCTTCGGGATGATGAGCGACGAACAGCGCGAGGCCCTGCGCAGCGCCGTACGCATCGTCCAGGGACCGGAAACACCCGAACCCGCGGATCGCGTCGAGAACCCCGGCTCCGCGCCCTCGGGCGGCGGGCGATAGCGTCCGCTCATGTCAGCAGAGCACCCAGAAGTCACCGCGAAAGCCATCACCGTCCGGCGGGCCCGGACCGGTGATGTCCCGGCGGTGCGCCGACTCCTTGACGCCTACGTTCGCGGTCGCATCCTGCTCGACAAAGCGACCGTGACTCTTTACGAGGACATACAGGAGTTCTGGGTCGCCGAACGCGACGACAACGCGGAGGTCGTCGGCTGCGGTGCACTGCACGTCATGTGGGAAGACCTGGCGGAAGTCCGCACTCTCGCCGTGAAGCCCGGGTTGAAGGGCGCCGGCGTAGGTCATCAGTTGCTGGAGAAGTTGCTGCACACGGCCCGTTGGCTAGGTGTTCGTCGCGTTTTCTGTCTCACCTTCGAAGTGGACTTCTTCTCCAAGCACGGCTTCGTGGAGATCGGTGAGACACCCGTCGACACCGATGTCTACGCGGAGCTGTTGCGTTCCTATGACGAGGGTGTGGCGGAGTTCCTGGGTCTCGAACGAGTGAAACCGAACACCTTGGGCAACAGCCGGATGCTTCTGCATCTGTGATCGCCGCGCTCAATTCGGCCCGGACGCCCTGCCCAGGTTCCCTATGTCCGAAACGCGCATCTTTCCGGACCTGGCGGTCACTCGGTCTCTCCCAGGGGTTTGTGTTTTTCCAGCAAAAGCGGTTTGCTTTCCGACGTAGTGCAGTACTGCATATAACAGGGGACGGCGAAACGGCGGACGCCGCAGACCCCAGGCCCGCAAGTTATCGATGAAAGGAAATCCGGTGGCACAGAAGGTTCAGGTCCTTCTTGTCGACGACCTCGACGGCGGCGAGGCGGACGAGACGGTGACGTTCGCACTGGACGGCAAGACCTACGAGATCGATCTCACCACCGCGAATGCGGACAAGCTCCGTGGTCTTCTCGACGCTTACGTGAAGGGCGGACGCCGTACCGGTGGCCGTGCTTCGGGTGGCCGTGGAAAGGCGCGCGCCGCTACCGGTGGCAGCCAGGACACCGCGCAGATTCGCGCGTGGGCCAAGGAGAACGGCTACGAGGTCAACGACCGGGGCCGTGTTCCCGCGTCCATTCGCGAGGCCTACGAGAAGGCCAACGGCTGAGCGCACGAGCGCCGCAGCCGGACCCGGTGGCACTGTGTGGCCACCGTGTCCACCAGTCGTACGAGATCAGGGGCGCCCCCAACGCCCCCCACGGCCGACAGTGTCGGCAGCGAGGCCTCGACCTCGCATCCCGGCTCGGGGGGCCGCAGCCATACGGCGGCCCCCTGCACGGGATCCGGACGGCCCACGGGAAGCGACTTCCCCGGGTGCCCCTTCGCGGGCCCCGCGCCGGAGAGCGGTGGCACGTCCGACGGCCCCGCCCCGGGTACCGGCGGCGCCTCCATGTGCCCGCCCTCGCCGAGCGCCACCAGATCCAGCGCCGGCGCCAGAGCGCCCCACTCCAGCCAGTCCAGCAGTCCCGGCAGCTCCTCCGCGCTGCCCGCGGCCACCAGCAGCCGCATCCGGTCGCCCCGCACGGCCACCGGGGAATCCGGCCCCAGCCGCCACAGCGCCGCGACACCGGCCTCGACCGGCACGTCCAGGACGTCGAAACGCAGCCCCGTGACGAGCCGCAACGGCTCTCCGGGCACCGTCCGCCACCCGAGTTCGTTCTCGTACCAGTGCCGCCGCCGGTCGACCGGACCGGGCGGACGACGGGGGGAGGGGACCGTGGTGACCGGGGGGACTGTGCCAACCATGCCAAGCGCAACCGCCGAAACGGCCCGAGAGTTACGCTGGGCGTTCTGGCGATTGCGTAGGGTGCCGGAAATGGGGGCGTTCTGGGGCGCCGGACCGCGCAAGGTTGTTCGCCCGTAGCGGAGGGAACCGGTGCGCTCGGCATGGAGTGTCAGTCCGTACGGGTAAGACAATCCCTAGTGGGAGGGGGCGACACGCAGAAAAGGCCGTCTCACGTTCGCCATCGGCGTACTCATGGAGAGGGTAACTGCCTGGCCTGCGGGAACATCGTCTCGCACCATCAGGTTGGAGCAGATGTCGGCGTTCGGGTTCAGGAGGCAGTGTTGGTTCTCGGTCCGGTGTCGGCAGTTGGAATGAGCGGTCCCCGCTTGCGGGACTAAGCTGCGGAAGGACAGGGAGGGGAGCGTCCCCTTACTGCCTGACCGCTCTGAGGAGCGATTAACGATGTTCGAGAGGTTCACCGACCGCGCGCGGCGGGTTGTCGTCCTGGCTCAGGAAGAAGCCCGGATGCTCAACCACAACTACATCGGCACCGAGCACATCCTCCTGGGCCTGATCCACGAGGGTGAGGGTGTCGCCGCAAAGGCCCTGGAGAGCCTCGGCATTTCGCTTGAGGCGGTCCGCCAGCAGGTTGAGGAGATCATCGGACAGGGCCAGCAGGCGCCGTCCGGTCACATCCCCTTCACTCCCCGTGCCAAGAAGGTCCTGGAGCTGTCGCTCCGCGAGGCCCTTCAGCTGGGCCACAACTACATCGGCACGGAGCACATCCTGCTCGGCCTGATCCGTGAGGGCGAGGGCGTCGCCGCCCAGGTCCTGGTCAAGCTGGGCGCTGATCTCAACCGGGTGCGGCAGCAGGTGATCCAGCTGCTCTCCGGTTACCAGGGCAAGGAGACCGCCACCGCCGGCGGCCCTGCGGAGGGCACCCCCTCGACGTCCCTGGTCCTCGACCAGTTCGGCCGGAACCTCACCCAGGCCGCCCGCGAGTCCAAGCTCGACCCGGTCATCGGGCGCGAGAAGGAGATCGAGCGGGTCATGCAGGTGCTGTCCCGCCGCACCAAGAACAACCCGGTCCTGATCGGTGAGCCCGGCGTCGGCAAGACCGCCGTCGTCGAGGGCCTCGCCCAGGCCATCGTCAAGGGCGAGGTGCCCGAGACCCTCAAGGACAAGCACCTCTACACCCTGGACCTCGGCGCGCTGGTCGCCGGCTCCCGCTACCGCGGTGACTTCGAGGAGCGCCTGAAGAAGGTCCTCAAGGAGATCCGCACCCGCGGCGACATCATCCTGTTCATCGACGAGCTGCACACGCTGGTCGGTGCGGGTGCCGCCGAGGGCGCCATCGACGCCGCTTCGATCCTGAAGCCGATGCTGGCCCGCGGTGAGCTCCAGACCATCGGCGCCACCACCCTGGACGAGTACCGCAAGCACCTGGAGAAGGACGCGGCCCTGGAGCGCCGCTTCCAGCCCATCCAGGTCGCCGAGCCCTCGCTCCCGCACACCATCGAGATCCTCAAGGGTCTGCGCGACCGCTACGAGGCCCACCACCGTGTCTCCATCACGGACGAGGCCCTCGTGCAGGCCGCCACGCTGGCCGACCGGTACATCTCGGACCGCTTCCTCCCGGACAAGGCGATCGACCTGATCGACGAGGCCGGCTCCCGGATGCGCATCCGCCGGATGACCGCGCCGCCGGACCTCCGCGAGTTCGACGAGAAGATCGCCGGCGTCCGCCGCGACAAGGAGTCCGCGATCGACTCGCAGGACTTCGAGAAGGCCGCCTCCCTCCGCGACAAGGAGAAGCAGCTCCTGGCCGCCAAGGCCAAGCGGGAGAAGGAGTGGAAGGCCGGCGACATGGACGTCGTCGCCGAGGTCGACGGCGAGCTGATCGCCGAGGTCCTCGCGACCGCCACCGGCATCCCGGTCTTCAAGCTCACCGAGGAGGAGTCCAGCCGTCTCCTCCGCATGGAGGACGAGCTCCACAAGCGGGTCATCGGCCAGAAGGACGCCGTCAAGGCGCTCTCCAAGGCGATCCGTCGTACGCGTGCGGGCCTCAAGGACCCGAAGCGTCCCGGTGGTTCGTTCATCTTCGCCGGCCCGTCCGGTGTCGGTAAGACGGAGCTGTCCAAGGCGCTGGCGGAGTTCCTCTTCGGTGACGAGGACGCGCTGATCTCCCTCGACATGTCGGAGTTCAGCGAGAAGCACACGGTCTCCCGGCTCTTCGGTTCGCCCCCCGGATACGTGGGCTACGAAGAGGGCGGTCAGCTGACGGAGAAGGTCCGCCGCAAGCCGTTCTCGGTCGTCCTCTTCGACGAGGTCGAGAAGGCCCACCCGGACATCTTCAACAGCCTTCTCCAGATCCTGGAGGACGGTCGCCTGACCGACTCCCAGGGCCGGGTCGTGGACTTCAAGAACACGGTCATCATCATGACGACCAACCTCGGCACCCGGGACATCTCCAAGGGCTTCAACCTCGGCTTCGCGGCCACGGGTGACACGAAGTCCAACTACGAGCGCATGAAGAACAAGGTCTCGGACGAGCTCAAGCAGCACTTCCGCCCCGAGTTCCTCAACCGCGTGGACGACGTCGTCGTCTTCCCGCAGCTCACCCAGGACGACATCCTCCAGATCGTCGACCTGATGGTCGGCAAGGTGGACGAGCGCCTCAAGGACCGGGACATGGGCATCGAGCTCTCCCAGGCCGCCAAGGAGCTCCTCTCCAAGAAGGGTTACGACCCCGTCCTGGGCGCGCGTCCGCTGCGGCGCACGATCCAGCGCGAGATCGAGGACACCCTCTCGGAGAAGATCCTCTTCGGTGAGCTGCGTCCCGGTCACATCGTGGTCGTCGACACGGAGGGCGAGGGCGAGACCAAGACCTTCACCTTCCGGGGCGAGGAGAAGTCGGCACTGCCCGACGCCCCGCCGATCGAGGACGCGGCGGCCGGCGGTGCGGGCCCGAATCTGAGCAAGGAGGCGTAGCCCTTCGGGGATACGTCGGGGAAGGGGCCGGTGCGTGAAGGCATCGGCCCCTTCCGTGTGCTCAGGGCTGGTACAGGGTGACCCGCGCGCCGGGGAAGAGGTCGGCGTACATGTCGATGGGGAACTCGCCGTCGTTCGGGTTGACGGTCACCGTGCGCAGGCCGGGGAGTCGGGCACTGAGGGTGCGGACGTGGTGCTGGGCCATGTACCGGTCCGGGAGGCGGAGCGATGTGATGGAGGGCAGTTCCGGCATCGAGTCCAGGGCGTCGTAGGCGGGGAACGTGCTCAGAACGAGGTTTTGGAGGGCGGGCAGGCTGTTCACCTGCTGCCAGTCCGTGTCGTTCAGAGTGTCGCCGACCCCGTCGAGACTGAGTGTGGTGAGGGTCGGCCAATGCCCCAGACCTCGCAGGCCGGTGGCGGCCAGCGTCTCCGGGCCCAGGTACAGGTATTGCAGAGGCGAGTCCAGAGGCAGGTGATCGGGCAGGCTCCCGCCCGGGAACTGATGGTTCACGGAGAGTCGGCTCAGGCCGTGCAGAACCCGTAGGCCCGACGGGTCTTCGATCTCGCCGAACGACAGGTCGGTGAGAGGCAGTTCGGAGAGGCTGCCGAGGTCCCGGGCCTCGAAACAGTCGCGCAGCGACAGCCGGTTCAGGAACCGGAAGGCACGCAGGTCGTAGAGGCTCTTCACGTCATGGTTGCCTGCGAGCGTCAGGACTTCGAGCGAGTCCGGATCCACGACGGCGTCCACGATCCTGTTCAGCCCGTGCGACCCGGTGACCGACAGTCTGTGCCACGGGCGCATCACGCGCAGGGCGGCCAGTTGTTCCGGTGACGCGCACCCCAGGAACAGATCGTCCCGGAGCAGTTGGTCGAGCACCTCGACCGCGTACTCCTCGGTGTCGAACCGCTCCCAGGTGCCGGCGAGTTGACGCCGTACACCGAGGTCCGGATGGGCGCGGAAGCGGCGCAGTACGGCCAGTGCGCCCGCGGGTTCCTCGGCGCCCAGGACCGACGCGGTGACCGTGACGGCCCGCGCCTCCTCGTCCGTCAGCCCGTCCGGGCCCGGTAGCAACTCCAGGACCAGCGGGCCCGCCTCCGCCACCGCGTGCGCGTCCCGCGTCGAACGCGGCGGAATCAGCGCGGCTGCCCGTTCCTCCACCTCCGCCCGTACCCCCGGATCCAACGCGGTCGCGTGCTCCAGGCAGGCCAGTGCCAGCAGTGTCAGGCGGGGTTCGTCGCGGGACAGCAACTGCCTTAGCAGTACGACCCGTTCGCGTGGGCGGGCGTGGGCCACGCCCATGCGGATCACGTCCTCCCACTGGGTGTCGTCCGCGCGGCTGGTGAGGACGTCGAGGTGGCCCTCCTCGACGGCGTAGCGCGCGCCCAGGTAGTCCTGGAAGGTGCGGTGGACGAAGTCCAGTACGCCGTCGGCGGGTTGGCGCAGCAGGCCGCTTCTCAGGAGGAGGTCCCGCAGTACCGTCCGGGCGTCGCCCTGCCCCGCGACCGTGGGCAGGCATCGTTCGACGATCCCCTCGGCCGTCTCCTCGTCCATCTCTGTGCGACCGCTCAACACCAGGGCGTACGCGAGGCGTTGGAGGATCTCCAGCTGGGCCTCCTCGCCCAGTTCGGTGCCCTCCAGGGTGTCCATGCCCCGCTCCCGGTCCCGGCGGGTGAGCAGCATCGTGAGGGCGGCGTCGTACAACTCCTTGCGGCCCGTGGGGAGATAGCCGCGGCGTTCGCGGTGCAGGGCGCAGATCAGGCCGCACATCAGGGGGTTGGTGGCGAGGCGGGCCAGGTCGCGTTTGGTGCGGAGGGAGTCCAGGAGCGGGATCTCGTACTCCGGGGCCTGGGCCGCCGCGTGCCAGCGCTCGACGAAGGTCTTCACCTCGGGGCGGCGCATGGGGGCCAGGGTCAGTTCGTGGAAGCCCTCGGAGGCCAGCCAGTCGGGGCGTACGGCGGTGGGGCGGGAGGTGAGGAGCCAGCGGTTGCCGGGGAAGGCGCGGATCAGGGACAGCAGCCAGTCGCGGGTGCGGTGGCGGTCGGCGGACGGGATCTCGTCCAGGCCGTCGACCAGGACCAGGGCCCGGCCGGCGGTCAGGACGCGTTCGGTCCAGCCGTCCGGCGGGGACAACGGGCAGCCCACCGCCGTCAGGAAGGCCGCCGGGGCGGGGAGTTGGCCGGTGCGGATCAGTGTGCGCAGGGGGAGGACGTACGGGATGCGGTCGCCGTCCCGTGCCGCCGTCACCGCGAGCCACTGCACCAGCGTCGTCTTGCCGGAACCCGCGTCGCCGCGCAGGAGGACCCGGTCGTAGGCGAGCAGGGCTTCCTCGGCGGGGAGTTGGCGGGTGACGGCGGCCGTGTCCGCGCGGTCGTCGGGGAAGGCCCGGTCGTCCGTCGCCTCCAGGCTCAGATACGCCACTTCGAGCGGCCAGCGGTCCGGGGAGTCGCGCAGGTCGATGCCGTAGATGGTGATGTGGTTGTGGCGTTCGGCGACGTACGGGAGGTAGCGGCGTTCGAAGCTTCGGTCCTCGGCGCCGGGGCGTGGGCTGCGGGCGATCAACTCGTCGATCCGGGCGATGAGTTCGGCCTGGGCGCGGGTCTGCTCGACGAGGGTGCGGGCCACGAAGGTGGAGCGGCGGGTGAAGAACTCCAGGATCTGGAGGCAGGACCACTCGGTCGCCGAGTCGAGGAAGTAGCGGGCGTCGGTGGAGAGTCCGTCGGGGGCCGGGGCGTTGTGTCCCAACTGCCGTGCCAGTTCGCGGTGTCCGAGTCGTACGGCCTGGACGTCGTCCATGTCGAGGTCGCCGAGGGCGAGCAGGCGGCGGGCCAACGCGTCGGCCACGGCGGTCCGTTCGGCGGAGCGGAAGGGGTGCTCGCCGGGGGAGTCCATCGCCCGCTCGACGAAGTGCTCGGCGAGCTTGCGGACGTCCTTCTCGCCCAGCACGCGCTTCTCGCCCTTGAAGGAGACGAGGGAGGAGAGCCGGACCGGTCTGTCGGTCAGTCCCGCGCCGGGACCGTCCGCGACGAACAGCCGTTTCACCAGCGGTGCGATCAGGCTGGACGCCAGTTTGCCGCCGAGTACCGCGGGCTCCATCCGCCACCCTCCCCCGAGTTCCGTGAGCGGATGGAGCCTAACCGGTCGTCGGCCGGTCGCTCACCGGTCTCTACGACAACTGACCGTTGTAGTCCGGCAGTTTGAACGTCTTCTCGGCGTGGCCGCCCGACAGGTCGGTGGCGCTGTTGCCGATGTTCGCGATGATCGTGTAGCCCTTGTTCTCGATGTCGACCCGCTGGGCGGTCTTGTACGTGGCGACGTCCTTGAACAGGTCGAAGAGGCCGCGGACGTAGAGGCCGTCGACGTCGTAGCCGTCGTGTTCGAGGTTGTACTCGGTGGGGAGGTAGATGATCCCCGGGCGGGCCGTGACGAAGAACAGCGAAACCCCGTGCTCCTGGGCGTACTTGGCGACCGCGAGGACCGGCTTGTTGGCGGGCTGGGGCCAGCTGAAGCCGAAGTCGGTCTCCAGGGTGGTGTTGTCGATGTCGAAGACGATCGCCTGCTTCTCGCCGGGCTTCGTGGCCGCGATGCGCTGCTTGAGGTACGGCAGGGCCTGGTCCATGACCGCCTGGCAGTCGGTCTGCCAGGTCGCGTAGTCCACCGTGGCGCTCGCGGTGGCCGCGCTCGTCGTCGCGGCCTCGGCGGGGACGGTCAGCGCCGCGAGGGCGGCGGCGGTCACGGCGACGGTGGCGGTACGGCGGGCCCAGGGGCGTCGTCTCGTCATGGGGGTGGGGGTTCCTCTCACGTCGTCTGTGCGGTGCCGGTGCGGAAGGCATGCTCGCGGGCGAGGGTGGCGTGAGGGGAACCGTAAGGTTACTGGACGGTAGGTGTATAGGGGTCTGCGTCACATTCCCGCGGTCGGCGAGCGCCCCGCCCGGTGACAAGCCGCACAGGCGATTCCGGCCCTACTAGGGCGAGTAGTCGTACGCCGGAATTCGGGCAAATAGTGCTTTTCGTTTGGAACCAGATGGGCGATTTTGCCGTCAGGTGGGTGATTCATGGTGAACGGGCGCTCTGTCAAGAAGCGGGAAGTTTTGTGCTGAAGTACTAGCTTCCGTCGTAGAACGGGTGTTTGGGGGTTCGTGGGGGCCGGGGTTACCAATGGACGTGTCATCCGGTGGCCGTCCGTGCGCCGGGTGGCTTTTCTGTCCCCGTCCCCGTGAGGTTCCGATGTTCCAGCGCTCCACGTCCCGCTCTTCCCGTACGACTCCGCTCCGCACCCGGGTGGCCGTCCTGGCCGTCGGGCTGGGGGCCACCGCCGTGCTGGGCACCGGGGTCGCGAGCGCCGCCACCGCGAGTGTCGCGCCGAAGGCGGTCAGCGCCAAGACCGCCGCCTCCTGGGTCGACCCGGTCAAGAAGTACACGCTCTCCGCGAGCTTCGCCCAGGCCGGCGGCCTGTGGCAGTCCACCCACAGCGGGCAGGACTTCGCCGTGGCCAGCGGCACCGAGGTCGTGGCCGCGCACGGCGGCACCGTCGTCAAGGCCGGCGCCAACGGTGCCGGTGACGGGGCCGCGTACGGCAACGCCATCGTCATCAAGCACGGCAACGGCACCTACTCGCAGTACGCCCACCTCTCGCGCATAGACGTGAAGGTCGGCCAGGTCGTCAGCACCGGTCAGCACATCGCCCTGTCCGGCAACACCGGCAACTCCACGGGCCCGCACCTGCACTTCGAGATCCGTACGACCGCCAACTACGGCTCGGCCGTCGACCCGGTCGCGTTCCTGCGCGGCAAGGGCGTGACCGTCTAGGAGCCTTCCGGTACGGCTCTTTCCGGTACGGACCCTTCCGGAACGGACTCCTCCCGTGCGGGCCGCGCGCCCGCGTGGGCCTGGGTGATCATGTCGGTGGCGACCTCCAGGACGGCCTTGCGCTTGTCCTCGGGGTCGCCTTCGAGGTCCTGTACGGCGAACATGCCGGCGTGCAGCGTGAAGATCGCGCTGAGCGAGCGGACCTGGTCGACCAGGCTGGAGTCCGGGTCGATGACGATCTCCCGCAGACCGCGCATACGGTCCTTGAAGCGTTCGCCGATGCGCAGGTCCCGTACCGTCGCCTGGTTCTCCTGCATGAAGCGGAACAGCGGGGACGCGCCGTCCAGCGCGTCGCCGTAGCGCCGTACGATCTCCTGCTTGGTCTCCAGGGTGTGCGGCTGGTCGCGGCCCCACTCGATCAGGTCCTCGATGGGCTTGGTGAGGTCGTCGAAGATGCTGACCAGGATCTCTTCCTTGGTCTTGAAGTGGTAGTAGAGAGCCGCCTTGGTGACGTCCAGGTGCTCGGCGATCTCGCGCAGCGAGGTCTTCTCGTAGCCCTGCTCGGCGAAGAGTTCGAGCGCGACGTCCTGGATGCGCTGGCGGGTGTCTCCGCGACGTTGCCGCTTGGTGCCGTCCATGGTGCCGCCCATTCGTCTCATGCTCCAGCAAACTTACTTGACGCCCGGCTAGTTACGGGTCTACCTTCCCCAGTGTAGTCAACTAGCCGGGCGGCAAGTAAGTGGCCGGACGGTAGCGATATGCGGCGGGTTCTAGGGGAGTGGGAACGATGGCGGACACACAGAAGGTCGACACCGGGCCGGAGGAGACCGAGAAGCAGCCCAAGAGCGTGCGGGTCGTCCTGCTCGCCCTGATGATCACCATGATGCTCGCGATGCTCGACAACATGATCGTGGGCACGGCCATGCCGACGATCGTCGGCGAGCTGGGCGGGCTTGAGCACCTCTCGTGGGTCGTCACGGCCTACACGCTCGCCACCGCCAGCTCGACTCCCCTGTGGGGCAAGCTCGGTGACATGTACGGGCGCAAGGGCGCCTTCATGACCTCGATCGTGATCTTCCTCTTCGGTTCCGCGCTCAGCGGCATGGCCCAGAACATGGGGCAGCTGATCGGCTTCCGCGCCATCCAGGGCCTCGGCGCCGGCGGTCTGATGGTCGGCGTCATGGCGATCATCGGCGACCTCATCCCGCCGCGTGAGCGGGGCAAGTACCAGGGCATGATGGCCGGCGTCATGGCGCTCGCGATGATCGGCGGACCGCTGGTCGGCGGCACCATCACCGACAACTGGGGCTGGCGCTGGTCCTTCTACATCAACCTGCCGCTCGGTGTGATCGCGCTCGCCGCCATCAGCGCCGTACTGCACCTGCCGAAGAAGCGCTCGCAGGCGCGGATCGACTACCTGGGCGCCGGGCTGCTCACCGTCGGCATCACCTCCATCGTGCTCGTCACCACGTGGGGCGGCTCGCAGTACGCCTGGACCTCCGTACGGATCATGGAGCTGATCGCGCTCGGTGTGGCCGCGCTCATCGGGTTCGTGTTCTGGCAGACCAAGGCCACCGAGCCGGTCGTACCGCTGCACATCTTCCGCAGCCGCAACTTCACCCTGATGGCGCTCATCGGCTTCATCACCGGCTTCGTGATGTTCGGCGCGACCCTGTTCCTCCCGCTGTACCAGCAGTCCGTGCAGGGCGCGTCCGCGACCAACTCCGGGCTGCTGCTCCTGCCGATGCTCGGCGCGATGCTCGTGACCTCCATGGTCGCGGGGCGGGTGACCACCAACACCGGCCGCTACAAGGTGTTTCCGGTCACCGGAAGCGTGCTGATGGGCGTCGGTCTGTACCTGCTGTCGACCATGGACACCGACACGACCCGGTTCATGTCCGGTGTGTACATGGCCGTCGTCGGGCTCGGCATGGGCTGCCTGATGCAGATCACCATGCTGGTCGCGCAGAACAGCGTCGAGATGAAGGACATGGGCGTCGCGTCCTCCACGAGCACGCTGTCGCGGACGCTCGGTTCGTCGTTCGGTGTCGCGATCATGGGCGCGCTGTTCAACAACCGGGTGCAGGACGTCATGAGCCAGCGGGCCGGGGCGCTCGGCTCCAAGGTGACCGAGCAGTCCGCGCAGCTGGACGCGAAGAGCCTGGCGAAGCTGCCGGCGCTGGCGCGCGAGGCGTACCAGCACGCGGTGTCGGCCGGCATCCACTCCGCGTTCCTGCTGGGCGCCGTGGTGACGGTGCTGGCGCTGGTGGCGGCGGTGTTCGTCAAGGAGGTCCCGCTGAAGGGCGCGGGCCCGAAGGCCGAGGGTTCCGGCGAGGGCGTCGCGGAGAAGCTGCCGATCGTCGAGGCCGTCTGAACCGGCCGCAGTGAGCTGAAGGTCCCCCGGTGGGTGTCCGCCCCGGGGGGCCTTCGTGTTTTTCCGGTGTGGGGCGTGCGCGGTGTGGGGCGTGCGTGGGGTGCGCGGGGCGTGCGCGGTATGCGGGGTGTGGTCTGGGGTCTGGGG
Source organism: Streptomyces sp. NPDC091280 (assembly GCF_044768565.1). NCBI lineage: Bacteria > Bacillati > Actinomycetota > Actinomycetes > Kitasatosporales > Streptomycetaceae > Streptomyces > Streptomyces sp. NPDC091280. The sequence goes on from NZ_JBIVUZ010000021.1 coordinate 139,049, forward strand.
TACCTCGTCGTCTGTCGTCCGTCGCCGGCCGTGGGTCGTCGGCGGACCCGTTGTCAGTGGGCCGTGCCACCATCGGTCGCATGGACAAAATGCGGCAGTTGCGTCTCGCGAAGGACGCCATGGACCGCGACTGGGCCGAGCCGGAACTCGACCTGGGCGCGGTGGCCGCGCATGCCGGATATTCGCGGTACCACTTCATCCGCGCCTTCAAGGAGGCCTACGGCGAGACGCCGGGCCAGTATCTGATCCATCGCCGTATCGAGCGGGCCGAGGAGATGCTCCGCTGCGCCGATCTCTCGGTCACGGAGATCTGCCATCTCGTCGGCTTCAGCAGCCTCGGTACGTTCTCGGCCCGCTTCAAGGCACGGACCGGGCTGTCTCCGAGCGAGTACCGGAGCGAACACGTGGGCCGCGGGGCCGCCCTCATCCCCGGGTGCTACGCGATGCTCTGGGCCGGCGGTTTTCCCTCCGCAACTTCGAAGAAGCGTGCCGCCGCCCGCCCTGCCTACGGTGAGGAAGGGGCACCGGAATCCACTCCGATGCCGATCCCGATCCCGAACCCGATCCCGACCTCGACCTCGTCCGACAGGAGAGCGGAGCCATGATCCAAGGGCTGGGCATCACCACCGTGTGGACCTTCGACCAACAGCGCACCAGGGCCTTCTTCACCGAGAAACTGGACTTCGAGGTCCGGGACGACATCTCGATGGGGGACATGAAGTGGATCACCGTCGGAGCCAAGAACCAGCCGGGCGTCGAGCTCGCGCTGATGAGCCTCGACGGCCCCGGTCTCGACCCCGAGTCCGCCGAGGCGCTGAAGAAACTGGTCGGCAAGGGAGTGCTGGGCGCGGGGGCGTTCCGTACGGACGACTGCCGAGGGGACTACGCGACCTTCAAGGAGCGCGGGGTCGAGTTCATCCAGGAGCCCACGGAGCGGCCGTACGGCGTCGAGGCGATCTTCCGTGACGACAGCGGCAACTGGTACTCGCTGACCGAGCGCCGCGAGGAGCTCGACTTCTCCAAGGACTTCGCGTGAGCGGGGGCGGGGGCGGGGGGCCGGTGGTGGAGGAGGTCGAGCCGGATCACACGGCGGTGCGGGTCGCGCTGTGGCGGGCCCTGCATGTCCGCGTCGATCCGGCACCGCATGTCATCGAGGACGAGGTCGGGCTGCGGCTCGTCGATCCCGGGGACGACTGGCGGGAGCGTCCCGACATGGACGTCGAGGCGACCCGGCGGATCCGCGCGTCGATCGTGGCGCGGGCGCGCTTCGTCGAGGACGTGGTGGCGGAGCGGGCCGCGACGGGGGTGGACCAGTACGTCGTGCTCGGCGCGGGGCTGGACACGTTCGCCCAGCGGCGGCCCGAACTGGGCCGGAGAATAAGGGTGTTCGAGGTCGAACGGCCCGGCACCCAGGCCTGGAAACGACGGCGGCTGGCGGAGCTGGGGTACGAGGTGCCGGACTGGCTGCGGTTCGTGCCGGTGGACTTCGAAGGCGACTGGTGGGGACGGTTGGCCGCCTCCGGGCTCGACACCGGGCGGCCCGCGGTGGTCGCCGCGACCGGCGTCACCATGTACCTCACCCTGGACGCGATCACCACCATGTTCCGACACGTCGCCGGACTCGCCCCCGGCTCCACCCTGGTCACGACGTTCCTACGACCGGTCGACGACGTGGAACCGGAGCAGCGCGCACAGTTGGAGGTCGCGGTACGGGGGGCTCGTGCGGCGGGCACACCCTTCCTGAGCTTCTTCACACCGGAACAGATGCTGGAGCTGGGCCGCGAGTGCGGCTTCCGGGAGGTGCGGCACGTGTCCGCCGGGGATCTCGCGGAGCGGTACTTCGGGGGGAGTCAGGACGGGGCGGGGCCTTCTCGGGGGGAGGAGGTGATGGTGGCGAGTACCTGAAGGAAGGGGAGGGGAGGGGAGGGGGCCCCGAAACGAGCACCTACGGCAGCAACGAGCACCTACGGCAGCATCGGATAGCTCCCCGTGTTCGTCGGGGCGTGTTCCGGGAGCCAGAGGACTGCTACCGCGCCCTCTGCCGGGATGTGGTCCGGGGCGCCGGCCGGGCGGACGTTGCGGAAGGTCAGGCGGGCGCCGAGGACTCTGGCCTGGCCGGCCGCGATGGTCAGGCCGAGGCCGTGGCCGTGGCCCGCGCGGTCCTTGCTGCCGGTGCGGAAGCGGCTCGGGCCCTCCGCGAGGAGTTCCTCGGGGAAGCCGGGGCCGTGGTCGCGGACCCGGATGACCCGGCCCTCGACCGAGACCTCGATCGGCGGCTTGCCGTGCCGGGCGGCGTTGGCCAGCAGGTTGAACAGCACGCGCTCCAGGCGGCGCGGGTCGGTGGTGACGGCCGACTCGTGGACGACGTGCACCACCGCGTCCGGGTCCTTCGCGATCACCCGGCGGCTCACGAAGTCGCCCAGCATGATGTCCTGCAACTCGGCCCGCTCGGAGGCCCCGTCGAGGCGGGCGACCTCCAGGACGTCCTCGACGAGGGTGCGCATCGCCTTGGCGCGGTCCAGGACGAGTTCCGTGGGGCGGCCCGGCGGGAGGAGTTCGGCCGCCGTCAGCAGGCCCGTCACCGGGGTGCGCAACTCGTGCGCGATGTCCGCGGTGACCCGGCGTTCCGCTTCGAGCCGCTGTTGCAGCGCGTCCGTCATCGCGTCCACCGCGCGCGCGAGGTCGTCGGTCTCGTCCCGTACGACTCCGCCGATCGCGTCCCGTACCCGTACGTCCGTCTCGCCCTTGGCGACCTGGTTCGCCGCGACGGCCGCCTTGCGCAGCCGGCGCGAGAGCTGGCCGCCGATCAGGACGCCCAGCGCGCTGCCGCCGAGCACCGCCGCGATCGAGCCGATCACCAGGGCCTGGTCGAGGTCCTTGAGGATGTCCGTGCTGCGGTCGGTGAACGCGGTGTGCAGCGACATCACATGGCCGTCCTTGAGCGGTACGGCCGCCCAGATGTCGGGGATGCCGTGCGGCCGGTCGGTGACGTAGGTGGCCCGGCGGCCCTCCTGGACCTTCTGGCGCAGGGCCGACGGGAGGCTCGGGTCGTCGATCTTGATGCTGGGGAAGTTGGGCCGCCCGGACAGTTCGTAGTTGCGCTGGGCGATCTGGACCCGCTCGTCGGCGAGGTCGCGCGCGTTGTCCAGCATCGAGACGCGGGCCGCGTTGTGGACGACCAGGCTGAGCGCGATGGCGACCAGCGTGCCGACGAGCGCGATGGCCGCGCTGAGCTTCCATCTCAGGCCCGTACGGATGCCCGCTCTGTCCATTCTGTCCATGAACGACGGGACTCTGCGCCGTGAATTCCCCCGCATACCGCTGCTCAGGCCTTCAACTTGTAGCCGAAGCCGCGGACCGTCTCGATCCGGTCCTGGCCGATCTTCGTGCGCAGCCGCTGCACATGGACGTCCACGACCCGGGTGTCACCGCCCCAGCCGTAGTCCCAGACCCGTTCCAGGAGCTTGTCGCGGGAGAGGACCGTGCCCGGCGCCGAGGAGAACTCCAGGAGCAGGCGCATCTCGGTCGGGGTCAGCGCCACCTGCTGTCCGGCCCTGAGCACCTCCATGCCCTCGGTGTCGATCTCCAGGTCGCCGAAGGTGAGCACTCCGCCGTCGACCGGTGCCGGGTCCGCGTCCGTGCGGTCGGCGCCGCCCGCGTGGCCGAAGCGGCGCAGCACGGCTCGGATGCGGGCCACCAGGACGGCGCCGTCGAAGGGCTTGGTGACGTAGTCGTCCGCGCCCGCCTCCAGGCCGAGGACGACGTCGATGGAGTCGGCGCGCGCCGACAGCATGATCACCGGAACCGTCGAGTCGTCCCGGATGCGGCGGCACAGGCTCACGCCGTCCAGGCCGGGGACCATCACGTCCAGGAGCGCGATGTCGGGGCGGTTCGCCCGGAACGCCTCCAGGCCCGACAGCCCGTCGGGCATCGCCGTGACCGCGAAGCCGTCCCGCTCCAGGGCGAGTTGGGTGGCCTCACGGATGACGTCGTCGTCCTCGACGAACAGGACGTGGGTCTGGTCTGCCATCCCGGTGCTCTCAGTCCTCGTGTGGGTCGTTCTCAAGCATGGGACGCCTGGGACGGCGTCCGCGTTCACTCACGATCACTTGCAATCGATCGCGATCACTCGCAATCACTGAAGGATCGGATCGGAGGGGCCGATCGGTTCGCCCCCGCCCGGATTCCGTTCAGTTTCCGCTCGGGGCGGGTGACGCGTCGCCTCCGACCGCGTTGCTGTACTCGTTGTGGGTGCTGTACTCCTGGACGAAACGGCCCGCGGTCCACCGGTACGTGATCACGTTCTCGCCGGACGGGCTCGACACCGGGTCGCCCTTCTCGTACACCTGCTTGGTGACGACCAGATCACCGCGGTCGATCTCCGCGTAGACCGGGGGTTCCTCGGCCTTGAAGACATTCTCGTACGTCCCGCCGGTCGCGCGGTACACGTACGAGCCGATGCCGACCGCGTCGCCGCAGGTCATCACGTTGACGACGACGTCGTTGACGGTACCGCCGGTCAGCTCGCCGTACGACACGTCGACCGCGTACTCGTCGGCGACGCAGGGTTTCAGCTCGTGTTTGACCGCCGCCGACACCTTCGGATCGTCCTTGACGAGTTTCACCGCGTCGACATGGTCGTCGGCGGTCGCGGACGGCGAGGCGGAGGGCACCTCGGCCACGCCCACCGAGTCGGAGTGCGCCGGGCCCTCGTCCCGCGCGCCGGTGCCGCCCGTGGCGCAGCCGGACACCAACAGGGCCAGGGCGGCGAGCACGGCCATCGCCGTGAACGCCGCCTCGGAGCCGCCGTGTGCCCTGCCCGGCCCCAGGGTGTCGCCCGGGCCGGGCTCAGGGGTGTCGCCGCTCAGGCCGCGCAACGCTCCCGCTCCTCACGCTCCAGCGCGCGTGCGTCCAGATCGCGGGCTTCCAGCTCCTCCCGGAGCCGGGCGAGCGCCCGGTGCAGCGTGCTCTTGACCGTACCGGCCGACATGCCGAGGGCGGCGGCCGTCTCCTCCGTGGACATCTGCTCCCAGTGTCGCAGGACGACGACACTGCGCTGTTTCGGAGCGAGAACTTTCATGATGTCCATAAGAAGCGCCCGGTCCGCGTGCTGTTCGGTCGCGTCGTCGACGCTCGCGTCCGGAAGCTGCTCGGTGGGCACCTCTTCGAGCTTGCGGGCCCGCCACCACTCGGTGCGGGTGTTGATCATGACGCGGCGCAGATAGGCGTCCGCGAGGCGCTTGTCCTCGATGGTCTCCCAGCGGCCGTACGTCCGTACCAGCGCGGTCTGGAGCAGGTCCTGGGCGTCGACCGGGTCCGGCACCAGCCGGCGGGCGCTGCGCAGCAACGCGTCCTGCCGGGTGCGGACGTACTCCTCGAATTCGAGCACCTCGCCCTGCGCCATGATCAACCGCCTCCATCCCCGTTTCCGACCCGCCTGCTGCCGGTTGTCCTCTGCTGTGTCCCGCCGGTCTGCGGCACAGGAATGAAGCTACGGAGGGGTTGTCACGGCACTGTGCGGAGCAGCCTGCGGGGAGCGCTCGGCTGTCCGTCGGTTGTGTAACGGAAGTAGGTCCGGGGTAAGGGGGCGGAGTTTTTGGGGTGGATATGGGGCGGTTTGGGCGCCGTTCGAGTGCCGTGAGGGCTGGGTGGTGGCTGTGATGTGCCGTGGGGTGGTGCGTGAGGCTGTGAATTGACCCTGCGTCAGGCGCGGGTCGCGGGGAGTTGGTACAGGGCGTTCGGGAGCGGTTCCACGAGGCCGTCCGCGACCAGTCCGTCCAGTGCCCTGGCCCGCTGCACCGGTTCGTGCCACACGCGGTCGAGGGCGGACTGCGGGACGGGGGTGTGCGCGTCGCGGAGCACGGCCAGGAGTTTGCCGCGGACCTGGCGGTCCGTGCCGGCGTACGTCTGACCGCGCCGGGCCGGGCCCTCGTGGTCCGGTTTGCCGGCCAGGTTCCAGGCGCACTGGGCCGAGATCGGGCAGCGGTGGCAGGTCTCGTTCTTCGCCGTGCAGACCAGCGCGCCGAGTTCCATGGAGGCGGCGGCCCAGCGGGCGGCGGTCGGCTCGTCCTCGGGGAGCAGGGCGCGGGCGAGTTTGCGCTCGGCGGCCGTCGTGGCGTTCGGGGGGTACTGGACGCCGGTGACCGCGCGCGCGAAGACCCGGCGGACGTTGGTGTCGAGTACGGCGTGGCGCTGGCCGTAGGCGAAGGAGGCGACCGCGGCGGCCGTGTACTCGCCGATGCCGGGGAGGGCGAGCAGCTGCGCGTGGTCGGTGGGGACGTCGCCGCCGTGCCGTTCCGTTATGGCGGTCGCGGCGCCGTGCAGGCGCAGGGCGCGGCGGGGGTAGCCGAGGCGGCCCCAGGCGCGGACGGCTTCGCCGGGGGCGTCCTGGGCGAGGTCGGCGGGGCGGGGCCAGCGGGCCAGCCACTGTTCGTAGACCGGCAGGACGCGGGAGACCGGGGTCTGCTGGAGCATGAACTCGCTGACCATCACGCCCCAGGGGCCGGCGTCGGGGCGGCGCCAGGGGAGGTCGCGGGCGTTGTCTTCGAACCAGTCGATCACGGCGGCGTGCAGGTGCTCGCCGTTCGTGGACGTGGTGTGCGGGGGGTTCGTGGGCGCAGTCATGGCGGTTCCGATCCTGCCACGGCGGGTGGGGGTCGGGGGGTGTGGCGGTGCGGGGCGTGCTCCATTCCGCCTTGTTCCAGGCGGGGTTGCCGGGATGATGATCCGGAAAAGTTGGGGTCGGAGCGGCGGGTGGGGCGAGGTAACTCCCCGTTGTCTCGTAAGGTTTGAGCCGTGGGATCTCTGCGCAATCCGGTCGGGCCGCTTCCCTCCTCCATCTATTGGCGACGGAGGGTCCTCATGGTGTCCGTGGTCGCCCTGCTGGCGCTGCTGATCACCTGGATCGTCACCTCGGGTGGCGGGGGCAGCAAGAACGGCGCGGACGGGGGCAAGAACGGCCGGACTCCCGCGCCCACCATCACCGCCGGTCCGTCCGGCACCGGGCCCGCCATCAGCCAACACCCCGGCGGGCGCGACGAGTCGAGCAGCGGGAGCAGCGGCAGCGGTGACGGCAGCGGGTCCGGTTCCGGTGACGGGTCCTCGGGGGACAGCGGCTCCGCCGGGGGGACCGGGGACGGCGGCGGCAGCGCGGGGTCCAGTGGCGGGAGTGCTACGGGGACCACGGTTCCGGCCGATTCGACCCTGCCCAACTGCACTGCCGGCGCGGTGCAGTTGAGTCTGCGGAGTCTGCACAACTCGTACTCGCCGGACCAGACGCCGACGTTCGTGCTGACCGCCAAGAACTCGTCCAGCAGCGACTGCAAGATCGATCTCGGGCCCAAGAGCACGGTGTTGACGATCACCGAGGCGGGGGGTGCCGCCGACTACTGGTCCTCCGCGGACTGCCCGAAGGGTTCCGGGAGCGTGTACTACCGGGTGACCGCCGGGGGCAGCGTGAACTACACCCTGAAGTGGGACCGGAAGCCGAGCGCGCCCGAGTGCGCGACTCCCGCGGCCGGGTCCGCCGGTGCGGGGACCTATCTGGTGGAGGCGGCTGCCTCCGGGTTCGCCAAGGCGCAGACCTCGTTCGTCCTGGCCAGCGACTGACGACGCGGGTCCGCCCGCCGTCCCGCGGGCGCGGCGCTCCGGGGTCGTCTCAGACGTAGCGTTCCAGGATCGAGGACTCCGCCAGGCGGGAGAGGCCTTCTCGTACGCTTCTCGCCCTTGCCTCGCCGACGCCGTCGACGGTCTGGAGGTCGTCGACGCTGGCCGCCAGGAGCTTCTGGAGGCCGCCGAAGTGTTCCACCAGGCGGTCGATGATCGCGCCCGGGAGGCGCGGGACCTTCGCCAGGAGGCGGAAGCCTCGGGGGGAGACCGCCGAGTCGAGGGCCTCGGGGGAACCGGTGTAGCCCAAGGCGCGGGCCACGGTGGGGAGTTCGAGGAGTTCCGCGTGGGAGAGAGCGTCCAGTTCGGCCAGTGCCTCGTCCACCGTGCGGGAGCGTTTCGCGGTGGGCTCGGGGACGTAGTCGCGCACCACCAGTTCGCGTTCCGGGTGGACGCCCGCGATCAGCTCTTCGAGCTGGAGGGAGAGCAGGCGGCCGTCCGTGCCCAACTCGACCACGTACTCCGCGATTTCGGTCGCGATCAGGCGGACCATTTCGAGGCGCTGGACCACGGCCGAGACGTCCCGGACCGTCACCAGGTCCTCGATCTCCAGCGCCGACAGCGTGCCCGCCACCTCGTCCAGGCGCAGCTTGTAGCGCTCCAGGGTGGCCAGGGCCTGGTTGGCGCGGGACAGGATCGCCGCCGAGTCCTCCAGGACACGGCGCTGGCCGTCCACGTAGAGGGCGATCAGGCGCATCGACTGGGAGACGGAGACGACCGGGAAGCCGACCTGCTTGCTCACGCGGTCCGCCGTGCGGTGGCGGGTGCCCGTCTCCTCCGTGGGGATCGTGGGGTCGGGGACCAGCTGGACGCCGGCTCTGAGGATCTTGGAGAGGTCGGACGACACCACGATGCCGCCGTCCAGCTTGCAGAGTTCACGCAGGCGGGTGGCGGTGAACTCCACGTCCAGGACGAAACCGCCCGTGCACATGGCCTCGACGGTCTTGTCGGAGCCGAGCACGATGAGCCCGCCCGTGTTGCCGCGGAGGATCCGCTCCAGGCCGTCGCGCAGGGCCGTGCCGGGTGCCACGGCGCTCAGTGAGGCGCGCATCAGGCCATCGGCACCGGAGCTCCCGCCGGACTTTCCGGGAGCTGACGCCCGGTCGTTGGCTGCCACTGCACTCCTCGGGTCGCAGGTTTTTCAGGCGCTCCCGTTTCGCACAGTTGGTTCGTACGGACGGGCGAGACCAGGGCAAAGTCTACCGGCGGTCCTCGGCGTCCCGTGGGGCCTCTCGTTTTCGGGAGCGCGGAAGGACCTGGAGGGCGTCTCCTATGTCGGCCACTTCGAGGACCTTCATGCCGGGCGGGATCCTGCCCGGGTCGCTCGGGACGAGGGCGTGGGTGAAGCCCAGGCGGTGTGCCTCGGACAGTCTGCGCTGGACGCCCGTGACCCTTCTGACCTCGCCCGCCAGGCCCACTTCGCCGATCGCGACCAGGTTCTTGGGCAGGGGGGTGTCGCTCGCCGCGGAGGCCAGCGCCAGGGCGATGGCCAGATCCGCGGCCGGTTCCGAGAGCTTCACTCCGCCGACCGTCGCGGAGTAGATGTCCCGCTTGCCCAGAGCGCTGATCCGGCCGCGCTGTTCCAGGACCGCGAGCATCATCGAGACCCGGGACGTCTCCAGGCCCGACGTGGTACGGCGGGGGGAGGGGATCTGGGAGTCGACGGTGAGGGCCTGGACCTCGGCCACCAGGGGGCGGCGGCCCTCCAGGGTGACCGTGAGGCAGGTGCCGGGGACCGGCTCCGCGCGGCGGGTCAGGAACAGGCCGCTCGGGTCGGCCAGGCCCGTGATGCCCTCGTCGTGCAGCTCGAAGCAGCCGACCTCGTCCGTCGTGCCGTAGCGGTTCTTGACGCCCCGTACGAGACGCAGGCGGGCGTGCCGGTCGCCCTCGAAGGAGAGCACCACGTCCACCAGGTGCTCCAGGAGGCGGGGGCCCGCGATGGCGCCGTCCTTGGTGACATGGCCCACCAGGAGGGTGGACATGGCCCGCTCCTTGGAGGCGCGGATCAGGGCGCCGGCGACCTCGCGGACCTGGGCCATGCCCCCGGGGGCGCCGTCGATCTCCGGGGAGGCCACCGTCTGGACGGAGTCCAGGATCAGGAGTGAGGGCTTCACCGCGTCCAAGTGGCCCAGGATCGTGGCCAGATCGGTCTCGGCGGCGAGATACAGGTGGTCGTCGATCGCCTTGATGCGGTCGGCGCGCAGCCGGACCTGGCTCGCCGACTCCTCACCGGTGATGTAGAGCGTGCGGTGGTCCTCGCTCGCCGCCTTGGCCGCCACGTCCAGCAGGAGCGTCGACTTGCCGACCCCGGGCTCGCCCGCGACCAGCACGACCGCCCCGGGGACCAGTCCGCCGCCGAGCACCCGGTCCAGCTCGGGCACGCCGGTCGAGCGCGCGGTGGCCTGCCGGCCGTCGACCTGGCCGATCGGCAGCGCGGAGGTCGTGACCCGGCCGGGGGCCGTCGTACGGACGGCGGGCGCGCCGTACTCCTCGACCGTGCCCCAGGCCTGGCACTCGGAGCAGCGGCCGAGCCACTTGGCCGTCTGCCAGCCGCACTCGGTGCAGCGGTAGGACGGACGGTCCTTGGTCGTCTTCGTACGGGCAGCCATGTGTGAACCGTAGTCGTAGCCACTGACAACGAGGCCGGGGGACGGCGGGGGCGCCGGGGAATCCGGCCACCGGCGACGGGATCGAGCCAGGGGAGCGGGGGTTCCCGTCCCCTATTGAGGGATCGTTTCACCCGTACGGATTAAAAGAGCTCAAGGGGGCGGAAGGGGGCATCGCCCGACGCCTACGGTCGCACGGGTGATGAGCAGCAGCCCGGAGACCTCGACCCGCACCACCGGCGCGCACCGGGCGCACCGGGAGGCGCGCGACCGCGCTGCCGCGCGCACGCTGGCGCAGTGCCCGCCCGCGCGCTACGAGCCTTATCTGGACGGCCTGTTCACGTACTGCCTGTCCGTGCTGTGCGACCACGACGCGGCGACGGCGGCCCTGGGGGACGTGCTCGCGCTGGCCGAACGCCGGGGCGCGCGCGTGCCGGAGGCGGCCGGGGACCGCAGGGCCTGGCTGTACGCGCTGGCCCGCTGGGCCTGCCTGCGCAAGCTGGCCGAGGCCAAGCAGAAACGTCAGGGCACCCACGCGGCGGGCCGGGCGGCCGAGGCCGAGGAACCCGCCGGGTCCGAGGAACTGCGCGAGCGACGGCGGCGTGAACTGGCCCTGCTGGCCTGGCCGGAGGCCGCCGGGACCACCCCGGAGCAGCGCGAGGCGCTCGAACTCGCCGTACGCCACCGGCTCGCCGCCCACGAGGTCGCCGCCGTCCTCGGGATGGATCCCACCACCGCCCGCGAGCTGCTGGCCTCCGCCGCCTGCGAGGTGGAACGCACACGTGCCGCCCTCGCCGTCGTGGAGACCGGGACCTGCCCGAGCGTCGCCCGGCTCACCGGCGACCACCAGCTCGTGCTCAGCAGCGCGCTGCGCCGCGAACTGGTCCGGCACGTCGACGACTGCCCGCGCTGCCGCCGTACCGCCGAGCGCGCGGTGCCCGGCAGCTGGCCCGGCGCCGGTGTCACGCCCGCCGAACTGCCCGTCCTGGAGGCGCCCCGCGCGGCCCTGCATGTCGCCATGGCGCACCTCCCGCGCGCGCGGGGAGCCGCGGCACCGCGCTTCGACCGGCGCGGTTTCCCGCTCGACCCCAAGGACCGCGCGGCCCGGCGGGACCGGCTACGCGCGCGTGCCGTCACGACGACCGTCGTCGCCACCGTGATCGCGGCGCCCGTTCTCGCGCTGTGGGCCGCCTACCGCTCCACGCCGACCGGCGAGGGCGCCGACGGCCGGGCCGCCGCCGCGAGCGAGCAGCACGGCCCCGGGAGCCTGGAGGGCGAGGTCGCCAGCGGCGGCTACGAGAACACCGGCGACGCCAGTGCCGGGCCCCGCGCGCGGGTCGGCGGGAACGGCGGCGGAAGCGGCAAGAACGACGTCTCCGTAGAGGTCGTCAGCGTCGCCGGAACCGGCGGGAACGGGACCGGGCGGCTCACCGTGTCGGCCGCCAACAGCGCCGACACCACGCTCGTCACCCTCACCGCGTCCGGCGCGGCCCCGGTCCGCTGGTCCGCGACCACCACGGCGCCCTGGCTCTACCTCAGCCGGTCCTCGGGAACCCTCGCTCCGGGCGAGTCGTTGACGATCAAGGTGTACGTCGACCATCTGCGCGAGCCCTCCGGCCACTGGACCGCGCGCGTGGCCGTCTCACCGGCCGGCGCCGTCGTCTCGATCGAGGGCTACGGCAGCGCCCCGGCCCCGACCGGGCCGGGCGATCCGTCGTCTCCCGCGCACCCCTCGCAGCCCGGCGGCCGGCCCTCCTCCGGACCGGATCCGACGCCCACGGAGACGGCCCCCACCGATCCCACGCCGAGCGGCCCGCCGCCCTCGTCCGCGGATCCGGACCCCACACCGACGGACTCGTCCTCAACCACCCCGGGAAGCCCGGCGTCGCCGCCCGACGACGGCGGCGACCCGGGTTCGTCCTGACCGGGTCGGCAGACCGGGTCAGCAGGCGCGGTCAGCCGCCAGGGTCGGCGGACCGGGTCAGTGGACCGGGTCCGCCGGATGCGGTGCCAGCAGCGGGAGTCGCGAGGCCAGGCGCTCCTCGCACAGCTCGACGAGACGGTCGTAGCCCGCCTTGCCCATCAGCTCGGTCAGCTCCGGGCCGTAGGAGACGTAGACCGGGTCACCCGCGCCGTGCGCCGAGGTCGCCGACGTGCACCACCAGTGCAGGTCGTGACCCCCGGGGCCCCAGCCCCTGCGGTCGTACTCGCCGATCGACACCTGGAGCACCCGGGTGTCGTCGGGCCGGTCGATCCACTCGTACGTCCGCCGCACCGGCAGCTGCCAGCAGACGTCCGGCTTGGTCTCCAGGGGCTCGCGGCCCTCCCGCACGGCGAGGATGTGCAGCGAGCAGCCCGCGCCGCCCGCGAAGCCGGGGCGGTTCTGGAAGATGCACGAGCCCTTGTAGGGGCGGGTCTGGCGGTCGCCGTCCTCGTCCTGCGAGATCCAGCCGTTCGCCACGCCCTCGTCGTGGTGCTGCCAGATGTCCGGCGTGAGCCTCGCCACATGTCCGGCGACCCGCTTCTCGTCGTCCTCGTCGGAGAAGTGCGCGCCCAGGGTGCAGCAACCGTCGTCCGCGCGGCCCGCCTGGATGCCCTGGCAGCCGCTTCCGAAGACGCAGTTCCAGCGAGAGGTCAGCCATGTCAGATCGCAGCGGAAGAGCTGTTCCTCGTCCGCCGGATCCGGGAACTCCACCCACGCGCGCGCGAAGTCGAGCCCCTTCTCGTCGGCTTTCAGAGCCTTCTTCGACATCGTCGGCGTCTTCGGGGGCCCGGCCGACGTCACCGGCGAAGAATCGCCGGGTGATTTGGCCGCCTTGTCGGTCTTCGCCTTTTTCGTCTTTGGCACGCGTCCAGGGTAAGTCGCCCGGGGCGGGCCCAGAAACCGTTCCGAGGACGGAGATCGGTGCAGGTGGCAGTAGCGTTCCGTATATGAGACTCGGTGTCCTCGACGTGGGATCGAACACGGTGCATCTGCTGGTGGTGGACGCACACCCAGGCGCACGCCCCCTGCCCGCGCACTCGCACAAGGTGGAACTCCGCCTTGCCCAACTCCTCGACGAGGACGGCGCGATCGGCCCCGAAGGGGTCGACAAACTCATCGGCGTCGTCCACGAGGCGTTGCAGGCGGCCGAGGACAAGGGCGTCGAGGAACTCCTCCCGTTCGCCACCTCCGCCGTCCGCGAGGCCAGCAACGCGGACGAGGTCCTCGCGCGCGTGCAGAGCGAGACCGGCGTCGAACTCCAGGTCCTCACCGGCGCCGAGGAGGCCCGGCTGACCTTCCTGGCCGTCCGCCGCTGGTTCGGCTGGTCGGCCGGCAAGCTCCTCGTCCTCGACATCGGCGGCGGCTCCCTGGAGATCGCGTACGGCATCGACGAGGAACCCGACGCGGTCGTGTCCCTCCCCCTCGGCGCGGGCCGCCTCACCGCGGGCTGGCTGCCCGGGGACCCGCCGGAACCGGCCGCGATAAGGGCCCTGCGCCGCCATGTGCGCGCCCAGATCGCCCGTACGGTGGGGGAGTTCAGCCGCTTCGGCGCCCCCGACCACGTCGTCGCCACGTCGAAGACCTTCAAGCAGCTCGCCCGCCTCGCCGGCGCGGCCCGCTCCGCCGACGGCCTCTACGTCCAGCGCGAGCTCAAGCGCGGGTCCCTGGAGGCCTGGGTCCCCCGCCTCGGCGGCATGACCACGGCCCAGCGCGCCGTCCTCCCCGGCGTCTCCGAAGGCCGCGCGGAACAACTCCTGGCCGGCGCGATGGTCGCCGAGGGCGCGATGGACCTCTTCGGCGTGGAGACGCTGGAGGTCTGCCCCTGGGCACTGCGCGAGGGCGTGATCCTGCGACGACTGGATCAGTTGCCTTCGGTGTAGAGGACGACCGGATCAACTGCCGTCGGCGTGGAGGGGACGTAGGGCGGGGCGGAGGACACGGGCGGACGTCGGCCGGCTTGCGCGTGGCTGCCGGGTGTGTGCAGGCCACCTGGGGTATCCCGGCACCGGGCACCTCGGCACCGGACATCCGGGTGCCGGGCACCGGGGAGGGCCGTCGGCCCCCGGCCGACTGCGCCGCGACCCACGCGCGCGTGCCGCATCGTGTCGCATGCGCGTGCGGCACGGGGCCGAGGGGCGGGGCAGGCCTCCCGTTCACAGGTCTGTGCCGCGCGGATGTGTAACTCGGGGTCGCGCCGGGTCAGGCCTCCCGCCCGCCGGTGCGTGTCGCGCGCGCGTGTGCCTTGCGTGGCCGCCCGGGAGCTGGGTCACTCGCCTGTCCGTTTCGTGCCGCACGCGCGCGTGCCCTCCGTGCCGTACACACGAGTGCCTCCCCGTAGTGACCGTGCCCGGCGCAGCCGAACGGCCCCCACACGCACCCCCCGTGCCACACGCGCCCCGTCCACACCCCCGCGCCCCCGGAGCCCCATCCCGCCCGACCCCACTCCACCCCACCCCCCAACTGAACACCCACCCAGCACCCCACGTATCAGACCCGCATGAAGGATCGCCACAACTCCGTCCCGCGTCGGAGATGGCCGGTTGACGTACCCCGCACAGGGTGGGCACAGCAACCGGCTCCCCCGCGCAAAGCGCCGCCCCGTAGTCTGTCCTCCGTGGCAGAACCAGTCGTGCGCATCCCGGATGCGAAGGTCGCGCTGTCCACGGCGTCCGTGTATCCGGAGTCGACGGCGACGGCCTTCGAGATCGCCGCGCGCCTCGGTTACGACGGCGTCGAGGTCATGGTGTGGACCGACCCGGTCAGTCAGGACATCGAGGCGCTGCGCAGACTCAGCGACTACCACCAGGTCCCGATCCTCGCCGTGCACGCGCCGTGCCTGCTCATCACGCAGCGAGTGTGGTCGACCGACCCGTGGATCAAGCTCCAGCGCGCCCAGGCCGCCGCCGAGAAGCTCGGCGCGAGCACGGTCGTCGTGCATCCGCCGTTCCGCTGGCAGCGCCAGTACGCGCGGGACTTCGTCAGCGGGATCTGGCGGATGGCGAACGAGACGGATGTGCGGTTCGCCGTAGAGAACATGTACCCGTGGCGCTACCGCGACCGGGAGATGCTCGCCTACGCCCCCGAGTGGGACGTCACGCAGGACGACTACCGGCACTTCACGATCGACCTCAGCCACACCGCGACCGCCCGCACCGACGCGACCGAGATGATCGAGCGCATGGGCGACCGGCTCGGCCATGTCCACCTCGCCGACGGCAACGGCTCCAACAAGGACGAGCACCTGGTCCCCGGCCGCGGCACCCAGCCCTGCGCCGAGCTGCTGGAGCGGCTCGCGACGACCGGCTTCGACGGGCATGTCGTCATCGAGGTCAACACCCGGCGCGCGATGTCCGGCGCCGAACGCGAGGCCGATCTCGCCGAGGCGCTCGCCTTCACGCGGCTGCATCTGGCCTCGGCCGTGAAGGTGCCCCGGCGGTGACCGACGCCACCGCCAAGCGCCGGGGCCGACCCCCTCGTACGGAGTCCGCCGACACCCGCGACCGCATCCTGGCCGCGGCCCGCGAGGAGTTCTCCGAGCGGGGGTACGAGAAGACCTCCGTGCGCGGGATCGCGAAGGCCGCCGGGGTCGACCCGGCGCTCGTGCACCACTACTTCGGTACCAAGGAGCAGGTTTTCGAGGCGTCGATCGAGGTCGCCTTCGCCCCGGCGGCGCACGCGCCCGAGGCGGTC
Organism: Streptomyces sp. NPDC091280; assembly: GCF_044768565.1. Taxonomy (NCBI): domain Bacteria; kingdom Bacillati; phylum Actinomycetota; class Actinomycetes; order Kitasatosporales; family Streptomycetaceae; genus Streptomyces; species Streptomyces sp. NPDC091280. The sequence continues at coordinate 154,994 of NZ_JBIVUZ010000021.1, forward strand.
GCCGAAGGGCCGCTGGACGGCGTCGGCGAGCGGCTGACCCGCTTCATCTTCGGCGTCTGGGAGAACCCGGCCACCCGCAAGCCGCTGCTGGCGGTCGTCCGCTCGGCCGTCAACAACGACGCCGCCGCGGCCGTCTTCCGCCGGCTCGTGGTCTCCCAGGTGCTGGGCCGGGTCGCCGCGCAGCTGGACCTCCCGGACGCGGAACTCCGCGCCGAACTGGCCGCCGCCCAACTCGTCGGTACGGCGATGCTGCGCTACGTGATCAAGGTCGAACCGCTGGCCTCGGCCGACCTGGAGCAGATCATCGCGCGGATCGCGCCCGTGGTGCAGGGGCATCTGACAGGGCCCTGAGGCCGTCGCGCGGCGAGACGGTCATCCCGCGATACGGACACCGTGTCCGACCCCTGGATGACGGGCGTACGCTCAATAGCAGCCCTATCTGTCTGAAGGAGCGAGCGACGATGCCCGAGCTGAGGTCCCGCACAGTCACCCACGGCCGCAACATGGCGGGCGCACGCGCCCTTATGCGCGCCTCCGGTGTACCCGGTGCGGACATCGGACGGAAGCCGATCATCGCGGTCGCCAACTCCTTCACGGAGTTCGTGCCGGGCCACACCCACCTCCAGCCGGTCGGCCGGATCGTCAGCGAGGCGATCACCGCGGCTGGCGGCATCCCGCGCGAGTTCAACACCATCGCGGTCGACGACGGCATCGCGATGGGGCACGGCGGGATGCTGTACTCCCTGCCCTCCCGCGACCTGATCGCGGACAGCGTGGAGTACATGGTCGAGGCGCACTGCGCCGACGCCCTGATCTGCATCTCCAACTGCGACAAGATCACCCCGGGCATGCTCAACGCGGCCCTGCGGCTGAACATCCCGACGGTCTTCGTCTCCGGCGGCCCGATGGAGTCCGGCCGCGCCACGCTCGTCGACGGCACGGTCCGCACCCTGGACCTCGTCGACGCGATCTCGGACGCGGTGAACGACAAGATCTCGGACGAGGACATCCTCCGTATCGAGGAGAACGCCTGTCCGACCTGCGGTTCCTGTTCCGGCATGTTCACCGCCAACTCGATGAACTGCCTGACCGAGGCCATCGGCCTGTCCCTGCCGGGCAACGGCTCGGTCCTCGCCACGCACACCGCCCGCAAGGGCCTGTACGAGGACGCGGCCCGCACGGTGATGGACATCACCCGCCGCTACTACGAGCAGGACGACGAGACGGTCCTGCCGCGCAACGTCGCCACCTTCGCGGCCTTCGAGAACGCCATGGCCCTCGACATCGCGATGGGCGGCTCCACCAACACGATCCTGCACCTGCTGGCCGCGGCGCAGGAGGCGGGCGTCTCCTTCGGCCTGGACGAGATCAACGCGGTCTCGCGCCGCGTCCCGTGCCTCGCCAAGGTCGCCCCGAACGTCGCGAAGAACCGCACGTACTACATGGAGGACGTGCACCGCGCCGGCGGCATCCCCGCCCTGCTCGGCGAGCTGCACCGCGCGGGCCTGCTCAACGAGGACGTCCACTCCGTCCACAGCCCGTCCCTCGCGGACTGGCTGAAGACCTGGGACGTGCGCGGCGGCTCCCCGTCCCCCGAGGCCGTCGAACTGTGGCACGCGGCCCCCGGCTGCGTCCGCTCCGCCGAGGCCTTCTCCCAGTCCGAGCGCTGGGAGGCGCTGGACGAGGACGCGGCCGAGGGCTGCATCCGCTCCGCCGAGCACGCCTACTCCAAGGACGGCGGCCTCGCGGTCCTCAAGGGCAACCTCGCGGTCGACGGCTGTGTGGTGAAGACGGCGGGCGTGGACGAGTCCATCTGGACCTTCGAGGGCCCGGCCGTCGTCTGCGAGTCGCAGGAAGAGGCCGTCGAGAAGATCCTCAACAAACAGGTGAAGCACGGCGATGTCGTCGTCATCCGCTACGAGGGCCCCAAGGGCGGCCCCGGCATGCAGGAGATGCTCTACCCGACGTCCTTCCTCAAGGGCCGCGGCCTCGGCAAGACCTGCGCCCTGATCACCGACGGCCGCTTCTCCGGCGGCACTTCGGGCCTGTCGATCGGCCACGCGTCCCCCGAGGCGGCGTCCGGCGGCACCATCGCCCTCGTCGAGGACGGCGACCGCATCCGCATCGACATCCCGAACCGCTCCATCGAACTCCTCGTCGACGAGCCCGAGTTGGCCCGCCGCGAGGCCGCGCTGCAAGGCCGCTACGCCCCGAAGAACCGCGAACGCAAGGTCTCGGCCGCGCTGCGCGCCTACGCCGCGATGGCCACCAGCGCGGACCGAGGCGCCGTCCGGGACGTCAGCAAGCTCGGCTGAGCCCTCCCCGGTCCCAACCCCCGCCCGAGGCCGTCTCCTTCACCCACCGACGGAGACGGCCTCCCGCGTACCGCCTCCCGTCACCCAGGTGCCTACCAAGTCCCAGGTGTAAGCGAGTTGACGGCGAAGACCGTGCCGTCGGGGGCGGCGGCGTAGACGCGGTTGTCGGCCACGACGGGTTCCGGCAGGGTCGCGCTGATGCGGTCCGAGCCGGAGTCGAGGCGGGCGGGGGTCTGGCCGACGAGGCGGCCGGCGCGGGCGTCGACGGCCAGCAGGCGTCCGTCCGCCGCCGTGACGTAGACCTGTCTGCCGTCCGTGACCGGTGTGGAGCTCCGTAGCACGGCCGTTTCCAGGCCCCACAGCCGCTTGCGGGTGTTCATGTCCACGGCGGTCATCGAGCCCCCGGTCCCCATGAGGTAGACGACGTTCCCGCGCACGGTCGCGTGGGCCTGGTCGAGCCGCACGGGCAGTGTGAAGCGCCGCGTGGCCCCGGTCTCGGGGGTGTAGCGGACCACGGCCTGCGTGGCGCCGTAGACCGTGTCGACGGACAGGAGGAAGACCGAGCCGCCCGCCGTGCCGATCGGCTGCACCGACCCCTTCAGTCCCTCGTCCCAGCGCACCTCGCCCGTCTCCGGGTCGAGTGCCGTCACGCGGGTGCTCGACCCGTCCGCCGACGTGCTCGCCGCGTACGCCAGCGTGTCCCCGGTGAACGAGACGAAGTGGGGCGTCAGTTGGCCCGGAATCCGGTGGCTCCACTTCTCGACGCCCGACGCGCCGTCCACCCCCGTGACCGTGCCGTCCGCGTGGGTGAGCAGCAGCATGTCGCCGGCCGCCGCCAGCCCGGTCTGGGCGGGCACGGTTCGCTGCCAACGTGCCTTGCCCGAGGCGGGATCGAGGCCCTCCAGACGCCGGCCGTCGTCCAGCGCGGGATGCACGAGCCCGCCCGACAGGACCGGTGGCCCGCCGGTCCGGGTCGTGGGCACGGCGTGCCGCCACAGCAGCCGGCCGTCGGACGGGTCCAGCGCGAACACGACACCTGGCTGCGCGCAGAACAACTTCCCCGCCCCGTAAGAGCATTGAGGGGTGCTCTCGGCGGAGACGGGGACGGACTTCCAGCCGCTGAACACGGCGCTGGGCGTGGTGTGCGGAACGGCGCTCTTCGGTGCCGGTTCGGCGTCGTCGGACAACTGGAGCGCGGCGAGCGTGCCGATCGCGGCCAGCCCGAGCGCACCCGCCCCGAGCACGACCCGCTTGCGCGACAACAACCGTCTCCCGCGCTGCCGTTCGGGCCGCTCACGCTGCTCGGGCCACTCGGGCCGCTTGGACTCCTCCTCCGCGAGGGATTCCGGCAGCGGCGTGACGCCCTCGCGCTGTGCCGGTATGTAGGCCTGCGTGTCGTACGAGGCCGACACCGACCGCAGTTCACGCATCAGCTCGTCGGGTGTGGGCCGGTCCTCGGGCTCCTTGGCGAGGCAACGCAGCACCAGCGGCGCGATGTTCTCCGGCAGCCCGGTCAAGTCCGGCTCGTCATGCACGACTTGGTAGGCCACGACATAGGGACTGTCGGAGTCGAACGGCCCGCGCCCGGTCGCCGCGTGCACGAGCACGGACCCGAGCGCGAAGACGTCGGCGGCCGGTCCGACCTCCCTCGGGCGCCGGAACTGCTCGGGCGCCATGAACGGCGGGGTGCCGATCAACTTGCCCGTCTCGGTGCGCAGTTCGCTGTCCTTTGGCCGAGAAATGCCGAAGTCGATGACCTTCGGCCCGTCCTCGGCGAGGAGTACGTTGCTGGGTTTCAGGTCCCGGTGCACGACCCCCACCCGGTGGATGTCACGCAGCGCCTCGGCCAGGCCCGCCATCAGCCGGCGCAACTCACCCGGCGCCATCGGCCCGTTCCGCTTCACATGCTCGGAGAGGGTCGGCCCGGGGATGAACGACGTGGCCATCCACGGCCGTTCGGCCTCCGGGTCGGCATCGACGACCGGCGCGGTGAAGGCCCCGCTCACCCTCCGCGCGGCGGCCACCTCCTGCCGGAACCGCCCCCTGAACTCGGGGTCCTGCGCGAACTCCGCGTGCACGACCTTGACGGCGACCTTCATCCCGGAGGTGCTCTGCGCCAGATGCACCACACCCATGCCACCGGAGCCGAGGCAGGACTCCAGGCGGTAGTGACCGGCGTACTCGGGAAGTTCCGCTTCCGCGCCCGCTCCGGTGTTGCGCTGTGGCGCCATGGGTACACCCCCGTGCTGATCGTTCGCGCGCGCGACGGACGGAGCCTAGTCGATGACCCGTACGCGACAGAGGCGGCTTGCTGACCTCCGTGTACGAATCGCGCACATGTGTTTCGTGGCGCGATCTGAGGGAATCATCGTTGCCCCATGGCAGTCATGGGGTCCAACGGGGGAGGTTTTTCATGTCTGTCGACCGCGCACCAGAAGCAGACGCAGCGGCCGGTACGGAGGCCACGGCGGAAGCCGTCACAGCGTCCCTGCACTACTACTCCATCGCACCCGGCACCCGCGTCAACGTCCGCAGCGGCCCCGGCACCGGCTACACCATCGTCCGGGTCCTGGCCGAGGGCTCCCAGGTCCCGATCTACTGCCAGACACCCGGCACCACGGTGACGGGCTACTACGGCACGACCAACATCTGGGACAACATCGACGACGGCGAGTACGTCTCCGACGCCTATGTGAACACCGGCAGCGACGGCTATGTCCGCCCCCGCTGCTCCTGATCCCACCGAGGTGAACACGCGCCGCACGCGCGCGTGAGCACCACTGGCACCGACGGCGCCGGCCACACCGCCGCGCGCCGCGGCTGAACCCAGAAGGAGCCCGTGTCGGCCCCGGAGCCATAATCGTCCCGTGAGCGACGAAAACGGCACCCAGGACACCGACGCGGGCTCCCCGGGCAAGGAGACAGGCTCTCCGGCCAAGGACACGGCCACTCCGGGCAAGGACGCGGGCGTTGCCGCGGGCCCCCGCCCCGAGCCCCTCCGCTTCTTCGGCACCACCTGGGTGAACCACGACGACGGCTACACCCCGCGCCGTATCGCCGCCGCGGTCGGTTCCCTCGCCGCGGCCGTCGCCTCCTGCCTGATCCTCCGCTTCGCCTACCAGGGCCTCCAGATCGCGGACGTCGGCAGCTTCGTCACCCTCCTCGTCATCGTGATGTTCGCGGTGTGCAGCGCGCTCGCCTTCGGCCACACCTGGGAGAGCTTCAAGAAGCGCCCCGACCCCGACCGCCAGGCATCCCTCCGCGGCCTCCTCGGCATCGGCTTCGTCGGCTCGCTCCTCGCCTACTTCTTCCGCACCTTCACCGAGGCCCCCGGCGAGAACCTGCGCCGCCAGGAGTACGAGGCGGCACTGACCCAGCACAAGAAGCGCACCACCCGCCGCACGGGCAACCCGGCGAAGAAGCGCCGCGAGAAGTAGGCAGGCACACACAGAGGGGCTGACCCGGCCGGTCCGGCAGGCGCCCCCCATCTCTCACCAAAATCCACCTGCACCCTGCACCCACCCCGGCAACCATGGCCGTATGACCACTTCGTCGAAGCCGCCCTCGCACACCGCGCGAGCCCACTCCTTCAACGCCGCCGCGGCCCAGTACGCCGAGAACCGCCCCTCCTACCCGCCCGCCCTCCTCGACGCCGTCGAGGAACTGGCCGGCCGCCCGTTCGCCGGCGCCCGTGTCGCGGACGTGGGGGCGGGCACCGGCATCGCGACCGCCGTCCTGCACGCGCGTGGCGCCGACGTGATCGCGATCGAACCCGGCGAGGGCATGGCGGCCCAGTTCCGCCGCACCCTCCCCGACGTCCCGATCGTCAGGGGCTCCGGCGACGCCCTCCCCCTCACCGACAACTGCGCCGACTTCCTCACGTACGCGCAGGCCTGGCACTGGACCGACACCACCAAGTCGGTCCCGGAAGCCCTGCGCGTACTGCGTCCGGGCGGCGCGCTCGCCCTGTGGTGGAACACCAGCGCCGTCGACGTCCCGTGGATCGCCGAGCAGTCGGAACGCATCAAGACCCACTTCGGCATCGACCGCGTGGTCGAACAGAACGGCAGCGGCCTGCGCGCCGCCCTCGCCGACCCCTCCGGCCGACTCGACTTCACCCACCGAAGGGTCCGCTGGAGCCGCCAGGTCCCGGTCGACACCCACCTCGCCAACATCGGCAGCCACTCGGTCTTCCTGGTCCAGAACGCCGAGGCCACCAACACCTTCCTCACCAAGGAACGCGACCACCTGCTCACCGCGTTCCCGAACGGAATGGTGGAGGAGACCTACGTCGTGGAACTCGTCGTGGCCCTCACCCCGTAACACCTCATGACCCCTATCACCCCTATGAACCCCCATGGCACCGCGTGACACCCCGTGACGCCCTGAGCGCCCCGGCCCCGAGATCACCGCTCGCTTGAGCGACAAGCGACAAGCGACAAGCGACAGGGGCCGGGGCGCTCCACTCCGGCCCCTGCATCACGCGCCATCACCCGCCATCGCGCCCGCACCACCCTCCCCTCCTCCCGCATGCCCGCGCGCCCCCGCGTACGCCCAGGTGCCCGCGTACGCCCGCGCGCCCCCGCTCCGTCGAGCCCGCGCGACCGCTTGACGACCCCGCCCCGCGAGAGCATTATTCATCGCATGATGAATTACGTCGCCGATCCACCCGACGCGACCCCCGAACCCGCCGTCCGGGCCGAAGGCCTCACCGTCGTCCGAGGCCCCCGCACCGTCCTGCGCGGCATCGGCTTCACCGTCCCGCGCGGCCAGATCACCGGCCTGCTCGGTCCCTCCGGCTGCGGCAAGTCGACCCTCATGCGCTCGATCGTCGGCACCCAGGCCAAGGTCACCGGCACGCTGGACGTCCTCGGCCGCCCCGCCGGCCATCCCACCCTCCGTTCCCGCATCGGCTACGTCACCCAAGCCCCCTCCGTCTACGACGACTTGACGGTCCGTCAGAACCTCGACTACTTCGCCGCGATCCTCGACCCCGGCCGCCCCGCCGCCGCCCGCCGCCACGAGGTCGACCGCGTCCTCACCGACGTCGACCTCGCCACCCACGCCGACGCCCTCGCCGGGAACCTCTCCGGCGGCCAGCGCAGCCGGGTCTCCCTGGCCGTCGCGCTCCTCGGCACCCCCGAACTCCTCGTCCTCGACGAGCCCACGGTCGGCCTCGACCCCGTCCTCCGCCGCGACCTGTGGGCCCTCTTCCACCACATCGCCGACTCCCGCGGCGCCACCCTCCTCATCTCCTCCCACGTCATGGACGAGGCCGAGCGCTGCCACCGCCTCCTCCTGATGCGCGAGGGCGAGGTCCTCGCCGACGACACCCCCGACGCCCTCCGTACCCGTACCGGCTCCGACACCGTCGAAGCCGCCTTCCTGCACCTGGTCGACGAGGCCGTGGCCGCCGGCCGCCAGAAGGAGACGACCCGATGAGCACGCCGACCACCGCAGCCGCCCCGACGACCCCCGCGCCCGTAACCGCCCGCGCCCTCAGCGTCCCCCGCACCACCGCCACCGCGGCCCGCGTCCTGCGCCAGCTGCGCCACGACCCCCGCACGATCGCGCTGCTGATCCTCATCCCGTGCGTGATGCTCGTCCTGCTGCGCTACGTCTTCGACGCCAGCCCGCGCACCTTCGACAGCATCGGCGCCTCGCTGCTCGGGATCTTCCCGCTCATCACGATGTTCCTGGTCACCTCCATCGCCACCCTGCGCGAACGCACCTCCGGCACCCTGGAACGCCTCCTCTCCATGCCCCTGGGCAAGGGCGACCTCATCGCGGGCTACGCCCTCGCCTTCGGCTTCCTCGCGATCATCCAGTCCGCGCTGGCCACCGGCCTCGCCGTCTGGTTCCTGGGCCTCGACGTCACCGGCAGCCCCTGGCTCCTCCTCCTGGTCGCCCTCCTCGACGCCCTGCTCGGCACCGCGCTCGGCCTCTTCGTCTCGGCCTTCGCCGCCTCGGAGTACCAGGCCGTCCAGTTCATGCCGGCGGTGATCTTCCCCCAGCTCCTCCTGTGCGGCCTCTTCACCCCGCGCTCCGACATGCACCCCGTCCTGGAGGCGATCTCCGACGTCCTGCCGATGTCGTACGCCGTCGACGGCATGAACGAGGTGCTCAAGCACACGGACATGACCGCCACCTTCGTCCGCGACGCCCTGATCGTGGCCGGCTGCGCCCTGCTGGTCCTGTGCCTGGGCGCGGCCACCTTGAGGAGGCGTACGGCATAGCAGCCCGACAGAGCGACCGGGCACAGCGGCCCGGCGCGGTGACCTTCCGTCCGGCACCGCGCACCCGGGCGCCGTTCCGCCAAGCGGACAGCCCCCACCCCGCCCCACCGCCGGTGCGAGGATGACCCCATGACGCAGAAAGTCGCAGTCCTCGGCACCGGCAAGATCGGCGAAGCCCTGCTCAGCGGAATGATCCGAGCGGGCTGGGCCCCGGCCGACCTCCTGGTCACCGCCCGCCGCCCCGAGCGCGCCGAGGAACTCCGCGCCCGCCACGGCGTCACCCCGGTCACCAACGCCGAGGCCGCGAAGAGCGCCGACACCCTGATCCTCACGGTCAAGCCGCAGGACATGGGCACCCTCCTCGACGAACTCGCCCCGCACCTCCCCGCCGACCGCCTGGTCATCAGCGGCGCGGCGGGCATCCCCACCGCCTTCATCGAGGAACGGCTGGCCGAAGGCACCCCGGTCGTCCGCGTCATGACGAACACCCCGGCCCTCGTCGACGAGGCCATGTCCGTCATCTCCGCCGGCAGCCACGCCACCGAGGCCCACCTCGCGCACGCCGACGGGATCTTCGGCGCCGTCGGCAAGACGCTCCGCGTCCCCGAGTCCCAGCAGGACGCCTGCACCGCCCTCTCCGGCTCCGGCCCGGCGTACTTCTTCTACCTGGTCGAAGCCATGACGGACGCGGGCATCCTGCTCGGCCTGCCCCGCGACAAGGCCCACGACCTCATCGTCCAGTCCGCGATCGGCGCCGCCGTCATGCTCCGCGACAGCGGCGAACACCCGGTCAAGCTCCGCGAGAACGTCACCTCGCCGGCCGGTACGACGATCAACGCCATCCGCGAACTGGAGAACCACGGCGTACGCGCCGCGCTCATCGCCGCCCTGGAGGCGGCCCGCGACCGCAGCCGCGAACTGGCCTCCGGCAACAGCTAGATCGGCTGCGAAGACGGAAGGCCGGAAGGCCGGAAGGGCACAGGACCACAGGACCGTAGAGCCGTACGGCCGTCGGGCCGTCGGGCTACGCGGGCAGGAGTCCGATGGCCCGATACACGGTGTCGACCATCGGCTTCGCCATCCCTCTCGCCTTCTCCGCGCCGTCCCGCAACACCCCCTCCACATAGGCGGGATCCGCGCACAACGCCTTGTGTCGCTCCTGCAACGGCCTGAGCAGTTCGACCACCGCCTCCGCGGTGTCCTTCTTCAACGCTCCGTACGACTCGTACACCCCGCTCAGGTCCTCGGGGTCCCGGCCTTCGCAAGCGGCCAGGATCTCCAGCAGATTGGCGACCCCCGGCCGTTCCTCCCGGTCGTAGACGACGTCGGCCGCGCTGTCGGTCACGGCTCGCATGACCTTCTTCCGTACGGCGTCCGGCTCGTCCAGCAGGTAGACGATGCCCGGCCCGGAGTCGTCCGACTTCCCCATCTTCGAGGCCGGCTCCTGAAGGTTCATCACCCGGGCCGCCACCCCCGGCCGGGTGGCCCGGGGCACCACGAACGTATGGCCGTACCGCTGGTTGAACCTGACCGCCAGATCCCGGGCCAGTTCCACATGCTGCGCCTGGTCGTCCCCGACCGGCACCTCGTCCGTTCCGTACGCGAGGATGTCCGCCGCCATCAGCACGGGATACGTCAGCAACGACAGCCGCACACTCCCGCCCCGCTCCCGCTCGCGCGCGGCCTTCTCCTTGTACTGGATCATCCGCCGCATCTCGCCGTCGTTGGCCACACACTCCATGACGTACGACAGCCGGGTGTGTTCGTCCACATGACTCTGCACGAACACGGTGCACAGCTCGGGATCAAGCCCCGCCGCCAGCAACAGCGTCGCCGCCTGCCGGGTCAGCCTGCGCACCCGCGCCGGGTCGTGGTCCACGGTCAGCGCGTGCAGATCGACCACACAGAACAACGCGTCGCTCTGCCGCTGGTCCAGGTCGGCCCACCGCCGGACGGCACCCAGATAGTTCCCCAGCGTCAGGTGCCCGGTCGGCTTGACCCCACTGAAGACCCGTGTCATCTCTCCACCTCCTGGTCGAGACCGCCGCACCGACCGGCCGACCCTCTGGAGGGAGAAACGAGAACGGCCGCCGAGGCGGCGGCCGTTGAGTACATACGTGTGTACGGCCGCCGTCAGGCGGCCCACCACTGCTGGGTGCACGTATGCGTAGTCACGTCACACAGCGTACGCCGCTACGAGGCTCTCCGGAGCGGAGTTGACACGCCCCGACCGGCTACGTAGTGTTCTCCGAGTTGTCCGACGTGAGCGCCGACTCCGGTCGGTCCCCGGACAGCCATTCCGCAAGTACCTACAGACAATCGACGATCCGTCGTCGCGTTGTATTGGCATGCGTATTTGCGAAATGAGGAATCCGCGTTCGAAAGGACGCACCCCCCGATTCGCTCGGGACTCGGGATTCCGCTAAAGTCTCACTCGTCGGAACGGCCCAACGGCCGGGAAGGCAGCCCCCGCTGACTGGGAGTCAGGCCCGAAAGGATCTGATAGAGTCGGACTCGCCGGAAAGGGAAA
>NZ_JBIVUZ010000022.1:0-153748 GCF_044768565.1 Streptomyces sp. NPDC091280
GCGACTACTTCAACGCCGTGGGCAGCGAACTGCGCACCCTGGGCATGACCACGCTGGAGGGCGTCATCACCGTCCCCCACCACGAGGACCTGCGGAACTGGCGCCGACCGCTTCACCTGCGCCCTCACCTTCCCGAGTGCGGCGGCCCCGTCAACGCCTTCCGCCCCGACGGATTCCTCACCGACGGCCTGGACGACCTGCTGACCACCGTGACCCACACCCTCCACAACCATCCTCGACCACGCTGACCAGCACGCCTTCAATCTCGACATCCACCAGTCACAGGCAATCGGTGATGGCCGCTACCAGAACAGCCATCTCGTAGCGGACTGCCAGCCCGTCGAACCGCGCGGCAACGGCCCGGTGCCTTTCGAGCCGATTGATGCCGCACCCGACCGCGTGCCGCCTCGCCGTCCTCAGGATCGAAACCTCGTCGGACGGTTGCCATACGAGCTGCGTTACCTGAGGTTACGAGCCCTAGCGATCCTGGTGAGCACGCACGACGGTTGAGTCGACATTGAGGTTCCAGGTGATCAGATTCCTCGCGTCGGAGTGGGCCCTGGTCGCGTTTGTACGTGAACTGGCTAGCCCATCCTGCACGACAAGCTCGAAGGCGCTGCGCCTGATCGCTTCCCCACGGAGCATCGTCAATCGGTGGGGCCCCACAACTACTGCACGCGTACCAACCACCGAGGGGAATCCTGCATGTCCACGCTCACCGCACGCCCCAGCCTCACCAAGACGCGCCCCGCGTACGACTGCCACACCGGCGCCATGCTCCGCGAGGCGCTCGAAGCGCTCGGGATCGTGCATCACGTGGACCGGCCGTGGCGCGGGCTGCCAACGGAGTACCTGGTGTGCGTCGTGCCGGGGCGTGCGCAGGTGCGGATCCACTGTAGGGCCGACCCGTCCGCCCGCACCTCGGAGAGCCGCCGGTTCGCCGATCACTACGACCTGCCCACGGTCGCACTGTGGGCCGTGACCGCCACGGTCTCCGACGACGAGTCAACCCGGTTCGTGTTCAACGGGTTTGGCGACGGGCACAAGCCCGCGGCAAGCGCGGGCATACAGGCCGGGAAGTGTGCTGCTGCCGTGGCCGACCACTTCGGGCTGACGGTGCCGGAACCTGAGCACACCTGCCTGCACTGCGCGCGCGTTGTCGAGTGGATCGAGGCAGACGGGCAGGGCGCTTGGCACGACTCGTCCAACGGGATCGGGTGCGTGGACGGCGAGAGCCTGCACGCCCCGGAGCCGCTGTGCGGCTGGTGCGAGGACTACGGGCTGATCGAGATCTTCGATGACTCCACCGACGCCCTGAAGGGGCACACCACGTGCGACAACGCACAGTGTGTCGCCCGGCGCATCATGCGCAGCGATCAGGCCGAGCGCGAGCGCCAGGCCGCGCGGGCCCAAGCCGCCGCGCACGAGTGCACCGGCCCCCTGTGCTGCCCCCCGTTCTAGCCCACATGGCGCCCCCGCCCCTGCGACGAGTGCGGGCAGGCCGGCCGGGGGCACGGAGCACATACCCGACCACGGCAGCAAGCCCGAGAGGAAACCCAGCATGACCACGCAGGCCCGCAGCATCGTCCGGGACACCGTCGAGCCCGAATACACCCGGTACACGCCGACCAACGGCGAGAAGCCCAATGGCGCCGACTTCGGCGTGGACGGCTGGCTGTTCGCGCTGCCCGGCGAGACGCTCGCCGGGGTCCGGTTCCCGCGGGCCATGTACGCCGTCTTTCAGGTGAGCGAGCACGGCGCGCTGATCTGGAGGGTGCGGGAGGCGGAGGGCGAGCGCAAGCAGGTCGGATCCGACAGCACGAAGCGTAAAGGCGCGCTCGCGCTCGCGGTGAAGGCGGTCGCTCAACAGCGGGAAAAAGCCACCGCGCCGGCAACTCGTGACCAGGGCACGCATGCGAGCGGTACCGCGTGGCGCCTGGCCCCCGAGGACGGCGAGGGTTCCCAGGTGTCGGCCACCATGACCGAGCTGCTGGAGCGGATGCGTGCGGCCCGACTCGCCGCCCTGCCGAGCGTCGCGGAAATCCGGATGGCCTACCCGCTCGCCGGCGGGGGCGCCACGCTGCGTCTCATGACCGCCGAGGACGGCACGACCGAACGCCACATGATCCCCCTCACGGAGCGGGGCCCGGCGGGTCGGGAGAACGACCCCGCCGGTATCTACCTGGACGCCATCACCGACGGCGCGAACACGGAAGGGCTGAAGACCGCCGCCGGATGGCACCTGATGCGGCGCGGCTTCGACTACGCGCCCGGCGCGGCCTGGGCGCTCTACACCGGCAGCGCGAGCAGCGAGGCGCAGTGGAAGGAGTGGGCGCCGATGCTGCCCGAGGGACACCGGTGGCCGCACACGGTACGCGTCGCTATCACGGCGACAGCCGAACACCTCGCCTACATCGACCGGGCGTACGGTCCCGCACCGGAACTGCCGGACCTTCCGGCCGGTGTGAGCGCGCGCCCGTCCGGCCCGCGTTCCTGGCAGATCTGCTACGCCAACCGCCGGTTCTGGCAGCTCTCCTGCTGGCCCCGGATGGGCGGCGACGTGTGGACCCTGTACGCCGACCCGGCCCGTACCAAGTCTCTCGCCAGGGCCGCGAGCCCAGGGGAACTCCTCGCCACCATCCCAGTCCGTGACGTCGAGGCACAGGCCCGCGCGGCACACGCAAGGCCCACGAGACGGGATCCGACACGATGATGATCCTCAGCAAGAGCGAGGAGCACACGGAGGCCGAGGCCGCCGCAGAGGCCACGTACCGCTGCAGCCTTCCGCCGAACCGGTTTCTGCCCTGCGGCTGCTGCCCGGACCAGGTCTGCGAGGACTGTGAGCACTGCGCCCACACGTGCGAGTGCGGCACTGGCGGAACCCCCGCCCAGGCCGCCGGGACCGCCGGTCAGCTGTGCCCCAACGGCCAGCCTCGCCCGGAGTGCTCCGAGAGCGACCCATGCGAGCCCTGCTGGCAGGACCAGCAGGACGAGGGGGACGCGATCGAGGCCAGCAGGGGCCTTCGCTGAACCACGCCCCCACAGCCCCGCCCCCGGTGCAGGCCGACCCGAACGGCCGGCCGCCCGCCGGTTCCTAGAACTCCGCAGAGCCCTCGCCGGTTGAGTCTGCCGCTCGCGGTGCTGGTCACGGCCGTGCCCGGGCACGGCCTGCCGCGCGAGTCTGCCGTGCTGGTCGGCGCCGGAGTTGTCGGCCCGGTCGCCGCGATGCTCGTGGTGCTCCCGGTCGTCCGCCCTCGCCTGGCCCACGCGGCGCGCGGCAGCTTCCTCTACTGGGTCAAGTGCACCCCCGAGGTTCTGCCGGAGGACCTGCACAACCCCGGCGACCACACCGCGCGGGCCGCGCACGTCATCCACCTCTAGCCGGGGCCTGCGGCTCGCCGGGGACGTCACCGCTGCTTCGCTCGTCGCTCTCGCTGCCGCCCTGCTCGCCGCCCTCATCTGAAGGAGACCGCCGTGCTCGTCGGCGCACGCATCGAACTCACCGCCAGGATCGACGCCCTGGGCTTCACCGCCCACCCGGGCCAACAGGGAGTCGTTCAGGAGATCCACACCGGCGGCCACTACACCGTCCGCATGGACAACGGCCGCACCCAGTTCCCCCGCCGCACCGAGATGACCTCGCCCGGCAGCCGCGACTCCCAGCTTCTGGGCCGGGCCCGCGCCGCGCTCGCGCAGCTCAGCGAAGGCCCGACCGCCCCTGGTCGCCCCGACGGGAGCGACTCCAACGGCTGGTCCACCGGCACCCCCGAGGTGGACCGCACCACCCTGGCGTGGGCCGCCGCCTTCACCCTTCTCGCCGACCACCAGCCCGACGCCCAGCTGATCGCCTACGTTGCTGGCGCCGACGCGGTGCTGCGCGAGGAGGTCGTGCGCGGCATCGCCACCCTGCAGAGCGATCTCGCCGGCGGTGCCCCGGTCGACCACCGGTTCACACGCTGCGCGTACTGCGGCAGCCACGGAGGCGACCCCACATTCCCCACTTGCGAAGAGCGCGGCTGCCCACCCGACTACGAGTTCGTCGGGCACGACCACGGGTGCCCGGTCTGCGGCGGCGCGACGTGGGAGCCCGACTGGTACGGCGAGCAGCAGATCCGCTACTGCGACGGACTGCTCGCCGACGCGCTGCCGCCCGCCCCACCAGGCGGCCTCGCCCGGCTCCTGCGCCGTGCCTGACCGCTACCGAAAACACCCTGACCAACACCTGTCAGGCCCGTTACTGATCTTTTCGGGTTGCGTTCGGGGTGGAAGGTATCTGGTCTCTGTTACGGCGCGGACCGATGGCAAACACCGCATTCACCGACCCCGACCACCTCACCCGCACCCTCCGCTGCGGACTCGCCCACATCCAACGCCATCCCGAACTCATCGACGGCTGCCTCGCCGAGACCGGACTGACCCTCACCGCAGACCACCCGAAGCCGATCCGAAAAGATCAGTAGACCCGCAACGTGTTGATTCCCTGCGGACCCTTAGCCGTGCCACAACCTACCTATTGGCTTCTGCCTATCGATATCGACTGCAGACTGCCGTGGAGCTTCTCCAGCGCGTCCCGCACATGCTGGCGCAACAGCTCGCGTTCCCCGACGAACGCCGCGTAGCTCCGTGCGTTGTACGGATCTGGGATGACGCCGTCGAGGAAGACGACGAACGTGGAGACCGCGCCCTGCGCGGTGTCGATCGCGATCGTAGTCCTCGCTTCGAACTCCCTGGCAGCGGCGCCCACCTGCGAGTTCCCCGAGAGGAGTAGTGCGTCTCGAAGCACCGTGCGGAACCCACGGATCTTCTTGTGCCACTCAGTAGCGGTTATCCGGTCGGGTGGTTCGATCTCTTGGGCCAGTTCAATCCAAGTGAGCACGAGTGACTCGGCTTCCCTGAGTCTCTTGGCCACTGCACCCTCAGACGGCCCCCCACCTGATGATGGCGTGCGCGCCGGGGCTGCGGCCAAGGCAGTGTCGTGTTCAGTGCGGGGGGCGAGGCAGCTGCCGCAACTCGCTCCGTAGACGTGTCAGTAGGGGTTCGAGTTGGTCCAGCAGTGTGGGCACCCGCCGCGTGTGCACGGTCCGCTCTGCAGGCGTTCCCCCGGGGGCGTCCACCGCACGCAGCGTCTCCAGGAGTTCACGAGTAGGGGGCGTCGCCGCTCTCGCGGCAACCACGGCTTCGGTCCCCAGGTCCGACCGGGTGGAGTCTTCCTCCGCCAGCCGGACCACATGACCCAGGAGGTGGCGCACGGCCAGCCGGAGGGCCACTTGATCTTGCTCCGTGGTAGCGAATTCGCCCAGGGCAGTTCCTATCGCGCTCAGGAGTTGTTCCTGGAACTCGGCAGGGTCGTCCGGAGCCCGTACGGGAGGCCGCAGCTGGGTGATCGAGGCCAGTGAGCTGTCGGGTTCTGCCTGCTCTGCCTGGTCGAGCTCGCGGATCAACGATTTGAGCTGCGGATGGAACGCTGCGACCGTCCTGTCCTGCAGCACGGTCATAAGGGTCAGCCGGAGCACTTTGGCGCGCGCAGCACGGTCCATGACATCGGACCACAGCTCTTTAATGCTGCCGGCGTTGTCCCAACCGATCTCCTTGACCGGCAGACCGATCACGCTCTGGAGGAGCAGACGGGCACCAGCCACAGTCGGATAGGCGTCCGTGAGGACTTCACGCAGCTCCTGCATCCGCGTATCGGACCAGCTGGGTGTCGGTTGGTCGAGCGGGGCTACATCGTCCGGATTCCTCACCTTCCTTCCTCCGCAATTCCGGTAGGGCCGGTTGGCTCCCAGGAGGGAAGGCAAGGATCGGTGGGCTTCTCGCCGGTGGTGACCAGCACCCGCCCGCCGTCGCGCTGCCCTCGATCTGTCCCGCGATGCATCCTCGTCTCACACCACTCCGGCTGCGGCCAGGC
This sequence comes from Streptomyces sp. NPDC091280, assembly GCF_044768565.1. Lineage (NCBI taxonomy): Bacteria > Bacillati > Actinomycetota > Actinomycetes > Kitasatosporales > Streptomycetaceae > Streptomyces > Streptomyces sp. NPDC091280. The sequence goes on from NZ_JBIVUZ010000022.1 coordinate 5,909, forward strand.
CGTCTGCCACACGTTGGATCCGGACGCCCTGGTTTCGGAATTCCCGCGCATCACCGACCCCCTCCTCCACCCAGCGGTGATGCAGGGCAACGAGGCGCCACTGCTCGTCGAACACGGGAGACCCAGATGATCCTGCCTCGGTGTCGGTCCAGTACTGGACGACATCGTCATTGACGTGGCGCACGGTGTTGTGATGCACACCGATCTTCTTCACCCCTCCCCTGGGGTGCTGAATGATGTAGACACGGTCACCCACCGCAACGGGGGCTGCGTCCGAGAGTCCGATCGCCGGGGCTTCGTCTGGCATCGCTTCGGCAACCTTGATGATCGCCCAGTCGTATTGCCTGTCGCCCCTTATCGTGTCCGGTACGCAGGCCACCACCGTGTGGGCGAGGTCCCGACCGGAGTGGTCCCTCTCATAGCCGAACCACGCCTCAACGCTCGAAGCGGGCAAGCCGGCCGCAGCGTCGTCGAAGAGCACATGATGGTTCGTCAGCAGTGTGTCGGCGTCGATACGGAACGCCGTGCCGTGGTACTGCCGCCCCGTCGGCATGGTGACCAGGAGCCGGGCAACGGCGGGCGCGAGTTCCACTCCACGGCGCAGAAAGGCGACGTCGAGGAGGGAGTACGTCTTGAAGATCTGCCGTTCCTTCGCGTCCGGCGCGGTGAAGTGCTTCCACGTATCCGGGGCGGGAGCGCGAGGTGCTTCGAGAACCGGTGCCGCCTGGACCAGTTCCTGCAGCCGCAGCCCGACGGCCGTATCAGCACTCGACTCGATGTGGCCGAGCAGTGCATGCAGCCTGTCCTGGTTTCGGGCCTTCTCGAGCAGCTCGTGCCAGACCAGGGACATCGGTCGTCCCCAGCCGATGTCGGCGAGTCTGATGCCGGCCTGCTGCGCGATGGGGATGACCGGTTCTTCACGGTAGTAGGTGTCCGCGAGGAAGTCCCTCAACTCGCGTGCCGCGGGTTGGCTCCAGTCGAACGGAAGGGAGTCCAGGTAGTGCGGCACGTCGGCCCTCCACTCATGGCACGGGGCAGGACACCGGACGCCAGGTCCCAGCTGATCCGCCGGCCGGCACGCCATGCCGACCCCTCCCCTTACGGCCGTTGGATTTTACTCCCGGCCATGGCCGCCAGGCAGCTCCTTGGTGAGTTCCGCCCGCGGTCTGACAATCCCTCACGTTTCGTGACCGCTCCCGTGGCGTCAGTACGGAGCCTCCACAGGACGTGGTGCTTCCGGTCAGAGTCTCGTGGGTTGGTGACACGTGGCCGTCCGGCCGGACGAAATCCGCGTCGAGCATGCTGCTCGGCGCCCAGGGCCTGCCGCTGCTCAGGGATTGTCACCGTCGCCAGCAATCTGCTCGACGCCACTCGTCTGTTCAGCTCCTTCGTCCGTGCCGTGCGACTGGTCGGCCGCTCGGTCGGCTTGTATGGGAAGACCTGCTCGCGCGACGCGGTCGATGACGATCTTTCGGTAGGTGTCGGCCAGCCGTACCAGGGGGTGCTGCATGACCTCGTCCGCAGGTGAACCGCTCGCTTCGCCGGTCTTCGGAGCGTTGAACTGCTCAATGAGCGTTGCCAGCTCGCCGAGAACTTCGATGTACTGCGGTGCGACGGCGGCTCGGCGCAGGATCACGGTCTCGGCATCCGTGAGGTGTTCCCCCGAGGCATTGAGCCAGTCCTCCTCGTTGCCGTCGGGAGCGCTCGCTGCGGCCTGCTCACTGAGCGCGGCGAGGATCACCTGGTGCACGGCGCTCAGGCGTGCGGGGAGTGTTCGGCTGGGCCAGGTGCTCTCCGTCAGCTCGGGGATGTCGGCGAGGGCGTTGGCCAGCGCGGCGGCCCTTGGCGGTGGCCAGCCCTCGGGCCAGGTGGAACGGGCCTGCCACAGTTGCAGGATGGCGGTCCTGGCTTCCTCCGCCCGTGCGGGAGCGCTGACGTCGCCGGCGCGGGCGGCGTCGTCGGCGGCCTGCATAAGTCGGGCGGTGTGGTGGCTGAGCCAGCGGATGAGCGTGTTGTTGGTGCGTTCTTCGTCGAGCTCCGCGAGGATCCGCTCCCCGAGCTCGGCGAGCGGATCAGCGGACTGCTGCCCGGCCGTCTGCGTGGATGAGGTAGAGCCAGCTTCGGCGGTCGTCGTGGCGGGCGGCTGTCCTGTTGCGGCGTCGTCCAATTTGGACCTCCACGATGAGGCTGTATCCGGTGGTCGAGAGGTACTTCAGGAGCGCGTCGCGGGTCACGTGGACGCGTGATCCGTTGGTTGTCCTGCCTGCGCGGCTGTCGTCGGGGTCACCGTCCGACCACTGCGTCCACTGGGCGAGGACGGCCTGGTCGGCTGCGAGGAGCCGGATGCCGTCCTGGTCCGGGTGTGTGTGGGTCTGCCGCCGGAAAGCGTGTCCGGGCATAGGGCCTTCGGCGCGCAGCCCCTGCGCGTAGGGGTCGTGCTCGTCGAGGTTCTCGGGTCGCAAGGCGGGGTCGCGCAGCCAGCCGCGCAGCTCGAAGAGCCCGTGGTCGACCTCGTGCGCGGTTTCGTCCTCGTCGGGGAGTCTCCAGTCCCGGGGATCCGTGGCTGCGGCCAGGGCTCGTTGGAGGTCCTCTGCCCGGTCGGGGCGCACGAGTGCCGAGGCGACGTAGACGTCTTCGTAGCCGCCTGCCCAGGTGATGTTCATGAAGGCGGCGACGAGTACGGACGGGGGCAGGTCGTCGTGCATCAGGCCGAAGATTTCGTTACTGTCCGTCAGTTGGGGGGCGGCCCAGGCGCTGTCGTCCGGGCCGGAACCGAGGAACAGGTAGGGCTGTGCGGGCGCGGGCTCGCTGAGGTCGGCCAGCCATGGCCCGTCGGGCAGCACGTGCCGGGCCAGCCACTCGTTCCAGGGGTTCTCGTTCTCGGTCCATGTCTCGATCAGCAGGGGATGGTGCTCGTCGACGAGTTCGCCGGCCGCGGCCAGCATGGAGTGGTACTCCAGGTAGAGCCGCAGACTCTCCTCCGGTGGGATGGAGCCGTGGCGGTGTCCCATGCGGGCCGAGACCCGTTCACTGCGGAGTTCACGCGTGTCGGTCCACCAGTCCTTCTCGCTCAGACCCCACTTGTCCAGGATCCAGGTCTCGGCCTTGCGCGCGATCTCGTCGACGGAGAGGTTGAAGACCATTGCGAGCGGCCGGAACCAGTAGGGGATGGTGTCGAGCGCATCGAAGCGGTAGAGGTCGCCGGCATCGCTGAGGCCGCCACTGTGCTCGTTCTTGAGGGTCCGGTCGATGCTGCAGCGATCGGGGCGGTTCGCGGCCTCGAGCTGGTCACGGGAAGGGTCGTCCGGAGCCGCCAGGGCAAGGGCGGTACGTCGCGCAAGTTCACGGATCTGCGCATGCGGCAGGTCGGTGCTGGTGGCGTGCCGGACGAAGATGGCGAGGTGCTCTCGCATCAGCGCAGGCTTGTCGCAGGCGACCCGGTGCAGGGCGGTGAGGAGACCCGTGACAGCCGAGAGCCGATAGAAGTGCAGAGCCGGTGCCCGGTAGGGGGCGGCATCGGCGCGGTCGAGGCAGGCGACCAGCGCCGCGGCCAGCGGCCGTGCCGTGGCGTGGTCCTGGTGGCTGAGCAGTTCCCGTGCCGCGTGTGCGGCCCGCCACCGGATCTCACGCCGGGGGTGGCCGAAGGCGCTCCACAGCAGTGCGGGCAGCGGACTCTCGTCCCTCTCGTCCGGCTTGGGATGTGCCGGGGTGGTGTCAGCGTATGGGGATAGAAGGCCGGTGAGGGCGTCGGCTGCGGCAGCGGGTTCGCACAGGTGACCGAGTACGACAGCGACGGTCTGCCAGCCGAAGACGGTCAGGCGCGTCTGCGCACGCGGTAGTGCGCGCAGGATCGCGCTGCGGATCGTGGCGTCGTCGCCGAGGCTGCGCAACTGCCGTGCCAGGTGTGGGGGATCATAGGTCCAGACCAGGTCAGGCAGATGCTCTGCGAGGAGGGCGGTCACAGTGGTCTTGGCCCACGTTTCGACGCCCGGCCATTGACGCCACTGCTCGACGAGGCCGGCCAGGGTCTCGATCACGGTCGGCGCGTTGGTGGAGGCCAGTGAAGCGGCTGCGTTGAGGGCAGGCAGCCGCTCGGTCATCGGCGCGGCTTCGACGACACGGGTGAGGTGCTGCACCAGCGCGTGACCGTACGGCGCAGCTGTTCCCATGGCTTCGATATCTGGGGCGAGCGTGCGCCAACTGGCCTCGGACACCGACGCCGACGCTGTGGGCGCCCCCTCGCTGGGGGTGTCCTCGGTGTCCCCGATCCAGGTGGCCGAGCAGCCCTCTGATTCATCAGCTCGGCCCTGCGGAGTCAGCGCGATGACCGGTTCGAGCATCGGCTGAACGGCCGCCGCCTGGTCGAGGGTGCGTGCCGCGTCGACGAGCTGCGAAGCGAGCCGGGGTTGCGATCGAACGGGGACTCGGAGCCGCAGCCACGTGGCGGCGCGGAGTAGAGCTGTCCGCGCGGCCGCCCGGCTGCTGGCCGACGCTCCGGAGGCGAGGTGCCGTGCCACGGTGATCTGGAAGTCGAGGCGCCGCAAATCGTTGTCGATCAGGTGGTCGAGGGCGAGTGCTTGCCCGCCAGGTAGCGCTCCTGTGGTGACGGCCCCTTCGAGTGCGGCCGGCAAGGCCCGTGCGAGTGCGATGCGGTCCTCGTCGTCCCAGCGGCTCGCCGTGGCCAGACCGAGGCTGCAGTCGAGGCTGGCCGTGGCCTTCAGCACCTCCTCGTACGGGATGACGCTGGCGTCGGTGACGTGCGGGGTGACGGCTTCCACGGCCGCGACCAGACGCGAGGCGGTGACGGCGCGGTCCGGCGCGGACAGGTCGGCGCGCTGCGCCAGGTCGGCGTAGACGCTGAGCAGCCGGGCCGACTCGTCGTTGATGCCGGCGGCCGCGTCGACGGCCTGATCGAACAGGTTTCGGCCCAGCTCGGAGTGGAGGGTGCCCGCGATGTCGGCGCTCCGGGCCAGGAGCTCCAGGCGGTCTGCAGCGTCGTATCCGTCGTCGCGGGCGGCCTGGGCCGCCTTGAGGCACAGGCCGGCTGCCGTGTTCGGATGTGCTCCGCGCTCGGTCAGCACGTCCGCCAGGTCCAGCCACAGGGTGGGCGCCCCGTCGCGCAGCAGCCCGGGGGCCGCGTCTGCCAAGTGATCGATGATGCCCGCGGGGGCACCCGTCTCGATGGCGGCACAGGCCACCATTGTCGCCCACGCGCGGAACTCTCGGTCGTAGGTGAACCAGCGGTACGTGGTGAGTTCGGTGCGCGCTTGCAGGCCAGCCGTGCAGAACGCCTCCACGTCACCGGCGTTGGCCTGGCCAAGGACGGCCCGAACGTGGAGAAGGCCAGCGGTGATCAGAGGGTCGACCCGCTTCACCCAGCCTTCACGTTCACTGGTGTGAGGGTCGTAGCTGCGGCCGGTGCCCTGAGCGGGTGGTCGCAGGGAGGCGGGGAGCAGTTGTTCGGCGTCCGTCTGGGTGTCGCTCAGGGCGGCCGACGCGGCGTGGCTGTAGAGGGTGATCGTTGCCGGGCTCGACGGTGAGGTGAACGCCCGCTGGGATGTGGGCAGTTCACCTGCCCAGTGCTCGGCCAGGGCCAGTGCGGACTGACGGTCGCAAAAGCGCAGGGCCACGTCGAGGAGCTTCCGGTGCCACGGCGGGTGAGGCTCGGTGGCCGGCACACGGGTGAGGGCGGCCGTGACCTTGTCCACCCATGCCGCGGGAGGCGGGGACGCCGCGCTGCCGAGATGGGCCAGCACCGGCGCCTGGGCGTGCGCAGGCACGCGGTGCTGGGTCAGGGCGTCGTATGCCTCCTGGGCGTCCAGTTCCCCGGCGAGCCGGACCGCGAGACGTTCCGTCACCTCTGTGACGAAGGAGGCCGGCCGCCACCGCCGCAGCAGGCGGATCGCGGCCTGCATGCCATCGAGCCGGTAGCGTGCCTCCGCGGCGGCCGCTACATCGTCGGCGCCGACCTCCCAGGAGCTTCCTTCCTCCTCATGGGAAGCCATCCAGCGCCGCACCCACGCACCGGCCATGTCCAGGGCGTTCCTCGCCTCGGCCTGCCGCTGCGGGTCACGTGACAGCACGCCCGCGAGCCGCATCCACACCGGGCCCAGCCACTGGGTATCGCCGTGCCGGGGGGCGTAGGCCTGGAGCAGGTCCACGTCGGCGTACTGGGCCACCAGATCCATGTGGGAGTCGACCAGTTCCGACAGGCTCTTGGAGCGCGATGCGGTGTCGCATCCCCGCGCGGCGAGCCGGACCGCGTCCGACGCCGATCCGGTCTCGGCAACCGCCAGCGCGGCCAGGCGCAACCGTTCCATCTGGACCTGTTCGCGGCGAAATCCATCGGCGATCCCGGCCGGGGAGTCCTCGGCCAGGACCAGGCCGACCAGTTCCGTCAGCCGCTTCGCTAGGTAGAGATGGGTGGCGACATGCGCCGCGGCGTCCGCGCTGGTCGCGCGCTGCTCGAGGAACAGGTCGGACAGGCGGCCGTGCGCCTCGACGACCACCTCGTCGTCCACGCGGCCGCGGACGAACGTCTCGAAGTCCTCGTCCCGGAACTGGATCCGCTCCCCGACAAGCCTGATGCCGGGAGCCAGTCCCTTCGCGAACGCGGTCACCTTCTCGGTGGGCACATCGAGCGCGGATGCCAGGGTGGCCATGCTGACCGGGCGGGCCAGGGCCAGCAGGAACGCCAGCCACCTCTCTCCGCCCGCGTCCGCGCCGCCGGCCTGGAGCCCCGACGCGAGCAGCAGCTCGAACATCTGCTGAGGGGTCCGCTCGCTCTTCTTCAGCAGGGTCGCCATATTCCATGCTTCGGTGCGGTCCTGCTCCAGGGTGTAGTTCTGGGCTCTGGGATTGCCGCCGCTGCGACCGTGGAAGTCCAGGCACTCCTCGTCGGAGGCGGCGGGCCGGTAGCGGCGCAGATGCGCAGCCGAGGTCTCAGCCCTGAACGGCGGCAGCGGCACCTGCGCGGCGCGGTCGGCATCGAGTGAAGGGACGCGGTGGGATCGCGCGGACAGCACCACGGACACACGTCCAGGCAGCGGCAGCCGGACCAGGTCCATTAGGAAGCTCCGCTCGTCGCGCTCCCTAGCCGCGACCGCGCTGTTGTCCGCCGCGTCCACCGCCAGGACCAGCACCGCGCCGTCGGGAAGAGTCGTGACGGCCTGCTCGAGTGTGCGGCTCAGCCGACGCCACAGGTCCCCTTCGTCGGCCAGGGTCCGCACCAGCAGAGGGGTACCGCAACGCTGCGCCACCTCGTTCACGACCTGGGTGACGAACCGCCTGGGGGTGTGCCTTTCCTCCCCCGCGCTGAGGTACTCGCCCGCCCCGTAGCAGTCGAACAGCACTACCTGCGAGCCGTCCGGAAGGTGGTCCCCGATCTGCCGCATCGCCGTGGTCTTCCCGACGCCCGCGTCACCGTGCGCGACGGTCAGCCTGCCGATGTTGGCCGTGACCGCTGCGGCGATGGCCTCGGCGCCCACCGTCGGCAGCGGGTTCTGGAGCGGCTCCAGGCGTGACGGCGCCGGATAAAGGTCGAGCAGATCGGCGACACCCAGCGTCGCCAGCACATCCTGGGCGGTGACGCCACCCCGGCTCGAACCCGGCAACGCCTGCTGACGGACCAGGTCGAAGAGCCGGTTCGCCGAGTCCGGGCCGTGCCCGGGCGTCAGCACGCTCGCTCCCGACTTCACCGCCCGCGCGAGCGCGGTCCGGTCCATCGTCCCGGTCGTCGACAGATCCAGAAGCTGCAGGAAGCGGCAGAACTCAGCGCTCTTCAAACGCTGCCCGATGGTGTCGGCCAGCGTGGCGATCACCGCGGCCTGGTCGGACGGAAGAGCGGCCTTCAAAGCCACCCTGGTCGGGGCGGTCTCCCCGGCTGTCCACTGCGCTGCTGCTCGCACGCTCTCCAGCAGCAGGGGATCTCCGGGGCAGTTGCTCACCAGCGCGATCCGGGCCTTGCCCAGTGCCTGGTCACCGTGGTCGTCCCGAAGACGCGTGTACGCGGCCGCGAGATCAGCGATCACCGACCGTTCCGAGTCCGCCTTCCCCTCAGCCTTCTTGGCCCGCTTCTGGCACAGGCGGGCAGCCGTCCACGCAGTCTCCGCGTGCCGGGTGCTGTATTTCAACTGCGACAGCACAATCCGGTCCGCGCTCGCTACGTCACGCCCCCCGAAGTACTCAGCGACATCGACCGTCTCGTACTGCTCGTCCGGGTCGTCGACAACAGCAAGGCCCTCGACCGTGACAAGTTTAAGCTCCGCACCAGGGGAAACGAGCTCAAGAGCCCGCCCAGCCGTCCACCAGAAGTGGAAATCATCCCCGGCGTTAGACTCGGTCGCGCCCACCAGCACTCCTCCCGCACCACCGACGACACGCCACAACCTACTCCGGTCAGACCGCAGCCCGGACACAACAAGCGCAGCCGAAGCTGACACTGATCGGCCATAGCCAGGAGCGCACGGCGGACGCTGGGCACGACAGCGGCGAGAAGAGTTGGGGGCCGCTCACCACCACCGCGACCTGGGAGAGTGCCTGCGTCACTGCTGGATCTCGAAGGCACACGCAGGACGGCTGCGCTCCCAGGACCCAGGTGCGTTGCTGGGACTGCCGGAGAGGCAGTGGCTGGACGCGAAGGCAGACCGTACGAGCCGTAGAACCCTCGTGCTGTGGAGGAGTTAGCGAAGGACCTATGCCTGGTCGACCCGTCCGGCGGCGGCCGGGACACCGCGGGCATCATAGGTGTCTTCCTCGGTGCCGAAACCCGGGTGTGGATCACCCACGACCAGCCCGCGGCGATGTCGTCGGCGGAGTAGTCCAGTACTGCCTGCCTGTTGGCGTGCGCAACGAACGCGGCCGTGATCTACGTCGAGTGGAAATACGGCCCCGACATGTGCCTGTCGGCGATCGGCACAGCGTGGCAGGCCTTGCAGAACGAGCTGACCATCCCCGAGGGCAAGCTGCTGCCGGGCATCGACGCGGTCAGCGCCCGGCAGGGCAAGTTGTTCAGGGCGGAGCCGATCACATAGCAGATGGTTGAGTACCGGGTGCAGTTGCGCGGGAGGTTCGTCGGCCTGGAGAACGAGTGGGCCACCTGGCAGCCGACCGACCCGGACTCGCAGGGCCGGATCGACGCCGCGTGCGTCCTCGTGTCCCTCCCCGTTGCCGGACCGCCCCGCAGCCCGGACAGTACGGGCGCGGTCCGGCTGCGAGCAGGCCAGCGTCCGCGTACGGCAGGAAAATCGACAAACGACACCCAGCCCGCCGCCGCGGCCACAACCACCCGTCTCGGCATGTGACGGGCATGTGGGAAGCCCACCACCTCGCGATGACAGGCCTTGAGTGACGAGTGGGCGCCCTGGGGCAGCTGGCCCCGCTGGAGGGGCCCCGTTGTCGTTAGCCGTGCGCCAAGATGACCAGTCATGGCCACCCATGAAGAGGAACGCCCTGACGCGGCGGACGACAACCTCGAAATCGAGCCTTGGCATGAGTCGGATCTGCTCCGGGAGCTGGCTGCCCTGCGGTCGATCTCCAACACGCAGCGCCGCGGCTACAAGCTCGAAGCACTGCTGGAGCGGATGTTTCGACGGGCTCACTACCAGGCCGTGCACAACCCGAGGATGGCGCGCCCCCGGCAGACCGACTTCGCGGTCATCTCCCACAGCCACCGCTATCTCGTCGAAGCGAAGTGGGAGAGCCGACGCTCCGGAAGCAAGGCCATCGGTGAGGTCCGCACTCGACTCCGCCATCTTGACAGCACTGTTGTGGGCTTGCTGTTCACCATGTCCGGGATCACCGGGGAAGCGGACGGGGAGATCGTCAGAGACCGCAGGGATGGACTGGTCCTCGTCTTCGACGAGGTTGACATCCTCAGGGCTTTGAGGGACCCCCAGGAGTTGGACCGTCTTCTTCGCCTGAAACACGATGAACTCGTTGTCCACGGGCGTGTCCATCGCGGCGAAAAGGAACGTGAGGCCGAGAAGGCCGCCCGCAGTTCGCGCACGACGGCAGGGAAGCTGCCTGCGAGCCGCTACAGGCTGCTCAACGGCAGCGGGGACACGGTGCCATGGTTCTACGGAGCAGGAGGGTTCAGCTCCGGAGTCTTCTGCCTCGACCTGCCCGATGTCGACTGGGTGCCGGCTGCGGGAAGCGGCGTGTGCCTGGATATTCCGGTCGCCGCATGGGGACAGCCTGACCTCCTCCGCCTCCTGGACGCGCTGAACGAACTGGGGTGGATGGGTGAGCGGAGTCAGTGGAGCATCCAGCAGCATGGCCGGAACTGGCATGGCTGTGGCGCCGATGCCTTTGCCGAAGCCCTCAAGAACTGAGAAGAACGAACCAGTGAGCTTGAAGATCCCCACCACAGCGAGGAGTTCGTCTACTTCGAAGTCTGTGACGGCGGTTTCTACACCGTGTCAGGCAGCATCTCCGCAGAAGAAACACGCCACGTCATGCGCTGCAAAGTCTCCTTCCAGCTCATCGGAATGCCGCTGGACCCCGGCTCGCTGCAGCAGCTCTACCGGCAGTTCGACGTCCCCAGCCGCGGCTACTTCCGTCCGCTGGTCGAACGGTCACTCACCCGACAGCGATTCGACGGCCGCATCCCGCTGCAAGTACTGGGATACATCATCGAGCCCGCCGATCAACGCTGGGACGACGAAGACTGGGTCATCGGCCTCCTGGCCGTGAATCCCTTCTACGGCACTGACCTCCAGCCGCCCGACGATCTGGCAAGCGACCTGGACCGCACTGGCGTGATCGTATGCAACCTGCGCTCGCACCATCCCCTCAGCAAGCCGCAGGAGCGCTACGAACTGTGGTTGTACGAGCGGGCCAGGACTTCAGACGCCCACGCGCTGTGCATTGTCGCCGAGTGGTGGGAGTCCGAGGACAGCGACGAACAGCGACCGGCGGTGGGGCGGGCCGCAGCTGGCTACTTCACCGACCAGGTTCGGGAAGTCTCGGTTCACAATCCTTTGATGGCATAGGCGGCATGGTCCGGACGCGTCAGGCGCGGCCTTGAACAGAGTGGGGACGGTCGGCCGGGACCGTCATCCGGTCCAGCCCAGCCCATCTCATACACCTCGAGGCCGTCTCGGTACGCCGTGTATGCCACCTAGGCGCGCAGCCCCTGCTGCACCGCAACGTCCCAGCTGCCGGGTGCCGGCCACGACGCCCTGCAAGGCCTGGAAAGGCATGACGAGGTCATTCCTGACCCCGGAGGCGCCAGGTCAGTATGCCGCCCCGAGCAAGGCGAAGAGGACGGCTTACGCCGTGCTGCTGCATGGACCGGCTGCGCGTCCAGGCGGCGCCGACGGGAGTCAGTGGCTGTTGCTGCGCGACCGCACCGGCAAGCGCCGGTAGCCGACGCACCAGCAGCAGCCACACTTCAGAAACGCGTCAGCCGCCCAGGACGCCGTCGAGGCAGTCCTGCACCGGCCCGTACAGGCCGCGCGGAACCAGCATGCGGAACAATCGTCCTGCAAGGCCCAGACGACCTCTCCAGCCGAAGGATGCCCGGCTGTCCGTTCATCGTCATAGCAGCGTTCTGCACCGGTTCGTGCTTCTCCCTGCGGATGCTTCTCGGAAGTTGAGCCTGAACCTCCCTTCTGACGGAGTATCAAACTGGTGGGGGGACCGGGCGACCCAGCCCTCCTACCCGTTTGATACGCCGGCGTCTCGCCATGGGCATCCCCGGGTTCCGGGGGTGTCCCTGACGAGACGTTTTGCAGCCACCGGCCGGACGCGACAATGACACTGATCGCCGAAGCTCCGAGCAAGCCACCGATGGGACCCGCCCATGCACCGGTCGGGAGATCGTCCGCCTCTACGGACTGCGGCCCTGGATCGAGCAGAGCTACAAGCAGATCAAGGACGAACTCGGCTGGGCCGACTTCCAAGTCCGCTCCGACCGCGCCATCCGCCGCCACCAGACCCTCGTCTACTGCGCCTTCTCCTTCTGCTGGGACCAGTGGTTCGCCCCACCCGGACCCCTGGATGCCACCGCGCCGGACCCGTGCCCCGACGAGGGGGCAGAGAGGGGGACCCACCCAGTCCCACCAGCCCCAACCGCCTTGCTGGCCCAAGGCCTTACGCGCTATCCGTTCCTGGCTCACCCCTGCCCTTACCCTCACCCGATGGTGGCAAGCCTGGACGGATAAGGACCCACCCTCCGAACTCCAGTCCCTGATCGACGCGGTCACCACCGGACACGGCATTGACCTCTACAGCCGAAGCTAACGAACTACCGGTAGTCGCCGGAGGGTGTCATCCGGTAAGGGTCGAGTGCGGCCGCGCGCTCGTGATACGGGACCAGGCGCGAGACCATCGCCCACATGTCACGCTCGGCGGCGAGCGTGGCGGGAAGGGCGAGGCCGAGGCAGTCGGCCAGGGGTTTGCGGCCGGAGTTGACCAGGGCGCGGACGGCGGCCGCCCATTCGTCGGTGGCGGCGACTGCCGAGCGGTACCAGAGGGGGACGAGGCCGAACAGCACGGCGATCGTGCTGAGCAGCAGCGGGGTGTCGGGCCGGGCGGTGGTCAGGGTCAGGGCAGCCAGGATGCCTGCGGCTACGTGTCCGAAGAGCAGGGCTACGAAGAAGTCGACGCTGGTGCGGGCGAGGTCGACCTGACGGCGGACCTGATCGGGCACGCAGCCGGTCAGCTCGTTCCACAGGAGCTGTGTGTCGAGGCGGTACCTGTCCCAGCCGTATTCCTCGAAGCGGCGGATCGCGTTGCCCAGCCGGGTGGGTGCCATCTGGTCGTCGTCGATGGGGTAGCGGGCCAGGCGCTCCTGGATGAGGGCGCGTTGGACGGCGGTGCGGCGGCGGTCCCGGGTGACCGTGCGCCTGAGGCGACGCTGGGCCAGGAGCTGGGCGAGCTGCTCGCTCGCCTCCGGTGGCAGGTCGCCTTCGTCGCACTGGCGACGTTCCAGACGCAGCACCGTCAGCCGGTCGGCGAGGTGGGCCTTGATCCGCCGGTTCCGCCGGCAGCCCGCCAGGCGGTCGACCCCGACCGTCCACTCGCTCCCGCACTGCGGGCACTTCGCCCTCACGCCGGCCGTCACCGCCCCGGTCCGCGCCCTCGTCCGCCGCGTCCGACGCCAGCTCCTCGACCGGCAGGCGGACGAACAGAACACCGCGGTCGCCTTCGACACCGGAATCAACGCCACCCCGCACCCCCGGCACAGCCTCGGCCCGCCCGATGCCGGCTCGACGGCGACCAGCCGCAGCCGGGGCGCCTTGTCACCACCCATGTGGTCACCGTACGGAACAGACACTCTCGCCGGCCATCAAGACGAGCTCAGGCTGCTTTCCGCAGACCAGCCAGCCCGCGGGCATCAGCCGACAGTCATCCGCATTCTTGCCGCGCTCAAAGGCGCTTCTCGGCTGACCGATCGGCTCGCGCACAGCTCCCCTCGTAACCTCTGGGGTTTATGGTTCGGCTGATCAAGACCGGCCTGACGCGGAGCAGCGCTAGCAGGTCCGGCCGACTACGTGGGGAAGAGGTCCGCACTGTGAGCACGAAACGCTTGGTTGCGTATGCCGACTTGCGTGAGCCGACTCCGATCCTCAGACGGGTGCCGCCGCGCACCTCACCTGTATGGCTGCGACCGGTCGGTTACCTTTCGGTGACTGTCATCTGGTTCGTCGTTTTCCTCTTCGCCGTCGGGACAGTCTTCTTTGCCCTCCCGATCGCGCTCAGCAATATGTCCGGACACGGAGGAGTGAGGCACTCGGCCACATTCCAGCGTTCCGACTGGGTCGCGACCGTAGCCGTGATCATGTTGTTCGCAGCACCCACTCTTGGCGTCGTCTCTTACATGCTGCTGTGTTCCTCGGCCGGCTTCACTCTCAACTCGTTGATACTATTCACGCGGAGCTTTAGATTCCGCTATCGCGACGAGATGCTTTCCTTCGGCGCGCGCACGGGTGGAGTCGGAAATGTCGGCGGCTCCGAGGGATCTTTCAATGGTGACACCATTTCACTCACGCCGTTCCGCATGACACGCTGGTCAAAGATCGGCACAATTCTGGTATGCAACGGAACATGCCTCAACATCAACCAGTTCACGCTAGGCGCCATGTGGGGACCAGGCTTCTTGTTCACAAGTGCTTGGTTCTTCTGGCCGGTGTCCGGGGTTGCCGAGGTTCTCTGCGCGGTGACATCAATCGTCTTCGGCGCATGCTTCTTGTGGGTTGCATGGCAGCGTCGACACAAGTTTTCTGACGTTATGCCCGGCGGTTTCCGGAAGACACCCTATGAGCACTCCTGGCCGAACACTCCACCAGCCTCACGCACCCGAAGCCGATAGCGGCGAGCATGAACAGAAAGACATCTACACCCGGATAAAATTCCTCTAGCGGCTACGCCCGGATAGTCACTTCGCGGCGTCCGGCGGCGCGGACGGTGCAAATTCTGATCCCTTTCCAGTTGGCGGGGTAGTGGCCACTTTTCTAGCCTCAGTAGTTCATGATTCCTCCGGTGTGTGCAGCCGTCGACGGCTCCCCCTACACACCACACGCGAGGCACGCTCCCATAATCATGGAAGGTCACCAGCGGGCAGCGTTCCTCGGAGAACTGGCGGCAGTTGATTACGCGGGCCCACCAGCACCGAGGCCATGGTCGTCGACACATCAGCGCAGCCTGGCCTCGTTCAGCGAGGCCAGGCTGTCGCGCGTTGGTACTACTGGACTTGTCATGCAAGGACCCGACACAGGCACTAAGCTTGTCCTACCTTCCAAGCGTGGGTCTGAGCTGGTCCTTCGTAAGATCGGCGGGCCCGGGGGTTTCGGGTATGGCTGTGAGCTTGTCGCCGTTGGATGGCTCAAAGAACTTGGCCGCCCGGAGCCCCGCGACGACTCGACCGCTAATTGGGATACGCGACTTGATCGCTGTGTAGGACAACGTCGGCGAGGTCGTCTGCGGGATTGCTGTGTGACGACAAGCTGGCGGAGGTGACCGTGCCCCAGATCTGGGCCGGAGTGGACATCGGCAAGGAACACCACCACTGCGTGGTGGTCGACGAGCGGGGCGAACGCCTCCTTTCGCGTCGAGTCTTCAACGACGAGACGGCCCTGCTTGAGCTGATCGCGGACGTCCTCGCGCTCTCCGGGGACACATTGTGGGCGGTGGATATCAACCACGGCGGTGCCGCCCTGCTCATCGGCCTCCTGCTCAGCCACGAGCAGCCGATGGTCTACATCACCGGCCTCGCCGTGCACCAGGCTTCGGCCGCCTACCGAGGTCAGGGCAAGACGGACGAGAAGGACACGTTCGTCATCGCCGACCAGGCACGCATGCGCAAGGACCTCGGTCTCTTGCGACCCGGCGACGAGATAGCCATCGACCTGCGGACCCTGACCGCCCGCCGCCTCGACCTGGTCAACGACCGGACCCGCCAGACCAACCGCCTGCGGGCTCAACTGCTCGATCGAGTTCTTCCCCGCGTTGGAGCGTGCGCTGAACCTGAGCAAGAAGGGCCAGGTCGTCCTCCTGACCGGCTACCAGGTGCCGGCCGCCATCCGTCGCAGCGGAGCCACGCGGATCCGGACCTGGCTGAGGAACCGCAAGGTGAAGAACGCGGCCACGCTCGCCGAAACAGCCGTCGAGGCGGCCAGGGCCCAGCACACCGCCTTGCCCGGAGAGACCCTCGCGGCCGCCATGGTCGCCCGCATCGCCAACGGTGTGCTGGCCCTCAGTGAGGAGATCGCCGAGCTCGACGCGCTCATAGAGGCTCGGTTCAACGAGCACCGACACGCCACGGTGATCCGGAGCCTGCCCGGCATGGGCACTCTCCTCGGCGCCGAGTTCATCGCCGCAACCGGCGGTGACCTGGAAGCGTTCGGTACGGCCGACCGCCTCGCGTCGTTCGCCGGCCTCTCACCCGTGCCACGCGACTCAGGACGCGTCAGCGGGAACATGCACCGCCCGCGCCGCTACCACCGCGGCCTGCTCCGCGCCTTCTACCTCTCCGCCATGGCCAGCCTCAGAACCTGCACCGCCTCCCAGTCTTACTACGGCCGCAAGCGCAACGAGGGGAAGGGCCACAAGCAGGCCGTGCTCGCTCTGGCCCGGCGACGAGCCAACGTCTTGTGGGCCATGCTCCGCGACGGAGAGTATTACTCTGCCTCACCAACCGTCACAACGGCGGCTTGACATCGTCATTGGGAAGTTCCTTAACCTCCGTCCGGCCCTGGCAGGGTGGTTGGCGGGCCTGAGCATGAGCGGCCGAATCGGGATGCGTTGTTCGGCAGGGCAGTTGCATACTCACCGCATGGCCAGGTTCTCTGCTCGGTTCCGGGACCCGCGCAGCACCGAGTACGACTTCATCAGCTTGATCATGGTGCGGTGCCCCGGTTGTGAGAAGGCCGCCCGTGTCGTTCCGGCGCCCGAAGACTCCGGTTCCGGGGGGCGGATTCTGTTCAGGCCGCGGCGCCTGGTCTGTCATGGCTGCGGACTGTCACGGGTGTGGAGCGGCCGCCTTGTCACGCTCTCTGCCGGCACAGCTCAACCAGCGACGGATCCGTACTTCGGTATGCCGCTGTGGCTCCAGGTCGAGACCCGGCACGGGTGGTTGTGGGCCTACAACCTCGAACATCTCGAATTGATCTGTCGGTTCGTCCAGGCGTCGCTGCGGGAACGAGCTCCCTGGTACGACACCGGACAGAAGATGACCTTGGTGGCCCGTCTTCCGACATGGATCAAGAGGGCGAAGAACCGAGACGAGATCCTGCGTGCGGTCAGCCGGATCCACGCCTCACTGCTTGCCGCCTGACCTGCTGACCAGCGTCCGAACGGTACTCGAACTTGATCTCTGGTTCCGCTGTTCAGCGGACGTGCGGGCGGCCTCCGCACCATCATGTGCTCCGACCAAAGAGGCACTTGACCAGTACGAAGGCCGTGAGGTGAGTCTGCTGCCTGATTCTGTTCCGGCGGAGGCGTTCGCGAACGCCTCACGCTTTCGGGACGATTTATTCGACTGTCTGACCACGCGCGGCGACGAACTGTTCGACCTCGTCGACGCGTTGCTGTGCGCGGACGGGCCGGTGGCCTCGCCGGTGGATCTGACGTTGGTGGCCGAGCACCGGCGTGGGCACGGCGCGATGTACGAGGCCCTGAACCGCGGGAGTGTGGACGTGCCCCGACTGCGGCAGGTGCTGGCCGGTCTGCCGATGCCGCGGGCTGCCGATGGGCGCCTGGTCCTGGCGGTCGACGTCAGCCACTGGCTCCGCCCCGATGCGCCGACCAGTGCGGACCGCCTGTTCTGCCACGTCTACGGCCGCAGCGGACGTTCCTCGGACCAGTTCGTCCCCGGCTGGCCGTACTCCTTCGTCGCCGCCCTCGAATCGGGCCGGACGTCCTGGTGCCAGCTCCTGGACGCCGTCCGTCTCGGCCCCGAGGACGACGTCGCCGAGGCCACCTCCGCCCAGCTCCGCCGTGTGGTCACGGACTTGATCGAGATGGGCCGCTGGCACGTCGGCGACCGCGACATCCTCATCGTCTTCGACGCCGGCTACGACGCCCCGCGCATGGCCCACCTCCTCGACGGCCTCCCGGTCGAAGTGCTCGGCCGGATGCGCTCCGACCGTGTCATGCGACGGCCGACTCCCACGCTCAAGGAGTACGCCCTGGCCTATCCCCAGGGCGGGCGACCGCCGAAGCACGGCAAGGAGTTCCGCTTCGCCAAGCCGGACACCTGGGGCGAGCCGGACGCGGCAACGACGCAGGTCACTGACCGGTACGGCACCGCCCGCGCGATGGCCTGGGACCGCATCCACCCCCGCCTGACCACCCGCTCCGCATGGATCGACCACACCGGCGCACTCCCCATCATCGAAGGCACGCTGCTCCGCCTCCAGGTCGACCGCCTGCCCGGCGGAGGCGACCCGCTCCCGCTCTGGCTCTGGTCCTCCGCCACCGGCCTGAACACCGAGGACGTCGACGCGCGCTGGCAGGCGTTCCTGAGGAGGTTCGACATCGAGCACCTCTTCAGGCTGATGAAACAGACCCTCGGCTGGACCCGCCCGAAGCTGCGAACCCCCGAGGCCGGCGAACGCTGGACCTGGCTGATCATCGCCGCACACACCCAGATCCGCCTTCTGCGCGAGGCAGCCGCCGACCTGCGGCGGCCGTGGGAGAAGCCCGCCGAGCCCGGCCGGCTCACCCCCGCCCGAGTCCGCCGAGGGTTCAGAAACCTCCGCCCACATCTCACTTGCCCGGCCCGTGCACCGAAACCCTCAACACCCGGACCAGGCAGGCCACTTGGTTCGAAGAACCGGCGGCCCGCCACCCGCTACGACGTCGGGAAGACGACCAGACGGCCCGAAAGCATCATCGAACGAGACAACCTCAGAGGATAGAAGACGTGCTCAGGGCCCACGCTGGTCCAGGACGCGATCTCGGTATGCACGCCAAGCATCGAAAGCCGACTGGGCGCGGTCCGCGGTGAGGAAGTCTCCCGACCCAGTGTCGAAGGCCCGTGCTTTCAACGCATCGGCGACCGCGAGGGCAGCGTGAGCTGCTGCTTCGCTGTCGCCATGGATGAAGAGACTGACTCCGGCGACCGGGGCGTCATCAGCCTCGTTGACCGGGGTGCTGATGGAGAAGCCGGGACCCTCGTAGTCGCCCCAACCATTCTGCGCATACTCGATGCCCGGCAACACATCTGCAAGGACACCGCGAACGTCGCGGCCCGCGCCCAGGCTCGGTGGCTCCCAGTCTTCGGGTATCTCGTCTATCACCTCGGCCTCGGGCGGAAACCGCATGATGAATACATCCCAGCTCACCCGCACAATCTACGCGCCAGCACTGACACTCAGCCCGGCCCTGAACCGGCCGCCTGGTTAAAAGACAAGGTAAGTACCTGTTCCATATCTCCGCCCGGTCGTGATGTTCCGGCGAACGGCTCGTTGGGCCATCATGGGAATGGTGATGGCCGTGTTCTCGTATAGCTGCCGCCGCCTGCTATGTAGCGCTGAGTAGTTACGCGGACCCGCGGTCGCGCTGCTGGAGGTCGACGAAGTCGGCGTGCGCTTGCTCGGCGGCCTTGGGGTACGCCTGTTGCTTCTCGTGCTCGGCGAGTGCTCGGTAGATGTTTGCGACGCTGGAGAGGCTTGTCCCTTGCGCTTGCCGGTGGGGATGATCAGGGCGGGTTGAATCTGCCCGACCGACTCGCCGTTTGTACGGCGCCGCAGCACGGGAGCGACAGCAGATGGTGCGAGTCCTTGTGATCATGACTTCTCATGGGCAGCTCGGCTCGTCTGGGTTGTCTACGGGGGTGGGACTTCAGACGTTCGCGGCTCCCTACTACGTGCTCACCGAGGCTGGTGTGGAGGTTGTGGTGGCCTCGGTGCGAGGTGGGGAGCCGCCCATCGATCCGCTGAGCTTCGGAGAGGGCGTCGAGACTGTCGCCCTGCAGCGGCTCACCGGGGATGCTGTGGCGATGGGGCTGTTCCGTGACTCTCGTCCTCTGTCGGCGGTGTCGGCTGAGGATTATGACGGTCTCTTCGTCGCGGGAGGCCATGGTGGCATGTGGGATCTTGCCGACAACGCGAGGGTCGCGACGTTCGTTGCTGCCGCACTGGATGCGGGCAAGCCGGTGGTAGCGGTGTGCCATGGGGTTGCCGCGCTCTGCGGGCTGCATCCAGCGACAGGCCGGCCGCTGGTGGAGGGCCGGAAGGTGACTGCTTTGACGACGCGCGAGGAGATTGAGCTCGGGCGGGCTGCGGTTGTGCCGTTCCTTCTGGAGGAGCGTCTCGTCGGGCTGGGTGCGGTCTTCGAGGAGGCACCGGCTTTCACGTCGCACGTTGTGGCAGACGGTCCGCTGATCACCGGGCAGAACATGCGGTCGGCGGACCAGGCTTCGCGATCGCTTCTGGCCGCGATTAAGGGGTGAACCGGCTGTCCTGGACGGGGAGTTCGTGGGACCGTGATGGTGGGACGGTCCGTGTGGCGTTGACGACCGTGAACGTCAGGGAGGGTCAGTCCCGGTGGGCGTCGCGGGAGGCGGACTGTCCGTTCCTGCGGGAGGACCGGCGGGTGATGCGCCTGGTCATGAGTGTGATCGCGGCCCAGGTGATCAAGGATTCCGAGTGCTGGATCAGCCGCTCGTAGTCCCTGGCGTGACGGCGGGCGTGCATGATCCACGCGAGCGAGCGCTCTACGACCCAACGCCGGGGCAGGATCACGAACCCGGTGGCGTCCTTCGGCCGCGAGACGGTCTTGAGGGTGAGATCCAAGTGGGTCTTCGCCCAGGTCACGAGCTTGCCCGCGTAGCCGGAATCAGCCCAGACGATGGTGATCTCGGGGTGCATGAGCCGCAGCCGGAACAGGACTTCCTTCGCGGCGTCGCGGTCGGTCACGTCGGCCGGGGTGACCATGACGAACAGCGGGAGACCCTTGGTGTCGACGACAAGGTGGCGCTTACGGCCGTTGATCTTCTTCGCGCCGTCGTAGCCGCGCGAGTCACGGCCGACGGTCTCCGCGGCCTTCACGGACTGGGAGTCGATGACGGTGGCGACCGCGCCAGGCGCGCGTCCCATCTCGCGGCGGACGTGTTTGCGGAGCTGGTCGCGGATCTGTCCGACGACGCCGGCCGCCGCCCAGCGGGCCATGAAGTTGTAGCAGGTCCGCCAGGGCGGGAAGTCCTTCGGCAGCGCCCTCCACTTGCACCCGGTGTCCACGACGTAGCGGATCGCGTCCACGACCTCGCGGCGGGGGTGCTTCTCCGGACGTCCCCCGCGCCGGGTCTCGCAGGCAGGGGCGGGGAGGAGGGGTTCGATGAGCGCCCACTCGTCGTCGAAGGTGTCGGAGGGGTAGCAGCGCCTGCGCGTCACGGCGAACTCCTCTTCTCCGGAAGGGGGTTGGGGGACGGCTTCGCCGTCCCCCAACCCGTCAGGTGTCGATGTACTCGGCGATCACGTCGAGCGTGGACTCGACGGAGGTGAACTGGGTGTGCAGGTGCCTGATCCACCGTCCCTTGGGCTGGAGCGCCGCGTGCGGGGCGACGACCGCGGAGATGAACCGGCGGATCTCGGTGAGCTTCTCCCGGATGACCACGAGTTCGTATGCCTGGAGCTCGGCAGGGTCCGAACAGAAGCGGTAGCCGTCCTTCTTCGTCCAGATCAGCGGGGGCCAGCCCCGCTCGGTGATCGTGTCGCGGAGGTGGGCCAGGCCCGCGCGGGCCTGGCTGGGAGTCAGCTCGCTCGCCCGCAGGAGCTGGGGGAAGGTCAGCCCCGCCGGACGGGCCTCGAAGAGGACGAACCGGATCGTGTCGGCGTGTCTGAGGGATGCCGCCGACAGGCGCCTGGAGGCGGGGGGCACCGCCTATTCGCCTTGCAGGAGCTTGGCGAGCGCCTCGTCGACGTCGACCTTCCCGGTGTCCACGGCCGTCTCGATCCAGTCGAGGGCCCGTTGACTGAACTAACTCCGGCGTTTTAGCAGGTCAGAGCATGTTTCTGCTAGCTTCCCGTCATGGTTGATCTGAACGATCCCGGGCGGGATCTGACACGTTTTCTATTGCCCGAAGCAGGGCGGTTAGTCGAGACCGGCGAGCCGCAGGAGCCCTACCGCCTGCTCGATCCGGCTGGTCTGCCGGTCGTTCCGGTCGCGGCGTTCTTCGCCGAGTTGCAGGCGGCCAGCAGGCCCATGACCACGGTCCGGTCGTACGGCATGGATCTGCTCCGGTGGTACCGGTTCCTGTGGGCGGTCGATGTCGCCTGGGACCGGGCGACCCGCAGCGAGGCGCGGGACTTCTCCCGATGGCTGCAACTCGCGGACAAGCCGGTCCGCGTTCACTGGCGGTACCAGCGCCAGGGCGTGACTGTCCCCGGCCCCAGACCGAGCGGAGCGAAGCGGGCTGAGCCGGGGGCACCGAACCCGGTGACGGGGAAGCCGACGCCTGGCAGGAAGTACGCGCCGACCACCCGCGCGCACAGTGAAACGGTGCTGCGGTCTTTCTACGAATTCCACCTCGAAGAGGGCACCGGGCCGATCATCAACCCCTTCCCGCTGGACCGCTTCCGGCGAGGCCGGGCCAACGCCCACCACAATCCGATGGAGCCGTTCCGACACGAGCAGCAGGGCCGATACCGGCCGCGCGTGCCCAAGAAGCTCCCGCGCCGCATCCCGGACGAGATGTTCAACGCGCTGTTCGCTGCGTTGAAGTACAACCGGGACCGGGCCCTGCTCGCGGCCTGGGTGTCCACCGGGGCCCGGGCCGACGAACTGCTCACCAGCCGCCAACTGGACGCCGACCCGGGCCAGCAGCTGATCACCGTCGTCCGCAAGGGGACGCGGGAGAGCCAGCCGCTGCCAGCATCGCCGGACACATTCGTGTGGCTGCGGCTCTATCAGGAGGACACGCGGCGTCAGGGCGCCCCACATGGACGTCGGCTGCCGTTGTGGTGGACGCTTCGGCGGCCGTGGAGGCCACTGAACTACCATGCGGCCAGAGCGATGTTCGACCGGGCGAACGACCTGTTGGGATCGAACTGGACCCTGCACGACCTGCGACACACGGCCGCCTACCGCATGGCGCGCGACCCTCAGATGCCCCTGACGGACGTGAAGTGGGTCCTCGGCCATGCCCATCTTTCCACCACGGAAATTTACCTCGCCGCCAGCCGGGACGAGGTGATCGAGAGCGTGCTGGCCCACCACGCCCGCCAGGCTCGTCAGCCGGTCCTGCCGCCTGCTCCGGCTCCCGGCTACGACCCGGAGAGCCTGGACGTGCTGTTCGGACGGCGGCCATGACCACGACGACAACCACGACGCCACCTGCGGCCAGGCGCTCAGGACACCGGCCCTCGGCTCCGTTGCACGGTTCCGTCCAGAGGTCCCTTCGGTCCGCTTTCCCCGCGAGACCGGTTCCCGACACCTGGCCGGCGACCGCCGAAGACAGGGCCCAGGTCAAAGAGCGCCTCGCGGAATTCTCGGCGAATGCGAACAGGCACACGCGCTACATCCGAGGCCGCGGGGCACAGACGATCCTGCGCTGGCTGGAGTTGTTTCCGGGCGGCACATGGCAACAGCGGTGGCTGAACTCCGGCTCTGACGAGCAGCGACGGGGATGGCTCGACCACCTGATGGAGGCGATCAGCGACGGCCGCTACGGACGCGTCGACCGGACCGAACTCTCCTCCGGCGCCCTCGTGTTGGTCTGCGCTGATGTGATCCGTCCCAGCCTGGAGTGGCTGATGACGCGCCAGTCCCTGAACCTGAGGCAGCTGGTCAGCGAGCGCCGTGACCCGGACGGCTTCGCCGCCCTCGCGGCGCCGGAGCTGTGGTCGACGAACCTCGGGTTCAACGCCCGCTACCAGATCGCGATGCTGGTGGTTGCCAAGGGCGGCGGGGTCCGCGACATCAGCGTCGGCGACTGCCTGGAACTGCGGGAGACCGAGGCACGCGTCTACGTGCACGCCGGCTCCGGGCGGTCGCTGTTCTACTCGTGGCTAAGGGAACTCGGGAACTTCCCCTCCGAGGCGCCTACCACCATGCGTGACGTCAGTAGGCACTCCGGCCAGGTCAGCGCCGCCGAACTCGTGGACCGCTACAAGCTGCGGTGCCGCCCCGTCCGCGACCTGATCGTGGACTACCTGACCGAGCGTCAGCCATCGCTGGACTACAACTCTCTCGAAGACCTTTCCCGCACCCTCGCCCGGCACTTCTGGGCGGATCTGGAACGTCACCACCCCGGCATCGGCTCTCTCCGTCTGGACCCTGAGGTCAGTGCGGGCTGGAAGAAACGCTGCCGCACCAAGACCACGGTCCGCCGCCTGCCCGACGGCACATCCGTCGAGGTCGCGAGCCCTCGAACGAACGTCATCAATCTGCTGACGACAGTGCGGGCCTTCTACCTGGACCTAGCCCAGTGGGCTCTGGAAGAGCCGGGCCGCTGGGGCCCGTGGGTCGCCCCGTGTCCGGTCAAGGAAGCCGAGATCTCCCAGCGGAAGCACGTCACCCGGCGCAAAGCTCGCATGGACCAGCGGACCCGAGAGCGGCTCCCGGTTCTTCCCACCCTGGTCAAGACTGCGGCCGACGAGCTCAAGAAGGCCAAGGCCCGGCTCGCCGCCGTCCGCGCGGCGCCACCGGGAACCTCGTTCTCCGTGCTGGGCGAGACCTACATCAAGGTCAAGGGCACCCGCTACACCGACCACGCGGCATCGGCCACCGCCTATGACGCGAACGGCCGGCGGCACTGCCTGGGCCCGGCCGAGCAGCGCGCCTTCTGGGCCTGGGCGGCCGTGGAGTTCCTCCGCCATACCGGAGTTCGTATCGAAGAAATGCTGGAGGCGAGCCACCACAGCATCACCCAGTACAGACTGCCGACCACCGGCGAGGTCGTCCCCCTCCTGCAAATCGCCCCGTCCAAGACCGACGAGGAACGTCTTCTCCTGGTGAGTCCGGAGCTGGCTGATGTGCTCAGCGCGATGGTCTGCCGAGTGCGCGACGCTTCCGGCGCGATTCCTCTGGTCCGTGTTTACGACCCCAACGAACGTGCGTGGAACCCGCCATTGCCGCTGTTGTTCCAGTGGTGCTGGGGCGGCCAGAACCGGCCGGTGTCGGTGTTCACGATCCGAAAGTCGCTGGACGAGACCCTGCTGGCTTCCGGCCTGGCCGACGCCACCGGCCAGCCGTTGCGCTACCAGCCGCACGACTTCCGCAGAGTCTTCGTCACCGACGCCATCATGAGCGGTCTGCCGCCGCACATCGCACAGGTCATCTGCGGCCACAAGACGATTTCCACCACGATGAACTACAAGGCGGCCTATCCGACCGAGGCGATCGAGGCCCACCGGGCATTCATCGCCCGCCGCCGGGCACTGCGGCCGAGCGAGGAGTACCGCACGCCCACGAGCGAAGAGTGGGATGCCTTCCTGGCCCATTTCGAGAAGCGCAAGCTCTCCGTCGGTACATGCGCCCGCGCCTTCGGCACACAGTGTGTTCACGAGCACGCCTGCATCCGGTGCTCGCTGCTGCGGCCCGAGCCGGAACAGCGGGCACGGCTCGCCGAGATCCGCGACAACCTCATCGCGCGGATCGCCGAGGCCGAGCGGGAGGGATGGCTCGGCGAGGTCGAGGGCCTACGCGTCAGCCTCGTCGGCGCCGAGAGCAAACTGGCCCAGCTCGATGCCGAGGTGAACCGGCGGACCATGGTCGTGAACCTCGGCATGCCGTCATTCGGCTAGGAAACGGGACGGCTGCCGAGGGCCCAAGCCCAGAGTCCGGACAATAACGGACGCACGGGACGTTGAAACCCGCATGCCAGTCGGTGGCATCGTTCACTACCGTGGTGCCCGCTCGGTCCCATAGGAGGGACGGTTGACGAGCCGGAGAGGCAGGGACCGATGAAGCAGCTTGAGCTGGTGATCGTGCAGTTTGAGGAGGTCAAACGCCTCATCGAAGTAGGCCGAGTACCGCAGCTCAGGCTCGCGTTCATCCTCCTTGACAGCGCCGTCGAATTGATCATGCATCGCCAAATTCAGGACGCGCTGGCTCTCGAACATTGGGATCTCCGGACTCTGGAGAACTATCGACGAGCCGAGGACGACGGCCGCGGCAACGATGTGATCAGGGCCGAGATCAAGGAACTCGAAAGACAGGTGACTTCGAAGGGAAAGAGGAAGAAGATCAATCACAGCTTTCCCGACAAGATCGACTTCCTGGTCGATCGGGGCAGCCTCCCGAACGAGGTCGGCCCGGTACTCAAGCGGCTGCACGAGTACCGCAATGAGACCTACCACCGCGATCACCACCGCCTCGAAGTGATCCGTCCCGCTGTGCTGATCTACTTCGACACTGCTTGCACTGTCCTTTCCACATACAGCCCTGGATCGGTCGCTGACGAAGAGACAGGGCCTGAACTCGATCGCTTCATCGAGGGGTTCACCGGCTACTGCGATCCCTTTGACTTGCCCGAGCGAGCAGCGAACCAACTTCGGGAAGAGGTGGGGCTGGACCTCGAAGCCGTTCGCGACGCGCTGACCAAGCATCTGCTCGGGCGCCTTGAAGAACTCGAAGGGAACATCCGATATGTCGAGGGCTTCTTCCCCGACCTCCTTCCTGGCGACGCCCTCCGCATCATCCAGGTGGCCGAAGGTGACACAGAGGCGATCTTCAACCGCGATGTGATGCGAAGCCGGACCTACCCACACGACGAAGGCGACCTCGTGACCTGGCGCGAGCGTGCAGCCGCCCTCTCCGGGATCACAGAGAAACATGCCCTCTTCACGGAGTTCGCTGCCATCGAGACATCCTTCGAGAGACTCGAAAAGCAAGCTGCCTTCGCCGTCGAGCAGATCGATGACCAAATTCAGATGCAGTTGGACGCTCATCGAGGGAAGTGAGCTCCACGCAGCGTTAGTTCAGAGAAGGTGCCCCACTTCTTGCGGATCGCCCTTTTGAGCTTGCGCAGGTTCTTCGGCTCCTTCTGCGGCTCGGGCTCGGTGAACTTGATCGCGCCGTTGCGGTTCTTGCCGCTGATCGTGACCCACGGGAGCTTCGGCAGTTTGGTGTCCAGGGCGCCGAGCTCGGCGCGCATCTCGGCCTTCAGCTGGGCGGTGAAGACCTTGCCGTCGCGCGGCTTGTTGAGCTTGTCGTAGTACTCCGCGCGGCGGGTCTCGAAGTCGTCGGGCAGGTCGTCGTCGGGGTTGCGCCACTTGTCGGCGCCGGTCACCCAGATCTCCTTGCAGCGCAGCCTCTCGCGCAGGGCCTGGAAGACGCATGACGGGCTTGTGCTGGTCGTTGGAGGAGCAGAAGTCCAGCACTTCGAGGAGCTTCATCAGGCCGCTGCGGTAGTGGTTGGAGTAGGAGGACTTGAACACCTCCCGCTTGTTGCGGGCGAACTCCGCGTTGGTCGCCTTCATCTCCGCGACCAGGTCCTTGAGGGTCTTCTCCCCGCCGGCCGCCGGGAAGACCACGGAGCGGACCGAGCCGTCGGGGGCCCCGAGGGATGCGGTGGCGATCTTCCCGAGGAGGCCGGACTTGCCGCGGACCTTGGTGAACTCGGCGACGAACGCCTCGGTCACCTTCTTCTCCGCTCGCGCGTTGATGCGGTGCACGGTGGAGTTCAACAGCTCCACCAGGGTGTCGGTGATCTCCCGCTGACGCTGGAACAGCAGCGCGGCCAGCAGGACGTGCCGTACGGGATCGTCGAAGCGCCGCAGGTGGCTCGGGGAGGCGGCCGAAGTGCGGGCCCGCCAGGCGCCCACGACCTGCACGCCGATGCCGGTGAATGCCTTGGCCGGGACGCCGACTGCACGGACCTGCTTGAGCTTCTTGATCTCGTCCAGCAGCGAGTTGAGGCTGACGTTGCCCGGATGGGACTTGATGTCGGAGAGCACCGACTCCGTATCGTCTTCGTCCTCTTCCTGGGCGTCGCCGTCCACCGCCGCCCCGTCGCCCTGTTCGGTGGCCTCGCCGGTCGGGTCGGTGAAGACCAGCGCGTCCAGCCGGCGGGGACAGTCCTGCACGCGCGCGAGCCGTGCGGCGACCTCGGCGACGGCCCGTTCGTCGGCCTGGTGCAGCGCGGACCGGATGATCGTGGTGATCTGGGCCGCGGTCGGCGGCTCGATCAGGTCCACGCGCATCTGCCGCAGCAGCTCGGCCCGCACCTGCTCCTCGCGGCGTTCGTCGTGCCAGATCACGTCCACCAGGTGCGAGACGAGCTTGACCAGGTCGGTCTTCGAGCACTCGTGCCACCCGGTCAGATCCCGCAGCTCACTGCGGTGCCGCTTCGCGGCACGGGAGGTGAAGTCGTAGAAACCCAGCTCGGACGCGGCGACGCCCACCTGCTTGGCGACGTGCTCGACCGCGTCGGGCGGGAGCTCCAGGCGCATCCTGGGAAACCGGCCGCGCCAGGCCAGGAACTTCAGCTGAACGGCGAAGCCCAGCCTCGTGGCGCCGGTCTTGTTCCGTAGCCAGCCCGTCTCGTCGCCGGACAGGGTGAAGTGGTCCACCACCCCGTCCAGACCCAGATCCCGCCCCACTGCTCAGCCCCTTCGCCCGCCCCCGTGATCACCTGTCGGGCTGGACGGTAGAGGCGCCGCTGTACGGCGGGCGCGGGTATCGGCGAAGTGCCCCAGTGCGGCGGGCGGGCCTGGTAGAGGGGCGATTGGCCCGCCCAGGGCCGGGAGGGCGGTTTCTAAGGGCCGTGTCACCAGGACGGATGCGTTTGCGCCGTAGCGTCGTGCGCGGTGTATGTGACGAACAGCCTCCGGGCGGGGCATCCTGAGCGGCATGGACTTCCAGCCGGTTGAGCGCGCCTCGGAGGCGTTCCAGCAGTCACTGACCGCGGAGGAGATCGGGAAGGTCTGCCGACGGGCCTTCGGGGACGCCGCCATGCCCGTGTCCGCTGTCGAGCTGGGCACGGGGATGTACAACAA
This sequence comes from Streptomyces sp. NPDC091280, assembly GCF_044768565.1. NCBI lineage: Bacteria > Bacillati > Actinomycetota > Actinomycetes > Kitasatosporales > Streptomycetaceae > Streptomyces > Streptomyces sp. NPDC091280. The sequence continues at coordinate 34,294 of NZ_JBIVUZ010000022.1, forward strand.
CGTCTACCGCGTCACCCTGGCCGACCATGCCCGGCCGGTGATCCTGCGGGTCGCGCCGCCGGAGGCCCGCCAGTTCCGCAGTGAGCGCCACCTGATGCGCAACGAGTACAGCAGCGTGCCGTGGCTGGCGGTGATCGCGCCGCTGATGCCGCAGGTGCTGGCCGCCGACTGGTCGCACGAGGTGATCGGCCGGGACTGGATGATCCAGACCCACCTGGATGGCATCCCGGCCCCGGAGCACCTGGGAACGTATCCGCGTGCCGCGTGGCCGGTGTTCTTCCGGCGGATGGGCGCCATCACCCGCTCCGTGCACGACGTGCGCGGCCCGCACTTCGGGCCCGTGGGCGGCCCGGGGTACGCCACGTGGGGCGAGGCGGTGATCGCGTCGCTGGAGGAGATCGCCGCCGATCTGGACGGCGTCGGCCTGGACGCGGCCGACGTGCGTAAGGTCGAGGCGGTGGCCGCGCACGACCGCGCCATGTTCGACGAGATCACCGAACCGAGGCTGCTGACCGGGGACCTGTGGACCGTCAACGCCCTGATGGACCCGGCGGCCCCCGAGCCGGTGATCACCGGCGTCCTGGACTTCGACCGCACATGGTTCGGGGACCCCGCCGCGGACTGGACCATCCGCATGGCGACGGCCAAGGCGGACGAGCGCGAAGCGTTCTGGAAGCCCTACGGCGCCCTGGACCGCTCGCCCGCCGCGGTGTGGCGGGCGCGGGTCTACGAGGCCCGGCACCTGGGCGCGATCCGCCTTGAGCGCCACCGGCTGGCCAAGACGGACGCGGTCCGCGAGAGCTACGGCGCGATGGCCGAGGTACTTGCCGGCCTGACCTGAGCGGGCCCGTTCGGGTGCGGCTCGACGTGGATGCGGATCTGCCGCAGGAGCGCGTCGGCCCGCTCCTCGACCCCGGCGGCGTCCGGGCCGGTGACCACGAACGACCCCAGCTGGTGGCCGTTGGTGTCCGGCTCGTGGACGAGGCCGCCGAGCGCCGCCCGCCAGCGGACGAACGGCACACCGGGGCCCACCGTCGGGAGCCCGGAGAGCGACGTCAGCCGTCCGGCGCACGGGCTGGTCACGAACCGCACGGTCGCGTATCCGCAGGCGGTGGGTGCGAGCTGGGCCGGGCGGCCGAGGGCGACGTCGAGCAGGGCCGCCCAGACGTCGATGCCCAGGGCGTGCTGGATCAGGACCCCGATCTGTCCGGCGGCGAGGCGGGCGCCGATCTCGATGACCGTGCACCGCCCGTCCCCGCCGACGATGACCTCGGTGTGCGAGGCCCCTTGCCGGATACCCACCGCGCCGATCGCCGCGCCCACTTCCCGGTACACGGCCGCCTCGATGGACGGGGGCAGGTCGACGGGGAGGCTGTGCCCGGTCTCGACCCTCTTCGCGCCGTCGGTCACCTGCTTGCGGGTGACGGCGAGGTGCGTCGTGGTGCCGTCCTGCGTGAGGGACTCGACGCTGTACTCCGTCCCGGCGGCGTACGCCTGGACCAGGACGCCCGCCTCGCCGCCGCTTGCGTACATGCCGGCTACCGCGCGGGCGCCGTCGGCGGCCGCGGCGGCACCGGCCGGGCCGCTCACCACCGTGACGCCGGCGGAGCCCGCCCCTGACACCGGCTTGATGACGCACGGGAAGCCCACCCGCAGGTCCGCCAGCGCGGCCCGCAGCCCGGCCGGGTCCCGGACGAGGACCGTGTACGGCGTGCGCACCCCGGACGCGGCGAACGCCTCGGCCATGGCCGCCTTGTCCCGGGCCGCGTGTGCCCGGCCCGGGTCGTTGCCGGGCACCCCCAGCTCGGCGCAGAGGTGCGCGGCGAGCTCGGTCAGGTACTCGTTGACGGTCAGCACCGCGCCGACACCGCGGTGACGGGCGTACGCGGCGATCTCGTCGACAGCCCGGCCGGACTGGGCGAAGTCGGTGACGACCCGCCCGGCCAGCAGGCCCTTCAACTCCGGCCCGTAGCCCTCGTACGCCGCGGCGGTGGTCGCGGCGTGGACCAGGTGCCCCCGGGCGGCGGCCGCCCTGACGAGGGCGCCCGCCTCGGGGCCGGCCGCGGCCAGCAGCAGCACGCCCGGGAGGCTCACGCCAGGTAGTCCTCGAAGCCGCCGGTGCGATGGGTGTCCAGGGTGAAGCAGTGGAAGCCGCCCCCGAACAGACGCCGGTGCCGGTGGCGTACGGGCACCACGTCGAAGCCCTCGGCCTCCAGCAGCTTGGCCAGGCCGGTGCACTCCTCGTTGACCAGCACCGTGTTCTCGTCGACCGAGAGCACGTTGAGGTCGATGTACGGACTGGTGAGGACCAGATCCTCGTAGTCGTCGTACACCGGGAACGCGCCCGCATCGGGCTCCGGCGGCACGACGAACTTCCACGAGCGCAGCGGCTCGGGCATCAGGTCCCGGATGCCGTCGTGCCGGGCCAGGAAGACCCCAGGCTTCAGGGCGAGGACCATCGAGTCGATGTGGTTGTCCGCCATCCGCCACACCCGGTGGACGCGGTACTGGTGGCCGAGGTGCCGCTCCAGCCACTCCGCGCCCTGGGTGTGGTTCTCCTGCGCGACGTTGACGACCAGGTCGCGGCCCAGCCGCAGCACCTGCGCGCCGTCCAGCATCATCTCCACGCCGACGTCGTACGGGCTCACCTGCCCTGCGTACGGCGCGGGAGATCAAGGCGCACGCCCCGCACTGCCGGGTCATCTTCACCGTGTACGAGATGAAGCGGCTCGGCCGCGACGCCGCCGAACTCACCGCGCTCGCCGACCACCTCACCGCCCACGGCCTGGTCCTGGAGATGCTCGCCGGGCCCCTGCCCGGCATCTACGACCCCACCGGCGCGGCGCCGCTGCTGTTCGCGTTCTTCGCGGCGATGGCGGAGACCGAGCGGGAGAACATCCGGGAGTCGACGCTGGAGGGCCTCGACACCGCGGCCCGCAAAGGCAAGCACGGAGGCCGGCCGCCCGTCATCACCGACGACATGCTGCGCACCGTGCTCCGGCGGAGAGCGAACGGCGAGTCCGTCGAGCAGATCCAGCCCGACCTGATCATCCCCACCGGCAAACGCAAAGGGCTGAGCCCGTCCGTCGCCAGCGTCTACCGGGCACTCGCCGAGCACACCAAGCGCGAGGCGTACCCCGAAGCCGTCGAGCAGGCGCGCGCCGACTTCGCCGCCCTCCGGGGCGGGGAGGTCCCCGGTCCCCGGACCGAGCCCGAAACCGTACGGTGACCTGGACAGAGCATCAAGACCACCCAGGGGGGACCCATCCATGGCCAAACGCACCGCGAAGAAGACGCCGCTGGTGTCCGCCGACCGCGTCCGCAAAGGCTGGCAGGGCCCGGCTGGCACCCTCATCCGCCTCGCCCGGCCGCAGGACGCCGATGCCGCCGACACCCTGCTCGCCACCTCCGGCGACGGAGTCGAGTTCCTGCCCCAGCTGCGGACCGCCATTGAGGACGGCGCAGTGGCCTCCACACTCCTCGCGGGCCTCGCCGGACCCAAGGCATACCGCCACGCGGCCTCGATCTCCTTCACCAGCCAGCCCATGACCGAGGCCCTCACCACCGTCTGCCTCCCCCTCGTGGCCACCGACGAGACGGACCGCACCATCGCCGCGCTCTCCGCGACCGCCCCCGGAACCCTCATCGACATGGCCATGAAGAACGGCTACGGCCTCGACAGGGCCATGGCCCTGAGCCTGTTCGTCGCCAAGATCCACGGCCTTGCCGTCACCGAACACGCCCGCGGCCAAGGCATCGCCGCCGCCCTCCTCAAGCGGACCTGGCAGGTCTACCGGCAACTCGGCTACTACGTGGTGTACGGCTCCTACGAAGCCGACCGCGACCTCGCCACCTTCTACTCACGCTGCGGCTGGACCGTCCACGCCCCCGGAGAACCCTTCTCCCTCGACCCCATCGCCCTGCCCTTCAGGCTCGGCGCCGGCCACGACCAGTGCATGTTCACCCGCTGGCGCTGACCCGCCGCAGGAAACCTCAAAGCCCGGCCCGCGAGAGCCGGGCTGCCCCTCCAAAACCTACCGGCGGGTTACTTGTCACCTGGTTCGCCGCTCGTTAACGGCACCCCTTTCAGCATCGACCAGCTCGCCTTTGCCGAGCAGCAGGCCCACCTCTACGTCGGCTGCCACGACCGTGAGAAACCGACAGCACCCCGCAGATTCGATCCGAGCCTCAACCCCGTCACCAACGACCAGGGCGTGGTCGTGTTCCCGCTGCGGACCTTCCGCACCCTCGACTTCCACGCCGCGGGGTACGGTCCGGAAGCGTCGATGCTGCTGTGCGCCGGTACCGCCGTGGCCGAGTCCGCGGTTCACGAGGCACTGGAGATGCATCAGCTGTCTCCGGGGCAGCCCGTTCTCGACCCGCACACGGCCGGTCTCACCATTGACGTGACCGTCCACTGGGCGTCCGGCACGATGCCGACCATCGGCTGGGCTCACGCCCAGTGAGCCGCAGTTACTCAGGGCAGGAGTCGTTCAGCCTGAGCAGCGGGGCTCCTACGCCGCGGGAGTGTGTCTATCCCTGAAGCGTCCTGCTACCCGACGGGGACTTGCCCCGTCGGGTAGCAGGACGCCCGTGCTCGTACCCGTCGGCTGCCATCGTGAACATCATCGGAAACAGCTCCTCGGCAGAGGGCTCCGTGAGACTGCGCAGCGTCGCACCCGTCGCGTTGACCAGCCCGACAGCAGCCCGCAACGGCTCAGGGGTCCGTGCGAGCCTGTCGTACCGCCAGACGACGACTTCGTCGCCGGCCGGCAGTTCTGCGACCAGCTCGCGCAGCCCGGGGCGGTCAGTGCCCGCTGTGGTGCCTGAGACCTCTTTGCCAGAGCGCGTGTACTGCCCTGCGTTGGCAGGCCGGGCACAATTCGGCCAGCCGCTGCTGCTCGGCGGGGGGCGAGAGCGTCACCATGGTCCGAGCTGGCGGCCTTGTGGCGAGTCTCCTCGACGGTGCTGTTGCCCAGTGAGCAGCCGGGCTTGGGCGTGGTGCGGCTCATGATGCGAGGCTCCGTCTCGGGTACGGGGTGAGGCCGGGCAGGTCGTGGTGCTTTCTGCCGGGCGGAGAAAGCCGACCTGCGCCGAGCCGGAGTGTCGTCGCTCTCGATGTCAGAGGGATCGGTTCGTTCCTGCGTGATCGTCATCGCTGTACCTCCAGAGCAGCGGCGGGTTCTTCGGTGGTCTCCTGAGGTGACACGATGATCAGCCGCCGTGATCCATTGACCGCTCGGGCCAGCCTGAGCCTCCGGCTCCAGCCGCCCAGGACATGAGCGGGAGTGGGCCACGCGTCGAACGTCTCCAGCGTGAGGATGTCGCGACGGCGCACCACTGCGGGGATGTGCAGCAGCGCCAGATGGACGTAGATCATATGCATGGCCTGCGGTGCTAGGTCCTCCGCCGTCACGTGCAGCTGCGTCTGTGGGTTCAGGCTGTGCCCGATCATCGCCTGCGCCAGGGCGACCATGAACGCGCCCGCCCCGCAAGTGGGTTCATACACTTCGGCGAAGCCGTCCCTCTGCACCTGCTCGACCACCGAGTCGATCTGCATCTCGGCCATCAGCTGAGCGATGTCGTAGGGCGTAAAGTACTGGCCGAGCCGCTCGTTGCCGAGTTCCAGCGCCATGTAGAGGCGGCCGAGTACGTCGCATGGCTCGCGCTCCATCTCTGTGGTCACCAGCGCCAGGGCCTCCGCGAAGCGGTACAGCTCTGTTCTGCCGTAGCCGCCGGCGATCTGGAGGTACTGAACCTCGCGTGCCTGCCAGGACCGGCTCCCGCGGACGTCCACGGCGTTACGAAGAGCCAGCGCCGCCATCTCGACGAAGTTGTCGAAGACTTCGCTCATCCGCTTCGTACCGGTGTTCGCCGCCAGCAGCTTCACGATCTCCCGGTAGCCGCTCATGTGCTCGGCACCGCAACAGTCGGAGCATCGGAGGTCCGGACGCCACGGTGGACCTGCGGATCGGAGGGAAAGGCGTGCAGGTTCCAGGAACCTTGAGCGGCAGGCCGCAGGAACCCGTACGGGCGTACGTGGGTCATACGGTGCCCTCGGTGTTCTGGGCTGATTCCGCAGGAGGCTGTGAGTCGTCCTTCTTCGTCTGCTCGGCGAGGATCTGTTTCACCTGCCAGGCCGTTGCCCGTGTTGCCAGGGGCGATGTCACGCCGCGTGGTGCGCCGCAGAGCCAGGGCGTGCACCGCGGCGCGCAGAGCCTGTTCACGTGCGTCGTCCGCGGCCCGGAGCGTCTCCAGCTCCGGTGTCACTGGGATGAGCGTGACCTTGGTACTTACGCCGACGAGTTCGAGCGCCTGCGCGGCGTTCGCCTCGGTCGCCCTCAGCGTCCGTCCGTGCGCGTACACCCCGTGCTTGGCAAGGTGCGTCATCCACGTCCGGCCGCGCCGGTGGGCCTCGCCCTGGATGGTTTCGCTCACGTCGCGCTCCCCAAGTCCTCGATGACCTGCTGGACGAGCGTGTCCGGCACTGGGGAGGGCAGGACGATCTGTCGGTTCCCGATCTGGTACAGCGTGTGCGTGGCGTTACTCCTGTCCGCGGTGACCGTGAGCCCGCGCCGGGAGGCCGCGGCCCGGATCCGCAGCAGCGGGCTGCCGTCGACGCCCGCACGCAGTCCCGCGGTGACCTCTTGGGCCTGCATCCACTCCTCCATGCTCACCACCGGCTTGTGCACGACCTTCGGCGACCACACCCACTGGGAAATGGGGTTGCGCCGCGAGAAGCCGGCGCGGCCGGTGCGGTTCGCCCGCCGGCTGTACACCTGGTAACCCGTCAGCTTCGGGTTCGAGACCAGGCCCTCGACCCTGTTGTAGGTCCACTCACCCTCGATCGGGTACCGGTCGGGCTCCGCCTTGAGGATCGCGACGATGTCCGGGCCCTTCAGGTGCTCCTCGCGCCGGAGGCGGCACAGCTCCGGGGCGGCGTCGAACCGGCGTGAGTCGGAGTGCGGAGCGAGCTTCTTCTTCGGCCGATCCGCGCCGAAGCGTCCCTTCTCCCGTACTGGGGCGTTCTCGTCGATCACCGCGATGTACGGGTACGGCGCATAGCCGTGGTTCCAGCCGTTGATGGCGTGCTGGATCTGCCCGCCCATCGACATCTCGTTCAGGACGGTGCGGTAGACCTCTGCCTCGACCTGGCCGTAGCGGCGGCTTCGTAGCTGGCCGGACTTGGTGCCGCCGACCGGCTCGTTGGCGTACACCACCTGTGCACCGAGGCGCTCCAGCTCGTGCTCCACGGTGAGGCTGGTCAGCATGGCGCGTGCCATGCGGTCGGAGCGCTCGGCCAGGACGTGGGTGACACCCAGCTGCTCGGCACGGTCCACGAGGTCCTGGAGCCCGCCGTCCCGGGGGGTCGGTACGGCGAGAGCGTCGTACATCTCCTGCGGCCCGCGGCCCCGAAGGTCCGGGGGCAGCATCCCGGACTCGACGTCCCAGAAGTATGCGACGAACTCCTCGCCCTCCTCTAGGCGTTCGGAGGCGAGGACCACCTGCCGCGGGATGGACGAGGCCGGGTTCTGGTTGTCCTTGGTGGAGACACGGCCTAGGAACACCGCGGGGCGAGGACGTGCGTCGGTCTGCCGGTAGTTCGGCAGGTGACTGAGGTCGACGGGCGGGGCGAACGGATTGGTCATGGCGTTCCTACAGACTGGGAGCGGACAGTGGTGCTCTGCTGGGGCCCGGACGGCCTCTCGAGAGCGTTCACCGTGCGGCGTGCTCGTCGTGGAGGGTGGCGGCCTTCTTCCACCAGGCCTCGCGCACGTCGGCTTCATCGCGGGCCCGCGCGCACTGGCCGCGCTGGTCGCCCATGCCGCCGACCAACGGCGCGTGCAGGTGCGGGACAGACGGTAGAAGCAGCGCGGCGTAGTCCTGACCGCCGAGGCAGATGACGTCTGCGTCGTCCAAGCCGAGGCTCGCCGCTTGCTGGCGGATCGTCTCCGGCGTGACGGCCCGCTCGTCCTTGAGGGTGACGTCGTAGGGGTGCAAGGGCCGGTCGAGCGGGACGAGGCCGTGGAGCGCGGAGGCGACGAAGATCAGCACGGGGTCGGTCAGGGCGTCCGCAGCGGCGCGCAGGCACCGGTGGTAGTCGCCGATGTAGAGCTCCCCAGCAGGGTGGCCCGGAAGCGGGTTGCCGTACCCGTTGACGCTCGGGTCCGGCAACTTCTTCTCTCCGCAGGCGATGACCACGACGCGCCGCCGGTGGACGTCGATCTGTCCGCGCTGCCGGGCGTAGAGCCGCCCTGCCTCCGTGAGATAGAGCGGGCGGCTCGTCTCCTCCCACGTCGCCTGGCTCGCGCCGTACGGCTCGGGCCGGACGACGGCGTATCCGCTCGCGGCGATCTTCCGCAGGGTGGAGCCGCGGAACCACGTCTGGCCGGCGCGGCAGGCCGGATCGTCCCGGCCGGGGACGTTCTGGTCCGGGCGCCGTGCGGCGGCGAGCACCGCCTCGTGCTGCCGACCGGGCAACTTCGGCAAGATGCCGGGCACGTCCGCCGGCGCACCGCGGTTGGGGTTCTCCTTCCGCCAGGCGTCGAGGGCCGTTCTTCCGTCCTCGGTCATCCAGTGGGTGCCGCCGTCGGCGGTGTGCGGGATGATCAGGCCGTCGGACATCAGCTTGGCGAGTGCTGCGGGGTGCCCGGCGACGAGGCCGTCATCGTTGGTGTCGAGGATCTTCGCGCCGGTTGGGCTGAGGCCGTGGCTCATTTGGTGGTTCCTTTGTTTCTCTGGATAAACGGTGAGGGTGAAGTGGTCTCATGCCGCAGAGTTGGAGAAGCGTGCCAGCGTGCGCCGTCTTCCTCGGATGCGATGGGGCGCCGTTCGACTGCTGCGTGGCCGGTCTCGTCTTGGCGGACCTTGGCTGGTGCGCGTACTGAAGCGCGCCGTTCGCAGAATCCCGGTTGGACAGCTGCTCGAACCCGTACGCGACTCCCCATGTTCTGAGAGATTGCTACGGATTGAGCACTGAAGATCAGAGATCACCGGGTGCATCGGGGTGGACGGGGCAGGGCCCGAACCCGGAGCTTCTATGGCTGGCGGGGTGGACATGGGGGCGGCCCGAGAGGCTGCACGCGGTCTTCGGGTCCTCGTTGCAGAACTCGACGCAGGTGCAGTCCTGGATTTCGTCCATCACGGAGTCGGAGGAGTCGTCGGTGTCCTCGGCCCGAGGAAGGCACCGGTGGCGGTCAGCCAGGAGGTCGAGACGGGCGAGCGTCCAGCCCTTCCCGTCGTGTCCCGCCTGAGTGGTGATGGAGGTGCATTTCGTGCACCGGAGGCCCTCGGCCACCGAAGTGGTGCTACTGAGGGCGTTGTTGACGACCTCGAAGTTGTCCCTCGGGAGAGCCTCGGGTTCCGCCAGGGCGGCGGTCTCGGCGCCGCCGGTGAAGAACTCCAGCAGCTCCAGCGGTACAGCAATGTCGTGCCCGCGCTGGTGCACGCTCCGAATGGCCGCACCTACAGGGTTGGTGACAGCAGCGCGGAGGCGGTCGACTTCGCCGTTGAGTCGAGAGATCCGGGCGTCACACTGCTCATGATCTACTTCGTCGGGGCCGTCCCACGGTGCGGGAAGGCATTCGGGTCCGCCGGCGGTGAGGATCCCGTCCATACGTTCCCAGAGCAGGCGCACCGGGTGTCCGATAGGCAGCTGCTGGACGGTCTCGGCCATCAAGGTGTGGAGCTCGTCCGTGCCCAACTCCTCAAGGCCGGTCTGCGTACTCACGCTGTTCCATCCTCCTAGTCCGAAGGGGTTCGCTGGCTATGGCCCCGGAGCTCAGTCGGTAACGCGGTAGGGGTGGCCGATCTGCGGCTCCTCCCCGTCGGCGGTGCAGTTGTGTGGCCATCGGCACGCGACGGTCTCGATATGCATGCCGGAGTGCTCTTCACAGCGGACCTGGTTGTTCGGGGTGATCTCGGGGAGCGGGATCGGGATGACCACGGTCGGCACGGATCCGAGCTCGGTTCCGTCGTCCGCGTGCCGCTCCAGGGCGACGGACAGCGCGGTGTCGCGGATGTTGAGGGTCTGGGTCTCGCCGTCGTGGTGGGTGACGAGGGCGGTGTCCTCGTAACTGATCCAACCCGAGTCGTCCCTGGTCGCCTCGACCGTGACGGAGATGACGGCCTTGCCGGTGGATTCACGGTGCTGGAGGGTTTCCACGGCCGCAGGTGTGAGCTTCTGATTTCCATGCTGAGTTCTCCCGTCCTGCAGTCAGGCGATGCGCTCAACGTGAGCGACGGTCACGGTCTCGGCAGCGTCGCGGTCGAAGCCGCGTTTCCCGGAGTGGTGGACGAATCGGGACGTCCCTTGCAGAGCGGGCCCAGCGAGCCGGAGCTGCGTGCGATGCGGGCCGATGGTTCGTGCGCACTTGTGGCAGCCACAGTGGTGCAGGGCCGCTGCCCGACCTCCTTGAGCGCCCGAGCGAGCTGGGCGCCCTCGCCCTCCCTCGGCGCCCGGGGCGTATGAACGCCCCGGGCGCCGAGGACGAAGTCGCCGGTCTCCCCGGCCTCGGCCTTCGAGGCCACATCCAGTGCCTCACACATCAGGCCATCTCGTTACTGCGCTTGCCCGCGGACTTCGCGGAGAGGGCCTGCTGCTCGACGTGGCGTGCCGCGATGTACAGGCCCTCGCGGTTCAGGTGCCGCGAGTAGCTGGAGTCGAGGTAGAGCACGGGCACGTCGCCGGCAGCCTTCAGCAGCGCCGGGTGCAGCAAGTGCTTGATCGGGCCCGAGCCGCCGCCGTAGACATACACGACCTCGGTCGTCGCGCCGGCCTGGGAGAGGACGTCGCCGAAGGAGGAGACGATCTCGTCGACCAGGTAGCTGGCCTCGTCCTCGACGAAGCCGGCGGCACGCTGGTGACGGTTCCTCACCAGCACCGACGGCTCCGCGTGGAGGAAGTCCGCCAGCTGCTTGCGCGAAGAGAACTGGAGCGTGGCGTCCGACTCGCTCATGCGCTCCATGGCGTTCATCAGCGCGGTGCCGTAGCCCTCGTCGAGTGTGGCAGCGGCCTCAGGGTTGAACCGCCCGTCAGTGAAGACCGGGAAGTTCACGGTGCCTTCGCCGACGTCGACGCCGATCGTGTGCTGCACCGCCACCAGATCGGAGGCAGAGACACCTTCCACGATGGACGTGTCGCGGGCGCGCAGATCATCGAGCAGGGCCTGTGCGAGCGGCTCGCCCTTGTCGGTGATGGCGAACTGTGCGGAGGCACCCTCGGCCATCACCTGGACGTCGACGAACTGAAGACGCACTGAGACGGGAGTGCTGAAGTTCTTGATCGTCACCAGGTGCACCGTCGGATCCGCGCTGCCCAGCAGACCGATGAACTCGGCGGCGTAGGCGTGGCGACGCGCGACGAACTCAGAGATCGGCAAAGCCAGGCCGGCGCGCACCTGCACGCGCAGCTCGTGATCGGGCAGCGCACCGTTCTCGCGGACGTAGTCGCGCAGGGCCTTCGCGGCGAAGACTCCCAGGACCAGGACCTTGCTCAGCTCCTGATCGGCCTTGGAGTGCTTGCCCAGCACCTCGAACTCGGTGAATTTCGAGCCACGCACAGACAGCGCTGCGCGTCCGAAGATCCGGCGGTCCGATGCCGCCACCAGGGGAGTGGTGAGCGAGCAGTCGATCTGGTTGTAGAAGTCGCCGGCCAGTACGGAGGCGGCATCCGCGTCGGGGAGCGGCACCTTCGGCGAGGTGCGGGACGTCGAGACGACCGCGCTGGGCAGATCGATCTCGTCGAAAGCCCCCTGCCTCGTGTTCTGGATGACCCCCTTGACGTAGCCGTTGCCGACGTCGATGCCACCGGTAAGAGTGATGGTGTCGTTGCTGCTGGCGCTCATGAATTCGGTCCCTCGGTGTCTGTGCTGTCTGCCTGGAAAATGAAATTCACCGCGTCACTCAGCGCCGAGTACTCGCCATGATTTCGTCGATGGATGCCTGCTTCGGCGGCTCCGGCGGCGCGCTGGGGGCGCTTGCCGCAGGCTCCGCGCCCGTCTCAACCGGTACGGAAACCGGCTCGGGCCGGGCCACCGGCGCTGGTGTTGTCCTCTCGACGACGGCGTCGGCCTGGTCGGTGACCATGAGCTGCGGCTGCGGTTGAACCGGCCTGGCGACCGGGCGGCGATCGGTTGTGGCCTCGTCGTCCTCGTGCTGCTCAGTGCTCTCCAGCGGCGGCCGGCCGCGACGCGGCAGCTGCTCGACGGGCTTGTAGAAGACGTCGACGTATCCGTCGCGCTGAATGGACTCTCGAATGAGCAGTCGCAGCGACTGCGAGATGTCCGCCTGCTTATTGAGCCACTCGATCACCGAGGTGTCGGCAGCGGGCACGGTCCAGCGGACCTTGCGAGGTTCACCGGACTGGCTCGCCATGGCGCTCACCTCGCTCCGCCACTCGCCCCTGCACTTCACCCGACCGTTCGCCGGATGTCTCTCGCTCTGTCACATGGACTCACCGCCCTTCGCGTTTCCTCTCGGATGCGAGTTCACTCTAGTGTCCCTATCGAGTCCTATGCAAGTACCATTCGATACGTCAGTAAGGTGCCATGTGAGTCCCTATCGAGTACCGACGGGGACACTTGCGGGACACCTCGGTGTCTCCGCCTGGGGCGGCCGCGCGCAGGCCGCCGAAGCCGTGTGCTGGTTCACCCCGCGGGCGGCCGCATGGGTGTTCACGCCGGACGCCTCTGAGACGCCCGCCGTACCGGCAGCGATCCAAGAAGGCCTCATTGGGCTACCTGCGGCGTCCCGTTGGCGTCCCGTCTGTGTCTCTGGGGATGTGCCACCAGGCATCCTGCATAGGCGAGTCCTCAAAGAGCACCGGGGGTGACGTAGGGGCAGCACGGTCGGAGCGCGGTCGAGACACCAGGGAGGCACGCGCGGGGCCTTGAGGAGCCCTCTGCAACCATTCGGCGTCTTATCGACGTCCCTGTCGTGTCTCGGGAGTGTCCCGATGAGTTACCTATGAGACACGGGTGAGACGTCGTTTCACGGCTGTCACGTGGGGCCGGGAAGCTTGACTGCGCCCCCTTGGCTCAGCCCGCCGGCGGGCGCGCGGACCAGCTGCGGACAGCCGGCGGAGCGAGACCGGTACCGCCGGCGACGTGCCACTGGAGCAGTGCTGTTGCGACGGTCGGTGCAGGGGCGTCATCGGCTCGCACGATGGGTGGACTTGGGGCGTGTCTGTCGGCTCGGAGCTGCTCCTTGATGCCGGCGACTTATCACCCTGTGTCCGCGTCCGGGCGCCGCAACTCTGCTGCCAACTCCTCCCGAGTGAAGCCGATCGACTGGTCGCAGGTGCCGGGGTGGCCCTCGATGAGCAAACACGCGTCAGAGGCAACGATCTTCTGGCACCCCGGCGCGATCCGCAGCTCCCGTCGGCCCTCGTCGTCCCAGAGCAGCCACCACAGCACGAGCCCTCCAGGCTCGGTGTACTGCATCTGCGCGCACGCTGTGTGCTGCACATCGGGTCCGTGCACACCGAAGTCGCAACCGAGCGGCTCGGCATCGACCTCGAAGTCCGCGCCGGGCAATGCGTTCAGGGCATGCACCTCGTCGTCAGCCAACGCCACTTCTGCTGAGCAAGGCATGGGCATGGGGTCCTCCGACTCCAAATCGAGTGGCAGTGTCACTCTTCAGGCCCGGCAGACACCGAAAACGGCAATAAATCTTGGAAGTGCGATGGTGACCTGCCTCACAGTGGCCTGTGAGGTTTCGGGGGGTTGCCGCAGCTGGCGCAGCGTGATGGTGCAAGGCCGGCTGAGGCGAGCAGTGGAGCAGAGCGACCCGCAGCCGAAGCGACGGCGTCGCGAGAGGACGGATCCGCTGCGCGGCGAAGGCTGTGACACCCACGGCAGCAGAGCCAAGAACCGGGGCTGCGCCCAGTCGGGAGCAGACCCGTACCCCCGCCTCGCTCGAGCCTCACGAGGCGAATCAACGTAGGGGTACGGCCGTATCACGGACGACAAAACGGCAGTACACCCAAAAGGCGTGATGACCAGGGGAAACAGCCTGACCCGTACCCCCGCTGCGCGGAAGGGGAGAGGGGGTACGGGTCAAGAGGGTACGGACCGTTTCCCCTGATGTTCCAGGCTTCCGCTAACGCTCCAGCCGTGGAACAGCTAGGACGACAGCAAGGAAGTCAAAGGGCATAAGGGAACCTGATAACACGTGTCCTGCAGACCCTCGCTTCGCTCGGCCTCTCCGCTGCGCTCCGAGGACGTGTTAGTCGGCATAGCCGACGGGTTCCACCGTTCCCTTCGCTCGCCGGTCCGTCGGTCGCTGACGCTCCCTCCGGCTATGCCCAGCGCTGCGCTTGGGAAGTGGAATGCCCACCACCGACACTGCTTCAGTTCTCCGCCGACGGGGGAGAGTGCCGTTCCGCGTTGGGGGCGAGGCTAGTGGCGGACCTGCGGCGGCTGTATCAACAGAGCGGTATCCTGGCCGTTCTTGTCTGGGGTCTTGGAGACGAACATGGCTTTGCCGGCGAAGCCGAAACAGCCCGGCTCTTGGAGAGCGATAGCCCGGGACGGCGTCCTCAACCCGGAAGAGACAGCAGTCCGTGCCGCCGTGCTGGCCGAACTCCGGGACGCGGAGTGTGCACAGCACACAGCTACCGTGGGGGAGTCTCCAGCTCATGAGCCTGTGACTCCGCTGAATGAGCGCTTGATCAAGTACCGCGCGATGATCGATTGCGCGGGCTGGGCAATGAGCTCCACCCACACTGAGGACCGAGCCCGCATCGAGGCATTCCACACGAACGGCGCGGCTATCATGATCACCATTTCCCCTGGTCGCAACAAGGGCGCACGCGCCTACATGCTGACGCCGGGTTGGGCATGGTGGCGGAAGATCCCCTTGCCTGCGGTGGAAGCGTTCGTCACACGCCTGGAGATCCCGCCCAAGGCCAAACGGCCGCCAGTCGGATCCCCGTGCACCTGCGAGAAGGTGAAATACCCCACCCGGGATCGTGCGATGGACACCCTCACCGACATCACGATCAAGAGGGTCATCAAACGGAACGGCGTCCAGTCTGAACGCAGCGCCTATCGCTGCCCCTGCGACGACCGGGTTTGGCACGTCACCAGTCAGGACCCGCGCATGCCGAAAAACGACGATGACCGGCGGTGAGGAGTTTCCCCTGTCGGTCGCCCTGTGCCGGTCGTGTTGAGGAGTGGGCACGGGGGGAGAGCCTGTTGGAGTCGGCCCGCTCTCAGCGTTGCTGGCCGGGTGGTGTCCGGCGGCGTTCCGGGCCGGTCAGTGACGTGCGACGTAGTGCGCCCGGCAGGGCTCCGGCTTCGGCGTCGTGTCTGACTTTTCAGCCAGCGCGCCGCAGGCTACTGATACTCGTCCCTGTCCAGAGTGGTGGGGACGACGCCGCCAAGAGTCCACCCCCGGCGCACGCGGACAGCAGCGAAGGGTTGCTAGTGGATCGCCGGGCGCTGCGCGTCGCGACGCCCCGTACTACGGCGAGCCGTGAACGATGGGCGGAGCAGATCACGCCAGCGAGAACCTCCGAGGTCAGCCAGCAGAGCTGGCACGGGAGCCGGGTCGAACATCGAGAGCACACCTGCACGAGTGGAAAACAACTGCGACCACGACCGGGAACCCCAGCACCAACGGCCCCGGCCCGCACCGTTCACCTCGGCGGTCGAAGTCGAGCCTGAGCGGCCGAACTCCGGTTGTACGACCACCAGCCCACGCTTTGGAGCGCCTGATGCCTAGCCCTGACGCCCGTTCCGTTCAGCTCGCCCAGTCCCGCTACTGCAACGACTACGGGCCCACCGTCGCCGAATCCTGGGATGAACTCCTGCCGAGCACCCGCGAGTTCATCGTCAAGGAAGCCACCAGTTGGCTCGGGGCTGCCATCGCCGCCGGCCTCATCCCGGCGACCGAGCCAGCCTCCGAGGATCTCGCTGCCGCCGACGATCCGACCCATCTCCGTTGGGGTCTGGACGACGTCATGTGGGGCGACGACGACACTCTCACGGTGCTTCTGTCCGACGAGAATCGGCGCCCATACTGGCTGGAGCTCGACCCGGAGCGCGCCGCCGTACTGTGTCGGAACCTCGCCGGACCGGTCGGTGAGTAGCCGGCCGACAGCGAGACCGGCACTCCGTGGTGTGGCCATGACGACCCACCATCGAGCCCGGTATTCGCCTGCCGGTATGAGTCGGCAACATACAGCCCGCCACACCTACCAGACGTCATCACCACAGCTCTCGACTCCAGCTGTGGAGACCGCCGAGTCCCAAGGTGAGGAGACTCAAATGATTGCTGAAATGAATCCCGAATCGTTCTCGCACGTGGTCCTCGTCACCGGTTCCCGAAGCTGGAACGACGAGCAGAGCATGCGCTCGGCGTTCAACGACGCCTGGCGCGACTGGGGAACGGAGAACGTCACCCGGCCGGTACTCATCTCGGGGCACTGCCCCGAGGGTGCCGACGCCATGGCCGAGCGCCTGTGGCGGGCCGCCGGCTTCGAGATCCGAACCTTCCCCGCCACCTGGTCGGCTCATGGGAAGCGGGCCGGCTTCCAGCGCAACCAGGAGATGGTCGACACCGCCCAGGTCTTCCGCGAGGCAGGGGCGCAGGTGCTGTGCACGGCCTTCCTCGACCTCTGCAGGAAGCCCGGATGCTCGCAACGAGACCGGGAGCAGCTCATGCCACATACGCCGGGGCACTTCTCGCACGGCACCATCCACTGCAGGTCTCGCGCGCGAGCCGCGGGGATCAAGACGACCAAGGTGATCCATCCGTCGCTGTTGCCGCCGTCCTGAGACGCGCGAAGGGCCCTGCAGCACACTGCAGGGCCCTTCAGGGACGGATGGGAGGAGTCGGCCGGGAGGGCGAACGCCAGGGCACAGCGCTACTTGCTCCGATCGATGCCGTGCGCCTCGTCGTAGGCCTTCATGACCGCCTTCGGGATGCGCCCGCGCTCTGCGAAGTCGTGGCCCTCCTTCTTGGCCCACTCGCGGATCTTGTCGCGCTCCTCGGCAGTCGTCTTGGGTACGACTCGTTTCTTGGGCGCCGGAGCCCCGGCTTTCCGACTGACCTCCAGGTACGACTTCAGCGCAGCCTCAAGGCCTTTCTGCTCCTCAGCTGTGAGATCCACCTCGTACCAGGTGTCACCCAGGCCGAAGGTCACGGTAGCCGCATCCGGCTTACCGCTGAGATCTGACTCAATAATGCTTCGAATGGCCATACCGGCGAGAGTAGCCGATATGTAAGGGCCTTGGAAAGTCTGTCGCAGTCATTCGAGATAAGTGTGCCATTGGATGCCTGAATGAGACTCGGGGGTGCTGCTGAATAGGCAGTAGTCGTGATTGGTGCTGCTAAAATCACAGCAATAGGGCAAGGGGGTCTCGTACCCCGTTCCCCACCGACCAACGACCCTGCCCGATCGAGAGGCATCCACCATGTCCACGCTCCATATCGTCGACGACCGTTCGCTCACCGACGAGGACACCGACCTCTTCGAGCTGCTGTGCCAGCGCCGGGGGTGGTCGGATCGGTACCTGAAGGAGATCGAGTCCACCGAGCACGACGAGCTCCTGGACCTGGCCGAGATGGTCGAGGCCCTTGCGGACGCCCGAGCAGCGGGCAAGAGGATCGCCATTGCCCCCGACTTCGACATGGACGGCATCTCCTCCGGGGTCCTCGGCTACGCCGGCCTGTCCGAGCTCGGCTTCGACGTCGAGCTGCACCTGCCCGACTACCGCCGCGGGCACGAGCTCGCCCCCGAGGACATCGCCGAGATCCACGCGAAGTGGCCCGACACGCGGGTCCTGCTCACCTGCGACGGGGGAGTGAACTCCCGCCGTGGTATCGCCGCCGCACGTGCCCTGGGCTGGATGACGCTGGTGACCGATCACCACGAGGAGCTCGCGCCGGGCTCGACCGCGGACGTCACCGTCGACCCGTGCCGGATCGACGAGACCTACGCCCACACCGGGATCTGTGGTGCGCACGTGCTCTACCAGGTGATTGAGGCCTACGCCCGCGTGCACCGGCCCGAGAAGCTCTGGGAGATCCACCTGCTGCGCCTGTTCGCCGGCGTCGGCACCGTCTCCGACGTCATGCCCGTGCTGTACGAGAACCGCCAGCTGGTGCGCGACGCGATCTCGATCGCCCGCCTGCTGCGCGTCGCCGCGCCGAAGACGATTCCCAATCCCTGGGGTGGGTTCGACGCTGATCCCGATGCCATCGACGTCGATCAGTCGATCCTGATGCAGCTGCTGCGCACCGAGCCGCACCACCCGGTCTTCCTCCGGGCCTTCGAGGGCTTCGCGATCGTGCTCAAGGCCTTCGCGCAGGTCGGCAAGATCCGAGATGTCGATGACCTCGACGAGAGTTTCTTCGGCTTCTACCTCGCCCCGGCAATGAACAGCCCGCGCCGCACGGGGGCCTCGCTTGAGCCGTGCTTCGCGGCGTTCACGGCCGCCGGTGCTGACGTCAAGCTCAAGGCCGCCCACCAGGTGATCGAGAACAACGAGCTGCGCAAGCATCTGGTCATCGAGCACATGCAAGAACTTGCCGCCGGGGACCAGCCGTTGGCCCCGTGGGTGTACTTCTCGGACGCCTACCCGGGCATGTACGGGCTGCTGGCCAACCGGATGATGGAGCTCAACGGCCATCCGGTCGTCGTCGTCAACCGACCCGCCGGCTCCGACGATTTCGTCAGCGGCTCCGGTCGCGCGCCGGGGTGGTTCGACATCATCACCAGCCTGGAGCCGTACGACGGTCTCAGCGCCATCGGGCATCAGCAGGCCTGCGGCGTCCGCGTCGCGAAAGCCGAGAAACTGGGCGACCTCGTCGCCGTGCTGCAGGAGGCCACCCAGGTCGCCCTGCTCGCCGGCAGCACTGATGGCCCGAACGGTGATCTCGTGCTCGGCCCGGACGCCGACTGCGACGCCGGCCTCGAGGACATGCAGCCGTTGTTCGAGCTGGTGCGCCGGACCGAAGGACTCAAGCCCTTCGGGCACGGCTTCTCCGCTCCGGTCGTCGAGATCGCGGTCGAGCCCCTGGGCCTGCGCGTGGACCGGATCGGATCCGAATCACAGCACCTGCGGCTGGTCACCCGGTCCGGCCTGTCCTGCCTGTGGTGGAACGTCGCCGAGGAGAAGTTCGACATGCTCCAGGGCTTCGTGCAGCGTGCCAGCCGCACCGAGCTCGGCACGCTGCGCTTCACAGCGACGCTGCAGCTGAACACCTTCCGCGGTGACACCCGCGTCCAGGCCGTCATCAACGAACAGATCACCACGGCTGCTTGAGCCTCATACGTCACCCACAGAGGAGGAGACCTTGACGACTTCACCGATAACTTCACGTCTGCTCCGCATCGGGTGGTGCGTCCTTGTACCCTCCGCCACCATCGCGGTCTACCTCGGCCTCGGCACCGTCGCAGTCCGCCTCATCGGAGAGCCGATCGCTGCGACCACCCTCCTGGACATACTCGTTGTCGTCCTGGTCGGCTCGGTGAGGATCCAGCAGCCCCGGTGGCTCGCGCATGCGCCGGCCCCGCGACCGGGGCCGAAGATCCCACGCTCCGCGTGGACCGTCCTCGGCTGCGCGGTCCTGGCCTTCCTCACCGGCCAGTCGCTGGCCTTGTGGATCTACGTCACGGCCGGGTCCGCCGGCTTCGACGGGTCGAACCAGGCGAGGCACGCGGCCGGGGCCATGGTGACCCTCCTGCTCACCCTGGTTGTGGCTCCCGCGGGGGAGGAGGCCCTGATCCGAGGGCTGATCTACCCGTTACTGCGCAAGCGGGTCGATGTCCTTGCCTCGATGCTGGTCACCGCCGTGGTGTTCGGCCTGCTGCACGGCAACGCCGTGCAGTTCGCCTCGACCCTGCCACTGGCGGTGCTCCTGGCCCTGGTCTACGAACGCACGCGCGTGCTGTGGCCCTGCGTGCTCCTGCACCTGGGCTTCAACCTCGCTGCCGCCCTTGTCCCGGCACAGGCTCTCGGCGCTCTGGCGAACCCCGTTCCCACGGTGTTCCTGTGCCTGGCCTTCGCTGGTTGTGCCTCGGGGCTCTACCGGCGGGTCGCCGGCGGGACTGCGCCAGGCGCCGTCCAGGGCCTGGGAGGCGGATCCGCGAGGCAGTGAGCGAGGTGCTCAGCCTCTTCTGAAAAACGATGGTGCCCTCCGTGCGGGATGTGACGGCCTTTCAGGCGCCGGTCCTGGCGCGGAGGGCATGCTCGTGGTGACCGGGGTGATCCGGTCACCAGGGGTGTGGCTGAAAGTAATTGTTCAGTCATACTCGTCAGGAGAGGAGAGGATCTCATCATGGCTGTCGTCAGTACCTGCACGTACGACTCGCGAGGAACGCTCGTCCGACCCGACACGCTCGACATCAGCCGTGCGAAGATCCGTCTGGACCTCGACACGGGTGAGAAGCCGACCTTCGATCGCGGTCACATGCACGTCTTCGTCGTCTCCGACATGGGTGTCACGGCCGAACAGGCTCGTGAGCGCGTGAAGCTGAGGCTGCGCCGGTTCTTTGATCGCGCCGAGGTCGTCTACGGCTTCCGCAAGATCACGATGAAGAAGAGCCAGAGCAGGAACCGGCTCAACCTCAACACCACGATTTCCTACGAGATCCTCTATGCCGTCGACGCAGACGGGCGATCCCGTAGTCGCAGTCCCGAGTCTGCTCATGCGGGATACCAGCCAGGCTGAAGCATGGTCACTCCTGGGTGATTCGCGCCATCCACGCCTCGCACTCATCAGCACATGCAAAGAGGCCGAAAAGCTCCCTTCCCACGGGGATGCTCTCCGGCCTCTCTGTTTTCACGTTCCAGTGCAACATCGATCACCTGGCGTCAACGATAGCAGCTGTCGGGTATCACTCGCAATGAGAAGTGAACGTCAGTCAAATGCCCTCTCGTATCGAGTAGAGCCTCATGAGTGAACGGCTCGGACAAGGATCTGACTCACGCCCGGGGGGCGCGTCTGGAGCCTTCCGCGAGCCCCGGGACGCCGAGGATGTTCCATGCGGCTTCTGGTCCCGCCGAGGCTCGGTCGTGCCGCCTGGGAGCCGCATCGCGGCTCGGCGCGGAAGTCCGCCTCGGCTTGGTCGCCAGGGCGTGCATCGAGTTGCCAGCTGTACCACGAGACGTGGTACACCCCTGAAAACCCGTCCGACCTGGGTAAACGCCTGTACCGCGAGGCTCTTTCCCGCATCGGGTGTACCACGTGGGAGCGCCGACGTGGTACGGCGTTTTGTCTGGTCAGCCAGCGTCTCCCGTCGATGGACCACGAGTACCACGTTTTTTTGACCGTTTGCATAGGGGGTGCGGTCGGGAGCGATCCAGGCGGCCTCCAGCCCCGGCTCGCCAGTCTGCTCTCTCATCCCCCTGCGCGTGTATCTGGTCTCTATTTCCTGGTACAGGTGGTACAGGGGGTATGTAAACCCTTCCTGACCTGGGGAAACACCTGTACCACGTAGGAAATGGCACGTGGTACAGCCTGCTCTTGGACTCCCGAAATTCCTGCTCCGACCTGGGGAAACGGGTGTACCACGTCACGTGGTACACGCTCGGATGCCCCTAGAGGGTATGTGTCTATCGGGGTCCTCCTGGGGGAGCGTCCAGTTGATGCTCTGGTGGCAGCCGGCTCGGCCGGTCGGAAGAACTCCTCCGAACCTTGACCGCAGGCCGGGCGGCTCACGCCGCCCGCGGGTGCGTGGTCGAACACGAGAAGCCAGTGACTCCGCGGGGCGTGTGTCCGACGGAGTCGCTGGCTTTCGCGTGCCGCCCAGGGCTGCGACGCGTGTGGCATGGCTGTGGCGGTCGCGTGCACCCTCTCCGGTCCCTATTGGTGACCCTTTCGGTCTTCCGCCGACTGTCATTCAGTGTATCAGTCTGATCTCTTGTCTGATGGTTTTTCGATCGTTGCGAAAGGACATTTGAATGACGTAGGGTCGAGATCGCGTTCCATTCGATTACGAGTCCAATCGGCTTCCCACTCATCGCCGGCAGGAACTCGATCATGATCGAGAAAGCAGCAACATGACGCCTCCTGATGCCCTCATACCTGTACCTACCGCCTGTTCCAACGCCGGACCGCGCACCAACCCCGTCGCCGACGTCCTGGCCAGCGTCATGGGGTACTTCTCGAAGCGCAACGACATGGCTCCGCAGAACGAGATCGTCACCCTCGTCACTGCCGCCTACCTCGACCAGATCGACCCGACCGATCCTCCGACGTCTCGCGTGCTGGAGAAGGAGCTGCTGGCAATCGTGGGCGGCGTCATCAGGGCCGAGAATTTCAAGGCGGCCGTGGCCGCCGAGAAGTACCCCCTGCCGAGATATTTGACGTACTGGCAGGTCGCGCAGATTCTCCTGCGTCTGCACCACGTCATCCGGATCGCGCCCAACGCCAAGGACACCGACCGCGAGTACGACCTGCTGGCGATGTACCAGGCCGAGGGCCGCGCGCGTGGGACGTACACCACCAGCGAGGACGACATCCGCACCACGGCGCGCATGTACAACACCCAGCTGACCCTCAAGGAGTTCGCCGAGGTCCTGGCCGTTTTGCGCGAGGACAGCCCGCGCCGGCACCAGAGCACGAACCGTGACTTCATCGCCGCGCGCAACGGCATCGTCTTCTACGGCAGCGAGCCGCTGGACGGCACGATCTTCGGCAAGGACTTCCACTTCGAGCCCAAGCAGGTCCACCCCTTCGACCCCGCCATCGTGCTGCTGACCAAGAACGACGTCGACTACGTGGACGACGCCCCGCAGCAGGTCATCACACACCCCGCTGACGGAGACTGGGAAGTCGTCGCCTGGATCGAAGAGCTCTTCGACCAGCCCGGTGACGAGGGTCTCGCCGACCTGATCTGGGAGATCATCGGCGCGATCATCAGGCCGCACGTGCGCTGGGGCAAGACCGCCTGGTTCTACTCCGAGCAGGGCAACAACGGCAAGGGCACGCTCTGCGCGCTCATGCGCAACCTCGTCGGCAGCGGCGCGCACACCTCGATCCCGCTCTCGGACTTCGGCAAGGACTTCGCGCTCGAACCGCTGGTACGCGCCAACGCGATCATCGTCGACGAGAACGATGTCGGGACGTTCATCGACAAGGCGGCCAATCTGAAGGCGATCGTGACCAACGACGTCATCCAGATCAACCGCAAGTACCGGATGCCGATCGCCTACCAGTTCTTCGGCTTCATGGTCCAGTGCCTGAACGAGTTCCCGCGTGTGAAGGACAAGTCCGAGTCGTTCTACCGCCGGCAGCTTTTCGTGCCCTTCACCAAGAGCTTCACCGGAGCCGAGAAGAAGTACATCAAGGACGACTACCTCCAGCGCCGCGAGGTCCTGGAGTACGTCTTCTGGTACGCGGTCAACCGTGCCGGCGCGTCGTCTCCGGGTGACTACTACCAGCTCTCGGAGCCGGTGGCCACCAAGGAAGTCCTGGCCGAGTACAAGGAGGCCAACGACCCCGTGCGCGCCTTCTGGGAAGAGTTCCGCGGACGGCTGGTCTGGGACCTGGCACCGTTCACGTTTCTCTACGACCTGTACAAGGCATGGTTCGCCGACGTCTCGCCGTCGGGCTCGCCGGTGAGCAACAAGCAGTTCATCACTGACCTCGTGGCGATCGTCCGGCCGGATGCCCTGTGGCACTGCCCGGACAAGAACCGCAAGATCCGGCCCGGCCAGATGATGCACACCCCCGAGGTGCTCATCGCCGAGTACGAGCTGAAGAAGTGGATGCACACGAGCTACACCGGCAGCGACCCGAAGAAGAAATCCCAGCCGACGCTGCAGGCCAACTACCGCGGACTGCTGCGGCAGACGGGCGCATCAGCCCCGCCCGGCGACACCACTGACGAACAGGACTGATGCATCCATGGCTAGAACTGCTGGCGCACTCGGCGAACGCACCCAGGCCGTACTCGATCTCGCCCGCGGCCAGGGCCGCCTGATCACGACGATGTCCGGTGTCGCGTGCGAGCAGCGGATCACCAACCTCGGCGTCCGCTCGCAGATCACGGCGGACCCCGTGGAGAAGGCCCGGCTCTTGAGTGAGGCGTCCCGGCGCATGAATCTACCGCGTCGGCGCTCCCCTCACGACTCCCTCTGAGGCCACGCACGCCTCCTCCCCAGGCACCGGCCGTGATGGTCGGACCGACGTAAGGAGATCCCCGTCATGACCACACAGCGAACACCCGTCACGGCCTCGAAGGCGCGCTTCACCTTCTACGACATCGAGTCGTTGCCGGACGTCTTCACCCTGTGCGCCTACACCCCGCGGACCGACAGAGCCGTCGACGACCTGGAGGTCTTCTTCCTCGCCGACGACCAGCAGCTCTCCGACACCGTGGACCCGCAGGCGCTCTATCAAGCCGTGGTGCGCTCCAACCCGGGCCTGCCCGCGGTGAGCGTCCAGCTGTGGAATCTGCGCGGCGAGCGGGGCAACCTCCGCCTCGCCGAGCTGATGGGCCTCTCGAACGCGGACCAGGTCAACGACCGCAGCGAGATCTCGTCCTATCCGGTGAGCCTGCGCCCGGTCTGCGACACGGATCCCGAGTACGACCCGTTGAAGCACCCGTTCCTGGCCGGGTACAACTCGTGGAACTACGACACGACCATGCTCGCGCTGTACCTGATGGAAGCCTTCCCGGCTCCGCACTCCGGCCGTCTTGTCCAGCCGACCACGGCGCGCGAGATGCGCGAGCACAACGACAAGCTGTTCAACGAGCACACCGGATACATGCCCGGCTACCTCGGCTGGGACGGCCCGGCCGCCAAGATCCGCCGCGCCATGATGCACTCGGGGCGGCACCTGGACGTCGCCCGTCTCAATGAGCTGCAGACCAAGGTGAGCCTCAAGCGTCTGCTCGGGATGCTCGGCCGCCAGATCAAGGAGTCCGGAAAGCTCAGCCACGACACATCGATCGCCGCGGTCGAGGATCTCTACGAGCTGCTGGCCTACAACGTCTCCGACTGCCTGGGCCTGGCCCAGCTCTTCCGGCACCCGGCCTACGCCAGCAACTTCGATCTCAAGGCCGGGCTGCTGGCGCAGTACTCCGAGACCGTCTACGCCAACAACGGCTCGGTGCGCCGGGACCGCCTGACCATCGACTCGTCCTCGGCGAAGTTCGTCGGCCGCATCCTCGCGCCGTACACCTCGCTGAACGACATCGAGGCCGTGTCGTTCCTCTATCCGGCCAAGGAGGTGGCCGAGGAGCAGGGCATCGCCCAGGTCAACGTGCTCGACGAGTGCGTGCGCTTCTTCGAGGAGAACGTGGCCCCCGACCCTGCCAAGGACCCAGCCGTGACGCCGGCACAGGCGACGGCGCACCGCCAGTTCATGCAGGTCGTCACCTACTACCGCTCGATCGAGGGGCAGAACTTCAACGACTCCGAGGAATACGGCGACCTGTTCGATCTCCCTGCCAAGTCCTTGCGCGAGCTGCCGAAGACGCCGAACAACGTGCCCTACTTCCACCGTGACGCCTCCCCGTCGTCGTGCTTCGCCACGTTCAGCACCGGCGGCATCCACGGCGCGGAAGCGGACATGGCAGTCTTCGACGCCGACTCCCTCGAGCACCGGGAACAGGCAGCCATGATCGGCCTCGCCAAGCTCTTCTACCCGGACGCGAAGGACTTCGTCGCCGAGGCCAAGCGCCAGCACAACCTGCTCGCGCTGCCCGACGGCACAGCTGTCGACAAGCGGCTCGTGCTGCTGGGCTCGGACCCGAAAAAGGTGAAGTACCGCAAGCCGAAGAAGGACGACCCGGACCAGGCCGAGCAGCTCGCGCGTGCACGGGCCCAAGTGCCGGATCCGGCTCAGCTGCTGAACACTCAGCGCCCGGACACCGAGGCGATGCACGTGCGCCTGGCCGACGGGACCGTACTCGACGGCAAGGTCGTCCTGGCCGTCACCTCGGCGGTCCAAGCCGTCTATCGCGATGAGCCGGCGAGGAAGGCACCCGCGCTGTTCACTGCGAAGGCCGACAAGTCCACCAAGCTGCACCCGAAATTCGCACGGACCTCGGCAGGCCTCGTCATCCACGAGGACTTCACGAGCTACTACCCGAACCTGCTGCGCCAAATGAGGGCGTTCTACAATCCCGATCTGGGCGAGGACCGTTACACGACGATCTTCTTCGAGAAGGAGCGCCTGGGCTTCGAGATGAAGAAGCCGGGGATCTCCGCCGAGGAGAAGGCCCGGCTCACCACCTTGCGCAACGGCACGAAGCTGATCCTCAACTCGGCCTCCGGAGCCGCCGACGCCGCGCACCGGACCCCGATCAGGATGAACAACCGCACCGTCTCGATGCGGATCATCGGCCAGCTGTTCAGCTGGCGGATCGGGCAGGCCCAGACGCTGGCCGGCGCGCGGATCATCTCGACGAACACCGACGGCCTCTACTCCGTTGTCGGCGGCGAGAACGGCTTCGACGAGACGACCAACAACCGGGTGCTCGCCGAGCAGCAGGCCGTCATCGGCATCGGCATCGAACCGGAGCTGATGTTCCTCATCAGTAAGGACTCGAACAACCGGCTCGAGCTGGAGGCGCCCAGTGAGGACCGGAGCGTCGCCGACAGCCCGATCATCACCGCCTCCGGCGGGACGCTGGCCTGCCATGCGGGTCCTACCCCGACGAAGTCGCTGGCCCACCCGGCCGTGATCGACTTCGCCCTGGCCCGCTACCTGCAGACCGTCGCCAGCAGGGGAGAGGAGGCTCTTGCCGAGCCGTTCGATCCCGTGCTGGGCCGGAAGATGATCGAGGAGGCGATCGACCCGGCCGATCCCGGACGGACGCTGCTGCTGTTCCAGAACGTTCTCGCCGCCTCGCGTGGCTCCATCACCTACCCGTTCGCAGCCGACCCGGTCGGCGCCGGGCCCGACCGTGACGACAACGAGGACGCCGATGCGCAACTGGTGAACCCGCGGGCCCTGCAGATGGTCAACCGGGTCTTCATCGTCCACGACGGCACCGATAGTGCCGTGAGCCTGCACAACGCCGGCGCATGGAAGGTGAACCCGGTCAGCCAGAGCAAGCGACGTGAGTCCGGCAGCGCCGGGGTGCGACGTGACCCGATCGCTCTGGAGATCCTGCGCCACCACGGGTGGGCGAGGAACCGCAGGGAGGCCAGCACCTCCGACGGCTCCACGCTGCTGCCCGATGACCAGGACGTCGTGATCCGCCGGATCAACGGCATCGACCCGCGCTGGTCGGTGGTCGTCGTCAACGACGACCTTCGTACGCTGCCGGCCTCCCGGGTCGAGCGGCTCATCGGGGCGCTCGATCTCGACGTCTACACCCGGATGCTCGACGAGACGTTCACCAAGAACTGGAAGAACGCCGCCTGATCAGCTCCCCGCTTCACCATCGGACCGCAGGGTGCCGGGCCGTGCCGACACGACGCTGCTCGGTGCCCGATTCGAATGTGAGATGAAGGTGAATCTGGCTCGCCATGGCAAGGGAATCGAGAGACGTCATGTTCCAGACCACACTTCCCGTGCGCACCGTTGAGAGGGGGGTGACAAGTTGTGAGTGCTCCGACCGAATCAGTCCAGCCCGGTCAGCGCTGGCGGCGTAAAAGCGACGGGATCCTGACCAAGATCACCTCCGTGGAGCCGCCGGAGCAGTTCCGGCGCTCGGTCCATCACCGCGCACGGCGCCGAACAATCACCGAACTCGGCTCATTCCTGAAGAAGTATGAGCTCGCGTTCCAAGCTGTACCTATCGAAGCCGCGGCGCAGGCCGAGGACGCCCAGCTCCAGGAGAAACTGAACACGACCCGTGACGGCGTCCTGGTCGCTCCGGGCCAGATCTGGGAGTACCTCGACTCCCGGCAGAAGAAGCGCCGCGTCGTCGTCGTGTCTGTGCAGAGCGGCAGGGCCCGAGTCCGGATGCACTACGGCACGAGGCTCTCGACCCTCAGCGTCTCCCGGATGCACAAGCATTCCACCGGCTTCCGGCTCGTCGTGCCCGGTGAGCTGAGGTACGGCGCGTCGGTGGCTCCCTCGCACGAGGACACGCAGCGCTGATGGCTCGCACGCCCGAAGGCGTCGTCGAGGACTACCTCCTGACCCAGTGCCGGGCGAACGGCTTCTTGTGCCTGAAGTTCGTCTCGCCGGCCCGCGGGGGAGTGCCGGACCGAATCGTCGTCGCCCCGCACGGCACTGTGTTCGTTGAGGTCAAACGCCCCGGCGGTCAGCTGCGGAAGCTGCAACAGCGGACGCACGCCAAGTTGCGCCGGCACGGGGCCGAGGTCCACGTCGTCGACGACAAGCCGAGCGTCGACGCATTCATTGCCTACCTCCTCAAGACCTCATCCGACCAACAGAGAGCAGCACCATGCCCCACAGATACATAGGTGTGTCGTGAGCGAGCCTCGCTACGCGTGCCGCCGGTGCGGCACGTGGAAGTGCTCCGCTTGCGATGGGCAGCGGGCGAACACGAACGTCCGGTACGTCGACTACCCCTGCAACCGCTGCCGGGGCCTGACCGGGACTCTCATCCCGACCATGCACACGACCAAGATGTGGGGCACGCACAACGACGGCCCGCTGCCGATGGCGTACCCCTACGGCGAGCGCCCTCCGGCCGGAGAGTGGGCCCTGGGTTTCGGCAACCGGGATTTCCGCAGCCGCACTACCGGGGCGTGCCCGTCCCGGCGGACATGCGGTTGGACCCGGAGTCGTTCCGGCGAGGCGTGGACGCCGCGCTGGAGCGTTACGGCATCGGGGGCGCATCGTGAGGTACAGCGGAAAGATCCGGGAGTCCGTTCAAAGGTGGCGCCGCTCCAGGCTGGTCGCAGTCTGGGGAGCCGGCTGGACGCACAGAGCCTCCGCCTGCTGGATGAACTGCCAGCCGACGCAGACCCCGGGGTGCTGAGCACCATCCGGGGCCGTCCGGCCAGGGCCGACATGCACCAGCTCATGGCCGAGCGCCATGCTGAAGTTCCATCGTCGGACTCCACCCAGGAACCCAGACCGGCCCAAGAGATCACGGTGGCCCAGGCGTTCATCCAGCACAGCACAGCTTCAACCGCCTGGTTCGACGCCCAAGAAGGCAGCCTTCCCGCGGATACGCCGCTGAAGGTGATCTTCGACGAGTCCGATCAGCCGCTATTCGAGGTCATAGTGCGCGGCTGAAGCCGAGACGAGGTCGAATCCACGCCCCAGGCGCGGGATTTCAGATACGAGGTCTGCCGGCAGCCCTTCACCATGGCGGCTGCTCTGGGCTGACACAGGTGGGTCCATCGCGATCACGCTTCGTCCACCCCTCCGGCCAGCGACAGCGCCGACATCACTCCCGAGACATGCCCGACTCGTCCTCATTCAAGGCGCATTTCATGCCTGACCACTCACTCGAAGAGAAGGGATGACCAGCGACATGACTACGGCTACTGCTCCGTCCCCGATCTCGCTGATGCCGCATCAGCAGCAGATCCACGACTTCCTCGTTGACCACCCCTTCGCCGGCGCGTGGCTCGGCGTCGGGGCCGGCAAGACGCTCACGACCCTCAGCGTCCTGCAGACGATCCGCCCGATGGGGCACATCCTCGTCATCGCACCCGTGGCGATCGCCCGCTCCACCTGGATCGACGAGATCGAGAAGTGGGGCTTCCCCATCCGGACGAAGTCGCTCATCGTCGACGAGAACGACAGGAAGCTCTCCAAGGCCAAGCGTCTGAAGCGCTTCCAGGAAGTCGCCACCGATCCGCCGACGATGTACTTCATTAACCAGGACCTGCTGACTCAGCCGTCCCAGGAGACGAAGCTGATCACGCCGGTGTCGGGCGCAGTGCCTGCCCCGACCCTCTCGCCGGAGGCGACGGCGATACTGGGTCTGCTGCAGGCGCGGGGGCCACTGGGCCGAGACGAGCTGATCGGCGAGTACCGTGCTCTGGTCGCGGGCAACGCCAACAACCGGGTCCCCGCCAAGGCCAAGATCCGCACCTGGATACAGGAGTTGCTCAAGTCGGCCCTGGTGACGTGGGAAGCCTATGACTGCCGAACCTGTTCCGGCGCAGGCTGCGCTCAGTGCCGCTTCGGTCTGGTCGACCAGCTGCCGGTCCAGAACATCAACGGCCAGAGCACCATCATCTGGCCCTTCCAGACGGTCATCATCGACGAGTCCCAGGGCTTCAAGTCGCATGACTCGCAGCGCTTCCAGGCTCTGTCGAAGGTGCGGCCAGCCATAAACCGCCTCATCGAACTGACCGGAACGCCAGCTCCGAACGCGCTGACGCTCGACAGCCCGATCCTCACGCCCACCGGCTGGAAACCCATGGGCGAGGTGCAGATCGGCGACTTTGTTGTCGGCGCCGATGGCCAGCCAACCGAAGTCGTCGGGGTATGGCCCCAGGGTGATAAGCCTATCTTCCGCATCACCTTCAACGATGGGACCTTCGTCGACTGCACCGAGGACCACCTCTGGGCCGTAAACAGCCGCAGTCGCCGAGGAAAGGAGCTTGACCCGCTGGTCATCCCCACCGGTGAGCTCACGAAGGCCCGCAGCCGCAGCCGTGCGACCGATCTTGAGATCGGGCTCATGGACAAGAACGGAGCTCCGCGTTGGACCATCCCGACGGCCTCTTCGGTCCAAATGCCTTCGCAGAATGTCCCCCTGGACCCCTACCTTCTCGGTGTGCTTCTCGGTGATGGCAACACCAGTCACTGTCCGTCCTTCACCACCATGGACGACGAGATCAGGCAGTACGCCGAGGATGCACTTCCCTCGGGGACGCAACTTTCTCGCAAAACCCCTCGTATGGACTCGAAAGCTGACGCCTACTACATCACGACCGGGAAGCGCGGGGGTAGCATGCCCGGGTCACACAGGGGACAAGCCCCTAACCCTGTGAAGAAAGCGCTCAAGGAACTTGGGTTGTATGGTCGGCGAAGCTGGGAGAAATTCATCCCCGAGCCCTATATGTGGAACGACGAAAGCGTTCGGCTCGAACTTTTGCGAGGACTGTGTGACACCGATGGTGCCAGCAAAATCGGCCGTGGATCGACTTCGCAGTTCAGCACCTCGTCGCCACAGTTGGCTGCCGATGTAAAGTACCTCGTCTGGTCCCTGGGCGGCTATGTCACCGAGCGTTTCGAGCAGCGCGAAGGCCCTCAGGAGATGCCGCCCGGCCACTTCTCCATGATGCGCCGCCACCATGTCCTTTCCTTCGGTCTGCCGGTGAACCCATTCAGGTTGACGAGGAAGGCGAGGAACTGGGAGAAGCGCTGGCGTGTCCGAGAGAGGGCGATCCGCTCCATCGATCCCTTCGGCACTGCCCCAGCACAGTGCATCACGGTCGCCGCAGATGACGGGTTGTTCCTCACCAAGGACTTCGTGGTGACGCACAACTCGCTACACGATCTGTGGAGCCAGGTCTACCTGCTCGACCAGGGCCGGACGCTGGGTCAGAACATCACCGCGTTCCGTGACCGGTGGTTCACGCCGAAGATGGTGCCCGGCACCACGACGCCGGCGAAGTGGATCCCCACTGCGAATGCCGAGGCCGAGATCCACCAGGCGATCTCACATCTGGTGATGAGCGCTCAGAACACGAACCTGCAGCTCCCGGCGCTCAGCATCCAGGACGTCAACGTCACGCTCCCGCCGGACCTGCTCCAAGCCTATAAGGACTTCAAGCGCGACCTGGTCCTGGACATCGTGCAGACCTACACCGACGGCGACGGGAAGCTGACGCAGAGCGTCGAATCGATCGTCGCCGCGAACCAGGCGGTACTGACGAGCAAGCTCATGCAGTTCGCCTCGGGCACGCTCTACACCGCGGATCCTGACGACCCGGCCACGAAGGGCCGGTACGAGGTCATCCACGACAAGAAGATCGAAATGACCGAGTACCTGGTGCGGAACAACGGCGGCGAGCCCGTGCTCATCGCCTACCACTTCAAGTCCGACAAGGAACAGCTGCTCACGCGGCTCCGGAAGGTCGGCATCGACGCGCAGGCCTTCGACGGTTCGCGCGACATGGTCCGCCGGTGGAATGTCAAGCAGATCCCGGTGATGCTGCTCCACCCCGCCGCCGCGGGGCACGGCCTGAACCTGCAGCACGGCGGCTCGACGATGATCTGGTACACGCTGCCGTTCTCGCTCGAGCACTACCTGCAGACCAACGGGCGGCTCTTCCGCACGGGCCAGACGAAGCCGGTAACGATCCATCGGCTCATCGCCAAGGGCACGCAGGACGAGCGGATGCCCTCCGTGCTCGCCGGCAAGCAGCAGGTCCAGGACGACCTCATCCAGGCCGTGTCCGGGGACTTCAACTCCGAGCAGGCGCTCCTCGCTGCCCTGGAAGAAGAAATCCGCGAGGACCTCACCGACCTCTAGGCCTCCGAACGGGTCTGACCTGCACTCATTCAACGGCGGCCCCACTGGGATCCCACAGCCGGGCCGGCACCATCGCGCACGACCGGAGCCGATCACCGTGATCGTCTCCGTACCCGCCCCCTTCGCCCACGACGGTGACGAGATCACCGGGACCGAGAAACAGATGCTCGACGAGCTCCACCTCCGCAAGACCGTTGGGCCTTGGGGCGGGTCCCGATCTCGCTGACGAAGTGCTGGTCGCATTGTGTGAATGTGCGCCTGAGTTCCCCGTAGCCCCGCTCCTCGCGGACGGCGCCCCCGGTCTTGCGGAGTGAGCCGACGGTCGCTCGTCACTCGCAAGGGTGAACGCTGAGGAAGCCTCACCTGTTCATCAGCTCCCAGACCGCGTACTCACGCGCAGCGGTCACCATCGGCTGGATGCAGGTCGTGCTGCACGGACTCCCGGTCACCGCCAAGCGACTCCGTGAGGACCGGATCCTCGAAGAGGCTGCCGTCACCGGCGCCGACCCGCAGCACCTGTGCGTGGTCTTCAACATCACCCCGGAGACAGGTCTGCGCTACATCCGCTTCTTCCAACCAGACCCGGCGTACAGCGACGACGCGTCGCCCAGCCACATGGAAACATCGTGACCGGAGTTCCCACCTGTCAGCGGCCAGTTAGGGTTCCCCAGTCGTAGCCAGCTGACGGGGAATCACATGGCCGCGACGAAGCACACCGTCAGTGATGGCTATGAGCACCCCCATTACAGAAGAAGGCGCACCATGATGCCCGTCGTGCACCTCACCACCAGCTACCCGGAATACGTCTGGGAACTGCACACCCCCACCGACGTCGTCGCCCGCGCCGAGGCACTGGATGGCGAGATCGTACGGATCTGCCGGATCACCGTCCCGCTGTGCCACCGCGGACACGGCTACGCCAGCCTCTTGTTGCGGGCCGTCCTCGACCACTTCCCCGATGTAACTGTCGGCCTCGCAGCGAGCCCGCCCCCTGCAGCGCCCGGACTCGATCGCACAGCGTTGCGCGCCTGGTACGCACGCCACGGCTTCGTTCCCGCTCCTCTGAGGAACGATCCACACCGCATGCTCCGCCCGCCCGCCCCCGGGTCGTCACCGGCCGTGTCCGACGCATCGAGGATGGGGAGTTGAACTGGCCGCGAGTGGGGGCCGCCTGCGGGGAATCACTGACCATGCGCGGGGAAAAGATCTTGGCCGCTGTCTCCCACCGGGAGTGCGCCGCGAGCCAAGTTATCGCGCATCTGATCCGGCACCGCCTCGGAACTCAGAGGTGGCACCGCATCCGAGATGGCCGGGACATCTGCTCCATCCTGCGCGCAGGAGCAGTACCTGCGTCGCGTCACCGAACTGACTCAGGATACGAGGCCGTCGCATGACCAGCACCAACAACGACACTGCCGCCGTCGTCACCAGTGCCTCCCCTGCACCCCTGCCTCGGTCCGGCGGCGCGTGGGCCCGCGACCTCGGCGATCAGTACAGCAAACTCGCCCGGACCTCGACAGACCCGCAGCAGGCTGAAGCCAATGCCGCCGAGGCGCGCACGTACTACGACATCGCGGACCGTATGGACCGCGCCATATCCGACACCGGCCAGCCCGGAGAGGAGCACAAACCGTGACTGTCACCAACGACGAGAAGCACCGCCCGCCCGCCCCGGAGCGCTGGACCGACGGCATGCGCACTCAGCCCCTTCGGATCGCCGCGCGCACCGAGTGGCTGTACAGCGAGTACGACCCCAGAGTGATCGTCCCGGAGGGACGCACACGCCACGCGTTCTCGCGCAGCGCCAACGTCACCGCGTCCGATGTGCCCAGCCCCTCCGAGTCCATGCAGGACCTGGCCAGCCATCTGCACCGCGCTGTCGCCGCCTTCGGCGACGACAAGGACCTGGTCATCGAGGTTCGGCTCGCCGACGACGACAACACCCGGGTCCTCGAAGAGTTCTTCTCGCAGGAGCTCCGCATCAGCTTCGATCCGACGCGAAGCGTCACTCAGCCGGGGGAGGAGCGGACCGATCGCTGAGAACACTCCCGCTCCCGCCGCCGAGCTGCCCAGCTCGGAGATCATCCCTTGGGGTACGGCGTTCTGCCGATCGGCTACTGCAGGTCCTCCGTGTTCGGCATGGAGTACGTTGAGCGTCGGGTCTCCTGGAGCGGGATGGACCCCGAGAACGGCGAAGACCTCTGGGCCGTGGCGCACATAGGCGCGTGCCTGGCTCCCGACGGCGCCCGGGAGTACGGGCCGCCGCCGTCATTGCGCAACGACAACTGGCCAGCGCGCTACCTGTTCAGCCGCAAGGAGGCTCTGCGCCGAGCAGCCGTGGCCGTCAGCCAGATCACGTTCAACAGCTGGACGATCGTCCGGCGGAACAAGCACTGCACGGCACATATCGCTGGGTGAGCGCGTGACCACCTCGGCTTCGCGCCCTACGGGCGTTGGCCTCGGGGGTCTGGGTCGGCATAGCCGACCCGGATGCGGGATCGACACCGGAACAGGCCGGGTGTTCGTGTGTCGGTCCGTTCCCCGTTGATACCTCGGCGTCTCGGCATGGACATCCCCGGGTTCCGGTGGTGCCCCCGACGAGACGTTTTGCTGCCACCGGCCGGAAGCGACAACGACGCTGATCGCCGACGCCCCGAGCAAGACACCGAAGAGACCCTCAATGCGTCAGCCGGGACACGCATCGGCCTCCAACCAGACTCCTGACGGCCTCCCGCGAGCGCCGCGCTCTGACGACGGGGCTGGCCATGGATACCAAGGAACCGAGCGCCTCCATCATCCGCGCAAAGGGCAGCGCCTCCCTCTAGGTCATGCGAGGGAGCCCGCTCGGGGAACCGAGACGGCCCTGTCCCGATTCCCCGAGCGGGACTCGATCTTCAAGGACCAGAAGTGATGAAGCACAAGACCACAGAGATCGTCGACGCCGCGATCCAGATGTACGCCGACCTCCAGGAGATAGCCGGACTCATCTCGCGCGTGCTCGCGAAGTTCCCCGCGGAGACGGTGCCTCAGATACTCAGGCCGTTCCTCGGCTCACCGAGCGTCGCGTTCGCGCGACCGTCCATGACGGGCGACGGCAAAATCACGCTGCGACTTGAGCGCGGGCTGTCCCAGGTGCAGGCCCAGATCCCCGATACGTGGCTGATGATGCACCAATCGGAACTGACAGCCGCCGTACGCGAGATCTACTGGGGGGACAAAGAGCACCGCCTCCGCCGCGAGCTCACCCGACTTGAGAAGTCCATCGGGGACCACAACCGCCAGGCTGAGCATCACCGTGTCAGAGCGAGCGAGGCACTCCAGGAGTACAACCGCCTCGCCACCAGGATCCGCCGGCGCTCGGCCCGTAAGAGCCGCGCCGCCGGGGGAGACACCGATGCCTGACTTCATCACCTCCGGTTCCGGCGGGGAGGCCGAGCAGGTGTTTCCTGGGCACGAAGGCGGAGGCGGCCCGGGACGGAGGCGGCCCGGGAGTTCGGGTACACCGTAACGATCGCCGAGAGGACGACTTGGTGCGGGTCGCGGACAGCCCCATGCCCCGGACGCCGCCGAGAAGTATGCCGTACACCTTCTGAGCACTGACGACGAGCGCGTCCGCGACAAGCGGGGCCCGTCGGCGCGATCCCGGTCAGCGACAGACACCTGGCTGTTCGCGGGCTACGCCTCCTCGTGTTACCCAACCGAGCTGGACCCGCTGCCGCGCCGTCAGGACGGTCCCGGCAACACTCCGCCCGCGACGACCGACCGCGTTGCGTGCGTAATGGAAAGGAAGCACGACATGGAGCAGACGGCCGCCAGTCCCTCCGCACCCGCACAGTTCACGCCCTCGCTGCGTGTGGAGCGGTTCGACGAGGTGGTGCAGTACGACGACGCGGGGATGGCCAAGCCGCCGCAGCGGATGTACGAGAAGGTGTGGCAGGGGCGGTGCGGCCCGGACTTCACCGTCGAGGACGGCGAGGACAGCTACCGTGTCCGGCCCTTCCGGCTGCGCGTCCGCTGGCTCCATGATGGCGACGCCATACCCCGCTGGAACAGCATTGAGGTAACCGGCCAGGTGGTCCTGCCCGACGACTGCCTGCACCGCCGTCCCGTCCGAGAGATCTGGACCCATTGCCACGCCGAGCTGGGGGAGGTTCCCCACTGGTTCCTCCAGTTCGTGAGCGCCAACCCCCCTGCTCCACGCACCGCCACGGAGGGCTGACACACCACCCGGCCCGGCCGGTTCGCCGTCGTACACGGCGGGCTCGGCCTGTCCCGGCTCCTGTCGTCGCTGTGGCCCGTTGCCGTTGCCGGCCGAACGTCATGCTCGCCGCGCCGATCGCTACCCTGCTCACTGCGATCGTCCGCCACCTGTGCGCCGATGTCTTCAGCCGACAGGATCTAGCTGGGCATCTCTTGGCCGCCCAGCTCTTCCCCGGCAGCACCCGCCACACCCTGACCCTGCCCCCGCGGGATCTCCAGACCTGCTGGGCGTCCTGCTGGAGATATGCATCGCCTTCTCCGGCGGAACGCTCTCGCCTGAGGCGTGCGGTTTCACCGAAGCCGACACGCGATGCAACCGCCACACCAGCGAGACGCCGCATGGAACTGCGCCTGCTCTCCGCGCCTGCCGACCCAGGCTTCCGCCTCAGCCTCGATGGCACCGCCCGCTTCGTCCACGAGGGCTACACAGTCTCGGTCCAGGTGCGCCGTGCCACGCCCGAGGACGCCCTGAACTACCACGAGTACGAGTACGACCCTGACGAGGTCGTGATGGCCGGTGCCGTGACGCTGGAAGGCACCGACGTGGGTGCCGCCTGGGCCGTCGCGAACGAGCGCGACGCCCACGACATGCGAGAGGCCCTGGAAAGGGTCCTGCGCGAGGCCGTTGACGACCTCCGCCGCACTGTCGCCCGTCTGAACGCCCGGGAGGAGGAGACCGACCGCACGTGCCGCGCCCAGCAGCCGTAACCCCTCACCACCGGCCCCGCCCCGTCGAACCGGCCTGACCGCTCGTCCGCTTCCACCGCCCACACGCGAAGGAGACGCCCTCGTCGACGCGATCGAGCCTCACGACCACACCGTGACCGACCCACGAGACCTCGGGCAGCTTCCCCCCCCCGGCCACCGCGCCAACTATGTACCGCCTCGGCACCGATCCCGGCCAGGAACTCTGCATCAGCTGGGCACTTGGCTACGGCGGATAGGCATTCGACCCTCAGCTCCTCGACGCCGACACCATCATCGACAGTGCGGCCCGCTTGCACTTGCTGCTGGCTACCGGCAGGCGGGCATGATCCGGCACATGACCCCCTGCGCCGCCGCCCCGTTCAGGCCTGTGGCGGGATCATCCCGGGCACGGCTGCGCCGACCACGGAGCACGCCAGACTCCGGCGATGGTGTGGCACGACGAACCTCAGTGCTCGGGCTGGACCAGAGCGCGCCGCGCAGAATCCAACCCACATCACGCCCCCTCAAGGAGGGACTGACCCATGGCCCGCACGCAGAAGATCACGCAGAATCAGGTCAACCATTGGAAGAACACGCTGGAGCAGATGCTCGAAGAGGGCGACTTCAGGTAGGACGGTCGGCCGCTGAGTCCCGAGGGTATCGCCCAGCGGAAGCAGGAGATCGCCATGCTGCGCGGACTGAACACCCTTCGTGTGGGCCAGATCGTCGATCTGGACACCGTTCAGCCCATTGACGAAAACCCCACGTCGCTGGAGGCGCCCAGTCTCGGCGAGTAGGGGCAGCTCGGCACCAGGTGAATCCGGTCCCGAGCGAGGGCGGCCGAAGCGAGAGGGAGTCTGATCAACTCTCGGAGACGAGAGGCGCGGCCCTTGTGAAACCCCGTCGAAATCCTCCTTTCGGCGGGGTTTCTCTGTGTCCGGATTGACCTTCCTGCGCGCTGGGGCTACATCAAATCCGCCTGGTTGCTTCTCCGGAAGAACGTCAGCCAGTACTGCCCCGAGCACACCCCGAATGGGTCGCCGAGCGGCGCGCCCGAAAGAAACGCGACAATCCCGAGGAAGAGGGCTGAGCAGTGCCAACCACCCGTCAGCCCCTGGCCGCCCGCATGCGGCCAACGTTGCTCGACCAGATCGTCGGAAAGGCGCACCTCGTCTTCCCGCGCTCGCTGCTCGAACTGCTCGTGTCCGGCCGCGGCGCGACCTCAATGCTCCCGTACGGCCCGCACGGATGCGGCAGACCACCATCGCCAGCGTCGTCGCGCACCAGACGAGCCGCGCTTCGTCGAAGCCCAGGCGACGGTCGTGATCGCCATGGCTCCCAAGTCGCCGGCAATCGTCTGCGGTGTCGGCCAGGCGCTCGGAGATGTACGGGTGGCCGCACGGGCGAGGTCCCGGTGCATCTGCGCAATGCGTACTACCCGGGAGCCAAGGTCCTCGGCCACGGCCAGGGATATCTGTACCCGTACGGCTCCGAGCACGGCCTTGTCACCCAGCATGACCTACCTGGCCGAGCGCTCGGCACGTAGTACCGCGTGCCGACATCCAACGGCTTCGAACAGACCATCAGCCAGCTGCTGAGCGCCGACCGTAGCCCCACGACGACCCAGGAGAACAGACCATGGCCTACACCACTGTTGACCCGCCCCTCCTCACCGAGGACGCCCTCACCGTCCCGTACGACGAATCCCGGTCGCCCCTGCTCCAGCGCCCCCCAGCTGAGGCACTGCTGTCGGTGGATCCGTTCCGGCGTCGCTTGACGATCTCCGCTCGCGCTGGGCGGAGTACCTGATGAGCAGCACGACGACGGCCGCCCTCGTCGGGGCGGCCCCCAGTCTCCGGCTGGCACTGGCCGCTGGCCCCCAGGCCACGGCCGGCTTGCAGAGCCCGGACAACGACGCCGCGCGGACCATGTCCGCTCTTGGCTGGTGCGCCGCGTTCGTGGACACGGTGCGCCTGGCCGCAGCCGGTGGCCTTAGAGCCGACGATTCCGGGTTCCGTGCGGTCGACGCGGACGGCCGCACAGGACGGCGGGTCAAGGGTGAACGGGTGCGGCTACTCGCTCGCTGCGGATACCTGGCGTCTCACCCCTCGGGCCTGGTCGTGGCGACGGAGGACGGACACGAGGCGCTCAGGCTCGCCGAGGCTGCCGGGCCAGACGTGCTGTGCGATGAGGCCGATGTCATGACATCGGTTCGCAAGGCCCGCCGCGCCCGCCAATGGGACAGCCGCGCTGGCCAGGACGCGCACGCCTTGCCGGTCCTCCCAGGGGGTGGTGAGGAACGCCGCCGCCTGGCCGCCGCCCGCAAGCGCACGGAGCGGGCGGCCGTCGAGGCGGAGAAGACCCGCAAGCGCATCGAGGCCCGGATGCGGCGGGCAAGGATCCGAGACCGGCGGGAGGTCCGCCAGAAGGCGGCACGGGAGGCTGCGCACACCGCGCCACGCCGGTGCTGCCGGGGGGTGTGGCCGCTGGAGGGGCGGTGCGGGGAGTGCCGGGAGCTGGCAGCGCTGGGCATCGAGGATTTCCCTGCGCTCCCTGCGGGCGACAGCAGGACGCAGCAGGATCACGACAACAACAGGGATGGACACACGGACATGGCGGGTAAGCGACGCATCACGGTGAACCGGATCACAGAGCTTCTGTGGCACGCGACCACGCGCGGGCAGGTCTACACGATCGTTGAGGAGGACGACCTCGAGTTCCCGTGGATCGTGGTGTCCCCCGACGGTGAACCCGTCGCTCGTCTGCCCGTGACCATCGACGAGCCGTCGACCGACGACATCCGCGACATTGTCAGGGCACACGCCGACGGCAAACCCGTTCCTGGCCTTCCCGCCCGCTCCGAGCGGGCCGCCGAGGTCCCCGCCTCCGGCGACGCCGACAACGCGCCGTCCCCCGTGCGGGCGGTCGCGCTGGACCTCTACGAGACCAAGTGGGTGGCCGAGTGCGACCGGCATGGCCCCGTTTCCATGGCCCTCAACAAGCACGGCGACCCGGTGGCCGACATCTCCGCCGCCTACGTGCACACCTCCCGGGATGAGGCCGACGACGCCGCCCGCCTCCATCTGGACCAGCACACCGCACAGGACGTGGAGATCATGACCCCCGACGACATCGACGTTGCCCAGTCGCTGAACTTCAGCCGCGCCCAGTGGCGCGCCCTCCGATGGATGCGCGAGGGCAAGGTGCGCGAGACCGCAGACGGGTTCACAGCCTTCGACATCTCCCCAGACAAGGCCGACATTTCCGCGAAGATCAATAAGCAGCGCGTACCGGGCCTTTGGAGGGCCGGATTGGTGAAGGTGCACGCTGTCGCCCCCGGCGTGCGCACGTTCGACCTCACCGATAAGGGCGAGGCGGCGTTCCACCTGTGGTCCCAGGCCGTGCGTATCGGTGCCGTGACCGAGCCGGAGAAGGACACCAAGCCCACGGCCGCGAAGGAAGGCCCCTACCGTTGGCTCTCGGCGGGGGACACCTGGCCTGGTGAGGCTGAGGCTGCGCAGGACGCCGCCGACGCGGTGGCCAAGGCCAAGGCTGAGGCGGCAGGGCTGCGCACGGCCGAGGAAGAGCGCGCGGCACTGAAGGCCGCGACGCCCACCGACGAAGAAGTTGTCGTGATCAACACCTTGGGGCGCGAGGGCCTGGACGAGAATGCAGCGGCAGTGCTGGCGGCCGCATATATCGGGCACGTCGTTACCCGGTACCGGCCCGAGGCTACGTCGGTCCGTCTCGATGAAGGCCCGAACGAAGATGAGCGGCACGTGTCGCGGACGTACAACGTCAACGGCGTTGAGAAGCCGATCACGACAGAGGCGGACGACACGCTGTCGGCGATCCCCACCCACCTCACGGACGCCACGGCCTGCACCTGGCACGCGCTCTGCACGTTGGTGAATGAGCGGTACGGGGTGTACTGGCTCGACCTTCAGGCCGCCATGGAAGCAGGCAGGGCCGTGCTCGCCGAGTTCGCCACCGATGAGGAGCTGGAGCCGCGGGCGTCGCGTGAGTTCGTGCACATCGCCGAGCCGGGCACGAGCGCTGAGGTGATCGAGTGGGCCGGGGCTGGTCTGCTGTGGCAGCACGGGGACGGGTTCGCGCACGCGGGCTGTATAGTGCCCGCTGCCCGTGTAGCGCCGCTGATGGAAGCGGGGACGCTATACCGGTCTGCCGACGGACGGGTCTACCCCGTCAAGGACGCGAAGGCCGAGACGGCTGGCGAATCCGAGGTGAGCAGCGCCGCCGGCGAGGTCATAGCGGAGACGGGCGACGAGGCGGCGGACATCGTCATTCGCCACTGCCGCGCCTAGGGGGAATGAAACGACCTCTTCCTCAGATCCGGCCCTCTGCGCGATAGCTACGATGCCTAGCTCGCCGCTGCTCCATTACCCTCGCCTTTCACGGCCGACTCGGCGGCGCCGAAGCTGCTCCTCGCGCGCTTCGAGGAGCGCTTCCAAGGTGGGGTGTAGGCGCGGCCAGGTATCGGGGGGCCTCAGACGGCCTTGGCTCAGCGCCTTCACCGTGATCGCCAGGTGAACAGCCAGGTGGTGTTGTCCGATCACTGCGAGCCACCCGGCACACCAGGGCAACGGCTGAGTGCTGTCGGACTGTTCGAGGGGGCAGTCCACGACAGGGGCTTCAAAGGTCGCTAGGTCGCGAGGTGTGCCGTTGGCGCGGGCTAGCAGGTCCATCTCGTGATCCGACACGGCTGTGAGATCGGAATCCCTACGCCACAGGCACTGGGCGCATGGATGGTCCCGCGAGTGGTACGTCGCGCCGGGCTCGAAGGCCAGGACCGTAACGTGGACCGCATCGTCGCTGTGCGGTCCGCTGGTGTGCTCCACGTTCGTCTCCCCATGGATTCGACTGCCTGGTATCGGACAGCTAGGAAGCGCTCTTCCATTCCTGTTCGCTCAGCGGCGCCCGGCTCAGGTGGGGCTTCACCGGGCCGAAGATCATGGGGATGAGCATGTCCGGCGAGAAGAGGCGCGCAGCTGGCTTCTCCAGACTCATCACGTCCAGCAGAGCCCTGAGGGCACGAGGGTTGCGGGCCCCAGTGGCCACCGCCTGGTCGATGAATCGGGCGAGGAGTCGCTCCACTGCGTTGGGGGGTGTGTCGGTGGCGCCGGGGTAGAGCGCGTCCTGTCCGACGGCGAGGTCCCAGGCGGCGGCGACCGGGCGGGCGGCAGCCCGCTGGAGGCGCTTGGCGGTGCCGGGTGCGGTGATACTGGTGGTGCGCAGGATGTCCCGGACGGCTATCGCGCACTGGGCGGCGACTGTCAGACCGTGGCCATAGACGGGGTTGTAGGCGGCGATGGCGTCGCCGAGGATCGTGTAGCCGTCTGGCCAGCGTTGTGCCTTTTCGTAGTATCGGCGATGGTTGGCGGTGCTGCGGGTGGTCGCGATGTCTCCGATCGGTTCGGCGTGCTCTAGGAGCCGGCCGATGACGGGGTCGCCGAGGCTGCGAGCGAAGTCTCCGAAGAAGCCCGGGTCGCTAGTCGGTTCTCCGCCGCGGGTTCCGGAGAGGGTGACGATCCACTGGTTGTCCTCGATGGGCAGAATGATGCCGCCCTGGCCAGGGGCCTTGGCGGGGTTGGCCTGGACGTTGATGAGCGGGAAGTTGCGGTCGGCGGTGGTGCCCGGGGCCCGGTAGAGACGGGTGGCGTAGGCGACGCCGGCGTTGACTTCCCGTTCACGGGGCCTGGGCAGGCCCAGGCGTTCGAGCCATACGGGGGTGTGGGAGCCACGGCCGGAGGCGTCGACGACGAGGTCAGCGTCCAGGGTGAGTTTGTCTCCGCCGGTGCTGACATTGAGGGCGGTGACGCGGTTGGCATCGCCGACGAGTCCGAGCGCGGTGGTGTTCTCGCGGAACGTGACGTTCGCCAGGGCTCGGACGCGGGCGCGCAGCACGGAGTCGAGGAGATCGCGGGAGCAGACGAGATTGCGGTGATGGGCCGCTGTGAAGCGCCGGAACCAGACCTCGTTGGGTGCTCGGGAGACCATGTCGCCCATGATGTGGACGAGACGGCCGCCCTTGGCGACAACGTCGTCGGTGACGCCGGGGAGCAGGTTGTTGAAGGCACGTACTCCGCCGCTCCACACCAGGTGGGCGTGGCGGGCTTGTGGGACGCCGCGGCGGGGTTCGGGTCCGTCGGGCAACAGATCGCGTTCGACGATGGTGACGTCGGCGAATTCGGCCAGGGCGGCTGCGGCGAAGAGCCCGGCTGCGCTTGCCCCGATGACGACGGCGGTGGGTCGGCGGTCTGTGGAATTACGAGGCATGTGTATCGGCGCTTTCTGTGCCGGTCACCCGCTGGCGGATGCCGTCGACGAGGCGGGGGTGGTGCAGGACCTGCGCGATGGTGTCGATGTGCTCGTGGATGTCCGTGCCGAACTTGAGCTGCTGGTCCGTGAGCGTCTCGGGGCGGGGCACACCGGCGCGATGAGCGTCGATGGCAGCGCGCACGGTGACGGCGCGGGCTACGTCGCGGGCCTTGTCCTCGGCGTAGCCGGAGGGTGCGGCTCGGTGGGCTCTTTGGTAGAGGTCCTGATCGAAGTAGGGGACTAAGACGCGTAGGGCGTCGTGGATGCGCTGCTGGCGCTGCACCAGGCGGAGGTCCAGCGGCATCCAGAGGCCGAACCGGGCGGGGGCGGAGGAGGGGGTCACCTCACCCACCGCCCGCCACAATGAGCGCAGACGCCAGTACTCGCGCCGGTCACGGACCCATTTCTGCTGGAGGGGACCGGCCTGGGGAACGATGAACCCCATGGCCACGAGGATCCCCGACAGGAGCGCGAAGGGCGGTGCGATGTTGGTGCTGAGGATGTCCCAGTCGCGGCCCGACCAGCGGGCGCTGATCGCGATCAGTTTCACCACGTCGAAGACGAGTCCGGAGGCGAAGCCGAGCTGCAGGAAGACCACGCCCGATCTCAGCCAGCGGTTCTCGACCTCGGGGAACCACTTGATCAGCATGTAAGTGGCGACCGCGGACGTCGCCATGTGGGCGCCCAGGTACAGGAGGATGTGCTCGCTCATCCAGGGGGTGCTGGCGTAGTAGGTGTCGAGGTCGTAGATCCTCGGCTCGGGCACGCGGGCCAGTAGGAAGGTCACCCACAGCATCACGATGATGCCCGTGTAGATCCAGTAGATGAGGCGCATCCGGCGCTGGCGCCCGGCGGAGGGCTCCTCCCGCCATCGCATGATCATGGTGAGGGCGGTGGCGCCGAACGCGGTCAGGAACGAGTAGGCCCAGGGCGAGGCGATGTTGGGGACGCCGGTCCCCCGGTTGAGGCGTTCGATGTTGACGGGGGTGATGACGACGAGCACGGCCGTGGCGAAGCCCAGCAGAAGCGTTGTGGCCTTGACGTTGGGATCCCGCCAGGCCCGCACGATGGTGGGTAGCTTGAGGAGAAGGGCGATCGCGAGG
This sequence comes from Streptomyces sp. NPDC091280, assembly GCF_044768565.1. NCBI lineage: Bacteria > Bacillati > Actinomycetota > Actinomycetes > Kitasatosporales > Streptomycetaceae > Streptomyces > Streptomyces sp. NPDC091280. The sequence goes on from NZ_JBIVUZ010000022.1 coordinate 79,012, forward strand.
AACGCTGTGGGCAGGGCGTACGGGATGTGAAAGTACGCGCTCACGACAGGCGCCCACCGCGGTTGAGGAGGGAGAGGTTTATTCGGCCCTCGACAGTCGCGTCGCTGACCGGCCCTTGCGCGTACTCCCCCGTCATCCAGGTCCGCACCGCCCGGCCGAAGAGCAAACCGAAGGTCTCCGCGTCCACTTCGTGGTCGTCGGCGGAGTGGGCCCGGGCCGTCACCGTGAGGACGGACTCCCTCGACGCGTCGTACTGGTCGAGGATCTGTTCCACAGCTCGCCGCACCGTTTCAGCCGACTGGGGGGCGCCGTGCGTGCGGGCGGCCGCGGGCATCCCGGCCGTGTGATGGCCCGCGTTGCCGTCCTCTTCGTGCCACAGTTCGTGGCCGAGGATGACGAACTGGGCGCCGGGGGCGGTGGCTGCCTCGACGACGATGAGGGAACGGTCCCCGAAGTCCAGGCGTACGCCCGACATTCCGGCTTCCGGCGGGAACGAGTGGAACTTGAGCTCGATCGGCCGGCCTTTGCGGACACTCATGGCCCGGCAGAACTCCTCCATCACAGCCCGGGGTTCGGCCGGACGCTTAAGTAACTTCGACACCTCCTCCCCTAAGTCGCTGAGCAGCGCCTTCATCGCCCTGGTACTCATGTGCCGGACTCACCCTTCTGCGGCAACACCGATTGCAGCACTCCCCGGAGAACCCGTTCCACTTGATCCCGTGTCAGGTCGCCGTCCTGCCTCATGTGCGCGCTTTCCACTCCGTATTCGCGCATGAGCTGCGACAGAGGATCGGTGTCGGTGCCTTCCAGCTTCCGCAGGACGGGAAGCAGCACGCGGTTGAGCGCCTCGTCGGCCGCAGCGGTGAAGAAACGCTCGCCGCCGTCGACGCGGAAGTACCCCGCCAGATGATGCAGGAGATCGACGTTGGGCATCTTCTTGCCCTCGCAGACGCTGCGCGCCCAGAAATCGGAGATCCCCAGCGCCTTGTGGAGGTCGGCGGCCAGGTGCTTCATCTCTTTGCCGGTGTCGGCGAGATAGGCGTCACTGACCACCTTCATACGCGCGCAGACACGGTCGGAGACCGTATCGGGCGTCGGTTTGCCGCCCTTCACCAGGCGTCTGACAACGGTGACCGGCAGAGCCGTCTTCGCGGCCAGAGTCTGCACGTCGAAGATGTCCGCGCGGTCGAGGCCCTGTTCGGTGATCAGCTCGTTCAGACGTCGCAGCGTCTCGGGCAGTGATGTGGATGGCTCCAACGAGGTTCTCCCTACGGGCCCGTGGGGGCGGCGGCTCCCGCGCATGTGCAGGGCAGCGTACGTGCAAACAGCCCCGGTTCACAACGATCGTTTCTCAGCCGAACGCGATCGTTAGATTTCCAGCGTTCTTCCCAGATAGGGGCAGACCCTCGCTCGTCTCCCCGCAGGGCAGCTCTTTCCGCCTGACGAGTCACGCCAACGATCGTTCGCGAAATTCGATCGATCGTTGACACTCGGCGTTTGCGCGTAGCAATATCACCGGACAGCGGAGGTGCCTCGTCCGGCTATCGGGCGTGATCACCATCGCCGGTGCTGTCCTGCCCATGCCCCCCACCACAGGGAGACACCCTTGCACGCGCCACGCGCGCCGAAGGGCGCCCATCTAGCGGGATTTGGTTCCCGGCCCTGCCGTGGGGGCGAGTTACTCCCTACTTCCGGACGCCCTCCGAACCCCCTGAGTGAGAGCCGCTCTGGGGATGGATGTCTCGGGGTGTGCCGCCGTGGTCGGCAGTACGGGTTGACGGGAGTGGAGCTATGAGGTCGTGATCGCCGCAGGCCTATGCCGGCGAGTCGGTACCAGGGGTGCCACACACCCTCGCCCCAACTCTCGAGGAGTACGTCATGCCGACCCTGGGCTCGCTCCCCACCGACCAGCCTGAACTCGAACTGACATTCGTGGCGAGCGGTTCCCAACGTGCCCAGACCGCAGAAATCAGCGGCGTGGTCACGTTGACTCCGTACCAGCTACTGGAAGACGGAGTCCCGTCGGCCCTGCCCGATGGCTCGCTCGTCCTGATCACCGACACGTCGCCCTTTCGTCTCCGAGGCCGCAACGCGACGATGCTCGAGCGGTTGCTCCAGCGGATGAGCCGGGACGGCGGAGCAGGTCTGGGTCTGGCCGTAAGTGCTCCCCCCGGCGTGCGCCAGCCGTTCCCCCCGGACATCGTGGACGTGGCCGCCCGGCTGGGCATCGCCCTGTTCGCCACGTCCGCGCCTACCGAGTGCTGGGAGCGCGCGCACGAGGAGATCCAGCAGTCCCGCCTGATGTTCGCCGAGCGCCGCGCTGCCCAACTCGGCTCGCTCGTACAGGAACTGCCGGCTCAACTGGCCGATCCCCGGGCCATGCAGCGCATCGCGGACTGGCTCGCCCGAGTCCTCGACTGCCAGGTTCTGGTCAGTGAACCGGAGCGCGTCCTCGCCGCCTCACCGGCCACGGCCGCAGAGCAGTTGGCCCGGGCCATCATCCGCCAGTCCGTGGACGGAAGTCTCCCCGAGACGCTGTCCGGACCTCACACTCAGCTCATCTCGCTGGCCCCGGCCTCGGCTGCGGACACCGTACTCGCAGTGGCCCGCAAAACCCCTTTCGATGAGGCGGACCTGCGGTTGCTGCAACATGCGGCAAAACTGCTGGGCCTCGTGGACCAGGCGCACCGTGAGTACCGGGCGGCCTCCGACGCGTCCCGCGCGGCGCGCAGCGCAGCAGTCGAGCTTCTTCTGGACGGCGAGGTCGAAAAGGCGCGGCGCGTCATGGCCAATCTGGCGCCTGGACTTCTGGAAACGGAAACTGTACGCGTCTTCGTTGTGGAGACCCAGCAGGCGCACCGGGATCTGGCTGCACGCCGCTGCAACGCAGTTGTCGGCCAGCAGACCCTTGTCTTCTCTGACCCGCGAGACAATCGGCGGATCCTGATCGTGCATCCGATCCGCTCCGACGGCGACACCGGAGCGCAGGTCTCCGCCGAACTCACCCGCCTGGTGGGCACACTGGGACCCCCCTCGTCCCTGGGTGGCAGCGGCGTCTACTCTGTGACGCTGCTCGCCGACGCGCTCAACGAGGCCATCACCGCACAGAAGTTCGCCGCCTTCCAGCTGGACCCCGTGGCTCTGTCCGTGCACGGCTCCGACCTCGTCAGCCTCCTACCGCAGGTAGAAGCCCAGCAGTGGGCCCGCCGACTGCTGAACCCGCTGATGCGCGACGAGACACAGTGGGAGTCCATGCGGGAGACCCTTCCGGCTGCCCTCGCCCACCCGTACACGGTGGCCGCTCGTCGGTTGCGCCTGCACCGCAACACCGTCATGCGCCGCGCTTCACGAGCTGCCGAACTCTTGTGCGTGGACTTTGCCTCCATCAACGACCGCATCGCCGTCGCCCTGGCCATGGAACTGGTCACGCAGCGGGAGGTGTCCGCATCGCCGCAGCTGACGGGTTCGGAACCGCCTTCTCTGGAACGACTGTTGGGCACTCCGCAGGTACACGCCTGGGCACAGACCCTGGTCCGGCCGGTCCAGGCGGACAGACGCGATCTGGTGTCCACGGCACTCTCCTGGCTCGCGTTCAACACCCACGTCGAGCCCGCGGCCCGCGAGCTCGGCCTCTCTGCGGTCACGGTCCGTTCCCACCTGCGAGCCCTGGAAGGCCACATGCAGCGCGACCTGGCCACCCTCGTCGGTATACGTGATCTCCAGTTCTCGTTGCACGTCGTCACGGGGCAGCCTGACTTCAGCTCAGACCGTCCAGACATGTCCGTAGTCGCCTCCTGACTGTCGCCGGGCGCCGGCGCGGGACCTGGCCTTCGTCTCCCTCCCATCCTCCGGTCTGCCGACCTCGAAGGGCGGCACGACGGCGACGGTTATGTCCGCTCGTACCCGCACGAACCGAACGGTGTGGCGCAGACGGTCTCCAGCGTCCCGGGAGATGTCCGCGCAGACCTCCACGACTGTCTCCGGAACGACCAGTGACACCTTCAGCTTCTCCCGTGAGCCTCAACATGCAGAGAAGGACCGCCTGGCCCACGAGTGATCTGTCTCACGGGCTGAGATAGTCCGTCGGCGCTTCGCGCCCGGCCAGCCGACATGTCGCTGGTACGTTCCAGATATCGTCTTTGTCCCTCCGAGTCGTGCCGGCCGGGCATCAGGATTCCGGGACGGCGCGGCGCTACGGTGGCCGTGCCGACGGCCGTCTCGAGGATGTCGCGCACACTGAACTTCCGCCAGGAGTGCCCCTGACCGATTGCGTTCGCCGCCGCCCTTGAACACACGGCCCTTCGCGCCGGCCGCGGGCCATGCCAGCCACCTGCGGGCCAACTCCACAGCATTGGTCGACGGCCACAACGTCCAGGGTGCCGAGAGACCCTCCCGCAGGAACAAGTCCTCCAGTGCGTACCGCCTTTCGACGTAGGGACGCTCAAGCAGGCTGCGGCCGCTCAGATGGGGCAGGTCGAAGGCGACATAGTGAGCCAGCCAGACGGCCGCGGCAGGTTGTGCGGCGGCACCCCGTCGGTGCAGCCGACGCGTCTGTCAAGCCTCTCGAAGCGAGCCTGCTCTCCTCCCACGCAGCCAGTTCGCCGTCGAAGATCACGGAGCAGTCCAATCAGCCGATGGATTCGGTGATCTCTGGAAAGGCCGTAGCCAGCTCACCGCCCCCTGCGTGAGCGCAGTACCGGGGAACCGTCAGCAGCCCGCGCTGCGAAGGCCCGGAAGCCATCATTCGGTTCGGCAAATCAATTCAACGGGAGGGTGAACGTCTCGGCGGGTGCCGCCAGCGTCGGCTCGGCGGGAAGTTCGATCACATCGGAGGTGCTATCACAAACCCCTCACCGACCCAAGGAGGACACGAGAAAAGCGGCTCGTCAAGAGGGGGTAAACTCACCCCGTCAAGATCACGAAGGTCCACCGGTGAAACGGCGCTTTGCCGACCAACTGGCCGGTCGAGGCGTGGCGTTGTGGATGTGGCGGAAAGCCTGTCAAGTGCCGGATGAGTCATGCCGGGCACCGCGATAGGTGCATCCCCGACACGGCCGTCATGAGGAAGGTGCACTTCCGTGCTGGCACGCGGCCAACTGGTGCAATGCCAACAGGTGTCAATGATCAGTTTGTGCACCGGCGAAATGGCATCGCCCGCAGCATATGCCTAGTGTTGCTGATGCAAGCCCGGCCCCACCACCGGACGAGTACAGGCCGGCGGCGAACTGACCCGGTGAGCGGCAACGAATGCGCCGCAGGCACCAGGATGCGGGCGTCAGAGGGTGGCTCTAACCACCGTCCCGGCACTCGCTCTCGCCAGCGCAAAACCAGGCCCCTGCCAGGGGCTGTGCACAACGACTCTCAGCAGAGTCCACCAGCAGATCTGAGGAACCACTGGGGCCTTCCACCGGCCTGTTCGAGCACGTCGGCGGTGCACAGAATAGACCTGTGCGCGGCGTGAGAACAGCGCGGCCGCTGGACTTCTATGAGAGAAGGCCCCCCGAGTCAGACGGGGCGAACTGCATGACCTCCAAGCACGCGACGGACCAGCCGGCACCGCGCACCACAGTGACGGCTCACCGCCGATGCTCCTGGGCACAGCGGGACCGTACGAAGGACCTCGGCGCAGCCGGGCTGAGTGGCTAGCACCCGACCACGCCCGACGGCGCGTCCGAGCCTGTCGCGGGTTTACCAGATCCACGGCCGGCCCTTCCGCCCGGGGAGGATCTGCTTTCCCCGAGCGAACGGCGCGCAGCAGGAGCGAAGCGAGCTCCCAGCAACTGCTCCTGCCGCGCCGCAGTGAAGAACGACTGAGGTTCGCTGCTCAGGCATGTGCCGTAGCCAATACGCACCCTGGCATTGCAAACCTCCCGGATCTCGCATATGAAGGAGCGCACCGGTGATCCACCCCCACCCAGAAGCGTCCAACTCTGACGAGTTCAAAGGCTTCAACGAAGCCCGGCGCATCATGTGGTGCCATGACGCTCGTGCTCGCGTGTACGAGCGGTTCGAGCAGACGAGGTTCGTCGGTGACATGAACGTTGCAGCGGTCCACGTCGACAACACCACCAGGGCAGACCGTGTGTTCCTCGTGGCATTCGACAAGGCTGGCCAGCAGATCGGCGTCGACACGCTCTACATTGACGAGCCAAATCAACACCTCGACATCGCGCCCGAGTTCGACCACGACTTAACCGGTATGGACGTCGTGCCGGACTCTCAGCTTGACCAGGCCATCTCTCGCGAGAACGGCTGGGTCGTCAACCTGAAGGTACTGCGCGAGTACGACTCCATGGCCGATCGCCGGGCCACTCAGCGCGCGGTGTTCCTGGCGCATCTGCAGGACATGATGAAGAGCGGTGACGTCCGCGGATTCCTGTTTGGCCGGGGTGAGTCCGATGACACTGATGCGGCGTGAGAGACCACGACCTCGTACCTCAGACGACCCCGTCGGCAGCCTGGCCGGCGGGGTCGTCTGATCTCTGACGCTGTTCCAGTGCTGCATTCTCGCAACAGGTGCATTGACGAAGGTCCATTACCAGGGGCGGTGCGCCCCTGTGTGGCGATCCTTTCCCACACTGTCGGAGATCATTGCCCGCTGTGCGCGGCAGTTCACGTCGTCGAGCTGCGCCGCCCCGCCGCCGCCATCGCCGCCAGGGCACGCATGGCCCTGGGCGCCTATCGCGCCGTGCCCGGGCACGAAGCCGCCCACGAACTCGACTGCTGACTCCACGACATGTGGTCCTACAGCTACTTCGCCCTCCGCAACGACAGGGACACCACCCGGTGGACCTTGATCAGCAAGGAACTCTTCGACGCCCAACAGCTCCTCAAGACCACCGAGCCTGCCGCCCTCGCCCTGGCCGCCCATGCCACCATCGGTCGCTTCGAACACGCAACGGGCGTCACGCCTGGCGTAGGGCCGGAAACCCTCTGTACCCGCGCCGAAGCTGACGCGCCGGATACGCCGCCTTCGACCGCCTCCGCCTACACATCCCCCTTGACCACCGCGACGACCGAGAGCTCGTAGCCCAGGCTTTCCTCGCCATCCTTGACAACCCTGACAGCTCCGATCCCTGCACCAGCCGCAATCCCGACGAGGACGAGCAGGGGCCCACCTGTTGACCGGACACCGCTCCCTCTTCGACGGCAGGCGCCTTGCGGGCCTTGCCCGTCAACTCGAAAACCTCTCCACCACCGCAGACGCACGCCACCCCCTGCGGTGTATCCAGCGATACAACCGACTCTGAAGGTCCACCCGACCTCCAACAGGGGAGGGGATCAGCACAGCTGATCCGGGTGCCGAACCCAGGCGGGGTGCTTTGCAGGGAGACATGCCGTGGACCGGCTCACGCCGGTCCCGGGTGACGCCGCGCGGTGAGCTCTACGAGGTCACACAGTTCGTCTTCGGCACCGTCGACTTCCAGGAGCAGCAGCCATGAGCAAACCGCTGGGCACGGACGACCTCACGGTCAAGTTCCACAGCGACCGTCCCAGCGTCGACCGCGGCGTCGGCGTCTGCTGCGACGAGGCCACGATCTGGCAGGCCCCTGAAGGAAGTCTCTACCGCGTCGTCCAGCGTCTGGACCCGGCCGAGTTCCAGATCGCGACCCTCGTCCCCACCGGGCGGATCACACTTCTGACCTTGCACAAAGAAGCAAACGGCGTCGCCGACCAGGATGAAGCGATGAACCACTGGCTGGACATCCGGAACCTTCCCCCGGCCTCGAATGGCGACTGGGTGGAGCCGGCCGGACCACACAGGACCACGAAAGGAACAACGATGGCCGAGCTGAGCATCGACGAGGTCGTACAACACTTCACCACACGCGACGGGAACGGCTGGATCGCGAGCGACGAGTACTTCCGAGCCGACACGGAACGCCGCGCGCAGTTCCGGGCAGCCGTCGCGGACCGGATCAGGGATCTGCTCGTCGACGGCACCGGAGACGGAGACCTCGTCGACGGTGCGGTCACGGCCGAGAATATCTGCAACCAGATGTGGCACCTGATGAGCCACGCCGCGGAGGAGGACGCGCTTGCGCAGCCCGAACCGGTTGAGAACACCGCCTGAGAAGACGACGATGCCCCGACTGCCTCTTTGCGATCAGGGCATCGAATCAGGCTCGGTACCCGGCAGTGCTGCCGGCCGGGTCGTCACACCGGCGGAATGAGCAGCGAGGTCCACGCGTAGATGAGATCCGGATTCTGGATCTTGTTCGTTTCGACCAGGATGCCGATCGGCACTCCCGTCGTCCCTGAGATCGCGGTGAGCGTATCGCCTGGCTTGATGGTGTAGGGCTTCACCTTCGGCGCGGGCTTCGCCTCGGCCGGTGCACCTGATCCGTTGGGCTTGTCCTCGTCGCCGCGACCGGGCCTCGGATCCTGGCTTGCCCCGTTCTCGTCCTGCTTCCCCGTGCCGCCCTCGCTCGGCTGCTGGGCGCTGCCGTCTCCGGCGTTCCTCTCGCCGGGGTTCCACGGTGCCCCGACCGGGGCGTGATTGCCCTGCAGTGCCTGGATGAGGCCGCCGTCGGACATCGCGAGCTGCGTCAGGCCCCATCCGGCGAAGAGCGCCGCTCCGCCCACCATGACGCTGGCGGCGATGACGGGTCCGTTGCCGAAGCCCATCGGGCCGACGTGACTCCCGGCAGATGCTCTCGTCTGTGCCGACGGTTTCGACGCCGTCCCCACTGGCCTCTGAATCGCAGCCGTCATCCCTGTCTCAACCCCTCTGTGAATAGCTCGTACGATCATTCGTGCCCGACGTCGATATCCTACTCATGCCCGAATCGAAGTTGCTGGAATAGTGGACTGGATGGCAGTACGAATCCTATCCGATAGCCCATCGATGGAGCCTTGAACCGCCGACCGCCAGACCGAACGAAGGAACCGCACCACCATGACCAACTACTCCATCTCCGCCAAGAAGATCACCGAGGGCAAGACCGTCTTCATCCGCGGGAAGCTCGGCTTCGCCGTACTCGCCCGCCTCATCGAGGGCGCGGAGCTCGTCGCCAGCGACCAGCGCAAGACGAAGAACGGTATGAGCCCCGTCGGTAAGCCGCACACCACCGCGACGATCATTCACGCCGAGGTCCAGTTCGCCGATCCGAACAACCCCACCCTCGAAGAGCAGTTCGTCTCCGAGCGTCGCTACGACTCCCCGAAGCGGCCCGAAACCGGATCCAACTACTCCATCGACTCCAAGGGCAGCACTCTGCCGGTCATCGCGATCCCTTCTGCGAAAGGCGACGGCACCTACGACCAGGACGAGTCCGGCCGGGAGCTCGCGCAGGGCCTCGACGTCACGCTCGTGCTGCGCACCTACAAGCCGAAGGACTTCAGCAACCGCGGCCTGGCCCTCGAACAGGTGATCGTTCACGAGGCGCCGCGCTACTACAAGGCCGGCGGCATCGATCAGGCTGAGCTGGCCGCGCGTGGCATCGTGCTCAACGGCACGCCGCGCCCTGTTCAGGCCACTCCTGCCAGCGCTGTCCCTGCCGCCGTCCCGGTGGGGACCGAAGTGGAGGACGGCCTGTCCTTCCCGACCCCGCAGCCGGCGTCCGCACCTGTGGCCGTGGCCGCGCAGGCTCCGGTTCAGGCTCAGGCCCCGGCGCCCGCCGTGGCTGCGCCCGTCGCTGCTGCTCCTGCTCCGGTTGCTGTTCCGGCCACAGCTCCGGCGCCTGCCCAGCCGGAGACCCTGGAGGAGAAGCTTGCGCGCCTGGAGGCCGAGAACGACTCCCTCAAGAACAACGGTTCGCCCGTGGGCGCGCCGGTGGCCACCGGCTCCTGGAACGGCTCCGGCCAGGCCCCACAGGCGGGGATCACCTACCAGGGCTGATCCACGCTGATCATCGATGAGACCCCTGTACTCGCAGCTGTTCTGTGCAGTACGGGGGTCCTGTCTTTCTCTTCCCCTCCTGACGCCTCCGATCGAAAGCGTGCGTCCCACGATGACTGCAGCCGACCCCCATGCCTGGTTCCCGCAGTTCTACGGCAACCCTGCGATCCGCACCCTCGCCAGTGCCTGTCGGTGGACCATCTCCGGACAGATCGGGGAAGAGAGCCCTGACGATCCCGCCAAGCCGCCGAGGCGCAAGGCCCCGATCGACGTCCGGCACCTGCTCGCCGGCTGCACCTCCAGCTGTCAGCACGCCGGCCCACTACGCGGAGCCTTCGCCCTGGACGAGACCTGTCTGCTCACTCTCGACGAACTCACCGCGGCGATACCGAAGGCCGCGAACACCGCCTTCTATCTCCAAGCCCAGACTGACGGGCTGCTCGTCCTCGACATCGAGGCCGACTGCCCGTCAGGTGTGGCCGCAGACCTGCTGCGGCTGCCGGGCATCCTCTACTCGGAGCTGTCGATGTCCGGCCAGGGCTTCCATCTCGTCATGCCGCTGCCGAAGAACTTCCACGACTTCCCCGTAGCCGCCAGCAAGCGCGTCCTGCGTGAGGAACACGGCTGGTACGAGCTGCTCCTGGACCACTGGTCGACCTTCACCCGCCAGCCGGTGCCCGATCGCATCCTTGCTCGCGTCAACGCAGCAACTGGCGCGCTGGCCTGCGCCTCCATGGAAGACCTCTACGCGCAGCTGGCCGTGAACGCCAGCGAGAGCTCCGGTGCTTCAGCATCAGATGTCGACACCGCCGAGGACATGCCCGACATCCCGTACTCGCAGGCCATCGTCGAGCAGACCCTGACCAGCGCACGCCATCAACTCCGGGACCCCGGCGACTTCAACCACGACATGTCCCGTTGGGAGTTCTCCGTTCTTGCCTCGCTCTACGGGTGGATGCGGACGCAACTGCGCGCCTACAGCGCCGTCGGCGTCGAGTACTCGACGGGCGATACCGCGTGGTTGCTCTACAAGGCGGCGGTCGATGTCATCCCTGCGCGCCCCAAGCACAGCGAGCGGCGCAACGGCCGGCCCTTCCTCCTCGACCGGGCGGCTGCGCTCGTGGCCGACCGCGAGGCCCGTTCCGCCTCGACCAACTGACCGACGCTCCGTGCCTGTTCCTGCTTCTGGTTCACCCGCTGCCACCGGCAGCGGGTGGGGCGGATGACGGGTGCTGTGACAGGGCCGAGCACAGGTGGGGCACAGTGCTGGATCGCGCGGAGCGCGATCGGGTGGCGAAGTGCAGTGGGGCTCCATCGCCACCCATGGCGGGAGTACAGGTCTCCGCCGAGTTCCGACGGCGCGGCCCGCTCCACAGGACCGTTCACGGCCTGTGCGGCCTCGGCGACGTCGAGAGCAGCAGCGCCGTCCTCCGACATCTCTTCTCTTTCTCTCTTTCTCGCCCGCGCACAGAAAAGACATCGGCATGAAGTTCAACGACACCCTGACGACCCTCATCAAGCAGTCCCTTGAGGTCGGCGCGACGCCCGCTCTCATGGGCGAGCCCGGCATCGGCAAGTCCAGCTTCGTCGAGGGCCTGGCCTACTCCATGGGCACGCGGGCTTTCACGCTGCCGTGCAACCAGCTCGCCGACAAGGCCGACCTCACCGGTGCACGCCTGGTGCTGTACACCAAGGACGACGGCACGCAGAGCTACAAGCAGGTCTTCTACCCGCACCAGGTGATCCAGGAGTGCATCGACTACGCCGAGACGAACCCGCGTGAGTGGCCGATCCTTTTCCTCGACGAGATCAACCGCACCACCTCGGACGTCACCTCCGGCGCGCTGACCCTGGTCACGCTGCGCCGGATGGGGTACGTCGAGCTGCCCAAGAACGTCCGCATCGTCGTGGCCGGCAACGACAGGGGCAACGTCACCTCGCTCGACGAGGCCAGCCTGTCCCGCTTCGCGATCTTCCACGTCGAACCCGACGCCGCCACCCTCATGTCCGTCCTCGGCGACAACATGAACCCCTGGGTGAAGACGGTGCTCACGCAGTACCCCGGGCTCATCTTCCAGAAGTCGACACCCGAGGCCATCGTCGCCGACGGCCAGGACGACGACGACAACGGCAACGTCACGATGGCCGATCTGTTCGACGGCGGCGAGGAGATGAACCAGCTCACCACGCCGCGCACCATCGACAACCTGTCGAAGTGGCTCAACACGGCCGACCCGCAGCAGCTGGCGCAGTACCTGGCCACCCCGATCCAGAACGGCGACCGCGAGACCTCGCTGCTGAACGAGGCCATCGAGGCCTACGTCGGGGACACCATGTTCACCACGCAGCTCGTGTCCACCATCGCCCAGGACCTGGCGAGCAACGCCGGCAGCGTGCAGCAGAACCGGGTGAACGTCCCGAAGCCGAACTGCTATCAGAGCCTGAAGGACGCAGCGACCATGACCGCCATGGCCGCGGTCATCGCGACGCTGACCGACAACGAGAAGTCCGGGTCGCTGCTGTACGCGCTCAAGGAGAGCCAGGACAACGCGCGCCTCATCGAGCAGCTGGCCCAGGTCATCACTCAGATCGAGCCGGAGCACACCCGCACGCTCATCGAGATGGTGACCAGCCATCAGATCGACCGCCAGAACCTCGAGGCCTTCATGGAGATCGACGCTCCGATCGTCAACCAGGCCAAGCCGGTCCTCTCGGCCTTCCTCTGATCGCTCGCTCATTGGTGGTGGGGACTGCGGCGGGCTGCCGTCCTTGCTGCAACTCCCCACCGCCGGCGGCGTTCTGCCGCTGCCTTGTCCTCAGAAGGAGACCACGACCCATGACGATCACCGTCACGAACCAGAAGCCGGCCATGCTCGACGCACTGCACACCATCTCGTGCACCGGTGACTACGACCCGATGCCGGCGATCCAGCAGACCCTCATCGACCCGCTGCTGGAGCCGTTGAACCCCAACGCCCCGGCAAGCATCACCGACGCCCAGGGCGCTGATCTGACGGGGGGCATCCCGGATCTGGTCCTGAGCTGCCTCGGCGACACGCTGAACGTGGCCGGAGAGCAGACCGTCAAGGAGTTGCTCGGGCAGACCCTGATCAACTTCGACCAGGGCACACCGCTGCCGGTCGCCGAGCTCTTCGCCGTCCAGGCCGGACAGCGGAACAAGATGCCCGCGCCCTCTCTGCGGGTGCTCTACACCGCGCAGGCCGATGTCCTCCCGGCCGCGAAGGCTCTACTGGCGGGGACCGGCGACGAGAGCGCCTTCTTCGCCTCGATCGCCTACACCTTCCACCCCGACACCCTCGGGTTCTGGTTCCAGTCCTCCGCGGCCTTCGACGACTTCAAGATCTGGCTGTCCCAGCAGACACAGACGATGGCCAATGCGCTGCCGCCGGCCACCACCAAGCTGCTCAACGACTTCACGGCTCTGTCCCTGAAGGGACTCACCGAGTCGCTGCTGGTGCGCAAGGACGACTCTGACGCCAATGATGAGCACTCCTTCGCCCGCGTGCTCGTGCACATGCTCATGAACTACGCCGGGCAACAGCGGGCTCAGGTCAGCCAGCAGAACACCGCCCTGGACACCGGCGTCCTGCCGTTCACGGTCGGGGAGCTGTTCTGCCCGCGCTCCCTCGTCCTGGTCAACGTCGAGGCCCATGCCCGGGCCACTGCGGCGAAGATCACGGGGGAGTGGAACCTCATCAACCAGTCGCTGGCTTCGCCGGTGAAGGTCGTCTCGAACACGTCGCTGTCCAAGCTCACGTCGCTGCCACGGGCCGCCGCCCGGGCCGCCGCCCTGGGAGCCAACCAGCAACCGGGCCAGCCTGGCAGCCGTAGCGCCCAGGTGGCCTTCCGCAAGCAGCCGCCGAGCAAGCTCGACCTGCTCAAGGACATCACCCGTGTGCTGCGCCGGATGGGCAAGGTCAACAAGTCGCAGAACATCCTCCGCACGACGAAGGCGACCTTCCTCAAGGCCAACCGCCGGAACCCGGACGACTTCAACAAGCCAGGCCGGGTCACCTCGGTGCAGTACATGCCCGACCTGCACATCTACATCGACACCTCCGGTTCGATCTCCGAAGAGAACTACCAGGAGGCGGTCATGATGCTCATTCGGATCGCCAAGAAGCTCAACATCAACCTGTACTTCAACTCGTTCAGCCACTTCCTGTCCCAGGAGGTGTTGCTGCGCACGGAGAACAAGTCGACGGCTCAGATCTGGAAGGAGTTCCGCAGGATCCCGAAGGTGTCGGGCGGAACGGAGTACACGCAGATCTGGCAGTACATCAACGCCAGCCGCGTGCGCCAGCGCAGGCTCTCGCTCATGGTCACCGACTTCGACTGGCTGCCGCCGTCCACGCGTCAGGACCACCCGAGGAACCTGTACTACGCACCGTGCTCCGCCATGGACTGGTCGTACATGGTCGACCTGGCGAAACGCTACGCCGACTCGATGCAGCACATCGATCAGAGCATCCGGCAGAGGCTTCTCGGCATGGTCGTCTGACCCTGCTGCCCCCAGAACCGCCAAGAGCGGTGCCGTGCAACCAACTCCCCTGGCCGGCACCGCTCTTGGCGACCCCTGACTTTCCCTCTCACCCATCCGCATCCCTGCTCGGGACACCGTGGCGCATCCATCCAGCGCGCCACCACGCCGAGCGACCCGTACCGAAGGAGGACCCGGTGGGTCTCAGCAACTTCACACCCGGCGGCTCCGACGACGACAAGGGCAACGGCGGTGGCAGCAGCTCCCCTCCGCAGTTCCCGCCCGTGGGACTGCCGTCCAGCGGCGGCAGCGCCGACGACGTCAAGGATCTCCTCGTCGACTACAACGAGAAGTTCAAGAACGCCGATCCGACCATGTTCCGCGACACGCTCATCGGGCAGGTACTCTCGGTCGTCATCAGCAAGACCAAACCCAACGTTCTGCTGGTCGGTTCCGCCGGCGTCGGCAAGACGAAGATCGTCGAGGACATCGCACGGCGCATCGCGCTCGGTGACACCCTCATCCCGGACCAGCTCAAGGACCACACGATCTACGAGCTGCCCATCACCAACATTATCGCCGGGACCGGCGTCGTCGGCTCGTTGGAGGAGAAGGTCAAGGCGATCGTCGAGTTCGCCTCGGATCCCAAGAACAAGGCCATCCTGTTCATGGACGAGATCCACCAGATCACCGGAGGGTCCGGCAGCCGTGGCGACGCCGTCGGCCGCAAGATCTCGCAGATCCTCAAGCCGGCCCTGGCCCGCGGTGACATGTCCGTCATCGGCGCGACCACCAGCACCGAGTCCCGGGCCTTCGACGAGGACCCGGCCTTTGCCCGCCGCTTCACCCGGCTCATCGTCGACGAGCTGAGCGTGGAACAGACGCTGGCCGTGATGACCACGGTCCGGCCCGGCCTGATGGCGCACTACCGTCACCAGATCGGGGTCTCCGACGACGTCCTGGCCTCGGTGGTGCGGATCGCCGAAACAAACTCCCGGGCCGGCCAGCACCGGCCGGACAATGCCATCACCCTGCTCGACCGCGCGATGGCTGACCGGGTCCTGGAGCAGAAGAAACTCATCGTCCAGGCCGAGAACGCCGGCGACACGGCACTCGCGCAGACCTTGCGGTCCATCCCGCAGGTGCCGCTGACCAATACCCGTGTGCTCGATGTGGCCAAGCGCCTGATGACCGGAAACGCCCAGCGCAGGGACCTCGACGTCGCAGCGCTGAGCGCCACGCTCACCAACCGCCTGCAGGGCCAGGACGACGTGCTCGCCAAGCTCACGGACCGTCTGGCCCGCGAAGAACTCGACCTGTTCCCGACGAAGACGCCCACGACGTGGCTGTTCGCCGGAGCCTCGGGAGTAGGTAAGACCGAGGCAGTCAAGATCATCGCCGAGGAGACAACCGGCACCGAGCCGATCATCCTCAACATGACCGAGTTCCACAGCGAATGGTCGACTTCGAAGATCATCGGCTCACCTCCCGGCTACGTCGGATCGGACTCCAACCAGGAGCTTCCGTTCGACACCCTGGAGTCCAACCCCCACCGGGTGATCCTGCTCGACGAGTTCGAGAAGGCTGACACGGCCGTGCAACGCCTGTTCCTCTCGGCGTTCGACGAAGGCTACATCCGCAACGCCCATGGCAAGATGCTGGACTTCTCCAAGGCCCTGGTCATCTGCACGACCAACGCCGCCCGTGATTCGCTCGACGGCAAGATGATCGGCTTCGGCAACAACCCGCAGACCATCTCGAACCAGAGCCTCAACAAGACACTGGGGCAGTTCTTCGACACGGAGCTGCTGGGCCGGTTCTCACTGATCGTGGGGTTCAACCCCATCGACCGGCAGACTTACCGGCAGATCATGGCCGCCGACTACGAGCGGCAGCGTGAACGGATCGCCGCGGCCAAGCCGCGGCTGGCCCAGGTACTGCCCGCGTCGATGCCCGACGACGAACTGCGCGCCATCGAGGAGACCACCTACGTGGACTCCCAGGGCGCGCGGCCGGCGCGCAAGGCTGTTCGCGCCTGGATCGAGGACCACCTGCTCGCTACCCCGTCAGGCGGCACAGCCTCGGTATCCCCGGCGGACGACTGAGCAGCCGTTCGCATCGCACCGGGGGCTCCTGTTCCGTTCCGGAATAGGAGCCCCCGGCGTCATGCCCGTCGACGACATCACAGCGGCGCTGGCCCGGGCCCTGACCAGCATCGCGAGGGCGAACACGCTCCCCCGTCAGGCGGCCGGGCCCGGATCAGACAGCCGCCGCCGGCCCGGCTCCGAGGGGCCAGCCGGTGCCACCCCACTCAACAGGAAGTGACATGACCGAGGAGATCCGGACCACCGCAGGGCGCCCAATCGGGGCACGCGGTCTGAAGACTCGCAGCCAACTACTGCTCTGCCTCAAGGAGTTGCTGGCCGAGCACGGCTATCACGCGACGAGAGTGATCGATGTCGCCCGTCGCGCGCGCACCTCGCCCGCGACCTTCTATCAGTACTTCGCAGACGTCGACACGGCCGTCCTGGGCCTGGCCCTGCCCGTGGCGCAGGAGGGAAGCGACGGACTGATCTACGCGGAGATCGGCAGTGGGTGGGGCGACGGGCGTCACGCGGCCGAGAGCACGGTGGACGCCTTCTTCACATTCTGGCGGGAGCACGAGGTGGTCCTGAGGGTGGTCGACCTGCGGGTGGCCGAGGAGGACAGCCGGTTCACCGAGACCCGCCGCCGCATGCTCTCCGGTCTCCTGGGGCACCTGGAGTACGCGATCACCGCTCGTCCGTCATCACCTGGCGCGACGGACGAATCCTTCGCCGCAGCCGAGGCGCTGACGGTGCTGCTTGCCGCGGCCGCCGGGAGCCAAGACCCCGAGACAGCGTACTCACAGGTGGTTCGCCAGATGCTGGTCGAACTCATCGCCCACGCCGTGTCCGGCGGAACCGCCGCCGTCCAGCTGCCGACTGCGTGACCCCTCAGGGACGCGAGTCGAGCGCGCGATGTCAGACCGGCGACACGCTCACAGTCCTGATGTGGTGCGCCAACCCCGACCCAGACGGGCGGTCCCGCCACAACCCTCTCGGGAGTGCCGCGTTGGCCATGACCGCCAACGTGATCGACACGCTGACCGGGCGGCCACGGGCCAGCGACGGCTCGGTCCAGCCCGCACCTGGCCGGACCGCCCTTCCCCACCAGACGACTTCGGCGCCCCTGCCCCCGGCCGGGCACCACTGATTCCGCTGTCCATGGGCAGCGCAAGGGACGTCCGTCATGTCACTGTCGCTCTCTCAGCTCGGGAGGCACCTGCTGGCGCCGCCGAGGTGCTGCGCGGCCCACCGAGCCCGCACCACTATCAGGACTATCTGCTGCCGCTCGACCTCCTGATGCACGCCAGCGACGTACCTCGCCCCCACGCCCTCATTGCCCAGAAAGGGGGACAGCCACGTCCGCTACGTTCCCCGAACCTCTGCACCCCGCCGGTCTCGGCGCCCGGCTCGACCACGTCGCCGCCGTGGGCACGGCCGAGGGGTAGCTGACGACGGATGGGGGGCGACGGCGTTCGGTCGGCCCTCGCATTCAACGAGGACACGCAGCTCCGGACCGTGATGATGCTGCTCGATGATGCCGAGCGCGCCCCCGAGGAGGCCCTCGCCGTAGCCCGCCTGCTCCTCGCCGCGCAATCGCGCGAACCTTCTGCCCTCGCCCGCCGTGACTCGGCGCGTACCGCGACGAACATGGCGTGAACCGCAACATGCGCGGCCTACTGACCGGCATGCAGCACACGCGGAAACTGGTCGACGACCACGCGCTCACCCTCGACGACCCGCACGCCCAGTGACGGCGCAGCGCGGGCGATCATCCTCGCCCTGGTCATCGCGTCCGGCGTGCCCCTCGGCCTGTGGGTATGCCGATGCAACCCCGACCCTCTCGCCCGCAACCATGCCCGAAACGCCGACCACGCCCCGTTGCACATCGCCAAGAGCGAGGGCCGATACCCCGCGGCTGCACCACGTGCCGAGTGCCCACCGAACGTGCCCAGGAGAAGCCCGAGATGACCACCAACCGCACGCGCTACCACGTCGGCATGAACGAGATCGGCCTCGACTCCGAGTACCGGATCGAATGCCTCGGCGACCTCGACGGCGCCCGCGCGTGGCTTGAGGCCGACATCGAGAACACGGCCGAGGATGCCGAGGACCGCAGCGAGTTCGACGCCTGCCTCGCAAAGCTTGCCACCATCCCCGACGCCGAGATCGTCGGCGAGCACCGTATCGACGCGTACCTGTTCTGGGTGCGCGCTGTCGAGAACTGCGGCTGCCCGGAGAGGCTGCGTGACGACCGGTCGTACGCCGTCCAATGGAGCACCGGCGACGGGCAGTGGCACGGCAGCATCGTCTCCTCGGCGATGTCCGGCCGGAGCGAGGCCGACGCGTACGTCGCTGACGTGCAGGACCTCGCCGCCCCCGGCGTCACGGTCCGGGCGGTGGAGATCCGGCTGACGCACACCGTCCTCCCGGCGCCCACCACGGCGAAGCCGGCCGATGTCGGCCACGGGCCCGTCGCCGCCCGCACGCTGCGCTCCGGGTGCCGCATCAGTCTGTTCGACACCGACCGCCTGATCTACCGGGTCGAGTACCTGCACGCCGGCAACTACCTGCGGCTCCACACCGTCCCGCCGGCCGGCGAGCACCCGGGCTACTTCGTCTTCGCCAAATCGCCCCACGACCTGATCGAACTGATCTCCCGCGGCCCGGCGGTCGACATCACGGGCAAGCCCGTCGTCGACGCCAGCTGACCCCGGCACGGGCCGCTCAACCCGGTCCGCGCCCCTCACTCTCGGCCGGCCGCACACCGCGGCCAGCCGACCGGGACCCGGTGCCGGGTGTGCCGGTGGACGCGCTGCCAGGTCGACCACCGCCACGGGGGTTACGGCACGCCGGCCGCAGACACCCGCTGACCGTAATCCGCCCCGCACCGCCCCGGCGTCGACCAGTCGGGGCGGTCGCATGTTTCTCCACGAACGGGCTCGTGGGTAGCTGCGCACACGGGCCCCTGGGATCTCGATGCCGTCGATGGTCCCGACCGACGCTCGGACTCGACCTCGAAGTGAGGTGAGCTGCCGCTGATGAACGACGGCGCCCATGGGCAGCGCGCGGTGCCCGGGGCGTGGCTTCGCCGCATACCCCGGATTCAGGGGCCTGACGGGTGGGTTGAGAGCAACACGGGCGGGGCTCGTCGGCTGACGAGAGCCCCGCCCGTGCTCGTACCCGCACCCATGACCCAGCTCTGTCGCTGTGCCTTTCGCTCACCTTTGAACATTCGACTGACTATTCATTTCTTGTCTCAATTGTCGCGAGACGTCTTTTGTGCGTTCTCTCGATCTGCCTCTCGACCCACTGGAGAAAGGCAACGACATGCCTGTCCTGCTTGATGACCTCGACCTCTCGGCCAATGCCGTTGCCCAGAAGACCGTCGACCCGAAGTTCTTCTCCTCGAAGCTCACCGGCAACGGCAAGCAGATCGGCCTGCTTAACGAGTCCCTGCTGCCGGTCAACACGGCCACCAACACCGCCTACGCCATGGCCACCGACATCGAGGTCAAGCAGAGCTCGACGCAGCACGACATCACCACGACGTCGATCCCGCTCGCGTCGATCACGCGCCGTGCCCTGAACGCAGGCGGGTCCTTCGCCCTGCTGAGCCCGCACGCCGACGACCGCTTCGCTGTGGACACTTCATCCAGCCAGTTCGACGACTGGGACGTCGTCTTCGACATGATCCCGCAGGCCCTCGTGCTCTACGAGGACAAGTCCGGTGGCAAGTCCACGCGCGACCTCGTCATCCAGTACCGGATGGAGCTGTACTTCTTCAAGAAGGGGCTGCCCGAACCGGAGTACGCGACCGCGGTCCCGCGCTCTGCAGGCTTCGGCAACCACGACGCCGCCGTCTTGCTGCAGTGGGACACCAGCCCGCTAGAGAACGCCCGTGACTACGTCCAGGACGTGCTCACATCCGCCGGTCTGACGGCCTCCAACCTCGGCGATGAGTTCGACGAGTGGATGCGCCAGTACTCGATCTACGAGCGCATCACGCGCCTGGCCCAGATCTGGGACTCCGAGGCGATCGCCGACGAGGTCTGCCGCTACATCCAGGACATGCCCGCGGGCCCGACGGAACAGCAGCTGAACATGCTCGCCGTCCAGCTGCGCTACCTGGAGAACTACAACGTCCCGCTGGAGGCCTACCGCCAGATCCACAAGCAGGTGGATGCGACCTTCTCCGACCAGATCGCCACGAAGCTGTCGAAGCAGAACCTCAGCCTGCTGATGAACCACACGCTCGACCACCTGGAGCAGATGAAGCCTCAGCTGATCGTGCCTGCGCAGCCGGCCACGCCACCGAATCTGCCGCCCCACCTGTCCAAGCAGCAGCTCGACGCGCTCACCACGCACGAGCCGCTGGTGATGACGCAGGCAGGAGCCGGCACCGGCAAGTCGACCGTGATCCTCGAACGGATCAAGTACCTCGAAGCCTGCGGCGTCCCCGCCTCGGACATCACGGTGCTCTCGTTCACCAACGCCGCTGCCGACAACATCACGGAGAAGAACCCGGATGTCGGCTCGATGACGATCGCCAAGATGATCATAGACATCTACTCGATGAACCACCCGAGGCACAAAGTCTCGGCGATCGACACAATCATCAACTCGATCGACATCTTCTACCCGAACAGCCAGTTCGCGGCGACGTTCCGCCTCCGCCTGCGGGAGGTCGACCAGAACAGGACCGGCTCGTTCACGGCCCTGAACACCTTCGTCGAGAGCCACTTCGACGAGGTGATCGCCCTGCTCGACCGCATCGAGCAGACGTCGCTGGAGCTGCAGATCATTATCTGCTATCAGAAGGTCGACGACATGGCCGAGCCGGCCCACGTGCAGTCGAAGTACCTCATCATCGACGAGGTGCAGGACAACAGCGTGTTCGAGTTCATCTACGTGCTGAAGCACATCACCAAGCACGCTCAGTCCCTGTTCATCGTCGGCGATGCCTCGCAGACGCTGTACGAGTTCCGCTCGGCGAACCCCCGCGCACTCAACACGCTGGAGGGCTCGGGGGTCTTCGCGACCTTCAGACTCACGACGAACTACCGGAGCAACCAGGAGATCCTGGATTTCGCGAACGTCGTGCTCGGCGGACTGGAGACCAACCAGTTCGCCAACATCCAGCTGCAGGCGAACTCGCTCGCCATGCCCACAGCGGACTCGTTCCAGGAGAAGGTCACCCTGGAGTACCGCGAGGTGGCCAGGCTCACCGCGTTCGTCACCCAGGACCTGCAGGCGATCGTGCGCAACACTGTCATTCCCGACTACGTGGACAAGTGCCTGGACCGGGGCGAGCAGGTGGCCTTCCTGGCCCACTCACGCCGCGAAGTGTCCTTGATCCAGGATGTGCTCGAAAAGCGCTACCCGGACCGCCACATCGCGTCCCTGGTCAGCGATCGGGTCTACGCCACGGACATCTTCTCGAAGTACATCAAGCTCTTCTGGAACGACGTCCTGCAGGCACAGCCGGCCAACGCCGCGTTCGTGGTCTCCCAAGGGATCAAGGACAACATGGACAAGCTGGCGAAGAACGCTGCCAATGCCAGCGTTGAGAAGGCGATCCTGCGCACGATCTCCGAGTGGTGGATCGAGAACAGCGCGGCCATCAACGGCTGGGTCACGCTCTGCCACCAGAGCACGCTCACGCACGTGGCGTTCTTCGACCGGCTGCGCGACAACCTGCTCTCCTTCGAGATTCGGCGGAACCAGCAGAAGCTGAACATCAACAAGCAGAAGAACCAGGAGCGCAAGCGGAAGAACCTCGAGTCCAAGGCCGACCTGGTCGTTTCAACAATCCACGGTGCCAAGGGTCTCGAATTCGACAACGCTGTCGTCCTCTACAGGGAGGACACGAAGATGACCCAGGACGTCAAGCGGATGTTCTACGTCGCCTTCACCCGCGCCATGAAGAGCCAGTACGTACTTGGCTACGGCACCGTGAAGAACCCGCCGATCCAGAGCAGTTACGAGCAGATCGTGACGGCTCTGACCGAGCGCGACAAGAGGAACGCCGCTCGCGCCCTCGGCATCGATCCGGACCTCCTGGACGACAACGACAGCGCCGCGCCCGGCGACACCGTCGATCCCTCTGCCGTCACCGCGGCCGTCTGACCAACCGCCGCCACCTCATGTCGCGGGAGCGGGTGTTCTCGACGAGCGAGACACCTGCCCCCCGCGGTCCTCCACACGTCACACGCCTGAATGACCCAGCCCCCAACTGGTCACACCATGACGGTGTTTGGCACACAGGGCGCCCGGCACGAAGGCGTACGTCGAACCGTTCGCCGAGAGCCACGCCGAAGCCTGGCACTACCTCGGTCAATGGCTCGTCCACGGCGAGGGCCTCTTCGCCATCAATGCCCTGGCCGAACGCCAGGCGCGGCGAGCCGCCCCCGCCATGTTGCCCTCGCGCACAGCGGTCTAGGCGGGACGGCCGTGTTTGAGCAGTGCCCGGCCTTGCCTCCCGCCCCCGGCCTCCACCACCTTTCCCGCCGAAGAACAGGAATCCGCCCATGGACTTTCCCGGCCTGGAACTGAAGATCCGCATGGCGTTCGTGGCTGGCCCGGACATGCGTGTCTTCGTCCCCGTGCGGCTGTACTACACGGACACCGACCCCTACGCGGTGCAGTTCTCCTTTGACGTCGCGCCCGACCAGGTGGTCCGGTGGACGTTCGCCCGGGAACTGCTCTACCAGGGCCTCACCGCACCCGCTGGCATCGGCGACGTGAAGATCACTCCGATCGGCCCTCACCGAAACTGCTGCTTCAGCATCGAGCTGGAATCCGCCGACGGATACGCCTGCCTTGAAGGACCGGCAGCTTCCGTCACGGCGTGGCTCGCCGAGACCTTCGAGGTCGTCCCCGCAGGCCGGGAGTCTGAATCCGTCGACATCGACAGCTTCCTCGACAAGCTTCTGGCCCACTGAGCCAGGCGCCGCCCCGCACGCCCGCAACGCGCCCAGCGTAAGAAGATCCGCGCCGCCATGTCACACGAGCAGCGTGCAGCAGCCGCCGCAACAGCGACGGCCTCGGCGACCGTGCCGCCGTCTACCTCGTGATCGACCGCTCCTACTTGACGACGAGCTGCTTCACCGACGGCGTCAACCAGCGGTTGAGCGACCGGATCCTCAGCCTGTCGGCACACCTCGACGACGATGGCAAGGTCCCGGCGCGCGGCCTGCAGGGTGGTTGACCGCGTCGAGCACCGCGCGGCCCGTCGAAGCGGCCAGCAAGGGTGTGCCGCCGTTGCCCCGGACAACAGCGGGCTTTTGATCCGCTGAGTGCCGCTGCCCGCCGCCAACTTCACCCACTCAACTCCTGCGATAGCGAGAAGCCTTCATGCCCGCATCCACGATCGTCGCTTCCAGCGGGGAGTTCCGCCTCTACGGGGACTCCGTGCAGACCTTCGCCGATCTGCCCGTGGCCACCTACACCATCACCTTCTCTCAGACGGCCGGCTACAGCCTGCGCCAGACGGAGCCGCTGGCATCCGCCGAAGAGACCGTCTATGGCAGCCACGCCTCCCGTGTTCAGCGGATCGTCACCGGCTACTCCGCCATGGACCGCTCGCTCGGCGTCATCCTCTCCGGCGACAAAGGCATGGGTAAGAGCCTCATGCTCCGCTTGCTCGCCGAGCGGATGCGCGAGGTACACCACCTGCCCACCGTGCTCGTACAGCACGACACGCCGGGGCTGGCTGCTTTCCTCGACGAGCTGGGCGAAGTCGTCGTCGTCTTCGACGAGTTCGAGAAGATCTTCTCGAACGAGGACGACGAGTCGCAGAACCAATTCCTGAGTCTGTTCGACGGGCTGAGCACGACGAAGCGCCTCTACGTCCTGTCGGTCAACGAACTGCACCGCGTCAACGACTACATGCTCAACCGCCCCGGCCGCTTCCACTACCACATGCGCTTCGCCTACCCCGAGCCCGAGACGGTTGCCACCTACCTGCGCGACCAGGTGCCCGGAGTGTCCGAGAAGCAGGTCGCCGAGATCGTCGACTTCTCCCGGAAGTACGACATCAACTTCGACCACCTGCGGGCGATCGCCTTCGAGCTGCGCCTGGGCGAGTCGTTCGCCGAGGTGATCGGGGACCTGAACATCA
Source organism: Streptomyces sp. NPDC091280 (assembly GCF_044768565.1). Taxonomy (NCBI): domain Bacteria; kingdom Bacillati; phylum Actinomycetota; class Actinomycetes; order Kitasatosporales; family Streptomycetaceae; genus Streptomyces; species Streptomyces sp. NPDC091280. The sequence continues at coordinate 103,560 of NZ_JBIVUZ010000022.1, forward strand.
AGCGCAGCGAGCACGCAAGTTCGCGGGTCGAGGCTCACATCGTCTGGGATAACGGCAACACCGACGTCTTCGACGGCCGTGTCGATCTGTTCGACAGCGACAGCCTGCAGACCATCAACGACTGGGACACCGCTACTGGGCTGCAGTTCCGCATGCGCGACGCCGTCCCGTCCCAGGACGGCTACCAGCTCCCGGATGGTGCCTTCACGCTCACCTACCTCCGTGACGAGGACGACAAGTCGTCCGACGACGAGAAGGACCTGCGTGCCACCGCGGTGATCCTGCGCCGTCCCCCGAAGTACTCCATCGACTTCTGAGGACGCCCCCACCCGAACCGCCGAGGAGCCACCCCGGTCTCCTCGGCGGTTCGCTGTCCGGCTCGCTTCCCCATGCAGAAAGCAACCTTCGACCATGCCCACGTGTCGCATCGTCTCCCAGCTCGACATGAGCGCAGCGCACCGTAAGTCCCACGAGGAGATCACCCGGGCCCTGAAGAGAACAGCTCTCGCAGGCAATCCGCTGATCGATCCCAATGGTTTCGAGGACGGCACCACGCCGTTCTGCAACTCGGAGGATCTCAACGCTACCGTCCGGCTGGTCGCGATGGCCCTGCGTGAATCCGGACTCGTCCCTGGGCTGGACACCTCCGTGCTCGCCAACGAGAACGACGAGCCCTACGTCATGGTCGAGGTCCACGGTGGAGCCCGCAGCGTCTACCTCTCGCGGGGCACTGAAGCCCGTCGGCTCACCGACGACTGTGAAGCAGCCGGCTGGGCCGGCGTCCTGGGCGTAGCCCGTGAGCTGATCTCCTTCAGCAACGGCCTGCACTGAGCGCCATGCTGCCTGCCCCGAATGTGCTGGTCGCCTGCCTGGCCGTTGCCGCGCTCGGCATCCTGTGCTTGGCCGCCGGCGTTGGCCGTAAGCGGCGCTGGCGGGACCCCGCCCGGTTGTTCAGCTGGCCCCAGAAGCAGCAACTCCTCAGCCAGGCCAACGGCCGGTGCGAGCACAAACCGCCCCTCTGGGTCCGGTGCGCGGCACCGGGAACCGAGGCCGATCACATACACCCCTGGAGCCGCGGCGGGGCGACTGAGCTGTGGAACGGCCAGATGCTCTGCCGTCGGCACAACCGGCGGAAGTCGAACCGCGTGCCGAGCCCCCTCTACCGCTGGCGTCTCGCGCGTCGGCGCAAGAAGTACTGACCACCCCGACACACATCAGGAGCAAATGGATGGCCTGGATCATCTGCCCGAACTGCGGCGTGAAGCACGACACTTCCGGTCGCTACCGCATGCAGGGGAGCACCAGGTGAGCCGCGTGGAGACGACCCGACGAGCGAGTCGGCCGGGCCGGGCAGGCATCAGAGACGTGGCCGCCGCCGGGGTCTCGATCACGACCGTCTCCGACGCCCTCAACGGGAAGGGCCGGCTCCCGGACGCCACCCGACGCCATGTCCGTGAGGTCGCGGACCGGCTGGGCTACCGCCCGTCGGCCGCGGCCCGAACCCTCCGTACCGGCAAGTCGGGGCTGATCGGCCTGACCGTGACGACGTACGGGGATGAACCTTTCACCTTCACCGAGTTCGCGTACTTCGCGGAGATGGCCAGAGCCGCCACGTCGGCCGCGCTCGCCCGGGGCTACGCCCTGGTCATCCTGCCCGCGACCTCGCGCCACGACGTGTGGTCGAACGTCGCGCTGGACGGCACGGTCGTCATCGACCCGTCCGACCAGGACCCGGTGGTCAGCTCGGCATCATCAACAGCCTCGAAAAGGCCCTCGACTCCCGTGAGACGACACACCTCACGGTCGCCGACTACAGGTTCTACATCTCTGGCGGGCTCGCCAACGGCGACACCCCCACGAACGCGACCCAAGCGATCCCCAAGCGATCTGGGACGCCTACAAGCTGCCCGAGAGCGTGCTCCTCGCCATGGGCTTCATCCCGGACTACGAGCAGCCGCTCGCCCACGCGAACAGCCGCGGGGCCAGCACGCCCCTCACTGACACCGACGTGGTCGACGCGATTGCGCTCGGCCTGGGCACCTCGCCGGAGTGGCCCGGCACGGACACTCTCAAGTGGATCGCCGAGGCCATCGGCAAGGTGCGTGACGAACCCGGCAACGCTGAGCCCGCCGAGTACCTCAAGCGCTGGTCAGAGCCGTACGGCTTCGACCCGCTGTCGAGCCAGTTCCTCTCGGCGTACATCGGCGAAGAGATCGGCAAGGCCGGCGAAGAGGAGAGCGAGGACTGACAGCACTCGCACGATCCGTAACCTGCAGCACTTGGTCAACGAGCTCAACCACCACCTTGAAGAGGCCGGATACGACTTCACAACGCCCCCGCGACCGACACGGGATGCGGCACCTCCAGGTTGACGACGCCAACGTGCGCGGCTGGTTCTTGCGGGAGGGCTGCTCCCAATGGCTGTCCGGACGGATTTCGACTGATCGCCTGCTGGCGACCACCACACCCGCCTGCCGCACGCCCCTACTGGAAGGACCCTGTGATGGCGCTCCCCACCCCCGTGCTGTTGCGCACGCTCATACATGACGCGCTCACCACAGCGCTGACCCGCGACGCCGCCACACTGCCGGCCTCCATGCTCTACACGCCCGGCTGCCGCCCCGCGCTGTTCATCGACAGCAGCGTGGTCCGCGGCGGACCGGGAGCCGGCAAGACGTTGTGGGCCCGAGTCCTGACCGACCCTGACCTCCATGCGGCAGCCGCCCATGACTTGAATATGCCGCGCCTGGAGGATACCCGGGTGATCTCCGTCCCTGGGGCCACAGGAGACAGAGGCGGCTATCCGGCCGTGCCGGAGCTGGAGGCACTGCTCGGCGAAGGAATCCGCCCCGTGACGGTGTGGACCGCTGTCGCCCTGACCGCCCTGGGCGTCTGCGACCTCACACACCTGCCCAGTTGGCGCGACCGCGCGCAGTGGTTGCTGCGTAACCCCGACGCCCTGCGTCAGGGCGTGGCCGACCTGAACTCGCAGGGCCGTACTCATCTGGTTGTCTTCGACAGTCTGGACCGGCTCCACCCCGATCAGCGCACTACGGATCGCCTCGCCTCTGGAGTCCTCCAGCTCGCTGCCGACCTGGCCCGCCTCGGGCCGCGCGTGAGGGCGAAGGTCTTCCTCCGCCCCGATACCCTCGACGCGGCCCTGTGGGCGCTCAGGTCCGAGGCCCGACGCGCTCTGCGTACGGCCGACTTGAACTGGAGCACGCCGGACCACTGGGGCCAGGTGACCGGAATGCATCTCTACGGACTGTTCTTCCAGCTCCTGGCGAACCACCCCGGTGAGGGTGCCGCCGCCTTCCGTTCTCTGACTCCGGGCTGGAGGCTCACCCCCGACGGCCGCTTCAGCGCCCCCGAGCAGCTGACCGCCGATCCCGTCGCGCAGGAACGCCTCTTCACCGTGATCGCGGACCCGTACATGGGCGCGACGGCCCGCAGGGGTTCCTCGTACCGGTTCACGCTCACGTATCTCCAGGACGGCGTCGGCGGACTCAGCCCGCGCCCGTTCCTCATCGCGCTGAGGCAGGCCGTGCGGCACGCCCTGGACGATCACCCCGACCACCCGCGCGCCCTTCACCACCGGGACATCCGCCGGGGTGTGCCGGAGGGAGCGCGTGCGCGCGCAGCGGAGGTCGAGCAGGCCATGCCGTGGGTGCGGGCGGCATTCGCTCCGCTGGCCGGTCAGCAGCTGCCGATCGACTCCGACCAGGTCATCGCCCAGTGGGACCACGCGTGCCTGCCAGACCGTCTTCGCCGTCTCGGCTCCCGCGCGGCGGACCCGTACCCCAGCGGCATGCGGCACCTGGCCCGCTACCACGACCTCTTCGAAGAGCTCATTGCCGCTGGCGTCGTGCACTCCAGGACCGATGGGTCCTGGGACATGCCCGAGCCGTTCCGCATCGCGTACGGCCTGGGACGCCGAGGAGGTGTGAAGCCGGCCTCGGCCCCTGTCTAGCCTCGGCTGAGGCGCGCCGGGACTCCGGTCACGCACCGGCACGCGCACCAGCCATCGCGCTGGCCCGCCGCCGGATACCGACGAGTGGGGGTGCGCCTCCCGTCGGCTGCGGCGAGTGGTCGCACCGCGTGAGCGCAGGCGCTGGTTGGCTCGGTTCCTGAAGCCGAAGGCATTGCGTGCTTCGAGCCGCGCATCACCCGCGCCCTCAAGGCCCTCGCCGAGGCGGGCAAGCCCGTGCTGCTTCGCACCTTGTGGAGGGAGCTGGAAGGGCCGCCGGCGTTCGAGCGGCAGCCGCGGATGGTCGACGACTCCGGCACTTCGGCCAACGACTGCGGAGTGGACGAGGTGCTGTGGTGAGCGACGTCCCCGACTACGTCCATGGCCCCGGCCTCAAGCGGCCCCGCCGCCCGCAGAGCACCACTTCGGCTGGCCGGGTCGCGTGGCCGTGGGCCGAGTCAGGTGCACGTACGAGCCTCGTGCGTGGCGGGCTGGATCGACACCGACGAGCAGGAGCTCGAGCGGGGCGCCGACGGCAGACCCCGTACCCGGGACGGCCAGCCCGTCACGCGTCAGACGACGCGCCCGTGTCCCAACTGCTGCCCCGAGGCGGCCCAAGCCCTGGCCGACCCGATGTTCACGCGCGGCCAGCAATTCTCGAAAATCCGTAAGCGCAAGGAGCGCTGACATGTCCTTAGCCCAACCCACCGAGACACGCCCCCCGACCTGGCGCGAGGAACTGACTCACGACCTGACTGACGCCACAGAGAAGACTCGGGCGGCCTGGCTGTCGCCGCGCAACGTGGTCGCCACCTACCTGCGGGCCGTCATGCCCCACCTGGAGGCGGCGTTCCACCGGGGCAGGCTCGGCCACTTGCGCGACCAGGGGATGCTCCCGCCCTCGCTGACGCACTCGCTCACCGGCCGCGAGAAGCAGGTCATCGTCCGCGTGGCGCGCGGCATGTCCAACGCGGAGACCGGCGCGGACCTGTGCCTCGCCGAGGACACGATCAAGACCCACCTGCGGCGCATCTACAAGAAGACCGGTGCGAACGACCGGGCCCACGCTGTCGCCCTCCTGCTGATCCGGGGCGACATCACGGCGGCAGGCGTCCTGGAGCCCCTGGATGACGACCGTTGACGCCCTCTCCCGCACCTGGCGCCCGCAGACAGCACCGGCCGCCCGGTCCACCTCGTCGAAATCCGGCGGCGCGGCGACGAGTACCCAGCCCCTGCGCTGGCGGACATGGTGCAGCTTCTTCCCGTTTCACAGCGCCACCGTGAACGTCTGGCTCCCGGACGGCTCGTATCTCATCGAGGCGACCACGCCCACCGACACCGCGGAGTTCTAGGACTTCTCCTGGGGCCACGGGAACAAGCGCGAGATGCCGCTCGACACCCCCGCAAATGAAGTGGCCGACGCCGTCTTCGCCACGCTCCCGGCCCAGGAGAAGCAGAGCGTGCTGGTCAGCTGAGCCCCGTACGACAAGCCGGGGTCTCCGTTCCACGGAGGCCCCGGCTTCGTCATGCCGTCGTGCTCGCCGCCTCCGCCACAACATCCCACCGCACGTCAGAGAAAGCGCAGCACACTCATCATGACCAAGCCGACCAACCCCTACGCCCACGCCCACGCGGACTTCCTGCGCGAAACCGTGGAGCACCAGCTCGTGGTGCTCCACGATGACGGTCTCTACCGCCATCTGAGGATCCAGAAGCCCGGCACGCGCATGTGGTCCTGGGACATCACCACCTGGCCGGGGCACCTGGCCACCTCCGGCGACATCGCCGACGGCTACATGTTCACGCGCGAGCCCGAAATGATCCAGTTCTTCGCGCGCAGCGACAGCCAGCGGAGCTACTACTCCGACGGCGCACCGAGCATCGACGTGCGCTACTGGGCCGAGAAGCTCTGCGGCGGCCGTTCGTACGAGGTGAAAAAGTACGACGCCGACGTGTTCCTGCAGTTGGTGCGCGAGCACCTGGAGCAGCACGAAGAGCTCGGCAGCGAGGCGCAGGAGTTCCGCGAGAAGAAGCTCGCGCTGCTGAAGGCGCTCCATGCCATGCGAAGCCTCGACGAGACTGACTCCCAGACCCTTCTCGAGGTGCACTGGCGCGCCCGCGCAACGCTCACGAACGCCGAGTCGCGGAGCGGCTACACAAACGGCCCCCTGGTCCAGCTGGATCGCGAGGCTGCCCATACCGCCTCCCAGGCGCTCTGGAGCACTGACGGCCTCTCCGACGAGCAGCACAACCGCCTGATAAAGGATCACGACTGGCACGAGCTCGGAGACACCGACATAGATCAGCAGTCACCGGCGGAGCGTCGGCAGGAGATCCTCGACGACGCGAAATGGCACGCCGACAGCGAGTCCGAGGCACACAAGTGGCTCCAGGACCAGAGCGAGATCTTCGGCGCCGACACCTGGGAGTGGGACCTGCGCGACTACGACATCCACTTCCTGTTCACCTGCTACTGCATCGACCTGGCCGTGCGGCGCTACCACGAGTACCAGGCCCAGCAGGCTGCCCTACCGGAGTCCATACAGCTCAGCAGCCGCGTCTTCGGCTTCCTGGTACGCGGCTTCCGCGCCCTCGGCCGTCCGCGACGGCGGAGCAGCCACCCGACGACCGAGGCGGTGCAGTGATGAGCCGCCGTCCTGTCCAGGCCCCCGTGATTGACGCAGCGCAGGGCGATGAGGTCCACCCCGCCTTCGGCGTCGCGGTCGTGACGCGGAGGAGCGGCGGAGGTCGTTCGCTGTTCCAGTCCGACCTGCTTCACAACGAGACCATCGCGATCTCCGTCCACGAGGCCACGCGCAGGCGCGACCTCAGCCACGACTGGGTCCATCCGGGCCGAGAGCTCGTGGAGATCGAGATGAGCCTCGCGCAGTGGGGCTCGCTCGTGTCCTCCATGGGGCTCGGCAGCGGCGTGCCGGTGACCATTCGGCGTACCGAGCACAACGCCTTCGTACCCGAGATCCCTCATCAGCCTCGTACGGCCGAAAGCCTGCGGGAGGTCCGCGAGGTCACCGACCGGATGTACGCCGAAGTCAGAGCCGCCACCGCGGCGCTGCACGAGGCGATCCACGAGAAGAAGGGCGTGAGGGCCACCAAGGAAGCGCTCAACGCACTGGAGCACGCCGTCGCCAGCGCAGGCAGCAACGCCCAGTTCACCGTCGACTCGCTCGTGGAGGCCGGTGAGCAGGTCGTTGCCCAGGCCCGCGCCGACATCGAGGCCCACGTCCTGGAGGTTGTCCGGCTGACAGGTGCCGAGCCCTCCATCGAAACCTCGTCATTCGATGCCCCGGCGCTGCCGGGGCCCACTACCAGCCGAGAGGAGTCCACCGATGCCTGAACTCACCGCGCCTGACGAACTGTTCGACGGCGATCTCGTCGCCTCCGACGAGCGCAGCCTGGCCGACCGCTCCGACTGGATCATCCAGGACGGCCAGATCGTCCACGCGCCCGTCGTCGGCTGGACCTGGGCGTGCTCCAAGTGCGGCGAGTCCGGAACCCTGCCGGAGGACGCTGTTGCTCTCTTTTGCAAGGCCTATCCGTTCGGAACACGGCACGCAGCCAACCCGTTTGGCACCCAATTGCCGCTTCTGATCTCCGTCGTGCGCAAGTTCCCCGGCTCTGCTCCGGGGGCCGACTGAAACACGAACCTCGACAGGGAGGGACACCGGCCATGAACGCGCTCACGATCACCGGGCCGCCGTACACGGCCTGAGCTGCACGCAGGTACCCCTTGCTGACCTGGGGATTGGCGGAGCTGCAGACAGAGCCAAATCCGCGAAGCTGCATCACCGCCGCACCGGGCTCGTTCATGGCTGCAGACGCGTGCATAGCCGATCGCGCCATCTCTGCACGGCTGGGAAAGTGCCCCATCGCCAGCCTTGGCCTCCCGCCCGTTCTGCTACGGCGGGGGGCTTGAGGCCTGGCATCCGACCGCATTTAGGGAGAACGCCCGTCATGTCCAACCGTCTCGAAAGTGTTCGTGCCTCCGGCGGTTGGCCCGTCGACCTCCTCTACCCCGGTACCAGCATCGATGGCGAACTTGTCCGCGACGGTGAAATGGCCGTCGCCCTGTGGGACCACAGCAACGGCGTTGCCCTGCACGGCACGCAGCAGGAACTACTCAGCCGCCTCGAACAGCTCACCGCCGTCGTCCGCGCTGCCTCGCCGCCGCCGACCGAGCTATTTCATCTGCCTGTTCACCTCGAACCCGGCGACGTCATCCCGGAGTCGGGCGCCGTCTGCGCCGACCACGTACATGACACCACTCGCTGCGACACCCCGGGCATCACTGTCCGTGACCCCCGCCGCGCCACCTGCGCCGCCTGCATCGGCGACTGGAACGACATCTACAGGGCCATCGCCACGGTCCTCTACGTACCGGCCGATCCAACCAATCACACGGTCAGCCCCAGCCTCCCGTACTCCCTCACCGGCTGGGTCACCGGCGACAGCGACAGCGGCAAAACACCCGTGATCACCGTCAAACAGCGCGAAGTGCTTCAGCTCATCCACGACAACCCCGGCAAAGTCGTCTTAGGGCAACGCGGCGCCCATACAGCCGGCTACCTCCACATCCACAACTACTCTGCACGCGTCCTGCACGACTGCGGGCTGATCTGCCGGGGGTACGCCACAGGCATCAGCGCCCGCCCTATCGATCGCCGCAACGAGGACAAGGTCTACACGTGGGCTCTCACCCGAGCAGGACTCCACACCCTCTGCGGCGGGCAGCCCCACATCTAGCAGGACCGGAATGATCTGTACACCGACCTCGGCGACGGCTCGCTGGATGAGGTTGTGCGCCTCTCGTCGACCTCGCCGTCGAGTCCGGCCGTGCGAAGTTGCCTGCTGAGGCGTACGACAGGATCTACAGCACGACCGTCCTGGTCGCCGAAGTCACTCCCTGACCTCGTACTTGATGCGCGACATGCCGGTCCCCGCCGGGGCGGGACGTTGGTGTGACAAACCCATTGACGGCTGGCCGTATCACGGCCGTCCCGCTAGACGAGGTACTCGCCGCCGCACCGCAGCCCCTGAGCGGACCGGTGCCCCTACTGCACCTGCGGATGCTCGCGGCCGACCGGAACATCGCCAGCGTGCACACGGCGTTGTCTGGGCTCGCCGAGTGCTGCTGGCGGATGGTCCAGAAGGTCCGGGCGCTGATCGCTGGCTACCAGGAGCCCCGCACCAGACCGGCGGACGGGCTCGGACGAGCGTCTGGCCCGGCGCCCCTCATCAAGGATGAACACCATGGCAATTGACTACAGCGTCGAAGGAATCATCAAGCTGTCCCCGCCTGTTCCGCTCGCGCAGTTGTGGGAGCTGACCGAGAGAGGCGACTTCCACGTTGCCCCCCACGGCATCGGCGAGTGCGAGCTGACGGAGTTGGTCAAGCAAGAGGAGTGGGTGCTCGTGCCCGACACCGACAGTGGAACCGATGACCAGGGCCGCCCGAAGTCCATCAAATACTTGCGAGTGGATGCCCCTGAAACCTACTCCTACGCGATCAACAGCCGCCTCATGGCGCTGTCCGCATGGGTGGGCGAGACCCACGACGTCGACGGTGAGCTGCACTACCAGGATGGTGATGCCGGCACGAAGGGCTCGATCACACCCTTCGAGAACGGTGAGGAGCCCGAGTGGCGCGAGACCACCGGAGCCCCGCTCTGACCCGCAGCCGCCATACGCGTTGGTGAGGGCGCGAATCCCCGCTCAGGTCGGAAGAAGTGGCCAATTCGAGGGCCACTGAACGACGTTCGAGCCCGCCCACACGGCCCCGGACGTCGCCCTAGGGATGCCTCGCCGCCGCGCGCTTCTGGCCTGGGCACCACACGAACCATGCACGTTCTGTACCCCTTTGCTCTCACGACCCACCAGGAGGACCGCGCCATGTCCGAGATCACCACCGGCCCAGCCCAGGTCGGCAATGGCAAGGCCGTGCACTACGTCCTTAAGAGCGCGCTCCACTCTCACACCATTGGCTGCGGTCGGCCAGTATCCCGGGAGCTGACTGCCGAGGAGGCCGCCAACCGCAAGGCATGCGGCCTCTGCAAGCGCGTTGTGGAGATCTTGGCAACCAACCCGTTGGCCAGGACCGAGTCCTCCGCCGCCGACGCTCCGGAGCAGGTCCCGGCCGCCCTGGCAGGGGACAGCCGGGGCGCCGACATCGAGCGGCGCGTGTGCCCCTTGGATGTCGATATTGTCACGGCCTCGACTATGTTCGACCCGGAGTTGACCTACTACGCGGACGGCACTCGGGTGGTCATGCGGGCCAGAGACACCGAGCGCGCTGGCGTTACGTTCGGCATGGCCGAGAGCGGACTACCGAACGTCTGCGCCTACCAGGCCGTTCGCTGGGGCGACGACGCCGTCGACCTGGTTGCCCCCCACGTCCTTCACCGCGCCGACCAGGACGACCAGGCGCGCCGACAGGTGCTGGTGACCGAGGTCGCTGCCCGGATGCTCGTCCTGGCCAGCCGCGCCACCGCCCACGCCTTCCAGCCGGTCGACCTGGCGAACGGCGAGCGTATCGCCTGGACGTTCCGCACGGGCCACGGCGCCCGCGCCCGCTACCACTGGGTGTCCGTCCGCAACATCATCGGCCAGGGCGACGGCAGCGAGTACCGGGGGCAGGCTGACCAGGCCACCCGCCTCGCCCGCCGCACCGGCTTGGACGACGCCCCCATGGCTGAGCACATCGCCGTGGTGAGCGCCGAATCCACCGAGGTTCTGGAGCGCATGGCCGCCGCCCTGGACCCGGACACCGTGCGCCTGGAGCCGGACGGCGCCGCTCGCTGGGCCGTCGTACGAGGCGGTACCTTTCTCCGCACCGTCCACGATGAGGGCGCCCGCATGCGCCGCGGCCGCTACGCCGCCTGGGCCCCCTACGCTGAGCGCCCCGACGGCAAGGCCGGGTTCCATCACGGACTGGAGGCCGCCAAGGACGCCGTGGCCCAGGCGTGGCCTGTGGAGGTCGCCTCGATCGCTGGCGAACTGGGCGTACCGGTTACCCAGGTGATGGAGGTCGCCGAGCAGGTCGACCAGGAATGGAAGGCCCAGGGATACCGCGCCGTCTTACGCGCCGAGGCGTACGAGGGCACGGACAGTCGTGTGACCCAGCCCGCCGCCGCCGAGGTGCGCCGCCGCCTGGAGCTGCCCTTCCACGGCCCGGCAGACTACAACGGCCCCACCGGCCTGTGCGGCTACGACGACCACGCCGCGCCCCTGCTGTCCTCCGGCAAGCTCGCCCAGCACGAGCGCCAGCAGGGCGTCTTGGGGGTGTGCCCGGGGAACTGCCACCCCGCCCGCGGCAGCCGCGAGGAGTTGACCATGTGCGACACCACGTCCGTCTTCAACAACCCACCACGTTCCCGGGGCCTGGCCTGCCACGCCAAGGACGGAGACCTGGTGGTGGTCGATGGCCGGGCGATGGAGGTCAAGGGCCTCCAGGTGGACAAGACCACCAACGCCCACGTATGGCTGGTCTTGGACGGCGTCAGCGCCGGGCCGCTCCGCTTCGCCCTGGAGGACCGGCTGGAGTACCGGCGGCGAATGCGCCGCGTGGACGTGCCGTGCCAGAAGTGCAGGGTGTACGTGGTCATGGAGGTGGACGAGGCGGTCGACGGCGTGCCCAACACCCGCCTGTGTGGCCTGTGCGACCGCCCGCAGCAGGGAGAGATGACCGAGGGCCAGGCCCGGGCCCGGGTGGCCGGTACGTACCCGCACGCAGAGGCGTTCCAGGCCGAGCGGACCGAGCACGGCCGTCTGATCGGCTACACGTTCCGGGCCGGCCGCCTGCACTCCGCCCGGTACGGCTGGATCACCGCGGCCGGGACATATGTCCACGCCCTGGAGGACTACCGATCGCAGGCCGCCGCCATGCTGCCCATCGCCGTCCGCGACGAACAGGCCACCCGTCCCTGACCCCTACTCCTTGGCCGGGACTGCCGAACTGGATGACGAGGTTCTGCCCGCGGCGCTTGGCACCCTCGCGCTGCTGCGCCCCGACAAGGGCGCTGACCGCACCGTCGACATCACCGACGAGGGAAAGTCTGAAGTCGCGACGGTCCATCCGTGAGGGCCCGTGGCCCTGCTTCGCACCGTGCGGGGCTGGCGCACGGGTCTCTCCTTTCTCTTACCCGCCCCGTCTCTCAGAGCGGCAGCGATAGGCCATTCCTGCACTTATCGACTTGACGAGTATCTCCTTATTCGATTCGATGACAAGCCATTCTCCAGCGATTAGGCTAAAGCTATGACTCACGACAACCACGCTCCCGACACCGAGCTCCCGAAGTTCTCAGTCAACGTCGTTCCGACGAACCAGCTCAAGTGCGAGGACCTCCGCACGATGCTGAACCTCTACCGCCGCGGCCAGATCACTCCACTGATTTTCGGCGACGACAACAAGCCTGAAGCTGCCGTCATCCCCTTTGCCGCCCTTGTGCGCCTCATGAAGTACGACCACGCGCACGAGGAGAACGCCTTCCGAACCGAGCTTTCTCGTCGTATCCAGGCCTCGGATGCTTCTAGCGATCCTGGCATGACCCTCGAAGACCTCGGTGACGAACTCGGAGGGCCTGCGCAGGCCATGATCCGCAAGGTGCTCGACGATGGAGAATAGCCTGCGCATCAAGGTCTATCTGAGCCCCGGCGCTCGCGCTGACCTCCAGCAACTCAATCAGCGAGTCCTCAAGCATCCGCAGGGGAAAGAGAGGGCCCTGCTGGAGGCGACCATCGTGATGTTGCACCGATTGAACGGACCTCGCCATCCGACGAAACCGCTCAACTACGACCCGCGCTTCGCTGATCTCTCCGACTGCGACACGACCTACGTCGGAGCCGACTCCCACGCGAAACCCCCGCTGCGGATCGTCTCCCGGGACATCCGCCCGAGCCGCTCCGACGGGATCACCCGCCGCGAGATCGTGGCGATCGGCGCTCGGCAGGACAGCAAGGTGTACCGAGTTGCCGGTCAGCGCCTGGGCCGCCCCATGGGCATCACGCTCGCCGAGCTGGCCGCACAGCGTGAGTCGGCCACGGATCCCTCGCGATCCCGCCAGCACTCGGTCAACAGCTTCGACTCTCCGTCCGCAGATGAGCCCAACCTCCTCTTAGGGTGACCCTGTAGTCGGCAATTCTTTTCATCACTGAGGGCTCCTCGTGGAATGGACGGACTGGCATGTGAATGAGAGCGAGGTGAGGAAGGGCTACGACTACGAGCCGGTGGCACGGGCTGTTGCCCCTCATATCACTCCCCAGCCCGATGAGATGCGGAGCAAGTGGCTGGAACGTTGCCGATGTCCTGCCGGCTCTCAGATACTTACGGGCTGGGAGACAGGGGCACAGTCCGCCAGGTGGTGAAGGTGTGGCGCTCGGAATCGAGTGGCGCGCCGAGAGTCGCCGCACGGCGCCTGCGGTACCGGGCGGTCGGCGACGACTGGGGACACTCAGGCAGCGGTCGCCGCACACCCCTGCGGATCAGCGAGCAGGGCGTGGACGTCGACGAGTGCGCGGTAGCCGCCCTGTGCGTCGCACTGAGCGCCGTCGAGCCGGACGATCAGTTGTTCATCATCGCGCCGTTCAGCGTGGCCGCAATGATTCGGTCACTCGTCGAAGCGCGCAGCGTGGCGGCGCTGGAAGCCTCGCTGCGCCCCTATGTGGCCCCTCACCTCGCCCGGCTGAGCTCCGCCTCCATTGAGGTGAGGAACCGGCGGGGGATGAGCGACATGTTCCGAGAGGTCTCAGCGAGCACGCCGGCACGGGCGTTCCTCTCGCTTGATGACGCGATCCGTCAGGTTGCCATGGGGGTCGCCTCCCGCCCAGGGCTGCCGACGCCAGCGGACATCGGCGAGCTGGGATGGGTCGCAGACTGGAGCCGCTCCCTGAAGTACGACGGCGCGGCAGTGGCATTCGTTCTTGCATCCGGCGAGGGAGTGGACGAGGACAGTACGCGGGTGATGCTCGTGCCGCAGGAGCCGGAGATCGTCTACGGTGAACTGGCGGCTGTCCTTGCAGCCCATGCCTACGGGCGGGTGACCTGGCAGAGCATGCAGGCGTTCTACACCGACGCGCGGGACACCCGTTTTCACCTGCGCCGGTATATCAAGACCGGTCGGCCCGCGCGGTACGGCACGCTGCTCGCCGGACTGACCGCACCGTTCTCAGACGCCGAGCTGCTGGCCCTTCGGGTGCGCTGGATCCACCGGGGGCTAACACGGGCCCAGCGATTGGCCGATATCGCGGCCCGCCACGTGAGCCGGCACGAATTGGTCCCGCCCGAGTGCGTTGTCGACCTGGATTGGCTGCTGCAGGAGGTGGGGGCACTCTCCGCAGCGTGACGGCCGCCGGGCCGCCGAATCCCGTTGGAGCACCTCGGTCAGCTCGATGAGCGCCAGGCGCTCAGGCTCACGACGCCACGGGAAGCAGGACCTGCAGGCGCAGGTGCCGTATCTCAACCGGGGGAGGGTACCTGCGCCGGCCAGCACCGCTCAGGATCCGGTGCGTGTCGAGCAGCAGCTCCAGCGCCCGTCTTCCCGGCTCGCACCCTGGACGGTCAGAGCCGCAGCCAGGACTTCATCGTCCACCTGCAGCTCAGCCGCTGACAGTTCGCCGCCAGCTGCGTCAGCCTGTTCGTCTCGATCACGGCCACTGTCGCCACTGTCCCGGGCGTGAGGAACCACTTCAGGGCTGGAACAAATGGCTGGCAGAGTGGGAGTGCCGTCTCGCCGGAGCGGGCGTGCTCTTCGTCCCGGTCGTCGTGTTCGTACTGATCTTCGCTATGACCGACGACTGAGCCGCTCAACTGGGCTCGTCCCACCACGAAAGAACCCCGTGATGCCTGTGCATCACGGGGGTTCTCTTTTCCGCTGGCTCGTCGTCGCCTACAGCGCGGCCCGCAGCTCATGATCCTCAACGACGTTCTCGAGCTCGTCGACATCCTCGATCGCCCCGTAGGTCTCCGGTGCAATCTCGTTCCTGTTGCCTCCGAGTCGGCGGTTGAAGCTGCTCGACGCGGAGAACTTCAGCACCACGTAGTCGTCTATGTCGCTCCTGCCGAAGCGCACCTTGTGGCCCTTGTGATCCTGCCGATAGAAGCGGCCGAAGCTCGTAAGCACGACCGTCTCCCCACAACCGACTGCGCCCGTGAGTTCGCCGAGCAACGACTCGTACACCTTGCTCACCGTCCGGACCGGCAACCCGCTGCGAGTCGCAACCCGAGAGATGAACTTGCGCTTACTGACGCGCCGATTCGTCGTCACCATGCCCACACCCTGTCTTGTCGTGCTTCAAGCCACGATTTCGCTTAGAAACCAGTCTATCGAAGATAGTCGTGAGTCGAGAAGTGAAGGTGCGCTTATCGAATGCCGTCCACTCTGCTTGTGGTGTCCCATTCGGCTAGAGTTCCAGATCCGGCTCGATCTCCTCCCGGTCGTCCCTGGGCTCGTAGTCGACCGACTCGATGATGTTCCGCGTGTTCGGATCGCGGCGCTGGCTCACGACCTTGTCATGGGACTCCTCGAACCGCCGCTGCGCCGCCACACGGTGGGCCGCATCGAGCTTTGCGCCGATGTTGCGCTCTCCGAACTCCATCATCGAACCCAGAAATGACTTCGTGGCCAGCTCGGTCGCGCTGACCTTCGGCTGGTTCTGGGCCCGCGCCTGCTTCCATCGGCTCCGGTCCTCCGGCGTGACATAGCCGAACATCTGCGCGAAACGCGATCCGAACCTGATCTGCTGCCCCTCATTCTGGTCCTGGCTCATGGCCCTTGCCCCTGCTCCTTGTGCGTGTTCTCGGATCGCCCTCAGGCGGGCTGATAGTCCTCGGCATCGGCCTCAGCGTTCGGGCCCTCGTTCTGCGGACCGGCCTCCTGCTCGGGCGACGGGCCTGTAGGGCGCGACCGCCGCTTGAGCCGCTGCTCCTCGAAGAAGCCGCCCGGGTCCTCGACCGCTGTCTGCAGCGTCTGCTGCCAGCTCTCCCCGAGGCTCCGCTTCAGCTCGGCCTCAAGTTCCGGGTACTTCTCGTTCACCGCCTCCAACGCGTCGACGTAGGCGTTGGAGTAGACCCGCTGCTGCTCCTCGGGCGAAAGACCGTCGATGTCCATGCTCGCGATCATCACCTCGGACTGGTCCAGGCGACGCTGGAGCATGTCGGGCAGCCCGCTGGTGTCCAGGCCCTGTTTCTGTGCCGCGAAGCCGACCAGGTAGCCGAGCATGTTGCCCCCGTAGCCCTCTTGGTCGCCGCGGCCCAGCGCGTCGAGCATCGAGGTCTTCATCGTCTCAGCGAGCTGGACCTGATGGGCGTCCGCGGCCATGGGCCGGCGCAGCGTGAACATCCCGTCCTCGGGCAGACGCTGGCCCAGCTGGTCGTCGAACTCCCCGCTCCAGACCCTGCGTACTCTGTCCGAGCCCGCGATCCGCTCCTCGTGCGCAGGCGCCTTGACGATCCGGCCGTGGGCCACGCCGTTGAACATCGTGCGCAACTCGGGCTCGTACTCCATCCGCTCGCCGATGATCATCCGCGCGCGCTGGACGACCTCCTGGCGCGCTAGGCCGTCTTCGCGCAACTGCTCGTGCAGCCGCTTACGCATCGCCCGGTAGCTGTCGCGGATCAGGCCGGCATCCGCACCCGGCTCACGCATCTTCCAGAAGGCGTTCTCCAAGAGCGCGACCTCCGTCATGGCCGCCGAGTCCGGAGTGAACATCTCCCGGTGACCGCGTTCGCGGCGCTGCATGGCGTCGAAGCGCTTACGCCACTTCTTCGGCAGGTGATCACGCGGATCGGTGCTGCCGATGAGGCGCTCGCGCCGGGTGTCGCTCGGCATATCCTTGAAGATCCTCTGCCGGTGCGAGATGCCGCTCTCGGCGGAGGCGATCATGCCGCGGGTCCTGATGTCGATGCGCTCCTGGATCTTGTCCTTGAAGGACTGGAGGTAGCTGTCCATCTCCTTCTTGAAGTCCGGGGCAAGCATCCGCATGGCCATCACCATGCCGACGGCCTGGACGACCGAGTTGGCATTCACCCCTCGCGCGAGCGGCTTGAGACACGACTGCATCATCATCTGCATGTAGACCTGGTGCATGACGCCGAGCTCCTGCGTCCGCTCCTCGTCGTTGAAGCCGGGCACCAGCAGCTTCGAGTCCCGCAGCGAGGCCATGTACTTCTCGCCGGCCAGCCGCATCTCCGCCCGGAGCCTGAGCAGCTGCTCGCGCTGGTCCAGGCCCTCGGCCCCGTCCTCGGCCCGGTCGACGTCGATCCGGTGCACGCGCTCGCGGTCGGCCATCCGCGCCCGGGTCTTCGCGCCGAAGAACCCGCGGGCGCGGTCCCGGACCCGCTCGCGCCAGGCACGCGAGCCGCCGTCCTCCGGTCCCGGCTCCTCGATCACCGGAAGCTCCTTGGTCGCGCGCCGACGGGCCGCAGGGCCCGTTCCCAATTCCTTGTACTGAGCCATCTCAGTACCCCATCCCGTGGTCGTCGCCGTTGCCCTGCGGCTGAACGATCTCGATACTCGGCGTGTAGACCGGGCGCGACGCGCCCACGCTCAGGCCCACGGCATGCGCCGAGCGGCGGTGCGAGCCGCGGGTGCGGGAGGCCCCCGCGTCCTGAGAAATCACGTCGCGCTTGACCACCGAGTCATCGACGGCGATCGCAGCGCTGTCCAGACCCTGCGCCTCGGCGGAGCCCAGCTGATCAAGCTGCCGGTCCATCTCCGCCCGGGCCTTCCGGGTCCCCGAGGACGCGAACTGCTCGTTCTTCTCGCCGTCGTAGACGCTCTCGCGGTTCTTGGCCGCCTGCGCGAGCGCCTCGAAGCCACCGCCGTAGGCCATCCGGTCCATCACGGTGCCGGCCAGCGACGGGTCCTCTTCGAGGTTGCGGATGAGCCCAGTCTTCGGGTCCTCCAGCGCACTGGCCACACGGG
This sequence comes from Streptomyces sp. NPDC091280, assembly GCF_044768565.1. Lineage (NCBI taxonomy): Bacteria > Bacillati > Actinomycetota > Actinomycetes > Kitasatosporales > Streptomycetaceae > Streptomyces > Streptomyces sp. NPDC091280. The sequence continues at coordinate 121,461 of NZ_JBIVUZ010000022.1, forward strand.
CCACATAGGCCGGGTTGACCGTGACACCGAAGCCCTCCTTGGACTCGTAGAACTCGATGAACTGCTTCTCCCACTCCTCGGCCGTGGCCTGGACGGGCTCACCGTCGAGGAACGCCGTGCGCCACTGACCGGGGCCGACGTGTTCGATGCTGCGGCCCCTCCAGAGCTCGCGGCCGGGACCCTGGAGCATCGCGTACTTGTGCCGGGCCTCCGCGGCGTCGTGCTTGGCCTGCAGGATCGACTGAGTCACCGGGTAGGTGACCTCCAGGACGGCCTTGAGGTCGTCGCCGCGCAGCGCACGCACGGCGCGCTGACTGAACGATCCGCCCAGGCCGGTGCCATGGGCCTTGATCGCCGTGGCGAACATCGAGGCTTCCTGGTCGGCCTGCGTGATGCCGGGCGTACCCCGCGCATCGCCCAGGTTCCTGGCATAGTCGGCGAGCTTCTTCTCACTGCCCTTGGCACCGGTCTCGACACACACCTCGCGCACGCTCCGCAGGTGCGCCTTGAGGTCCGAGAACGTCAGCGCCGCGCCGAACTCGCCACGCTGCGCCTGGCGGTACAGCCCGCTCAGCTCCTCCGTCACGACCTGCTGGCCGAGCGTGATGTCCTCCGGCGCCTCTGCGCCCGTGAGCGCCTGCAGCCGGAGGCGGTTCGCCTCGCTGCGCGAACTCTCCAACTCCTCAGCCAGTACGGCGTTCTTGGAGATCGCGACCTTGGTGTCCAGCGAGACCTGCATGGCCAGCGGGTGCGAGCCGCCGCCCGTGACCACGCCGGTGTCGAGCAAGTTGGCCGGCACCGAGAGCTTCTCCAGGGCTTCCCCCTTGGCGGCCTCGCTGTGCAGCTTCACCACGGCGACCGCGTCGCCGTCGAAGTCGCCGTCGAAGCAGGCGTCCATCACGGGATTGATCGCGGCACCGGTGAGCCGGTCGTCGATCGCTACCCGCATGTAACGCACGCCGGCGTCACGGAGCACCGGGTCACGCCACACCAGCGCGTGGTCGCCTTCGGCCAGCCCCAGCTGCCCGGCCTTGACCGAGCTGAGCGCAATCTGGTCGACGTCCAGGCGCGGGTCCGCGGTCCACACCATCGTCGCCGAGTCGGTCAGCCGCGAGGCCATCAGCCCGGACTTGAAGATGTTGTTCTTGCCCGTGAGTACCCGGTTCTGCACGTCGGTCGTGATCGCCTCGAAGGCGCGCTGAGCGCGCGAGAGCGACTCGCTCATGCCGCGACGTACCTCGGCGCGCTTCTCCGCGGACAGACCCCGGCCGTCCAGCTGCTCGGCCATGTAGCGGTAGCGGCAGGCTTCGACGAAGACGTCCTGGTAGCTGCGGGTGTGGTCGTGCATGACGGAGGACCCGTCCTCGAACTCCTGGCCACTGCGCAGATGCGAGGACATCACCGGCAGCTTCCACGAGTTCGCGCTCACCGTCTCGGTCTGTTCACCGGTCGGATACGTGAGCGGGAACGGGATCTCCATGTCGCCGCCCCGGTCGCCGATGAGATCGCCGAAGGACTTGCGCATCGCCGTAGTGTTCAGGCCCGGGAGCTGGCCCGCCTTGCGCGGCTGAGTGCGCAGCAGTTCGGGCATCGGGATGAACCGGCGCTCGGGGCGCTCGTCGAGTCCCTCGGCGTGGCCGACCACCCGCAGCGTGCCGTCAGCCTCCATGTCCATGCCGGTCACCAGCAGGTACTCGCGCAGGTTCGACTCGGCCCCGCTGTTGTGGCCGTAGAACTCACGCATGATCGCCGGGCAGTCCTGAGACTGCAGTGCCCAGGCCAGCTGTGAGGAGGCCTTGCGGCCCTTGCCGGCACGCAGCTGCTCGTCGTCGTAGATCTTCGTCTTCTCGTCGACGGCCATGTGGGTGACCACGAAGCGCATCTCGCCCAGGGCACTCGGCCGCAGTTCTCCGTTGGGGGAGCGCAGGTCGGAGACGTTCCCGCTCATCAGCTCGCGCGCCGAGCCCGCGTTGCGCCGGGAGATCAGGCTGAACGGGCTCATCACCACGTCCAGGCCCGGGTTGGCCTTAAACCAGTTGACCTCGTCGACGACATCCTGCTCCTGCGCGTCCTGCAGCGGCATGTCCCGGTCGACGATCAGCGAGATCACGCCCTTGTTGCCGTGCAGATCCGAGATCTTGTCGCCCACGACGAGATCGCGCTCCCGGCCACCGGCCCCGCGAATGCGGTGGCGCTCGGCGAACTCCTTCGACACCACGATCGGGTCATCGGCCGTCCAGCCGCCGAAGGTCATCAGCGCCGTCTTCGCCGGCGCGGTGACCTCAGAAGACTGCATGATCGTCGAGGCTGTCATCTGCTGGCGGTCGAACGGGTCGTACCGCAGCGTCTCGAGCTCGGGGAGAGCCATGAGCGGCGCACGCTGTCCGGCCACACTCTCGTCGCCCGGCACGATCCGGCCGTCGGTGTCGACCCGGGCCTGAGTGGTCAGGTACCGCACGATGCCCTGGTTGGTCGCGCCTCCGGTCATCACCGGGTCGAAGTAGCCGCTGGGCGCAGCGACGTTGTTGCGGTCCTTGCCGGTGAGCACCGTCATGTTCCGCCCGCCGGTGAGCCGCCAGGCGTCGAAACGGTTGTCGTCAGCCGGGTCGGTCCGGTCGCGCTGGGCCCGGTACTCGGCGTAGATCGTCGACCCGGCTTTGATCTCGTTGGAGTAGCGCACACGGCGGGCCTCGGTCTGCAGGATCGCGGCCGTCCACGCGTCCAGGTGCTCCTTGATCTCGCCGGTGGACTCGTCGAGCTGGTATGTGGTGGCGCGCTCGATGAAGTCGATCGGGTGCTTCGTGCTGTACAGCTGCGAGTAGACCGTGTTGAGCGAGGAGGGCTCGCCGGTCTGGCTGCGTCCGGCGATGAGGTCGCCGGCGATCTGGTACTGGATGCGCTCGTGCATGATCTGCTCGTAGCCGCGCAGGCGCGTGCGTTCCTCGACCGAGGTCGGAGCCTCGCCCGGAGTCTGGGCGGTGATCGTGGCTTCGTAGCCCGGCACGATGAGAGCGTTCTCCCCGCTGGCGAAGGCGGTGGTGATCTCGCCGTACTCGCCGACGTCGAAGACCTGGCCGATCTCACCCGAGATCGCAGTCCCCTTGCCGTCACGGCGCAGCTTCTCGCCGCTCCAGCGGATGACGCCCTGCTCGTCGACCAGGATCTCGGAGACCGTCGCCGCGTTGCGCTCGATGCTCTCGCGTACGGTGGCCTCGATGCGCCGCATGAACGCAGATTCGTGATCGGCGATCGGCATGGAACGCTCGGCGTCGAAGCGGACGAGCCGGTCCTTGAACCGGGTCGTCTGGAAGGTCGAGCCCATCATCTCGTCGGGGGAGATCCCGCAACGACGCAGCGCCGAGGCGAGGTTGTCGAGGTTCGACCACTGCCCGGTGGGGCTGGTCATGTACCGCGCCACCCGGTCCGGGTTGAAGCGCTGATCGGCCCACTCGCCGTCGACGTCGTGAGGCTCCGCCTCCCAGGTCCCGATGAGCTCGAAGGGGACGTCCTCGGAGTGCTGCCGGACTTGCTCGACGGCGGTGCCGCCGTAGACGAGGTTGCCCATCTCGGGCACCTCCGCGGCCTGCAGCTCGCCGATCTCCTCCAGCCGTTCCTGGTACATCTCCTCGGTCGCGCCCGGGCGCAGCAGATCGCTGTGCGCACCGGTGAGCACGTCCCAGTAGGAGCGCTGGATCGCGGCGACCTCGGAGTCGGCCGAGTAATCCGGCGGCTGGATCGCATCCAGGTCTCCTCCCGTTCGTTCCAGCTCGGCCTCGGCGCGAGCGATCAGGTCTTCGACGCCAAGAGCTCCCTGCAGATTCTCCCGCGCGCTCTCGACGGCGGCCTTCGCGTAGGCCTCAGCGGGCTCGGCGTCGACGAAGAAGGTCGGCAGGGAGCGGTTCTTCGCGTCCCGGCGCAGCATCACCTTCGACCCGGGCCGGGGACCGGATTCGCCGGGGGCCACGTAGTCGCCGACCACGAACATCGACTCGCGGTCGACGTGGTAGCTGTCGGGCACATCCACCAGCGTGCGGCCACGGCCGCGCTGCTGGTGCGTTGTGCCGGTCCCGCCAGCGGCGTGCCCCGGCAGATCCGTGCGCTCGATGCGGTGGCCCTGGGCGAAGCGCAGCAGCTGAACGGCCTCCGCCGGCGAGGGGGAGTAGACCGCCATGCCACCGGGGACCCGGTAGTTCGTCGAGTAGCGCAGCACGGTGCCGTTGTCGTAGATCCGGGCCCCGGCGTACTCCTCCTGACGCGTGTCGGTGAGACGGATCTCCATGCCGGTCCCGGCGATCTTCGCCTTGATCTGACCGGGCTCGCGGTCGCGCATCACCTCGTAGGACACGCCCTGGGCCTTCAGCTCTTCGAGCAGTGCGGCCGAGCGGGCCACGGCGCGCCGGGACATGAAGCGGTTGCGGTCGACACGGTTCGTCTGGGGATCCCGGCCGCCGTCGATGACCCACTCGCGGACCTGGTCGTACTCCTGCTGGCTCATCTTGTCCATCAGCGCGGTGAGTCCAGCGGCGTCATCGTTCGTCATCGCTCGGCCGGCCTCGAACGGCTTGCCTTCGTCGTCGATGCGCCAGAGCACCATGTTCCCGCGCCGGGGGTCGGCCAGGGTCTCCACCTCGCCGCCGGCCACGCGTCCGATCGTCGCGTCCGGCAGGTACACCAGCGCGGTCCCGGCGCGCTTCACGGTCGCGCGTTCTGACCAGTCGGGGTCGTAGGGGCTGATCGGCAGCCGGGCCGACTGCGGGTCGGCCTGGGCACCGACGCCGGTGGCACGGGTGAACTCCCGCTGCGACTGCTGGTAGCGCTCGTTCTGCGGGGAATGGTCACCGAACTGCTGCTCGTAGTCGGACACCTTCTCCGCGAATGCCTGGTCGATGGCGGAGAGGCAGTCCGTGACGCCCAGTCGCGGGTCGGCCAGCGCGGCGCCCCGCTGGCCGAGGATCTCGTCGACCCGGGCGCGGATCGCCTTGGCCTGGGAGATCGGAACGACCTGTCCGGTCTGCTCCCTGGCCTGCTCGACTGCCTTGTAGTAGACGTACTCGTAGAAGTATCGGCGCAGTCCGTGTGCCTTCTTCATGGCCAATCGGCTTCCTGTGGATGCTCGGGTTGTATAAGTGTGTATAGAGCCTACCTCGCTTATCGAAAGGAAGTTGGATGCCATCCGGAAAGGCCAGTGCCGGGGCGGTCTCCCTTAGTCGAGAGACGGCCTCGGCACTGGTCGTGATCCTTCGCTGGCCCCCAAGTGGCCGCCGGCTACTTCGAGTTCATCTCGACGGCCATGGCCCGGTCGAACCTGCCGTCGGCCAGCACCTCCCAGCTCGGCAGTGAGGCCAGGTACTGGTAGAAGGCCGAGTGGACCTTCACCGTCGCCAGCGACTTCAGGTCCTCCTCGGTGACGTCCTCCTCCGCGAACACCCGCGAGTCCCCGTCGTTCACATGGCCGTTGATCCGGCGGGCCGCATGGGCGTACGCGTCCGAGCGGATCTGGCTGATGTATGTCCGAGACCCATCGACGCTGCGCAGCTCGCCGTCGCCGCCGACCGAGAAGTGCTCTCGATCCTGTTCCAACTCGGTCTGCGCCGACTTGTAGGCCTCACCGATCTCGACGTCCAGGCTCTTGACCTTCGCCGAACCGTCGGGGTTGACCAGCATCTCCTTACTGATCGTCCCCTCCGCGTAGAGCAGACGCTGCCGCTCGACGCTGACCGCCTGGCTCTCGGCGACCGCAACCCCGACCTCGACGTTCTCGATGAACTGGTCCTCGTCGAACATGCTCATCCCCTCGTACACGTCGGGGTCGACGACCACCGGAGCGTTGGGATCCTGGCCCTCGTCGACCGTGGTCATCGTCGTGATGACCTCCATGACCTCGTCGGCGTAGACATCCGGGTCCAGGCGCTCGATGTCGACCTCCTGGTAGCCGTAGATCTCCTTGTACTGCGCCTTCGCGGCAGCGGCCCTCACCGCCTGCCGCATGCGCTTCTCCAGCATCTTCACGAAGTCCGGCTGATTCATCCGCACGTCGAAGTCCATGGCACTGGACAGCGTCGGGATCGTCTGCAGCGAGTAGGTGTGCCCCGGATGCTTGATCGTGTTCCCCAGCAGCCGGAACGACATCGGCAGGATCGTCTGGTTGCGGTTCCAGATCGGCGCGTCGCCGGCCCGGAAGACGATCGAGTTGCGCGGCGAAAGGAAGGCCATGTCGTTGTAACTGATCAGCGGCTCCTCCTTGGTGTTCATCGTGTAGGTGACCCGGCCCTCGGTCTTGCCGCCGATGACCTTGTCGAGATCCTGGCTGATCTGCTTGCTGTCCCGGTACGACCGGTGCGTCCTGCCGCTCATCTTCTCCAGCGTCTCGATCATCGAATCGTCCGTGGACTTCAAGAAGACGATGTTCGAGGTGTTGCCCTGCACGATCTTGTCGACGCTCTCGCCGTAGACGTCGCGCAGCTGCTGGAGGGTCTGCAGGATGAGCGTGAACTGCTGCTCCTGGCCCAGGCCGATGGAGAGCATCGTCTCGAAGCCGTCGATGCCCTTGCCCTCCGACTGCAGGTTGCCGAGCTCGTCGAGCATGAACCGCGTGCGGTAGAGCGGCTTCTGGTTCGACTTCGTCATGTACGCCTGGTCGGCACTCACGTCGAACAGCTGCTTGACCAGGATCAGGATCAGCTTCGCGTACTTCATCAGATGCGGCGGGGTCACCAGGAACAGTGCCTTCGGGGACTCCGCGTAGCGCGACAGCGTCTGCGTGATCGCCCGTGCCTGATACGAGACCTTCTCCGGGTTGCCGCCGCCGGAGAAGTCGAGTCGCGTGTCCGGGTAGAGCGTGTCCCCGGCCTGGAAGGACAGGATCTTCCCGTCCCGGGTGCCGCCCTCACGCGCCGGCATCAGTTCACGCAGCACGCCGTTTTTCACGACCTTCTTGCCCGTCACCGGCTCGACCACGTAGTACCGGCCGTTGAGCGAGACCTGGTAGTTCTTCGTGAAGCTGAAGTAGAAGGTGCGCACCAGCATCTTCGTCTGTGGGTTGACCAGCTCCAGCTTGAGCCAGGCTTCGTCGCCGGGGAACTTGCCCTTGAAGTTGTACCGGGCCCACCCTTCGCGGCCGACGATCTCTTCGTGCTCGAAGTCCTCCCCCAGGTTCTCGGTGAACATCGGGTCCGTGTAGGCCGACCAGACGGCCTGCTGGCCGACGAGGTGGTCGCGCTTGACGTAGTTCGGCGCGAAGCGCACGCCGAGGCGACGCGGGAAGCTCAGGCCGGCCAGGTCCGTGTTCTGCGAGGGCTTGCCCGAGGTCAGCGTCGAGATCGTGGGGTCGGTGAAGAACGACATGGCGGTGATCGCGATGCCGTACACCGAGGCCAGCATCTTCTCCGCGCCGGCCATCGAGCGCAGCGCGTTGTGGGCGTTGCCCACCAGCGTGCGCATGTTGTTGCGGGGAAGCTCCTCGCTCGCGTTGAAGTACAGGCTGAGCATGTCCTGATCGGCCTTGCCCTCCCACATGAAGGCCTGGGCCGCCGCCTTCTCCTGCTCCTCGGCCAGGGCGTCCTCGTTGTTCTCGAACTCGCCGGCCTTGACCCGTTTCTCCAGCTCGGCCTCAGGGTTCTTGATCTTCTTCGAGCTCATCTGCACGAAGAGCTGGTAGCAGTTGTAGAGCGTGACCTTGCCCCAGAGATCATCGAGCTTCTGCTCCAGCAGCGCCGGGTCCATGTTCAGCACGGCTGCGGCGCTGCGCAGCTCCCGCTCCTCCTCCAGGTAGAAGTCGATGAGCCCGTAGGCCGCGCGCTTGAAGGCGTTGTTGGCGGCATTGGGCCAGACCGGGTCCTCGCCACCGTCGAGCGGAAAGAAGATCCCGGCGATGTTCTCCACGTACAGTGCGCACTTGGTGAAGTTGCCCTCACGTGCCGCGTCGGCCGCCAGCCCCAGGATGTTGTAGATGTCGGTCTTCATGGGGTTGACCAGGTTGAACTGCACCGGCTCGAACCCGCGCGCGACCAGAGGAACGTAGTTCTTCACCAGCAACTCGCCCTTGGGGTCGTTGATGACCATGTTCGAGGGCTCCTTCTCCCGCGACCACATGTCGATGACCGGCTCGATGTACGTCTGGCCCTTTCCGGCCCGGGTGATGGCCAGCACCATGGTGTTCACCGGCGCGGTATCGACCACGTACGCCCCGGCCGGGCGCTGGACCTCGTACGCCGGGAACGTCCAGTCCTTCTTGATCAGGTCAGCGACAGTCTTGTACGTGTCCGACCCGAAGCCGAGCTTGTCCCGGTTCTTGCCGTCGGGGTTGTACGGGATCCGCGTCGTGTCGTACTTCTGACGCAGGGTCTTGTCATCGGGGAGACCGGATGCCTCGAACAGCCTGTCGCCGAAGTCTTCGTCGATGATCGGCAGGATCTGCGTCAGCGGATTGCCCTCGTCGTCGTCCATGACCTCGCCGGCGTAGTAGACGAGGTTCCCCTTCTCATCGATGACGTCTTTCGTTGCGCGCTGGGCGACCTCGACGGTGCCCAGGCCCTTCTTCTTGAGCATCATGTGGCTGAGCATCGAGCTGACCTGCACACTCGAGTGGGCACCGGCGTCGGGGAACCAGTCGTAGTTCTGCTGGATCTCTTCCGGCAGAGCGATGTGCTGGTCGTTCTGATACTGGTTGATGTCGCTCGTGGTGTTCATCAGGTTCGCCGCGGCGACCCTCCGCGAGAACCACGTGCCGATGATGAGGGCAACCATCAGACCCGAGCCGAGCGTGATGAAAAGCTTGAACCCCGAGACGTCGGCCAGCTGTTCGCCGACCGTCGTCGCGCTCTTCTTCGACTCAGCTGGCTTCTTGTCACTGGGCTTGTGGTCCTTCGCCGCGGTGTACCAGCTGGGGACCGGAACAGTCTCAGCGCTGGGGTAGCACTTCGCCTTGACGTCCGGGTGGCCGTCCTTGGTCAGGGGCCGGTAACACTTCACGACCGAGCCGCCCGCACCTGTCGTGGTGTCCTGGACGTAGTACACGCTCGGCTTGCCAGCGCTGCTGCCGGACGAACCCGGACCCACGGACACGCTCACCGAGAGCACCGCCGTGGCGATGAGCGAGTAGAAGACCCAGGCGACGATGATCACCAGCACACCGGCAAGCACCGCGACGACGATGCCCGGTCTGGTCGACCTCAAGGTCAGGAACGTGCTGCGGTCCAGCTGCTGGTTGTCGTAGACGTCTCGGTTCGTCAGCGTCTCGCCGGGCGTCCGTGCTGAGATCTTGTCCCAGCTGCTTGCCTTCGGCCGTCCCGCCTTCCGCCTGTTCGTGGCCATCGTGATTCCTTACTCTCGAGCCTCGCTCGTTCTGCTGGCCTGCTGTCCAGTGCGTCTGCCTGCGCAGACGACGACGGCGCATGGGGAACGCGCCCCATGCGCCGTCAGATCACCCCGTCGGTCATGACCGGATCGCTCAACGGGTCAAGACCACCCCGACGATGAAGCCGGCCGAGCCCATCAGGAGCGAGAGCGTGACGATCATGACGACGAGGATCTTGTTCGAGCGGCTCTGCATCTCAGAGGCCCGCGCCAGCTCGTTGGCAAAGGACTCCTTGTCGGCCTGCATCCCACTCAGACGCGCCTCGTACTGCCTGCCCACTGAATCCTCGACCGTCGACAACTGCTGGAGCAGGTCGGTGACCCGTCGCACCTGGGAGTCGGTCTTCTCCTTCTCCAGGTCGAGGTTGTGCTGCCACTCGGCGTCCCGAGCTGTCATCTGCGTGACGGCGTCCGTGCGGTTGCGTTCGAGCTCGTCCTCCATCCGGCGGATCCGGTCGGCGTGCTCGGAGCGCACCGACTCCAGCAGATCCTGCTGCTCCCGGCGCAGGACGCCGACCTCGTCCGTGGTCCGCAGGTGCTCGGCCAGTGCCTCGGCCTGGGCGATGTCGGCCTTGCGGTTGTCGTCTACGATCCGCTGGATCTCGGACTTCCACCGGTTCAGGCGCCCTTCCTCGGCCGCCAGGTACTCCGACTGCCGCTCGGCCAGCACCTCGAAGATCCGCGTCTGCCCGGTCTGCATCTTCAGCGCGGCGTCCGCACGCCGGACCCGCAGGATCTCCTGCTGGTTGTGCGTGTGGGTGTCCTCGATTTCCCGCTCGATCCCGGCGACGGAGTCGATCTGCTCGCGCTCCATCTTCGAGCGGTTGCGCTCCTTGTACTGCAGTTCCGCCGCGAGCGCCGCCTGCTGGGCCACCCTGGAAGCCTGCGACTCGTAGTCCTTGGTGATCTCCGCCCGGCGGGCCCGGATCTTCTCGTCCTTCTCCGTCTGCCGCTGCTGGTGCTCGGCCTCGGCGGCGTCCTTCAGCAGCTTGTACCGGGAACCCGCGCGGTCGGTGGCCACATCGCGGATGACCTGCTCGGTGTGCGCCGACATGAGGTTGACGTAGAGCGCACGCAGCTCATCCTCGTGCGCGGACCGGAGCTGCATCAGGTCTGCGTTGGCCTGCCGGTTGAGCTGGGCGACCTGGTCCCCGAGCCACTCTGTCGCGCCCTCGGGCACAGCGATCTGCACGACCGGCGCGCCGATGGCGAAGGTCGCGTTGAACTCATCGAGCCGGACGTCCAGGTCCAGCTCCTCGGAGAGGAACCGGCGGGCGATGACGCCGCGCACCTGGGCCTGATCGGCCAGCAGCACAGTGTCGCCGGCCTCCTGGTAGTCGCCCTCGATGCCGTAGCCGGCGTCGGTCTCGTCGAAGCCCTCGTAGCCGGCCACCTCGTCGCCGTCGTAATCCGGCTCCGACTCGACCGGAGCGGCGCCCGCGTCGTCGATACCCGCGGTGTCCTCCTCGAACAGGGGTGCGTCCGCTGTTCCGTGGTCGTTGACGACGTTGCTGAAGAGCGGCTCGTCGTCCAGAGCCTCGTCAGCCCCCTCGTCACCGAGGATCTCGTCGAAGATCGCATCCCCCTCGTCCTCTCCGAGAACCGCGGTGACAGGGGTAGTGGTCCCAGCCTCGGCGACCAGGCCGCTGTGCTCTTCCCACGCCTTCTTGCCCAGGGCTTCTGCGAGGCTCGTGGTACCTGCCGCGACAAAGCGCGCCTGCGCAAAGGTCGCATCGTTCACCAGATCGACGAGCAGATCACCGCTGGACTTCTGCCACACGACGGCCCAGGCGTAGGCGGCACCGGTGAGCAGTGAGTATTCCTCCATGCGCGCGAGAGTCTCGTCGGTGGGGATGATGCCGAAGACCTCCTCTTTGAGCATCTCCGCCGTGGCCACCGTGCGGATCTGGTCGGAGCTGATGAGCTCGATGATCGAGCCCTTCGCCTCGTCCCGGCCGTGCCGCTTGCTCAAGCCGCCGATCTCGTCGGCTGCGAGCACGAGCATCACCCAGGCCGTACCGCTGGGAAAGATGAACTGTGTGTTCGACCGCAGCAGCTCGACCGCTGCCGGGATCGCCGTCTCTCTCACCACGGAGGCCAGAAGCTCGTCGGGCTTCTTGGTCCGTTCCTTCTTCTGGCTGACCGCTGCCGTCCCCAGAAAGCCCATTGATGCGCAATCCCTTCGCTAACAGAAAGCAATTAATCTAGTTTATGAGCATCTTATCGACGCCCTATTGAAGTAGGCAACCATAGGGAATAATGGGGTCATTGGCTCGCGAGTCGACTCGTTCCCGCTCTCCTCGACCTGCTCATCGCACCGCGCTGACCTCGACGTAGGCGTCGGAACTCAGCAGGTTCTTGTCATCGCTGACGAGGTCGCCGACGACGTCGATGCGGATCCGTCGTTCCGAGGGGTGCTCGTTGAGGAAGGTCGCCACCGCGGTGGTGACCTCGTCGGTCAGCTTCGCCACAGCGGCACGCGCACCGCCAGCATCGGAGTCGGTGTCGCCCTTGTCCTCGATGAGGTACTGCAGGACCCTCGCGTCGACGTCGATGCGCACGTTGTGCTTGACGAACACCTCCTGCACCATCTGGCGCAGCTTCTTCCGCACGATCTTTCGCTGCGTCGGCAGCGACAGCGGCTGGAAGGGCACGATCGCGTCGATACGGCCCAGCAGTTCGGGAGGAAACCGGTTGTCGCCCGTCGTCGAGGAGATCGAGCGGCGGATGAGCTTCTCGTACTCCAGCAGCTGCTTGCCCGACCCGGTGTCGTCGGCGGCGTACTGCGCGATGTCCTTGTAGATCTCTGAGCCGGCGTTCGTCGTGAGCACGATGTAGGTGTTGAGGAAGCTCACCTCGCGGTTGTTGTCGTCGTTGAGCCGGCCGTCGTCGAGCACCTGCAGCAGAACGCGTGTCGCCATCGCCGAGGCCTTCTCGACCTCGTCGAAAAGCAGTACGGCGTGGGAGAGGTCCCACACGCGCTTGGTGAGCTCAGAACGGAACGCCGCGAACGAGGAGTCCTCGGCGTACTCCGTCATGTCGAATCGGATGAGGTGCCGCTGGTCATCGCCGAACAGCAGTCGCGCCAGCTGCTTCGTCAACTCGGTGTTGTGCGTGACCACGAACTGACCGGCCTGGTAGAGGTGCTCCTCGTCGTTGACGAAGATGCACGACGAGCTCTGCTGCTCCGGCAGCTTCTCGATCGACGCGATGCCGACCAGGTCGAACTTCTTCACGCGCTGACGACCCGAGGTCTCGATGGCCGCCCGCCGTGCGATCTCGTGCTTGCGGGGGAGGGAGAAGAACCGGGCCTTGTCCTCGTTGCCGACCTTCACGTGCACGCCGTACTCGGCCAGTTCGCGCCCGCTCTCCTTCGTGCGTGTCCACAATTTGACCGTGTTCGAGACGCCGAGCGAGAACAGCACCTCCCTGAGGTCCTCCGCGAGCCCCTTGGAGAACGTCGAGTACGAGACGTTGAAGCGGTCGTTCGAGCCGCCGATCGATCCGTCGGTGTCGAAAAGGCCCCGCACCAGAGCCCACCGCTGCTGCACCGATCCGTGTTTGTACCTCTCCGGGATACGGCGCTCCGCCGAGCGCGCACCGATCAGATCAGGAACCGAGGCAAGCACGTCCTTCGTCTGGTACAGCGAATCGCGGCGGTCCTCCACCGGGCCAACGCCGACAGGGAAGACCCAGCTGTAGCTGCGCCCGTACGACTTCGGCGCCGATCCCAGCCATTCGCCCACTATCCACACGGTGTGGTCGGCGTCGTCCCCGTCGGACGAGAGCGTCAGCTGTGTCTCAGTCAGGCACCCGTTGCCGACGAGGACGCCCAAGACGTACGGATCGACGTCGAAGTCCTGCTCCGGCCATTCCACCGCTCCGTTCGCCGGGATGAAGAACTTCAGATGCTCCCGAGGGTCACCGGGGTAGGTCCGCACGACGCCACGCTCGACCATTTCCTGCGTGCTCAGAACCATCGGCGCGACGTCCTTGCCCGCATGCTTCTTCGACCGCTGCTTGGCTGTGTAGACCGTCCACAAGTGCGGTCCTCCGACGTCGAGAGTCCGGCCATCCCAGAGCGTGACCCGGTAGACGTCCTGCATGCCCTGCGGGAAGTGTCCGAGCACCTCGACCGGGCGACCTTGGCGATCGAACACTCTGTCGCCCGGGACCAGGTCGCCGTGCGGCTTCCAGGTGGTCTCGCCGTCGCCCGAGTGGACAGGGACCTGCGTCGAGTCGATGCAGAATTTCCCCGTTCCCGTCGATCCCGTGAACAACAGGCTCGCCATCGGCTTTCCCTTGTCGTTGAGGTCCGCCACCGACAGCTGCAGACGGCGCGCCACCGCGCCGGTCGCCCAGTCCTGGCTGAACACCTCAACGTCCAGTTGCTTCTTGATCTTCGCACCGTCAACCCGGAATGCGACGTTCACGTTCAGGGACTCCATGAGCACGTCCGAGAGCAGATCCCGGTCCATCGGCCGGTGCGTCAGGCGATGCCAGCCGACCATGGAGTCGAGCACGAGGATCGACTTGCGCGGCTGGGCGCTGGCCGGCATGTAGCGCTGGGTGTACTCGTAGATCTGCCGGAAGATGTGGTCGTCGTAGAACTCGCCGGCTACCCCGTACCGTTCGGCCATGCCCTGCAGGATCCTGATGGTCGTCGCCTGGTCCGGCGGGTTGAGGTTGATGCGCTGCAGGCGCTCGACGAGTGGCTGGTTCGGCGAGATGTGCTTGTGAAACTCTTCGTAGGTCGTCGCCGCGATGATCCTGATGCCTCGGGTTCCCGAAGCCGCGAGGACCGGCTTGATCGCCTCGACTGCGGCGTCGGAGAGCTGGATGATCTGGTGGAACTCGTCGATGAAGAGCACCAGTTCGTGTTTCTCGTCTTTGACGAAGCTCTCAGCCTCGTCAAAGAAGCCCTTGAGTTTCGCGGCCATGTTCCCGGCGTTGCCCGCCTCGGAGATCATGCGCGCCGGGTCCACCTCCAGGTAGAGGCGGTCCATGTCCACCTGCATCGTTGCCTGAACCAGGGCTGTCTTGCCGCTGCCGGCTTCAGCCAGCAGGAGCGCATTGCACAGCTCGGGCCGGCTCATCGAGGCCAGCAACTGCATCGTCTCGTGCTCACGGCCGACGATGTCACGCTCGGCCTTCTTCAGCGGCTCCGAGAGCTTGGACAGGAGTGGGTAGCGCTCATCGAGCTGTGTCTCGTGAAACATGCCGCGCAAGACCTCTCGACTGGACTGAAGATTCAACTGGAAAATCAGTCGAGACCCTATCATGTGTAGCATTCAATAGGGTATTGAATGGTGGACGTGAAGGGACTCGGAGTGAGCTCCGGGTCCTTTCGTTTCGTGCACTGGTCGCGGGTCGCTCACCCGCTGTACTCGGACTCGCTGCCCTCCGGGGTCTGAGGTTTCCCGCACTGGTACTTGAAGCGCTCGCTGACGGGAGCATTGTTGGTCCCCGCCTTGCCGGCCTTGTGCACCACCGCGGAAAGACCGCGGTGGGCGCTTTGCTCGCGGCCGCGGTGATTGTGACGAGTGCCTGCGGTGACGAGACCGAGGTCAGGAGAAGTCGGCCGGGAAGCGAGACGCGAGTGTCCAACCTCCACGCCGCCGCCAGCACACTGCCCTGCTCATCGATCCGGCATGTGCCGCCGCGGGCCTCTGAACGCCTGGCAGGACGGTACTTGCCCGGTCATGGGCTGGGCCGCTGAGCGGATACAGGCCGGGCAGTCGGGGTATGCAGGGCCTCGGCTCAAATGCTGCTGCCCACGGGCTGCGTCTTCGCGCCCGTGGGCAGCGAGCGATTTCGGTAGCGTGCGGGAGCGCAGGGCGTGATTCCGCAGTGTGTTCCCTTCAAGCGGCGTACGGCGGGCCGGAGTTGCTCACGCGGCACGGGGGACGGCGAGGGCGACCTCCACGTCGGCGCGGGCCAGGACGTCGGCGAGGTGCTGCTGGGCGTCGTGCGCGCTGTCGCCGCTGACGACCGCGTACCCGGCGCGGATGTTGTTCGGCGTAGTACTGGAGGGGGTGAGGGTGGCGGTGTCACCGACGTTGCACAGCCACTGGAAGTGCTCCAGGTACTCGTCGCTGCCGGGCCGCAGGTCGCGGTGGGTGACGATGCCCTCGGTGGGCGGGTAGATCATGCCGATGGCGGCGCTGCGCTGCCGGGTGGGACGCAGGTTGGGGATTTCGCCGCAGGCGAGGGCGGCGGCAGCAAGGGGCAGGGAGATCCCGGTCGCCAGGCGTACGAGTTCGCCGATGAGGTCGCCGCCGTGGCGTGCGTTGACCTCGATGACTTTCGGCCCCTCTGGGGTGAGGCGGAGTTCGGTGTTGCTGACACCGTGGGTGATGCCGAGCGCCTCCAGGGCGGCCGAGGCGACGGGCGCGACCTCGCACAGGAGCGGGTCGCCGGCACTGACGCTGTGCCCGGTCTCCAGGAAGTAGGGGGCGAAGCCGATCGTTTTGCGGGTGACGGCCACGGCGCTGGTGACGCCGTGGCGGGTGACGGTCTCCACGGAGACTTCGGGGCCGTCGAGGTACTCCTCCACGAGGACGCCGTCTCCTTCCGGGCCCTGGTGGGCGGCGCCAGCGGAGGCGATGGCCCAGGCCGCGGGCAGATCGGTGATGGTGTCCACGCGGATGACGCCGATGCTGCCGGCGTAGGCGGCGGGCTTGAGGACGACCGGGTAGCCGACACGTTCGGCCGCCGAGGCCGCGGCATCCAGAGAATGCACCCAGGTGGAGGCGGCGGAGGGGACGTCGGCGGCGGCGAAACGCTGGCGGGAGGTGGCCTTGTCCCGGGCGGCGGCGACGGCCGCGAGGGTGTTGCCGGGCCGGCCGCCGAGGCTGTGTGCGAGTCGGGCGGCGGCCATCAGGTGGAACTCGTCCCAGGTGAGCACACCGGCGATGGGCCATCGCACGGCGAGGGAGGCGGCGGCGATGTTCACCGCAATCGGGTCGCTGAGATCGGCGACTTCGTGGTCGATGACGTAGGGCTTCTGCCAGGTCATGGGCGCGTCGTTGATCAGCAGCAGCGGGTAGTGGGCGGCGGTCTGCTCCAGCAGGTAGCCGCGCAGGGGGCGCGGGCCGGAGCCGATGACGAGGAGCATGGGATGGGGCACGGTGAACTCCCAAGAGAGACGGGCGGGTTGGGGGCGGGATCAGGCCGTGCGCGGTGCGTCGATCAGGGCAGCTGCCCGTGGCCGGTGGCCGTGGGATCGGCGTCTGTTCGGCTCGGCGCGCAGGAGGCGTGGTGGTGCCACAGGCCTCGGAAGGCGAGGGCCATGGCCGCGCCCTGCAGGACCGCGCAGACCAGGAGCAGACAGCAGCGGCAGGGCGGCGGTAGCCGCGGTGGCCGCGAGCACGGCTATGCGACGTGCAGACATGTACAAATCTCAATAAAAGGGGTGCGTTTGGGTAGGGACGGGCCTCGGCGGGAGGTCGATGGGCAGGCGCTGGACGCGGTGTCGGACACCGGCGTCGCCGAGGCCTGGAAGGTGAGCCCGGCCGTGATCAGGTCACGGCGCTTCGGACCGGTTGCTCCGCGAGGGAGCGGTCTGGGGGCGCGTCGCGTCGGCGGCGCGCGGTGGGGCTAGAACCAGCTGGCGGCGACCCAGCCCTTCGTGCCGTACGAGCTGCTGGACAGGGATTCGCCGTAGTACCAGCGGTTGCCGTACGTGTTGACGGCGGAGCACTCCACCCAGAACTCGCCGGCGGAGTCGAGGTGGCCCTTGGACTTGTAGGCCACGCCCGGGCCGGTGCGGATGTTCGGCCACTCCAGGTTGGGGCCCCACACCGAGTGGTTGCGGTCGTTTCGGGTGCAGGCCGCCGCGCCGGCAGCGGATGCCGGGGTGACCGTCGAGGCGATCCCGCCGAGCAGGACTGCGGTGGCCGTCGTTGCCATGACGGCGTTGCGGATGGCGGATCGCATGAGAAGAACCCTTCGGTTGGAGGTGTTGGTCGAGGTGCGGGGGCCGCGTCTTCGGCGGCCTGCCTGGCGCGGCGGACGCGCCGGAGATCTGTGGATCAGCCGTGCGAATCCGGCTGATCGCCCTGACCGGAGCGGCCCCGCGAGTACGTCGAGCCACCCACGGCAGCGACGCCGACAGCGAGCATTCCGCTTGCGACGACGGCGAGTCCACCAAGTGCCATCCAGGGGCCTTTCGAATAAGGCCTGACTCGACCTCGGTCTCAGCCGACCGCCGGCTCATCGACCTCGGCTGCCTGCTCCTGCTCGGCCTCGGGAGTCGGGGCCTGAGCCTGCGACTCCTTGGCCGCCGCCCGTGCCTGGCGGGCGGCGCGCATGGACGCGAACTGGTTGTCCAGCGTCTTGTCGTCGACCTTGAACTCGGAGGCCTTGACGGACTTGGTGTTGACCACCAGGCCGGTGCCGCGCGTCGCGGGCATCACGTTGCCCTTGAAGCCATAGACGGTGCCGACCTCGTTGCCGTCCTTGTTCAGGATCGGTTCGGTGTTCGGACCCGCGGCTTTGATGATCTCCTCCATCTGGCCGGTGGAGTACGCAGCGCCGTTGTTGTAGCGGACCTTGCCGTCCTCACCCGTAACCCGATCGGACTTCAGATGCAGGTTCGTCTGTTCCGGACCTCGCGGATCTCGAGCGTCGAGCTGGACGTCGGCGTACTGGGACTTGCCGTCCTTGGTGGCGCCGGTCTTGTAGACCTTCGCGATGAGGTTGACTCCGGTCATCGCGCCCTTGCCCTTGAGAAGTGCCATGTTCTCTTCCTTCCGCTCGTTCTGACTGCCCTCTGACAAGTCGGCTGTGGTCAGTCACATCGTCCGGGCAAGGCATTGAGTCCCGCCGAACGCTCTTCACGCTAATACTTTTGTAGAGCATTCGACAAGACTGTAACTAGTCTTTCTGTTCACGTCCAAAGTCAGTCGAGATGGGAAGTGACTGCGAGTCGAATGCCATCCTGGCATCCGCTGCGGTCGCAGCCTGATCGACCTGGTCCTGGACCCGCACGACGAGGCCGGCGTCCACGGACGAAGCCTTGGACCGCCGCATCCGCTCGGCCTGCCCGCGCTCGGCGCGCAGTTCCGCGATCCGGGAACGCAACACGAGTGGGCCGGTTTGTGCGTCTGTCTGCTGAGGCGTCAGCTCCCGGGAGACCCGTGTCATCGCCGCGACATCGTCCACTGGCAGATCGGGAATTGCCTCGGCCTGGCCGGACTGGTCCAGGTAGTCCATCGCCGCCAGCAGCAGCCGCCGGCGATCCCTGGTCGTCTCGACGAAGGTCTGGCGCGCGTGCGGCCCGATCTCGACGTCGGTGACGAAGTCGTGTCCCAGGTGGTGCAGGTCCAGGGACTTGACCTTGTCGAAGTCATACGCGGCACCTGCGACGATCTTGAAGTCCGTGCTGACCTCGTCGGTCTCCGTACTCGACTGGTCCTCGGTGCTCGACCCCATGCGCAGCACCAGGCCGGAGGACGCGAGATCGGCCCGCAGGCCGTCCAGCTTCTGGTCATAGGACTGCTTCATCGTCCGGATGCGTGCGTCCAGCACCGCCCGGCCGCGCTTGCCCTCAGTCATTTGTCGGCCGCCGGGCTGATCGTAGATCGTCCGGCCCAGGTTCTCGGCCTCCTCGGAGTCTTTCATCCGCTGCAGGGAGGCATCCGCGCGCAGCGCCATGAGTGAGAGCAGCCGCTGGCCGTAGGCCGCTACCTCCTGCTGCTGCTCGTACCACTGGCCGGAGTCCCTGAGGAAGGGCAGGAAGTGCTGGTACTTGCTCATCAGCCGCCGGTGGTAGTTCTCCTCGAAGCGGTAGAAGTCGTAGAGCGGGCGCGAGTCCTCGGAGGCGACGTCGGCCTTTTCGGCCTGTTCCCACTGGTGCGCGAGGTCGCGGTAGACCCCGGCCTTCTCCCGGTGATGCTGCAGGCGTGAGGCGTAGCTGCGCAGTCGGAACCCGAAGGAGACCAAGTCGGCCTCAGCATTCTGGTCTTCGCCCTGCCGGTCCGCGGCGAGCACCGCCATCTGCTGATAGTCCATCCCCATGACTTCGAGCATCGGCGTGCGCACCCGCAGCTCCGACTCCGGCATGGCCCGCAGCATCTGGTAGACGCCGTTGACGGCTCGCTCCATGATCTGCGTACGTCCCTGCGTGACCAGCTTCTGCCATTCCTCCGTGCTCAGAGACTCCTTCGCGCGGCGCTCGTTGGCGTAGTCGACGATGCGTTCCATGGCTTCCGGCATCGGGGACCCTGCACGGTCGAGTTGCTCCTTCACGAGCTCCGTCACCAGTTGGTTCGCCTTGCGCATACGGGAGTCATTCGAGCCGGCGCGCCACAACATTCGGTCTGCAGGCAGGCAGGCGAGCAGGAACTGTGGCAGGGACTCGGCACGGATCCGCTCGTGCGCCCACCGCTTGATGAAGGTGGTGACGTTGCGCCGCTCGTAACCGACAGCGCTGGCGAGATGAGCCACCGCCTGCTTCTCATCGAGCCAGGCGTCAACACCGCGGCGGAGCCTGGACTTGTGCCGGTCCAGGAGCTTGCCGCGCTGCGTACCGTTCTTCGTCACCTGGCCCCGGCCGCCGTCGACCATGGCCAGGTGGCAGTGGACGTGCTCGGTGTCGACCTGGATGACCCCGACGTAGCGCAGGTCGTCGAAGCCGCTGGTGCCCGAGCTCATCCGCTCCAGGCCGTGCATGATCGCCATGCGCAGCTTCATCTGGTCGATGTGGCCGCGGTAGTCGCCGCGGGCTGCGCAGTGGAAGTCCCCGTCGACGATCTTGCGCTTCCGCAGGTACTCCTCGTCGAAGGACAGCACCGTCTTGAGCACGGTGTGTCCGGCGTCGAAGTAGTGCTGGATGTCCTTGCTGGCCGCGCGCAGCTGCTCGTCGGAGAGTGAGACCGAGCCGTAGCCGAAGGCCACGCCGCCGGCACCCTGGGCCTGGCGCATCTCATGCTTCGCCGCACCCCGCGAGATACCGGCGCGCTCGACGGCCGACTCCCGCGCCATGTAGCGCATGATGAAGTCGTCGGTGCGCAGGCGCTGGATCGGAGCCAGCGACTCGGTCGCCTGCTCGCGGGCCATGTACCGGGTGACGTAGTCACCCGGCGTCGCACCACGCGATCCCTTGCCGCCAGGCAGCGGCACACTGAACTCGTTGACTACGATGATGTCCTGCTTCAGGCCCATCGTCGCTCCTTGCTGTCTCGGTACCGATGCACTACGGCCCCGGCTGCTGTCCGCCAGCAACCGGGGCCGCGCTCGTTATGGCTGGTTTGTCCTCAGGACCCCAGGCTCTGCTCGCCGTCCTCGCCGAAGTCCAGGTCGGCCGCACGCCGGGCCACCTGGCGCTTGCGCTCGTCCAGACTCGGAGCGGGCTTGACCTCACGTCGTCGGGACTCCTGCTCCTGCTCCAGGTCGAGATCCTGGTTCAGGTCGCGCCGCGCCTCATGGGCCGGAACCGGGGGAGCGAACGGCTCCTCCTGATCCTCAGCCGTCTGCAACGCTGCCGCCACGCGCTCCCGGTAGAGGTTTTCCGTGGTGCCCTCGGTGCTCGCGCGCTCGGTCTGGTACTTCTCCCGTTCGGCGGCGATCTCCGCCTCGATCTGCTGCAGACGCGCGCTCATGCCGTCCGCGGTCGGCACTGCCTCGGGCACGGGCGCTCCGGCGACGTGCTTGGCCTCAGCGTCCAGGCCCAGCTCGTCCTCGGTGAACAGCGAGTTGATCGCGTCCGAACGTGCCTTCAGCCCGCGCGCATCGACTACAGCCTCAGCCCGTGGGACACCCTCCTTGGAATGGTCGGCGAAGTAGCCTGCCAGGTCGTAGCCGCTGGACTCGAGATCGATCTCCAGGCCCCCGATGTCGTGGATCTGGGTGAAGACCACGGGCGCGTCGCCTTCGGTCTGCGCCCCCGACGGAGCGAGGACGAGCATGTCCGCCATGGCCGGCAGCTCCCACTCGATCCCGGTGACCTGATCGGGCACGGCGAAGCCGCTCGTGAAGTAGCCCTTGCTGGCGAGCACGACCAGCTGCTGGTCGTCGAACTCGTAGAAGGCGTCTACCTTCTCGCCCTGGCCGGGGGAGTAGGTCACCTGGGAGATGCCGAACGGCAGGGCCTTGGCCGGGGTGACCGAGCGCAGCTCGCCCGTCATGTGCAGGTACGGGCGGTGGTTCTCCTCCTTGCCCCGGTGCATGAGGTCGAGCGATTCGACCATGACGCCGAGCTCGGCGGTCACCCCCTCCAGCCGGTGCGTCTCCACTCCCCGTTCACGCAGGACACGGTGGGCCCACACGTCGTTCATCGTCAGCCCTGCGGTGCGCATCACGTGCTCCTCTTGCGGTTGGTCTTGCTCTGGTTGGTGGTCCTGGTCGTGGACTTCGGTGTGACGTCGGCCCTGGTCGCCTCGCCCCGGGCGTCCCGGATCTTCGCGATCATCCGCGTTGCCCAGCGCCACATGCCGCGCATCACGACGATCTCGCCCGCGGCGAGCAGCGCGACCAGGAAGAGGAGCGGCATCAGCCACATGGCGATGGTTCCGTCCGTACTGAGCGCACCCCGGGATGCGCCCGACTGCTGGTGCAGCCATGCGCCCAGCAGCGGGATGATGATCATGGCCGTGATGAACGCCAGCAGGCAGTCGGCGAGAAGGACGATGGCCCGGAAGAACCCCGCCCACACCACGACGGAGAACCTGCCAGTCTCCTTCTTCGGGGCCAGACGCTGCCATCCGGTGCGCAGCTTCGAGTCCTTCTGCTCCGTCGCGGGACTCGCCCTGGCCTTCTTCGCCGTCGCGGCCGTGCTCGTCGGGGCGGTCGTCTCGGTCTTCTCCAGGGTCTGGGGCGACATGGTCGTGTCCTTACGTCTCGTCGGGGTCTTCTTTGGTACGTGCTGAAGCGGTGGGCGCTTCGTTCACCCCGTCGGCTTGGGGGAGGGCTGTTCCTCGCTGGCAGCAGCGAGGGCGTCGCGGGTCTTGCGGGAGGCCCGATAGGCGTCCAGCGACGTCGCCGTGCCGTCCTGGGAGGTGGCGTAGGTGAAGACCACGAACTCGCCCCTGACAGCGCTGTTCTGATCCGGTCCCACGCGGACCGGATCGAGCCTGGCCACGTC
Organism: Streptomyces sp. NPDC091280; assembly: GCF_044768565.1. Classification (NCBI taxonomy): domain Bacteria; kingdom Bacillati; phylum Actinomycetota; class Actinomycetes; order Kitasatosporales; family Streptomycetaceae; genus Streptomyces; species Streptomyces sp. NPDC091280. The sequence continues at coordinate 143,899 of NZ_JBIVUZ010000022.1, forward strand.
CGTGTAGGAGTAGTTCAGGCCCTGCACCCGACTCACGTCGATGTCCAGATCAGCGAGTGCGTACGTCGTCCGAGCGCCCTTCGTGGCTCCGGTCGCCGTCATCCACTCCGGCACGAACTCGGTGAGAACCCGGGACTTGTGGTCGAGGAAGCCGTAGCGCGCGTCGAGCAGTACCTGCTGCTCCTTGACGGTCCGGGTCGACGCCGAGCTGCCGGTGAGGCTGAGCAGGAGAGACTGGCCCGTCGCCCTGTCGCGGTTCACCCGCTCGATGTCCACGCCCGGCAGCTGAACCAACAGCGCCGTGTGCTGTGTTGCGAGCTTGGCCCGGGCGTCGTCGAGGTTGCTTTCGAGCTTGTGAACGACCGCATCGGCCTGGGTGTCCGACGCGGCCGGGCCGTCGCTGAGCAGGCCGGCTCCGAGTGTGACCACCGAGAGCGCGAGCAGCGCCCCGGTGCCGCCGAGTAGGATCTTCCCGGCGTGCTGGCGCAGCTTGTCCTTGATCTCCTCGTTCACGGTGTCTTCACCTCCTGCTTCAACGCCTCGCCGGTGACCGTCGTGCCGGTCTGGATGTTCACGAACGCCGTGCGGACCAGGTCGTAGTCGGCGCGGGCCCAGGCCAGCACCTCCGGCTTCTCGCCCGCACCGGTTCCGGTCTCCATCGCCAGCCAGGTCACCGTGATGGTGCTGTCGTCGTTGACCAGGTAGGGGACCTGGGCGGCCCACGCAAATCCGGAGTTGAAGCTCATCGGGATCCCGACGCCGGCCGCCACGTCCTTGTCACTGGCGAGCAGGTACCACGGCCCCAGGTCCGCCTGATGCACTGAGGGGACGAAGTAGGGGATGAGGTTGCGCAGCGTCGTGTCGAGCGTGCCGCCGTCTGCCGCCACGCTGGGCGTCAGGTAGCGGTAGTCGTTCTGCAGCGTCGCGACCTGACCAGCCGCCGTCAGGGCCGCGGTCAGACCGCGCTCGGCGTCGTCGGCCTTCGGCAGTGCCGCCGTCTTCGCCTCGGTGATCCTGATCTGCTCCTGCAGAGAGGAGATCTCCGGCGCAGCCGTATCGCTCACCGCGCTCTGACCGCCGGAAAACCCCGCAGAGAGTGCGAAGCACAGCAGTGCGCCCACACCCATGCTCACGCCGGCCACGAGGGTGCGCTTGCGCAAGCCGCCCGCGGGCTCCGTCTGCGCCGGAGTGTCCGCGCCCTCCTGCGAGGACGTGGACGTCGCGACGAAGTGCGTCTTGCGCACTGCGCCCCCACCCGACTCATCGCTCTGTGTCGATGCCATTGGTCCTCAACTCGCCGCGTCACTCAAATATCAGTACAACTCTATCAATGAGACGAGTTCAAAGGGAGTCTAGGCTATCCGGAATAGCGAGTCTCGCCACTCGCCGGGACACCGGAAAGATTCGAGACCTTGCCCTGGGCGCCGACCGTGACGAAGAGCAGCGCGCGCCGCTGCGCCGTGACACTGGCTTTGCTCGCCTTGTTCTGGGTCACTGCGTCGGAGGTGACCTCGACATCGGCCAGGGCGGCGTAGGTGTAGGCGCCCGCCTTGACGTCGATGACTTCGATGTCCGGATCCGCGCCGAGGGCCGAGTTCAGGCCGACCGTGTCGATGTAGTAGAAACGCCGCCCCCGGGAGTCCTCGTTGAACCGCGACGGAGGCATGAACGACCTCAGGAACGTCTCGTTCTCGGTGAGGCCGAACCGGCTCTTCAGGCTCTCGCGCGCCGCCTCGTAGCTCTGTCCCGAGTCCCACGTGAAGGCCATCGAGAGCAGCGACTTGATGCGCTCACCGTCGGTGCTCAGCCGGTTCTGGCTGACACCCAGGGCCGCCATGACGTCCGCGTTCACCCGCTCGGCGTTCTTCTTCTGGATGCCTGCCAGTTGTCCCTCGACGTCGTTGATCTGGACTTCCTGCTCAGCCAGGGCCGCGCGCTGGCTGCCCCAGGTCACACCGGCAACTGTCGCGACGACCGCGAGGGCCGCTGCCGTCACCAGGGCCGAGAGATTGCGCCGGAAGAATCCCCGCCGTGTGGGTGCTGCCGTCTGCTCCGTCATCGCTTCCCGCCCTCCTCCTGCGAGCCGGTGCCGCCGAGTTCAGGGACTCCGGACCTGGCCGGCAGCTTGATTGCGGGGTTCTCGTACGGAGCACCGGCGGCGGTCACCACGAGCGCCAAGTGGCCGAAGGCCCCCGCCGTGGCGTTGCGCGCGTAGCGCGCGCTCGCCCAGGCGAGCACCTCGCCGCTTTTCGTGTCCTGGCAGACCCAGACGACCTTCGCCTGGTTCGTCATACCTGAGGCGTCGGTCACGCTCAGATCGGGCATCACTGTCTCGACCTTCCACGTGTACGTGCCCGGGGCGGCTGCGTCCGCACCGGCGTAGCGGATGTACCAGGCGTAGCGCGGATCGATCTCGGTGGTCGCGTCGAACGCCGTCGGCGACGAGGTGCTGTACGCCTCCTTGTCACTGACCAGGAAGGAGTCCCGGCTGAACAGCGGGGCCATGTCCCGGCGGTGCTTGACGATCTCCAGCGTGGCCCTGTTCGGAACGCCGTTGTTCAGGCTGGGCTGGACGCCGGCCTGGTGGTACAGCGTGGCGAAGGTCTGCTCCCCGGTCGCGACCTTCTTCGCGACGGTCGCTGCCGCCTCGGTGAGCTTGGACAGTTGCGCGCCGGTGTCTGCCTTCACGGGCGTGGACTGGGCATCATGCAGCTGCCCCTTGAGCCGGACAATCTGGGCCTCATTGTCCGCCGTGCTCGCCTTGAAGCTCTCGCCGGCCACGCCCGTGGCGACGACCAGGGCGAGGATCCCCACGCCCGCCACCGCGGTGACGCTGCGCCGGATCAAACGTGCGTTGTCCTCAGGGGTGCGCACCTGGACCTTTTCGCGCTGGTGCGCCGTCCAGCCCGCGAAGCGCTCTTCGAGCTCGGCTCCGGTGACCTCCTTGCGCGTCTTCCGTGCCGCGGGCTTCTTCTCGGGCGCCGACCCGGTCTCCTGCTCGGATCCCGTGCTCTCGGACTCGGCATGGGCTGAGGTCACAGAACACACTCCTTACTCCACACTGCTCCCATAGGCCACTTCAGTCTATCTCGAAAGGCATTGCCTGGCTGACTGTGAATCCATTCGATAAGGGTTCCAAAAGTGAAGCCGACATGCAGGGCCTGCATCGGACATGAAGAAGCCGGTGCCCGGAACGTCCGGCACCGGCTTCTCACTCCCGGATCAGATATGGCGCATCAGGCCGTCTTGATCTTGCCGGAAGGGAGCATCGAATCCGACATGTCCACGAACTCCCAGCCCTCCGCCGCCATCCGCGCCGCGCTGTCGACGCGGACCCGACCCATGAAGGCGCAGTAGCCGGCCTCACCGAGGATGACCTTGTCGCCCTGGACGCCGAGCACCACGAGGGTGTGGCCGACGGAGGTGGAGCTCGGGCCAGAACCCACCGAGTACACCGCCGGGGTCGAGGACAACTGCTTGCCGGTCTCCCTCGCGATCGTGTACGCCGTGTCCTTGCCCTCGCCTGCCGGGTAGGTCTGGAATGTCGTGTACTTGTTCACGAAGTAGGTCGAGAACGACACGCAGTTCTCCGCGTGGTTGCTCCCGCACGAGCCAGGACCGCCCTGGTCGCCATAGCGGTCGTCGAGGAACTTGTCGCCCTCCTTGTTGAAGAGGTCGACGAGGGCCTGGGCCTCCTCCTGGGTCATCCCCCCGTCCTTCAGTGAGACGGAAGTGCCGCCCGTGGTATTGCAGTTGCCCAGGATGGTGCTGATGCCGTTGGCGATGTTCTCGATGATCCCGCCGACGATGTCCTCGACGCCGCCCACGATCGAGCTGTCGACCGACCAGCCGCTCATCCTGCCGAACCACATCTCGGCGTTGTCGCCTCGTGCGGTGAGCCCGGCCGCGCCGTCAGAGGAGCGCTCCCAGTTCTCGTGGAAGTGCAGCGCCGCCGCACGCGGCGAACCCTGCGACGTCTTGAGCATGTCCTTGAAGACGGCGACATCGCCCGGATTATCCCCATTGGCCATGAAGGCCAGCTGGGCCTTGATCGTGAACCAGTCGACGCCCTTGTTCTTCGCGTACTGGCGCAGCAGCGTGTTGCGGCCGTACGTCCACTGCCCGAGACCGATGCCGTTGTCCGTGTTCTGTGCGGCGCTGGCCTTCTCGGCGGTCATGGCATACGTCCCCGTGGGGAAGTTCTGCACGCTCGTCGGGTCGATCCCCGACTCCTGCGACCAGTTGCCGAGGATGCCCGCGATGTTCTCCTTCGGCATCCCCCAGCTGCTGAGTACCGAGTAGATCTCCTTGGCGTTCTTCTCCACGTCCGCCGGGACGGTGGCCCCGGAACCGTTGCCGACGCTGCCCGCGTTGACGACGCACGCCGTCCCGTTCGCGTGGATGCTGCCTTCGGTCAGCGCCGTCGAGTTGAGGACGCCGGTCAAGACCGTGCCCAGCAGGGCCACGGTGGCGGTCACCGCGACCGCACCCGACATCGCTGCCGCCACAGGGGTCATCGTTGCCGTGACGGTGACGCCCAGAACCGCGCCGGCCCCCTTGGCTAAAAAGCTGCCGATCGCCATGAACGGCGCAGCGATCGCATGCCCAACCGCCTTGACGATGGCGACGATCAGTATCCACAGCAGCTTCCCGGCGTTGACGGCCATCGCCAAGGCGGCGAAGAACATGGACTTCAGCCAGTTCAGGAAGGCCATGGCCATGACCACGCCCATGGCCGGCGGAGCAGCAGCCGCGCCACTGCCGACGGCGACGCCCTTGGCAGCCTTCGAGCCCAGGCCCTCGTCGTCTTTCGACGCACCGCGCTCGTAGCCCGTTCCGCCGGCACCCAGCTCACGCTGGTCGGCCGGCTTGGCGTCCGGGCTGCCGCCGGTGACTTTGGACACGCCCTTGACTGCGTCCTGGGCCCCCTCGACGCCGACGTTCTTCGCCGCGCCAACGGCGGCTCCCGGAAGCCCGCCGGCCTGTGCGCCGGCCACGGCACCGGAGACGGCAGCTCCTGCGTAACGCCCTGCGTTACGGCGGGTCGCGCTGCTGCCGTCTCCCTCGATCGCTTTCTGGGCCGCGCCTCCGGCCATGTTCCCGGCGATGCCGTTCATGCCCTGCTGGATCGTCGCCCCGGCACTCGCGGCACCAGCAGCCTTGCCCGCGGTCTCTGCGGTGTCTGCCGCGTCCGGAATCTTCGGCGCAGTCTTCGCCGCGCCAGTAGGACCAGAGGAAGCAGCCCCCGGCCCCGGGAGCTGCTTGGGCACGCCGGCCTTGCCAGCGGGAGGCTTCTGGAGGCCCTCCTCAGGGCCTAGGCTCTTGGTCCCGCGACCTTGCCGGGGCATTCCCTGACTCACCGGCGTGCTCGGCTGGCCCTTTGCCGTCCCCTTGTTGGGACTCCGATTCGGTTTGTCGGCGGCCATGTCGTTTTCCTTTCCGGCCCAATGTCGGGTAGCGGGATGCGTCGCTTCCCCGCCGCACTCAATGGAGTGTGATGAGGAAGTTCTTGTCGTCGCGAATGGTGCTGTTGGACTGCACGTCCCGCAGACCCACGTCCAGTCGGATCAGGTCGAGCGATAGGTCAGATTCGTACTGCGACTTGTTCCGCGAGTAGTTCTGATACGCCTGTGAAAGGTTGTTCATGATGTTCATGAGCGGGCGCATCGTCACGTCAGAGGACTGGTAGTCCTTGGCGAGGCCGGTGCCGTCCGAGAGGATCCACTGCATATCCGAGATCTGCTGGCTCGTCGGATCCGAGCCCTCGTCACGCTTCTTGGTGAAGAACTGGGCGTAGCTCTGACCAGCCGGCACCAAGGCGTCGAGGTAGCCGTCGTAGACGTTGCCTGCACGCCAGTTGAGGTCGAAGCCGCCCGGCACGACGTGCTTGGTCTGCAGCGCCAGCGTCGAGACGCCGTCCTTGGCCTCGGCCGCGGTGACGCCCGTGATCTTGTCGGTGGCGATCGAGACCGGAACGGTTGGCGGACGCAGGAAGAGGCCGTCGATCTTCGTCGTCTGCAGGTCGGACGTGTACGACTGAATCTGCGTCAGATTCGTGCGCATCTCGACGAGCTTCTGGTCCAGGGCATCCCTGGCCTCGGCCTCCTTCTCCTTGAGCGCGACCTCGTAGTAGGCCTGCGCCGGATCGAAGACCAGGGCGTCGAGCGCCGCGATCTTCTGGACCCCGGATGCGCCGGGGTTGAAGAAGACCCGCCACTGGTCGTACTTGGAGAAGGTTTCGTCGCCGGCCAACTTGCCGCTGTCCTGCGCATGCTCCGCTGCGGGCGTGGTGAGTTCGGCATTCGCACGGACCGTCAGGTTCAACACCTGGCGGTCGAAGGGCCGGTCGGCGTTCAGGAGGACCCCGACGTAGCCGGTCGAACCGAAGGCGTAGAAGGAGCCCTTGATCCCGCTGGTACTGACCGGCTCGCCGTTCAGAGAGGTGTCCGACCCGAGCAGAAACGCCCTGTAGTCCGCGGCGCTGTACGAGATCTGAGCGGTCGGACTGAAATGCATCATCACGAGCGCCGTGTTGCCGCTCTCGTTGGTGTAGATCCCGTCGACGGTGCCGTCGAGATTCGTCTTCGACGTCTTGAAGTCGCTGGTGTACAGCGCCGTCTGCGACAGGGAGTCACGCTCCGCCTGGTACGCCGAGGCCCCCGATGCGCTGATCACGATCGCGCCCGCGAGCGCGAAGATGCCGAAGAACACCCCAAAACGCTCGATCGCGTGGTGCGAGTCGAGCTTGAACTTCCGGCTGAAGGCCAGTGCTTTGCCCTTGATCCCCATGTTCTGCTCTCTTTCGTGCCCGCACCGTGCCGCAGGCGCGGACGTGTCGAACCGACCCGGCGGTTCGCTCGACACCTCTGTCCCCGGTCCTGTGCACACTCTGTGACGGCCTCTTACTTGGAAGGGCCGCCCAGAAACCCGCTGAACTGATCCGCGGTCTGGGCGATCACCGTGCCGCCGCCGAGGTCCGTGATGGTCTGCTGGCCGCCGGAACCGACCGTCTCGATCAGTGACCACCCACCGGTTCCCAGGGCTCCGCCGACGAGAATGAGGAGCGCGATCGTGCCCCAGCCCTGCTGGTGACCCGCGGACTGCGGGTTGGCCATCAGCTTCTTGATCAGGAGCATGCCGCCCCAGACCAGGCCGACAGCACCGAGCAGCATGAGCAGAAGGCCGCCCCAGAGCTGGACCTGGGACTTGGCGTTCTGCAGGAAGCTGGTCAGGTCCCAGGCTGCACTCGGCAGGGAGGTCTGTGCGAGGACGGCTGCCTCGTAGATCTTCGTCACGGTTCTTCCCTCTCGCCTTTCGAATCATTCGATGGCATGGCGATGAGCCACAAGGCGACAAGCGCAGCTCACCCACATTGATGGGCTGCGATAGAAGCATGAGTGGTCAATGGCTTGCCGTCGGACACCCTCTTGGTTCGCGTATGAGTGACTAGTCTACCTCATTTGAATGGTGAGTCACGGGCTGCTCGAAAGGGGCTATCGATAAAGAGTGGAAAGAGGTGTGAAAACCGGGTGAATCGGCGCTGCGGCGCGCGGCCGCAGGGCCGTGGTGGACGCCTGTGGAATCCGCAGCGTGAGATGTGTAATGTGCCGCTCCAGCACTGCTGCGACGCTGGCCTGCTCGATTTCGAGGCGGCCCCCCATGCCTCGTCGATCGCGATCCCGACCAGGAAGTGCCAAACCGTGATGAACCCACTGCCCGGGGACCTTTTCGCCCGCCGACTTCGTCAAGAACGCGAACGCCTCAGCATCAGCCAGGCAGAGCTAGCGCGCCGTATGGCCGCGCTGCTTGGCGCGAACGTTGACTCCACCGCCATCACACGCATCGAGCAGCAGACCCGCGCGGTCAGGCTCGACGAGGCGGTCACCGCTGCTGAGGCTCTCGGCGTCCCTCTGATCACGCTGATCAGCGACAACTACGCTCGAGAGAACGAGGCCGAGATCCAGAGCCAGCTCGCCGAGCTCGCCCTCGCCGAGCAGGAATGGGAGAAGCAGCGGCAGAAGATCCACCGGATCACCCAGACCCTCCAGCAACTCTCCTCCGAGCGAGAGGCCGTCCGCTCTCACGCGCTGCACGTCAACCCTGAGACCGCCAGCGACTACGAGCTCGACCCTGAGACCCAGGCCGCTCTCGACGCCCGCATGCGTGATGTCCGCAACAAGCTGGCCGGAGAGGTCACAGACGCAGGCACTTGACGCTGTTGCGGGCGGCCGGTTTGAACTTCTGGTCGTAGTCGTTCACCGGACTCGTGCCTCCCATTCCGGTCGGCCTGCCTAATCTCTTCGGTGCTCGCGCCGTTCTGCCTCGCCTACACGACGTGACCAACTCGCAGACTGTGGACGCTGTGTATCGACGTATTCATCCTGAAGGCCATCGAGGGGGCCATGGCGGAAGGCGTGGCCGGGTCGGTCACGGTGAAGCGGGCCGACAGCGGGGCGGTCTCCAGCGCATGCACTTTCCAGCCGCGATCTTCCAGGCCAGTGCGGAGCGTGGCGGCGATGTCGGCCATGGGCGCAGGGTTCTCGGTGGCGACATCAAGGTCCTGGCTGGGGCGGTTCACGAGGCGGTGCGCCCGCACGGCACACATTGGAGTTGTTCCAGGTGTCAACCTGTGTGACACCAACCCACACTCTCTGCTCCACCAGTCTCGACCCCGGCTTCACTGCGGGCCGCTCTGAGCTCGCGGATCAGGGCGCGGACGGAGACGCTGGAGGCCAGCTCCGGGGTGGTGACGTAACCCACGGAACGGGTCGGGCGCTCGGGTCCGAGGTCGGTGATCTCGATGCCGTCCGGAGCTTCGTTCAGGGAGAGCGCGGGCATGATCGCCATGCCGAGACCTCTGCTCACCAGTGAGAGCACCGCTGCGTCGTCCTCGGTCAGGACGGTCGCCTTGGGAATCCAGTCCTGTCTGGCCCACCACTGGCGGGTGTAGGAGCCGCAGTTCTCGTGCCAGTCCACCAGCGGCAGGGAGCGCGGGGTGGGGTGACCGGCCAGATGCACCAGCGAGTAGGGCTCATCGAAGAGTACGTCGCCGATGAGCCCGGCGGGCACGGGCGAGATGGCGCCGATCGTTGCGATGCCTACATCCGCGCGCCCCTCGGCGACCTCGCCGGCGGTGCCAGCGCCCAGCTCACGGACGACGAACACTTCTGGCTCGATGCCGGGGTGGCGGGCAGCGAGGCGCTCCAGGACGGACGGCAGCAGGTAGAGGGCAGCGCTACGAAAGGCGGCGATGCGCAGCGGGCCCGCGACCGTGCCCCGCTCGGCGCCGCGGGTCTCTGCGGCCAAGATGTCCAGGAGCCGCAGGACCCGGCGGGCGTGGGCGGCAGCGGCGGTACCGGCCGCAGTGGGCGTCGCGCCCTTCCTGCCCCGCTCGAAAAGGACTGCTCCGACCTTGCGTTCCGTCCCCCGTATGGAATGCGAGACTGCGGACTGGGTCAGTCCGAGGACCGTGGCGGCTGCCGAGAACCCGCGCTCACGGTCGACGGCCACGAGGATGCGGAGTTCGTGCGGGGCAAGGTCGGTGGCGGCAGCCGCAGTGAGTGCGGGCGGTATGGGGGCTGAGGCCGTCACAAGGGGTCCCACCTGCTTCTATGAGGGCCCTTCATGGATCGGACCGTTCCATGAGCGCAACCCTCTGCCCAGCCTCCGCATTCCTCCGTACGGTCACCGTCATGACCGAGACCGTGCTCACCGTGCACCAGACCGCCCGCCCCCATGGCTTCCCCACCTCCGACCACTTCGCCTACGTAGAGTCCACGATGCCGGTGCCTGGGCCGGGAACAGCGCTGGTGGAGAACTTGTACTGGTCGGTGGACCCCTACCACCGCGA
>NZ_JBIVUZ010000023.1:0-139146 GCF_044768565.1 Streptomyces sp. NPDC091280
TGACGAATCTTCCGCAGGTCCCGGTGCAGCCCGAATCGAATGACATCAATCGCCAAGGCCATCCTCACACTGGAGCAGCAACGCTGAAGAAGCTCCCTACGTTGTTCTGCGGGAGGTGGTGAGCCCTTCGTATGGTTCACCCACCCAGGGGTGCCGGGTGTGGTTGAAAAAGCTCTGCCGCTTGTGGCTCTCAGTGATTGGCCGCCCGGCGCCCCACGACGACTCGGCTGCCAATTAGGAATTGCGAATGATCGCCCCGTAGGGAATCGACAGCGAGGTCGTCCTCGCCCTCGCCCGCCGCCGCGTCAACGTCCTCTGGGCACTCCTGCGCGACGGACGGACCTACGAGCTCATCCCGCCCAGTGCCCTCACGGCTTGACAGACCGCATTAGGAATCACTGACCAGCTGCATCCCGGTCATCGAACCCGAGTCAGCACCGTAGTCGCTGTGACCTGTGCGGTCAGGCTCTGCCCCCAGCGCACGCTCTAGCCGCACAGTACGGCATTTCGCCCACAGCGACCTGCGCAAGTGCCTGAACCGGCGAGCCTGCGGAGCCAGTTGATCCTGGACATCGAAGGTGAAGCCGATAGTTCGCCTCACTCTGTGTCGCTGTTGGTGGGTTCGCGTCCGGGCAGGTGTAAGGCGGCCTCGGCGCCCCCGTCGGGATGGTTACGGAAGGTGAGACGGGCGCCGAGCAGCCGGGCTTGTCCGGCGGCGATAGGCAGACCCAGGCCCGTTCCGGTGGATGCGGTACCGTGACGAAATCGCTGAGGACCAGAGGCGGTGGCGACGGCCAGCAGGTCGGAGGCGAAGCCTGGACCATGGTCGCGCACCCATACAACCGAACCGTCGGCGTTGCTGCCTTCATTGGTCTCCACGTCCACGATGACTGTCACTGGCGGGGCACCGTGCCGCAGGGCATTGGTGACCAAATTGGTGAGGATCCGTTCCACGCGTCGCGGATCGGTCTCCGCGAGGGTGTCGGTGACGATCTTGACCTGCACCCCGTCGAGCCCGGCGACCGAGCGGTAGACCATCGCGCTGACCTGACGGAGCTCGTTCTCCACCGATACCGCGTGGGCGTCGAGGCGGGCGACCTCCAGGACGTCCTCGACCAGTCCGCACAGCTTGCGCACCCCGCCTGTTACCAGGTCGGTGGCTGGCCCGGCAGGCAGCAGGCCAGTTGCGGTCACCATGGCCGCGACGGGTGTGCGCAGTTCATGCGCGATGTCGGCTGTCACCCGTCGTTCTGCCTCCAAGCGAGCGCCGAGCGCGTCGGCCATGGCATTTACCGAGGCCGCGAGCCGTGCGATCTCGTCCCGCCCCTGCGGGCCGGCACGGGCGTTCAGGTCGCCGCGAGCGATGCGTTCCGCAGTATCAGCGGCGGCCGTAGCCCGGCGGCCCATCCGTACTCCGAGAGCCAGCCCAACAAGGGACACCACGGCAGTGGCCGTCGCGCCCGTTGTGACCAGTGTCTGGTCCAACGTGGCCAGTTCGTGGGTCTCATGGGCGTAGGAACGTGACACCGTAAGCACGGTGCGGTCGGAGACGCGGGTCGCCGCCCACAGCACCGGATGTGGTCCGTCCTGTAGGTAGGTTACGCGGACGCTGCGGCGCACCGCCTTCGACACAGCCGGAGGCAGGTCCGGCGGGTCGAGCCGGGCCGCGGATTTGCGGCCGGCCGCGTGGTCGTAGACGGAGCTCATCAGCTGCCGGTCGAGGTCGGAGCGGGCGGTGGCCAGCTGGTCAGTGGCGGTGATGCGGTGGACGAGCAGTCCGACCGAACTCGCGACACACGTAGCCGCTGCGGCTACGGCCAGGGCCAACTTTGTGCCGATGTTCACGGGAACCGTACCGATGTCCAGGCCCTACGGGCGCAGTTTGTAGCCGAAGCCCCGCACCGTCTGGATGCGTTCATGGCCGATCTTGGCGCGCAGTCGGCGGATATGAACGTCCACCACCCGAGTGTCCCCGGACCAGGCGTAGTCCCACACCTTCTCCAGCAGTACGTCCCGAGTCAGCACCATGCCGGGCACGGCGGCGAACTCTTGCAGCAACTTCAGCTCCGTGGTGGTGAGGGAGAGCGGCTTTCCCCCGAGGCGCACGTCCAGGGTTTCCGGGTCGAGGGCGAGGTCGCCGAAGGTGAGCGGGGTGCTGCCTGGCCGATGTTCGGCGGGCGCGGCGCGGCGCAGTAGGGCGCGGATCCGGGCTGTAAGTACCATCCCGTCGAATGGCTTTGTGACGTAGTCGTCGGCGCCGGCCTCCAAGCCCATCACCACATCCACGGGATCGTTGCGCGCCGAGATCAGCAGGACCGGAACCCGCGACTCCTCGCGGATACGGCTGGCGAGGCTCACCCCGTTCAGGCCGGGCAGCATGATGTCCAGCACAGCCACATCTGGTGCCTGTTCTCGAAACAGGGCGAGACCGCTCGTCCCGTCTGAGGCGGTGCGGACCGTGTAACCGCTTCCCTGCAAGGTGAGCCGGGTCGCCTCCCGGATCATCTCGTCGTCCTCGACTAGCAGGACCTCGTGCATATGCGTCTCCTGAGGCTTGGTTTTCCGGCTCCAAGGGGATCAACGGTATGTGTCGGTGACCCGACAGCCTCATCACGACCGCGCGGCAGAAAGCCATCATGCCGCGGGAACCTGCAGGCTCAAATCCCCGGTTTCCAAAACCCAGTTGGGCGTGGGCGGATGGGCGGGGGTGAGTACCGCGTGGTCGTAGTACGCAGCGTACTCGCGCTTGACCAGGCCGCTGAGGACGAGGCGGACCGGGTGGGTAGGGGGGTCGGCGTCGCCTTGGGGACAGCCCGACGCACAAGCGACATCCACCACCACCCCGGTCGCCACGGCTCGTGACGTACCCCAACCGCGCCACTTGAGGCCGTAGAGGGTGGTGTGCTCGGTGAGATCTACGATGTCGGGCCGTCGTCGAGGGATCGAGCGTGCGTCGTCGACATAGACCGGACCGGTCCAGGGGACCGCGGTGGGCGCCGGGCCTTCGACCCGTGTGCCGCCGTCCACCATGCCGCACCCTGCCAGGCTCATGGTGAACAGGAGCCACAGCGCTGGGCAGCGGTATCGCATGCTGCTCCTTTCTTCCGGCACTTCCGGTACCCGAAGGAGGACCACTTTGGCCGCTTCCGATGAACGAGACATGTCCTGACATTAAGGAGCCGGCAAACCGGGACCGTACCGCATAACTCTGTAACAACCGCACGTCATTTCCGACCGGCGCTTGTGATCAGGCCGCCGTGTCACTGTCATGTGCGGCTGGTTCCTTGTGCGGCATCGAGGCGGATTGCCTCGGAGAAGCATAGAAACGAGTCGAGGAGTACCAGTTGTCCCCCTCCCTTGCTGAGACGTCCGCGCCGGACGCGGAGCCCCGTAAGAAGCCCCGACTGCGGGGCCGCCGTCGGGTCCTGGCCGTTGCGGGCATGCTGCTCGCCCTTGTGGGCGGCGCGGTGGCCGAGCCCAGCGGTGCATTCGCCCAGGCGCCGCCTGGACAGACCAACCATGGTTTCCAGAACCCTCCGGCGGGATCTGGTATCTCGCAGGCGGATTGGAACGAGATTCTTCGCGCGGCGGGATTCTGGTCCAACGTGAACATCGACGCCTACCCCAACTGGGGTGTCGGTCACCTCGAAGTCGAGCCTGGCCGGGGGTGGCCCGGCCAGGCGGGTGGCAACCGCTGGTTCGACTTCTGGGACTCCAATGCGCACGCCAACCGGTACATCTACTACGGCGGCAGGTTCAACGACTACCAGGGCCTCGTGAGCAACATCGAGCGCGCCAACGGAGCCTCGTCGTCCCAGGCCCACTCGACGCAGGGCAGCAATGTCTCCCCCTACGTGGAGTACGACATCGATGAGTACACCTCTACGGGCGTCCGGCGAAATGCGCGGCGGATCGTGCGTAACCCCAATACCGGCAACGTTTACGCCACGACCGATCACTACAACTCGTTCAACCTCGTCGGCAAGTTCTAGGCGCCGGGGCGACTGAAAGGGCCGGGGTGGTGCGGTGGGCAGAGGGTTTCCGTTCCGCCGTACCACCCCGCATCCGTGAAGGAGACAATCACCTTGATTGGTACGACCGCCTGGATCCGCCCCCTGACCGAGGCGCCGGCCGATGTCCCTGCGCCTAGGGAGCTACGCGGCTCGCGCTGCCGCACCCTGGAGGACTTCTTCACCGAATGGGCCACCGGGCTTGGCTTCCCCGACTACTTCAGCCGCAACTGGGACGCCTTCGTCGACTGTCTCCGCGACGTCGGGCCGGTGTCGGTCGTCGTCCGGGAGGCTGCGGACCTCCTCGTCGACGGGCCCCCGCACGAGTTGGCTGTCCTCCTGTCCGTCCTGAGCGAGGCTGCCGGTGACGAACGCGCTACGCTGCGCCTGCTCCTCCTCGATGACGCCCCCGCCCGCCTGTCCGACCTAGATCGGCGCATGACGGAGGCCGGGTGCGTGAGCCATTGAGGCTGTTGTGACCGAAGCATCGAACATTCCCCCGCAGGCCCGATGATCGCCAGCGGCCCGTCGGTTCCGATCTACGGGGATCCGGTGCCGCACCGCAGAACTGGTGCCGCCCATCCGAGAGTGCGCCCAGTAGACGTCGCATACGCGTCGGATCGTTCCAGATGTCGTCAAGGCGCTTGGGGGCACGGCGTTGTTCGAGCGAGATACGTGTCGGGTCATGCTCGCAATCGGCTTCTCTTGGTCCATCGAGTGCTTGGTGGTGAAACCCGAGTCCCTTCAGGCCCGGTAGAGCGGCTGGCGGTGGGATCACACGCTTGGTGTCACGGTGGACCAGGTCGCCGTGTTGGTCGCGACCCGCATCTCCTCACCGTGCGGCCCGCGGGTATACCGACCTTCTAGTTGTTCAAATTTGGATGAGTGGTTACAGTGGTCCCGGATGACTTGAAACTTCAAGTTGTTTCCCTGTGAAACCCATGTACCACCGAGAGGTGTCGACGATGGAGCTCAGCAGAAGGACCCTAGGGAGGGCCGCAGCGGCCGGAGCCGTGGCGGTCGGTCTTCAGCCCCTTGCATCCAAAGCAGCGGTAGCCGAACCGTCCAGCAGGCGAACGACGGACGAGCAGCAACAACTCCGGGTCTTGTACAAGAAGGCCCGGGCCGAAGGCGGACGAGCCACCGTCTATATGGGTGGTGACACCTCCGGATTCTGGGACTTCATTCCCCATGCCTTCCTCGCGCAGTTCCCAGGTATCCAGCTGCACATGGTCACCGACCTGAGCAAGTACCACTACGCGAGGATCTACAATCAGCTCGCCACCGGCGACGTCGTCGCTGACGTCGCGATAGTGCAGACCACGCAGGACTTCGAGCAGTGGAAGGCCGACGGCGAGCTGCTGAAGTACCGGCCCATCGGTTGGGAACGGGTCTTCGACAACGCCAAGGACCTCGACGGTTACTGGACGGGCGCCTTCTATGCGGCGTTTTCCCCCGTGGTCAACACCAAGTTTCTCCCTGCCGACCCCAGCGACTTCCGAGCCACTGACCTGCTGAATCCCGCCTTCGCGAACAAGATCGCCAGCGTCTGGCCCAACGACGACGACGCCATACTTTTCCAGTACAAGCTCTTCATCGATCAGTACGGCTGGAGCTGGCTGGACAAGCTCGTCGCGCAGAATCCCAAATTCCTTCGCGGTGGGCCGAATGTGACGGCCGGTCTCGCTGACGGCACCTACCTGGCCACCCCGGCCATGGCCGGAGTCCCCAGCATCACCACTGTGCAGGTGCTGCCGCGTCGCGACCAGTTCGTGTCCTGGGCGCAGCGCGCCGCCATACTCCGGCGGTCCAGGCATCCGGCCACCGCCAAACTGTTCGTGAGCTGGCTGCTTTCCGCACAGACCCAGAAGAGCGTGATCGGAAGCTTTACTTGGCCGGTGCGCGGCGATGTCCCCCAACCGGCATGGCTGAAGCCTCTTGCCGACTACCGCACCACCGACCCTCTTGCCTTCCCGAGATTCATGCGCGACCGTGGCGCCGTCGAGCGGTTCAGGTCCCAGGTCGAGCTGTACGTCGGTTTGGTGCAAGGCCCCGATCCCGCCGATCCGGCCGGAACGCTGGGCCGTACCCCGGGGCGTTTCTGACCGACGCTCGACCACCAGGGAGGAGTAGATGCCGGTGGTCGTGGCGCAAGTGGCTGGCGAGGCTGGCTGGCCCTCTCTTGCCGCGGATAGTGTGACGTGACTGCGGGCGGCTGAGCGATGACAATCCGTACTGCCGTGACGGAGCTGCGGTCTCCAGCTCCCTCGCGCGGGACGACGCGTGCCAGGGCTTGGCCGTCAGCGGTCTAGAGTGTCCGCTGCTCCGCAGCGGACACTGATTCAGTGCGTTTGTAAGGGACTGAGGAGTCCGGGGTCCATGGAAGAGCTCTGAGCTGAAGGCGATCGGCGACGGGCCCGCGCGCTCGTTGCGATCAACCGGTGGCATCCCGGAGCCCGCGGAGGATGCGCTCCAATGTCTTGCATCCTGGGCTGTCAGCTGCTCGCTGACGTGACTGTGGAGATGTGCGACGTGGGTGATCATGGCGCAGTCCAGTGCCTTGCCTTCCATGCTCGACGTGGTGGCAGCCGACGGCGCTTACGTGCGGTCGCTGCCTCCTGGCCAGGGCGACCGGCCGATGAACCTGGCCGTCGACGGGATGGCCCTCTCGGTAGTCGAGTTCCTGGAGGGTGAGGCAGGCGACTCGACCGGCTGCCCGCTCCGGGGCACGACCGATGTCGAGGGCGCGCCCGCGCTCTGAGGGGAGATCTCAGCCAGCTGGCGCCCTGGCGCCGATGCAGGCTGCACGTCGTCGGCCTCATTGTCTGCCGCCGACCTTCAGGGGCTCCACGTCGATCAGAATCGCGTTGGTAGGGGGCACCGCCACTACCCAGCCGAGGGATACGCACCTGACGGAGGCATGCCTAGCGTTAAACGGGATGCGAGCGGACGACAAGGAGCTGCCATGTCCACATGGTTCGTCACTGGAGCCGGCCGAGGCCTGGGCCTGGAGATCGCGCGTGCCGTGCTGGCCGGAGGTGACACCGTCGTGGCCGCAGTCCGGAACCCACACCAGCTGCCGGACGACGTGAAGCAGTCCGAACGTGCGCTCGCGGTCCCCCTTGATGTCACCCGCGCCGACCAGATCGCGCAGGCGGTCGGGGCGGCCGTACGTCGGTTCGGCGGTATGGACGTCCTCGTCAACAACGCGGGCCGCGGGCTGCTCGGCGCACTGGAGGAGACCACAGACGCCGAGGCGCGTTCGCTGTTCGATCTCAATGTCTTCGGGCTGATCGGTGTCACCCGCGCGGTGCTGCCGGGAATGCGGGCCGCCGGGAAAGGTAAAATCGTCAATATCGGTTCCCGGTCCGGCTTCGAGGGCGCGCCGGGCCTCAGCGTGTACTGCGCGTCCAAATTCGCCGTCGCAGGCATCAGCGAGGCACTGGCGGCAGAACTGGAGCCGTTCGGAATCCAGAGCATGGTGGTGGAACCCGGGGTCCTCCGCACCGACTTCCTCGCCCCCAGCTCCCTGTCCACAGCAGTCCGACGCATCCCCTCCTATGACGGAACCCCGGCTCACGCGTTGCTGGACATGATCGGCGTCGTGAACCACACCCAGGCTGGGGACCCCGTCAAGGGAGCCGCTCTGATCTACGAAGTGGCCTGCCAGGACAAGCTGCCCCGACATCTGGCCCTGGGCCGGGACGCGGTCGAGCACCGGTGGGCCACGCTGGCTCGGCTTCTGGACGACCTTGCCGTGTGGCAGGAGCGGTCCGTCGCCACCGTCTGCGACGACATCCTTTGACATTTTCCCCTGCTGAAGCCGGGGGATTCCTGGCTTAGGCCGCCTGTGGGAGCGGCGCTCCCGGAACAGTCCATCGTGGTGTGGGCCGGATGCACGAGGTGCACGATCCGTCCGTGCTTGCGGGCCATCTCGGTCAGTGCGCTCTTCGTCACGCCGATCGCCGCGTCGGCGGCCGTGCGGGTCATCGTCGACTTCGGGGGGGGAACTTCGGCCTGAAGTCCTCGGCGGCGAGCTGGCCGAAGTCCGGCACGACTGCCTTGGCCCACTTGAATGCGGTGTCCGGGCGCTGCCGAGCGACCTTCTTGTGGACCTTGGCCGCCGCGCGGGAAGCCGTCCGGTAGTCCTTCGGCGCGGCCTTGCCACGCGCGGGTTTCCGCCTCACCATCTGCTTCTGGTATCGGGCAAGTTTCTGCGCGGCCGTCTTCCCGCGCTGGCCGTGTGGCAGGTTGCGGGCGTTGGAGGTGGTGGCGGCGGTCTCCTTGACGTTCCAATCGATTCCGATCGCCCGGCCCCTCGACGGAAGCGGCTCGACAGCCCTCGCCACGACGAATGAGTCGTACCAGTGGCCAAGGCTGTCGCTGTACACCCGCACCGATGCGTGGGGTCGGCGGGCAGGTCACGGGACCACACCACGGTCAGGGGGATGCCGCCCGCGAGGTGAAGGCGGCCCTCCTTGAGTCGGAATCCGCACCGCGTGTAGTTCAACGACCCCAGGGCGTCGCGCTTGCGTTTGATCCTGGGCATCCCGGTGCGCTGGGTCATCGGCAGCTTCGCCTCGATGTCTTTCAGTACTTTGGTGCGGGACTTCCCGAAGCCGCGGATGATCTGCTTCCGCGGTGCCGAAGCGACTTCGCGCAGCCACCCCATGGCGGTGTACGGGCATCGGTCAGCATCCTGTCGAGCTGCGCCGGACCGCACGTCGCTTTCTCGGTAGCGGCCTTGTTGATGCCGTGGATCTTGCGTGACATGGCCACGCATTCGTTCCGCACCCCCCGGCACCGTGCTCACTCGGCATCGAGGCCTGCGCGTGCGGTCGACGAGGCGCGGAGCCGGTAGGTGTACCGGACATGCCCGGCCCTTTCGGCTATCGCCAGTGTCGTCATGACGCCGTAGTAGCGCCGTGGACAATGAAGTGCGGATCACGCGCCGCCTCCCCGAAGAACTCCGTGACTGGCCACGCTCAGCGCGAGTGTCGGTTTCTCAACTCCGAGATCGTCCACCTGCTTGAGGTCACCCCACAGCCGTGAGCGCAGACGACCCATCACCCTGACGGAGATCGCTCCTTCCTTGCCTTGCTCCGCAGGAGTCCGATTCCGCCCTGGCCTGAAGGCCGGGGCATCCTCGGAAGTGACCGGTGATCGGGCTGCGCTGCGCGGTGGGCAGGAGCGGGCATGCCGATCAGGCGAACGTGAGAACGGACTTGAGGGTCGTGCCCTTCTCGAAGTCCTCGACAGCCTGGTTGATGTTCGCGAAGTCGTAGGTTCTGATCAGCCGGTCGAAGGGGAGACGCCCCCGCTGGTAGAGCGTGATCAGTTCGGGGATGAACACACGGGGCACGCTGTCGCCCTCGGAGATTCCGCGGACGGTACGGCCGAACAGTATGCGGGACATGTCGATCGACGCGTCGACGCCGTCACCGGGGGCGCCGATCACACCACATGTCCCCCCGTGGTTGAGCGCGTCGACGGCCTGCCGCAGCACGGTCGGCACGGCTGTCGTCTCCAGGCAGTAGTCGGTCCCGAGTCCGCCTGCCAGGTCTCTCAGACACGAGACCGTTCTGCCTTCCCCGGCACGCACCACGTGAGTCGCACCCAACTCCATTGCCAGAGCCAGGCGTTGTTCGTTGAGGTCCACTGCGACGATCGGATCGCAGCCTGTGATCGCGGCTGCCATGACCGCGCTCATGCCCACGGGACCCACGCCGAGGACCGCGATACTGCTGCCTGCTTCGGGCCTGAGAGAGTTGAGCACGGCGCCGACTCCCGTCTGGACGCTGCATCCCAGCGGCCCCAGAAGTTCCAGGGGCACTGACCGGTCCACTTTGACCACGTTGCGTTCGGTGGCGAGAGCGTGAGTGGCGAAGGCGGATTGGCCGAAGAACAGCCCGTGCACGGTGCCCGAGTCCCGTCGCAGCGGAGCTCCGTCCGAGTCGCGGGCTCCGCCGAAGTTGCATGCGGCGAAGCGGTCGCAGCACGACGGCCGGCCTCGCAGGCA
Source organism: Streptomyces sp. NPDC091280 (assembly GCF_044768565.1). Classification (NCBI taxonomy): domain Bacteria; kingdom Bacillati; phylum Actinomycetota; class Actinomycetes; order Kitasatosporales; family Streptomycetaceae; genus Streptomyces; species Streptomyces sp. NPDC091280. The sequence goes on from NZ_JBIVUZ010000023.1 coordinate 10,030, forward strand.
CATACGGCAGCCACCGCAGGAGTTGAAGGTGAGCACGACGTGGTCGCCGGGTGCGACGTATGAGACGCCCCTTCCCACGGCGTCCACTACGCCGGAACCCTCGTGGCCGAGCACGGCGGGCAGGGGCACCGGGTATCGCTGGTCCCGGACGACGAGGTCGGTGTGGCACAGCCCTGAGCCGACCATCCGCACGATCACCTCGCCCGGCCCTGGATCGTCCAGCTCCAGGGGTGTGAGGACGAAGGGTGCGTTCTTGTTCTCGGTCACTGCGGCGGTGATGCGCATGGTGCGGTTCCTCCAGGTCCGAGATGGCTGTCAGGATCGGGTATCGAGTGCGGGGGTGGCGTGCTGGCTGTCGCGGAAGGCACCCCAGCCGTGCCAGCGCTCGACCTCGATCCAGGCACTGACGCGGTTGCGGTCTCGGGTCGGGTAAGGGCGCCCGAGGTAGTGCTGGGAGAGTCGGTCGAGGTCGAGCAGTCCCGTGTCGTCGCGCAGTTCGACGACGTGTCCTACGAGCGTGACATGGGTGCCCCAGTCATCCCTGTCGAGGACGGTCAGCGTGACCCGTGGGTCGTTGCGTAGGTGGTCGAGGCGTTTGCGGTCCTCGTCCATGTTGACCAGGACCCGTCCCTCCTCCCAGAGGTACCAGGTGGCCGTGGACACCGGCTGACCGTCCGCCCGTAGGGTGGCGATGACGGCGTGGTTGGGTTTTCTGAGCAGAGTTGTCGCGCCCTCGGGTAGCGGGGGTCTGGACATAGGCCCTCCCTAGACTGACGTCATGCCGTGCCGCGCGAGCTGCGTGAGCATGCGGGAACGGTGGTCGGCGGCCTCGTTCGGAAGTTCGGCGCTCGCCATGCCGAGACGGTCCACGAGCTTCTCGATCGTGGCGTTCTCGGTGGTGGAACGCCTGGGCAGCAGCGGCAGTTCGTAGTCGTGCTGCCAGGTCCGCTGCATGGCATGGTCGTTCTTCCAGCGGACCTTGCGGAGGGCCTCCAGTTGGAGGCGCCGGCTGGTGGTGCTGTCCATGCCGTTGTGCGACCAGTGTTCAGCTTCGCCGCCCGCGTCGAACACTCGGAGACCTAAGCGCTCGGCGTCCTGCCACACTGACATTGTCTCGTCGTTGAGCATGAAGACGTACAGCGCGAGGTTGCCCTGGTACTCGTTCACCAGGAAGCTCTTTGTATCCTCCAACAGCTCGGGACTCTCCCCGGGGTTGCTGACGATGAACGAGATCCAGTAGTGCACGGAACTGTCCGCGAGCAGTTCGAACGCCGTGCAGTTGATCTGGGCCTTCACCTGATTGTTCGCGAACTTCAATGTGGTGTCGTTCATCGACTCGAAGCCGATCGCCAGCGCCCGGCAGTGCGCTTCGGCCAGGGCGTCGACGATGCCCTGGCCCTGTATCAAGTAGGCGCGCGTGTACGCCTTACAGGCGACCTCGGTCTTGGTGAGCAGTGGCAGCAGGGCCCGAAGACGGGTGGGTGGCACGGTGAAGGTGGAGTCCAGAGCCTTGATGTACTGCGCCCCATGTACGTCGGGGTAGCGGACGAAGTCGCCGGCGATCTCTCTGCGGACTTGTAGTGCCATTTCGGAAGGGCTGGGGAGAAGGAGATGTACTTGCACCTGAACGGGCAGCCGCGCATCGACTCGTAGGAGATAACAGGGAATCGTCCCGAGGGCGCGGGCGAGGGGAGCGCCTCCAGATCGGCGTTCTGGACGCTGGATACGCGGATGCGGCCGGTGTCCTGGTCCCGCCGCACCCGGTTGGCTATGGCACTCACTGGCTCGCTCTTGCGCAGGGCGTTCAGGAGCGGCGCCAAGGCAGGTTCCGGGTCGCCGCGGACCACCTACCGGACGAACGGGTGCGCGTCGAGGATCTGCTGGAACTTCAGATTGCTGTAGTGGCGGCCGAGGACGAGGGCCGCCGCCAGGAACCGTTCCTGTACCCAGGTGATGGCCTGCGCCATCGTGCCGCGGTCCCAGATGAACGTGGTCGACAGCAGAACCACGTCGAAGGGCCCAGCCTGATCTGGAAGGCAGCCGTCCCAGATGCCTTCGATGGGGAAGCGGTCGTGGTCGATCCCGGCGGCTTCCAGGACGGCCCGGAGGGTGAAAGTGGTGAGGTGCGATTGCTGACTCGTCGTCGCGTTCGGTGCGCTGGAGCCGCACCGAGGAGACCGCCCGTATTCGGTTCGCCGCCTCGCGTTGCCTGAGCAGGAGGAGGGACGTGCCACCGGTCTCCGCACGGAGGGAGGACAAGGCGGCTGTCTCATGAGCCCGGCTGGGGAACCGACCAGGGTCTTCCAGTGCCTCGAAGGCCGAGCCGACCAGGAGCGCGTTGGCCGGGAACTCGGGGCCGTGGCCTGAGACAAGCAGAACGTTCATGAAATCCACCTTGCTGCACCAGGAAGTGAAGAGGCGTCGGCAGGGAATGAGGGATCAGCGCTTTGCGTATTCCTCCGACAGGCAGGGAGAATTATTCCCTCGGCTGTCATTCTGTGCCTCGCGTACGATCGGGCGACATCACACAGGTTGACAGCCCGTGCCGGTCCCATCGTCCGGAAGAAGCCGATTATCCCGGAGAACTTGAGTACCCAACCGAGTGATATACATGGGGCAGCCTGTGCGGCTTTCCTTTTGGTACCACTGCTCGGCGCAATTGCTCGGCTGGTTCCGAAAGGCGACACACATGAGCCAGGAAAAGACGGAGAACGATACGGGCGTTTATCTAGTCGTGGGCGCCACGGGAGTTGGGAAGAGCGACGTGGCAACCGCTCTGGCGAGGGCCGGCGGAGCCCCGGTCGTCGTCGCCGATCGCATCCAGTGCTTCACAGATCTGGCGACGACCAGTGCCCGAGCCGGAGCCGAGGAGCCCGGCGTGAACCGGTTCTGGCTGGGCGACAGGACCGTCCTCGACGGTGACTACCCCGCGGCGGAGGCCGCTCAGGACCTGATCGACACGGTCGCCGGGCTGAGTCGCGAGCACCCTCGCGTGATCATCGAAGGGGGTTCGGTATCCCTGCTGCAACACCTTGCTGGACAACTACCCTCCCTGCCCTGGCGGTTGACCGTACGCCTGCTCCCGATACCCGACCGGGCCGCCTATCTGGCAGCGCTGACCGCCCGGGCCCACGCGATGCTGATGCCCGTCTCACCCCACAAGAGTCTGCTGGCCGAGCTGGCAGCCGTGTGGCGTTTTCCCTCGGCGCGGGCATTCGTCGCCTCCGTGAACGGTCTTGAGGCCGCCCTGGAGTGGTGCACCCGGAACTCCATCGACCCGGCGAGGGCCGACGCCTTGGATCTTCCGGCGGAACTCAGGGAAAGCCTGGCACGCTTGATCGCCGTACGGCACCTGGAGCACGGCGAAATCCAGCACCGTGTGTTCACCGAACTGTTCCAGAGCTCGCCGGCCGGCATCGGGCGCCACCGGGAGTCTGCCGCATGACCGCGGAAGGTTTCCTCCTGCCGGGGCATGACGCGAGTGCGGACATGAGTGAAGAGACCCTCAGCCAGGCCGCGGACGACTTCGGCCACATCGTCACCGCCCTGCCGCTGGGAGTCCTCCGGCCGCGTTCGGCGCGGCAGATCCAGGAGCTGATCGCGTTCGCGGGTTCGCGCGGTCTGCCGGTAGCAGTGCGCGGCGGCGGTCACTCGGTGTACGGGCAGGGCCAGGCCGCGGGCGGATGCGTGCTCGACATGAGCAGGATGGATTCGGTGCTGAGCGTGTCCGACGACCGGGTTGTCGTCGAAGCCGGGGCACGTTGGACAGATGTCGTACGGGCGACACTCCACCGGGGTCTCACACCACTCGTGCTCACGGGCCACCTGGGCAGCAGTGTCGGCGGCGTCCTCACCACCGGAGGTCTGGGCGCGGCGAGCCACCGGCACGGCGCGGTCGCCGACTGTGTGCTCGCCCTGGACGTGGTGACCGGCAACGGAGAACTGGTCACCTGCACGCCGGATCACGAGTCCGGGCTCTACCACGCCGTTCTCGCGGGACTCGGCCAGTGTGCGGTGATCGTACGCGCCACCCTCCGGCTGGCGCCCGCGCCGGAACGGGTACGTGCATACCGCCTATACCATGCGAATCTGGAAAGCTATCTCGCCGATCAGCGCATGCTCGCGCGCGACGGCCGGTTCGACCAGCTGCAGGGCCGTGCCCGACCTACTGTGGGACACGGCTGGGAGTTCGTGGTGGAAGCAGCTGCTCACCACACGGGAAGTCGGCCTCCCGACGACAGCGGCCTGCTGGACGATCTGCGGCACGAACGCGACACGGAGGAGATCGGGAACGTCTCCTACACCGAGTTCCTGCACCGTGCCGTTGCTGAGGAACGGATCCTGCGCGTCACTGGGGAATGGCTGCGCCCCCACCCGTGGCTGACCCTCCTGCTGCCGGACGACTGCGTGTCGGCCTTCGTCCCCGCCGTGCTGCGCGACGAGGCCCAGCGAGACCTGTGGACGAGGGGGCTCGTACTGCTCTGTCCGCTGCGCGCCGAGGCTCTGCGTAGCCCGCTGCTGCGCAAGCCGGCCACTGGCGTCATCCATCTGTTCGCCCTGTGGCGCACGGCGCCGCCGAACGATCTCGCGGCTGTCCAGCAGATGGTGAGGGCGAACCGGGAAGTCTATGAGCGGGCCCGTACGTTCGGCGCGACGGTATACCCCGTCAGCGCGCTGCCGATGTCGGCCGATGACTGGCGCAGCCACTACGGATCGGCCTGGGGGGAGCTGGCGAGTGCAAAAGAACTCCACGACCCGCGTCGTGTCCTGGCGCCCGGACCTGGGGTGTGGCGGTGAGCCGTACCAGGGCGGTCAACAGCGTCACCGTCTTCTGCGGGGCCTCGGCGGGCCTGCACTCCGTCCACACCAAGGTCGCGGCTCGGCTCGGCAGCCGCCTGGCGCGTGCTGGCTTCGGTGTGGTCTACGGCGGCGCTTCGATCGGGCTGATGGGTGTTCTCGCGGACGCCGCTCTTGCCGAAGGGGGCCAGGTCACCGGTGTCATTCCACGAGACCTGGTGAAACACGAGATAGCCCACACCGGGCTAACCCGACTCCACATTGCGGCCAGCATGCACGAACGCAAGTTCCTCATGGCGGGCCTGGGTGACGCGTTCGTGGCGTTGCCCGGCGGCCTTGGCACCACTGAGGAGTTCCTGGAGGCGCTCACCTGGGCCCAGCTGGGTCTCCACCAGAAGCCCTGTTTCCTCTTGGACGCATGCGGCTACTATCGTCATCTGCTCGCTTTCTTCTCTCACGCGGCTGCCGAGGGGTTTCTCTCCGGCGCAGACGTCGAGCGGGTGCAGATCTGTGACGAGCCGGACGATGTCGTGGAACGCCTCCTGTCCTTCGAGAGGTCGATGTGCGATGGGGCGGAGATGTGAGGGTTCACAGAGGTCGCTGCGTCTCATTCTCGCGGAGTTCCGTCCAGATGCGGGCGAGTTCGACCCGGGACGTCAATCGAAGTTTCTTGAAGACACTGCGCAAGTGATACGCGACGGTATGCCTGGAAATGAACAAGCGGCTCGCGGCCTGGGTGTTGGACATGCCTTCGGCGACGAGTTCAGCCACCGCGATCTCGGTCTTGGTCAGGTCGAGGATGCCTACGTCCGGTTCCTCGGACCACCGTGCGTGGTGGTAGACCCGGCCGAGCCGATGAAGTCGGCGCTTCAGTCGGGCTGTGTCCCTCGCCGACTGCACAGCGACATACGCGGCCAAAGCGTGCTCCAGTGCAGAGATGGCCTGGTCCATGGAGCCATTCCTGGCAAGCGTCACCCCGATGTCCTCCTGCGCTGAGGCGGCTGCCCAAGGGTCGGCGTAGTGATCGGCGGCGACTTGTAGCTCGGTGACATTGCTCCGCAGAAGCCCCTCAGTGTGTCGGGTAGCCGCTTCGAGTAGAGGCTGGTCCCCGCCCAAGATCCACACCTTCCTGGTGGCTGCCACGAGAGTTTCTGCCGTCCTTCCGTCGCGCGGCAGCATGAAGCGCACCAGCCAGGCCGCGGCTCCCGGTTCCGTTGCCAGGAGGTCCTGGAGAATCCAACTCCCGTCCGAGATGAGCCGGTCCACCATGTAGACGACCGCGTCAGGGCCGTGCGTGGCCTCCTCGATCTGTATCAGTGCCCAGGCGGTCATGCCATGTGGAAAGCAACCGTTGCCGAGGACGCTCTCCGCTGACATTCGCCGCGCGTACCCGTCCGCCGCACGGAGATCTCCCCTGCGTAACGCCTCCAGGGCGAGCATGACCCAGGCGAACGACCTGCAGCCTTCCACGGCGTCGCCGGGGGCGTGCGCTATGGCCTGCGCCTGCTCCGCGATCCCGGGGAATCCGGCGCGTACTCCTTGAGAGAACGCCTGGAGCAGTTGCAGCTTGACTACTTGGTCGGGATTCTCACCGTAGACGACCGCGCGCTTGATGGTTGCGAGCTTCTCATCGAATTCGTCGTGACGGCGGAGCTTGATGAGCATTAACGCGAGCCATAATTCGGCCTCTAGCGTGTTGAAAGATCCGGGATTTCCGTCGTAGCCGCAGGATGCGGCAAACGCGGCCATGCGTAAAGCGGTCCCAAGTTCACCTTCTATCCATCTTTCGTATGATGACTTCAGGCGCCAGTCCAGTTGGGAGTAGGTACTCCGGTCGCAGAAGACGAGACGTTCTGGACGCATTCCGCAACTCCTGATGCGCAGGGGGTCCGGTTGTGTGCACGCCACGCTATCATGTTGAAGTTTAAAGCAATAAGAAAGGTGCTTAAAGGATTCACAAGATTGTCCGTGAGCCAAGACGGGTCGTGGTCGTCATCCCGGACGGTAGGGCAAAATGAACCCTCAACGGAGATCCTCACGTACAAACTGCCTTGGCCGGCTGTACGTACCGACGGGCTCCGTTGAGTTTTCGTCTCGAACACCCAACGCGCTTGCAGAGCGTGCAAGAACGCTGACTTCCCGGCCTTGGGGCAGATCCCTCACTCAATCACGACCGCTCCGGCCTGCCCGCGAGATCAGCAGGGCCGCGATCAGAGCCAGGCCGTTGAAGATGTCCGGCACCCAGGCTGGCGCTCCCATCATGGTCAGCCCCGAGATGCCGATGCCCAGGGTCAGTACCGCCAATACCGTGCCCAGGACATTGAGATGACCGCGTCGGGTGACCACCGCACCCAGGAACACCGCGGCGATGGAACCCAGCATGACGACATCCCCGCCGTCCGGGCTCGCGGACTGAAGCCTGGCTGTGTTGAGCACACCGCCCAGGGCGGCGATCAGTGAACCCAGCAGCAGACCGGCACCGACATAGCGCGAGGTGCGCACACCGACCAGCTCCGCCGCCGCCCGGCCCGATCCGCTGGCCCGCATCCGCCTGCCCAACGGTGTGCGGGAGGTGACATAGCCGACGGCGGCGGCCACCGCAGCCGCGTAGAGCACCAGCAGCGGCACCCCGGCTACGGTCGAGGCCGCCAGGTCGTTGAAACTGTTCGGAATCCCCTGATAGAGCGTCAGCCCGCCGCTGACGAGCTGGGCGAACCCGGTGAGCAGCGTCGTGACGGCGAGAGTGGCGATGAAGGACTGGACGCGGGCGCGCACGATCAGCAGCGTGTTGAGCACACCCACGGCCAGGCCGAAACCGAGCCCCAGAGCGATGGCTGCAGGCGTTGCCCAGCCGTGACCGAAGGCCCAGGCGGTGAGCACACCGGTGCTGGTCATCACGGCGCCGATCGAGATGTCGATCTCTCCCACCGTCGCGGAGACCAGCGCCGATATCCCGATGATGACGGTGACGGACTGCGCGTACAGGATGGTCCTGGCATTGGTCGCGGTGTCGAACTGACCCTCACGGGCGATCGAGAAGAAGACCACGAATGCCAGCAGCAGCCCGACCAGCGACCACTGGGCGGCGAACCGCAGGACCGGTGTCCGGCCGCGGGTGCCGGCGCTCCCGTCCGCGCCCCGCTCGGCGGTCTCGTCGAGGGTGTCCACGGCGGGCGAGGGAGAACTGGTGGTGCTCATTGGATGGCCGCCTCGCGGTCGTGGTGGATGGCGGTCGCGGCGGCCGTTGCCGCCCCGGAGCTGCTGATCGCGCGAAACAGAGTGTCCCGGCTCGTGCGGGACAGGTCGTGGACACCCGCGGCAAGGCCCCGGTCCAGGACCAGCACCCGGTCCGCCAGGTCCATGAGTTCGTCGAGGTCGGAGGTGGCCAGCAGTACTCCGACGCCGTCCTGGCGCAGTCGCCGGACGGTGGCGGCGATGCTCTCCCGGGCGCCGACGTCGATGCCCTGGCTGGGCTCGTCGAGCAGCAGCACCCTGGGGCGCAGCCGGACCGCGCGGGCCAGCGCCACCTTCTGCTGGTTGCCGCCGCTGAGTGAGCCGACGACGGCCTCGGGATCGGGCGGCCGGATGTCGAATTCGCCGATGAGGCGTGCGGCTTCGGCACGTTCGTGCCGGCGGTCGATGGCTCCCCGGCGGGAGACCGCCCGCAGGTCTCCCAGCGTCAGGTTCTCGCGTACCGTCATCCGCAGCAGCACACCGTGCTCGTGCCGGTTCTGCGGGACGCCGACCACCCCGGCGGCGACGGCGTCGGCTACGGCCCGGAAGCGCTGCACCTGTCCCGCGACCTCGATGCTCCCGGCGGTGGGGCGCTGCACTCCGCCGACGATGCGGCACAGTTCACTGCGCCCGCAGCCGACCAGTCCGGTGACGCCCAGCACCTCACCGGGCATGATGTCAAGATCGACACCGCGCAGCCGTGCCCCGGTGAGCCCGCGTACCCGAAGGGCCGGCTCGGCGAGGTCCGTCCCGGCCGGGACGGGAGCGGCGCCGCCGCGGTCCACGGGACGGCCGGTCATCTGCTCGACGAGTCCATCGACGGTGAGGCCCTCGTTGGGCTGGTCGGCCACCAGACTGCCGTCGCGCAGCACGAGGATCTGGTCGGCGACCGCCAGCACCTCCTCAAGCCGGTGGGAGATCAGCACCACCGATACGCCCCGCGCGGTGACCGTGCGGACAGCCGTGTACAGCCGCTCGACGTCGGCGGCGGACAGCGCGGCGGTCGGCTCGTCCAGCACCACCACCGGCTGCCGGCCCGCCGGGACGTCGCCGAAGACCCGCGCGATGGCGAGCATGCCGCGCTCAGAGGCCGCGAGGTCGGCGACGAAGGCGTCGGCCGCGATGTCGAGACCGAAGGCGCCGAGCAGTGCCGCCGCCCTGGCGGTCTCGGCCCGCCGGTCCACCGGCGCGAGCGCACGACGCCCGTCGCTCAGGGCGAGTGCCAGGTTGTCGGCCACTGTCAACTCGCCCACCAGGCCCAGGTCCTGGTGCAGGAAACGCAGTCCGGCGGCACGCGCGCGGGCCGGGTCGAGCGGCAGCCGCACCGGCTCGCCGCCGATCCACAGCCCGGCCCCGGTGCCGGGATCAGGGGCATGCACCCCGGCCAGGATCTTGACCAGCGTGGACTTGCCCGAGCCGTTCTCGCCGAGCAGCGCGGTGACCGCCCCCGGGCGCAGGGCGAAGCCCACATCGCTGAGCACCCGGTGACCGCCGAAGGACTTGCTCAGCCCGCGCACCTCCAACGCGGGTGCCCTAGTCGTCATTTGACGTCCCACAATGCGCGGTACTTCGCCGCGTAGTCGAAGCCGCCCTCGTAACGCTGCCCAGCGGGAGGCAGGTTGTCCTTGGTCAGCAGACGCAGCGGCACACCGTCGTCCTTTGGGAGCGCGGTCTTGTTGAAGATCCGGTTGAGGTCGTCGAAGGCCGCCCAGGTGGCCCAGCCGTAGGAGGGAGCGATGTCGGCGATCTGGCCGGTGCCGTTGCGGATGAAGTTCAGGTTCGGCGCGTCGCCCTCGTGGGAGATCTGCGGGACCTTCGCGGCCAGCCCGGCGGCCCGGACGGCGGGCACGGCACCGACTGCGATGCCGTCGAACTCGTCCCAGACGATGTTGACCTCGGGATGGCCCTGGATGAACGCCACTGCCGCCTGGCCGAGTTGAGGGGTGCCGAGTATCCCGTCGGAGACCTGCTGATCGGCCGCGACACTGCCGCCGCCGTACTTGGCGAAGTAGTCCTTGATCCCCTGGATCTCCTGCCGGTTGGAGGAGTTGGGTGCGGCGTGGAGCAGCCCGAGCCGGGCCTTGCCGCCGGTGGCGAGCACGGCTTCGGCGGCCACCAACTGGCCCTGAAGATAGTAGTGGTAGTCGACGATATGGGTGATTCCAGGGTTTTTGAGGTTGTAGTTGGTGGTGCCGATGGTGAAGTCGATGTGCGGCACCTTGGCGGCGGCGATCTGGGCGAGTGCCTTGCTGTCGGAGTCGCCCTCGGTCACGATCGAGATGACCGCGTCGGGTTTGAGTTCGAGCGCCTGGGCGACCCCGGCGTCGAAGTCCTTGCTCACATCGACCGCGATGAACTTCCAGCCGAGCGCCGCGGCGGCTTTCCTGGCGGTGGCCAGCACATAGCTGTTGGTCTCGGAGAAAGCCCAGCGGTTGAGGTACACGACCGTCTTGCCGGTGGCCGCCTTCGGCGAGCTGGTCGGACCCTGCCAGGTCGCGGACGTGCTCAGGTACGGTGCGGTGAACTTCCGGGCGGCGGCCACCGCGCCGCCGCCTGCGGTGGAGCCGCTCGCGGCAGCGGCCGCAGCCACGGAGTGGTCGGGTCTGGCGCAGCCCGCGGACAGCAGTGCGGTGGCACTGAGCAGCGCGGCGGCGGTGAACAGACGGGTGCTGACGGGCATGCGTTATTCCTTGGTCAGGTTGAGCAGCGGGAAGAGCAGTTCGGCGGTGCGGTGGGCCTCCTCGATCAACGGGAAGCCGGACAGGATGAACGAGCTGACGCCGTGCGCCCGGTACTCGCCGATCCGCGCCGCGACGTTCTCCGCGCTGCCGACCAGGTAGGTGCCGGACGAAGGGGAGACCACGTCGAAGCCGAAGAGGCTGGGGCCGGTCCAGACGTTGGGGTGGATCTCCAAGTCCCGGACCTGCGGCAGCCGTCCGGCGCGCAGTGCGGCCAGGCTGCGCTCGACCGCCTCGTCCTGGATGCCGAAATCGCCTGGCTTGAAGTCCGCAAGACTGTGGCCGCGCAGATTCCATCCGGCCAGTTCGACCGCGGTGCCGTGGCTGGTGCGCCCGAGCAGCTCCTCGGCGGCGGCCCATGCCTCGTCCTCTGTCTTGCGGACGATCAACTGCAGGCGGGTGCCGTAGTCGAGGCGGCGGCCCAGGCGAGCCGCCTCGGCGCCCACCCTGGCGAACTTCGCCCCGAGCCGGGCGGGTGTGTCGGCGAAGCTCAGGTAGGTGTCGAGCAGCCGGACGCTGTGTGCGACTCCGGCCGGTGACGTGCCCGCGCCCCACAGCCGTACCGGCGCCGGATCGCTGGGCCAGGGGGACAGCGGGGAGAGGTCCAGCGGCCGTTCGGCCAGCCGGACGTGACGCCCCCGGTACTCTTCGCGTTCACCGCGGTGGACTTGCCGGTAGGCGTCCCAGTACTCGGCGCTGAACTCGTAGCGCTCGTCGTGCCCGAAGTGCACCCCGTACCCGGCCAGGGTGTCGTCCTGCCCGTTGACGACGTTGAACAGCAGCCGCCCGCCGGAGAAGCGCTGGATGGTGTCGGCGATCTGGGCGAGCTTGGCCGGGGAGTGCAGACCGGGGTAGACGGCAGGCAGGAAGCGCATCCGCTCGGTGTCGGCCAGCATCGCGGCGGTCACCGTGAGGCCGTCGTCGCGGCCCGTGCCCAGCAGCGCGCCGTAGTAGCCGAGCCGGTCGATGGTGCGGGCCAGTTCCCGCAGATGGCCGAAGTCGGTGGGCCACCGGCCATCGGATTCCCAGGGCACGGGGCCGTCCGGGCTAGTCAGGTACCACAGCAGCCGGACGGGCTGCGAGGAAGTCTCGGTCATGGCCGTGCTCCAGAGAGAGGAAGTGACAGGGTGCGGCGGGGACTTGTGGACGGTGGCGGGTCAGGAAGGGTGTTCTCGCAGCGCGGGCAGGATCGTCTCGCCGATCCGGTACGCCTCCTCCAGCAGGGGATTGGCGGACAGGATGAAGGTGTCGACGCCGAGTTCCTCGTATTCCTTGAGGCGCTCGATGACCTGGGCGGCCGAGCCGACCACGGCCGTGCCCGGGCCGGGCCGGAACAGGCTCATGCCGGGCCACAGATTGGGGTGGGTCTCCAGTTCGCGGGCGCGCGCGGGGACCCGGCCTCCGTGCTGGCGGAACTGGCGCTGCCAGCCGACGCCGTCCTCGGCGGCGTTGCCGCCCAGCTGACGGGCGTACGTCTCCTGGCTCGTGACGTCGAGAAGCCGGTCGGCGGCGGCCCATGCTTCGTCCTCGGTATCCCGCACGATCAGATGCAGGCGCAGTCCGATGCGCAGGGTGCGGCCGTGGGCGGCTGCCCGTTGGCGTACCCGTTCCAGCTTCTCCTTCAGAAGGTGGGCCGGTTCGCCCCAGGTGAGGTAGACGTCCACATGCTGCGCGGCCATCTCGATGCCGGGCTCCGAGGAGCCGCCGAACCAGAGCGGCACGTGCGGGGTCTGTACCGGCCGGAGATCGCCGAAGGAGGCGCCGGCGCTCTTCAGGTCGTAGAAGCGGCCCCGGTGGTCGAAGACCTCACCGGCGGTGAGCCGTTTCACGATGGACCAGTACTCGGCGCTGAGCGCGTACCGCTCGTCGTGTTCGACGTCCAGTCCGTACTCGCGCAGGGCTGTGGTGGATCCGTTGACGACGTTGAAGCGCAGCCGGCCGCCGAAGAGGTTGTCGAAGGTGAGCGCCATCTTGGCCAGCAGAGTGGGGGCGATCAGCCCCGGGTGTACGGCCAACAGCGGTTTGAAGCCGGGTCCGGTGGCGGCGGCCAGGGCGCTGCCCAGCGGCCACACGTCATACAGGTCGGTGGCGAGCAGCGCCCCGCTGAAACCGAGGCGTTCGACGGTAGCGGCCAGCTGGGTCAGGTAGCCGAGGTCCACCTGACGGCGGCCGGAGGGCTCCCAGGGATAGGCGCCCTCGCGGGGAATGATGTACCACAGGACTTCGGAAGCCATGGGTAAGCCGCCCCTCAGTGCTGCCGTGCGACGGCGTCGGCCACCGTCACCGGCCGGTCGACGAAGCCGGTCCGCACGAAGACGTCGGCCGCCCGCTGCTGTTCGGCGAGGAACTCCTCGCTCACCTCCTCGATGCGCCAGGGCAGGGCGCGCAGCGCCGTCTCCCAGTCGTCCACCGTCCCGCCCTGGTCGCCGGCGGCGATCGCGGCGGCTTCGCCAAGGTGCGCCTCGGCCCACGCGTCCGCCCGCCGCAGCGCGCGTACCAGGGCTTCGACCACCTCCGGCCGGTCCTCGGCCAGGTCCCGGCGGGTGAAGAACACCGACCGGTCGGTGATGACGTCACCGGTGGGGATCAGCACCCGCACGCCTCCGGTGCGCAAGGCAGCCGCCAGCTCGGGGCCCTGCGCGACCCAGGCCGCGATGGCGCCCGAGCGCAGCAGCTGCTCGCTGCCTGGCCCGCCGCGTACGGCGGTGACATCGGTGGCGTACGACAGACCGGCGTCATCAAGGGCCTTGGCGACCAGGTGCGTCTGCCAGGAGCCGATCGCCAGGTGGACGGTGGTTCCCTTGAGGTCGGCCACGGTCCGCACGGAGCTGTCGTCCGAGACCAGGAGGGCGCCGTGGCCGGGCCGGGGCGCCGACACGGCCGTGTAGACGATGTCGTGACCCGCGGCCTGGGCCGTCACGGGCGGAGTCGATCCGGTACCGCCGAAGTCGATGACCCCTTCGGCCAGCAACTGCCCGGTGCGCACCCCGTCGGTGTAGGAGTGGAAGGCCGCTGTCTCGCCCACCGCGGTCAGTTCCTCGGCGGCGAAGCCGAGGCGGGAGAGGTAGTAGAGGGTGGGGTTGCTGTGGTGTACCCCGATGGTGATGGTCATTCAACTGGCTCCTATTTCAAGCCCGGTTTCAAGGGCATCGACGGTGGAGGCCGAGGCGGGCCCGGTGGCGGGCGTGTTCGGTTCGGGTGCGGGCACGCCGAGGTCGCTCAGCAGACGCCGGCGCAGAGCGGCGAAGGCTGGATCGCCCGGATCGCGGGGGTGGGGAAGGCCTACGGACTCGTCGGTGACGATCCGTCCCTCGCGCAGCACGCAGACGCGGTCCGCGAGGCGTACGGCCTCCTCGACGTCGTGGGTGACGAGCAGCACGGCCGGCCGGTGGATCCGGCACAGCCGGCTGACGAGATCGTGCATCCGCAGCCGGGTCAGTGCGTCCAGGGCCGCGAACGGTTCGTCGAGCAGCAGGAGTTCGGGCTCCCGGACCAAGGCACGGGCGAGGGCGACGCGCTGTGCCTCACCGCCGGAGAGGGTGCCCGGCCATGCCCGGGCGTGGTCCGCCAGGCCGACCTCGGCGAGGGCGCGCTGGCCGCGGTCCGCCGCGCCGCGCGGAAGCGCGACGGTGACATTGGCCAGGACCCGTTTGGAGGGGATCAGCCGGGGTTCCTGGAAGACAGCCGTGCGGGCCCGGGGGACCACGACCTCGCCCGTGTCGGGACCGTCCAGCGAGCCGAGAATACGCAGCAGGGTGGTCTTGCCGCTGCCGCTGGCGCCCAGGAGGGCGACGAACTCGCCCTCCCTGATGGCCAGATCGAGACCGTCGAGGACGGTGCGGCCACCGAACGCCTTGCGCAGCGCGCGGACTTCGACGGCGTCGGTCATCGGCCCGCCCTCCGCCAGGGCATGAGGATGCGTTCCAGCAGCCGAACGAAGGCGTCGGCGAGCAGTCCGAACAGCCCGTAGACCAGGATGCACACCGCGAGGACGTCGGTGCGGGCGTAGCTCTGTGCCTGCGCCATCAGGTACCCGATGCCCGCCGTGGCGTTGATCTCCTCCGCGGCGATCAGCGCGATCACGCTGAGCGTCATGGACAGCCGCAGACCGGACAGGAGCGAGGGCAGTGCCCCCGGCAGGACCACCTCGCGCACGATCGCGAGCCGGCCCATGCCGAAGCTGCGCATCGCCTCGACCAGCTTCGGGTCGGCGTTGCGGACCCCGCCGACAGTGGAGACGTACATGGGGAAGGTCGTCGCGACGGCGATCAGCAGGACCTTGGCGATCTCGTTGATGCCGAACCACACCATGAACAGCGGTACCAAGGACAGGAACGGAACGGTGCGCAGGGCCTGGATCGGGGAGTCGAGGAGCTCGTCGCCCAGCCGGGTGAAACCGGTGACGACACCCAGGGTGAGTCCGGTGACCAGCCCGAGGAGCAGTCCGGTCACGGCGCGGGTCAGCGAGGTGACGAGCGCGTCGGGCAACTGGCCGTTTCCCCACAACTCACCGGTGGCGCGGATCACGCCCGCAGGCGAGGCGAGGACATCCGGGGTGAGCGCTCCGGTCGCGGACGCGGCCCACCACAGGGCCAGCAGGAGCAGCGGTCCCAGGGCTCGTACGGTCACTGTGTATCCGCGGGGCCGGGGGCGCGGTGCGGCCGCCCGCGCCGTGACCGTTTCCCGGGGCCGGGGAGCGGCCGCAAGGACGGGTTCGGCGGCGGTCATGACAGGGTTGTGACGTCGAGGAGGTGGGCGGCGATGTCGACCTCGGTACGCGTGACCTTCTGGTCTGCGTAGAACCGTGCGACCTTCTTGAACCGTTCGGTGTCGGCGTTGGTGACGGGCTCGACGGTGCCGCCCTCGCCGGTGAACTCGATCTGTACCCGCCGGGCCGCACCGGTGACGGCCTGCGGTCCGGTGCCGGTGTTGACGTTCAGATAGGCGGCCGGGTCCCGCTTCTGCCTGACACTGCCGTCGTGGAGGTACTGGTAGAGCGCCTTGACCACCGCAGGGTGCCGCTGAGCGAAGGCGGTCCGGACAGTGGTGAGGGTGTAGTTGTCGGAGCCGATCGCCTGTCCGTCGGCGAGGAAGCGTGCCTTGCCCGAGCCGATCTCGGCCACCGCGTACGTCGACCACACTGCCCAGGCGTCGACCTGGCCCGAGTTGAACACCGCAGCGGTCTGGTCGGGGCGCAGGTACACGCGCTTGACCTTGCCAGCTGGCACTCCCGCCTGGGCCAGTGCCTTGAGTAGCAGGTACTCGCCGGTGCCACCCTGGTTGACCGCGACCTTCTTGCCGACCAGGTCCTTGACGGAGGTGATACCTGAATCCTTCTTGACGAGGACGCCCTCGCCTACGGGATCGGGGGTGGTCGCGGTGAAGAACTCGAACCCCGGCTTCTGGGAGAGGGCGGTGATGCCGGACGTAATGGAGGCGGTGGCGATGTCGAGCTGGTTGGCGTTGAGGGCTTGCGCGGCCGGTGCGAAGGGGCCGTCGCTGCCGGTCCAGGCGACCTGGGCGTGCACCTTGGCCAGCGCCTTGGCGAGTGAGCCGTCCTTCTTACCGAGGGCCAGTACACCGGAGTTGCCGGGGTCGGGGATGCGTATGGTCACGGTGCCAGCACTGCTGGTGCGGCTGTCCGCCTGCGAGGTACCGCAACCCGTCAAGGCGACGAGCAGGGTGGTGGCGGCCAGTGCGGCGGGGACGAGTCTGCGGATGCTCATGGCGGTCCTACGGGGTTCTGGAAGGGGTGAGTACGGGGGTCGTGCCGATGCGCAGGCGGGCACGGTGCAGGGGGCCTCGGTCGGCCCAGCCGCCCACGTCAACGGGTTCGGGCAGGAAACCGTGGCGGTGCAGGGCCGTGGACTGCAGGTGGAGCAGGTCAAGCCGGTCCTCGGACAGGTCAGGGTGCAGCGCGCGGTGGGTGCCCGGCCGATACGCGCCGCTGACGCCCTCAGCGCTGGCGCCGGTTTCGGAACCGAGGATGCGGGCCACTTCGGCCGGCTGATCCGCAGCCCAGTCGGCGGCGCGCAGGAGTACGGCGAGGAACCGGTCGACGAGGTCGGGATGGTCGTCGAGCAAACGCTGGTGCACAGTGATGGGCCGCGGCGTGCCGTTGTTCACGCGGTGTACGCGGTCGGGCAGTTCATCGAGTTCGACGGCAACCTCTGCACCGGCACGCCGGGCCGCTTCGACGGCGAGCGCGCCCTTGACATAGACGGCATCGACGTCACCTCGGGCGAGAGCGGCCAGCACAGCGGACCACTGACCGGTGTGACCGTCAGCGGGCACGTCGACCGATACAGCGTCGGACAGTGCGTATCCCGCCGAGGCGAGGGCACCCTCAAAGCCACGTACGGCCATGGCCCGCCAGAAGTCGATGGCGATGGGGTGATGGGGCAGGGCGAGACGCAGTCCCCGCAGTGCGGAGGCTCCCCGGATGCCGGAACCCGGCGCCACCAGGATGCACTGCCGTTCCTCGATCCAGGTAAGGCCGATCAACCGGGTCGACTCGCCGCGTGAACGGGCCCACAGCGCGGGCACGTTGCCGCCCTCCCGTATCAGGGCACGCAGTGCGTGCGTGTAGTGGGTGCCGCGTATCTCGGCGTCCACGTCCTCGGCGGCGTCCTGGAGTGACCGTACGGTTATGCCGTCCGGGGCGAATTCCTCGGAGAGCCAGTGTCGGTCGGCGGCGATGCCGGTCGCGGTGGGCACCGGACAGCGGGTGAACCACAGAGTTTCGGGCGTGGGCGTGGGTGGCATGGGTCCTTCTCCGAAGGCTGCCCGGCCGATGGCGGCTGCAGGGCGGCGGGCGGGGGCGGGGAGGGCTGCGGGGGAAACCGCCTGCTCCTGACGAGATCAGTGAAGGCGAGACCCAGGGCGAAGTCCGTACCGACAGTCCGACTCGATCTTGAGCGGGTGCGGTAGCCAGTGCGGCTTCGGCAGGCAGCACAGAGATGACCAGGGTGGGTGCTCGTCAGCTGGTGCCGACACTGACGGACGGTTCCGTACAAGAGACGGAGTGAGCCGACGGATTACGTAAGTTCGCGACGGGCCGGACGGATCAGCGACACGCAGCGCTCGAAACACGGGCCAGATCAATGTGCCGACGCACGGTCAGGAGGACGGCGGTGATGTCGCGCACGGAATCCCCCTAGGACGGCGGTGGCCATCGGACCTGTTTCGGCAGCGTGCCTGCAGCCTGACACGGACGCGAAGCACGCGGCAAGCAACGTCCCATCATGTGGGAGTGAGTGTGAACAGCTGGTTTCAACACGTCAGGACCAACGCATCCGTGTCCCGCAATATGGGAGGGTCAGCCAGGTCGGGGGCCTCCAGCGGGCGTGGTTGGAGTCTGGCAACCAAGGGGCCGACTGAGACGGCAGCGTGGGGGTAATAGCGGAATGGCGGAACAGAGTTCTGTCGTCGGCGCGCAGGCGGTGCGGCGCGCACTGGACATCCTGCATTCCTTCCACGACAACACCCCGGATCTCAGCGCAGCGGAGATCGCCCGCAGGCTGACACTGTCCACGTCGACGGCGCACAGGTTGGCTCGTGCCTTGCTGGGGGAGGGGTTCCTGGAACAGGATCCCCGAACGGCCCGGTATCGGCTCGGTCCTGCCGTGACCGAACTGGGGCGCCTCTCCTATCACCAACGCGGGCTGCACCTCGCCTCGCCCGAACTGGCTGATCTCTCCCAACGGACCGGTGCCACCGCCGACCTGGCCCTGCGCAGCGGGCCTCATGCAGTGATAGTGGCGGGCGGTTCAGTCACTCCAAAGGTCGGGCTGCGCAGGCCATTGCACTCCACAGCGCTGGGCAAGGTCCTGCTGGCGTGGCCCCGTCCGGGTGACGGCACGGCGGAGTCGCTGCCTCCTTTGTATGCCTTCACCGACCGCACCATCGTGCGCCGCGACCTCTTGGCGGCGGAGTTGGAGCGGGTACGCGACCAGTGCTACGCGCTCAATGTTGGAGAGTCTGCGCAGGGCATCCTCACCATCGCCGTTCCCGTGCTGGATCACATGGAGTCGGCGCGGTTCGCGCTCGCGGTCCGAGGAACGCCAGACTTGATCACGGCGGAACGCTTGGAATGGTTCCTCACGCAGGCACGGGCATGTACCCGCGCCTTGGAGGTGTTGCTACTGCCGCCCTCTGAGCGGTACAGGGCACAGCAGACGGACTGATGGCGGCTTCCGAGGTGCTGAGTTGTCGGTGGGTGACCAGTAAGAACCCGCCTTTCAACCTGGCGAACGCGGAGGGAGGAGTGGGCCTTTTCCATCTTCGGTCTGATCTGGCCGGATGGAGGGTGCGGGGACAGCTTGGCCGAGGCTCGTGATCCCGGTCGTCGAGCAACGGAGCTGCGAAGGTGCCGCTGGTAGCGGATGAGGCTGAAAATGCCGGCCGTGCGCCACCGGCTGACGAAGCCGAAGACCGTTTGGAAGAACAGGAAGTCCGCGGGCGGGGCCCGCCACTTGCAGTCCGTGTCCACCACATACCGGAAGGCATCCAGGATCTCGTGGTGAGGCCACTGCTCCGGGTGACCGCCAGTGGACAACTGGCATGCAGGCGTGGGCAGTAGAGGTTCCAGCAGACCCCACTCCGCGATGCTGGTGTCGTAGGGATAACGGCGTTGTCGCGTCCCGTGATCCCTTGATGCCCGTCCCTGTGGAGACGGGGTGCAGGCAATCAGGTCGAGGGTGGACTCGACAGAGTTGAGCTGAGCGATCGTGTGGCGGACCTACTTGTCCTCGGGGCGAGTGCGGCATGCGGGGTGACCGTGCCCGTGATCGGCCTGCGGCCTTCAGTCAGCTTCTCGCAGATCACTCCCACCTCGTAGGCCCGCAGGACGTCAGCGTCGACGGTGAACTGGTAGTCGTCAGTGCGTGTGCAGATGAGGAGCGGCCAGTCAGTCTTGGCGCGTCACAGCCGGTCAGGCGATGCGCTCGGCTTCATCCAGGTCATCAACCGCCTGCGAATGCCTCGGCCGATCGGCCGCGCCACTACCGCGCCGGAAGCTGTACTGGCCGACAAGGCATATTCGTCACGCGCTATCCGAACTCTGTTGAGGAACGTGAGGGAGGGTTCCACTGGGCAGTCCAGCAGAAGGGGCTCGCCAGCACTGATCGCAGACACCCGTAGTGATGCGACATCGTGCTGGTCCCGGGCTGTTGCGCTCCGGCGCCGAAGGGCATCGTGGTCCGGGGGATGCGAGGGCGCCGAGGTCATGGCCCCGCCGCGTCCGCCACGCCCGACGCGCGCTCGGAACGGCCCGGCTCCACACGACGCCTCATCTGGCTTTAACGGTGCAGTTGGCGCCACAAAATCCGGCTTGACCTGGACCCATCCGAGCGTTCGATTCCGGCCTCTGGCGGCCCCGCTCAGAGAGTTCGTAGCAGGTGACAGACGGAGCCAGCTGACGCCGGAACTTCCCGTGACCGTTTTGGGCTGGTCCAACTCGGGCCGGGAAATAGGGCCGCGCGAGAGCGTTAAAGCCACTCATCCGCCGTTCGGCGGCCGTTCCCTGGTATGTCCGGCTCCGGTACCCCTCAGAACATGGTGTTGCTGTTCGATGAGGTCGCAGGTACGTCTTGGAGCGAGTCCCAGTGCTCGACGATCTTCCCGTTCTGTACGCGGAAGAGGTCGACGACCGCCTGACCGCGCTCGCCGGGTGCGTTGGTGTAGTGGCTGTGGATGGCCACCAGGTCTCCTTGGGCGATGATTCGCTTGGGCTCGACTGTCAGCTGCGGGTACAGCTTGAAGTACCCCCCGATGGCGTCCTTCGTGGCGGCGGCGCCGTCTGCGACGGTCGGGTTGTGTTGGTGGTAGTCGGAAGAGACGTAGCGGTCGATCGCGGACACGTCCTTGCGGACGAGAAGCTGATCGAAGTAGGCGGTCACCAGCTTCTTGTTGGCCGCTGTGAGCCATCGCGGTCCCAGTTGCTGGGTCGGCGGCTGACTGATGGTGGAAAACATGTCGTTGCCGTTGACCGAGGTTGCTGGCACGGCCTGGTTCACGTCCCAGTGCTCGACGATCTTCCCGCCCTGGAAACGGTAGATGTCGAAGAAGGCGTTGCCGCGGTCCTCCGGCGACAGCGTGATGTGGGAGCGCAGGAGCACCAGATCGCCCTCAGATATGACCTGCCGGACATCGACCTTCAGGTTGAGGTACTGGTGGTGGAGGCTGACGCCGAGCTTCTTGAACGCCTCGGCGCCGTTGGGGAGCGTCGGGCTGTGCTGGATGAGGTCCGCGCTCACGTAGCGGTCGACGACCTCGGCGTCTCCTCGCTCGAACAAGCCCTTGATGACATCGACGGCGACGGACCGCTGGTACCTGAGGCGAGCGCTCTCGTAGTCGCCGGAAGCGGTGGGGTGACCGGCGGACCACACAGTCGCGGCTGACGGGGTCGCCGCGGTGGCGGGCATGGCTACGGCAGTGGTGAGGGCGGTGGCAACGAGCGTCGTGGTGAAGGTCCTGCGGGTGACAAGGGGCATGGTGCTCGCATCTCCGATCTTGCTGGGCAAGCGGCGAAAAGCCAACCGGACCAGCCGGGAAGTCCAAATTTGAAGTTCCTGCTGCGCCTTACGTAAGCACATAGTTATTGAACTTTCAAGCTAACCATCGCATGTGCGAGGCTGACTGGTGGCGGCATAACTCGGCAGCCGTGCGTGACGCCAGGGAGTGGATTCGGCAACTGTGGAGCGCGCCGGACCTGCGTCGGCGGGTGCGACCCGGGCCTGCCGTGCTTGGTGATCCGTTGGCGCCCATGCCCGCCGCTAAGTTGCGCGGAGGGCCCCCGCCGTGAACGGGGTCACGTGCGCTGCGGGTGTTAGGGGGGAAGGGGGGGTGTGGCAGGGTGTGTTGCACGGCCTGCTTGCTGAACATGTCCGGCCTGTGGGTGCTGCGCGGCGTGGGTGTCTGCGGACCGGCTCTTGGCCGGCCCGACTGTGACGCGGCTGGACGCGACGAGGTCAATCCCGACCGCGCGTGACGCTCCGAGCGGTGAGGCGGGGCCTTCGCTGAATACGGGACTGCACATACCCACAACCTGGTCCGCAAGCCGGCGTGGCTGTCCTCGGTGAGCCTGCCTGCTTGGCCGTCGTCTGGACCGTGGTGGACCTGGTCCTTTGGCCGGCCGTGAATGGTTCGGGTGTGCGCTGGATCATTCGTTGGCGTCCCGGAGCGTGCGCAGGATACGTTCCAGGCTGATCCGGTCCTGTATCGCCAGAGGCCCGGTGACATGGCTGCGAAGATGCGCCACGTGGGTGATCATGGCGCGGTCCAGGGCCTCGCTGCCCTTGTCGGTGAGTGCGGCGAGAGCGGCTCGCCGGTCGTCAGGGTCGGGGTCTCGGCGGATCAGACCTTCCGTTTCCATCCGGTCGGCGAGGCGGGTGAACCCGCCCGAGCTGAAGGACACGGCCTCCGCCAGGTCCGTCATGCGCAGTCGGTGCCCGGGTGTACGCCCCAGTCGCAGGAGTACCTCGAACCAGGTGTCGGGGACTCCGAGATCGCGATGCACCAGAGGCTTGAGGCGAGTGAACGCTTCAACAAATAGACCGTAGAGCGTCACGTCATCGTCGTTGAGTAGCTGTTCGTTCATGTCACCAGGGTGACAGATGCATACAGGCGGAAGAATCTGCCGTTGCAATATCTGCGGGTGCAGATATATTGTCTGCGTTGGCAGATGCTTTTGGGTCTATCTCTGCAGATGTGGAGCCTCCTCATGCACAAGCGCCTCGCCGCGCTCGGTGTTGCCACCTCCGTCGCCTTCGCCGTCGGCTTGGCCCTGGGTCCCGCCACGGCGGACGCCGCGTCCCCGGTGTATGGCGAGCATGTGATCACCATTGAAGTCGTCGAGAAGGGCACGGCGATCAACATGGTTGACGTCGCTCCTGCCGGCTCCGCTCTCGGTGACCAATTGATCGGAACCGGCGACTTGCTCGGTCGTGACGGCCGCAAGCTCGGGAGGAGCAGCTTCGTCGGTACGTCTACCGATGCCAAGCCGCGTACCGCCGAGTTGCTGACGTTCGTCTACGAGCTGCCGGGCGGCAAGATCACGACAGAGGGCACGGCCAAGCTTTCGGCCACTGACCCTGTCTTCGACGAGCAGTTCGCCATTACGGGCGGCACCGGTGCCTACAAGAGCGCCTCGGGTCAGGTCCGTGTCCTGCAGGAGACGGTGGAACGGGCCAAGGTCACCTTCAAGATCCTGCGCTGACAACGCGACAACGCAGCAGGACCAAGCAACCTCGAAGTACGTAGGAATGGAGCCACCCGTGAACATTCTCCTGATCGGTGCCACCGGCATGATCGGCTCGCGTATCGCCACGGAAGCGCTTGACCGTGGACACCAGGTCACCGCTGCTAGCCGCTCAGGCCGAGTTGACGCCCTGTCAGACCACCTCTCCCTGACCGTACTTGCCCTGGACGCCGCCGACTCAGACGAGGTTGGCCAGGCCGCCAACGGGCACGCAGTCGTGGTGTCTGCCATCTCTCCGCCGCGCGACGGCTCCGACCCAACCGCGCCGCTGCTCGCGACGTACAAGTCTTTGATCACGGGGCTGCGTACCGCCGGCATACGCCGCCTGGTGGTCGTCGGAGGAGCTGGCAGCCTCAAGACGGCCTCGGGCCGTGACCGGGTCGACACCTCAGACTTCCCCCTGCTCTACAAGGCCGAGGCCCTTGCCCAGCGTGAAGTGCTGCGTCTGCTTCGCGCTGACGCAGAGGACCTTGACTGGACCTACGTCTCCCCGGCCGACGAGATCGCCCCCGGCGAACGAACCGGCACTTTCCGCCTGGGCGGCGACGATCTGCTGACCGCCGCGGACGGCAGCAGCTTCATCACGGCCGAGGACTACGCGGTCGCGCTAGTCGACGAGGCTGAGAAGAGCACGGCGATTCGCCGCCGCATCACCGTCGCGTACTGAGCCACGCGGACCCTCTACCCAAGCGATCCGAGCACCCCCCACCACCAGGAGATCCATTAATGAAGCGCAAGAAGCTCACCCTCGTTGCCGGTGTATCTGTCGCCGTGATCGCCGTGGGCGGCACGGCGTACGCCACCCAGAACACCGCGTCACGGCACGGCGGGTCGCAGACCCGCTCCGCAGAGTGGACGGAGGCGCACAACAAGAAGGTGGCGCTGGACTTCATCAACCTGGCGTTCAACCGAAAGAAGCCCCAGGAGGCCGCTGACCGCTACATCGGGGCCTCATACACCCAGCACAGCCCGGGCTTCGCCGACGGCAAGGAGGCGTTCGTCGCCGCCGTCAAGGACTACACCACGCAGTTCCCGCAGTTGAACGAGGATGTCAAGCGGGTGGCCGCCGATGGAGACCTCGTATACATCCACACCCACGAGACCACCTCACCGACGGACCGCGGTTCTGCGATTGTCGACATCTTCCGGCTGGAGCGAGGCAAGATCGTCGAGCACTGGGACGTGACCCAGGCCGTGCCGGAGAAGTCGGCCAACGACAACACCATGTTCTGACCCTGCCAGCCCGCCTTCGCCCGCAGACCGGATTGTGACCGGTCGGCGGGCGAAGGCGTTTGCACTTTGGTGGTCGAGTTCCTGGAGGTGAGCCGGGCGAGACGACTGGCCTGCTCCGGGTCACCACCAGTGTCGAGGGTGTGCCCGCGCCAATCGGAGTGGTGCGTGTGACGGTGTTGGCGGCGATGCACAGCACGAGGATGTGTCTGCGGCACGCATGTGAGTACTGCGGTGCCGCCGTGTTCCTGGTGAAGCAGTCGCAACTGGGTTTCCCCGTAAGTGCTGAGCATCGAACATGGAGTACATGCCCCCACCGTGTGTGGCGAGATCGATGAGGAGGTCCGCTGCCAGGATGCTCAGTCCATGGGGAAGGCCGACTTGGCCGACATCGCGAAGTCGGACAACAGGTGGGTTCCGTTGACCGGGCGGGAGGCGGGGGATGCCAGAAAGAGCACCAGGCGGGCAACCTCCGAGGAGGTCTGCACCGGGTAGCCCACGCCCGAGAAGCCGTCGGCGCGACCCATGTCGGTCCGGGACATCGGCGTGTCCACGACGCTCGGGCACACGCAGTTGACGCGGATCCCGTGTGGAGTGAGATCGGTGGCCAGTGCCTTACCCAGCATGAGCAGGGCGCCCTTGGACGCGCAGTAGGGGGCCATGCCCTCTGACGCCAGCATCGACGAGTCGGAGGCGAGCAGAACCACGGCTGCATCCGCAGCCCCTCTCAGATGTGGCACGGCGTGCTTGACAGTCAAGAACGCGCCTTTGACGTTGACCGCCATCACCGCGTCCCAGTCCGCCACGCTCACGTCGGGAGCGAGGGTGCCCACCGGGCCGGAGATCCCGGCGCAGCATACGACGACGTCGATGCCGCCGAGATCGGCCGCGATGCCGTCGAGGGCCGCACGCACCTGGTCCTCGTCGGTAATGTCAGCGTGCCGATCGGAGCCGGGTGCGCGGTCGACGATGGCGACGCGCGCGCCTTCCTTGCGGAACGCGTCGGCGCAAGCGGCACCGATCCCGGAGGCGCCGCCGGTGACGACGACGGCGCGGTCCTTGAGCCGAAGGTCCATCAGGTCACTCGGCCCAGGTGGACGGGTCGTGGTCGGTCTGGTTGAGGAAGATGGCGCGGGCACCCATGGCGATCGCGTTGGTCGTCTTGGCCTCGGTGTCGTAGCCCCAAATCCGGCCAGTCGACTGGTTCGCGCGGAAGTTGAGGATGACGATGCCGTCGCAGGGAACGACTTTCTCCTGCCAGGTGAGCAGGTAGATATCCGGGCGGATCCGCCAGACGCGGGCGCGGTCGACGTCGGCGAGACCCTTCTCAGCTCCGGCGAGGCATTGCCAGGCGTAGGCGTTCTCGCTGAGGTAGATGTGCTCATAGGCGTTGTCAGGGCCGTAGACGTACTGCACGCGCCGGCCGACGAGTTCGTCGGTGCGCAGGTGTCGCCCGGTGGTGTCGCGGTCGATGCCACCGCCGTCGACTTCCTCCTCCGCGAACAGACCGCCCTTGGCCTGGCCGGGGACGAGAGAGCTGCGCACGACCGTCACGACGCCCCTTGCGAGATCCAGCACGAGGACCACGGAGGCAAGTTCGTTGTCACCGCGTACGAAGTGGGCGAGGAACAGGTCGGTGTCCACCTCCTTGACGGAGCCGGTATGCCGAGAAACGGCCCCCGACTCCACCAGTTCCACGTGTCCGCCGCCAGCGAATCGCACCTGCATCTCGCCGGCGGAGTCCAGGTGCAGGGTGAGGGTGCGGCCGTCCAAGGCGTTGCTCTCGGGGATGTTGTAGGCGGCGAATCCGCTGCTGTCGAGGACATTGAGCGTCGGCCACTGTTCGGAGGGCACGTAGTCCCGGTCGTATGCGCTCATCTGGGTGCTCGTTTCTTGAGGGAGGAGGTAGGGACAGGGAGGATGTCAGCCGAGGCCGTCGGCGCCGACCTGTACGGCGGACTCGTCGAGAATCGTGTCGGTGACCGGTTGCGAGTTGCCGTCGAGGCCGAGGACGGGCGTGGCTTCCTTGTACCAGGACTCGATGACTGCGTTGCCCCAGAAGTCGCGACGGCGGTCGTCGTGGACGTTCCAGCGGTACGTCTCGTGGTCGGGGTCGCCGGTGTAGTAGTCGGAGGTGTAGATTTCCACGCGGTGGCCGTCGGGGTCCCGCAGGTAGAGGTAGAAGGCGTTGGAGACGCCGTGCCGACCGGGACCGCGCTCGATGTGGTGTTCCTTACGGACCGAGCCGAACAGGTCAGCGGTGCGCAGCACTTGGTGGGACTCGTGAGTGGCGACACCGAGATGGTGCAGGCGGGGGCCGGCGCCGCCGGTGAAGGCAACGTCGTGGACGGTCTGCTTGCGGTACATCCAGGCCGCGTACAGCTCGTGCTCGTCGCCCTCGATGGTCTCCGAGCAGCCGAAGCCGAGCGCCTTGTAGTGGGCGTAGGCGGCAGGGATGTCGGGGGTGCAGATATTGAAGTGGTCCAGGCGGGCGATCTCCGCGCCGCGGCGCAGGTCGTAGCGCTGGATGAGCCGTTCCGCGCGGTCGATCTCATGGAAGAACTCGACAGGGAAGCCGAGCGGATCCACCACGCGTACCGCGTCTCCGACACCGTGGGTGCCCTCGCCGCGCGGTACGCGGAGCACCGGGCAGCCCAGTGCACGGAAGTAGTCCTCAGCCCGGTCCACGTCCTCGGGGGCGCGCAGCCGGTAGGAGATGTGGTCCAGGGCGGCGATGCCGCCCTGGCGCAAGACGAGGGAGTGGTGGGTCAACTCGTCGGTGCCGCGCAGGTAGAGCGAGTCGGCGGCCTCGTACTGGACGTGGAAGCCGAGCATGTCCACCCAGAACCACCGGGCTTTGGGCAGGTCGGTCACGACCAGCTGGGCGTACGCCGAGCGAACTACGTCGGGGGGACGGGGGAGTGGGGTCATTGCGGCTCAGGCCTCCTGGTCCAGCCGGGCGCCGAAGCGGGGGACGTGGGTGTCGCCGAGGGCGACGGACACGATCTGCGCGTCGGTGTAGAAGTCGATGCTGTGGGCGCCGCCCTCCTGCCCGAGGCCGGAGGCCTTGACACCGCCGAACGGGGTGCGCAGGTCGCGGACGTTGTGCGAGTTGAGCCAGACCATGCCGGCCTGCATCGCCTGGGCGACGCGGTGTCCACGCTTCAGGTTGCTGGTCCACACGTAGCCGGCCAGGCCGTAGCGGGTGTCGTTGGCCAGTCGCACGGCGTCGGCCTCGTCCTCGAAGGATGTGATCGCCACGACGGGGCCGAAGATCTCCTCGCGCCAGATCCGCATCCGTGGTGTGACGTCGGCGAAGACGGTGGCGGCCAGGTAGTTGCCCTCCGGCAGCCCGGCCGGACGCCCCCCTCCGGCGACCAGCCGGGCGCCCTCCTCACTGCCGGAGGCGACATAGCCGAGCACCCGCTCGTAGTGTTCTGGATGGACCAGCGCACCGATCTCCGTGGCCGGATCCCGGGGCAGTCCTACCCGCACGCGCGCGGCCCGCTCGGCGTACCGGGCCACGAACTCGTCGTAGACTGAGGCTTCGACGATGACCCGCGAACCGGCCGTGCAGCGCTCCCCGTTGAGCGAGAAGACGCCGAACAGTGCGCCGTCCACGGCGGCGTCGAGATCTGCGTCGGCGAAGATGACGCAGGGCGACTTCCCGCCGAGCTCCATCGACAAACCCTTCAGCCCGGTGGCTGCGGAACGCATGATGGTCTGCCCGGTGGTGGTCTCGCCGGTGAAGGAAATCAGAGGTACGTCAGGGTGCTCGACCAGCGCCGCGCCAGCCTCTTCACCGATGCCGTGGACCAGGTTGAAGACGCCTTGCGGCAGACCTGCCTCCTCCATGATCTGCGGCCACAGCGACGCGGTGAGCGGCGTGAACTCGGCGGGCTTGAGGACGACTGTGCAGCCCGAGGCGATGGCGGGGGCGAGCTTCCAACTCTCCAGCATGAATGGTGTGTTCCACGGCGTGATCAGGCCTGCGACGCCGATGGGCTTGCGGACCACGTATCCGATCTGCGCTGATGTACGGAACGCGTCCTCGTGTAGGGCGTTGATCAGGTCGGCGAAGTAGCGGAAGTTCTCGGCGGCGCGGCGGGCCTGGCCACGGGCTTGGGTGATGGGCAGCCCGGTGTCGAAAGACTCCCATTCGGCCAGCAGGTCCTCACGGGACTCGATGGCATCGGCGACCTGGTTCAGTATCCGTCCGCGCTCGCGCGGGCTCATCCGGGGCCACGGGCCGTGCTCGAATGCCCGCTGCGCGGAGGCGACAGCGGCCGCGATGTCGGCGGGCCCGCCGGAGGCGACCTCGCAGTAGGAGTCATTGCTCGCCGGGTCGGCGTTGGAGAAGGTACGGCCGTCGGCCGAGTCGCTGAGGGTGCCGTCGATGTAGTGGCGGATAGCCTTCGGCAGGTCGGCGGGTGTGAGTGTCATCGCGAGTCCTCGGAGCTGTCAGAAATCGAAGTCGAGCAGGTCGGCACCAGCCGTGCGGAGCGCCCTGATCCTGTCCAGGCCGCCTGCGGTCGGCTCGTTGAGCGGGGGCCTGACATGGCCGGATGCCAACAGGCCGGCTTCCTTGAGCACCCACTTGGCCGGGGCAGGGTTGGTCTCGACGAACAGCAGGTCCACCAGCGGGTGCAGCCGGTAGTGCAGATCCCGTGCACCTTCGTGATCGCCCTCGTCCCAGAGTTCGTACATGCGGGAGACGGCCCGGGGCGCGATGTTGGTCAGCGCCGAGATGAAGCCGGCGCCACCAAGGGCGAGCAGCGGCAGGCACAGCAGCTCGATCCCGGACCACATCAGCAGGGATTTGCCGCAGGCGTGGAAGGTGCGGGAGAAGTGCTCGAAGTCCTTGGTGGTCTCTTTGATTCCGACGATGTTGTCGAAGTCGCGGAAGAGCCGACCCACGGTCTCTGGGGCGATGTCGACTGCGGTGCGCGAGGGTACGTTGTAGACGACCAGGGGGAGGTCCGGGAATTCCTTCGCGACGGTGGCGTACCAGCGGTAGAGCCCGTCCTGCGTCGGACGTGCGTAGTACGGGGTGATGACCAGCGCCGCGTCCGCGCCCAGGTCCTGCGCCGCCGCTGTGAGCTCCAGAGTCTCCTCCAGTTTGGCGGACCCGGTGCCTGGCAGGAACGGCAGTTGGTCGTCGATCACCTCGGCCGCCGCGCGCATGGCAGCGATCCGCTCGGCGACGCTCTGGGCGCTCGGCTCGCCGGTGGATCCGCCCAGGGAGATACCGTGCGAGCCGGAATCGATCTGCCAGCGCACCAGCGTGCGCAGGCCGTCGAGATCCACCCCGCCGTGGTTCGTGAACGGAGTGACGACGGGTGCCAGTGACCCGCGGATGAGAGAGGGGTCGCTGCGGAACTTCATGCGTGCTTCTCCTTACGTGTGCTGTCGTCCAGGTGGCCGGCGCGCCAGGCGCGGTATTCGTCCTGCCAGTCCGGTCCGATGGGATACAGACCGTTGACCGAGGCGCCGCGGGTGACCTGCTCGGTGATGAAGGCCTCCTGCAGTTCCTGCTCCTCGCTGTCCGCGATCAGCTCGTCCAGTAGGTGTGGCGGCAGCACGATCACGCCGTCGGCGTCGCCGACAATGACGTCGCCGGGCTGGACGAGCGTGTTGCCGCAGGAGACCGCCACGTCGGTGTCCCACGGCACGTGCTTGCGACCTAGGACGGCAGGGTGCACGGAGGACGAGTAGACGGGCAGGTTCAGAGCGGCGACTGCGGCGCTGTCGCGCAGCCCACCGTCGGTGACGACCCCCGCCGCACCCCGTAGCAGAGTTCGCAGGGCCAGGATGTCGCCGATGGTTCCGGCGTCAGCCTCCTGCCGGGCGTCCATGACCAGCACTTCGCCGGGCAATACAGATTCCACCGCCCGTTTCTGAGCGTTCATTCCGCCGCCGTACTGGGCGTACAGATCCTCGCGCAGGGGCAAATAGCGCAGAGTCCGGGCAGTGCCGACGAGTTTCAGGTCGGGCCGGGTGGGCCGGACGCCGTCGATGAAAAAGCCGTTGAGCCCGCGTTTACGCAGCTGGGAGGCGAGGGTTGCCACCGACAGACGGGTCAGGGCCACACGCTGATCGGTCGACAGCCCCGGAAGGGACGGCCGACCGTGGGCGGCGGCCAAGTCCTCCTCGGATCGGCGGGGCATCGCGCCGTACTCTGCTAGTGGCGCCGGATCTTCGATGACCATGTTGGCCAGCCGACCAGTGCTCAGACGTTTGCCTGAATCCGGGGCGACCCCATCGACCTCGATCTCGACCACGTCGCCTGGTTTGACCACGCCCGCGCCGGTCGGTGTCCCGGTGAGGATCACGTCACCGGGTTCCAGAGTGATCGTCCGTGAGAGATCTGCGACCAGGTGGGCGAAGTCGAACAGCAGAGTGTCGGTGGTGTCGTCTTGCACCAGTTTGTCGTTGACCCAGGTGCGCAGCCGCAGTGTGTCCGGCGCGACCATGAGCGCGTCCAAGAGCGCGGGGCCGATCGGGGTATAGCCGTCGGATCCCTTGGACCGCAGGTTGGATCCGCGGTCCGCGTATCGCAGATCGTAGACGCCGGCGTCGTTGGCGGCCGTGACCCAGCGGACGTGGGACCAGGCACGCGCGGGCGGCACCCGGTGCGCACGTTCGCCGATGACGAGTGCGATCTCGCCTTCGAAGGACATCAGCTCGCATCCATGCGGCCGTACTAGGGGGTCGCCGCTCCCGGAGAGGGAGGTGGACGGCTTGAGGAAGTAGGACGGCTGGTCAGGGATCCGGCCGCGCTCGGCAGCCCGGCTTCGGTAATTGAGATGGACGGCGATGACCTTGCCAGGGGTCACGTCGAGGGGATGGGGCATCAAGGTCTCCGAGCGTTGCGGGCGGCTGCAGGTCAGGTGCGAGGTTCGATACGGAAGCCGTATGCGCTGGTACCGACGTCGACGGCGATCGCCCCGCCGTCCACGGCCAGCACTGAACCGTTGACGTAGGAAGCGGAGGAAGACAGCAGCCAGGCCACGGCCTGGGCGATCTCGACTGGATAGGCGGCTCGCCCCTGGGGGACGAGCCGGGTGACCTCCGCGTACGCCTCCTTGCGGTCCCGCCCTCCGGAGAACTCGTCCATCTCCTGATCTGCCATCTCGGTCTGTGCCCAGCCGGGGCAGACGACGTTGGCGCGCAGCCCCTGTCTACCGTGATCGACGGCGAGGCTCTGCGTGAGCATGGCCAGACCCGCTTTGGACGCCGCGTAGGCTGCCGATGCAGTGGGCGCCCGCAGCGCGGCAACAGAGGACACAGCGACAACCGAGCCTCGGGCGGAGAGCAAGTGCGGCAGCGCCGCCCGCGCCAGAAGGTAGGGCCCGGTGAGGTTCGTTCGAAGCACCGTGTCCCAGTCGTCGGGCGATGTCTCAAGCGCCGTGCCAGCGATCATGACGCCAGCGTTCAACACCAGCCCGTCGAGTCGTCCATGGGCGGCAAGGGTTGCGTTTACCAGGGCCGTCACGCCCTCCTCGGTTGCCGCATCCGCCGCGAACGGCAGCGCGCCGGTCTCCTCGGCCAGCCGTTTCAGGGGCTCGGCGCGCCGGCCGGAGGCGACGACATGGTGGCCGGAGTCGGTCAGCAGCCGAGTGGTCGCGGCACCGATGCCGGTACCGGCTCCGGTGATGATGAAAACGTGGCGGTCGGACATACTCAAAGTCTGCGGAGGCCGAACCCCGGCGGACTTGGATGGGGCCGCACACCCGTTGACCGTGTGCGACCGACGCCTTCGGCTGTGACGCGCACCGACAAGTCCTGAGCGCTCCAGGACAAGACCTCAACGCCAGGCGCAGGCACAGTGGCCGCACCCATCAAACCGGCCCGAGGAGCGGCAGTGGAACAGCGAACCGGGGACTCCCCGAACGGATACGAGCAACTGGGAACTGGTCACAAGCTCGGTCTGCTCGACGTGGTTGCCCAGTCTGTGGGATTCATGGGACCGGTCTTCTCGGTCGCCGCGATTGTTCCTCTGGTCGCGGGCATCATCACGGCAAGCGGCAACGGCGCTGGCGGTGCCGCGCCCCTGGCGGTGGTTGTCGCCGCGATCGGAATGCTGGGTCTGGGCTGGACCGTCGTGCAGTTCACCAAGCGGATCCGGTCCGCCGGATCCCTGTACGACTACATCGCCGAGGGACTGGGCGAACGTATCGGTGTCGCCGCCGGGTGGGTCTACTACGCCGGTATCATTATCCTAGGCGCGGGTATCGCGGTACTGATCGGCGGGACCATCCACGACCTGCTACATGCAGAGTTCGGTCACTCCCTGCTGCCCGACTGGGGCTGGAACCTGCTCCTGCTGGTGCTCCTCGGGCTGGTCCTCCACATCGGTGTACAGCTGTCCACTCGGGCGCAGTTCGTGCTCGCCATGATCTCGATCGGCGTACTGACGCTGTTCTTCGTCTATGTGATCATCAAGTCGGGCTCAGCTAACAGCGTCAAGGCGTTCGAACCGTCCAGCTCGCCGACCCACTGGAGCGGCATCTTCTTCGGGGTGCTCTACGGTGTCCTGCTGTTCACGGGCTTCGAGGCTGCGGCCAACGTCGCCGAGGAGACCGAACATCCCAAGCGCGACGTGCCGAAGGCCGTCCTGTTCGCGATCCTCGCCGCCTTCGGCTTCTACCTGCTGGGCAGTTACGCGCAGGTCGTAGGCTTCCACTTTGACCTGGACGCGATCGGCAAGGCGAACGGCTCCGCTCCCGCGCCCGCGGCCGGCCTGGTCACCATGCTCGCCGGGCCTAAGGCGGGCGGAGGCATCGGCGGGGAGGCGCTGCGCCGCCTCGTCGAGCTGATCATCCTTCTCGATATGGCGGCCGTGTACATCGGCGTCTCTGTGTCCGGTGCCCGAGGCCTCTTCGCGATGGGCCGCGACCATCGCCTGCCCAAGAAGCTCGCTTCCATCGCCAAGACCCGCAAGACGCCCCTTGGCGGGAACGCCGTGGTCATCGGTGTCTACGCGACCTGGATCGTACTGACTGCAGCCTGGGGCGGCCTGTTCGCGGTGCCGGGCTTGCCGCACTACTTCGCGATGTACTCCTGGCTGTCCGCCTTCGGCGCATTCGGCTTGGCCATCACCTACGCGGTGCTCTCGATCGCCGTGCTGTCGCCCGTCATCGACACTCCGCTGTGGCAGAAAGCCGTGGCCTGTCTCCTCGGCCTCGCCGTTACCGGCGGCGCGATCTTCGGCTCACTCTACAAAGTTCCTGCTCCGACCATCTACGCCCCCTACGCGGCCTTGGCCGTCCTGGGGATCGGGTTCCTCGCCTCGTTCGTCTTCACCGGCCGCACCCGCGCGAGCCGAGTGCTGGCCCAGGCTGATGGGGCGCAGGCTGTGACGGAGCGAGTCGGCTGACCACGAACGGATGGCCGGACGGCGATCGGGCTCGGGTGCACGTTCGCCAACCGTGACCGGTCCGGCCTTGGCAGATTCCGCCTGCTGGTGCAGCCTGGCTGCATCAGCAGGCCATCTCCATCGGAGGCACCATGACTCTGGCCCTGCGTACAGCAGACCTGCCGACCGCCGAACGGTTCGATTTCTGGCGGAGCGTCGTCTGCGACACCTTCGTTCCTCTGCGCGCCGAGCCCGGCGAAGCTCCTTTCCATGGTGAACTACGTACGCTACGTCTCGGTGAACTGCAGGTGACCGAGATCGCAGCATCCGCCCACCGCGTGCACCGCACCCCGCGGACCATTGCCGCAGCCGACGAGGACTACTTCAAGCTCGGTCTGCAACTGCGCGGATACTGCGTGCTCACCCAGGACGGCCGCGAGGCCCCGCTCACCCCGGGCGACTTCGCGATCTACGACACCACCCGGCCCTACACACTCGCCTTCGACGACAGCTACCGTCAGCTGGTGCTGATGCTTCCTCGCAAGCAACTGCGACTTCCTGCCGAAGACGTTGCCCGGCTTACCGCTGTCCGAGTCTCCGGGCGCCAGGGCACTGGCGCCCTTGTGTCACCGCTGTTGCTCCAGTTGGCAGACCACCTGGACGAGTACGAGAACCCGGGCAGCCTACGGCTGGCCGACAACATCGTGGACCTGCTGGTGACACTGCTCGCCGAACACCTGGGCACCGAGTTGCCGTGCCCGGCAACGGGGCGCAGGGCCCTCATGATGCGTATAGCAACGTTCATCGAGGCCCACCTGAGCGATCACGACCTATGTGCAGACACCGTCGCGGCTGCACACTTCATCTCGACCCGCTATCTGCACAAACTCTTCCGGGACGAGGGCACCACGGTCTCCTCGTGGATTCGTGAACGGCGTCTGGAGCACTGTCGCCGGGATCTGCGGGACCCTTTGCAGCTAGCTCGCCCTGTTGGCGTCATCGCCGCGCGCTGGGGCTTCGCCGACGCCGCGCACTTCAGCCGGATCTTCAGGTCCGCCTACGGCACCAGCCCCCGTGAGTACCGCGTCACCAGCCAGCCCGGCGTTGGCGTCACCCTCTCTGCGGCCATGGAGACCTGGCTTAAGGAGTGAGCGGACGCGGACAACCGCTGTTCCCTCAGGGACAAGATGCCCCAGTCCCAAATCGCCACCCTGGTCATGAAGGCGCGGCTCCCGCGCCTTACGCCCGCCAACGAAGGCAGGCGTCATCGGCCAAGGAAATGGGGCACCACCATGGACCAGGTTAAAGGTCGGCTGTTCATCGGCGGACAGTGGACCGGGGCGGCCAGCGGGAAGGAGTTCACCAGCTTCGACCCGGCGACCGGACAGCCCATCGGCACATTCGCGGAGGCCGGCCCGAGTGAGGTGGACTCAGCCGTCGATGCTGCCCGCAAGGCACTGTCCGCCCGCTCCTGGTCGGGGATCACGGCCGCCGAACGGGCCCGCCTTCTGTGGCGGGTGGCCGAGTTGGTCGAGGAACACGCCGACGAACTCGCCGAGTTGGAGACCCGCGACCAGGGCCAGCCTCTCGGGGTCGCCCAGGGCGTCAGTGTCGCGACCACCGCCGAACACTTCCGCTACTACGCCGGCTGGTGCACCAAGATCGAGGGCGTCGTAACCCCTGTGTCCTTCCCCGACACCCTGCACTACACCCGGCGGGAGCCGGTCGGTGTGTGCGCGCTGATCACTCCGTGGAACTTCCCGCTGATGATCGCCTCCTGGAAGATCGCCCCCGCGTTGGCCTGCGGTAACACGGTCATCGTCAAGCCGGCCGAGCAGACGCCGTTGACCACGGTGCGGCTGGTCGAACTCATCGAAGAAGCCGGGATCCCCGCTGGCGTCGTCAACCTGGTCACGGGCGGTCCTGGCGTCGGTAAGGCGCTGGTTGCCCACTCGGGCGTCGACAAGGTCTCCTTCACCGGGTCCACCGCCGTTGGCCGGGAGATCGTCCGGGCCTCCGCCGGGAACCTCAAGCGGGTCACCTTGGAACTCGGCGGCAAGGCACCAAGCATCGTCGCCGCCGACGCCGACATCGATGCCGCAGTGGCGGGCAACCTCCAGGGTGCCCTGCTCAACAGCGGACAGGTCTGCGCCGCCTACACGCGCGTGTACGTCGACCGGCACAGGATCGACGAGTTCACGGAGAAGCTCGCCACGGCCATGGCTGGCCTGCGCTTGGGCCCCGGCATCGACCCGCAGACCCAACTCGGTCCCCTGGTCAGCCCCGAGCACCTGGCTGGCGTCGACGCACATGTTCGTGCTGCGGTGGGGGCCGGTGCCCAGCTGGTGACCGGGGGCTCGAAGGCTGACGGAGAACTGGCGTCCGGTAACTTCTACCGGCCCACCGTGTTCGCGGGTGTCGACGACGACATGGCGATCGTCCGCGACGAAGTCTTCGGCCCCGTGCTGCCTGTCCTCGCCTACGACGACCCGGAAGAACTAGCAGACCGCGCCAACGCCACCGACTACGGCCTCGCAGCCGCCGTATGGACCAAAGACCTCGCAACCGCCCACCGCATGGCCGCCGACATCCGGGCCGGCGCGGTGTTCGTCAATATGCTGCCCATCCCGGACAGCGCCGCGCCCTGGGGCGGCTTCGGGGCCAGTGGGTGGGGGCGCGAGATGGGCAAGTACGCCCTCGATGTCTTCACGGAGGTCAAGGGCGTCTGGATGCACCTGGGCTGAGCGTGGGTCACCGCGCTGCCCACCACTCGCCGAAGGGATACGCCGCATGGCGCCTCAGCTCTCGCCCCAGTCCGTATCTTTCCCTGCCACGACCGATCCCCGGACACTCATCGCCGCTCCCGCCGTCCTGCGTGCCGGACTGGCGATCGTTTTCATCGCCCACGGCGCCCAGAAGCTCTTCGGCTGGCTGGGCGGGGGCGGAATCACCGGAACCGGCGACTACTTCGCCTCGCTCGGGGCGCACCCGGGAGCGCTGTGGGCGGTGACAGCAGGTCTGGTCGAGTTCGGCGGCGGAGCAGCCGTAGCGGTCGGTCTGCTCACCAGGCCGACCGCCGCCCTCCTCGCAGTCGACATGTTCCTCGCGATCATCCTGACCAACTGGGAGAACGGCTTCTTCGCCGAGAAAGCGTCGGGCGGCTGGGAGATCAATCTGGTCCTGATCTGTATGGCGGCGAGCCTCGTGTGCACTGGCGCCGGCCGCTTCTCGGTCGACAGGTGTATCGGAGCGCGCCTTGCACCCGGCGCCAGAGCGGCCGCCGCTTTCCGTTGAGCACGGAGCCAAGTACTTCTCAAGGAGAACCCGCGTGCCCGCTGTCATAGATCCCGCTCCGCCACACCCGCTCGACCGGCTGACCGAGACGGACATACGCGCCGCCCGCCGAGTGCTGGAACGAGAAGGACTGCTGAGAAAGAGTGTCCGGTTCGTGTACGTGGGTCTTGAAGAGCCGCCGAAGCAGGCAGTGCTCGACCACGTTCCGGGTGAGCGCCTCGAGCGCCGTGTGCGCGTCTTCCTGCTCGACACGGCGGACGGCCGCTCGCACGACGTCGTCGTCGCGCTCACAGACGATGTGGTCGAATCGATACGCGAACCCGATCCCGAAACGGAGGGGCGCCTGCCAATCCTGGACGAGGAGTTCAGCCTCGTCGAGCAGATCCTCGCCGCGCACCCCGACTGGTCCGCAGCATTGGCCGCACGAAGCCTGACGCCCCATAGGGTGCGGGTGGCGCCGCTGTCCGCCGGCTTCTACGACCGTCCCGACGAAAAGGGCCGACGGATCCTCCACACCCTGGCGTTCCGTCAGGACCACGTCCGGGACAATCCGTGGGCCCATCCCGTCGACGGCCTAGTCGCGTATGTCGACACGATCGCTCGGGAGGTCGTTCGGATCATTGACACGGGGGTGGTGCCGGTCCCCGAGGAGTGCGCGAACATCGACGACCTCGCTTTCACTGGGCCAACTCGCCGCACTCTGAAACCCATCGAGATCACCCAGCCCGAGGGACCGAGCTTTCACCTGGAAGGCGACGTCCTGCGCTGGGAGAACTGGAGCGTCCGGCTGGGGTTCGATGCCAGGGAAGGCCTCGTGCTGCACCAGCTGTCGTTCCGTGACGGAGACATCGAGCGGCCGATCCTGTACCGTGCCTCGGTCGCCGAGATGGTCGTTCCCTACGCGGACCCGTCACCGGTCCGCTCCTGGCAGAACTACTTCGACGCCGGAGAATACCTCTTCGCCCGTTACACCAACTCCCTCGAACTGGGCTGCGACTGCCTGGGCGACATCACGTACCTCGACGCCGTCCTGGCCGACGAGCACGGCCAACCGCAACGCATCCGGAATGCCATCTGCCTCCACGAAGAGGACCACGGTGTCCTGTGGAAGCACAACGAGATGTGGACCGGAACGGCCGAGACTCGTCGCCAGCGCCGTATGGTGATCTCGTTCTTCACCACGATCGGCAACTACGACTACGGCTTCTATTGGTACCTGTATCTGGATGGCGCCATCCAGTTGGAGGCCAAAGCCACCGGCATCCCATTCACGTCCGCCCTGCCTGGTCCCAGCGGCGAAAACCACACCTACGCCTCCGAGTTGGCCCCCGGCCTTGGCGCCCCTTACCACCAGCACCTGTTCTGCGCCCGTTTGGACATGACAGTCGACGGCATGAAAAACGCCGTCGACGAAGTGGAGGCGCGAGCCCTGCCCCTCGGCCCAGAGAACCCGTACGGCAACGCCTTCACCCTCGCCCGCACCCGACTCGCGCGGGAGTCCGAAGCCCAGCGTCTCGCCCACCCAGGGCGCGCCCGCACCTGGCACATCGTCAACCCGGAGCACAAGAACCGTCTGGGCCGGCCGGTGGGTTACGCGCTTCACCCGGAGGGGCAGCCGGTTCTGCTCGCTGATCCGAGTTCCTCCGTGTACAAGCGTGCGACCTTCGCCGCCAAGCACTTGTGGGTCACCCGCTTCGATCCTGCTGAGCGGTATCCAGCCGGTGACCTAGTCAACCAGCATCCAGGCCGAGCGGGACTCCCCACGTATGCCGCCGCCGACCGCGATATCGACGGCCAGGACATCGTGTTGTGGCACACCTTCGGCCTGACCCACTTCCCCCGCACCGAGGACTGGCCGGTCATGCCTGTCGACCACGCGGGATTCATTCTCAAACCGGTGGACTTCTTCGCCCGCAACCCGACCCTCGACGTCCCGGCCGGTACACCCCGCCACTGCTGCTGACGGGCGAGACGGTTTAGTCCCGACGTTGCTGGTGAGCAAGCCGGAACAGCACGTGACCTCGTGCCGAGTTGCGCAAGTGATGGACGCTGGCGGACAAGACCCCTGGTGGCCGCGCCGACTAGACATGAGGCCATGAGCACTTCACCCGAAAACGACGACACCGGCGGTCCCGCGCTGGGGCTCGGCGACACCTTCCTCACCAACAAGCCGGGCGAGAGCGAGGCACTGCGTGGACGCCGACTCGTCATCGGTCTTGACGACGGTGGCGAGATCGTTGTTGATCTGCGCGAGCGAATGCACGGCGTCGACTCGTCCGGCAGCACCTCGGGCAGACCCGAGCACGTGTACGAGGTCTTCGAGGTCGCCGAAAACCTGTACTTCCTGCGGGCGCAGGCCGTCCTCGATGGCTGCCGCTCCCGATCCGTCATCCTCGATTTGGAGGACGGCAGGGCGCTGGCCATAGACAGCAAGATCGGAGAGACGAAGGTTCCCGGCGAGCCGAAGGTCGGACAGCGTTTTCGGCACGGCGCACTGGTGGACTCGCCCAGCGACACGAGGTTCACGCCGTCACGGGAACTGGTGGGCCGCCGCATCATGTGGGCATACAGTCCGACCGACGTCTACGAGCACATCTACCTCAACGAAAACTGGTACGTGTGGCACTGCCTGGCGGGTGAGGAATTCCAGCAGGCCGAGGTGGATCCCTGCGTGATGTACGGGATCCGCGACGACGTCCACCTGCTGGCGTTTGGCGAACGGGCCCTGCCCATCGGCGCAGTGATGGTTCTGAATCTTTCCACCATGCGGTCCTACGCCTCGATGCTCGGCGAGGAGGGTGGTTCGCTGAGCGCGTTCGCCTTCGGAGCCATCGGCACGGAGATCAGCGACAGCAGGTTCCCGGAGCCGTATGAGCCGCGGCTCGCTCCCCCTCGTCCCTGACATGCGTCACGCATACCAACTTACAGTGCAGGAGACGTGCATGACCGGCAGCAGCCATACGACAGCCCGATCCGACACCCCCGTGACCGTCGTGACCGGTGGTGCGACGGGCATAGGTTTCGCCGTCGCCGAGGCACTGGCCGGGCGCGGCCATCACATCGTGATCGCCGGCCGCCGCAGCGAAGTCCTGGCCGAAGCGGTGGAAAACTTGCGGAAGAGCGCTCCGGACGTCACGGTCACCGGCGTCACGGCCAACGTGGGTGTGCCGGCCGACGTGGACGCACTGTTCGCTGAGGTGGCCGAGCGGCACGGGCGGATCGACGCCCTGGTGACCGCTGCCGCGGCTTTGCACGTCGCACCGTTCGACGAGCTCGATCCGGCCGACTGGCACTCGATGATCGACGTCGTCGTCAACGGAGCGGCCCTCAGTTGCATGCACGCCACCCGGTTGATGAAGGCCCAAGGTGGTGGCCGGATCGTCCTGGTCGGGTCCGTCAGCGGCATGGTCAGCGATGCCGGACTCGCGCACTACAACGCGGCGAAGGCCGCCGTCCACTCGCTGGCCCGCAGTTTGTCGGTGGACCTTGCGCCGTACGGCATCACCGCGAACGCGATCGCGCCGGGCTGGATCCGCACACCGATGATCTCCGACTTCGTCGACACGGTGGACGCCGAATGGCTACGGCACATGAACCCCATGTCCCGCGCCGCGGACCCCGCCGAGGTGGCCGACGTCGTGCGCTACCTCGTCACCGAGGCACCCACGTTCCTGACCGGCGCCACGATCGCCGTCGACGGCGGCCAGACCGCCATGAACCACTACCACTGAGCCGCGGTCCGGACAGGCCGGACGAGGAGAACTAGACATGAGCGACCTCAAGCCCATC
Organism: Streptomyces sp. NPDC091280; assembly: GCF_044768565.1. Lineage (NCBI taxonomy): Bacteria > Bacillati > Actinomycetota > Actinomycetes > Kitasatosporales > Streptomycetaceae > Streptomyces > Streptomyces sp. NPDC091280. The sequence continues at coordinate 50,729 of NZ_JBIVUZ010000023.1, forward strand.
GATCCCGCCTGCACCGCCCTGCTCGTGCTCGACATGCACGAAAGCGTGGCTGGCCCAAGCGCCACGGACGGCGCTGGAGTCCACGCGCTGGAACAGAACGTCGTCGAGCACATCGTCTCCCTGCTGGAGATGGCCCGTTCGGCCGGACTCCAGGTGATTCACGTGCACCACCGCAGCGCGAAGGGAGCCCGGCCTCAGGGCCTGCTGCCCGACCTGTTCCGCGAGCTCGTCGACGACCCAAGCCTCCAGGCGGGCGACCCGGGCATGGACATCCTGCCAGGACTCGAACCGGTAGGGGATGACATCGTGATCTTCAAGGAGAGAGTCAGCGCCTTCACCGGAACCGAGCTGGACATCGTGCTGCGGGCCGCCGCCGTCGACACGCTGATCCTCACAGGCACTTGGACCAACCTGTCGGTGGAGAGCACAGCCCGCTTCGGCGCCGACCTGGGCTACCGGATCGTCCTGGCCAGCGACGGACTCTGCTCCATCAGCCGCGAGTGGCACGACAGCGCGCTGTCCCTCGGCCTTTCGGTGCTGTGCGAGATCGGCACCACCAATCAGGTACTTGCCGCTGTCAAGTAACGCCGGGCGCGGACGCCGCGCCCGTCCTGGGAAAACCGTGGCTCTCTAGGAGGTCCACCATGCTCGAAACCGTGGCCGCCGAGACGGCCGGTGGTACGGCCGGCCCGTCAAGGCGTCGGCTCCGACAGTCCCGGCACTGGTGGATCGCCCAGCGCGCCGGATCCGGACTGCTCGTGCTGCTGGCCGTGTCGGCCGTGATCTTCCTCGCGACCCAGATGCTGCCTTCAGACGCCGCCCGGACCATTCTCGGCAAGCAGGCGACACCGGAGCTCGTGGCCCAGCTGAGGGCGAAGCTGCATCTGGACCAGTCGGTGCCCAGCCAGTACTGGCAGTGGCTCAGCCATGCGGTCCGGGGTGACTTCGGTCAGTCCATCGCCTCGCAGCGGCCGGTGACGTCACTGTTGACGGACCGTCTGGAGAACTCCCTGTGCCTGCTCCTGGTGGTCGCCGTGCTCATGGTCCCGCTGTCGGTCGCGATCGGCATCGCGCTGGCCGTACGGCGTGACCGGTTCGCCGACCGCACCGTGAGTACCGTCCTGGTCGGCCTGATGGCCCTCCCGGACTTCGTCATCGGCGCCTTCGTGCTGATCCTGCTGTCCACCACCGTGGTCGCCTGGTTCCCGTCCGCCTCGCTGATCCCGCCCGGCTCCAACCCCTTCGCGCATCCCGACGCCCTGGTCCTGCCCTGTCTCACGCTGCTGCTGACCACCACGCCGTTCCTCGCCCGGATGGTCCGGGCCTCGGTGATCGAGACCCTCGAATCGGAGTACGTCGCCATGGCGCGACTGCGTGGCGTCCCGGAACGACGGATCGTCTGGCGCCACGCACTGCCCAACGCGCTGGTGCCCACGGTGCAGGGCACCGCGCTGATGCTCAGCTATCTCCTCGGCGGTGTGGTCGTCGTCGAGTACGTCTTCACCTATCCAGGTCTCGGCGGCGCGCTCAACGATGCGGTGTCCTTCCGGGACATGCCCATGATCCAGGCGATCACCCTGGTCTTCTCCGCAGGAGTCGTGGTGTTCAACCTACTCGCCGACATCCTCACGGTGTATCTGACACCCAAGCTGCGCACCAGGGGCCCGCGATGACGACCGCCAACATCACCATAGCCCCGACAGTGCCCGACGTTGGTTCCCACCGCATCGGCCGCAACACTCAGTTGCTGGTGGGAGCGGTGGGCAGCTGCGTGCTGGTCCTGCTCGCCCTCCTCGGGCCGTTTCTGACACCGCATGCACCCGCTGACATCGTGGGGGCGCCGTTCCGGCCGCCCGGCAACGGACTTCCGCTTGGTACCGACTACCTGGGCCAAGACGTCCTCTCCCGCGTCCTCGCCGGCGGCCGGTCCGTGGTGTGGATGTCGGTCGCCACCACGGCACTTGGGGTTGCTCTGGGCACTGTGCTCGGGCTGGTGGCCGGTTACGCGCGCGGTTATGTCGGCGGGATCATCGTCTGGCTGATGGACGTTCTGCTGGCCTTCCCACAGATCGTGTTCGTCCTGCTCTTCGTTTCCCTGCTCGGACACAGTCCGCTGCTGATCGTGGCGCTGGTCGCGCTCGGCTGGAGTCCCACCGTCGGACGTCTCGTACGTGGCGTCACGCTGCAGACAGTGGAGCAGGAGTTCGTCGAGGCGGCCGAGATGATGGGCGTCCCCCGCTCGCGCATTCTGCTGCGCGAGATCCTCCCGAACATCGTCGGCCCGCTCGTGGTGCAGACCGGAGCCATTCTGACCTGGTCGATCGGCGTGATCGCCGGTCTGAGTTTCCTCGGTTTCGGGATCCAGGCACCACAGGCGGACTGGGGCCTGATGGTCAACGAGAACCGTGCGGGACTGGGCTTCCAGCCGTGGGCGACGGTCGTGCCGGTGCTGCTGATCGCCCTGTTCACTCTCGCCACCAACACGCTCGGTGAGGGCATCAGCCGCCGTATGACCGGCCTCACGGACAGGAACGACGCATGACCAGCACAAGCACGGAAGGACAGGCGACCGCACAGGCACGGCACGCGGTCGAGGTCTCAGGGCTGCGGATCGAACTGGTGTCGAGTGGCGTCGATGTCGTCAGCGACATCGACTTCGCCCTTGACACCGGCGAGATCGTCGGCCTGGTGGGCGAGTCCGGCAGCGGCAAGACAACCGTCGGATCGGCACTGTTGGGCTACGCACGCAAGGGCGCGCGGATCACCGCAGGCCGTGTCGTAGTCGGCGACGTGGACGTCCTCGGCCTCGATCCGGCGGCCCTAACCCGCGCCCGCGGCCGTCTGGTCGCCTATGTCCCGCAGGACCCCGGCGCGGCACTGAACCCCGCTCACCGTATCGGGATCCAGCTCCGCGAGGTCGTGACCGTGCACGAACCCGGCGTGAGCGAGAACGAATTGACAGAGCGAATCACACGGGTGCTGGACGAGGTGAAGCTGCCGAGCGACGACCACTTCCTCGCCCGTTTCCCGCATCAGCTCTCCGGCGGGCAGCAGCAGCGGTTGGCGTTGGCGCTGGCGTTCGTGCTGCGCCCGAAGGCGATCGTTTTGGACGAGCCGACCACAGGCCTCGACGTCATCACTCAGGCACATGTACTGGAGACCGTCCGGGAACTGTGTCGCAGTCACGGCACCGCAGCCCTGTATGTCACCCACGACCTTGCCGTGGTTCAGGAACTGGCCGACCGGGTCATCGTGCTCTACGCCGGGCGGATCGTAGAGTCCTCCTCGGCCCAGGCCATGTTCGCCACGCCCCGTCACCCCTACAGCCGGACGCTCCTCGCGGCCATTCCGGATGTCGCCGAGCGGCGCAAGCTGGCGTTGGCACCCGGACATGCGCCGTCCCCCGGCGAGCGGCCGACGGGCTGTTCTTTTGCGCCGCGCTGCGCCTTCCACCAGCCGACCTGTGGCGAACAGGCCCCCGAACTAACGGAGTTGGAAGCAGGACACGCTGTCCGCTGCTCGCGCGTGACCGAACTCGACGCACCACCCCGGATCGTGGGCGAGCCGGACTCCCGGGCCGAACCGACGGCCAACCGTCAGCCGCTACTGGAAGTCAGGGGCCTGAACGTCGGCTACGGCGGGGCAGCCGTCGTACGGGACGCCGGGTTCTCCGTGGCGGCTGGCGAGTGCCTGGCCGTGGTGGGGGAGTCAGGGTCCGGCAAGACCACACTGTCACGGTCGCTGGTGGGCCTGGTCATCCCTGACGCCGGCACGATCAGCCTACTCGGCGAATCCCTCGCGCCCAGGGCTCGTGAACGCAGCGCGCAGCAGCGGCGCACACTCCAGTACGTCTTCCAGAACCCGTACCGCTCCCTCAACCCGCGGCACACCATCGGACAGAGCCTGCAAGTCCCTGTCCAACACTTCTTTGGCGCGACCAGGGCCGAGGCGCGCGAACGTGTCGAGGCCGCGCTCGACCAAGTGTCACTGCCCCGACGACTGGCTCACGCGAGCCCCCGGGATCTGTCCGGTGGCGAACGCCAGCGGGCAGCGATCGCGCGTGCCCTGCTGTGCGAACCGAAAGTGCTGGTTTGCGACGAGATCACCTCGGCACTCGACGTCTCTGTGCAGGCCGCGATCATCAGGCTGCTGGACGAATTGCGCGCCGAGAAGGACCTGGCCCTGGTGTTCGTGACCCACAACCTGGGAGTCGTAAGGGCCGTGGCAGACCGCGTCGTCGTCCTCAACGGCGGACGCACCACGGAGTCGGGAACCACGGCGGAAGTCCTGGATCGTCCCCAGGACGAGTACACCCGCTCGCTGATAGCGAACTCGCCGCGGCTGGTCCTCTCCTGAGGCCCCGGCGGCCGGACGCCATCGTCCGGCCGCCGTCGGTTCCGTCAGGGAGCCGGCGGTACGTCGCCACCGCTGAGGAAGAATGTCTTGCTGGCGATCGCCCACGTGCCGTTCTCACGCACGAGCGTGAAGTAGTTGGTGAAGTCGGCCCCGATGTAGCCGGTCTCCTCCAGGACTCCCGCCGCCGCGTTCCCGGTGACGTCGATCGAACGGATGCGGTGGGAATACGAATCCTTCCAGCTCCCCGGATCCGGGGTCTCGCGTACGACGTTCAGGAACTCTGTGATGGGGGCCACGACCAACTGGTCGCCCAGATATCCCCACATGCGGGCGTCGGGACGGAATGCAGAGGCAACCACCTCGGCATCGGACGCCGAAACGCCCGTCACGTACAGCTCGATCACCGCACGGACGGCCTCGATGTCCACGTTGGTTTCCGTATGCGTCTCCGTGCCCATGGGAATTCCCTTCTCTCGCAGGTGGGTCTATTCGATTCCACCACGTTGATCAGGTGCCGGGCGGGCGTCACCGGACACGGTGACCTGAGAGACAAGAACTGTGCACCGGCGGACAACAGCACTGGCAGTCCCGCTGGGATGCTTCGTCACGAATCGGTATTTCCCCATGGTGGAGGCCTCAATGGAACTGAGCAGACGACGGCTCCTGAAAACCGGAATGCTGGGCGGGGCCACACTGCTCGGCGGCGGAATGCTCGCTGCGTGCGCAGGATCGAGCGGATCCCCCTCAATGGGATCGAGCGGCCCGACCGGAGCCCCCAAGCGCGGCGGTACCTTTGTCCACGGAATATCCGGTGGCAGCTCCAAGGACAGTCTAAGCGCCTTTGTGATTAACTCCGCCTCAGATTTCGGGCGCTTCAGCGCGATGTACGAAACCCTGTGGTATCCGACCGCGGACTACAGGATCGAGAAGAAACTCGTCGACGAGTATTCCGTGAACAAGACCGCGGACGAATGGACGATCAAGATCAAGGCTGGAGTGGAATTCCACAACGGAAAGCCGCTGACCGCCGAAGATGTCCTGTACTCGTTGAAGACCTTGCTGGATCCGAAGACGGCCGCCGCCTACGCCGGTTCCCTGGCGGACCTGGACCTCGTGAACAGCAAGAAGATCGACAACCTGACCGTCCTGCTCAAGCTGAAGTCGGGTCTGACCAATCTGCCCGAGATCCTGTCGACATTCATTCCGATCATCCCGGTCGGTTACAACCCGGCGAAGCCGGTTGGCACCGGCCCTTTCGTCCTCAAGGAATTCGAGCCCGGACGGCAGACCACGTTCACCCGCCACCAGAACTACTGGCAGCACGGCAAGCCCTACCTCGACGGCCTGACGCTCATCGACTTCGCCGACGAGAACAGTCGCGTCAACGCGCTCGTCTCCGGCCAGGTGATGGGGGCGGACACCATCGAGTTCTCGCTTCTGCCGCAACTACAGGGAAAGGCTGGTGTCAGTCTCCTGCACCAGGAGACCAACAGTTTCGTGCCTCTGCAGATGCGCACGGACCAGGCACCGTTCAACGATCCCAGGGTCCGCCAGGCATTCCGCCTCCTCGTGGACCGCAAGGCGCTCAACGAAGCGGCCTACCTCGGGCACGCCAGAATCGCCAACGACCTCTACTCTCCGTCCGACCCGCTCTACAACTCCGCGCTTCCGCAACGCACACAGGACATCGACAAGGCAAAGTCACTGCTCAGGCAGGCCGGCGCGCAGGATCTGCACGTCACCCTGACCACCGCGGACCTGGGCGCCGGGATCGTCAGTCTCTGTCAGGCGTTCGCCGCCCAGGCTAAGAAGGCGGGCGTGACTATCACTGTCAACAAGGTCGATCAGGCTACCTTCTACGGCCCGAACTACGGCAACTGGCTGTTCTCCCCGAACCTGACCTCGCCGGCAGACTACTTCTACACCTGTCAGTCCAGCGACGCACCGACTTCGACGACGAACTTCGTCCACTTCAAGGACGCCGAGTTCGACACGCTGTACCGCCAGGCTGTCGCCGAGACTGACCCGACCAAGCAGAAGGACCTGGCGCACCGTATGCAGCAGATCCAGTTTGACCGGGGCGGTTACATCATCACCGGCTTCTACGACGCCTTCGACGGCCACAGCGACAAAGTGGGCGGGCTGAAGCCGGATCTGTCCGGGCTGGCCCTGTACCGCTACGCCGACCTGTGGCTGGCCTGATGACGAGTTCCCCAGTCGTGCTCGCCGAGGGACTCGGTCACCCACAGGGCCCAGACGTCCTGGCAGACGGTTCGGTCGTCTTCGCCGAGACCTACACCGGCCGCATCGCAGCGCATCGTCCGGGTGAAGGGATCACCATCCTCGCAGCAGTCGGCGGCGGTCCGAACGCCGTCCTTGCGGCACCGGACGGCTCCCTGTACTTCACCCAGAACGGTGGCCAGGCCGGCGCCTGGCGCTCGCCCGAACAACGCCCGCCCGCCGTCGTACGCTTGCTCCCTGGATCGTACGAACCCGAAGTGATCGCCACCGCAGCGGACGGAGCGGAGTTCCTCGCGCCGCACGACCTCGCCCTCGGCTCCGACGGGACGCTGTACGTCACCGACTCCGGCACCTGGGACGCCGATGCGCGCCCCGACTCAGGACGGCTGATTGCCGTGGGCCCCGACGGGGCCGTCCGTACACTCCTGGACACCGGCCACACGTTTCCCAGCGGAATCGCAGTGGCCGACGACGGAGCCGTCCTCTGGGCCGAGTGCTACACCAACCGGGTGATGCGACTGCCGCCGGGCGGTCGGCCGGAAGTCCTGTGCACGCTGCCCGAGGAGCAGTTGCCCGAGTGCCTGAAAATCGGACCGGACGGCACCCTGTGGATCGCAGGCCTCTTCGCCGAAGGCGTCGTCGTGCTCGACCGGCACGGCAGACAAACCGACTTCGTCCCCACCGGCGGTCTGCCACTGAACTGTGTCCTCGCCGACGGGGCCCTCTATGTGACGGACCTCGGTTCCTTCGACGAATCGGAACCCGAAGCCGCTCAGATGACCGGCAGGCTACTGAAGGTGCTCCTGTGACACTGCCCCGACTGACGCTGCCCCGGCCTGAGATCCTCGCCGACCTCCTCGGACACCCTGAGACCCCCGAACTCCTCCTGGACGGTGGGGTGCTGTTCGCCGAGACCGACAGCGGCCGTATCTGCGTCCGCTACCCCGACGGACTGCTCGCCACCTTCGCGGTACCGGGTGGCCGCCCCTACGGCTGCCTCTTCGGCAGCGACGACCACGTCTACGTCACCCAGAGCGGTCACGACGGGCAGGGACGGATCGCGCCCCGGACCGTACCACCCTCCCTGCAGCGGATCAGCCCGGACGGCACCGCCGTTGAGGTGCTGGTCACTGAGGCCGACGGCCTCGCCTTCACCGCGCCCAACTCCCTCGCATGGGACCCTGACGGCCGGCTCTGGATCACCGACTCCGGCCGCTGGGACCCCGACGGACCTGGTGACCCCGGATACCTCTACGTGATCGGCCCTGGTCTGCGCGCCGAAGTCGCCCTCGAACTCGGTCCCACCTTCCCCAACGGCGTCCTGGCCGAATCCGACGGCGCCGTGGTCTGGGTCGAGTCCTACACCCGCCGGGTCTGCCGCCTGCTGCCCGGAGGCCTGACGGAGCACATCACCACACTGCCGGAAGGGCACACCCCGGAAGCGGTCAAGGCCGACGTCGACGGCAACCTGTGGATTGCCAACTTCGAGGCGGGTGGCATCGACGTCATTGCCCGCGACGGAACACCCCTGCACGAGGTCGTCCTTGGCGGCGTGCCGATCAACTTCGCCTTCGGCGAAGGGGAGTTGTACGTCATCGACTTCGGACTCACCGAGCACGAAAACCCGTACGGCTACCGCCCGGGACAGCTCAAGCGTGTTCCGTGCCGAACGGCCGGAGCCCCTGTCCTGCGCGGAGCGCTGGACCGTGCCGCCGTCACCTGACGGACTATTGACGCAAGGAGAATATCCCCGATGCCTCTTCCCTTCCCCTATGAGTCGACCGTCGAAGTGCTGGAATCCGCCTTCGGAGGTATGCCACAGGGCGGCGACCTGCTGCCCGACGGACGGTTCGTCAGCGTGGACACGAACAACGGCCGACTCGTCGGCTGGTCCCCCGATGCGAGAGCCCACACACTGGCCAAGACCACCTCCGGGCCGATCGCGGTCGCGATAGGAACCGACCAGGCTGCCTATCTCGCACACACCGGTGGGCGCATCGGTGACTTCTGGGTAGCCGACGACGCCACCGAACCCAGCATCCAGCGGCTGCGGATCGGAGCGGAGGAGGCCGAGACCGTTCTCACAGAGGTGGACGGCGCCCCGCTTATCGCCCCACACGATCTCGTCTGGGGCGCGGACGGACGGCTCTGGATCGCCGACTCACACATCTGGGAGTGGGAAGCGGACCTGCGCGACAAACGCAGCGGGAACGGCCGGATCATCGCGCTGGCTCCCGACGGCACCGCGGAGACTGTGGTGGACACCGGCGTCACCTTCCCCGCCGGCATCGCGGCCCACGCGGACGGCTCGATCGTCTGGACCGAGGCGTACCTCGACCGAGTACGCCGGTGGCGTCCCGATGGCACGGTGGAGACTGTCGCCCAGCTTCCCACTGGGCATGTTCCGCACGGAATCCGGTGGGCTGCGGACGACAGCCTGTGGATCACGTCTTTCGGCTCTTCCACGCTCGATGTGGTGGCAGCCGGCGGCAGTTCGGTCCGGTCACTGCCGCTCGGCCGGGGGGACCGGCCGATGAACCTGGCCTTCGACGGCGAATCCCTTTTGGTAGTCGAGTTCCTAGAGGACGATGAGGGCGAGATGTCCGGTCGTCTACTCCGGGTTACCAGCGGTGTCGGAGGTGCGCCCGTGTTCCGGGGAGAGATTTCGGGCCAGGAGCGCCCTGGAGCAGGCGTCAAGCCTGGGCGGTAGTGGCCGCATCAGCGCCTGACCGATTGGTGTGACAACTGGCAGTACTCCAGGACTGGTTAAACCGCCCTAATTCGGCCTTGGCCGCACGCCGCGCCTATCAACGAGGCGGAGCAGACAACGCCGCCCGCTCACGTTACGTGTTGCGGGCGGCTGGAATCCAGTGGGGGTTGGCGCGGGACACCACCTCTGGTTGTCCGGGTGAATCAGTTGTCGCTCGACGGAGGTGGAGCGGTGTCGGTTCGACTACCTCGACGTCGATCTTCACGGGTTCTGCGTCGACCCGGATCCACGCCATGACGTCGGGCGCTTCAGTGTCGTTGAGCCAGATGTGGTTCGTGCCTCGCTGTACGAAGACATCGCCGACTCGGAGCCGGACCTGGCAGCCGCCGTCCAGTTCGAGGCCGAGCGCGCCTCGGAGACTACGCCGCAATCGACGGAATGAGTGCGGTACATCGGGGAACGGAGGCCGAGGAAGACTCCCCGGTCCGGAACACCAAGCTATTCGGGTTGCCGTCGCCCCTCCCGGTTGAGATAGACCACCGTCCATGGCCCACCAGGCGGGCGTCCTGCCGAGCGCCACGGCGCGGGACGCGGCCCGCAGCAGCTGGGCATCGGAGACCCGGACGCCGCGTGGGTCCACGAACTTGACTTCCGGTGTCCTGCAGTTGTCGCTGAGCGCACACCGTGGCGCCGACCGCTACTGCCGAAGCGGGGAACGGGCCAGGCTGTCCGGAAGACACCGCCGACTGGTCAGGCCCCGGCCCCTTGCCGGTGGCACGCCGAGCGGATATCTCCGGAGGGCGCTCGATCCTTAAACCACCACATGACACAACTGGGAAGACCTCCCTCGACAGCGGCGCGGCCTGGTCCGCGCGCGACCGTGCCGTGATCCAGCACCCCTCGCTCAGCGACGAGGTGGACGAACGCCTGGTGATCGTGGAGGGACGCGGCAGCAGCGTCCGCGACATGGACGGCCGGGAGTACCTGGACGCCTACGCCGGGGGCCGGTTCACCCAGATCGGTCACGGCCGGCCCGAGATCGCCGAGATCATGGCCGAGCAGATGCTGACGCTGGAACACTTCGGCACCGGCGGCAATCTCACCAACCCACCGGCCATCATGCTGGCCGAGCGCATCCTGGCGCACGCGCCGCAGGGGATCCGCAAGGTGAGTTACGCCAGCAGCGGTTCCGAGGCGTGCGACGAGGCGGTCCGGCTGATCCGCGAGTTCCAGCACCGACGCGGACACCCCGAGCGGTACTGGATCATCTCGGTGTCCGGTTCCTACCACGGCCGGACGCTGGCCGGGGCCGCGCTCCGCGGCTGGGGCGAGGGTGCCGGGTACGGGCCCGTACTGCCCGGCTTCGTCCAGGTGCCCGCGCCGCGCGACCTTCCGTCGGATCCGGCCGGGACCTCTGTCGAGCACTGTCTGCGCGAGCTGCGCTCCACCATCGAGACGGTCGGCCCGAACCATGTCGCCGCCTTCTTCGCCGAACCCCTGCTGGGCGCACGGGACCTGGTGGTCCCGCTGTCACAGCGCTGGTGGGCCGGGGTGACGGCACTGCTCGCCGAGTTCGACATTCCGGTGGTGCTCGACGAGATCACCACCGGGTTCGGACGCACCGGCACATGGTTCGGTGCGGAGCACTACGGCCTGTCGCCCGATCTGATGATCACCGCGAACGGGATCGCCGGCGGCTACCTGCCGCTCGCGGCCCTCCTCTACAGCGAGCGCGCCGCCGAGGCACTGGCCGGCGCCGACAGCGGGGGCTCCTACGGCGGTCATGCCGCCGCCTGTGCGGTGGCGGCCGCGGTCCTGGACGTGATCGAGAAGGAGGGGCTCGTCGCCAACGCCGCAGTGGTGGGGGACCGTCTGGCGAAGGCGCTCGCACCGCTTCGGCGGCTCGACGCCGTCGGTGACGTCCGCGGCCTCGGCCTGCTGGCCGCCGTCGAGCTCGTCGCGGTCCAGGAGACCCGCGAACCCTGCCCGGTGGACCCGGTGGCCCTCGAACGGATGATCCGGCAGGACTACGGCGTGCTCGTCGGCGTCCACACCAACACCGTCACCGTCGCACCGCCGCTGGTCCTCACCGAAGCGCAGGCCGAGCTCCTGGGCACGGCCCTGCAGGGCGCCCTGGCCAGGGTCCGGCCCGATGGATCGATCCTGAGGAGGGAATCGTGAGCACAACCGGGACCTGGGCCGAACGCGACCGCGCGGTCGTGCAGCACCCGTGGCTCGACGCCGACGCCACCGAGCGCGCGGTGATCGTGCGCGGCGCGGGCGCCACCGTATGGGACAGCGACGGCCGCGCCTTCCTGGACGCGGAGTCCGCCGCCTGGCTGACGCATGTGGGGCACGGCCGGGCGGAGCTCGCGCAGGCCGCGCGCAGGCAGGCCGAACAGCTCGGCCACATCTCGACGGACGGTGTCCTGACCAGCCGACCCGCCATCGAACTCGCCGAACGGCTGCTGGCGAAAGCCCCGCCGAACATGGCACGCGTCCGCTTCGCCAACTGTGGCTCGGAGGCCGACGACGACGCGTTCCGGTTCGTCCGGCTCCACCACGCCCGGCGCGGCGAACCGGATCGCACCTGGATCCTGTCCCTGGAGGGATGTTTCCACGGGCGCTGCTACTCCGGGGCCGCCCTGCAGGGATTCACCTCCGACATGGGTCTGGGCCCGATGCTGCCCCAGGTCCGCCAGGTGATCGCACCCCTCCCGCAGAACACGGCCCGTTTCGGGGGTGCCGACCCGACCGAGTACTGCGTCGAGGCGCTGCGGCGCACCATCGACGAACTGGGTGCCCAGAACATCGCCGCGCTCTTCGCCGAGCCGGTGATGGCCGGTCCCGGCATGGTCGAACTGCCCGCGGACTACTGGCCGCGGGTCAGCGAGGTCCTGCGGGCCAACGGCATTCTGCTGGTCTTCGACGAGGTCGTGACGGCCTTCGGCCGCTGCGGCGACTGGTTCGCGGCCAACCTTTACGGAGTCGAGCCGGACATCATCGTCGTCGCGAAGGGCATCGCGAGCGGTTACGCGCCGCTCGGGGCCCTGCTGCTCTCCGCGGAGGTGGCCACGGCGCTCACCGGAGCCGAGGGCGGCGGCTCCTACGGGGGACACGCGGTCGCCTGCGCGGTCGCCAACGCCAACCTCGACGTGATCGAGGCCGAGGGGCTGGTGCGGCGGTCGGCGGAACTCGGGCGCCGGATGAAGGAGCGACTGGCCGCCGAACTCGCGTCGGTACCGGTCGTGGACCACGTCAGCGGCTGCGGCATGATGCTCGGAGTGCACCTGACGGCGGACCTGGTGAGCGGGGCGGAGCCGGCGATCGCCGAGGAGGCCATCGACTCGGTGCTCAGGGACGACTACGGCGTCCTGGCGATGTGCTACCACGGCTCGGTCAACCTGGTGCCGCCGCTGGTCCTGACCGACGACGAGGCCGATCGCCTCGTTGCCGCCGTCGTCGCCACTGTCCGCCGGATCGGCCCCGACGGCTCGCTGGCACCCCTGGACGGCGCACGCTGATGGCGGGGACCGGGACGGCGGGGACGGGGAAGGATGCCCGGGAGGGCCGTGAGCGCGGCTCGGGGCTGGGCCGGTGGCTGCTGCGGCGGGTCCTGAGCGGTGTGGTGGTGCTGCTCGTGGTGTCGCTGCTGGTCTTCCTGGCCACCCAGGTGCTGCCCTCGGACCCGGCACAGGCGATCCTGGGACGCCGGGCGACACCAGCGCAACTCGTGAACCTTCGGCGGCAGTTGGGGCTGGACCGGCCGTTGTGGGAGCAGTACTGGCGCTGGCTGCGGGGCGTTCTCACCGGCGACCTCGGGCGCTCGCTGGCCGCCGCCAGGCCGGTGAGCAGTGTGGTTGGGGACCGGCTGCGGGACTCGCTGGCCCTGATGACGTACGCGGCGGCGGTGGCCATCCCGCTCCCCATCGTGATCGGAACCTGGCTGGCCGTGCATCACGACCGGTTCACCGACCGGGTGACCAATCCGGTCGTACTCACCCTGCTGGCGCTGCCCGATTTCGTGATCGCCACCGGAGTGCTGCTGTTCTTCGCGACCTCGGTGTTCACGGTTCTGCCCGCCAGCACCATCCTCCCGCCCGGCGCGTCGGCGTTCACCGAGGTGCGGCAGCTCGTGCTGCCCACACTGGCGCTGACCCTGATCTCTGCTCCCTACACCATCCGGCTCTCGCGGGCGGCGATGATCGAGGAGCTGGACTCCGAATACGTGGCCATGGCGCGGCTGCGCGGGATCTCCGAGCGGAACGTCGTGTGGCGGCACGCTCTGCCCAACGCGCTGGTCCCAGCCATCCAGTCCTCGGCCCTGACCCTGAGCTATCTGCTCGGCGGCATCGTGATCGTTGAGGTGATCTTCAACTACCCGGGCCTCGGGACGCTCTTCCAGAGCGCCGAGTCCACCCGGGACCTGCCCGTCATCCAGGCCGTCTGCATGATCTTCGCGGCCGGGCTGGTGATCGCCAACATCGCGGCCGACGTGCTCACCGTGCTCCTCACCCCGCGACTGCGCACCGCTGGAGGCACCCGATGACGTCCGTCGCGAGCGACACCGGGGCCGCGGTGACGCGCCGCGGAAGGCACCGCTGGGTGGCCAGGTACTTCTCCGACCGCGGCGCGAAGTCCGGTGCTATCGGTACGGCACTCATGGTGCTCCTCGGTGTCTGCGGCCCCTGGCTGGCACCGCACCCGCCCAGCGCGATCGTCGGAGTGCCCTTCCAGGCTCCGGGCCCGGACATGCTGCTCGGCGGCGACTTCCTCGGCGAGGACGTGCTGTCCCGGATTCTCTGCGGCGGCCGGTCGGTGATCTGGATGTCCTTCGCCGCCACCGCGATCACGCTCGTGGTCGGCGTCACCATCGGGATGATCGCGGGCTATACGGGGCGCAGGACCGACGCGGCCACCGTCTGGTCGATGGACGTGCTGCTCGCGCTGCCCGACATCGTGATGGTGCTGATGTTCATCGTGCTCCTCGGACGCGACCCGTGGATCATCGTGATGATCACCGCGTTGAGCTTCCTGCCCGTCGTGGTCCGGCTGGTACGGGGCCTGACGCTCGAGGTGGTGGGCCGGGAGCACGTCGAGAGCGCGCGTGCCATGGGGTTCTCGCGGCGGGAGATCGTCCTTCAGGAAGTGCTGCCCAACGTCCTCACCCCCGTACTGGTCCAGGCGGGAGCCCTGCTGACCTGGTCGATCGGCCTGGTCGCGGGCATCAGCTTCCTCGGGTTCGGTGTCCAACCACCGGCCGCGGACTGGGGGTTGATGATCTCGGAGAGCTTCTCCGGGGTGACGGTGCAGCCGCTCGCGGTGATGGCCCCGATCGTCATGATCACCCTCTTCACGGTCGCGACCAACACCCTCGCGGAAGGCGTCGGTCGGAGCTTCACCGGTATCGAACGGAGTACCGCTTCATGAGCCACGGACTGGAAGTACGCGACCTGCTCGTGGAACTCGCCGACGGGACGCCGGTGGTCCAGGGGGTCTCCTTCGACGTCAGGCCCGGCGAGATCGTGGCGCTGGTCGGCGAGTCGGGCTGCGGGAAGACCACCATCGGCACGGCGCTGCTGGGCCACGCCCGACGCGGGGCGCGGATCGCGGGCGGCAGCGTCCGGCTCGACGGCGTCGATCTGCTAGCGCTTAAACCGGATGAGATCAGCAGGTTGCGCGGGGCGCGCATCGCCTACGTGCCCCAGGACCCCGCCTCGGCGCTGAGCCCGGGCAGACGGATCGGGTGGCAGTTGCGCGACGTGCTGCGTGAGCACGCCGCCGGCCTCTCCGCGCAGCAGCGGTCGGAGGCCGTCGCATCGGCACTCACCGATGTGCGGCTCCCGTCCGACGCAGGGTTCCTGGCCCGGTTCCCCCACCAGCTCTCCGGCGGACAGCTGCAACGGGTCCTGCTGGCGATGGCCTTCCTGCTGCGGCCCGCCGCCATCGTGCTCGACGAGCCGACCACCAGCCTCGACGTCACCACCCAGGCACGCATCCTGGAGATCGTGCGCGAACAGTGCCGCTCCCGGAAGGTCGCGGCCGTCCATGTGACGCACGACCTCGCCGTCGTACGACACCTGGCGGACAGGGTGCTGGTCCTCTACGGCGGCCGGATCGCGGAGGTCGGCACCCGGCAGGCAGTCTTCGAGGCGCCCGCGCATCCCTACACCGGCGCTCTGCTCTCCGCCGTCCCCGACGTCGCGGGCCGTCGGACCCTGGGCAGACTCCCCGGTACCGCGCCCAGCCCGGCGGACCGGCCCGCGGGGTGCCCCTTCTCGCCCCGTTGCCGACGTGCCACCGAACGCTGCGCGGGCGAGCAGCCTCCGGTGATCCCCATCGGCCCCGCCCACCAGGTCGCCTGCTGGGAACCGGTGGAACCGGTACGTGGAGCCCATGCCGCCCAGCTGGCCCACTCGTCCCCGGTGGAGGATGCCAAGGCGGCCAACGCGTCCCCGGCACTGCTGGAGGTACGTGGCCTGAGTGCGCACTACGGGTCGGTGCAGGCACTCTTCGACGTCGACCTCGAAGTCCGGCAGGGCGAGTGCTTGGCGCTGGTCGGTGAGTCCGGTTCGGGCAAGAGCACCTTGTCCCGTTCCCTGGTCGGGCTCAACGGACAGTGGACGGGCATGGTCTGTTACGCGGGCAAGGAGCTGGCCAGGCAGGCGCACGAGCGCGACCCGGAGATCCAGCGCACCATCCAGTACGTCTTCCAGAGCCCGGACCGGGCGTTGAACCCCCGGCGTACCGTCATCGCCAGCATCATGGCCCCGGTCCGGCACTTCTTCGGCGTCTCCGACGAAGAGGCTCGTGAGCAGGCGCGGGAGGCACTCTCGCTGGTCTCGCTCTCTCCCGGTCTGGCCGAGCGGTTGCCGCGTGACCTCTCCGGCGGCGAGCGGCAACGAGCAGCGATCGCACGCGCCGTCGCGTGCCGTCCGACACTGATGATCTGCGACGAGATCACGTCGGCGTTGGACGTGTCCGTGCAGGCCTCGATCCTGGAATTGCTCGGACGGCTGCAGTCCGAACAGCAGTTGACCATGCTCTTCGTCACGCACAACCTCGCCGTCGTCCGGCAGCTCGCCGACCGGGTCGCGGTCCTGCACAACGGCAGGGTGGCAGAGGTCGGTCCGGTGCACGGGGTGCTCGACCATGCCACGGACCCGTACACCCTGACGCTGATCCGCGACTCTCTCTCGCTCGCTGACATCCAGGACATAGCCCGTGGTGGTCCGGACGTCCCGGTCGAAAGTTCTTCGTTGAAGGAGCCCAGATGACCGACGTGCTTACCGGCGGGTCGTTTCCGAGCCGCCGTGACCTGCTCAAGTACGGCACCCTTGGCGGAGCCACGCTGCTCGGCGGCGCGGCGCTGACCGCCTGTGGGGGAGCACAGCCCGGCCAACCCGAGCAGGGGGCCGGGAAGGAACAGTTGCACTATGGCGCCCCGAAACGCGGTGGCGTGCTCCGGCACGGCATGACCGGAGGCAGCTTCAGCGACACCCTCGACCCCGCGAAGGGCATGAACGCCCTGGACACCGCACGGGCGGGTGCGCTCTTCGACAACGTCTGGAGCCCCGACGCGGACTACCGGATCCAGAAGTGGCTGGCCGAGGAGTACAGCTCCAACGCGACGGCCGACGTGTGGACGGTCCGGCTCAGAAATGGCGTGGAGTTCCATAACGGCAAGACCCTGACGGCCGACGACCTGATCCACACGATCAGACGGACACTCGACCCGTCCCTCGCGTCGCCCTATGCGGGGAGCCTCGCGATGATCGACCCCAAACAGCTGAGGAAGCTCGATGACCGCACCGTCCGTATCGGACTGACCTCCGGGTTCGTACCGCTGCCCGAGGCGATGTCGACGTTCGTCTACGTGGTCCCGGTCGACTTCGACCCGCACCGACCGGTGGGAACCGGGCCGTTCAAGTACAAGAGCTTCCAGCCCGGCCGGCAGTCGGTGTTCACCCGGTTCGAGAACTACTGGCGCCCCGGGCATCCGTACGTCGACGAGTTGCACATCATCGACTACGCCGATGACACTTCGCGGCTGAACGCGCTCAAGACCGGCCAGATCGACATCGTCGACGGTGTGCCCTATCCACTGGCGGCGACCCTGTCCGGGCAGACGGGGATACGGATCGTCAAATCGTCCAAGGCGGCCATCGAGGCGTTCGGCATGCGGGCCGACATCGCACCCTTCAACGACAACCGGGTCCGCGAGGCGTTCCGACTGATCGTCGACCGGCCCGCGCTGATCAAGTCGTCGGTGCTCGGCTACGCGACCGTCGCCAACGACCTGTTCGCCTGGCAGGACCCCGCCTTCGATCACGCTCTGCCGCAGCGCCACCAGGATCTGGACAAGGCGAAGTCACTGCTCAGGCAGGCTGGACACGGCAACGGCCTGGTAGTCCAGCTGACCACGAGCGACCTGCTGTCCGGCATGATCAGCGGCGCCGAGGTCTTCGCCGAACAGGCCAAGGGAGCCGGGGTGACAGTCCAGGTGGACAAGGTCGACCCTGGCACCTTCTTCGGCAGCCAGGGGCTCAACTTCCCGTTCGCGGCCAACATTCCGTCGACCGGGAACATTCTGATCTCCGCGACCTACACCGACGGCCCTGGCTCGACCGCCAACTCGACCCATTTCCACGACGCCGAGTACGACAGTCTCTTCAAGCAGGCGATCCGCCAGACCGACGACGCCAAACGCACCGAACTCATCCACCGTATGCAGCGGATCCAGTATGAGCGCGGAACTTTCATCATCCCCGCGTACATCGACATCCTCGACGCCTCCCGAGGCGTCTCCGGTGCTGAGCCGGAGGTCGGCGGCATGCCGTACTACCGCTATGGGAACCTCTGGCTCGCCTGAAATCTGTTCCGGAAGTCTGGAGGAGGGCTAAATGAGATAGGAACTCCTCATCATGCAGCAGGTGGGCATCGTTTTCGATAAGGAAGTTCAGCAGCGCTTCGAAGTAACCGATGTTGGTCTCGCTGAGGTTCCCGGGGTCGGCGGCGAGTTCACGCAGTTCCTCCAAGGCGCACTCCACCATGTCGTCCAGCAGCGTTCCCTCAGCGAACGATCCGATCGGCTTGTCAGTTGGGCCATATCTGGACCGCGGTCGGGGCACCAGGGAGTAGTGGACCTCGCCGTGGTCACGCGTGCTGACATGCCTTGGTACCACTTCCTGTCCGACCTCTCGTTCACGATGGATGAGCCCGAGTTGCCTCGCCGCGGTCGTGGACTCCCGTGTTCGACATCTTGTGGTCGATGAAGGGCGTACTCGAACACCTGGATTGGGGCGAGCCCTCGACGATCGGCTTCACCGAGAACGCGGACCTGATCGAGTTCCTCCCGGAGGACGGGAAGGTGTGCGTCTCCTGCACCTATGCGACGGCCGAGACGGTCTGCGAGCTCGCTGACCTTAAAGACGCCTGGCCGGTCTTCTGGCAGACCGTACTGCGTGAACTCAGTGGCGATCACCCGCGTCTCGCGACCAACTCAGTGCTCGCGGAACTCCGGCTCTGACTGCCAGGGCCGGTGTTTCGGACCCAAAGTTAGACACGATCACCTGCCTTGATCCCTTTGACAGGTTCCGCTGGCTGGCCGATGTCCACGATGTGCCTGCGCTCTTTACTCGGCAGGTGTTCGTGGATGCGGAGGATGGAGGAGAACTCCAGCCTGTCGGAACGTGACCCGGTCCGGGCCGGTGCCAGCGCGCTCCGGCGCTCGTCCGTCGGAAACCCATGTACCAGTCTGAACACGATCTGCATTGCCGCAGTCGCAAGGGGCCGCGTGGAGAGTGTGCTGCCGGGCCGGTTGCGCGATCCTGCTTCTCGGCGGTTCAGCCCAGCGCTTCGGCCTGCCAGTCCAACAGTTTGACGTGCCCGACGGTCGCCACGTGGTGGTGCATGGCTTGGGCAGCGGCCTCGGAGTCGCCCGCGCGAACGGCCTCGGCGATGGCACGGTGCTGCTCCAGGGACTTGGCCGGCCTGCCAGGCTGGCGCAGTGACTCCGCCCTGCTCTCGGCGATGGGTAGGGAGATCTCAGCCATGAACGCGGCGAGCAGCGGGCTGTGGCCGGCCGCAGTGACCGCGGCGTGGAAGCGTTTGTCCTCGGAGACGCCCAGTTCGCCGCGGTCGATGGCCTCGGCCATGACGGTCAGTGCGGCGTCGATCTCCTGAAGATCCTGTTCGGTCCTGCGGGCCGCGGCGAGGAAAGCGAGTTTGGTCTCCAGGGCGTCCCGGGCGTCCAAGACGTCGGGGAGTCGGCGGCGCCGGTCGATCATCGTCTCCAGCGGTTCGGCGTCCAGCCGGTCGCGCAGCAGGTAGGTGCCGCCGCCGTGCCTTACCTCGACGAGGCCCTGGACCTCCAAGGCGACGATCGCCTGGCGTACCGAGGTGCGGCTGACGCCGAGCCGGTCCGCGAGGTCGCGTTCCGGAGGCAGCCGGTCGCCCGCGTGGAGGTGCTCCTTCTGGACGTACTCCCGCAGTCGGTCGACCACCTGTTCGTACAGGCGGGGTCGTGTCAGCGGGCGCAGCGACTCCGTCACGGCGCGGTCCTTTCCCCGGTTGGTCCCCCGGACCTTGACGCTGCCCCTTGACAGCGGCTGGGACTCGCCGAACACTCTAGCTCACGGTCCAGTGGTCCAGTGGTCCATCCAATTTGACACACGGGGCCGCGTCAGCGTCAGAAAGGCACCGATCAGGCATGACTTCCACCGCAGTACCGGGTTCGGGGTACGCCGTTCCAGGCGCCCTCGCCGGAATCCGAGTCCTCGATCTCTCCCGCATCCTCTCCGGACCGCTGGCGACCATGGTCCTGGCGGACCTGGGCGCCGACGTCGTCAAAGTGGAGGACACCAAGGACGGCGACGACACCCGCCAGTGGGGCCCGCCGTTCCAGGGCGGCGAAGCCTCCTACTTCCTGTCCGCCAACCGCAACAAGCGCGGGGTGAGCGTCGACCTCAAAAGCGAGCGCGGACGTGAGTTCATGCTGCGGCTCGCCGAACGCTCCGACATCTTGGTGGAGAACTTCCGCCCCGGTACCGCCGCCCGCCTGGGCCTCGGCTACCCGGAGCTGTCGGCGCGCAACCCGGGTCTCGTGTACGCCTCCATATCCGGCTACGGCCACACCGGCCCCTGGGCCGAACGGCCCGGCTACGATGCCATCGCACAGGCGCAGAGCGGCATGATGAGCATCACCGGCGAAGCCGGCGGACCTCCGATGCGCCCCGGCGTCGCCACCGCCGACATCGGCGCCGGCATGTGGGCCGCCATCGGCATCCTCGCCGCCCTGCACGCGCGCCGCTCTACCGGCCGCGGCCAGCACGTCGACATCTCCCTGCTCGACGGGCAGCTCGCCTGGCTCACCTACGTGGCAGGCGGCTACTTCACCACCGGCGACACCCCCGGCCCGCACGGCTCGGCCCATCCGACGATCGTCCCCTACCAGGCCCTGGCTACCGCCGACGGCCATCTGATGATTGCCGCCGGGAACGACAAGCTGTGGCGGACCTTCGCCGAGGTGCTCGGCGAACCCACCCTCGCCGCCGACCCCCGGTTCGCCACCAACCCCGACCGGGTGCGCCACCGTCGGGAACTCATCCCGCTCCTGGAGGCGGCGCTAGCCCGCCGCACCAGCACCGAGTGGGCCGAGGCACTGGACACTGCCGGAGTGCCCTGCGCTCCGATCAGCACGGTCGAACAGGCACTGACCAGCCCGCAGGCCGTCGCCCGCGAGATGGTGTCTGTCCTCGACCATCCCACGGCAGGGGAGTTGCGCACCATCGGATCGCCCCTCAAGTTCAGCGCCAGTCCTGTCCACATCCGCACCGCCCCGCCCCTGCTCGGCCAGCACACGGACGACGTACTAGCCGAAACCGGTTATAGCGCCCGGGAGATCGAGGAACTGCGGGCCACGGGAGCCGTACGGTGACCGACGGATCCGGCGCGGTCAGGCTCCAGCGCGACGGCGGCCTCGCCACCGTACGGGTCGGCACGGGACACCGGGCCAATGCGCTCGCCACCCGCGACTGGCACGCCCTCGCCACCCTGTTCGAGGACCTGGCCGACGACCCTACGCTCCGCGCAGTCATACTCGCCGGCGCGGGCCGCAGCTTTTTCAGCGCGGGTTCCGACATGCGCGAATGGCTCTCCGCCGACCCCGCTGACATCGACGCCAGTTTCGCCACGATGGAGAGCGCGCTCACCGCCATCGAACGCCTCCCAGTCCCCGTCGTCGCGCGCATCCGCGGCGCCGCGGCCGGTGCCGGCTGCCAACTCGCCTGCGCCTGCGACCTGCGCGTCGTCGCCGACGACGCCACACTGGGCATGCCCATAGCCCGCTGGGGCATCCTCGTACCGCCGACGTTCGCCGCCCGCATCGCCTTGCTCACCGGCCCCGCATCGGCCCGCGACCTGCTGTTCACCGGACGGCTGGTCAACGGCATCGAGGCGGTACGGCTTGGCCTGGCCACCACCCACGTGCCCGAGACGGCGCTCGACGACACCGTCACCGCGCTCGTCACCTCGATCATCGCCCACTCTCCGGCGGCGGTCCGCGCGGCGAAACGCTCGGTCGACCTCCTCCTGGAACCGGCCCGCGACCACCTGCGCAAGACCCCCACCGGACCGGCCGCCGACTACGCCAGCATGCAAGCCGGACTCGCCACCTTCCTCGCCCGCGTCGCCGACGCCGGCTGATCCGCGCCGGTCCGCCACCCCGCTCAGTCTCCCCCTTCGCCTCCCAACATCGTCACCTTTCGAACAGAGCCGAATCGAGGTCCCCGTGACGATCAACGAGCACACCACGACGACATCCGCCGCCATCGTCCCCGAACGACTCACCAAGGCCCAACGCCATGCCTTCTGGGGCTCGTTCGGCGGCTGGGCCATGGACGGCTTCAACTGGACCATCTTCGGACTGGTCCTGGCCCCCACCATGACCGAACTGCTGCCCCGCGCCGGCGTCGCGGTCACCCCCGACAACATCGGCTGGTACGGGCAGATCAGCGCCGCTCTCTTCCTGCTCGGCTGGGGCTGCTCCTTCATCTGGGGTCCCATCGCCGACCGCTTCGGCCGCAAGCCGGCCATGATGGCCTCGATCCTGATGTACGGCGTCTTCACCGCCCTGGCAGGCGTCTCGACCAACCTGTGGCAGTGGAACGCCTTCCGCTTCCTCGCCGCCATCGGCGTGGGCGGCGAATGGGCCATGGCCGGCACCCTGCTCTCCGAGGTCATGCCCGAGCGGGTGCGTGAGCGCTTTGGCGGACTGATGCACTCGGCCGCCTACTTCGGAGTCCTCGCCGTCTCTGCCGTCTATCTTCTGTTCGGAACCGAACTCGGCTGGCGCGGCATGTTCTTCATCGGCGGCTTCCCCGCCCTCGCCGTCTTCCTCATCCGCCGCAGCACCCCCGAGCCCGATCGTTGGAAGGACAACTCCGACGCTGCCAGGCGGTCGTTCTGGCAGCCAGTCGTCGAGATCCTCACGCCCCCGTACCGCGGCCGTACCGTCGGCAATCTACTGCTCCTGGTCGTGTGCGTCATCGGCCTGTGGGCGGGCTCGACATACGTCCCGACGGCCATGAACAACCTTTCGGCACAGGCCGGTTACAGCCACGACACTGCCGTCCACCTGGCCAGCCTTTCCTCAATGACGGTCGCCGCCTTCACCATCCTGGGCTGTTTCGCGGTGCCCCGCCTGGCCGGACGCCTCGGCCGGCGCGGTGCGCTGGCCACCCTGTTCGGGCTGATGATCGTCGGAACGGTGGGCGCGTACGGGGTGGCGTACCCGATGTCATCCATCGGCCTGACCTTCGTGTTCCTGCCCGTACTCGGACTCGGCGGCGCGAGTTTCGCGGTCTTCACTATCTGGCTGCCCGAGCAGTACCCCACCCGGATGCGGGCCACCGCCTTCGCATTCACCACCACCTTCTCCCGGTGGTTCGCCGCCGCAGGCACCTTCCTCATCGGATACGGTATCCACGCTGCGGGCTCGCTCACGCTCCCGCTCAGCCTCACGGCGGTCGTCTTCGTGCTCGGTATGGGCCTTGTACGCCTTGCTCCGGAAACCCGCGGACAGGCCCTGCCGGACTGATTCCCGGGTCCTGCGACCGTTGCGACGGTCCAGGCGCAGCGAGGAGGGGCGGTGGCGCCGCGATGCCACCGCCCCTCCTGTGCCATGAGCACGGCCGGGTTGGGCCGAGTCCGGTGATCTTTGTCGCAGGATGGTCCCGACCCGTCGGCCTCACTTTCTGATGAGGTGCGTCGCGGTGAAGGTGCCCGGCCCCGAGGTCTCGACAGTGCCGTTGGGGAAGACGACGTGCGCGGTGGTGGCTTGGGGACGTCCACGGTCACGATGAGTTCGTCACCGTTCGTCCGTCAGTTTCGCGAAGCTCATGTGGTGCTAAGCCCAGGTTCCGTCATAGTTCACAAGGGGCCTCGGAGTATCGGGGGCAGCGATCAGGAAGATGGTCTCGTCTCGGTCGGTGCTCGCGATCGGTCACACCCGATCGTGCGGCAGAGCGGATTGTCTTCTCGACATAGGGACGCAGCCGATCTGACAGCACCAGTCCATCGGTCACTACCTCGCGGACATGGCGACGTCACTGAGCGCCGCCCGCCAGCTCACCCTGTATGCAGCCCGCGAGGCCGACGTCGGGCGCCGGGTCGACATGGAGACTGGCATGGCCAAACTTTTTGCCTCCGGGACCGCCGTGCAGATCACCCTTAACGCCGTACGCATCCAAGGCGGTTACAGCTACTCCACCGATTTCGATGTCGAACGTTACTTCCGCGACGCCCCGTTGACGATCGTCGGGGAGGGTGCGAACGAGATCCAGCGGAACGTCGTCGCGAGGCAGCTGGTCAGATGGGGAGGTCTCGATGAGTGGACACGTATTGGTCGCTGGAACGGCCCTGAGATGACGGCGGTCACGAATCCAGCGACGCACCATAGGGCGAATCGTGGGAGGTGCTCAGGGCATTGAGCCTTCTCAGCTTTGACCGGCTGGGAGACGAGGTGCTTAGAAGGCGCGTGCTCTATCCACTGAGTTAGGGGGGCTGACCTGTGAGGACGCAGTCTTCTGGGCGCTCGCCCCAGGTACCTGTGGGACGTATGTGAGATCAAGTGATCCCTGGGACCTGTGGGACGCTGGTGTACTCCGGTTGCCCGGACGTGGCTTCTCATACCATCTTCACTCGCTCGAAGCCCCTCGCGGAAACAATCCGGTCCCTCCTCGACGTTCTCGATCTTTGAGTTGAGGAGGGGAAGGTGTCGGGCCTGAAGCTGTTCCACAGGACGGATAGCGGTGTGACCGAGGTTGCGCCGCGTCTTGCTGAGGTCGAGGCGGAGGTGCAGGGTCTCGTCGAGGCGCACATGGAGGCGGTGCTCGGGGTCCGTTTTCTGGCGACCGAGTACTGCACCGGGCCGGTCCACGGAGGCCGGATCGACTCGCTCGGGCTGGACGAGAACGGATCGCCGGTCATCGTCGAGTACAAGCGAGGCGTCGATGCCGGCGTCATCAACCAGGGCCTGTTCTACCTCTCGTGGCTGATGGATCACCGCGCCGAGTTCGAGCACCTGGTCCGTGACCGGCTCGGGGCGCCGGCCGCGTCCCAGGTCCTGTGGAACAGCCCGCGCCTGATCTGCGTTGCTGGCGACTTCACGCGCTACGACGTGCACGCTGTGCGCGAGCACCGGAGGTCGATTGACCTGGTCCGCTACCGACTCTTCGGCAGGAACCTGTTCGGGATCGAGACCGTAGCACCAGTGAGCGGCGGGGCGCAGGCGACACGCCGGGCGCGTAGGTCGACGGTCGCCAGGGCCGCGGCCCGTGGCGAGTCGATGGTGGAGCTGGCGACTGCGGTCGACGAGGCGCTGCTTGGGCTCGGAGACGGCGTGAACCGTGTCGACCGTAAGCAGTACTGGGCGTATCAGCGGCTGCGGAACTTCGCTTGCCTGTGTCCGCCGCAGCGGAGCAAGCTCCTGGTCTACTTGAAGGTCGATCCGCGAGTCGTGGACCTCATTCCGGGTTTCACCCGGGACGTGTCTGGTCTTGGGCATCACGGGACGGGTGACCTGGAGGTGCAGCTCCGTACGGCGAGGGATGTGGAGCGAGCGCAGGACCTGTTCCGCGCGAGCTACGCGGCAGCGTGATTGCTCGCCCGCGCTCCGGCTGTGAGTGTGTCAGGGAACGAACCTGTGGTCGTCGGGTGTCTCTTTCGATGTACGGGCAAGTCGTGGCGGTGGACTACTAATGATGCGGTGGAGTCCCGGTTTCGGTAACCGGGACTCCACCCTTATAGTGCCGCGGCTTCTCAGAACTCGCCGTAATTTCGCAGGTCTGCGAGTCCGGCCTCGGGGAACATCGGTACAGCCATTAGCGGTGAGATCGATCATGGTCGTTTAGCGCACCGCGCCGGGCGTTCGCCGGGGTTTCGTGGAAGGCCGTCGGTTCGGCCTGGGTATTGGCTACGGTCCGGCCGTGCCCGTGGAGTTTCTGACTGATGAACAGGCCGAGGCGTACGGGAAGTTCGTCGACGAGCCGACCCGCCCGGAGCTGGAGCGATTCTTCTTCCTGGAACGGAACAGAGCCATCACCGTCGACATGGGATACCCGGCTCCACCTCGCGACGACACTGGAATAGCCGTGACCGCCGGAGGTCGGAGATGGCCCGCTCTCGGCGTCGACATGGGAAACCCCCACGCCGTGGCCTTCGTCGACGACCTCGCCCACCCGGGCGACCTGAGGTTTCCGCCCGTCGTGACACCCGTCCACGCCTACCCGGACGGCGTCACCGTCGAGTTTGCGCTGCCTACGACCCCGCAACATCTGACGATACGGATACACGAACGAGGCGTCGGGGAACCCGTGCCTGCGGGACCGGAGCATGCGCAGCTGTCGCCACATTTCGCCAACTCCAGCAGCACACCGGCGCGACAACCTACAGCATCACCTCGCCAGGCAGACGCCTGCAAGTTGTCGTCCATAGCGACGGCGCAATGGCCCTCAGCGGCCCAGCAGTGATGGTTGTTGAAGGAACCATACGGCTGGCATCGGGCTCGACGGAGTAGCGCATTCGCAGTGTCGAACCCCTTATCCAGACTCGGGCTCCGGCTGTGCACACGGCGTCCTCTCCCAGGCGTTCATGCCATCTCGCCCGACACGCCGTCGGGTGAGATGGGAACTTTGCCGGGTGCCCGGACGCTGCGCGCCAACCGTGAAACACGTAGCGAATCAGTATGCGGATGAAAGTAAGTGCTGACACTACGCTCGGCCGACTTCAAGACCGTGAGGTGTAGATGCACGACTCTCGTGGTCGCTCGGGGAGGGTAGTCTGAACTACCGGCCGGAGCCTTGGTGAGCAGGGGGTCTTCGAATGGAGAAGAACTCCACTAGATGGCTACTCCCACGACTCCAGGGCGTCGCTTACCGAAGGAGCGTTCTTCGCCAGTGTCGTCCGCCAGTCGAGGTGACCGCCATGCTGAAGATGGCCGACGATGACGATGCGTGCCACGTCAAGCTCCATGGCCATTTGATTGACCCAACGCGCGCCGATACGAGCTGGGACGTCAGGAATCCCGTGCGGGAACACCCACTTCGCGGCCTCTGCGTCTGCGTCCCTCTCCCGTTTCGTTTCATTTCCTTGAACCTCATCGAGCCCCTCGACGATGAGGTGTTCAGCGTCGACATGGTCAAGCAAGATGTGTGCAATTTCATGCAGAAGAGTAAATAGAACCTTATCGAGTCTTTTTCCGCGGCCGGACAAACCAATTACCGGATATCCGTCGACCAGCATCGAGCACCCGTCGATCTTGGCACCCGGAAGCGATTCTACATATACCAGGCGCACGCCAACTGCCCGAAACAGGTTAGGCAGATCCTCGAATTGGGCGGCCGACTTGAGTGTGCGCGAAAGGGTACCTGCAAGCGTCCTCAGGTGTTTTGCGGAGTATCGCTCCTGAGGCGGAAACCTACGTGCTTCCCTTCTGATGCACGCGACCCACGCTCGCTGCAGCAAGCTGATATCCTCGCTGCGATTGGCTCGCCTAGCGGCTGCTGCGAATCCGGGCTCGTCATCAAGAGAATCCAGCTCGAACAGTTCCTTCACCTCGGCCTCAAGGGAATCCAAGGTGGAGCCGGCGAGGAATCCTCGCCTCTGCAAGAGCTGGATTGGACCCTTTTCGTTTAGGCGAGCACGTCGACGTACCTCATCCAGCTTGACCTGGGTATCCTCGTTCTTGGAGTGCTCGGCGAGTAGGTACTGGTCCTGAAGGTTCAGCCAGTACTCGGCTGTATGACCAAGCGCGGCGCCGATCTGCGCCGCTGACTCCCTGGTGATCTCCTTTTTGCCAGTGACAATCTCGGAGACGAACTGGGTCGGGCGATCCAGGACCGCAGCGAAGTCAGCTTGAGACCAGTCCCTGGCCTCAAGCTCCCTCCCGAGGAGTTCGCCGACCGGCACCTGGGCGATCGGTAGCGGGTCGTGTGGAGGGGTGCTCATCGCGAGGCTTCCATCTCTGGAGTCAATAGCTCGAAGATCACGGCACTGTTGCTCTCTGTGCTCTTGAACGTCAAGTTGATGACGCGGCCGGAACTCAACTTCGCCCGCGCCTTGTTCAGGTCATGGGTGTCACAGGCGTGGATGCGCAGCATGCGCGAGTTCCGCAGGTCGGTGTCGAGCCGAGCTGCACGTGCGCACTGAACGAGGACGCGAAAGTCCGAGACCTCCCGCACGCTCCAGCCTTGCGGTCGGAACCCGGGGTCTGTAGCGAGGCGATAGAGCTCCTCATCCATGTACTCCCGATCCACGCGCCTGTTCTCCATCACCCATCGGCTGATGACGCCCTTGCGTACTTCGCGCGGATTCTACAGCCAGCACCTCAATCCGGTGGACATGTTGCATCGTACCAACCTGTTCACCCATGGGGTGATGGCGCTAGTGCTACACTCGCATCCGAGCCCACCGATCGGCGGAGGGCGGCTTGGAAGGGGACTGTCATGACTGCACCGGGTTACGAGCAGGGGCACGACAAGAAGGGTGAAGGGTTCGAAGTCGTCATCAATGGCACACCCGTCACCCTCGACCACGACACCGTGACCTATGGCGAACTTGGGCAACTCGCGTTCCCGGGCCACGACCCCCAGGCGATGTTCACCGTCACCTACAAGAACGCCATCGCACCCCACGGCGGGGATGGCATTCTGGTGGCCGGCGAGACCGTGAAGGTCAAGAAGAAGGGCACGGAGTTCCATGTCCGACTCACGACTCGTTCGTAGCAGCGCCGACCTGGCCCGTCTGGTGGAAGATGGCTATGCCGTCCGCGTCGTCAACAGTTTCCTCGTGATTGACGACATCCCGTTCGTGGACGACGCCGCTCAGGTTCAGTGGGGATCCTTCCTCTGCCCGCTGGATCTGAGCGGCGACACTGCTGTGGCCCCGAGTAGCCACGTGATGTGTTTCGTTGGCGGCGTGCCCCGTGACAAGGATGGTAATCCCATTGACGGGCTCGTAAACGAGAGCGTTGAGAAGTGGTCCGCCAGCCCGGAGCTCACCGCGAGCTGCGGCTTCTCTCAGAAACCCGAGGGCGGCTACCCGGATTACTACGAAAAGGTCACCCATTATGTCGCGATGGTTATTGGACCGGCCCAGGCGGTTGCCCCCGAGGTAACCCCACTGACGTTCAAGCCCGTCGAGACCGACGAGGGTGATGGCGTGTTTCGCTACCTCGACACGTTCTCCAGCAGGGCTGGCATCACTGAGATGAATGCGCGCCTCGCGCTGAAGAAGGTTGTGATCGTGGGTCTCGGAGGCACTGGCGCATACCTGCTCGATCTGCTCGCTAAGACTCCGGTGCAAGCACTTCATCTTTACGATAAGGACGTCTTTCGCACGCACAACGCCTTCCGGTCCCCCAGTGCCGCAAGCCTTGCGGACCTGAAGGAGGGCCTGAAGAAGGTTGACTACTACAAGCGAATGTATTCACGGATGCGTCGTCACATCGCGGCGCACCCTGTGAACGTCACCTCCGAAAACGTTGGTGAAATTCTCGACGCCGACTTCGTGTTCCTTGCGATGGATACAAGCCTGGATAAAAAGGTCATCATCGAGACGCTGACCGTCAACGGAATCGCATTCATCGATACCGGTGTCGGAGTTGGCAAGAATGCAGACCGTGTTGACGGACAGATCCGCGTCACCACGTCTCTTCCAGGGCGCTCGGAGCATATTGAGCGAGATGGGATCATCTCATACTTCGCTGGGGAGGACGCCGAGTACGATACCAACTTGCAGGTCGCCGAGCTGAACTCCTTCGCTGCAACCTTGGCGGTCTACCGGTATAAGAAGTACCTCGGGTTCTATGCTGACGCCGAGAATGAATTGCACACTGTGTATGCGGTCGGCTCAAACGGCCTCTACAACCGCTACAACAACTCGATGAACCAAGACCAGGGAATCGGGTCTGAGGCTGAGCCGGTTTCGGGTAGCGCTGACGCTGGGGACGGGGCGGAGGCCGCCGCGTGAAAGTTCGATCATTGATGCCGGTGTTCATTGAGTACATCCCGGCTGAACCCGAGCCGGGTCACCTGTATATCTCGATGCAGTTCGAGACCGCAGTTCACCTGTGCGCGTGCGGATGTGGTTCGAAGGTCGTCACACCCCTGGGGCCGCACGACTGGACCCTGACCTTCGACGGCACCGTGTCTCTGCGGCCGTCTGTCGGAAACGGGCAACAGCAATGTAGGTCGCACTACTACGTCCGCAACGACCGTATCGACTGGCTACCGCGAATCTCGGCAGCAGCCACTCGAGTCGCCGGTTCTCGCGACCGTGCTGCGCACGTCGAGGCTACTGCCCAAACAGCGGCAGGAGAGAAATCTTGGTGGCGTGGGATTCGGAATCGAATGCGACGCTCTTCCGGTGCCAATCCGAATAAGAGAAATTGAGTGAGATTCTTCGAGTTGGCCACCCGTTGGGTGATGCGCTGTGAAGTGGAACGAGCGAGGTCCCGGGTTGTTGATTGAGATGTCTGACGTCTCAATCACGTTGCTCGGGGCCTCGTTGGTCATCAACCCCGCGGCAGCATGCGCTCGTGGACTGAGTCACCATGCTGATCGCCGAACGAGCACCGGGCTCGCGGCGGTGACGGCGCTCGCGTGGTGGGGGTGGATGTCGAAGGGGACGCGGGCGTCGAGGGACGGGTCGGGCATGAAGAGCGGGCTCGATTCGGGGCCGCGGCCCGACGGCAGGGGCGGGTCGCGCCGGGCCAGGAGGTTGCGGTAGGCGCCGCGAGAGTGCGTGCGCTCGGGACGTCATTGCGTGGGGTGATGGGGCGATGGCATGTGAGGCGCACCGCGAAGGTGGTGAAGGCGAGAACGTGCTCGGACCCGCGTCCGCAGCCGTAGTGAAGACCTCACTCTGCTGGAGGCCGGGTTCTGCCTGCTCTCGTCGGCATGGCCGCCGCGTACGGGAGCTGGTCCGTCGCGGAGGTAGCGAACGCGGCCCGAGGCAGGGCTACTTGCCCGCTGAACGATGGACGCTCCGCCTCCCGGTCTGGCAGGTCGGACTGCCAAGGGACATCACGGGGCGGTCTGCCCGCCCACTCCCAGGCGGAGGGGAATGGCGGTCCAGCCGACGTGTCAGCGCCGCTGGGAGGCTGGCGGCTGGAGTGGTGGGTTGGGCGGCTGGTGGGTGGCGCAGTGGCCGACTCGTACGGTCGGTTGTGGGTGATGCCGGCGCGCTCCCACGCCGTGGGCGAGGGCCTCGGAGAGGCTTGCCAGTAGCGAACTCGGAGTGGACGAGGAGGCGGTGAGCGCCCAGGTGGGCTGGTCCGCACGGGGTCCGGCCCAGATTGTCCAGGTGGCCAGGTTCTGGACGGGGTGCTGCGCGGCGAAGGCGTCGAAGGAGACGCCGGCGTCCCCGGCCGGCGACGTCCAGCGGATCCAGCGTCCTTCCACCGTGTGGTTCCAACCGGCATCGTTGAGGGGCTGGGTGGCAGCGGTGACCGTCCTCTCGTCCACCGGCGCGCCCGGCGCTGTGTCCCAACCACCACCGTACGCAAGGTGGTCCAGCAGCTCCTCCAGGACCGGGGCCGGGGTGGCGCCGGTCGCGGTGAGAACCCACATCCGGTCGGAGACCGGCGTCTCGTACGCGGCGACGATCCACGCGGTCTCGTGGGCGGGGGCCTCGTGGACGCGCTCGATGCGCAGGGTCTGGGACTCGTGGATGGCGTGCGTGGTGCCGTCCGACCAGGTACGCCACCGTTCCCAGTCGCGGTGGGTGTCGAGGAACGTGTCAAGGAGAGCGTCGTGGTCGCCGGGGTCGGCCGCGTACGCGGGTACCTCTTCGGTGACCGGCTCAGGTACGGGTGGTGGGGTGTGAGGGGTTTGGAGGCTGGTCCGGGCCTGGGCGGTGCCGCGTTCGGTGTCGGTCATGGGTGCGGGGCCGGGGCATACGTCCTTGCCATTGGCCTGCTCGAAGGCGGTGAGGGCCCGGGCCGGTGAGGGGTAGGTGTGGGTGATGCGGCGCAGGTGGTCCTCGCCCTGCAGGTGGACGCTTTTGCCGCTGTCGCGGTAGGTGCCGACGGCCAGGGTGTCCCAGGCGGTGCCGGCGTGGGCGTGGGCATGGATGACGAGGCGGCCGTCGCGGATGGCGTCGTGGATCTTCTGCGCCTGGTCGGTACGTTCGCGGATCTCGTCGCGGCTGGGGCGGGGGTCGGGGTAGGTGATCCACGTCCATTCCTCGGCGATGGCTTCCTGCAGGCCGGGGGTGATCTCGGCGGTGATGCCTTCGGCGTGCAGGGCGTGGGTGGCCTTCTGGGCCCAGTGCGGTTCCTCGCGGTCGATCCGGGCCAGGACCATGGTGTGTTCGTCGAGGGGGTCGAAGCCGTGCGCGGTCAGGAGGGCCTGGGCAGTGCGGTGGTGGCTGCCGGTCAGGCGTGCGACGACGGCGGTGGGGTGGGCAGGGTGGACGTCGAGGAACACCTTGGCGTCGAGGTGCACGGTGGCGTCGGGAGGACTGGCGGACATGGAAGGGCGGGCTCGTTTCGGGTCCGGGCCCGGGCGGCGGATGGCCGGGCCTGGTAGCAGGGGTCATCGGTGGGCGCGTGGGCTGGGTGGTGCGGGCTGGGGCGGCGGCCCGGTCGCGCGGGGCGGTTGCCCGCGGTGTGGCGGCGGGCTTTCGCCGGGAGCGGGCGGGGCTGCGGTGGCGCGCATCCAGCGGGTTCGCAGGGAGTTGAGGTCCGCGAGGGCGCGGCGGCTGCCGGTGACCAGTTGGTGGGGGGTGTTGGCGAGGTCGTCGGTGTAGGCGGCGATCCGCGCGGCGACCGTCTGGGCGCGGGCGAGGAGAGAGCGCTGGAGGATCTTCTCGCCCCAGTGCTCGGGGGAGCCTGCGGGCGTGGAGACCAGGGCCATCAGGTCCTTGGGAGCGAGGGTGCCGGTGATCAGCCCGCGGTGCTGGGCCTCGCCGAGGACGGTGACGGGGTCGACCATGTCGCCGCGGTGGACCAGGGCGGTGATGGACTGCCAGAGCGCGGCGTGCAGTGGCAGCAGGAAGTCCGCCTCGGTCAGCCACCGCATGTCCGGGACCTGCGCCGGGTAGGCGGTGGCGGTCGCCAGGAGGAGGCGTTCGTAGTCGAGGTCCTCCTCGCCGGCGTTGCGTGGCGCATCGGGCGGGAGTGCGGTGCGGGGGAAGGAGCCGGGGTGCGGGGTGAACTGTGCGGCGAGGGAGTCCAGGACGCGGCCGATGTCGTCGGCCATGCCGAGCGTCGCGGCGACCGGGTTGGGCAGGCCGGGGTCGCTCGCGGTGGAGGCGAGGCGCTCGGCGTGGGCGCGCAGGACCCGGCGGGCGTTGTCGGCGCGGATCATCTGGGCGTACGCCGCCGCGTGCTGGGCGCGGGGGCAGAACTGGATGAGGCCGTGCAGGTAGGAGGCGTTCAGGCCGGGAGCGTGGGGACGCGCGTGCTGGAGCACGGCGTTGAGCCATGCGGTGTCCTTGGCGTGGTCGGCCGGGTCGGGCGGAGGGAGTGTGCGGATCGCGGTGAACAGCATCGCGTGGGTGTGGCTGTCGAAGTGCTGGGCGATCAGCGGCTCGGTGTCGGCCAGACGCGCGGGCTGGAGGAGGAGGGCGCCGAGCAGGGCCTGCTCGGCGTAGTGGACCGGCTTCGGCGCGGGCGGGAGGCCGAGGCCGTCGTCCTCATCGGGTTCGGGGGTGGGGGTGTGTGGCATCAGGCGGCGAGGGTGAAGTCGTCGGGGTTGAAGGGCTTGTTGAGGTGCGGGGCGAGCAGGTGGGCGGCCAGGCGTGGAGGGACGGCGTTGCCGATCTGTGAGAAGGTCTGGCCCTTGTTGCCCTGCCAGGGGTAGTCGGCGGGGAAGCTCTGCAGCACTCCCGCTTCCCGCGCGGTGATCTTGACCGGGGCCGGCGCCACACGCTGCTCGCCATCCGGAAGACCGGAGGCGGTGTCGGCGATCCAGCTGCACTCGTTGGCACGGTGGCCGAAGAACAGGGTGCCGGCGGGTTCGTCGGCACGGCGCACGGTGGCGTTGGTCTGGTTGTTGCTGCGCAGCGACCACACCCAGCGGTGCGCCTGGGCGGTGAACGTGGGTGCGGGAGCATCTGCGGGACGGTTCTCACCGGGCCTGGCAGTCCAGTCGGGGCCCTCCCCCCGGGAGGCCAGGGCGAGTTCGGTGTCGGGGTGGGGTGTCCAGGTGCCGCGGTCGCGGGCGTCGGTCAAGGTCTTGCGGGAGCCGGAGGGGAAGGGTTCGGGACCGCCTCCCGGCCCGCCGCCCGCACACACGGTGGGCACCGGACCGTCGGTGCGGCCCCAGCCCAGGGCCTGGGCCATGGACACCCACCGTGCGCGTCCCGGCCCGAACAGGCTGTCCGGTTCGGCCAGTTGGGCGTGGGTGGGCGGCGGGGGCCCGGCCGTCCGTACGCGGGAGGCGAGCAGGATCGCCCGCCGCCTGGTCTGGGGGACGCCGTAGTCGGCGGCGTTGAGGATGCCGCTCCACACGGAGAACCCCCAGGTCCGCAGGATCGCGGCGTACTGCCGCCACAACGGCAGGACGTCGGGGACCTCCTCCATGAGCACCCACTCCGGCTCGCCGACCAGGTGCAGGGCGTGCAGGTAGCGCATGGGCTCGGCGGCCAGCAGCGAGCGAGCGTCCGCGCACGCGCCGAGCAACTGCTCACGGGTGTCGCGTCCGGCGGCCAGATCGGCGACAGCCTGGTGGACGAGGGGCTGGTCGAGCAGCCCGAGCCGCTTGCCCGCCATGCTCCATGCCTGACAGGGAGGGGAGGCGATCACCCCGGTCACCCGGCCGGAGAAGATCCATGCCGGATAGACGGCGACATCGGTCCGGATCGTCAACTGCCCTGCCCGGGCTCGGGTCTTGCAGGCCCACTCGTCCCACTCCAGGCCGACATCCCGAGCGCCGAGCACGGTGAGCGCGTGGCTCCAGCCGCCGGGTCCGGCGAACAGGTCGAGGATGATCCGCCTCACGAGGCCAGTCCGAAGTCGTCCTGGACCGGCTCGGGTTCGGCACCGCGGCACGCCCAGGGGGAGCAGCCGTCGACCACCCCCGTCTCCAGTTCTTCTACGGCGGCGGCTTGGTCGTCGAGGTTCTGCTGGCGGGCCGCCCACTCGGCGGCTGTGACGTGGTCGATCGGTGCCTCGTCGAGGGGGACGCGGGAGCGGTGAAGGTATGCCTGCCCCAGCAGGGGGTTCCAGGAGGCGTTCGCGCGGGCGTTGCCCTGCCGGATGGCCGCATCGAAGGCGACCACGTCCAGCCATTCCTCAGGACTGGTATCCCGGATATTTCTCCACTGCTGGTTTCCATGAAATGGACATCCCAAACAGCTCGATTTCGGTGTATCTGCCAGACCGATTGAGGTGAGATAGCGGATGCAGTCCGCGCGGGACCAGTTCAGGTCGATGAGTGGGTGCCGGTTGCGCATGTACCGGACGTCAGCATCTTTGGCGCGGTGAAATTCATCCGTCGAGATGCCGACCCACTGCTCGACGAAAAAATCCTTCGGGATACGCTGCGGGTAGGGATATCCGAGAAGGTCCCGGACCTTCTTCTTGATGGGTTTAATTTTATACTCCCCGGTGCACTGGCGCCTGGTCATCCCCTGTTTCCCATCCTGGTTGAGGACGTAGAGGGGCATGGAGGCAAACCGGTGATCGGGATCGAGGGCATCGTGGCGAATGTTTCCCGAAGCAACCCTGAGAATGGGTATTCCGGCCGGTCGGGCGATTTCCTTTTCCAGGCGGTCGAGGTGGGCGTATACCGCTTTAGGTTCCCAGCCGGTATCGGCGAAAATAGCGTAGTCGACTTTAGGGAGGACGCCTCGTGCGGACAGGGTGAGCAGAGCGCTGGACTGCACACCAGCACCCAGAGAAAGGCATGTGAGGGCAGGCGTTTCGGAAATGACGGGGGACTTTCGGTCAAGGACGGCGAGGGGAGGGAGAGGATTGCTGGAAGGGGGCGGCATCGGATGCGGACATGCCGGACGTGGTGTGCACGGGACCTGCTGTGCCCGTTGCTGGGGCGGGCGGCGGCTGCCAGGCGCGGGCGGGCGCGGCGCGGGTGGCTGCTGCCCGTCGCGCCGCCGGCGGTGTGGCAGCGCAGGGCGAGGGGCGGTGCTGGGCCAGGAGTGCGGCCATGGCCTGGCACCCGCCGGGGGCGAGGTGGACGCGTTCGGTGTGCGTCGGGAGCGGGCAGGGCTCGCGGGAGACCGGGGACCGGCTCTCCAGGGCCTTGATGGTGACGGTGGAAATCCGGGCGTTGCTGCCCGCTATGGCGGGAGCAGCGAACCAAGGGTCGAAAGTGACGTGGCCTGCGGGCATCGTGGGAACAGGTGAATTCGGCTGCCAGCACCAGGAGCTGCCCGGCGGGTTGAGCGGGTTTGAGGGAGAGAACCTTTTCGCTCAGGGGTGCCTGTGGTGATGAGGGGCAGGGTCAGCGTGATCGGCCGTGGCGGTCGAGCTGAGCGAGCGTGTGGTGGGCTTGGGGGTGTATCGCGGCTCCGCGAACCGGTGTGATGAGGATGGTGTGCCCGTGCCGGGTGCCGAGGGGGACATCGGAGTAGGTCCGCTCGACGGGCATGGGCGTGGCCAGGTGGGAGAAGAAGTTCCGGACGAGGCCCTCGGGGATGGCGTGGGTGAAGGTGGCCAAGGGGGCGTCCGGGTGGTAGAGGTGCTCGACCTGCCAGGCGGTCGCCTCGCCGGGTACGTGTTCCAGGCGGCAGTACATGTCGGGTGAGATGAGGGCGTCTGCCTCGGCGTGCCAGTGGTTGTGCTCGGCGATCTGGTCCAGGGGCATGTCCGTGATCGGGATGCGCTCGGCATGGCGGGTGTCGCCGAGCAGCTGGGGAAGCGCCTGGGTAACGGCCGCGACGGCTTCCAGCGGTGCGTCCCTGCTGAACGCCGCTTCCCAGTAAGGCTCATGGTGGGCGACGGTGATCCACCGGCCGCTCGGGTGCAGGGGGTTGAAGTCGACGAACAGGCTGCCCTCGGGGCTGTCGGCCGTGATTCGCCCGGTCGATGCGTCGTGCTCGTACGTCCAGCCGAACAGGTGGATGAGGGGCCCCAGCGCATCCGCGATCCGGTCGCCTGCGCCCGCCATGTATCGCGGGGAGACCATGACCCGGTCGTCGGGTGCGTACGCGGTCATCGACGTGCTCCCTCTGCCACGGCGGTCACGGGCGTCGTCGCAGGTGTGGAGGTCGGCGCGGACCAGGGGCGCGGCTGTGCCAGGGCTCGGTGCCCGTCCTGGGTGACGGTGATCTTCTGGCCCGTGTACAGCGGGGTGGTGGTGTCAGCGGTGACGAGTCCGCGGTTGTCCAGGGCCCGGTAGGTGGCGATGGAGACGCGGGTGCCGTTGCCGGTGGCGACACGGGTGGCGCCCATCCCGCGGGTCGCGCTCTCGTACAGCCGTCCGCCGCCCGCGAGGGCCTTGAGGGCGTCGTACTGCGTGAGCGTGAGCGCGGGTCCGGTTTTGCCCGCCGGGCGGATGCCGCCGTGCGGCTCGGCGGCGGGTTCAGGTCCTCGGTGATGCTGTGGGCGAGGTAGTGGCAGCCGGTCGCGCTCAGGTCGAGCTGGTGGGCGGCGCCACCGAGGTGTTCGGCCATGCGCGGCACCGCTTCGGCGTGCCGCGCGGTGCGCGAGGAGGCGGTGTCGGCCGGGTAGCCGGCGAACGGCGCGCCCGCGTAGGGGTTGGCGGACAGCGCGCCGGCGAGGTCGTGGCCGGCGCGCGAGGAGCTGTAGACGACCGAGGCCATCAGCTCCATGCCGGCGCGGCTTCCGGCGAGGCTGGCGTACGCGCTGTCGTCCAGGGCGTTCAGCTGCTTCAGGGCGGTGGCCGTGAGGTCCTGCGCGGTGAGCAGGAGCGGGCCGATGCCGCGCAGCGCGACCGTGCCCGGAGGCCAGGAAAGGTCACGGACGCGTCCGCGGAGGACTTCGAAGTCCCCTGCCAGTTCGCGGAGTTGGGGGACCTGGTCGCGCAGGTTGGGCGGGGGTATGGGGATGGGGTGGCTCCTGGAGGGACGGTGGTTCAGCGGGCTCGGCTGGGTGCCTGCGGGGCGATGGGCACGGGGCGGGGCGTCGTACTGGGTGTGGCGCCGGGGCTTGCTCCGAGTGGTGCGATGACGCGGGCGAGGGCCGTGATGCCGGCGGGGATGAGGTGCACGCGCTCCTGGGGCGGGCCGCCGGTGTAGGCGCCGGGAGCCGAGTTCGGGATCCGTTCGGCGAGACTGTCGGATTCCAGGACCCGCAGCGTGCTCATCCAGACCTTGGGCTCCCTGCACCGCGTGAACTGGCGCCCCAGCGAGCTGCTGGCCACGACGTGGCCGCGGGCGATCTGCACCAGGGCGGTGCGCTCGGCGGCGGTGAGCCGTTCACCCGGTGCGGCGGCGGCCGGCGGGCGCCTTCGCCGACTCTCCGCGGCGAGGTGCGCGGCGCAGCCGACCACGGCTTCGCCAGCCAGCGCGGTCAGCTCCCGGGCCGCCTCGATGCCCAGATCGGCGGACGCGGTACCGAGGAAGGCGAGCTGCTTCAGCCGCACCACGCACTCGGTCAACTCCGCGCTCTCGTAGAGCCGTTCCTCCTGGATGGCCTTGACGGCGGCGCGGGTGTCGGAGGCCAGGCGCTGGGCGGAGGCGACGTGCGCCTGCGGATCGGGCCTGGTCGCCGAGCCAAGGAGAAGGTCGAGTGCGTCGTTGTGCCGGGTGTATTGGCTGGCGAGGTGGAGCAGCCGCTCGACGGGCGTCAGCGGTGGCGGCACGTCGAACAGCAGGGATTCGGCGGGCACCATGGTCATGCGCGGCGCCGTACGGCCGCGACCGCCGACGCGGCCACGGCGGTGGTCGTCGTGTTCGGGGGTCCGGGGTGGTGGGGCACCTGGAGGCAGGCGCGGGCGGCGGCCAGGGCCTGCCCGGCATCGTGGAGGTGGACGCGCAGGTGACGGTGGCGGTCGATCGCGTCGGCCTGCTGCTGAAGGGGGGCCTGTGCGGCGGGCTGGGCGAGGGCGGCGAGCGGGGCCAGGGCCTGGGTGTAGTGGGCGATGGCCTGTCCCAGGTGCCCGGTTGTCTCCCCGAGGGTCTGGGCCGTGAAGAGTCCCGAGGAGTTCGCGACGAGCTGGTACTCGATGTCGCTGGCCATGCGGGCGGCCAGATGGCAGAGCAGGCCGATGTGCCGGGTGGCGGTGAACAGGCCGTCTCCGTCACCGGTGACGCGGTGCTCGCGCAGGTCGGAGAGGACGGCACCCACGGCTTGATGAGGCTGCATGGTGTCCAGGTCGTCGGGCTCGTAGGTGTGCATGGGCGCCTCCGTGGGCGGACCGGGAGAAAGGAAATGGGACATGAAGGGGCCTCAACGTGCCGACGCGGAGGGCGGGTTGAGGGCGGATGCGTGCGCCGACGGACTCGGAGGCGTGTCCAGGGGAGTACCCGTTCGTGGTCACCTCGTCGGAACTCGGCGGAGCGGGAGGACGCCGCCCCACCCCGTCCGCACGTTCAACTCCGCCCTCAACGGCTCTCGGCACCGGACAGCGATCGGCAGGTACTGCTGGCAGGGAAGACGGCCTTGCCGCCCGATGCCGTGGCTCGGAGATCAGCGGTGGATGGCCCGGCTGCCGTGGGCGGGAAGGCGGGGTGCGGCGGTCAGATGGGCGGGAGGCGCCGGCGGCCACAGCCGGGTGGCGGAGAGCGGGAAGACCTTGCCGGGGCGATAGCTGAGGACTGCCAGTCCCCGCGGGGTGAGGGCGAGGCGTTGGCCGAGCGCGGAGGCAGGGTGGGCGGCGTGGTCACGATGGACCAGGCCCTTGCGTTCCAGCGCCTGCCAGGTACGGATCGGCAGGAGTGAGGACGAGTGGGTGTCGACGTACAGGCGCCCGTCGGCCCGTTGGCGTATCCGGCAGGGACAGCGCGCCAGAACGCTGAGCCCGGCACGCTGCTGCCAGCTCAGACGGCCGGCGACACGGGCCAACTCGTCCTTCTCCAGGAGCGCTTCATCCAGCTCGGACGGGAGCGCGAGAGAGTGGTCGGGCGGTGGCGGCGAGGACTCCTGGGATGCCCTGCCAGCTGCGGGTTGGGTCGGGCCGTGCGGGAGAGGCGCTGCGGGACTCATGCGGCCGCGCCGAAGCCGTCTTGCGAGGGGGCGGCCTTGGCGACGGCGCGCGCGGTGATGGCTTTGGACGCACGGGAGGAAGCCGAGGCGAGAGTGTCGGCGCCGGGTTCCTGGTACCAGGGGCGCAGGTCGAGCATCGCGGCACGCAGGCCGGTGGCGAAGAGCAGGGCGGTGCCCTTGGGCAGGGCGCGGATCCCGTCCGCGGGCAGGATCCGTTCCTGACGCATCGACACCGAGGTCGACTTCCCCGACTCGGAGGTGGAGGTCGAGGTCGTCTCGACGTCGTGGTCGCCGATGAGGCGGGAGAGCTTGTCGGCGAAGTCGGGGTCGTCGATGCCGGAACCAATCACCTTGACGGTGGAGGCGGACCACAGGGCGTCCATGCCCGCGTCCGACCAGACCTTCTGGCCCTGCCGGTAGGACTGCAGGATGGTGATCGGGATGATGCCGCGCGAGCCCAAGTGGCTGTAGAGGTCGGGCAGATCGGAGATGCGGCACACGTTGGCGGCCTCGTCGAGGATGGCGAGCATCGGCGGGTCGAGGCGCCCGCCGGCGCGTTCGGCCTGGGTGGTCGCGGCCCGCATCACGGAGTCCGCGCACGCGGCGATCAATGCCGAGGCCCCGCCTCCGCCGTCCTTGGACAGCAGGTACAGCGTGTCGCGGGAGTTGACGAACTCGCTCGGCTTGAACTCCGCCACGTCCTTCTGCGGTGTCACCCAGGCGGCGATCTCGCTGTTGAGGAGGGCGGCGGCGTACTGGCGGGCGGTCTCGTAGATGCCGTCCCTTGTTTCGGGAGGGCCTTCGACGGTGCCCTTGAGCTGGGCGGCGACCGCGGTGAGAGCGTGGTCACGGAGAATGTCCAGCGGGGTGCGGTCGGCGGGGAAGGCGAGCCACTGCATGACGTCCGAGATGGGCCGTTCGTCGAGCGCGGCGGCGAGGAAGAGCTGGGAGAGGATGTTGCTGCCGGCCTTGGACCAGAAGTCGCCCTGCTGGGAGGCGTCCACGGAGGCGGCGAGGAAGTGTCCGGCCAGGCGGCCCGCGCCGTCCAACGTCTTGGCGTCGGCCAGGGGGTTCCACCACATCGTGCGGTCAGCATGGGCGATCTGCTGCGGGTCCATCGACCAGGTCCGGCCGACGGCTGCCCGCGCGTCGAGGGTCGCGGTGTAGGCGTCGGACGCCGCCTTGTTCGAGGTGAGCAGGACCGGGCCGGGCGCGTTGAGAATCGAGGGGATCGCCAGCGAAGTCGTCTTGCCGGAGCGCGGGGCCATGATCGCGACGGCCACGTCTTCGTACCCCATCCTCACCTCACGGCGGGTGCCCTGGAGATTGCCGAGGAGGATGCCGGTGTCGGCGGCGTCGATGTGCTTTGTGTTCTTCAGACTCGGGCGCAGGGACCGGGCCTTGGCGGTGATCGCCTTGGCCATCAGGGGGTCGATGTCCCGGGCCTTGGCCATACCGGTGACCTTCTTGCGGCTGCCGCCGCGGTTCTTGTGCCGGGCCAACAGGAGGCCGGCGCCGGTTGCGAGGGCGAGGAAGACGGCGGTCGGGACGATGCGCGCACCGATCAGGAGCGACGTTTCTCCGACCTCGGGCCAGAGCCGGTCGGGGTGCAGGAGGGCGGTGGTCGGCCGGTAGGGCGCCCAGGCGCCGCCCGTCAGACGGGCGGTGATGTTGCCGGACAGCCAGGCGAGGTGGGACAGGGGGACCACGACGGCCAGGACACCCAGCAGGAGCCGGAAGGCGAGATCGTAGCCGTCGTTGTTGCTGGAGGAAGGAGGCAAGGGCGCGGTGTGCTCCGGTGCGGGGACGGAGGGATCAGCGGCTGCGGCCGGGGCCGGGCGGTTGCCCGGGCGGGGCGCTCGGTGGTGCGGCGGGCGGAGCGTGGCGGGCGCTGAGGGTGCGCAGGCGGTCGTCCAGGGCGAAGGCGACCAGCGCTGCCTGCATGCCGACTCGGGTACGGGTGATGAGGCGGGGGTCGAGCGTCGGCAGGCTCCGCGTGTCGAGGATGCGCGCGACCGGGGTGGGGTCGGTCATCGCGGTGGCGAACGCGGCCATCAGGCGGGTCGGCGTGTGTTCGCCGAAGTGGGCCTGCCACACGACCCGGGAGCCGTTGACCATGACGGTTGCGAACCACGGACTCGCGTCGTCAGAGCGTTGAAGGAACGCCGTACCGTCCGGAGAAACCAGCCCCTTGCACGTACCGGTGGGAGTCCAGTGGGCCTGCACCAGTGCGTCGTAGGGGTCCGGTGTCGCGGCCGTGTCCGCGGCGGGGTCGGTGAGGGCGTCGGTGACGGCCGCGATGAACTCAACGGGCGTGCGGGCTCCGAAACTCGCGTACCAGGCCGGCGTTGCCGGTCCGGGCGCGTGGTGGAGGGTCCACCACCGGTGGTCGGGGTCGGGCTCCAGTCGCAGCAGGGCCTTGTGGTCAGGGCTGGAAAGAACGACGCGGGGCGCCAGCGGGTCGTGGTCCAGGCTCCAGCCGCAGGCTCGGTGGAGGGGAACGGTGATCCATCTGGGATCGCCGCCGCCAGCGAGGTGGCGCGGGGCGATGTAGTCGACCTCGACCCTCTCGTCGGGGGCCGTGCTCACCGGCGCACCTCGACGGTTCGTCCGGCTGCCGCAGTGGGTGTCGCCCGCGGTGGGGGTGCCAGAGGCGAAGGGGCGTGCCGGGCAGCGAAGTTGATGTCGCCGATGATGTGGCCGTGGGTGGCCCAGTCGTCGAGGTGGCTCCAGCACGCGGCGTGGTGCTCGGCGAGGGCGTTGTCGAAGGCCGGGGTGCCTGGCGTGGCACCGGCTGGGAGGGCGTCGCGGGTGCGCAGCCACTCTTGGTTCAGCGTGTCGAGCTGGCCGAGCGCGGTGTGCAGGACGCCAAGGCGGTAGCCCCAGTGGGACTGCACCGAGCCAGGCGGCAGGCGGGACAGCTGCACGCCGGCGGTGGCCAACAGGTGGTGGGCGCCGCCGCGTACGGTCTCGAACGCGGCGGCGGTGTCCGCGTCGCGCCGGCTCTGGCGCAGTCCGTAGGCGTGGTCGTCGTAGGGCCAGCCGTCGAGGTCGGTGTGCTCGTCGGAGTAGATGTCCCAGGCGTCGTGGATCTTTTCGCTGTCGCGGAGGAAACAATCGAGGTGGTGCAGGACGTCGCGGTGAACAGAACGGTCGAAGGGGATCGGCTGGGTCCTTCCGGGATCAGCGGCGAGGGGCCGCGATGGGAGCCGGTGGCGGGAGTGCCGTCGGCCTGGGGCCGGGGTGCTGTCGGCGTGCGGCGCGCGCCTGTGCGCGGATCGCGTCGAGTCGGCCGGTGTGAGCTGCGACGACCTGCTGCGGTGTGAGCTGGCTGGGCTGTCGCACGGCGCTGTGGTTGGCGGTGCGGTCGAACATGCCGCGCTGGAGCGGGGCCGGGTCGGCGAGCGCCGCGACGAACGCGTTGACCAGGTGGAGCGGTGTGCTGCCGGTGAAAGAGGCATGCCACAGACGCCGGCCCCAAGGCGTGTCCTGTCCTGGCGCGTACACATCGACGGTCCAGAACCTGGTGAGGTGGCCGTCGTTGAATCGGTGCTCGACGTGGCACATGCCGTCGGGAGAATGCGCCGTGTTCTCCGGATCGGTCGGCCAATTCGCCGATCGCAGCGTACGGAAGAGATCGCTCTCCCCGGTCGGATGGGGGGCCGCCAGCAAGGCATCGGTCATGGCGGCGAGGACTTCGGCGGGGACGAGTTCAGCGAACGTCGCGTGCCAGCCGAGCTCGTCGCCGGCGGGCCCGGCCCGCAGCGTCCACCAGGTGGAGGTGGCGGACTGTGGATCGAACTGGAGGCTGTAGCGGTGGTCGGGGCTGCTGAGGATGATTTCAGGGCTGAGTACATCGGAGGTGCGCTGCCATCCGGCGGCGGCCAGTCCGTGCGTGACGCGGCGTCCGTCGCCGGGCCCAGCGAGGTGGCGGGGGCTGACGTCGAGGGGGATCCGCCGCAGGTGGGTGTCGGCGAAGGCCGCGATCTGCTGGCCGTTCACCGGCATCGGCGACACCTCCGGCCGTACGGCTGCGGGTCCGCGCACAGGAGGCTGCGCTCGGAGTTCTCGCGCGCGCCGTCGGCACTCGGTGAGACGGCGCGCACGGTGTGCGCGGCGGGAGGGGTGAGTGGGGGCACCAGGCTCCTGGGGGCCGGCGGGAGGTTCAGCGGCGGGCCCGGCTGCCGCCGGCGGGGACGCGGCCGGGCGGTGCGGTCCGCGGCCGACGGGTGTTTCCGTTGCTGGCCCAGGTGGCGGCGCGGGCGGCGGTGATCCGGGCCTGCTGCCAGGTGGCGAGCTGCGAGGGCAGCACGGACACGGACGTGGTCTTGATCGTGGCGGTGTGCGGGATCCGTCCGCGGGGCCGCATCACCTGTTCCGGGCTGGCCAGCGCGGCGGCGAAGGCTGCCACGAGGTGCATCGGAGTGGTGGAGGCGAACTGGGCGCTCCAGCCGATGCGGTGCGGATCGCCGGCGCCGGACCAC
This sequence comes from Streptomyces sp. NPDC091280, assembly GCF_044768565.1. Taxonomy (NCBI): domain Bacteria; kingdom Bacillati; phylum Actinomycetota; class Actinomycetes; order Kitasatosporales; family Streptomycetaceae; genus Streptomyces; species Streptomyces sp. NPDC091280. The sequence continues at coordinate 95,151 of NZ_JBIVUZ010000023.1, forward strand.
CACACCGCGTTGCCCGCCGTGTCCTGGCGGAAATGCATCCACGCCGATCCGTCACTGCTGGTTGCGGTGTAGTGCAGGCCCTCGGGCCGCAGCTGCCAGTGCTGTTCCTTGAGCGGCGCCCACACGTCGGGGGCGTGGGCGGAGGGAGGCCGGGTCAGGGCGTCGGTCAGGCCGGCGACCACCTCCACCGGGGTCTGCCGGCCCAACGTGGCCCACCACTCGGCCTGGTGGTCTCGCGCTGCGCCGTGGATGGCCCATCCCCCCGGCTGGATGTACGGGTCGTAGGAGACACGGACCGTACGGTCCGGGCTCTCCAGCGCCAGAGGCCCGTCCTTCTTGGAGCGGTCCCGCCAGCCCGAGGCGCGCAGATACTCCGAGACGTGCCGGATGTCGCCGCCGCCGGCGAGGGCGCGGGGGGTGACGAGGTAGTGCTGTTGCGGCTGCTCGGCGTCGCCCCAGCCGGCCCATTGCTTCTTCTTCACCGGTGCCGCCGTACGATCAGAGGGACCGGGGCCGGGCCTTTCGCCGCGGTGGTGTGGGGCTGCTGGCTGATGTGGTGCAGGGTGGCACGGTGTTCGTCGAGGTCGAGGCCGATGTCGTTCAGCTCGTTCGCCGCGCGTCCCAGAGCGAGCCAGACCTCGGCCGGAAGCCGTCCGTGCTCGGCCTGGTACTTGGCGAACAGGCTGCTGGTGATCATGAGGCTGGTGATGCCGCCGAGGACGCCCTCGTCCGGATCGAGGATGCGGGCGATGACGAACGTGGCCTGGGTGGGCGGTAGTTGGGTGAGGCGGTCGGTGAGCAGGGCGAGCTGATGGGTGATCTCGTCGGTCAGCTGGACCGGATACGAGGCGGTGTTCATGCTTCTCCAGGGCGCGATGTCGTGCTCAGTCGTGGCGGCGGTGGCCGATGCGGCGGGCCTCGGTAAGCGGGCTCTCGGGGTGTGCACCGGCCAGGGGCACGGTGTGATCGCGGCCGACGGGGATACAGGCGCGCAGGTAGCGGCGGAAGAGGAATACGGCCAGACGAGACCGAGCCCCAGCGGCGATCGGCGGCGGCTGGGAATGAGGGGACGTGCGGGGTACGGAAGGCTCCTGAACCTGGAAAGTGACGAAAACGAAGAGGGTGGTGGCGCGCGGAGTCCTGGCGGGTCAGCGGCTACGGGGGGCCGTAGTGGGCAGGGCGGGCTTCGGCGGAAGGCCGGTGGTCCGTGATCCGCTGGTCCGGCTGGCGCGGGCGTCGGTGATCCGGGCTTCGAGGGCGGCGGCCTGTTGGGAGAGCTTGCGCTGGGCGAGTTCGTGTCTGCCGTCCGCAGACGAGGGACTTCATCACCAGGTCCAGGAGAATGTTGTGTCCTGCGGTGAGCAGAGCGTGCCCGGTGGCAGTGGCCCTGCGGCCTTCGTCTTCCACGGGGAGGTTGCGGGGGAGCCGGTGGTAACTGGCCCGGTGGCTCTGGGCGTTGACGAGGCCGTGTCGGTGGAGGATGTCCGCTGCTTCTTGGGCGCCGACAAAGGCGATGACGAGCCTGGTGAGGGAGCGATGGGTGATGGTGAAGCACTCCCCCCGGCACCGCTAAGGCAGGCTCACTCGCCCTCATCGGGCTCTGGCCGCCGACACCCTGGGGGCGGTCGGGGCCGGCGAGGTGCTCGCCGGTGCGGTGGCGGGAGCGATCCGGCCCGAGGGGTGCTGGAGAGCGAGGGCGATGCCGAGGGTGTTCAGCTGCAGGCCGGTGGCGCGGACGGCTCGGGCCTGCACCGTGGTGTCGTCGCCGCTGAGTCGGTGGATACCGCTCTGGGCGTCTGCCACGAAGCCGTGGGTGACCAGCACGTTGCGGGCCACCGGTCCGACGGGGGCGGCGGCGAGGCTGCCGTCGGCCTGCCAGGTCATCACGACCTGCTCGGGGAGCGACGGCTGGATGTCGGCCGCAGCGTTGAGACGGACTTGGGCGAGTGCGCCCTCGTAGCGGGCGATCAGGTCACCGGCGGCCTGCTCGGCCCCCAGGAACGGGTCGTCCGCCAGCGTGATGCCGTTGGGTTCGCGTACGCCGCGGTACGCCTCGCCGGGCAGATCGTGCGGGGCGAGGGCGGCGAGGAGGAAACCTTCGTGTTCGCCCGGCCGCTCAAGGACGGCGAACCGGGCGCCGTCCGGCCGGGACAGGACAGCGGCCTGCCGCAAGGGCTGCTCGGCCAGGGCGGCGGCGACGAGATCCAAGTCCCAGACACGGTCGGCCAGTTCGGCGAGGTCGTCCTTGTCGTCGGACGGATGATAGGTGCTGGTCCAGTCGCCGGGCAGTTCGCCGGCGAGGACATCGGCGTACGAGGCGAGGCGCTCGGGGTCTTCGTGGAGGGGCATGGTGTCCTTGGCGGGGAAAGTTGGTCAGCGGTGCGGCCCGGCGGCCACCGCAGGCTGCGGCGCTGGCGCGGTACGCGGCGGGGGCGGGCAGGCGCACCCGGCGGAGCGTTCGCGTTCGTCGGCGGACACCGCTTGGGTGCAGGTGCTGAGGCCGGGATGCGGGGCGTGCCGGTCGGCGAGGTTGTTGCGGACGTGGATGAGATCGGTGCGCTTCAAGTGCAGCTGCTCGTCGGTGAGTTGGCGCAGCCGGTCGGCGGTGTATGAGTCGGCTCGGCTGCCGAGACCGGCGTGGAAGTCGCCTGCGGCATGCAGGACTTACTCGATCGCGGCGAGGATCCCGTCGTACGGGGCGGCCAGTTCGGTGAGAGCGCCGGCCGCGTCCTGAGTGGTTGTCGCCTGGCCCAGTAGCTCGGCGAGGTGGGCGACCGAGGCCCCCAGCACCAGGTAGCGGGGCGGACGGCGGTCGGTGTCGAAGTGCTCGTCGCAGTCGACGTGGTAGTCGGCGGCCCGCAGGCGGGCGACGGCCTCGGTGGCGAGAGCGTCCTCGGTGTCCGCGGCCAAGCCGGTGGGGGCGCGGTGATAGGTCTCGTGGAGACGGACGACGGGCACGAAGCCCGCGCGCTGAAGCACGCTGTGGACCTCACGGTCGCCGCCGCGGGCGAGGACCTCCGTGGAGCGGGGGTCACGGTGGACGGTCAGAAAGTGGTCGTTCGACGGCAAAAAGCGTCTCTCCTACGGTGTGCGGCGGGCCGATGCCCGGGCTGCGGGCGGCATCGAGGCAATCGTCGTACGCGGGCGGGGCTGAGCGTGGAGGCGATTGGCCGTGGCGTCGAGGTCCAGCTGGATGCCGTGGAGGCGAGCGGCGATCAGTTCCAGGCGGTGCGCGGTGTCCGGGCCGGCACCTCCTGCCTGGCGGGCGAGGCGGTGGGCGGAGTGCTCGATCAACTCCCTTACGGTGGCCAGCGGTCCCGATTGCTCGTCGGCGAACTGGGCCAGGAGAAAAGCGAGTTGGGTTTCGGCGGTCGGCGGGCGCCGGGTGTGGTCGGGGCCGTCGGACGTCGTGGGCGCGATGAGGTGCAGGTCCGTCTCGATGCGCCGGGCTTCGTCGGCCAGCCGTTGCGGGAGACTGGCGGGCAGACGTTGCCATTCCCCGTCGAGGCGGATGAGATTGGCGATCAGGTCGAGGCGGCCGGGCTTGGCCTGGACGGCGATCCAGCGGCAGCCGCTCGCGTCGCCCGGGATCTCGAAACTGGCGGCGCGGGCGAAGCGGTGAGCGATCTCGACCCACTCCGCGCCACTGAGTTCACGGTCGCCGGGGTGGAGGCGGACATCGAGGTGGGCGATCACATGCCGGTCTCCGCGCGGGCGCGCGGCGAATCGGTACTCGAAGTCCGGGTCGTCGAGGTGGTCGGCCCACTCGACGGCGTTCCACGTCGCCTGCTCATCGTCCGACGTGTAGGAGTCCAAGGCCAGCCAGTAGGCGACTACCGTGTACTCGGTCAGGCCCTCCCTCGGTGTCACTGCTCTGCCTAGGGCCTCACTGAGTGGGTCTTTCGCAGAGATGGTGGGTTCGTTGACGCGGGGGATCACGTCGGGTGCCTCCAGTGATGAGGGAGCGTTGGTGAAGGTCGCGGGCGAACCCGCGGGCGCGCGCAGCCCACACGGCATCGCCACCTGCCTCGGCCGACTCCGCCAGCCGACGCCGAGTTCACGTGGGTCCTCGGCCGGCCGCTCCGACCACACCGTGTCTGGGCCGGTCCAGGTCGCACGGGTGCATGCCCGCAACAGGGAAAGCGCTCTGCCGGAATCCCGGACGGGCACACTCACCGGCCGCCCCGTGTGTCAGCGATGTGGACGAGCTGGCCCAGAGCGGTAGTGGTGTACCAGCCGCAGTCGACGAGCGCGTTGTGTCCGGCGTGCTTGGGCAAGAGGTAGTCCTCCATGGCGCGCAGGTGGATCAGGCAGTCCGGGCAGTGGCGCGCGAGGTGCACGAGGTAGCGAGGGTGTGCGGTGATGTAGGTCTGGACGCCGCCGGTGGCGTCGCGCAGCCGCCATCCGTCCTCGTCGGTCGGGGTGTGCCACGAGGGGGCGACGATGCGCAGCGCATCGCCCCACAACTCCTTGCCCACCACGCCTTTGAGAACGATGACCTGGTCGCCGGCCTGGAAGTGGGCGTGGGTGATGTCCCTGGCCCCGGTGAACGGGTCGGGCGTCGGCGCGAACGAAGGCGTCGCCGGAGGAGTCGAGGAAGACGGGAACATGCAGGACCTTCCACGCGGTGCGGAGTTGCGGTGGGAAGATCAATGGTCGGCAGGAACGCCGGTTTGGCCAACCGGCGATCGTCGGCTATGTTCCGGGCCGGTCTCGGCAATGAGCCTTTCGTCTCGTGGTCCTGCGCGGGTACGACCTTGCGGAGTTGAAGCAGGTCGGCGCTTTCTGTATCACCGTGATCCGATCGCCATTTCGTGCGGGTCGTAGTACGGGACGTCTCCAACTCCCAGCAGTACCAGGTGCCTTCAACGACGAGTGCATCGCGCTTGGTAGTCATTAGGTGGTCGCCAGGGATTTCTTGGCTCCGGAGACGTAAGCGGCCTGTGCTCTGTATCCGGTACGAGGGTCAGAGCCGGAGTGGGGCGTCTTGGCGTTACTCTTCCAGGCCCGCCAGCTCGTTCAAGAGTGCGTCCGCGCGGTCCCGGCTGTCCCTAAGCTGTTCGGCGAACGTCCGACGCTGGGCGGGGGTCATGACCCGGAGGGACGTCAGGGAGAACACAGACAGGCCGTCCTCAATGCGCTTGGCGAGCGTCACCAGCTGGTGGCCGGTGGCCTTGCCTTTGCGGGCCTCCCCGGCTGTGGCTGTGGCAGTCTCGTCTACGGCCGTCAGGGCCTTGGCGGCCTTCTTCTCCAGGCCTGCGCGCTCGCCTCGCGTCAGGGGTTCCACCCCGAACTTGTTCCACTGAGCCGAAGGAATCAGGGCCCGCTTGCGGTCTTCTACGTGGTGGAGAATGGCCCGCTGGGCCGACGGGTTGGCCCCGATGTCCTTGTACAGCAGGGCTGCCAGCGCTTGGTATTCAGGAGACTGGCCGTTCCAGTCGGGATCGCCCTTGAACTTGAACATCTGGCGGAGGTCCACCAGCTTGGCCGCAACCGCCTTCTTGGCGTCCGTGGCTCGGCCCTCCGTCTCCAGCCACATGTGGCCCAGGGCTTTGGCCTCCTGGTATGCCTCCGCTACGTCCTTTCGTTTGAGGGCCCGCTCGGCGTTGGGGTCCACGTGCTCCGTGACCACGCGGCCCTCCAGGACCTGGGGGGTGTGGACGGCCGTCTCGGCGCCGTTCGCTCCCTTGGCTGGCGCGAGGGCCTCCAGTTTCTCCGCTGCATCCGTGACAACAGCAACGTCCGAGGTCTCGGACTCCGCAGTTTCACGGTCAGTTGAACTGTCCATGGCGGAATCCTCCACCGGGACCGGGCCCTCGGTTACGGTCCAGCCACTTTCGGTCGGGGCCACCAGACCGTCATCCCCCAGTAGAGCCAGAGCGCGGGACACGGTCACCTTGGTGGTGCCGTACTTTCCCGCCAGCTCATCCACCTTCAGGCCCGCGCCCTCGGCATACGTTCCGGCCAGGATTTCCTGACGGATGCCCCCCGCCACGACTTCGTACCTAGCCACTTTGGCCATCGCGGTCTCCCCTTGCTCTCGACGGACTGGGGCAACCGTATCGCTAGCCGCGCCGCCCGTACTCACTTCTTCGTCAACCCGGTGACGTGCGCCCGCGCGGAATCCGACCGACGGCCGCGAAGTGTGAACCTGGTGGTGAGTCTGACGGGAACGTGGCATCCACGGTCAGAACATGTTCCGAGGCGGAGACGGATCGTTGCGCGTCAACGACGCTCGGAAAGTGGTCAGTGACGTACGGACGACCCAATCGTACGACGCGGGTAGCCGGCCCCTCAGGGGCAAACGTTGGAGGAGACGCCGATTCGTGCAACCCTCGTGCTCTTTTCGTGCGCCTCCTCTCCGCCTCCTTGCAGACCAGGGCAACTCACCTTCTGGGAGTCCCGTCGCTGGGCGATCATTCGCCAGGGTGCGCGCGCAGGTGCGATCGCAGGTGCGAGCGCACCCGGTTGCGTACGCAGCTACGTACGCAACCTGACATCCCAGCTTGGGCCTGTTAGGGGTCCCGGCACTGGAGCGCAGGGGTTTGCTCCGTGGGTCAGGGTGAGGCACTGACGCAACTGCACCAAGTCAGATGCGTCAGTCGTTTGACGCTCCTCCGTTGCTTCGGAGCCGAGCATCCGCCAACTCTCGCCGCCCTGCTGAACCTTCGCACGAGCACGGACTGGACAGTTCAAGGGGTGATCCAACGCAACCTGCGTTCTGCAACTTGCGTAATGAGCACTCCGGTGATGAGTGGCCATAGATGGTCAGTGCTTCTCGCTTCAGCCATCGCGCACGCGCTTTGGCGGGACGATCCGCGGCTGTCGGCGGGCCTGCTCCACGGTGTGTACGCCTTCGTGGGCGCCGCCGGAACCGGCAACAAGGCAATCCATGGTCTGAGCGGGGTCGGGAAGACTCAGCGCACCATGGAATACGGCTACCGGTCTGTGAACTCCTACACATACGCGCTCCCACACCGCAGGTCGCGGAGGAGATGGAATCGTCACAGACGAAGTTGATCGGCATCGCAGCCGGTGTTGCCCAAATCTCCGTGATGGACTTGATGTTGTCGTTAGTTGAGCAGTAGCCAAGTAGGTGTTCGCGAACTGCGCTACGTTGTGCGGAAGTTATCCGCAGCGCAACGCCACCAGGCGTATGCGCCTGCATTGTCATGGCCGTTGAAAGGGCATGCCGTGAGTCAGCAACTGATTCCCCGTGGACCGATGGACGATGACCCGAACGTCCCGTGGCTGTACGTACGCCTGGGCTCGTTCACCATGAGCAGCAGGCGCCCGGTCCGGCTGTTCACCGCCCTGGGACTGTTCACCACAACAGGTGCTGGCGGTTGGATCACCTGGTGGTTGACTCAGCGGCAAAGGTGAATCTCCCATCACCGGATGGGTGCGGCTGGTCAGGGGCCGCGTCTTGGGGGTCGAATGAGCGCTTCCGTCGGGTTCGGTTGGCCATGCCCGACCGGCGGCGTCCGACTGAGATAGGGGCCAGGTCTATCGGGTGGTGGGTCACTGGAGCCTGCCTAGACCGTCCACGCGGCGTGCTGCCTCTCTAGGGCGCGACTCATGCTCAACGGGAGACGGATTCCGGTGCGGAGCATGGTGGGTTGAAGCGGCCCCCGGCTCCGTGCGGCAAGCCGAGGTAGACGTGGCGACGCGGCCGGTGGTTCTGCCTCGCTGCTGATTCCTGGCCCATGCCCCCGCCTATCCGAGACCTGGCAGGCGGACGCGGAGGTGGTCCCGAAACGTCGCTGGTCTGGGACTACATGCCCCCAACCGTCTAGGTGATGGTCACCGAAACGGGTTCTCGGTCCCGAGGTCCTGCTCCGTGGCGGAATCGAGGAGTTCGACCAGATCGGCGCCGTCGCTATTGCGCTGGTCGATCCACCAACCCGCGAGGGTGACGGTGCGGGCTTTCTCCTCCAGCTGAGCCCAGTCGGCCTCGTCCCAGGTGCCTTCGACGACCAGGGCGGTGTGAGCGGTGGTCACCAGTTCGTGACGGGATCGCTCGCCCCAGCCCAGGGCCCGTTCGGGGCCTTCCAGCGGCGGCATGCCGAAACGAGTGGCCCACTCGGCAGCGGCCTGCTGCTCGGCGGCGCGCTTGGCGGCGAGCCATTCCGCCTTGGAGGCCGAGTCGGTGTCACGGCTGGCCTTCCAGCAGTCGGTGCAGTCTCGTCCCGCGAGCCAGCGCGCGAAGGCGGCCCGTCGGTCGGCGGGCCGGTGCGACAGATCATGGACGGTCTCGTGGCCGCAGATGTGTTCGACAGGCCACTTCAAAGGGATTGCCACGTGGTTGTTCCTACTTTCTGTCTTGTGCGTCGTGCGTCGTCTCAGCGTGTCCTGCGGATGGCGTCTGTGGCCGCCGTGGCGATGGCAGAGGGAGCGCTGGAGGGCTTTGGCAGGTGCAGCAAGGTGGTCCCCGGCAAGTGCTGGGACCGTGAGGTGAGGGTGAGCTGGAGTACGGCGCAGCCGGCGGTCGTGAGCTGCTTGACGCGGGTGACTGCTTGAGCGGTTTCGTCGCTCGTGTAGACGGCGTCGGTGACGATCACGAGGAGGCGGCCGGCGCCGGGGCGGCTGAGTTCGAGGCCGTGGTCGAGTGCGTCGATGGCGTCGCCGAGGTTGTGGCGGCCGCCGTTGGCACTGAACGTCGTCACGCGCTCCGGTGCCCGGTGGGTGGGTCGGGTCAATGCGGTCAGGTGCTGGTCGTAGGCGATGGTGGCGGTGCGGGAGTCGGGGCCGGTGAGGGCTGCTGCGCGTGCCACGATCCAGGCGGCGGACGCGACGGGCGCGCAGGCGGCATACATGGAGCCGGAGACGTCGACGGCGATACCCACCCGCAGCGGTGGGGTGGGGGAGTTGCGGCGGCGGGTGTGGGTGAAGGGTTCCGCGGTGGGGACCGATCCGGCCGCGCGCTGGGCGTCGCGGGCGAGGGCCTGGCGCATGTTGAGGCGGCCGGGCGGGGTGGGGCTGGTGGTCTGTTCCTCGGTCCGTTCGCGGTAGGTGGCGGTACGCAGGGCGCGGCTGAGGCGCGCGGCGGCGCTCTGTTCGGCGGCGGTGGGCTTGCGGGTGCCGGTGACCGGGTTGCTGTAGGGCGCCGGTGTGCCGTCGGGGGTGACGGTGGCGCTGCCGGAGTTGAAGACCGACTTGGCGGTGGTGGCGGCCTGGCGTCGCCGACTGGCCTGCTGGGTGCGGTCGTTGGCCTGTGTCCTTGACCGGGTGGCCAGGGCGTTGGCCGCTGCGGCCTGTGCCGCGAGGTCGGCGGCGTCGGTGGCTGCCGTGCTGTCCATGACGACCGTCACGGCGCCGGACAGCAGATCGGTGAGACCCTCTGGCACGGGCAGGGCGGGGGCCGCGGTGTCCAGTGCGTCGCACCATTCTTGAGCGTGCGCGAGCATGGTGGTGGCGTCGTGGTCGGCGCACTGGTGGGCCGCGGTCCAGATGCGGGTGAGGGTGGCCAGCAGGTTGGCGCCCAGCACCTTTTCGCACAGATCGGCGACGGCTCTGCTCTCGCCGGCGTCCAGGATGCCGACGTCACGGCGGCCCAGGACCAGGGCCGCCACGGCGGCGGCGTGCTCGATGCCCTGGAGGGTGGGGTGGGCGATGTCGGGCATGACCAGGGTTCGGGCACTGGTGCGCAGGTAGGTGCGGTCCGTGGGACGCCGGTTCAGGTGTGCGCCTTCGACCCGGCTCTCCTCCAGCAGGAGCGCGGACTCGACGACACGGGGGTCCGCTCCGGCCGGCTGCGTCCAGACGGAGTGGGCCGCGTGCGCGGCCTCGTGGACGAACACGCCCCATGCGGCGGGATAGCGCTCCTCGTCGCCCACGATCCGCGGATGGATCTCGTGGGGCTTGAGCGGGGCGAACAGGCCGGCGTCGAACTCGACCTCGCCCAGAGTGGGGAAGAACGCGGCCGGTGCGCCGCTGCGGGTGCCGGGGCGGCAGGTGACGAGGAGGTCTTGGCGGCCGGAGAGGGCGACCAGCCGGTCGCCGAGTTCGGCTCCCACGCGCAGCCACACGTGCGGGGAGGAACGGGGTTGCGCGGGCGGGGCGCCGTCGTCGTCCCATCGCGCGAGGTCGGCGTCGTCGTCCGGCGTGGTGGCGGGGGACTGGACGTGGTGGTGGGCGCTCACCGCGAGCGACCCCGGTGCACGGAGCCGGTGCTGCCCGGGGGCTGCCGGACGGCCGAGGCAGGAAGCTGTTTGCCGAGGGTGAGGGGGCGGACGTCCTTGACGCCGGCAGTCTTGATGACGGCGGTGGCGACGGCGTCGCGATCCTCCAGCGGGGCGATGCCGACGAGGTTCGCGAGTGCGGCTTTGGTGCCGAGGACGGCCTCGGTCTTCTGGTAGCTGAGCAGCTCTCGCAGTTGGGGGGCCCAGCCCAGTTCGCCGAGTTCGACTTGGCGGGCGAGGTGTCGGGCGACCCGGACCACGCGGGCATCGATTCTCAAGGCCAGGGCGAGGTCGTAGTCCGTGCCGATCTGGATCTGCACGCTGAACCGGGACGCGAGCGCTTCGGTCAACACCGCGCCGTGGACGCCGGGATTGTGGCCCGCGACCACGTAGAAGCCCGGCTCGGCCTTGATGGTCTCGCCCTTGTGGGCCTTGACCTGGATCTGCCTGCGCCCGTCCATCGCGGGATACAGCGCCGCCAGGACCTTCGGCGAGATCAAGGTGGCATCGTCGATCAGCAGGGCGCGGCCCTCGGTCATCGCGGTGACCAGCGGACCGTACTGGAAGACATAGCCTCCGCTGTCGGCCTGCGTGTACTCGCCGATCAGGTCGCCGACCGTGGTGTCGCCGTCACCGGCCACGGTGAGCAGGTCCTCGAACGCCGCCTCCACCAACGACGTCTTGCCGGTGCCCGGAGGGCCGTAGAGCAGCACCGGCACGTCCGCGTCGCGCAGCCGGTTCAACGCCTCTACGTCGGGCAGATCGGCCAGCTCCCGGGGGTGGTAGACCTGGCCCCCCGCACGGCGGATCGGGCCGGTCCGCCGGGGCGTTGTTGCTGCGGGACTGGTCGTGCGGGCCGTGGCTGCCTGGGCGCGGGGAGCGTGGGTGCCCGGTGGGCTGATCACAGCGGTCTGCGCGGCTGCGGCGGTCTTCGCGTTCGCGCGGAACTCCGGTTGCCCCCTTCCGCTTTGGTCGGCCTCGCCGCGTCGCACCAGGGTGAGGGCGGCGTTGCGGACGGCGCCGTGGGAGTGGCCCAGCTGCCTGGCCATGTCCCCGATGGTGAGCGTGTCCGCCGGCCGGTCGGCCAGCAGCCGGGCCACCTTGGCCCGCAGCTCACCGCCCTTCGTGCGCGCCGGACTGGTAGGCGTTGTGGGTGTGGTCAAAACGAGGCCCTTCAACAGGTACGGGTGCGGGCGAGGCTGGCGATGCACGGGAGAGGCCTGCCGCTCTTGGAGCGGATCACGGACTGTGCCGACATCGGCGACCGGGCCAGCTGGGGCGCACCGTCGGCGCTCACCGGCCGCCCGAGGGGTGGGTCCAGGTGCACCCGATGGCCGGCGACGAGCAGCTCGCCGGCTGCCGAGCGGGCCCGTAGGTGCGCTCCGTACCGGGTTCCGTTGCCCGGCAGGCGCAGACTGGCGTCTCTTCGAAGCCTGACTGGAGCAGGATCCGCCGGGCGGCGGCGTTGTAGCTGGTGGTGGTGATCTCACCGGTGACGGTGTGCCGGATCGGCACGAACGGCTCCGCTGGTGCGTCGGGCAAGGCAGGTTTCCTATCGGTGGGGGCGGGAAGGCGTCGCTACCCTGGTGGACGAGGCTGATCACTTCGATTCCCTGCTCGCGCAGTCCGTAGCCCCACTGCATGTCCTGCGCGTGGGCGGTCCCGGCGGTGACCGTCATGCGCACCGGCGGGGAGTCGTCCGGGGCGACCAGGTGGTCGAGCGTACGGCTGGGCCGGTGCTCGCCACCGGTGAGTGCGGCCACGAGCGGGGGAGGGACATCGTCGAAGAGATCGGTGCCCAGCTCGTCCCACCCGACGGCAACGTCGTCGGTGAACTCGTGCTTCATGGCGTGCAGATCGCGGGCGAAGCGCCATTGGAAGGCGACGAGCAGCAGCGGCAGGTGGTGGCTGGGCACACCGTCGCGGTGCACGTGGATACCGGCGTAGCCGGAGCCGGAACCAGTGGGGCGGGCGATGAGAGTACGGGTGGCCAGAGCAACACCAAGGTGCGTACGGGCGGGATCAGTTGGGCGCAGGGCGTCAGGGGCGACGGCGAGCGGGGTGGGCGCCAGAGGCGTCCGCGGCCCGGCCGTGTTGCCCGGCGACGGGCATCGCGGAGGAGCCCGGCGTGTTCTCCGCCGCGGCGGGTGAGTTGGTCACTGCCTCAAGCGCCCGCTTGAGGCCGCGCAGCGCGGCGGCGTGGCCGAGCGTGACGGTCAGCCGGGCTTCGACCGGGGTGGCGGTGGCGGGCTGGGGCGTGAGCCGGTGGGCGTCGGCGAGGCCGGTCACGACCGTGCTCAGGTGGGTGGCCGCACGGTTGCTGTGCGCGAGGGCTGCGGCCAGCCGGGCCAGATACTCGCGTCCCACGCCGGTCTTGGCGAGGGGGCTGTCGGCGGACTGGCGCAGGTCCGCGACGAGCCCGGAGGAGAGGTTGTACACGGCGACCAGCTGGTCCAGCACGGGCACGAAGACCTCCGTGCCGCCGACGGGGGGCGGCACCAGGGTGGCGGCGGTCTCGTGGATGCGGCGCTGCCAGTTGGCCAGGCGGGCACGGACGAAGTCCTCGTTGGTCAGGCTCATCGGGACATCCCCCTGCGTGGTGCGGTGGGCGCATGGGGCGGGTAGGAGCGCGGGCCGTCGGCGGAGGGGATGGTGACGTGGAAGTCCTGTCGGCGCAGACGGTGCACGCTGATGATCAGCTGGCGCCGGACCGCCTTGTCGGTGAGGGAGTCCGGGAGATGGCATTCGCCGGTCGCGGGGTCGAGCAGGAACCCGCCGCGGGCGAGCAGTTCGATGAAGACGCCGACATACCCGGAACGGATGCGCGGACGACGGTGCTCGTCGAGGGCGACGTGGACCTTGAGATGACCGGGGCTGCTGCGCCGGATCGGGGTGGCCGAGGCGAGGCGGTACTCGGTCAGCAGCCGCCGGTGCAGCCGGGCCGCGGCGCGGGCGGGGTCGGAGGGGACGGCGATACCGCGCGGGGCCTTGAGGCCCGTCACGTGCTGGTGGCTTGTGTTGGCGGGCAGCATCGGCAGCACGAGGTACTCGTCCGGGTGGTGGGGCCGGGGCATGACGTACAGCTGCAGGCCCCAGTGATGCGTCAGCACACTGCGCTCGACGCCGTCCGTGGTGAAGGCTGCATAGGGCAGCGGGCCGCGGTCCCAGATCCGGTCGCCGGCCGGGTCGGTGGAGATGGGCACCGAGAGCGAGGAGGGGCGCCAGCCCGGCAGGCGTTCGGCGAGAGCGTGGGTGAAGTCGGTGATGTGCAACGGAAGTTCCTCATGCAGGCGGCGTCCGTGCCGACCACGGCCGTGAGGGCGACCGCCGTGGCGACGGTGGACGCCCGCAGGGCGGGGAGGCGGTGGTGGATGTGCTGCTGCGGATGCCTGCGGTCAGCGGGTACGGGATGTTCTGGTGGTGGCCGTCGGCGGGGGAACGGCGGTCGTGGCCGGTGTCGTGCGGGTGTCGGCGGCGGTCCGCAGGAGCTTCGCCGCGTGGGCGAGGTGCGTACGGGCCGAGGCGACGTCGTCGACGAGCGAGTGGCAGGCGGCCGTCACGGGCGCGGTGCGGCGCGGGCCGGCGGCACGGCGGGTGAGGTCGGCCAGGACACCGAGGTCGTGGACGGCCGCGGCGAGGGCGGCGAGGGCGGCACCGGTGGGCCGGGCGGCGCGCGCGAGGGCCAGGGCGGCGAAGCGGTCGGCGGCCTGCGGCCGGTGCCGGGCCCGGGCGGTGTCCCGGTGGTGGATCGCGCTCTCCCCGGCCAGGTAGGTCAACAGGCCGGCGAGGTTGCGGATTTCATCGTCCAGGACCTCACCGACCGCGGGGTCCGGGCCCAGCTGGTGGGGCAGCGGCAGGTGGTCGGCGACGATGTTGAGCCGGTCGGCCACGGTGTGCAGCAGGGTCCGCTGGTCCAGGTCGCTGGCGACGCCATCAGGCACCGGCGCGCTACCGCCGGACTGCGGACGCGGTGCCCGCCGGCGGACGGGCGCCGGGCGCCGGTACGGGCGAGCAGCCTGGCGGTTGTGGAGCGGGGGGCGCGGCGTGACGGAAGTTGACGCCGATGTCCCGGGCCGTGAGGAGCCGGACCACGGCGTGGAGGAACAGGGCGCGCTCGGCACGGCTGTAGGAGGCCGGCAGGGCGAACGCCGCCTCGTTGGGCCGGTACTGGAAGCTGCAGATATAGAGCACCTCGCGGGCGTCCTCCGGCACCGACTTGTACGGCGCGCCCACCACACCGTCCGGGTACCAGACCAGCGTGAGGGTCTGGGCGGGCTCGGGCGCGGGCTTGCGGTGCGGTGGCTCGGGCTGGACGCGCGCGTTGTGGCGCACCGTCTCCATCGCCGCCTGGTAGCGGGGCAGGACACGGCGGGCGACGTCGACGGCGGCACGCAGCGGATCGCCGGGCACGACGATGCCGTTGGGCTCCTCCACGTGAGCGACCTGGTGGACTCTGAAACCGGTGGGTGTCATCGGGGTGACGAGGAACTCGCCGCCGCGTCCCACGGGCCGTTTGAAGACGCACAGTTGCTGACGGTCGGGCCCGTCGAGAAGGATGTGGAGCATGCTGGTGTACCCGGCGGCCCACAGGATGTGGCCGTTGTCCCACACCCGGCGCATGAGGGAACAGCTGTCGTCGTCGACTTGCGGGGAAGCGCTGCTCCAGGTCCCGGGGAGACGGTCGGCGAGGGCGGTGGCGAAGGCGGACAGTTCGTCGTGAGGGGTGGGCATGGTTCCTGACGGGAGCGGCGGGTGGTCGATGTGCCGGAGATTCAGCGCCGTGGCCCGTCGGGTCGGGGCTGTGGTCCGGGCGGGGCCGGGGGCGTGCCGGGAGCGGTGCGGACCTGCTTCCCGGGCGCGTTGAGGTCCGGAGGCGGGTCGTAGTGCGCGCGCAGTATCGCGAGGTCGGCTTCGGTCGCCATGGCCAGGGCGGAGGCGATGCTGCTCGCGGCGCCGCGCAGCAGCCAGGGCGGTGACTCGGGTTCGGCTCCGCGGTGTTGGCTTTTCCACCTGGCGGTGGCCGCGAGGTACTCGATGACCTCGTTGAGGAACGGGGCGACCGCATCCAGCAGGGTGTTGAGGACGGTGCTGAACTCGGCCGGTGTGTCGGCCGCGTCCAGAGCCTGGCGGTATGGGCCCAGATCGGGAACGGGGAACGGCTCGGCCGGCAGGGCGTGGTCCGCGCGGAAAGCGTCCGCGTCGCGGTCTGCCCACCGGTGCAGGTCGTCTCTGGTGGCGGATCGGGTGTGGTGGGCGCGGATCTGCTCGGCGGTGCGGCCGACGTTGTCGTACAGCTCGAAGTCAGCGTTGTGCAGGAGGAACTCCCGAGTATCTGGTGGGGCGTTCAGGCCGCGTCGGGCGGGGCCTGTGGTCAGGTGCGGCGGCGAGTACAGGGCGGCGGGGCAGCGGTGCCGGCTGCCTTCGCCCCACCGCCTGCGGGTCGGCCGACTCCCGGTGTGGCGGGCCGGGTTGGCGGTGACGGCGTGCCGTGGGGAGGTGGGAGTTGGGGGATGTGGGCTGCGAGAGAGGGACGGGCCTCCAGGTCGCGGAGCCAGGCCAGGAGCTTGGGCAGGTTCTGGTCGGGCCCGTAGGCGAGGTAGGTGCCGTCAGCGGTGTCGCAGCCGAACCACTCGGCGATCCCGAGCCGGACCCGGGAGTTGACGCGGCCCATGTGCACGCTCTTGCCGCGCGTCTTCGCTTCCCTTGCCAGCCGCTCGGCGACCGGGCCGAGCTTCCACTCGGTCGAACCGGCCAGGAACAGGACGTCGAAGGCGTCCCACGGCAGCAGCCCGGGTGCGTCGCACCCGTCCTGCGCGGCGTAGGCGGAGGGGATGCCGAGTTCGCGGATGCGGGCCAGCCATGGCAGGGACTCCGTGAGGGTGCCGGTGGCGTCGAACGGCTGGTCCGGGGCGAGCGCCCACAGGCAGCGATCGGGTCCGTAGCGCTGGACGGTCCGCTCCAGCCAGGCGAACCACGCCTGGGCGCCGGGCCAGTAGCGGCCCTTGCCGTCGCTGCCGAACTTGGAGTTGTCGCAGGCGTACAGGGCGCCGTCGGGGATGCGGCTGCCCTGCGCGGGGGTGGTCATGCAGCCGAGGCGTCCGGCGCCCATCGCGGCCCGTATGTCAGGACCGGAGGGGGTGCCGAGATACAGCAGTGGGCACCTCCAGGGCCGGGCGGAAGACGGGGCGTGGGCATCGGCATCTGAGCGGGGGCGATGGGTAGTTGGACGGTCGGCGGGTGGCGTCCGGAGTCCGCCAAGCCCGGTTGTAGTCCTGGCGCGGCCGACGCTTGTGACGTGATCTGAGCGGGTTCGGCCGGTAGACAATGGCGGGCGCGGTGGGCCTGGCGGTCTGTGGCCTTGTGGGTCATCGACTGACCGGCGTTTGCGGGGACGGCCCGGCGGATGGCGGCGCCACAGCCCGGACCCTGGCGATGAAGCCTTCCCTGCTGCTGTGGCGGTGGTTGGTGTCGTCGGCCGAGGTGGCGTGGGAGGCAGGCGCCGTGCCGTGCGTGGTGAGTTCCGGGCGGCTGCCGTCCTCCGCCTGGGCGGGGGCGTGGTCGGTTACCCGCGCGGGTACGCGGGCGAAATGCCTTGCGCGCATGCCGAGTTGGGTGAGTCTCGCGTCGATGGTCTCGATCATGGGTGGGACGTCCGCGCCGTTGCGGCTCTCGGGCCGGTCGGGAACGCCGGGGTCGGCTGAGGGAGCCGAGTCGTAGATCAGCTCGAACGGCTCATGGGCGTCAGGGTGTTGGCGGGTGACGGTCCATCCTTCCGGGTGTCCCGGCGGACGGCTGGACGGCGGCTCCTGCGGCGGAGAGATGATCAGGTAGCTGCCGTCGGGGAGGGAGACGCGCACCATATACGCGCTCAGGCCGAACTCGATGTCGCACTCCAGCCCGCGCTGCCGCAGCGGCGTGGTGATGTGCGCGTTCCGACGCCACAGCTCCTGCCACCACGCGGTGGCCGCGCGGCGATGGTTGGGAAGCGGTGCGATCGGGGTGCCCTCGTTCTCACCGTCCACGGCTGCTCCTGGGAGAGGAGTGGCCGCGGAGAGGCGGAGGGATTCGGCGTGCCGCAGGGGCTCGTCCGGCCGGGTCGATGGGGGAGGCGAAGCCGAAGTCGTACTCGTCGCAGGCGTGGATCAGCCCCAGTTCCATCTGGGCCTCCACGCCAGCGACCTTGCGCAGGCGATCGTCGTGCTCGGCGTGGCACTTCTGGTATCTGGCCCGGTCCGCGTCGCTGAAGTGGGCGTAGTGGTCCAGGGGATCTCCGAGGTCGGGGGCCCAGAATGCTTCGGGATTTGTGAACTGGCGGGAGTTCGGCCGCAGGGTCGCGAGGTGGCTGCTGGCCGACGGCTGCCGTGGCCTATGGTTCGAACGGGTCACGGTCAGAAAAGGCCGCCCAGTTCGGTGTGGTCTTCGGCCCAGCCGAACACAACGCGCTCCAGGTCTCCGAGATAGACGACGTCGGCGTGGGAGCGGAAGGCGTCGATGCGCTGGTCTACGTAGTCCTGGAGCTCGATGTCTGCCAGATCGACGCGTGCCCGGTTGCGTCTCGACAGCCGGCTCCACTCCAGCAGGTCGGAGTCGGTGGCACGGTCCATCCATACCCAGGTGCCGGTGCCCAGCTTCACGACGTCCTGGGGGTGGAAGAGAGTGCCGGTCCTTCTGCGGCGGGGGTTGCGGTGTTCGCCGAACCCCGTGACGAGACTCTGGGCGAGTTTGTCCAGGGCGGCGGCCTTGATGTGCGGCTCAAGGTCTTCGCGCGACAGCTCTTCGCGTACCGCATCGGTGAGCATGCGTTTCTGGAACCGGCCTTCGACGCTGGTGAGAGCCACGGCGGACTGTTCGACGATGTACCGCAGGCGGACATCAGCGGTGGTCATCACGGCAGGTCACGCTCCTGCCAGACCTGTTCCATCTCGGCCAGCGCCGACATGGCGTGCGTGATCGTCTCGCGGGTGATGGGCGTGCCGCTGGCGTACGCTGGGTCGTACCGGCTGAACGTCCGGGTACCGCGGGCCTGGGCGAGCGGTGGGACCAGCTCGTCCAGCAGCCGCGTGGCCACCCGCCGCTGTCGCTTGTCCTCCTCGGCGCGCTCGGTGCGCTCCGCCCATGCGCCGGCCAGAGTCAGCGCGCCTTCGGCGACCCGGTCTGCGAGTTGGGGATCCTCCTCCCGCAGACGGGCGAGCTGGACCTCCGCGGAGGTGGCCTTGGCCTTGTTCTCCTGGGCGACCGCGTACGCCTCGTTGAGCCCCGTCGTACCGCTGATGACCTGGTCCACGAGGTCGGGCGCGTGCTGCAGGACCGTGCTCGCGCGCCCCATGACGGCCAGTGCGACTCCGAGCTGTTCCCCCAGGGAACGAGCTGTCTGTTCCCCAGGGGAACAGCCTTCGTGTTCCTTGAGGGAACGCGCCTTGACGGTGATCATCGCGGTCTGTCCCTTGGACAGGCTGCGACGCTGGAGGTTGACGGACAGGACATAGACGTCGGGGTCGTCGCCCTCGAAGGTGTGGAAGGCCGGGTCGGCGCCGACGCGTTCGCACGCCGCGAGCCGGCCGCGTCCGTCGAGGATGCGTCCCTCACGGTCGAGGACGATGGGCTGCAGAAGCCCGTTCTGCTGGATGTCGTGGGCGAGGGCGGTCAGACCGTCCTCGTCGAGCAGCGGCAGTAGTGAGGCGGTGGGGTGCGATTCGATGGGCGTCTCCTGAGGGCGGAGGAAGCGGGAGAGGACGGGTGCGCTGGGCGGGACGGGCGGTTTTGGCCTGATCGCGGCCGAGTCCTCGTTGCCCGGGGCGGGGCGGGGCGGGGCGGGGCGGGGCGGATCTGCGGTCAGCGGCGGCCTGCCGCCGGAGGCGCTGCTGCCGGGGCGGGCGGGGAATCGGCGGGTCGGACGAGTGCGGGTCCGGTGGGCGTATGCGGCCCCGGAGCGGCCTGGCTGCGGTGTTCGTTGCCGGGTTGCCGGACGGATTCGATGGCCAGGGACTCCGGCAGGAGCCGGACGTCTTCGATCAGTTCCTCCAAGCGGAGCGCCCACGACTCCAGTTCCCCTGCGGAGCCGAGCGCGCCGCGGTCGCGGCACCAGTTGGCTCCGCTGTCCAGGAACTGGTGCATCTGGGCGAACGCGCCGTGAGCGTCATCGACGGTGTGCTCGAACACCTCGGTGAACCGGTCGATATCGGGGGCGGCTTGGAGAGCTTCCGTCGCGGCGCGGACGGAGACGCCGGAGTCCGGTGGCTGCACGTAGGGCTCAGGCTGGAGGGGGAGGGACGGGGCCGGGGTCTTGTCCGGGAGCCAGCGGGGTTTGCGGCGCGAGCCCTCGTACTCCCAGTAGTCCGGCGGGGACATGCTCATGTGCCGTTCCGTTCGTTTGGACGGGGCCGCGATGTTCGTGAACTCGGCGTTGTGTCAGTGCATGCGGGCGTCGGTGTCGAAGAGGGTCAGCTCGTGGGGGTGCAGGAGGTGCTGCACGATGAAGCTGCGACCCGCGACTTTCCACAAGCCCCGGCCGCGGTTGAGGTGGGAGATCGCGTCGGTCTCCACCGAGGTCAGGCCCAACAGAGAGGCCGCGGCCTGGAGTTGGTCGCTCTCCTGGCGGTAGATGATGCGGGTGGAGCAGTCGGCGAGGAGTCCTTCGGCCAGTGCCCGGCCCCGGGATCCGGCGTCGCCGGCGGTGAGCAGGTCGGACAGCCGGTGGATCACCATCAGGTTGGCGATGCCCAGGCCGCGGGAGAGTTTCCACTGGGACTGCATGCGCTGGAGGAGTCCGGGGTGGCGCATCAGGCGCCAGGCTTCGTCGTAGACGATCCAGCGCTGGCCGCCGTGCGGGTCGGAGAGCGCGGATTCCATCCACGCGGACGCGCAGGTCATGGCGAGGACGAGGGCGGTGTCGTCACCGGATCCGCCTAGCCGTGACAGGTCGATGGTGAGCATCGGCGAGTTGGGGTCGAAGGTGACGGTGCTCGGGGCGTCGAACATGCCGGCGAGGTCGCCGTGGACGAGGCGGCGCATGGCGTGCGCGAGATCGCGGGAGGCGTCGCCGAGGCGACCGGATATGACGCCGCCGGCCGTATCGAGTTCGTCGGGGTTGTTGAGGGTGGCGGCGATGTCGCCGAGCAGCGGGGTGCAGCCGGTGGCTGCGGCGCGGGTGACGACGGCGTCCAGGGCGACGTCGAGGCCGGTGTGCTCCATCGGCAGCAGGTCCCGACCCAGTACGGTGCGGGCCAGCGAGCCGAGCAGGAGCAGGCGGCGCTTGCGGATCTCGCCCGTCCAGTCGGCCTCCGAGACGCTGTGGGGCCGTGGTGCTGCGTCCAGCGGGTTCAGTTTTCCGGGCAGGCCGGGCCCCAGCGCGATGGACGTGCCGCCCAGGGCCTGCGCCACCGGCGTCCATTCGCCCTTCGGGTCGCACGGCACGTAGACCCGGTAGCCGAAGGCGATCGATCTCAGCGCGAAGCTCTTCGCGAGCGCCGACTTGCCCTGCCCGATCACCCCGGCCAGCAGCACGTTGGGGTTGGTGAAGCCCTCGAT
This sequence comes from Streptomyces sp. NPDC091280, assembly GCF_044768565.1. Classification (NCBI taxonomy): domain Bacteria; kingdom Bacillati; phylum Actinomycetota; class Actinomycetes; order Kitasatosporales; family Streptomycetaceae; genus Streptomyces; species Streptomyces sp. NPDC091280. The sequence continues at coordinate 115,859 of NZ_JBIVUZ010000023.1, forward strand.
GCGGCCGTACAGCGCGAACGGGTCGAAGCAGAAGGAGGCTTCGGCGTGGACGTCGCGGCCGATGTAGATGCCCTCGGCGCCGAGACCGCCTTCGGCGAGGAACGGGTACGCCCCGCTTGCGGTGGCGGTGGTCATACGGTGCGCGGGCAGCCTGAGTCTGGTGTGGCGGGCCGAGGCGGGACCGGGTCGCCCGGCGGGCGGGAAGAGGGGCGCCGGCATCTCTCGTTCTTCCGCGACCATGCCGTGGGTGTGGGCGGCTGCCTTGGCGTGGGCCTTCGCGGCGGCCTCGGCGAGTTGCTTGCGGGCGGCATTGCGGGAGGCGCGGTCGGCGTGGTGCGGGGTGAACACGGGGGAAGCGCTGGCACGGAGACTGCGGCGGGCGGTCCGGTGGTTCATGAGGCGGGGCTTTCGACGGGCGGACGGCGTGAGCGGCGGGCCGTCACACGCTGGGGGAGGCGGAGAGCAGGGTGGTGCGGTAGCTCTTGCCGTCGTTGTTCCAGTCGAGCTGGATGCTGCCGTCGCCCAGGTAACGGTCGGACTTCGCCCGGTAGGTGAGGGTGGGGGTGCGGAAGGAGCCGTTGCCCAGGGTGTTGCCGTGCTCCAGCGCGTACTCGATGCCGTAGTGGTTCGCGCTCTTCACGACCGGGTCCGGGCCGGGGACGGACTTCTTGATCTGCAGGTGGACGCGGGCGCCGTCGAAGACCCCGGTCTGGTTCACGTACCAGACCGGGCCGTCCCAACTGATGCTCGCGTAGGCGGAGATGACACCAGAGACCCGCTTGGCGCACAGCTTGGCGGTGAAGTTGATGTTGTCGGACAGAGGCCCGCTGTAGGCGGGATTGTCGACCGAGGCGCGGCTGGTCGTGCAGTGGTAGTCGGCGGCCGAGGCCGGAGCAGCCGTGAGCGCGGCGGTGGTTGCGGCGAGCGCGGCGACGGTGACGACGGCGGAGGTGGAGCGCTTCGGGGCGCGCATGGAGGGCCTTTCGATGGTGCGGGTCAGCGGCTGCAGGTGGTGGTGTGGCCGTGCAGCGGGGTGTTGAGGTCGCTCGGCGTGGTCTTGCGGCGGACGACGTGGCCGGCGGCGAGGTGGCGCTGGCAGATTGTCAGGACCGGTGGCCCCTCGGGCAGCCGTTCGGGGTGGCATGCCGTGTCTGCCGGGGGCTTGTCCGCGACGGGCAGGAGATGGAAGGCGTCGTGCACCGCGGCGGCGGCCTGGAACAGCCGGGTGTGTGCGGTGGCGAGGTGCCGCCCGGCGGCGGGATGAGGTGGCCGGGTGGATTCGGCGAGTTGGTCCAGCAGGCGGTGCAGTGCGGTCAGATGGGCGTGCAGCACGTCGAGGTGCACCCGGTCCGCCGGAGTGGCGGGGTGCTCGGCGTACGGGGCGAGGCCGCGGGCGTGATGGCGGATACCGGCGCTGGCGGCCCGCAGGTAGGGGTACGCGTCGCCGGCGGGAAGAGCAGAGGTCAAAAGGGGGGAGTTCCTTCCTGCCGCGGCAGCAGGACGTCGGCGGGGGTCAGAGTGCCGGGCGGGCGAGCGGAAGCGCGCCGAGCGCGAAGGCGTCGGGCTGTTGGAAGAACAGGCGCCGCAGGTCGACCTGCGCGGTGACGGCGGAGGTCTCGATCTGGGCGCACGCGGCATCAAGCAGGGCGTCGGTCCGGGCGGACACGGTGAGCAGTCCGGTCAGCGCCACGTCGGCGTGCCCGGCGATCAACTGCCGCTCGCGGATTTTGACGTCGGCGTATTCGATGGAGTCCGCTTCGGAGTCGACCTGCCCGCGGCGCGAGCGTTCGTTGGCGTCGGCGATGATCGCCGCCTTCTTGCGCTGCACGTCGCGCATCGCGGACTCAAGCCCCTGCGGCACGTAGAGGAGGGACAGGGTGCGGCGGACACCGGCGGTGAACATCAGGCCGTGCAGGAAGCCCGCCGAGGCTTCGGTGCGAGGCCAGTCCTCGACCCAGTAGGTGGCGTGCCGGGCGGAGTCGGTCGCGAGCCGGTCGAACTCCTCGACCTGCACCACCGGACCGGCCGCGGCAGGTTCGGCCTCGGCCTGGCCGGAGGGGGACCACTGCTGCAGTGCGGACAGCGCACCCGGGTCGTAGGCGGTGCGGATGACGGCGGCGATCTCGCGGGCCGTGAGCCAGCCGGTCACTGTCAGTCCGGCGCTGCGCGCGGCCTGGGCGATGGCGGAGGTGGTCTGTTCCATCACGGTGAAGGCGCCGGGCAGTCCGCCGCCGGCCTGGTGGATGAGCCGCCGGGCGGCCTTGAGGTCGAGGGAGATGGCCAGGTACACCTCGTGCGGGGCGGCGGCCGGTCCGGCGGAGGCGACCAGTTCGGAGTAGACCTGCCCGGCGACCGCAGTTTCGGGGTGACCGTGCTGGCTCCAGTGCCGGGTGAGGGTGTCGCCGGAGTCGGGGACGGTGCGCTCCAGAACCTGCACGGTGGCGACGTGCCCGGTGCGGGCGATACCGGCCAGAGCCCGCCCCCACCCGGCGACGTTGTGGTTCTGACTCGCCGGGTCCAGGAGGGCGAAGGCCCGGCTGGAGACGCGGGCGATGGCGGTGAGGGTCTGGCCGTGGGGGTCGTGCACGGCGGCGGCCCCGCTGGCGGAGTCGCCGGGCGTGACCACCTTCAACGAGGCGGCGGTGCCGGGGAGGTGCAGGGCGCCATCCTGGCGTGGCCTGGAGACGGGCCGGGCCAGCCACAGCCTCTGGCCAGTGCGGCTGCGGTGGGCGTAGCGGGCCACGATCGGCGCCCAGTCGATGAGGGAGCGGCCGTTGCGGCGCACGGCCACCAGGACGGTGACGACGGTCCAGAGCGGTGTCAGGACGAGCGCGCCGAGCAGCCCGGTGGTCACCACCGTGATCAGAAGCAGCGCCAACGCCGTTGAGACGAGCGTGAGTTGAGGCAGCGAGAGGCCCAGGAGGATGCCGCGCCGGGAGCGGTGCGGGAATTTGACCGTGATCGGGGAAGGGAGTTCAGACAAGGTGCCGTTTTCCGGTGGGGCGCTGGGCCGGGACGCCACCCTCGCCCAAGGAGGTGGGTGCGTGGCGGCGTCCCGGCGCGGGGGCGGGTCAGAGGCCGGTGGGCGACGGCGGCTGCGTGCTGGTCCCGGTTGCACCGGGGGAGTTCGGGGACGGCGGGGCGCCCTGCGGCGGCGGAGCCGTGGTCGGCGGGGAGGATTGCCAACCACCGGCCTGGCCGGTCGCGGTGCCGGACTCGGAGCCACCAGGGCGGGGGTTAGCACCCCACTGGCTGCTGGTGTCGTCGCCGGCGTGAGTCGGCGGGGGCTGCACGGACTTGTCCAGACCGTTCTTGGTCCCCTCCCCCCTGGAGGAGGAGGTGTCCGAGCTGCCGCTGTCCTTGCCAGGGCGCGGCGCGGGGTTGGCGGCGATGTCGCCGGGGAAACCGTCCGCCACCGCGTCCGGTCCCTGGGGAGCGGCTCCCGCTCCGGCCGCCGCACCGCCGGATCCGGCGGTCGCGACCGCGGCGGCGGCCTTGCGTCCGGCGCGCTCGGCATGCTGACGGGCCATCTGCGCACCGGCTCCGCCGGAACGGTGCAGGCTCTCGGCGTCCGAGCCCTCGGAGGAGGCCCAGTGCACGAACTTGAACGTGGCGTACGGGCACAGCAGCACCAGCGCCATGATGACGATCCCGGCCATCACGTCGGCGAGAGCGGCAACACCGTCCTTGGTCTCGGTCTTGCCCATCGCCGCGATCCCCAGAACGAAGATCACGGTCATCAGGAGTTTGCTGACCACCAGGGTGGCGGTGGCTTCGATCCAGCCCCGGCGCCAGCGCCGGGCGGCCTCCCAGCCGCCACCGGCACCGGCGAAGACGGCCAGGGTCACCAGGACGAGGATGCCGACCTTGCGGACCAGCATCACGCCCCAGTACATGATGGCGCCGAGTGCGGCGCCTACGCCGAGGAAGACCGTGACCATCCAGCCCAGGCTGGACAGGGAGGCGATCTGACTCACCGTGACGAGGCGTCGCACCGCCATGGCTATGTCGAGGTTTGCGGCTTTGAACAGTCCGTCGGAGAGGGCATCGACCACTTCGATGGCGACGGTGGTGGACGCGATCGCGGTGAAGGCGAAGAGCACCCCGACGACGGTGCCGGTGAACGCCTGGGTGAGCGCTTGGCCGTCGCGGCGGATCGCGGCGCGCACCAACTGGGCGCAGAACGTGGCGACGAGGACGACCAGACCGATCGGCAGGATCATCTCGTAGTTGTCGCGGAACCAGCCCGCGTTCAGATCGACCCGGGTGGTGCTGTCGACGGCGTGGGCGGCCAAGTCGGCTGCGGCAGCGGCGAGTTCGCCCGCGCTCTTGGCCATCCAGTTGCCGATGGCCTGGCCGGGGTCGGAGGCGAAGTCGACCGCGTCGCCGACGGCGCAGAGTTTGTCCGCGAGGGGGAGGTCGCAGAAACCCAAAGGGGACTCACCCCTCCTTTCTCAGATGGGCTGCGCGGCGTGTCAGGGCACGACGGTGGGGGCGATGGAGACCAGGGAGCAGGTCGCGTTGGGGCGGCACTGCACGGCGAGCGTGAGGGAGCGGTCCTCGGCGCCGGCTCCGCCCTCGCGCCAGACGATCCGCTGCTTGCCGGTGACGGTGACGGCGTAGATGTACGCCTCGGTGATCGCCGACGGATCGTCCGCCAGTGCCTCCTTGAACGCCGAGGGGTAGTGGGCCTCCGTGACGACGGCGGTGGCGTACTGGTCCTGGTCGGCCATCTGCGACCACAGCACCGGATCCGGCACCTGCGCGGCGATCGAAGCCCAGTCGGCGTACTTTGTCTCCGGCGTCAGCCACGCCCGCATTCCGGCGAGCTGCTGATCGTGGCTGGTGGAGCGGGTGTCGTACGACCACAGCAGGGTGGCGGCGGCCTTGGCGAAGCCGACCGGGTCCGCCAGCGGTGGCGGCTTCGCGACCGAACCGGCCCCGGCCACAGTCGTCGGGACGGCGGACGCGGAGGTGCTGCTGGGCGGGGAGACCGGAGCGGCGGCCCGGCTGCCAGCGGCTGCGGTGCGGCCAATGAGCAGGGCGACGGCAGCGGCGAGAGCCAGCAGGACGGCCAGGCCGGCCGCTGCGACCGTGATGCGCTTGCGGGGTGACCAGCCCAGGCCGTCCCCGGACAGGGGGAGGGATCGTTTCGGCATCAGTGGACCTGCGAGCCCAGGGCGGAGAAGAACGCCACGACCCCGTTCGCGGCGCCGAGGCCGAGAGCGGCACCCGCCGCGACGACCGTGCCCTTCTTCCCGTTGGCCTCGGCCTGGTGGCCGCCGCTGTGGTGGCCCCACGCCCACACGCCGAGGGAGACGGCGAGCGCGCCGACCACGGCGATGATCGCGAACAGGTTGATCGAGTTGACGACGTTCTTCAACACGGCCAGGCCGGGAAGTCCGCCGCCGGAGGGCGTGATGCCCGGGTCGTAGGCCAGATATCGCACAGTGTCGAGCAGACGCAATGAAGCTCCTTGGGCGCGCCGAAGCCTGGCGCGCGGAAATAAGGAAAGGGGGAGGGACGAGGCAACTGCCCTGAGAAGGCGGGCCGGTCGTCCTGCGAGGCACGGCCGCCGTGCACGGGAGGGGGCGGTGCGTACTGCGGCTGCCTGAAGCTGAGAGCGCGGAGGATGTCCAGGGGGTAACCAGGTCAGAGCCGGTGCGCGTGGCTGCCGCATTCCGACGGAGTGTCAGATGACGCGGCGCGCGGCCAGGACGGCCCAGTCCGCCAGAGGCGTGATCCGAACCGGCTTTCCCGTTCTTGGTGCCTCGATCGCGAGTCCCGAGCCGATGTACATGCCGACGTGTTCGGGGCGGGCGGCACTGCCGCGGGAGAAGATCAGGTCACCGGGCTGAAGTGCCTTGACGGGCACTGCCTTGCCCTCGCGGATCTGCGTGTACGTGGTGCGGGTGAGCTGGACGCCGGCGTGCGCGTACGCCTGCTGGGTCAGGGAGCTGCAGTCGCAGCGGCCCATCGGGTCGGGGCCGTGCGGCGAAGTGCAGGTGCCGCCCCACTGGTACATCGTGCCGAGCTGTGCCATCGCCCAGGCGATGGCCTTGCGCGCCTTGGGGGCGGCGGTCTCGGGGATCGAGTAGCCCTTCGGTACCGCCCCTTCCGGGATGGTGCCGTACCCGGAGCCGTCCTCGGTCGCTGCGCAGGACAGGGTGCTGGAGGCGGTGTCCGTCTCGCCGGTGTCGTGGCCGGCCTCGGGGAACGTCGCGGCGATCGCCTTCTGAAGGGCGGTCGCCAGGTCCTCCCAGTCGGCGTAGGCGTCGGGGTAGGCCGAGCGCTGCACCGTCTGGGCGGCCTGTGCGACGGTCAGCTGCTGCCAGCCGTCCACCGCGAGCAGGTGCTTGTAGAACTGAGTGGAGGCGTAGAGAGGGTCGCGGATCTGAGCGGCAGTACCCCAACCCTGGCTGGGGCGTTGCTGGAACAGCCCGAGGCTGTCGCGGTCGCCGGAGTTCAGGTTGCGCAGCCGGGATTCCTGCATCGCGGTGGCGAGCGCGATGATCTGCCCCTTCCTCGGCACGTTCAGGCTGACCCCGGTGGCCACGATCGTGCGGGCGTTGGGGACCTGCTCACCGGGCAGGGACAGGCCCTCGACACGGACCGTCTTGGCGTCCATGCCGTTGAGGATCTTGGTTACCTGCTGGACGACCGCGTCGGTGTCGATGTCGCCCGCGCAGCTGAAGGATGAGGAGGTGCTCTGGGTGGCCTCGCTGCTGGTGGCCATCAGCATGGCTGTGCCGGCGAGGATGAGAGGGGAGAGGACGACGACGCCGATGCCGGCGGCCACGCCCTTCAACCGCAGGGACCTGCCCGGCGGCGGTCGCGGTCCGGTGGCCTGGGCAGGGGCGGGTGACGATACGTCATCAAGAGTCCTTTGGATGCGGTGTCCGGCGTGCCGCGTGCGGGCGTGACGTGGTGGAAGCGAGCGCGGCAGCCGGTCGTAGGCGAGTTGCCGCTCGCTCGGCGGGGTCGAACGGTGCTAGGTGCGCCGAGGCAGGGAAAACTCCGGGGAGGCGGAGACGAGGGAGGGCCAGCGGCGGTGTGCTCCGGACGGTTCAAAAACAGTAGGCCCGAATCGGCCGTTGACCAAAAAGCCGGCGGGAGGTACCGGATTTCGGTACCCCTAGCGGCCACTTCTTGGACGTCGGCTGATTCGCCTCTACAGTTTTAGGACTCCCTCGCCCTCCCCGGTCTGCGGCCTCGGGCTTCTGTATGCCCACTTTCGGTTCCGCGGGGACGTGATGTGCGGGGCGGTCCTTTCCTGCGCGTGCGCATTCACCGACCCGAATCGGGGTTCCTCATTGACTTTTTCCCTGCATCAGGGCGACGCCTTGAGCATCCTTTCCAAACTTCCGGACGACTGCGTCGATTCCGTGATCACCGATCCGCCCTACAACTCGGGCGGGCGGACCGCTAAGGAACGTACGAGCCGGTCGGCCAGGCAGAAGTACACCTCCGCCGACGCCCAGCACACGCTGCCGGACTTCACCGGCGAGAACATGGACCAGCGCTCGTACGGCTTCTGGCTGACGCAGATCATGACCGAGGCGCACCGGCTCACCAAGGCCGGCGGCACGGCGCTGCTGTTCACCGACTGGCGGCAGCTGCCCGTCACGACGGACGCGATCCAGGCGGCCGGCTGGCTGTGGCGGGGCGTACTCGCGTGGAACAAGCCGCAAGTCCGTCCGCAGAAGGGCAGGTTCAAGCAGTCGTGCGAGTTCATCGTCTGGGCCAGCAAGGGCCCGATGGACGGGGCACGCAATCCCATCTACCTGCCGGGCCTCTACACGGCATCGCAGCCCAGTGGCAAGGTCCGCCAGCACATCACGCAAAAGCCCGTCGAGGTGATGCGCGAGCTGGTCAAGATCTGCCCCGACGGCGGCACCGTGCTCGACTTCTGCGCCGGATCGGGCTCCACGGGGGTTGCCGCTCTGCTCGAAGGCCGTGACTTCATCGGCGTGGAGAAGACCGAGCAGTACGCCGCCGTCGCGGCCGACCGGCTCACGGAAACCCTCCGCGCCACCCTCGCCCAGAAGGACCTGGTCCTCACCGCCTGACGCAGCAACAGCGTGCACTCCAGCGAGAGTTGACCGCCTGCCGCAATCCAGACCGGCATCCCGGGCATACCGCGCCCCTTCTGCGTGCCGACCTGTTCACCACCCTGGCGTGTCCTGCCATTCCCACGGCCGAGGAGGCCATCGCTTTCATGCCTGAATCCGCAGTACCCCCGGACGAGGGGGAGTTGGAACCGGTCCGCCTGCCCGATTCCCAGTTGGAAGGGATCGAGGCCAGTGTGCGCCGACTGATGGATGAGTCGGCGCAGCAGGCCCGCCAACTCGACCATCTCGCCGCCGCCCCGGCACCGGGCGGATCGCCGTTCGCGGCCTTCGGCCTGCCGGCCTTCGGCACACCGTCCCCTGCACCGCCCCCGGAACCGCGTCCCATCCTGGAACTGGACGGCGAGACCTACGAAGACGAACTCGACGCCCTGTCGGACTGGGTGGACGACTGGCTCCTTCCCGTCTACGGGGCCGAAGTCACCACGGCGGCACCCTGGTGCCCGCAGTGGCAGGAGCACCAGGACGTCGTCGCCTGGCTGCACGCCCTGTGGATGGCCTACCAGCAGCACAAGGATCCCGAGGCGGGCCTGTCCGGCATGGCGGTGTGGCACCGGGACTTCCTCACCCACACCATCGCCGCCGTCCGCGCGCCGGGCGGCCCGCTGTCGGCCTGCATGACCTCACCGGAGCGGCCCGCGCACCGGATCCTGCCCGGCCCGCCCCCGTCCGCACGCCTGCAGAAGACGACCACGCAGCCCGAGCCGCCGGACTCCGGCGAACCGTATGAGCTGACGGCATGAGCGGGGGAACGCCTCGGTCGGCCTTCGGCTTGAGCTTTGATCCCCGTGCCCTGACCGACCTGCTCCAGGCCCCCAGCGACATCCGGGACCTCACTCTGGCCCATCTCCAAGATGTCGTGAACGGCCAGCGCTTCGGGGTGCGGCTGACGGGTGACCTGGAGGGCTACCGCAAGCTGTTCGTCGACGCCCGCAAGGAATGGCGGGTCGTCTACGGTCTGCGTCCGGCCCCGGAGGGCGCGGTGCACCAACGGGAGATCTACGTGGTGGCCGTCAGGCCCCGGGCCGGCAACGACGTCTACGACGAAGTCGGGCGGCGCCTGGGCATGGCACGCCGGCCACTGAGCGCGCGCACGCATGCGGCCCGCTCCACGTCACCGCAGATCGCGGCCCGAGGCCCGCGGCCCGGCCCCGTGCCCTCCGCGATGCCGGGCCTGCCCCGAGCCGCGCAGAGTCCCTCGCACCGTCACACCCTTTGAGCACCCGGAACCCCGACCATGCGCCGTGATCCCGCTCCTGCGGCGGACCGGCACGCGGTGCCCTCGCTCGACTCGCGGATCGAGGCCGCCACCGGTCACGACGTCGACACCCTGTGGGCCCACCGCGACCGCGGCGTCCTCGACGAAGCCCACGCTCACCTGGTCGACCGGCACCGTGAGCTGGCCCAGGCCGAGACGGGCGTGACGTTCTACCGCACCCTGCTGAACCGCCTGTCCAGCGGAGTGCTCCCGATCGATGCCGCCCTGTTCAGCCGGATTGACCGCACCGTGCACCAACTGCGGGACGCAGCCGGCATCCGGGACGCCGCTGCGGAGCGGGTGCTCGCCGCCCTGGAACCGATCGAGGTCACTGCCCGCGCGGCTCCTGACGCGGCGGCAGAAACGATCTCAACTGCCGCTCAGGCGGCGCTGCTTGCCATCGCCGGCGGAGCCAAGCTCTACGAGCACCTCCTGACCGGTCGCCTCGCGGTCACCGCGGCCTGCGGCACCCGCATCCCCTATGCCGAAGCGCAGCGCCTGGTATCCGGCGGTCTTGTCGCCGTCGACACCAGCCACCCGGTCCACGCCGGACAGCCCGTGAGCCTCACGGACGCCGGTCGCGCCGTGCTCGCCAGCCGCCGTCCCGCTGTGGGCGGGGTGCAGCCGGTGGCGGCGCGGCCCGGAGCGTGGCCGTCCGGCCTCGCCCCCAGGCGCTGACCAACCACCGAAAGGCCCCTATTTGCCCTCCACCGCATCGACACCCGCCTCGGGACACCTACCTGAAGTCTCCTTCGGCGTCGACGAACTCGACGCCGACGAGGAGATCTCCCGTGACTTCAACTGTCGGGTCGGAATACACGAGGACATGCTCCTCCCGCTCGCCGAGTACCACACCGTCGGCGGTGAGCACAGCTACTACGTCCTGTTCGACCGCACCGCCACCTGGGGTCACCCCGGAGGCCCCCAGTACATTGCCGTCCACCTGAACCGGTATCACGAGAAGCGGACGTTCGACTTCGAGACGGCCTCGCTGCCGCTGCCCTCGATGGCGCAGTCCTGGCTGATCCACCGCGGCTGTCCCGCCGACGCCATCGGCCTCAACCCCACGCTGGGACCGCCCGCGGCGGATGAGGCGACGAGGGCTCTGGAACGACGCCTCGCGGGCGATGGCGACCGCCACGCGCTGGGCTACTCCTACACGTGCGACGACCCGGACGACATGGTCACCGTCGTCGTCCTGCGCGCTCTGGACGAGCGAGCCGCCTCCCCGTTCCGTGTCGTGGTCGAGGAGGTCGACACCGATGCGTGGACGCACACGCTGCGCGAGGGCGCCTTCGCCGAGGTCGAGGACGCCCTGACGTGGTGCGACGACCGGCTCAGCGGCACAGCTGGCCCCCTCCCGCCGGTCAGGCCCGCCACGTTAGCGACCCGCTCGGGACTCCTGCCCACTGCGCCTCTTCCGCGCCCGCCCGGCAGATCACGCTGAGCAACGACGCGGGCGGGCGCGGCGCAACATAGCCGACGATCGCCGGTTGGCCAAACCGGCGATTCTCCGGACTCTATTTGCGGCGGCCGGGACAACAATTCCGGCCGATTCCCCCACCCTTTTCTCCTTTTTCTGCTCGGAGGTTTCTTCCGTATGCGTTCCACCCGAATGGCGATATCCGCAGCCGTGCTCGGGGTGCTCGCCCTGCCGGTTGCGTCGGCTTCGGCGGCCACCGCGGCCCCGGCATCCGCTGCCACAGCGTTGCCCGCAGTGTCGTGCAGCAGCAACCCGTACCTGCCGTGGGCCGTCCACGGCACCAGCGCCGTGACCATCCGAGCCAAGGCCACGACCGCTTCCACGGCAGTCGGCATCCTCTACAAGAAGCACCGATTCACGGTGCACAAGACGACCAAGGGTGCGACGTGGGTGTACATCACCGACAAGACCACCAAGGTCACCGGATGGGCGTCCGGCACCTACGTCTACCGCGACGTCCGCACCTGCCTCGACTGACGAGCACTCGAAATCAACCGGCCGCCGTTCAAGCCGAGTTGGCTGCCTCTTCGCATTCTCGGGCCCGGGGAACGCTCGGCCCCTGCCGCCAAGGAGTTCCTTCTTGTCCGACGAGATATCCGACGGCACGGTCGATGTCGCGGTCGTGCTCACCGAACAGATCGAAGCCCGCTTCGGGCTGAGCATGGAGCAGATGAAGGCCGCCGTCGCCGCGGCGCCGGACGCCAATCCGGACGCCACCGACATCGTCCACTGGCATGGGCTTCTCCTGGAATCCCAGACGGTCCTCGACCGTGCGGAACACGACCTGATGGTCGTGCTGGAGGCCCAGCCCGACCCCGTTGCCGACCGGACTCATGCCCTGGTCCGCAGAGTGGAGGCGGCGGTTGTCGCGCGCGACGGGCGGGCCCAGGCGCTGCGGTGGTATCTGGACCCGGCGGTCCCCGTCCAGCAGGGCCTTGCCGCAGACCCTCGCGCCCGCATCCGTGCCGCCCGCCGGGGGCCCGCCGTACCGACCAGCGCCCCGCCGCGTCCGGCCGACGCACCGCAGGCCGCGAAGGGCGTGAAGCGGTGAGCACGCGGCGCAGGCCCAGCTCCGTGGACGCCCGGCTACAGCAGGTCTTCGATGCTGCGGTCGATGACCTGTACGAGATGGTGGTGCTGCCCGATGCCTCACCGGCCCTGACCCGCGCCCTGGAACTGCGGTCCTTCCTCGCCCTGGCCGAGGAACAGGTCGCCAGAGTCCGTGACCGCGTGCACGACGCCACGGCGGTCGGCCGCGACATGGGCGAACTGTCCCCCGACGCCCTCCGGTTGGATGCGGAGTGGCTGAAGGCGGCGCTCGACGCCCGCGCCGGGTACCGTGCCGCGGTCGACACCCTGCTGCGCGCCATGCCGCCGGCCGGCCCGCGTGCCCGGCCCGTGCGCACGGCGCAGCCTCCGGTAACCACCGCTCTCCCCACGGCTGTTGCCGCCCCGGCACCGCAGAGTGCCGGGGCGGCCCGGGCCCGGTAACCGAGAAAGCACCTGATTGCCTGACCTGACGTCCACCGACATCGCCGGACGTATCGAGGATCTGTACGGCGCCCCGCTCGCCGACCTCGCCACTCATGTGCAGGACCGGCCGCCCGGCATGCTCGCCGCTCTCCTCGGCGTGCACGACAGCCTCGTCTTCGCCGAGCACAGCGTCGCGCTGAACCGCGAACGACTCGCCCAACTCATCGATGGCGAAGGGCGGATCGGCGCGCACGAGGTGCCGCACGTTCTCGACTGCGCCCGCCGGCTCGCCGAAGCGGTCGCCGTCCGCGACGTCCAGTCCGCCACTGGCCTGGCGGTACTCCAGAGCCTGGGGCGCGTTGCCACCCCCGAGCCGCCCCCGGCGCCGGCCCCCGCCGTGGCTGCCCTTCCCGTGGTGGTGGCGAACGCCGCCCCGAGCCGCTGACCTTCCGCCGATCCCCCTTCCTTCGTGCACCCAGGAGTTGCTTCCTTGACTCTCACCGGTCTGCCTCACGACGCCGACACCGACATCGCCCGGGTCTCCCAGGCCCTCGCCATGATCACTCCGCGCTGGAACGCGCGGATCCTGCTGGCCCTCGACGCGCAGCCGCTGCGCTACAAGGAGATCGCGCGCAAGGTGCCGTGGCTGCTCAACGGCCAACTCCATCTCAAGCTCAGGCAGTTGTGCGATGCGGGCCTCGTCCGGCGCACCGAGCACACGACCCGTCACGTCACCTACGGCCACACCGACCGGGCTGGCACGCTGCTGCCGGTCCTGCCGCTGATCGTCACCTGGGCCGAGAAGAACCTGGAGCAGCCGGAGAAGCCGCTCCCGGCGATCGAGCAGATCGAGGACAGCCTCACCCTCCTGACCCGGCGGCACGCCGTGGCGCTCCTGTGGGTGCTGAAGGTGCGCGGGGAGAGCAGCGGCCGGACGCTGGCCCGGATCGTCATGCCCGACAGCGACTGGACCAACGTCTACCCGCCGCTTCGGCAGCTCGTGGCCGACGGTCTGATCGACACCGACGGCAGCGGACACCCCTACCGGCTGTCCGCTGCCGGCGACGCACTCGGACCCGTCCTGGGCGCGCTGTCCGCCTGGTCCGCAGGGCAACCCTTGCGGCAGGCCGCGCACCACCCGGTCTGGGGACGTCCGGACGCCGCGTCCGCAGCCCAGAAGTGGGTCAGCAATCCGTCGCGGCGTCCCGTCCCGGCCGCCACGCTGGCACCGGCCACCACCGGCCGGAGCCCGTCCCCGGCCTGGCGGCACGGCGGCCTCTTCTCGCACGCCGGCCCCGCCCGGCCGCCGGCGGCCCTGCCGACCGGAGGACCGCGCCGATGACCATTCTCTCCACGTCCGGCGTCGAGCACGCATGCACGGTGCTGTCCTCGCCGGCCCTGATCCGCCTGATCACCGAGATCGACGACAACGGTCCTGTCCCGCCCCGTGCGCTGCGCCGCACCGTCCCCGACGTACCCGGAGTTCACCTGCGCCGGGACACCGGCCGGGCCCGCCTCCTGGGTCTCGTCCACGTCCAACCGGGCGCCGGCCTCGCCTTGACCGTGTCGGGAGGGGAACTGGCCGGCGTGTACGACGAGTTGGCCCGCTGGGCGCGACGCCACGCGTATCCGGCACCGGTCTGCGACTTCACAGGCCGGATCCAGCACACCCTCGCTCTCCTGACCGGGCCACCGCTCCGGTCCTCGCAAAGCGGACACCGGCGATGCGCCGACGGTCCGGCAGGGGGCGTGGAGGACGGCGCGGACATCGCCCGGCTGCGGCGTCTCCTGGAGGAATGGCTGCACGACAATCCGCTGGTCGCCGGGGTCGCTGATACCGGGATAGCCGCGTGAGGGCAGACCCCGCCCGCCACGCCCGCCACCCGGCCTGGTCCTTGGCGCGTGGCGTGTACCTGCCGCGCAGCGCTGACGGTGCCGCGTCCGCCATGGCCACCTACGGCATCCCGCTCACGGTGGTGGCCACGACGGGGTCGGCGGCGCTGACCGGACTGGCCTTCACGCTGGAGTGGCTGCCGCGGCTGGGCGCGTTCACGGTGGCCGGTACAGTCGTCGACCGTTACGGATTCGCCCGGGTCTTCCGCACCGCGTGTGCCCTGCGGGCCCTGTCCGTCGCGGTGGCCGCCTTCCTGATGGCCGTGCCCGGAACCGGGGTCGCGGCGGTGGTGACCGTGATGACCCTCGCCCCCCTGACCGGTTTCCTCAGCGAGTTCAGCTACGTCGCGGCGGAGACCGCGGGCGGCGGGGCGAGCCGGACGGCCAGAGCCCGGGCGCACCGGGTGCAGTCCGTGTTGCTGGGGATCGACCAGACGGCCATGCTCGCCGCGCCCCTGGGCGCGGGCCTGCTGCTCGAACACGGCGGACCGGCCATCATGCTCAGCGCACTCGCCGCGTTCTCCCTGCTCGCCGCCGCCCTCGCCCCCGGCGGGCCGACCGCGCCGGGCGAGGCCGCGCGCGGCAAGGGCGGACTGCGCACCGGCTGGCGCACGCTGCGCGCCCTGCCCGCTCTGGTCTGGCTGATCGGCGGCCTGATCGTCTCCAACACGGCCGTCGCGCTGCTCCAGGCGGCCGTCCCGGTCATCGTGATCCGCGAACTCGGGCGCTCCAGCGCCCAGGCCGGACTCATCTGGTCCGCAGCGGCCCTTGTCTCCCTGCTCGCGATCACCGTCGCCCGTAGGGCGATCGACCGGTGGGGCCTGTGGCCGGTCGGCGCCATCGCCGCCACCATCGCTGCCGGTGCCACGCTCGCGGTGGCTCACACCCACACCTACAGCGGATACCTCGTGCTCATCGCCGTCCTGATGGCCGGCGAGGGCGGCCTCACCGTGGTCCTGCGCACTCTGCGCTCCCATCTCATCCCGCCCGACGTGTTCGCCAGCACGCTCGCCGTGACCATCCTGCTGCTCCTGCTGCCCTACCCCGCTGCGGGACTGCTTGTCGCCGCCCTTCCGGCCGCCTCACTCGGGCACGCGATCACCATCGCCGCTCTCCTGCAGGCCCTCGGCCTCGCGACCGCGTTCGCACGGCTGCGCACCCTCGCCGAAGTCTCCACCACTTGACCTCCCGGTAGGAGAGGACACCTCGCCGCCCATGCCCGCCATCAACCGGGACGGACGTCCCGGATTCGGTCTCCCGCACCAGGACGGATCCACCACCATCGACCAGTTCCGCGCGTTCGACGCCCAGCACTCCGGTGTCTACCGCGCCCTGGAGCAGCTCGTCGCCGACCGCCTCGGCCAGGGCGCGAGGCGGGTCGGGATGAAGGCCCTGTTCGAGGCCCTGCGCTGGCACCACCTCTACGAGGTCGAGGGACTCAACAACAACTACACGGCCCTGTACGCAGGGCCAGTTGATCGCCGCATACCCCGACTGGGCCAGCGTGATCGAGACGCGCCGCTGGCGCAGCCCGTGACATCCACCACCCGTTCGCCGACCGTCATCGGATCTTCGAGGAGCCTGTTCTTGTCCGACCGTTCTGTCGTCCTGGTCGTCGCCGCCGATCGGGAAGCCGAGGGCTACCGTGGCACTTGCCTGAAGTCGGTGGCCGCCGCCTACGACGTCGTTCTCATCACCGGCGAGGAACCCTCCTGGGAGGTGCCCTACCTCCGCGACTGCGTGGTCGTCGCGGACCCGACAGACCAGGCGGCGCTGTCCGCCGCCGGCCGCGTGCTGGCCGAGCGGCACCGGCTGGCCGGGGTGCTCACCTGGACCGAGTGGCTGCTCGTCCCGGTCGCGCGCCTCGCCCGCCAGCTCGGCCTGCCCACCGCGGGTCCGGAGGCGATGCGGGCGTGCCGCAACAAGGCCACCGCACGGACCCTGTTCGCCCGCCACGGCGTCCCCTCCGCCGCCTCCGCCAGCGTCCGCAGTCTCGCGGAGGCGCAGGACGCCGCCGTACGGATCGGCTACCCGGTCGTGTGCAAGCCCGCCGCCCACGCCGCGAGCATCGGCGTCATCCGCGCCGACACCCCCGAACAGCTCGGCCCCGCCTACGCGTTCGCGCACCGGGTGGCCGGGCTGGGGCGCGAGAGCCGCAGCGTATTGGTCGAGGAATACCTCGACGGGCCCGAGGTCTCCGTCGAGTGCGTCACCCACCGCGGCCAGAGCACCGCGGTCGCCGTCACCCGCAAGACCGTAGGGCAGGCGCCGTTCTTCGAGGAGACGGCGCACTCGGTCGACGCGGCCGACCCGCTGCTCGACGTGGTCGCCCCCGCCGCGCGCGCGGCGATCCGCGCGCTCGGAGTCACCGACGGCGTCAGCCACGTCGAACTCCGCCTGGTCGACGGCCGCCCCCGCTTGATCGAAGTCAACGGCCGCATCGCGGGCGACATGACCAGCCACCTCGTGCACCTCGCCACCGGCATCGACCTGGCACGGGCTGCCGCCGACATCGCCTGCGACCGCACCCCCGACCTCACCAGCACTCGCGCCTCGGCCGCCGCGATCCGCCTCCTCTACCCGGACACCTCCGGCACCCTCGACCGTCTGGCGTACGAAGGGGACCGGCCGCCGTGGCTGGAGCGCCTCCACCTCCAGCACCACCGGGGTGATGGCCTGCTGCTGCCCGCCGACGGGGGCGACATGTTCACCGCCCGTATCGGCTACCTGATCACCACGGGCCCCACCGCCGCCGTAGCCACGTCGCGCGCCGAACAGGCCGCGCGCAGCCTCGACTTCCACATCACGCCCCGCACCCCCGGTGCGTGCGACGGCGGCCGGGCCGCATGAGCCGTCCGCCCGCCACCTCCCGCCAACGGAAGGTGCTGACCGGCTACTTCCTGGGACTCGGCGCGGTGATGGCCCTGTGGGGTGCACGGATGCCCGCCGTCCAGCACGCCGCCCACCTGAGCACCGCACGCCTGTCCTTGGTCCTGCTGGCCGCCGCCGGCGGCATGGTCGCCGGACTCACCCTCGGCGGCCGGCTCGCCCGGCCCGAGCAGCTGCCCGCCCTCACCCTCGGCGGCGGCTCCGCTCTCGCCGGATGCCTCGCCGCCCTGGGCCAGTGCACCACCCTCGCCTCGCTGCTCCTGGCCGCGCTGGTCTTCGGGGCCGCGCACGGAATCCTCGACGTTGCCCTCAACACCGCGGCAGTGCGCTGCCAGCACGCCATCGGCCGCCCCGTCATGGCGTCGCTGCACGCCGCCTACTCCGGCGGTGCCCTCACCGGTGCGGGACTCGCTGCCGCAACGGCCCGCACGCCGCACAGCGTGATCTTCCTCTTGACCGGCCTGGTCCTGGTCGTCCTCGTGCTCGCCACCGCATCCCACACCCTCGTCTTGTGCGGCCCGGGGCAGGCTGTACCCACCGGGCCCGGAGACGGCGAAGGCGGCCGGGTGTTGCCGACGGGGAAACTGTGGCTGCTGGGCGCGCTGGCCGCCGCGACCCTGCTCGGCGAGGGGGCGGCAGCCGACTGGGCCGCCGTCCACCTGCACAGCCTGCACGCCACCACCACGGTCAGCGCCACGGCGTTCGCCCTCTACAGCGCTGCCATGATGACCGGCCGGCTGACCGGCGACACGCTCACCACCCGTTTCGGCGCCCCCACCGTGGCCCGGGCCGGCGCCCTGCTCTCCGCGGTCGGCCTGGCCACCGGCGCGTCATCCGACAGTGCGTCGCTCGCCCTGGCCGGGTGGGCCGCCTTCGGGCTCGGGCTGTCCACCACGATCCCCTCGCTCATCACCGCCGCCGGTCCCGGCGGACCCACCGCGGTGGCCACCGTCTCCGTCACCGGCTATGTCGGCCTGCTCGTCGGCCCCGCCCTCATCGGCGCCCTCGCCACCGCCACGTCCCTGTCCACGTCCCTGCTGCTGCCCGCCTTCCTCGCCGCCACCGTCGCCGCGCTCGCCCCCAAAGCCTTGGAGAAACCAACCCGTTGACCCGCATTCCCGTATCCCCGATCGGCGTGGACGCCGTCATCCTCGACTACAACGGCGTCATCGGCCTGCAACCGACCCTCGGCCAGTGGCAGCACCTCGCCCGGCTCGCAGACTGGCCCGACACTGGCCTCGCCTCCCTCCAGCACGCCTTCTGGAATGCCCGCGAACCGTACGACGCGGGGGAGTTGAGCGACCTCGCGTACTGGGCCAAGGTGCTCGGCTCCCACCCCGGACCGCGCCTGCTGCGTGAACTCCGCACGGCCGACACCGCCATGTGGACCCGCACCGACTCCCACGTCCTCGACCTCCTGTACCGCGCCCGCGCGTCGGGGCTGACGATGGTGTTGCTCTCCAACGCCCCGGCCCACCTCAGCAACGTCCTGGACGCCACCGACTGGCGGCGCGAACTGATGGACGACGCCCTCTACTCCGCACGCCTCGGTCGGTGCAAGCCGGATCCAGCCGCCTACGAACACGCCCTTACCGCCACCGGCATCCCCGACCCCGGACGCGTCCTGTTCGTCGACGACCGAGAGGACAACTGCCTGGCCGCCGCTGCCCTTGGCCTGCGCACGCTCCACTACGTCGGTCAACCGGCAGACCTGGAACGGCAGTTGCTGCCCCTGCTCGCGGACAGCTCCAGTACCTAGGTCGATGCCGTGCACTCCGGCTGCTGGGCCCCGCCCGGCGCGGCGCCGCCCGTCCCTCCAGTAGCGGCTGCCTTGTGCTGGCGGCGGGAGGGGCGGGCGCTTCAGCTGGTGGCTAGATACTGAACTCGGCGTCCCCGACCGCGAACCGGTTGATGGTCACGGTGTATTCCTGCGCGTCGGAGTCGTTCAGGGAGCAGCTGGTCAGCAGTAGTCCGGAGAAGCCACTGTTGGTGAGGTCGACCCCGAGCACGCCTCCCTTGAAGGGGCCGTCGCTGATGCGTCCGCCGTCCAGTTGGGCGGTGGCGGCGTGGTTGCCGGTGCTGCGGAAGGTGACGTCGTCGATGGCCGTTCGCGTTCCGGTGTTCCAGGTGACCGTCACCTTGACGTTGCCGGGGCCGATCGGCTGGTGGCATGCGGCGGGGACGGCGCCTTCGATCTTGAGCGTGCCGCTGGTGATGGGGGTCGGTTCGTCGCCAAAGTGCAGGCAGCGGTTCACGGCTCCGGTGCCGGAGACCTTGACGGGCTGCCTGGCGGTGGTGAAGGCGTGGGCGAACGTGATCGTGAGGTTGCCGCTCTTGCAGGCGACGGTGTCGTAGTCGTCGGCTGCGGCTGCTGTCTGGCCCAGAGGAGCGGCAGCGAACGTTGTGGTGGCGAGCAGTGTTGCGATCAGGGGAATGCGCAGGCGCATGGGGATCCTCGTTCGGTTCCAGGGAGGGGAGGGGATAGGTGGAGCGAACCCGTTGTGGTGCCCGCCCGCCCGTGTCCACGCCCCGGGCCGCGGCAAACGCCACTCGAACGGCAGGTCTGCCCAGGGAAGTGCCAGGACCCTGGTAGCGGCGGGCCGTAGTGGGATGCCGGGCTCGTGCGTGTGCTGCGCTCGCCGGGGGAACGCGTGGGGCTCGGCTGCGTCGCCCTGCGGCTGCCTCGCGCGGGAGCGTGAGGACCATCGCCCGATAACTCTCGGGAACGCCTACGGGCGGGTGTAGGGGACGACGAGGACGGCCGTAGAAGGGCCGGGGTGGCACCGGCAGGGGAACCGGCGGGTCGGTAGACCGTCTGCGGCAACCGGGGTGGAAGACTCGTCAGATCGCGGAGAGGTGCCCCCGGGGGGCGTCTCAGCCAGGGCATTCATCACAGATGCGGGAGTTGCAATGGCACAGGGAACGGTCAAGTGGTTCAACGCGGAGAAGGGGTTCGGATTCATCACACCCGAGGGCGGTGGTGAGGACGTCTTCGTGCACTACTCCGAGATCCATTCACGCGGGGTGCGGTACCTGGAGGAGAACCAGCGGGTGCAGTTCGAGATCGGCCAGGGCACCAAGGGCCCGCAGGCCACCAGCGTCACGGTGATCAGCTGACGTTCCGTTCATGGGGCGGCGAACGCAGTCGGTCTCGCCGGGGCGTAGACAGCAGTACAGTCGTCCCCGGCGAACCCAGCCAGAGCCAATGGCCGTGGGGCACCTGCGTGAGTGACACCTTGGCAACGCCCACTCCCACTCCGGCACTGCCGGATAGCCCGTGGACAGTTCAACAGCGCATAAATCACGTCGGACGGCGGCCAGTGCTTCCACAGCCTGGACGGTCACGGCGTGCTGCGACACGACTACGCGCGCAAGAATCCGGCTGCATCTGTCTGGTCGGCCTGGGGCGGACCGCCCGACAACCCGTTGCGGAAGGCGACGTTCTCCGCCGCCGCGCCTGCCTCTTTTTTCGCCTCTACCGTGCCGCTCACCCGCGCAGTGGGGAGCATTCCGGCCGACACCCGCCAGTACCGCACTCTCCCCATCGCCCAGTTTGGTGCCGTCGCATACCGAGGCGCCCCGTCGCCGAGCCGAACGCCAGCGCCCTGGTCCCCTGCCGAGCCCACGCACTCCAGGGCCGGCACATCGAGCACCGGGCCCACACTGGCGGCCCGGCTTGACCCGTCTGCCCGCCCCGGCAGATGACCGTCGCCTCCGACGCCACCGGGAGCCAACCGCTGCTGAGGAACACCACTACTTGTCCCTGCACGCCCAGCACTTGTTCACCGACCTGCTCGACCTGCCCGTCCACGAACGGCGGGTGGTCGGCAACGGCTGCTACGCGGTCATCACGCCCGACTCGCCGCTGCGCTTGCGCATCGACATCGCCGAGTCCGTGCGCGTGCGCGAGTACGGCGGTCTGCGCCTGACCATCCTGCACCCGGACCACGGCGCCCTCGACCAGAAGCACCTGTCGTTCGCCGACCACGGCACCTTCGCCGTACGGGACGCCCGCCTCGGCAAACGGCCCGGACACGACGGGTACGGCGTCATCCGCGACTGGCACCACGACGACGCCTCCCCCTGGATCGGCGCAGCCGTCCTCCCGTTGAGCCGTGCCATCCAGGACTACCTGACCGTCTGGGCGCCCGAACCGGCAACGGCCGGCAGTGCAGACTGCGTCCGGCGGCGTACGGCTCGACTCGAAACCGATCCAGAACCGGCCCGGAGACGCTGGCTCACCGACGTCGGCTTCCTCGCCCGCCTCCATCGCGCTACGTCCATCTGGCTCGACATCGTCGACCGTGCCCTCGATGACGATCTGCCTCTCACCGAGGCACTCACCGGCAGCGAGCACGCCGCTCAACTGCTCGGCGTCCCAGCGCAGTTCGGCGTTCTGGTCGAGGCTGAGGCCGCCGCGCGGATCGTGCACGCCGCCGGCCTGACACCGAGCGTCCTGCGCGGCACCACCGTCATGCAGGGACTGTCGCATATCGCGACGCTGCCGCCCGAAGAACAGCACCGCCTTGTCCAGGCCGCCGCCCGCGGAAGAGAAATCGACGCCCCCGCAGGCCTTCCAGAGCAAATCCGTCCGGCCCCGACCCTCCAGCCGCCGTCGGCCCGCGCCCGCTGACCGGCCCTTCCTGGCTGCCCCCGAAAGCCGTCCTGCCCGCTTCCTCTTCAGGAGAGTTCCTTCTTGCGTATCCGTTGTGCCCGCTGTCTGCCCTGTGTGGCCCTCACCGTCGCCACCGTGACCGGCGCAGTGGCCCTGGCTCCGGCCGCGTCTGCGCAGACCCCGGAACCGGCCCCCTCCGCCTCTGTCGACGCGCTCAGCGCGGCTGGCAACGGCGGCGTCACGATCCTCACCAAGGACCCGGTCGGCGATGTGCTGGCCGGAGCCGCGTTCATCCTGCTCGATTCCAGCGGCCGGCATATTGCCAGCGGCACCACCAATGCCGAGGGCCGGCTGGCCTTCCAGGACCTCGCGCCGGGTGTCTACCGCCTCAAGGAGGTTTCCAGCGGCAGCCCGCTGCACGAGGTCGTCGACGACCAAGACGTCATCGTCACCCCCGGCGCAGACACCCCGCTGGCGATCACCGACCCGTTCAAGCCCGCCCATATCACATTCAAGGCCAGGGACAGCAAGACCGGCAAGGTGCTGCCCGGCTCCACCGTCAACATCGGCACCGGTGACAGG
The DNA here is from genome assembly GCF_044768565.1 of Streptomyces sp. NPDC091280. Lineage (NCBI taxonomy): Bacteria > Bacillati > Actinomycetota > Actinomycetes > Kitasatosporales > Streptomycetaceae > Streptomyces > Streptomyces sp. NPDC091280. Next base: position 138,181 of record NZ_JBIVUZ010000023.1, read on the forward strand.
ACTCTCCTCACCCTCACAACGGGCCCGAAGGGCACCGCCTCCGGCAAGCTGCCGATCTCCAGCCGTACGACGCAGTTCTGGGCCAAGGAGACCAAGGCACCCTCCGGCTACGCCCTGAACAAGCCCGCGAAGACGTTCACCGCCAGGCCCGGCGCCCCGGTCACCGTGATTGTCACCCACTCCAAGGCCACGACCGGCTCAAGCCTCGCTCCGAGCGAGAAGGCGACGGACCAGCCGACCAGTACGGCAACCACGCAGGGCGACAAGACGGCTGGCGGCGGCACCTCGGCACGCCCGGCGCACTCGGCGGTATCGGACACCGACTCCTCGCTGGCGGCCGATGTGTCCGACGGAATCACGTCCGCGACCCAGGCTGGCTCCCTCGCCCACACCGGAGCCGATGCCAGCCGGTGGCTCGTCGGCGGCGCAGGGTTCCTTGTCGCCAGCGGTATCGGGATTCTCGTGGCCGCCCGTGCTCGCCGCACCGACGAGAACGCACCGGCCGGCGAAGACTGACACAACTGCATCAACTCTGATGCCAGGGCCCGGGAGTCACACCGACTTACGGGCCCTTCGCGTTGCCCTGTCCCGCCCAGCCGATCTCGCATGCCTCGATGGCCCCGTCGTACGGCATGTACTGGATTCAGCAGCGTGCCCCGAACACCTCCCGGAACTCCTCGACACTGCCAGGGTCCCGTACGTCCAGCCACGCGTCTGGAGCCGAGCGCACGAGTTCCACGCGTTCCACGATCTCCCGCTGTGCGTCCGTGGGCAGTTCTCCCATCACGTCGGACGCCAGTTCCTCCACCGCTGCCCCGCACCGCATCGTGCCACCCCATACTCGCCATCATTTCTCGGCACCGTACGACTTAGGGCTTGCCGGGAAACAAGTCGTGGCTTCCGGCTGCCGGACTCGTTGTTCTGGTATGGGGAGACCGGAGGGGATCGAGGCCGTCCTGGCAGCGA
>NZ_JBIVUZ010000024.1:0-116293 GCF_044768565.1 Streptomyces sp. NPDC091280
ACCCCTCGGCCGACCCCGTATTTGCGCTGCAAGGCCCGGTTCGAGACCCCTGCCCGGGCATCATGGCGGATCGCCGCGTACAGATCGACCTTGGACTTCGGTGGCACCGGCGCCACCCTCTCACCGCGGAGAGCACTTCGATCCTCCCACCGCAAGCACCCAAGTGGTGTCAAAACTCAGCGATATCGCTCTCCACGGACACCAGGCGCTGCAGCTCCCGATCGACAACCGGAGTCAGGACTCACTGATAAAGCCACCCCTCGCACAGGCGCCCCGATGAAGAACTGTCCGGCTCGAAGGTCTACCAGGGCGGGCGGGTGTCGCGGAGTGCTCGTGGGGTCTGCTCGGGCAGGTCCGTGTCCTGGTCGATGCGCAGCAGCAAGCCCGGGTCGGGTTCGAAGTCCTCGTTGGGCGGCGCCGGCTGGTGGAAACGCTCGGTGCGCGGGATGGTGACTTCCACCAGCCGATCCTCCTGGAACATCCATAGCCCGAAGCAGTCGTCGTCCTGGTCGCGGAGCAGCACTTGCACCGTGTACGGATACGGCCACGGAAGCGACTCCAGGTGCTTGAGCAGGCCCTTGCGGGCACGCACCTTCTCGAACTCCAGGGCCCACCCGAACTCGTAACCCCACTGCCCCGCTATCGGAACGAAGCGGCCTCGCCACGTACGTTCCGCGTCGTCCCGCGTCAGCGGTTCCATGACCTCGTCCGACCAGCGGGCGAGCACGATGACCTCGGCATCTCTACTCATGCCGGAGTATCACCGCATCCCCCCAATCCCCCGCAACCAGATTCCCCAACCGGCCGACCCAGCCCAAGGGGACGGATTGCCGCCGTGCGGCTTCGCCCGGCTGCCCGAGAACGGTGGCCAGCCGAGCCGCCTCCGGATCGGCGCCGTCGTCCAGGAGCCCGCCCTCCATCCGGTCGGTCGGCGGTGAACCCGAGCAAAGCCAGGCCGTGCCCCATCGACAACCCGGGCGGGATCCCGGCCATCTCCTTGGCGCCCACAAATCTTCACGCCCGTCCCGTGGGACGGGCGCCAACCTCACTCTTACGCCCACCAGACGGGCACCTCCTTTTGTCCTCGCCGGCCCTATAGAGGGCCAGGCAAATGCTGCGCTGCAGCCGCCCGTCCACACCTCGCCCGAGCCGTCAGTCACCGAGCAGGGATCCTGGACCTCTACGCCCGGTTGCAATGGGCTCCGGCTACCCGACCCCCACAGCCAGTGCTGGACCCGGGCCGGTTTCCCAACTTGGCTCCCGAGCAGGCGTATTGGTGGATGTCGCCATTCAATGACGTGGTGGCAGGCGACGCTGTGGGGCCCGACCAGAGGCACAGCGGCCCCGATGCTCTCGTCGCGGCGCTCCGGGGGCTGATGCCGCGTCGCGTCCGCCTCCTCTCCGCGAGGTGATGTGGGTCACATCGACCCCATGTCACGAACGAAAGAGCATCTTGCGTCTGGTGGTCGTCCGCAACGCGGGAACGCTCCACACGAAAGAGGCAGCAGAGCGATGCACACGACAACGCAGCAGCACGAGGTCCTGGTCCTGGGCGCCGGCTACGCCGGGCTCTCCGCTGCGATACAGCTCGCGGCCCGCACCAGGAAGCGCGGGAACCTGCGAGTGACGCTGGTCAACCCCTACGACACCTTCACCGAGCGGCTCCGGCTGCACATGACCGCCACCGGCCAGGAGACGGCCGAGCTGAACATCCCGGAACTGCTGGACGGCACCGGCGCCGAGTTCGTCCGCGGCTGGGTCACCGCCGTGGACGCCGACGCGAAGACCGTCCGGATCGACGACGACCGGGTGCTGCGCTACGACACCCTGGTCTACGGCCTGGGCAGCATCGCGGACACGGCCTCCGTCCCCGGCGTGGACGACCACGCCCACACCTTCAACAGCCCGAAGGACGCCACCCTCCTCGCCGACCGGCTGACCCGCCTCGACGGCGGGACGGTTGTGGTCGGCGGCAGCGGCCTCACCGGTATCGAGGCCGCCGCTGAGATCGCCGAGCGGCACCCAGGGCTCCAGGTGGTCCTGCTTGGCCGGACGGAGCCGGGCGCGACCATGCACCCGAAGGCCAAGGCCCACCTGAACGCGGCGCTCGCCCGCCTCGGCGTGCAGGTGCGCTGCGGCGTCGAGGTGGTCAAGGTGCTGCCGGACAGCGTCGAGCTCGCGGACGGCTCCAGCATCGAGGCGGCCGCGGTGCTGTGGACCAGCGGCACCCGCGTCTCCCCGCTGGCCGCGGCTGCGGGCCTGACCGTCGACGAGCGCGGCCGGGTGGTCACCGACAGCGCGCTGCGCTCGGTCTCCCACCCGGACGTCTACGCCGTGGGCGACGCGGCGGCGATCCGTCAGGGCTACGGCGTGATGCACGGGACCTGCCAGGGCGGCATGCCTACCGGCGTGCACGCGGCGCTCTCGATCGTGCGGGTGCTGGCCGGCAAGGAGCCCAAGCCCTTCCGCTTCGGCTACTACCACACGCCTGTCAGCCTGGGCCGGAACGACGCCGTCGTGCAGTTCACCCACCCCGATGACAGCCCGCGCCGGATCGTACTGACCGGCAAGCGGGCCGCGAAGTACAAGGAAACGGTCAGCGCCACACCGTGGCCGACCTTCGCCCGCATGAAGAAGATGCCCGTCTCGGGCGCGTTCTGGCCGCACGGCGGGCGCCACACCCGGATCAGGAGCGCCAAGTGACCCAGCCGCAGCAGGCCGACGCCGACCAGCTCGCCTTCCAGCAGTACCGCACCCTGCTCTTCTCGGTCGGCTACCGCGTCCTCGGCTCCGCCGCCGACGCCGAGGACGTGGTCCAGGACGCCTGGCTCAAGTGGTCGGCGGCCGACCGGTCCCAGGTCGCCGACCCCAAGGCCTACCTGACCCGGATCATCTCCAACCTGGCGATGGAGCGGCTCCGTTCGACCCGCTACCAGCGCGAGACGTACGTCGGCCCGTGGCTGCCCGAGCCGATCCTCACCGGCCCGGACGCCGCCGACGGCGTCGCCACGGCGGACTCGGTCTCGATGGCGCTGCTGGTCGTGCTGGAGACGCTGAGTCCGCTGGAGCGTGCGGTGTTCGTGCTGAAGGAAGCCTTCGCCTTCAGCTACGGGGAGATCGCCCAGGCGGTGGAGCGTTCGGAGGCGGCGGTGCGGCAGGCCGCGCACCGCGCCCGCGAGCACGTGCAGGCCCGGCGGCCCCGCTTCACCGCCGACCCCGCCCGCCAACGCGACGTCACCGAGCGATTCTTCGCGGCGGCCACGGGCGGCGACATCAACACCCTGATGGAGCTGCTCTCGCCGGACGTGACGCTGTGGACCGACGGTGGCGGCAAGGTCCGCCAGGCCCTCAAGCCGGTCGTCGGCCTGGAGACCGTGGCTGGTTGGTTCGCCGCGCTCGGCACCGTGACCTACCAGGGCGTCACGCCCGATCAGATGCGGGCGGAGCTCACCTGGATCAACGGCGGCCCGGGCGTGGTCTTCCGCGGCCCGGACCGTGTGATCGCGACGCTGACCTTCGACTTCGACGCGGAGGACCGCATCTCGACCATCCACAACGTGGCCAACCCCGACAAGCTCCACGCCGTCGCCGACGGCACCCGGCACGAACTCTCCTGAGCCGCCCGATCGATATCGACGCCCGCCGGAATCCCCGTGAGCGCCCAATCCCGCAGCCCGAGCACGGGCCGGGCCCTGGTGAAAGCGGATGCGGCAGGCTGCGGCCGTCGTCATCCACTTCTGCAGATCGGTCTGCTCGGGGATGGCCCGGTCCATGTCCTGCTGCCGTACGGCTACACGGCCGGTGCCTGTGCCCGTCAGCGTCTACATGACCGACACACTGCGCCAGATGGCCACACAGGGCTGGGAGCTGAGCCCCTACTGCATCGCCGCGCTCAGCCCGCACCGCAGGGACAACGTGCTGCGCTTCGGCGACCACGACACCGCCACCTCCCACATCCCGCCCAGCCCGGACGACAGCGCGCTTCGCGTTCCTGCCGACGGCCTTCGACAGTCTGCTCAGTCATCGGTCGATTCAACAGGCCTGGTACCGGGCTGCCACCGGTTTCAGCACGGCTGCATGAGCCGGCCACGAGCGAGCCGGCATTGTGAAGTCCACGGTGAACGATCGATATTCCGATGCTGCGATACCGAACGAATGACACAGTGCCAGGCATGGTGACACCCCCACTTCTGCGACAGCTCGCGCGTACCCGCCGCTTCACTCTCGGCGCACCCGCCCGTTTCACCGTGGCGCCGGACGGTACCTGTGTCCTGTTCCTGCGGAGCCGGGCCGGGGACGATCCGGTCGGGTGCCTGTGGACGCTCGACCTGGCAACCGGCGCGGAGCGGCTGCTGGCTGATCCCGCCGGTCTGCTCGGTGACGCGACCGATGAGGTGCCAGAGGAGGAGCGCATTCGGCGCGAGCGCGCCCGGCAGCAAGCCGGCGGGATCACCGACTACGCCACCGACACGGCCGCCCAGGTGGCTGCGTTCGCCCTCTCGGGGCAGCTGTGGCTGGTGGATACCGGCTCCGGCTCCGTCCGCCAACTGCCCGCCCGGCAGCCGGTGGTGGACCCGCGACCGTCCCCGGACGGCCGACACATCGCCTACGTCTCCGGTGGCGCGCTGCGGGTGATCGGCACCGACGGCAGTGGCGACCGAACGGTGGCCGCGCCCGAGCCGGCGGAAGGTCCGGACGTCTTCTTCGGCCTGCCTGAGCATGTGGCGAGCGAGTCGATGGGCCGCTACCGGGCGTACTGGTGGGCACCGGACGGGGAGCGACTGCTGACCACCCGGGTGGACAACCGGAAGGTCGGGCTCTGGTACATCACCGATCCGGCCGACCCCGCCAAGCCGCCGCGCACGATGCGCTACCCACGGGTCGGTACCGCCAACGCCGAGGTCACGCTCTGGATCGCCGATCTGGCGGGCAACCGCGCCGAGGTCCGCTGGGACCGGGCCGACTTCGAGTACCTGCCTGCGGCCGGCTGGGACGGGCATGGTCCGTTCGCCGCCGTACTCAGCCGCGACCAGCGCACGCTCCAGGTCCTCGCCGTCGACCCGGCAGACGGTACGACCAGCCTCCTGGCCGAGCGCCACGATGAGCGCTGGGTGGAGCTGCTGGTGCCCGGAGTGCCCGCGCGGACAGCAACCGGCCTTCTCGTCGACTACGTCGACCGGGACGAGACCCGACACCTGAGCATCGACGGTGCGCCGGTCACACCGGACGGCCTGCAGCTCCACGAGGTGCTCGCGGTGGACGGCGAGACGGTGCTCTTCACGGCAGCCACAGAGCCCACCGAGCGCCATGTGTGGACGTACCGTCCGGGCCAGGGCATACACCGGTTGACCGAGGAGCCGGGGGTGCACTCCGGTGCATTCCGCGGCGGCACGTTCGTACACACCACGCGCACGCTGGATCTGCCGGGCCCGCACACCGCCGTACACCGCCTGACCGGGGACGGCCGACCGGAACCGGATGGCCCCGCACCCATCGAAATCAGCTCGTACGCCCAACCCCCGCTGCTGCAACTGCGTGTCGAATCCGCCGCCGTCGGGCCTCGCGAACTGCGCACACACCTCTTCCTGCCGTCCTGGCACAAGGCCGGTGATGCCCAGCTGCCGGTACTGGTCGACCCCTACGGCGGCCCCGCAATGCAGAAGGTGATGGCCGAACAGACCTCTCACACCCTCGTCTCGCAGTGGTTCGCCGAACAGGGCTTCGCGGTGCTGGTGACGGACGGCGCCGGCACGCCCGGACGCGGGCCGCGCTGGGAGAAGGAGATCTACGGCGACCTGATCGGCCCGACCCTGGACGACCAGGTCGCCGCGCTGCATGCGACCGCCGAGCGCCACCCGGAGCTGGATCTCGACAGGGTCGGCATCCGCGGCTGGTCGTTCGGCGGGATGCTGGCCGCCGCCGCGGTACTGCGCCGACCCGACGCCTTCCACGCCGCAGCGGCCGGAGCCCCGGTCACCGACCAGTACCTCTACGACGCCTGCTGGAAAGAGCGCTTCCTCGGTCTGCCCGACCAGTACCCGGAGCACTATGAGTTGTCTTCGCTTCTTGCCGACGCTCCCAAGCTCAGCCGCCCGCTGCTGCTGATGCACGGACTGGCAGACGACAACGTCTTCGTGGCCAATACGCTGCAACTCTCCAGCGCCCTGCTGGCCGCGGGCAAGCCGCACGAGGTGCTGCCGCTGAGCGGGATGACACATGCCGCACCGACGAACGACACCTTCGCCCGGCTACTGGGGCACCAACTGGAATTCCTCCAGCGGCACTTGGTCGACCGCCCTACCACGCAGCCCTGCTAGCTTGACTCTGTCGGTGATCTTGGAGATTTCCGGTGCGGCAGCGTGATCAACGGGCATGCTCGGGGCTGTTCCGAAGGATCCTGTGATCGTCGAGGTGCTCGTTGTCGCTCCGTCCTCGTTCCGGTGAGCAAGTCCCGCCTCTGACCTCGCGGATCGCGCGGGCGAGCAACCCGGACGGTACGACGGCAATGTGGGTGAGAGACCGGCTGGACGGCCTGCGGTGCGACGAGGACTTCGCCGACTGGTCCCGCGTGACGGGCGCCCCGGCCTCTCGCCCGCCCAGTTGGCCACCGTTTGTGTGCTGCAATTCGTACTCGGCCTGTCGGACCGGCAGGCCGCCGAGGCGGTCGGCTGCCGCATCGACTTCGAGTACGCCATGGCCTTGGCGCTGGACGATCTCGGCTTCCATCACAGTGTGCTGGCCGACTTCCACATCGACTACGACAAGCAGCAGGTCACCTGCCCCCGGGAAGGTCAGTGCGGGCTGGCACGGCCCCTACCCGACCTCCTCACCCACAGCAGCCCCGCTGATCGTGGCCCGGTTCACCAATAGCCAGTGCCGCCCCTGCCCGGCCTGTACCCAGTGCACCAGCACCGCAGACAACGCCCCCACCGTGGGCTTTCCCCCGCGAGAACTCCGCGACCTTCAACTCCGCATCCGCACGGAACAACAGACATCCGAGTGGAAGGCCCGCTACGCGGTCCGCTTCGGAGAGGAAGCACCCACGCCCGCGCGACCGACCGCCTTCCAGACCTACCTCGACCAGCGCGAACTACGCCAGCCAAAGCCCTGGCGAACCCTCGGCACCTGACCTCGACCATCCAAGATCACCGACAGAGTCAAGTTCAGGCCTGAAGCAACAGGTGCCCCAGGCCTGAAGGAGGACGTGCCTCAGGCCTGGACGAGGACGGTGCACCAGACCTCGTTGCCGTCGCCGATGCCGCAGTCGGCGATCTCACCGGTGCGGACCTTCGTCCAGACGCCCTTCGCCCGCCAGTGCCACGTGCCGACCCGCGAGAACCGCTCGTGGTAGCCGTGCGTGGCGAAGGTGAACGCGTCGACATCGACACCGGTCCCGTTGCCGCCCCGCGTTCCGTTGCCGAACGTCAGTTGCCGGCACTTGGCGTGCTTGAACTCGCTCCCGGTGCCCCCGCCCCAGTTCCAGACGTCGCAGTAGTGCGGGCCCTCGCCGAGGCTTGTCGTGTAGTGCATCGTCTCGCCGGTCCGGTTCTTGACCGCGCCGCACAAGGGACCCACGCACCCGTCGGCGGAGGCGGTCGTGGCGGTCCCGACGACCGCTCCGGACGCGAGGAGGGCGGTGGTGACGGTAGCCAGGACAGTCCGGTTCTTCATTCGGGACATCATCGTGCGCATGTGCGGATCCATTCTCCTCAACGTGTAGCGCCGGGGGCCCACGAGAGTCGCCTCGGGTGTGCTCCACGGCACGCGGCGTCCGCCGCGGTCCGCCTGACGGCGGGTCACCTGAGGATCTACTGTGAATCTTGCGAAAATCTTGCGACGGCTGCCCGGTGGCGGCCCCGAACGAATCACGGAGGGCCGCTTGGAGCCCCGGCCGCTGCACGGCGGACGCAGTCCCCGTCACCGACTGCCGTTCCCGCCGCCCGCCCCACGTGAGGCACGATGACTCTTCGCCTCCTCGGCCCCCTGGAACTGCGCGTCGCGGGGCGCGTGGTCGACGTCGGACAGCCTCGCCGCCGAGCGGTCCTCACAGCACTGGCCGCCGACACCGGCCGACTCGTCCCCGTGGGTACGTTGATGGATCGCGTCTGGGACTCCGACGCGCCCGAGGGCGCCCGGTCGGTTCTGTACGCGCACATCAGCCGCCTCCGGCGACTCCTCGACGGCACGACGCCCGCGCGGGAGGAGGCCGGGCCGGAGACACCCACCCCGTCGCTCGGCATCCGCCGGCGCTCCGGTGGATACGTCCTGGAGGCGGACGAGGACGCCGTCGACCTACTCAGTTTCCGCGCACTCGTGAAGCAGGCGGCCGAGCCCGACCTGTCCGACGCCCGCCGCGCACAACTCCTGGAACAGGCCCTGCGGTTGTGGCGCGGCACGCCGCTGGACGGGCTGCCGGGGGAATGGGCGGACCGCACCCGCACCGCATGGACACAAGAACGCGTGCAGGCGGCCCTGGCCTGGTCCCGCACCCTGCTGCGACAGGGCGAGCCCGAGCGAGTGCCCGCCCTGCTGCAGCCCTTGCTGGCGGAACAGCCACTCTCCGAACCACTCGCCGCGGAGACGATCCGGAGTCTGGCCGCCGCCGGAAGGACGGCCGAGGCGGTGGACACCTATACAGGCATCCGGATACGGCTCCACTCCGAGCTGGGCGTCTCGCCAGGCCATGAACTGCGGTCTGCCTACGAGGAGTTGCTGCGTGACACCGGGCCTGACGCGTCGCCGACAGCGGGCTCCGGCACCGTCGCAGCCCGCACTGCCACTCCGCCTTCCTTGATGATCCCAGCCCAACTCCCCATGAAGGTAAGCAACTTCAGCGGTCGTGAGGAACAACTGGCCGAACTCACACGGATGCTGACGCCAGCGGACGGCCCACAGTCCGGTGAGAACGGATCGGCCGTGGTCGTCTCGGCCGTCTCTGGCACGGCGGGCGTCGGCAAGACCGCACTGGCCGTGCGCTGGGCACATCAGTCGAGGGAGGCGTTCCCCGACGGACAGCTCTACGTCGACCTGCGAGGCTACGACGCGGACGAACCGGTCTCCGCGGCCCAGGCGCTCGTCGGCTTCCTCACCGCCCTGGGCGTGCCCGGCCAGGAGATACCACTGCGGCTGGACGACCGCGCGGCCCGCTACCGCACGGCCGTCGACGGACGGCGCCTGCTCGTCCTCCTCGACAACGCCGCCTCCACAGCGCAGATACGCCCGCTGCTGCCGGGCAGCCCGACCTGCAAAGTCCTGATCACGAGCCGTGACGCGCTGTCGTCCCTGGTATCGGTGCACGGAGCGCACCGCGTGGTCCTAGACGTCCTCGCGCCGCACGAGGCGCGCGCGCTGCTGCGCGCCCTGATCGGGCCGCGCGTCGACGCGGACCACACGGCGGCCACCGCCCTTGTCGAGCAGTGCGGGTCGCTGCCGCTGGCCCTGCGGATTGCGGCCGAACTCGTGCTGTCACGCCCTGTGGACCCGCTGTCCCAGTTGGTGGCGGAACTGCGGGACCACAAGAAACGTCTGGACCTCCTGGACTCGGCCGACGGAGACCCCCGGGGCGCCGTCCGGGCCGTCTTCTCCTGGTCCTACGACCGCCTGCCCGAGCAGGATGCACGCCTGTTCAGACTGCTGGGCCTGCACCCGGGCCCCGACGCGGACGCCTACGAGGCCGCCGCCCTGGCCGGCCAGAGCGTCGAGCGCACACGGCGATCCCTGGACGTCCTGTCCCGCGCACACCTGGTCCACCGCAGTGGCCCGGGCCGCCACACCATGCACGACCTCCTGCGGGCCTACGCCGCCGAACTCACGAGCCGGCCCGACCGGACGGCGGAACGCGACGCCGCCCTGACCCGGCTGCTGGACCACTCCCTCGCGGCCGCGTCGGTCGCCATGGACGTGCTGTATCCCGCCGAACGGCATCTGCGTCCGGCGGTCGTGGCACCGCCCACCGGCCTGCCGCCCCTGCGTACGGCCGACGAGTCCCGCGCATGGCTGCGTGCCACGCAACCCACACTCGTCGCCCTGTGCTCCCGGACCGAGGACCCGGGCCCGGCCGGCCACACCGTACGGATCGCCACCACGCTCCACCGGCACTACGAGCGCTCGGGGCACTTCGCCGACGCGTTGACCGTGCACACCCATGCCCTGCGCGCGGCCCGCGCGGTGGCCGACACCCGCGGCGAGGTCGACGTCCTCGCCTGCATCGGCGCCGTCCACCGACGTCTCGGCGACTACGAGAGCGCCCACCGCCACCACACGGACGCGCTCTCGCTGAGCCGCCTGATCGGATACGAGGCCGGTGAGGCCCGCCACCTCACCAACGTCGGCGTACTGCACGAACTCCAGGGCCGCTACCGGGAGGCCGCGGAGCAGCACGAGAAGGCGGTCGAACTGTTCCGTGCCGCGGGCGACACCCTTGGCGAGGCCGACGTACTGAACAACCTCGGCATCGTGTGGGAACTGCTGGAGGACTATCAGTCCTCGGTCGACCGCTACCAGCAGGCGCTGGCTCTCTACCGAGAGGCGGGCCATACGTTCGGCGAGGCCAGCGCCCTCGGCAATCTGGGCATCGTCCTGACACGAGTGGGTGACCATCAGGCCGCGGCCGGCCGTTTCGAGCAGGCACTCACTCTCTTCCGGCGCCTCGGACACACTGGCGGAGAGGCACACGCACTCTCCAATCTGGGCGACGCGATGTGCCGCCAGGGCAGATACGAAGAGGCCGCGGAACATCAGCACCAGGCCCTCGCCCACTTCCGACGCACCGGCGAAGCCTACGGAGAGGCCGGCGCCCTGAACGGCCTGGGCGAGGCACTGCACGGCAACGGCCGCCACAACGAGGCCCTGGACGCCCATACAGCGGCGCTCGAAGTGGCCCGCAGAATCGAGGAAAGGGAAGAACAAGCCCGCGCCCACATAGGTTCGGCCCACACCCTGCAACACACGGGGAATCGGGACAACGCGATCGACCACTACCAGCAGGCGTTGTCCTTGTATACGGCACTTGGCTCACCACGCGCGGAGGAGGCACGCAAGGCCCTTCTCGCCTTGACGGCCCGTTAGGGCCAATGCTGCGACTCTATTGGTGAACTTGATGGGGTGGTGACGGCGGTCGCTGGTGGTGGTTGGCTGGTCGGTGGCGGGGTGGGCTCGGTTTGGAGCGGTGGACGGTGTCGACGCGTCCGCTATCGCCACCACCCATCACGGCACCCTCACCCTGGCCCCGAGCAACCACGGAGCTCGCTTCACCCTCCGACCCCCCACGCACGTGGAGGGCATCGCAAAGGGACCGTGACCGGCACTCGCTCCAGGACACTGGCGTCGAGGGTTCCACGGACCAGGTGTTCACGGCCTCCTGGGCAGCGGCAGGACGGCAGGACACCTACTCCCACAGAATGGTCGCCCCTGCGTACGGCCCCCGGAGACGTCGTCTTTACGGCGGTAGGACAACGGCTTCTGAGCTTCACCGAATCCGCGGATCTTCCTGTGCGTGTCTTCGAACGCCGGCGACAGCCCTCGGACGTCGACTCGCCAGTCTCACCGAGCCGTTGGGACGGGGAGTTCCCAAGACCCGTTCGGTCGCCTCGCTACAGCCAACCGCGGCCGCGCAGCCGCCGTACGACGGTCTCGGGGACTGCTCTCACGATCCTAGGCGAGGTCGTGTGCGGATGGGACGGGCCGCAGGCACTCGTGACGGTGACCGCGTCCTTCCTCGTGTCGGTGTACCGACCGCGATAACGACAGCGGACAACGCCGCCGGCAGGAACACCCGTGAGCCCAGGCCCTCCCATCGAGGCTTGACCACTCAACCCGGTAAACCTTCCTGGTCACAGCACAAGCCGCAGCCGGAACGTGACGAAGCCCGGGAGCATGTCCAGCTCCCGGGCTCCAGCTTGCCACCCATTTGCGCACACCGGCGGCGTTTAAGAACCGCGGGTCATGTTGAGATCGACGTGTTCTGCCTTTGAACTACAGCGCCACGAGAGAGGCGCCGGGGGGACTTGAACCCCCATCCGTCGATGTTCGCCCACGCTCGGTCGATCCGGTGTTCGGCGGCGAATACTGAGACTGGAGCGAGAATCTGAGTTTCATGGGGCCGCCTCTGCCAGGCTTGGGCCACCCCCGCATGTGGTGCGGGGAGAGGGATTCGAACCCCCAACTGACACCCCTTCATCAGCTTCAACATCAGTTTCAGCTTGCGCTCATCGCGCACCCTCCGCTCGCGACGGAGGGCGTATGTGGGGGCTACCGGAAGAGGTAGCCGAATACCGCGTCACCCACCCGCTGGTCGGTGACCTCGGTGTTGTTCGCCTCTTCGCGGGCGAACTTGACGGACTGCTGGAGCTTCTCGACCCGGTCGAGGAGCTGGTTGACCCGCCGGGCGGGCAGCGCGCCGGAGAACTTCACCGTAGTCCAGTAACCGACCGGGACGTCCTCGTAGTACACCTCGACCTGCGCCGGGTGCTTCTCCGTGGCCTCGGCCTTCACGTGGTTGCGCGGAACCTTCTTCGTGCGGATGGTCCGCACCGGGTCCGTCTTCCACGAGTCCGTCGAGGGGTCCAGGTTCCACGACTCGGAGGCGTCGAGCACCGGCAGCTTGCGCACGAAGGTGTGCAGGTCGGTGAGTTGCTTCTCCAGGAACAACAGGTACGGGACGGGCACCTGGGGCAGCAGCACCGTACCGTCGACCACCACGTCCGCGGCCGCAGACCGGTTCGCCCAGTCCTTCGTCGCGGTCACGTCGAAGAGCCGCGTCAGCGTCCCGGCGGTCACCCGCAGAGCATCCTCGGCCTTGATCTGCACCCGTGTGGACTCGGGCGGCAACTGCTCGCCCTCCTCGTCCTTGGGCTGGTAGGTCCGGGAGATGCCGGCCAGTAGGGCGGGCTTCTGCACGTCCTGGTGAGCCTGGGTGAGCTCCTGGAGAGCCTTGGACTTGACGCCCTTTTCGACTGCGATGATCTGATTCAGCTTCGGCACATGGCGAACCTAACAACTCCGCGCCGCACGCACATCCGATTAAGCGTCTGACCGAGAGGGCGGGGCGGCGAGTGTGAGCCCTGGCTGGGGCGCGAAGGTCACCAACTGTGAGGCGGCCGCCCGGCCGGCGGCCCGTGCGGTGCACCGTAAGGCGCAGGGCCGCGGCTCCTACCGGGGACGTACCTCGGTGGTCCGACAACGCGTCGAGGCCGCTGTGTCGGACGTCGCGACACGGTGAACCTTCGCGGTCACAGCCCCAGGCGGCGAAGTCGTCGATCAGCGCGGCGCCAATGAGGCATGGCAGGACTGCGTAGCCGTCGCGACCGTGCCACGGGAAGGGCTTGCGCGGCGACTGCCGCCCATGGAAGCGCAGTTGGAAGGGCCGCCACCCCACATGGGGACGGCCACGCAGCTTGCCTTTTGTTGATCCCTGCGTATCAATGACGGGAACCTGACGCCATGTCAGAAAAGGCCTGTTCCGCGAAGGAGACGAACGATGAGAACCAGGATCCGGAAGTTACGCACGGCAACGACCGCCTCCGTCTGCTCGGCGTTACTCGCCGGTGTCGTCGCGCTGGCACCGGGAGCGAGCGCCGTGACACCTCAAACCGCCCTCACCGACTACAGCTGCGGGACCTTCGGCCTTTCGTTCGCCGACCTCACCGCTACCCAGACGGGCAACCTCGCGACGATCACGGTCGCGTTCCACCAGATCTCCGCGCCGATCTCGATCCCGCCGTCCTCCATCCACTCCAAACTCACTCTCACCGATACCAACACCTACGGCACCAGGATCTTCGAGGGAGACGCCAACCCGGACCTCTGGGCCGGGGACCACCTCACCGTTGGTCCGCTGCCGGGCATAGTGCTTCCAGGCGACAGCCTGGACACCTACGGCGCCTCTCTGAGCATGGTCATCTACGGGATCACCATCACCTGCACCCCGCTGCAATCGCTCTCACCCAGCCCCTTCGTATTCGACTGAGAAAGACGATGCGGACGGCCGACAGAGCCGGGCCTGCGTACACCGGCTTGAGCCGCGGGCCGTCCGACCACCATTCGGCGCACAAAACACGCCATCAGTTCGGTTCTCGCCCGCTCCGGGTCCACCAGATTCCCCGCAGCAGCGAGGCGCACCTTCACCCGCGAATGGACGTGGTCTTGGAGGCGGCGATGGCGTCGTGCCTGGAGGAGCTCGATCTGCGAGAGACTGCCGCGCTGGAGGAGATCGCCGAACTTCCTTGCCAGATTGCAGAGTTGACCAGGCGTCTACGACTGGCGCGCCTATCTGGAGGCCACGACTGTCCGAAGGTCACCGCCCTATTCAGCCGCCACCCCGATGACGAGACGGGCCGGGTAGGCGTCCAGACCCTGATCAACCGCCGTATCAGGACCGTATGGATGGACCTGCGCGACACCGACTATCACACGGCGGTCCACTGCCACGACGCCGGAATCCCCGTCCGTGTCCAGGGCTCGCTCACGAGCCCGCCGGGCGGTCACGCCACCATGGAGGTGGACGACTTCGGGCCTGACCCCTCGCTGACCTCAGACCAGCCGCAAGGAGCCTGAACTCCACCGGACGGCGGACATCGGCCCTGGACCGAGGTCTCATACCTTCCGTGCCTCTCCCACAGGCCTCGGGAGAGTGTGCCGAGCCGATTGTTGATGCTGGGCCCAGCGAACCACCCGGAGAACGGCAAGTCCGGTCAGGACGATCAGCGCCGCGACGACGTACCACCCGCAGCAGCCCCCACGTCGGCCGGGGCGAAGCGATCCAGTCAGGCCCCCAATGCCTTCTCACACCCTGAAACCAGCGCAAGCGCCTGGTTCAAGTGGTGCTCGGCGATTCCCTGCATGAACGCCCGGTCGGGGAAGTCTCCGTCGAGCAGCCGCAGCGGCCCCGCCGTCAGGGACAGATGCTGGGTGAGCCGATACAGGGCCAGCCGGTCCTCGTCGAGGTCCTCCACCGCCAACCGCCGGTACTGGGCCTCGGAATGGCGCAGCCGCAGGAACACGTGCTCCCACTCGACGTCGAAGTACAGCAGCTCCTCGAAATCGATGACGACCGGGTTACCGTCCCGGTCCACCAGCACGTGATCCAGCCCCAGCTCGCCGTGGACAACCGAGTACTCCGCACGCGGCTCCACCGACGCGGCGAGTTCACGCAGCCGCTCCTCCAGCCTGCCCTGCGCGTCCGCGATCCGCCGGTCACGGGACACCGCCTCGGCGAGGCAGCGCAGCGCGAACTCAAGCGCTGCTTCCTCACACGAGGCTGCCCGAGAGCTTCCCCCCTTGTCGATCTGGGCCACCTTGCCGAACGTCGGCGCTCGATGGCTTCGCATCGCCGCGAGGGCATCGGCGAGCCGGGCCATCGTCGGCTCCGCAGCGCGCGGGTCGCGGTTGAAGAAATCCATCAGGTCCTCGCCGGGAAAGTCCTCCACGATCGCCAGGTCAGCCGGGTAGTGAGTGCGGTCCCGGTCGATCAGGTAGACCTCAGGCACCCGCAAGCCGAGCGAGGCCAGGCGCGCATGGCTGGCCTCGAACAAGTCGAGCCCGACACCGGGCGAGAACGGGTCGGTCAGATCGCCATCTCCCTCAGCCACCGGCCAGTAGTTCTCCGACTTCTCCCACAGATAGGCGACCGCCGTCTTGGCGTCGTCCATCGTGAGGCGGTACACGCCCTTCGTGGTGCCGCCGGTGAGCCGCTCGACCGCCTCCAGCTTCCGACCGCTACCCAGCGCGGCCCGGGCCGCCTCCGCCAACTTGTCTCGCATCACTTCCCGAGGCGCCACGTCCACGACCAACCTTCTCAGCTCGGCAACCGTGGAACCCTACGCGAGCCACCACCCAAGCCTGAATCCCTTTTGCGGAGCCTCAGTCCTCGGCCCGCCTTCAATAACACCTACTGAGCATCGACGCGGTCGAGCGGGACGCGCTGACCCAGCAGCTCGCCGACTGCCCCGACCAACCCCTCACCGTCGCCCTCGCCCTCTGAGCACACCCTGTGGCCCGCCGCCACGAGGAAAGCGGTGGACCGGAGGTATTCGCCGTGCCACACAGGGGTGCCTCGTGCTCACCCCTCAGCCAGAGCGGCAGGAGCGAGGAATTCCCGCGCAGTGTCGGAGAGCCTGAGCCAACGGCGGCCTGATCCGGGAGTCAGCCCGGCCGACAACAGGCGGAGTTGGCCGACCCGTCGCCGGAACGGATCCGGCAAGGACGCGGGCAGGGCGGCGAACAACTCCGTGCTCGGCCGTTGGCGCAGCGCGGCCTCGGCGACCGTGCACCAGGTCACCGCAGCACCAGCGCCGGACTCATCGGCCGTGGCCAGCAGCGCGATGAGGACCGCACTCTCGGTCTGGGTGAGGAAAGTGCCGCGATCAACCTCTCAGGCGTTGAAAAGCTCGCTCGCAGCCGGCCGTAGAACTCCTTCACCAGCGCGCGATCACGCCGGCGGCGGTAGAACGCGTAGATGAGGTCCCACGGCGGGAAGTCGGCCGGCATCGCACGCCACTTAAGGCCGTTGTCCACGAGACAGCGGATCGCATCCAACATCTGCCGGTGTCAGTACGCCTCCGCCTGTCCACCGCGGCCGCACAGCCAGCCCAGCACCGGCAGCAGCCGACGCACCACGGCCCACTCGGCGTCCGTCATGTCGGTCGGGTACCGGCCGCTCACGCATCGGGTTGTCGGCGGCGTTACAGAACCGGTGAGCCAAGCAGTCACACTTCCGGGTGACCGGGCTGGAATGCCCGGACACCGGGACTCAAAGACTGCGACGCAGGGGGCCTCCTGCTGCTCGGTGATTCGACACCGACGCGCTGTTCAGGAGGCCTTACTTGTATGCACCGAGCACCCCGCGATCACCTGAACGGGACTCCCGTTCGATCGCCAAGCCTCAAGATCGGTACGACAACAGCCACTTAGAGACGAAGGGGTTTCATCGGCTGTCCTCGCTGCCAGAATCGACAAGAGTCGTACAGAGGGGCGGGGGCCTGTGTCGCTGTCGGGTGAACACCTAGCACTGGACGGCGCGTCCGTCGTCACGGCGCTTGGCGGGCTGCTGGCCGCGGTGATCGCGGCGGCGGTGGCGCTATGGCAGGTGCAGCGTGTCCAGAGCTTGGAACGGGAGAAGATCCAACTCGAAACGGTTGCTCAGGCACGGCTGAAAGAACAGGAGTGGGACCACGAGCGGCAGCAGACGGAGCGTGAGCGCCGGCGTGCTGCCAGGGAAGAGGAACAAGAGCGGGAGCGGGCCGCTCAGCGGGTGGCTGCCCGGCGCTCCAATTTGGAGGAGGGGGCGGCTGCGTACTGCGGACGGCTGGTGCAGGAGTTGTCGACGCTGCGGATCCTGGACATGTCACGGCCGTTGCGGTTGGAGCGACTGTACGTACAGGTAGGGGTGCAGGAGCAGCAGCCATTGAGGTTCCTGTCTGCGGACGAGGTGGAGCGGCAGGCTCGCCGTACAGACTCCGAGCGCCGGACTTGGCGTACTGAGGCGGAGCGCGCTGAGGCCAGGGCTGTGGCGGAGAACCAGACCGCTGTCCATACATATGCACCCGTCGATGCCCTCCAGCGCTACCGGCACATCGTGGTCGTAGGCGATCCAGGCGCGGGAAAGACGACGATGCTGCGGCACTTGGCACTCCGCATGGCGACGCAGTCGGAGCACGAGTCGCTGCCCGTACTCCCGGCGTACGTCGAGTTGTTCCGGTTCATCGAAAGCGGGCACGAGTCGTTGCTCGACCACCTCGCCGAGCACTGGGCGGACCAGTACGGCTTCGAGGACGCTCGCGACTACATAGTGGAGAAACTCACCGACGGCAGCGCGGCGCTCTTGCTGGACGGCCTGGACGAGGTGCTGGGAGGAGAGAGCGCACGCGAGGCGGAGAGCGCGTATCACCGTGTTACGGCCGAACTGGCCCGGCTGGCCACGCGGTTCCCGCGCGCGCCGATCGCCACGACCTGCCGCCGACAGGGCTGGCGGGGTGGCCTGCCGCAGTTCCAGGTGCTGGAGGCACTGGACTTCGAGTGGCCACAGATCGAGACATTCGTCGCCAACTGGTTCGGCATGGGTGATCGCCGCCGCGCAGGCCTGGTCCAGGCCCTCTCGGCGAATGGCCGACTGCAGACCCTGGCCGCCAACCCGCTGTTGCTCAGCCTTATCGCGATCGTCTACGAGAGGGATCTCGAACTCCCGGAGCGACGGGCGGCGTTGTACCAGCGGTGCGTCGAAGTCCTGCTGCGTGAGTGGGACGCGCACCGCAAGATTTCGCGCTACAGCCGTTTCACCACCGACCGCAAACAGGACCTGCTCAAGGAGATCGCCCGCCATTACCACCAGCGAGGCCTGCGCTATTTCCCCGAAGACGACCTCCTCGACCAGATCGCGCGCTTCCTGCCGACCATCGACCTCGCCCCCGAGGACAGCCGCGCAATTCTCGACGAGATCGCCGCACAGTATGGCCTGCTCAAGCCACAAGCCCACGGCTGGTACGGCTTCCTGCACCTCACTCTCCAGGAGCACTTCACTGCCGCCGCCCTGCTGGAGCGAGGTATGGAGGGGATTCGGCAAGCAGTGACAGCACGTTACGACCCGTGGTGGGAAGAGGTAATCCTGCTGCTGGCAGGAGCACTGCCGGACGCTTCGCCGCTGCTGTCGGGACTTCTGCAACTGGAACCGGACCGGCCTCGCACTGATGGCTCCGGGCTTCTCGTCCTGCCCGACGACGATCTCTTCCACACCGACCTGTTGCTCGCCGCGCGCTGCCTCACGGGGAGCCCCAGGGTGGCCGATGTCGCACTACGGCGGGAGATCGTGGCCACGGTTCGGGGCCTGCTGGACAACTCCCTGCACTTGGACGAGAAGCGCCGAGCGGCCGAGGCGCTGGTCGGTGTGGCGCGGTCCGACGAACAGCTCGACGAGGTCATCGCGTACATCTGCGACGACCAACGCAACGGCGAGGCCCGGCTCGCTCTGATCCAAGCTCTGGAGGCACACGGTGGACGGAGAGTGGGTGAGCGACTGCTGGGCGCGTTCTCGCTGGGCGGCGTCGACTCCGTCTACTACCTGCGAGAGGCACTGATCACCGCGCTGGGGACGCTGCGGGTCGAGGCAGCGGTTCCAGCACTGCGCGCGGAGCTGGAACGACGGCTGACGCAGGTGGGGGACGGGACGAGAAGCGGCACCTGGTCGGCGGCCAAGGGCATCGCCCTGGTCGTACGGTCGTTGGGCCAGGCCGGCGCTCCCGCTGACATCTTCCTGCGGTTACTGGAACGGCGTGTGGGCCTCGAATGGTTCGAGGTCGTGGCGGCGGCTGTGCGGGACGCGCTGAAGAACACGCGGGAGCCCGGCACGGCCGAACGGCTCCTCGGCCTCCTCCAACGCCCTCTCGACCACGAGGACGTGGCAGGGGCGTATCTGGATGCGGCGGGTGAGGCCGGGATGCGACCGCTGCTGGACCGGTTCCGGTCCATGGGCAGCGGCACTGCGCTGCTCACGGCTGTGCGCGACCATATTGCCGCTGGCCACAGCCGTGTCCCGCGCGATGAACTGCTGACCCTCGTCCGTGACCACACCGTGACGATCCAGGCACGCTGTCTGGCGCTCGAATGCCTGGACAGCAGCCCCGGAGCCGCCGAAGAACTCGACAGGTTCATCCGCCATCCCGACGCGAGCCTGCGGGTGGCCGCCTCGGCGACGCTGGCCGCGTGGGGGGTACCAGTCGGCCTGGACGTCATCCGTACAGCAATCGTGAACGGCGACGTGGTCCTCTTGGACCGCTGGAACATCCAGGAAGAGACTGACGAGTCCGTTTCCACCCCGCACCGCCTGGTATCCGTGCTGGTGCCGTATGGCGTCACAGGCATCGTGGAGGATCTGCGGACCCGGGCGGGACTGGAGGGCCCTGATGGTGTGAAGGCGCGAGACTGGCTGTTCGCCTTCTCACCCGAGGACGAGGTGGACGACTGCCTGTACCGGCTGAGCAGCGGCGAGCACCTCGAACCCTACGAGATCCGGAATGACATCCCGCGATCGCGGGTGGAGGCTGTTTTCCGCTACTTTCAGGGCACGCCGAGTGCTGGCTTCGGCACCCTCCGCAGGGACTACGAGAAGCTCCTCACGGTGGCGGCCGCCGCCGCAGAAGGGCTTGAGTCAGTCGTGTGGCTGATCCGGTTCTTGCCTGGTGGCGATCTCGACAGCATTCACTTCCCCCAGGCCCACCACCATGCCTACGAAGCGAGTCGCCGCGCACGTGTACGTGTCCTGTACGACGGCACCGTTCGCCCCATCGACGTCACCCGAGACGCCTGACCGGAATCACCAACCCCCCGCTGTTCGTATGAGTGCCAGTAGTGGGCCATCGGTTTGAGTGCCGACGAATTCAGTCGACAGCAGATGAGAGCTCACCGCCCACGCCGCCGAACCGCGCGCGCCGTCATGCCCGGTGACAGCGTGACGCTGCCGGTACGGACCGAGGACAGCACCGGCTACGAGCGCGCCAAGTTCAAGCACTGGACCGACGCGGACCGCGACGGCTGCAACACCCGCATGGAGGTCCTCAAGGACGAAGCCGTCACCGCCCCGGTCCACGGCCCCAACTGCACTCTGACCGCTGGCAGTTGGTAATCCCTGAACGACGACCGCCACCTCGACAGCGCGAGCAAGCTGGATGTCGACCACCTCGTCCCGCTGGCCGAGGCCTGGGACTCCAGCGCCTCCCAATGCCCACCCGAACAAAGGAGAGTTGTACGCCAACGACCTGGACGACGCCCGCTACCTGATCGCCGTGTCCGCCGCCGCCTCCATGCCTGCGGCCTGTCGGACGAGACCGGGCGGAACGGACTCCACCAGTTGCTCCGCGCTGAGCGTTCCGCGCCAGGCGTTGGCCATCTCGAAGCCACCGGAGAACTCGATGCCGAGCGCCCCGCCGAAACTTCTCATCTGGTCCACGGCCAGCTTGTGCCGCAGGTGGGTCTCCAACCCGGCGAGGACGGATACTCCGCCACACCCTCAACGCCCGGTCAACTCCCCCAACTGGTCACGCAGTTCGTCGATCACCTCCCGCGCCGCAGCCTCCCGCCGATCGAGTTCCCCCAGCCGTAACACCATCGCCGCCTCCAAGACCACGCCTCAGGACACTTCGATCCTCCTCCGGGGACCAGCGACAACGGCGCACGGCATCACCAGCCCACCACGGTGAGGCACCACCGTCGATCCGGCACTGGTGCACACGAGGGCCCCTAGCCTGCTCGGGACGCTGTTGGTTAATTCGGGGGCTCGCGTGATGTCGGCCTTCAAGACCCGGTTGTGGTTTTGAAGGCCGACGTTGTCGTATGGGGTGGGTGCGGATGTCGATGCAGCCGAGCGGGCCGAACGAGGTCCCGGCGGAGACGGTGCGGGTGGCGCGGGCCGCGTTCCCGAAGGGGAGCCTGGCGATCCGGGTCCGCGACGCGCTGGGGCCGCTGTTCACGGACGAGGAGTTCGCGGACCTGTTCCCGTCGCGAGGCAAACCTGCCTGGTCACCGGGGCGGCTGGCGCTGGTGGTGGTGTTGCAGTTCGTGGAAGGACTGACCGACCGGCAGGCTGTGGAAGCGGTGCGGGCCCGCATCGACGGGAACTACGCGCTTGGCCTGGAACTGGGTGATCCCGGCTTCGACTTCTCGGTGCTGTCGGAGTTCAGGGACCGTCTGACCGGCGCGGACGCCGGGTGCTGGACGGCATCTTGATCGCGGCCGGGGAACGGGGACTGCTGACGACCGCGGCCCGGGCACGGACCGATTCCACGCACGTGCTGACGGCGGCCCGGGAACTGTGCTGGCTGGAGATGGTCGCCGAGACGCTGCGTGCCGCGTTGAACGCGCTGGCCCAGGCGGCACCGCAGCGGCTGTCCCAGGTCGCGGAACCGGACTGGTTCAGGAACTACGCCACGAGGGCCGAGGACTCCCGTTTCCCCAAGTCACGCACCAAGCGGGACGAGGTGGGGGCACGGATCGGCCGTGACGGGATGCGGCTGCTCGAAGCCGTCTTCTCACCAGGTGCACCCGAAGGACTGCGGACGCTCGAACAGGTGGAACACCTGCGTCAGGTCTGGGACCAGTCCTTCCACCCGGTGGAGGGCGAGGTGAGGCGCAGGGACCCAAAAGACCGCCCGCCGGGCGCGATGCGCCTGGTCAGCTCCTATGACACCGAGGCTCGCGGCAGCGTAAAGCGGGACACCATGTGGGACGGATACAAGGTCCACCTCACCGAGACCTGTGAACCGGACACCCGGAACCTGATCACGAACGTGGCCACGACCGTGGCGACCGTGCCCGACATCTCGATGACCGAAGCCGTGCATGCCCAGCTCGCCCAGGCGGGCCGTCTGCCCGACGAGCACCTGGTCGACGCCGGATACGTCGACGCGCATCTGCTGGTCAGCACCCGACGTGACTATGGTGTCACGCTTACCGGGCCCGTCGTCGGCATCGTCAGCCACCAGGCCGCCGCGAACAACGGCTTCACCGCCGACGACTTCACCATCGACTGGGAGGGCGGGCAGGTCACCTGCCCTGGCGGAAAGACCACCACCCGCTGGAACCCTGACCGTTCACCCGAGGGCACCCCCGTGATCAGGGTCCGCTTCAACGGCGGGCATTGCCGCCCGTGCCCGGTCCGCGAACAGTGCACCCCCTCCAGCCTCGGCCGCCGTCTGACCCTGCGGCCCCGCGAAGAGCACGAAGCGCTCCGCCAGGCCCGCGCCGAGCAGGACACCGACACCTGGAAGGACTGCTACAAGACCCGCGCCGGAGTCGAGGGCACGATCTCCCAGGGCGTCCAGCGCTGCGGCCTGCGCAGATCCCGCTACCGCGGCCTCGCAAAAACCAGCCTCCAGCACCAGCTCACCGGCGCCGCGGTCAACCTCGCCCGCATCGACGCCCACCTCACCGGCACACCCCGGGGCCACACCCGCACCAGCCACTTCGCAGCACTCGGCCCCCAATGATCCGTGGGTGCACTCGGTCAGCGTGCCTTACGCGGGTGCCGCTGCGCCCATGCTCCGCTCTCTTCCCGGAGGTAGGCAGGGACACACCAGCGTGGCCGGTTGAACCAGGCCACCGAGAGCTGGAGAACGACGCCGGCCAGGAAGACGACGAGCAGCAGACCGGCCACGACGAGTGCTGCGAAGGAGCCCTCGTGCGGGCGCTGGCCGACACCACCGATGATGAACATCATCATCGCCGCCATCAGCGCCAACCCGCCGACCGAGAAGGGCGCCCAGCCGCGAACCAGTCCACGGTTGATGTCGCCCCTGAACCGGAACACCCCTTGGCCCACGACTTGCTGGTAGTAGTCGGGATCCTTCCACAACCGCTGGGCACGCCAGGCGGAGAAGCAGGCGCTGCCACCCCAGAAGACCAGAAGAAAAATCCCCACCACAATCAACTCCGAACTAACTGGCGATGTCGGTGATGGCGTGGTTGGCATGGTTGCCGGAGAACACAGCAACAGCACCACCGGCCACCGCTCCCCCGACTCCGAGCAGTGATTTTCCTACCACGTCCCAGCCTCTGCTTCTGCCGAGGGCGCCGAGTTGCGCGGTACCAGGGGTGTCCGCTCGCAGCACTCGGCCCCGCCGAGCCGAAGCTCAGCGGGGCCGAGAAGAGCCTGCCCCTGAATTAACCAACAGCGTCTGCTCGAGGCCGAGGGCCGACAGCGTACCGACGCCGCTCATGTCCTGGCCGAGGCCGCACCCGCCTGGCTGACCCCGGTGATCAGGCCCGGCTCGGCCAAGCGGTACGGGCTCCAAGTGGAGATCGGCAAACTACCGGGCGCGAGCACCGCCGTGGCCTCTGCTGCTCGGCGCTGTACTTGTTCACGTACGGCCTGCACGGCCCCGTGCCTAGCCGTTCCACCGCCAGCCAGCGCACCGCGGCTGCGGCTTCATGGTTGACGACCTGGAACGGCTGCACCGTCACCGGCGACCGGCGGGATACCCGAATTCCGCCAGTCGGACCTCCAGGCCGCCGGAGCGAGGACGATCCGGCGGCCCGTGCGGAACGGGTCACCCCTCGGTTCGCCGGATTCCGCCCCGCAGGGCGATGTCCCGGGCGAGCGTGAGGCTCCCCATCAGCTCCGCGCGGGTGCCGAGGGCCGACGCGACGACCTGGACGCGGTTGTCGAAGCCCGGCTGGGCGAGCCGTTCGATCGAGTCGCGGACGCCACCGACGAACGCCTCGCCCGCCTGGCTCATCTCGCCGCCGATGACGACGGCCCCGGGGTCGAGCAGTGCGCACAGATTGGCCAGGACGCGGCCGAGGGTGCGGCCGGATTCGGCGAATATCTTCCGCGCCACCGGGTGCTGGGCGATCTCCGGCAGCCGGGACAGCAGGTCGCTGTCGCCCGGGTAGAAGTGCTGGACCTGCTGGAGCACCTGGCGGACGGAGACGATGGTCTCCAGGCAGCCGCGGTTGCCGCACCGGCACCAGTCCCCGTCCGGGATCACCTGGGTGTGTCCGATCTCGCCGGCGGCCCCGAAGCTGCCGTTGACCGGAATCCCGTGGACGATGAGGCCCGCTCCGATGCCGTCGGAGGCTCTGACGTAGATGAGATTGCCTCGGTGGTCGGCGCCGCCGTGCCGGTGTTCGGCCAGAGCCCCGAGATTCGCGTCGTTGTCGAGGGAGACGGTCAGTCCCGTCCGGGAGCTCAGTTCGGCCGCGAGATCGAGCCCGGCCCAGCTGGACAGGATGGTGGGCGAGGCGATCGCCCGTTTGCTCATGTCCAACGGCCCCGGTATGCCCACGACGCACGCGCTCACGGGCCCGTCGACGGTGAGCCGGACTTCCTCGACCGTCCGCCGGATCATGTCGGCCGTGATGTCCAGGGCCGAGGCCGGCCGGGTGTCCACATCGATCGCCACCCGGCGTTCGGTCCGGACGGTGAGGTCCAGGGTGGCCGCGGCGACGGTGAGATGCCGGTGGCCGACGTCGACTCCGATGACCGCGCCCGCCGGGTAGCGCGGCCGGAGGCGCCGGCCGGGGCGCCCGCGGCCGCCCGTGTTCTCCCCCTGGTGCTCGGTCAGCAGTTCCTCGGCGAGAAGGTCGCGGACGACGGCCGCGACGACCGGACGGGTCATGCCGAGCGCCGTCTGCAGTTCGGGGCGCGACGCGCTCCCGTGCCGCCGGACATGGGACAGGACGTCGTCATGCGCCGACACGTGTCACCTCCCCTGTGGGGGCGTCAATTTATGTCCGTCAAGAGCGGAATTCCAGAGGGTTGACGCATCGAATGTGCGAATTTAGCCTCCTTGAGCGTTCGACCCTTTATAGAGCCAGCTGCTTCGACTCGAATTCTGTCCGTAGGAGACGTAAATCATCGGGCACTTCAGTGGTGAGGAGTTCGCATGGAGCTCGATCGAAGATCGGTAGAACGCCACGGCAGCCGTTTACGCCGTACGGCGCTGATCGTGGGAGTGGGCGTGACGCTCCTGGCCGGGAGCACTGCCGTGGCTCCCAATGCGTCGGGCGTGGACGGCCCGGGCCTGACGGTCAAGGTGTCCGCGCGCGTCGCCGCCCTCATCGCCCGCATGACGCTGGACGAGAAACTGTCCTTCGTCCACGGCGGCACCGATCCCAAGACGCTGGGACAGGCCGGATACATCCCGGGAGTGCCCCGACTCGGCATCCCCGAACTGCGGCTGACCGACGGTCCGGCGGGAGTCCGGGTGAACGAGCACGCCACCGCGATGCCGGCACCGGTGGCCCTCGCCTCGTCCTTCGACGACCAACTGGCCCGGGAGTTCGGCCGGACCGTCGGACGCGACGGCCGCGCGCTCGGCCAGGACGTCCTGCTCGCCCCCATGACGAACACCATCCGAGTGCCGTACGCGGGGCGGAACTTCGAGACGTTCAGTGAGGACCCGCTGCTCAGCTCCCGCATGGTGGCCGGTGAGGTCGAGGGCGTCCAGAGCCAGGGCCTGATCACCACCGTCAAGCACTACGCGGAGAACAACCAGGAGGACAACCGCATGGGGGTGAACGTCAACGTCGACGAGCAGACCCTGCGTCAGATCGAACTGCCCCCCTTCGAGGCAGCCGTCAGGGCCGGCGCCGGGGCGGTGATGTGCTCCTACAACTCGGTGAACGGCAGCCACGGCTGCGGCAACGAGGAACTGCTCGACTCAATCCTCAAGGAGCAGTGGGGCTTTTCGGGCTGGGTCATGTCGGACTGGGGCGCGGCCCACGCAACGACCGATATCGTGAACGGCCTCGACCAGGAGATGCCCAGCGGCGTCTACCTGGGCGAGGAGCTGAAGACCGCGATAACCGACGGCACCATTCCGGTCTCCGAGCTGAATGATTCGGTCGCACGCATTCTGCGGCAGATGACGAAATTCGGCCTCCTCGACGGTGCGGCGACCCGGCGACCGGCAAGGGATCCGAAAGGCGGTGCGAAAGTCGCCCAGAAGGTGGCCGAATCCGGCGCGGTCCTGCTGAAGAACACCGGCGGAGCACTTCCGCTGACCGGCAAGGAGACCAGCATCGGGCTCATCGGCCCGACCGCGAAGACGCCGAAGGTCACCGGCGGCGGCAGCTCCAACGTCGTACCGGACTCCGCGGCCTCGCCGCTGGACACCATCACCGCGCGGGCCGGCCGGCACACCACGGTGAGCTACGCGGCCGGTGTCGACACCGGCGACCCCATCCCCGCGTCGGCCCTCAGCACCCCCCTGCCGGTCGACGCGGACGGCACGATCCCCGTCACGCCGGACGCCTCCTTCTACTACAGCGGCACCCTCACCGTGCCGACCGACGGCGACTACTCCTTCGTGTTCGACCTCCCCGCCGCCTACGGCCTGTTGAAGATCGACGGGAGCACCGTCATCACCGGCTTCCTGGGCTCCAGCAACGCCACGGTGCACCTCACGGCGGGCACGCACAGCCTCGCGGCCGGCGCCTTCGCGATCCAGGGCGGACCGACGAAGGTCCGGCTGAGCTGGGTCACCCCGCAGGCCGCGCAGGCCGCCCGCGAACAGGCGGTGGCCCTGGCCCGCCAGGTGAAGACCCCCGTCGTCTTCGCCTACGACGACGGCACCGAGGGCTTCGACCGGAAGAGCCTCTCCCTGCCGGCCGACCAGGACGGACTCATCTCCGCCGTCGCCGACGCCAACCCGAACACCCTCGTCGTCCTCAACACCGGGTCGTCGATCACCATGCCGTGGCTGTCCAAGGTCAAGGCGGTCCTCGACATGTACTACCCCGGGGAGAACGGCGCCGAGGCCACCGCCAGGCTGCTCTACGGCGACGTCAATCCCTCGGGCAGGCTCAGCCAGACGTTCCCCGCGAGCGAGTCCGCGACACCGGTCGCCGACGACCCGCTCAGGTACCCGGGAGTCGACAACCAGGAGAACTACTCCGAGGGCATCTACGTGGGCTACCGCTGGTACGACAAGGAGCGGTCGACACCGCTCTTTCCCTTCGGTTACGGACTGTCGTACACCTCCTTCGCCTACCGCGATCTCTCCGTACAGCAGGTGCACGGCACGCTGACCGTCTCCTTCACTCTGAAGAACACCGGCACCCGTGACGGCGCCGAGGTCGCCCAGGTCTACGTCGGTGCGAGCCCGAGGACCACCGCGCCGCAGGCGGTGCGCTCGCTCGGCGGCTACCAGAAAGTGCGGCTGCGCGCGGGGCAGTCGAAGACCGTGCGCATCCGCGTCGACGCCCAGCAGCTGAAGTACTGGAACACGTCCTCCCACGGCTGGGTCCTCGGCACCGGCAACCGGGACGTGTGGGTCGGCTCCTCGTCGCGGACCCTCCCCGTGCACGGAAGCGTCGACGTCACCCGCTGACAGCCCGGTTCCTCCCTCCACCTCCACCAGGCTTGCCGGCCGTGGCGGCACGGCCGGCATCCCGCAGATGACGGCCTTGGCGATCACCTCCCACGGTCACACGCTCACCCCTGCGGAAGTCCCGTCACTCAAGGCTCAGTTGCCTGAATGCCCCTTCCGAAGAAGGCCCCGGCTCCCAGAGTCGGGGCCCACCGCATGTTCACGCCTGCTCTCCTGTGACCGTAGGGCTCGCACTACGCTGTGCAGCGCCGGAAGCGGGGCAGAGCGAGCGTGATGGAAGGAGCCTTGGGTGGATGCCGTGACGGAGAGCATCACGAAGAACCGGCAGTCGGCGCGGACACTGCGTGCGATGGTCGAGCGTGCCTATGGCAGCGGGCAGGTGCCGCAGAGTGACGGTTTCGCCGAGGAGATCACCCACGGCTGGTTCAACGTCGCCTACCGGATCCAACTGCGTGACGGGTCGCAGGTGGTGCTGAAGATCGCCCCTCCCCCGGATGTCGAGGTGCTGACCCGTGAGCGCGGAATGATGCGTACGGAGCTGACGGCGCTGGCGCTGGTGCGCGAGCGCACGACGGTGCCGGTGCCTCGGGTCGACTACGCCGATCCGAGCGGGGAACTGGTCGCGGCCGACTACTTCTTCATGGAGTACGTGGACGCGGACAACTTCGGCATCGCTGTCGAGGAGGGGCGGCTGCCGGCCGAGGTGGTCAGCGCGGGCGGGCGTCAACTGGGGGCGCTCAACAGGGAACTGAACTCGATCACCGGCCCGCACTTCGGACCGCTCGTAGGCACGGGCTCGGCGACGTGGCGTGAGGCTTTCACCCTGATGATGGAGGACACCCTTGCCGACGGGCGGCGGGCGGGCGTCGACATCGGGCGGGACTACGACGAGATCCGCGCGGTCCTCGCGCGGAACGCGCATGCTCTGGACGAGGTGGACCAGCCGCGGTTCGTCGAGGTCGACCTGTGGACGAAGAACTCGATGATCAGGAATGGCCGGATCGTCTCGATCCTCGACCACGAACGCGCGATGTGGGGCGACCCTTTGATGGAGGCGGGTTTCACCGGCATCGACATGCCCGCGTTCGGCGACCCCACCGACTTCGTCAGCGGCTACGGCCTGGGTGAACTGTCCACCTCGCAGCGCAAGCGTCGGCTGCTGTACTCGCTGCATCTGGCCGTCGTCATGATCGTGGAGACGGTGTTCCGAGGCCATACGGACCCGACCACCTACGACTTCGCCCGCACCCAGCTCGATCAACTCATGGCCCGCTGAACCGACTCGGAGATCACGGACAGGTCGTGATCTTCGTAGCGGACCGGCCGCCGGGTGCGCCCGTTGATCGGCCACCGTCGGCTCACCAGCACAGCCAGGGACATCCTTTTGAGCGCCGCGCAGGAAGGAAGTCGCAGCCGACCCGGCCGATATACAGGCCGCACACCGGGACCGCCCCGGATCCCGGAAGGACTGCCTTTCCCCACCGCAGAACGAGAGATCTGTCCGCCCTTGCAGGCCCTTGCGCGCCACCGCCGCCTCCCGCGTCAGGGTGCGTGGCGACCGGGGTCGTCGTCCTGGAGGGTGCGCCAGTGGTCGACCTCGAAGGCGACCTGGGGGCCGCTGGTTCGGCCGGCGTGGCGGTGGAGACCGGCGGCGACGGTGATCGTGAAGTCGTCGGCGCTCACGGTCGCCGCGCGGTCGTGGAGCACCGCGGCGATGCGGGTGCGCAGTTCGTCGCGGACGCGGGTGGCCATGGCGGTGGTGCGGGCGCGGTCGAGATGCGGTGTGGGTCCGTCTCCGTGGCCGGTCAGGCGGACGGTCGGCAGCCGCAGGTCGTGGGTGACGTTCCACAGACCGGTGCGGACGACGTGTTCGGCGAGGTGGTCGAGCTTGTAGCCCGCACTGTCCGGCATGACGTCGGACGCGTCGAAGGGGATGTAGCGGTGTTCCGGCGCGGACACGGCGTGGCCGTGCAGGACGACCAGGGTGAGCGGGTTCGCCTCGGCCGAGACGTGGTCGGACAGGAGTTCCGCGTGGGACTCGTGCATCGACTCCCCGGGGCGCTTGCTGTACGAGCGGAAGTACCACTGGG
The DNA here is from genome assembly GCF_044768565.1 of Streptomyces sp. NPDC091280. Classification (NCBI taxonomy): domain Bacteria; kingdom Bacillati; phylum Actinomycetota; class Actinomycetes; order Kitasatosporales; family Streptomycetaceae; genus Streptomyces; species Streptomyces sp. NPDC091280. The sequence continues at coordinate 29,906 of NZ_JBIVUZ010000024.1, forward strand.
CCTTGCCGTCGATCATGGGAGCGGTGTGCTTCATGGCCGTGGCGGCGAGCCGGAACGTGCGCCGCTGTTCCTCCTCCGGTGCTCCCGCGTCGCGGGCCTCCCTCGCCATGACCAGCCGGTCGGCGAGTCCTGCGCGGGACGTGAGGGCCGACCGGTGGGCGGCCGGTGCGTCCACCGCTTTGGCGTAGTCCGCGCGCGCGTGCAACGAGAGGGCCAGCGCCCGGAGTTGGGCCGCGGAGCTGCGCAGGTTCTCCTCGACCGCCGCGTTCATCTCCATGTCGTTCCTGCTGACCCGGGCGTGGTTCTCCAGGGTGAGCTGGGACTGCCCGTCCTCGCTGGCCAGGACCACGGACGCGAAGTGGTATCCGAAGTGCGATCCGCTACGGGCCTCAGGTTTGGCGTAGTTGACCGCCAGGGTCGGCCTGCCCTCGGCGTCGGCCGCGTTGATCGACTGGATCAGGTAGCTCTCGCCCACCTCCGCCCAGGCTCCCTCGTTGATCCCGATCCGTCGCGCCGCCCCGGCCATGGCGTGCCGGCGCGGATCGTCCACCCGCGCGTAGCTGAGCGCGCTGCCGTACGCCCGGCCGGGCAGCGGCGCGCCGCCCTGTCCGCCGACGCCCCGGTCGTCCCGGGAGACCTGGGCGGCGGCCCAGGACGGGCCGGTTGCGGCCGGGTCGGTCCTGCCCTCGGCGAGCTCGACCAGGGACTCGGCGAGGTGGTGCGTGCCGGTGACCTCGGCCGTGTCCAGGGCGCTGATCCGTCCGGTCGCGACCCGCCCCGGCACCCGGAACACCACGTGCGAGGCCCTGACCTGACCCGACACCATCTGCGCGAAGTCGCGGCAGGTCTCCTCCTCGGAGCGGCCGGAGCCGGTCAGGAAGCGCGGGGTGACCCGCAGCAGCGGTGCCGCGGACGGTCCGCCGTCCCGGGTCAGGGTGAGGGACACCTCCGGGTCGGCCTCCAGCCGCACCTTGCTGCCGGCGGCGGCCAGCCTCGCGTTCGCCTCGTCGACGGCCCGCCCGGTGGCGTACGCCTGCTGGCTCAGCCCGCCGGTGTCCACGGCCAGCGTGCGGTCCTGGGACACCTGGAGCGCGGGCCGGTCGAGGGCGTGCACCGTGTCGAGTTCCTGCGTGGGCATGATCAGCGCGGCGGAGCGCGGGTCGGACCGTGAGACGGGGTGGAAGGCCTCAAGACGCGTTCCGGGCAGCCGGTGGAAGAGCACGGGGTCGTCGGCGGTGGACGCGATCGTGTACTCCTCGGTGACCAGCCGGCGCGCCCGCAGGTGGGCGAAGTGGTCGGGGCCCGCCGCCGAGGTGGTCGGCGCCCACTGCGGGTCGCGGCCGGACAGCTCGATCCTCTCGACCGTCCCGACCGCCCGCACGGTCCGCAGTTCGAGGCTCCCGCCCGACGGTGTCCAGACCCGGTTGCCCGTCGCGGCGAACACGGCCTGCGGCAGGCCGAGAGCGTCCTGCGGAAGGCCGCGTACGGCCAGCACGATGTCGGCGTCCGGGGGCCGGATCGGGTCGTCCGCCAGCAGGGCGGCGAAGTCCTCGGGACGCGTCAACTCGACATCGCCGTGGGGCGTCTCCAGGATGACGTGGTTCCTTCGGACGCGGGCCAGGACGACATAGGCGCCGTCGGCCCAGGGTGTGGGGCGCCGGTCGCGGTTCCCGTCGTCGTGGCGGACGTGGTAGCGGGTGGGGTCGAACCGGGGCCGCCCCGGGCCCCGCCAGTTACGGCCGCCGCCGTCGTCCATCGCGGTGTACTCGTGCCGTGCGTGGCCGACGAGTTCCGCGACCTGCTCTGCGGAGCGGTCGGCGAAGGGCGCGGCGGCGGGGGCTCGGGCCGGGGCCTGCGCGTCCGGGTCCACCGTGAGCAGGGTCTCGCGGGCGGCGGCCTCGGTCAGCCCGGGCACGGCGGCGGCCGGTCTCCCGTCGTCCTCGGTGTACGGAAGGTCGCGCAGGACCGGGCCGGAGTCCGTGACCTCCGCGATGGCTCGCAGGTAGGTGTCGGGTACGTCGATGGTGTCGATGTCGGCCATGAGGCCACTCCGGTCGGACTGCCCTTCCAGGCGGCGGAAGAGCGTCGTGTCGTCGTGGTAGCGGTCGGGCACGCCGACGTAGTGCAGCAGTTCGTGCAGCGCCCTGGCGTCGTCGCGGACGCCTTCGTGGGTGCCGAGCGGGAAGGTGAACTGGTCCCAGGCGTGTTCCGGTGCGTCGCCGCGGCTGATCTCGACGGCCTCCGGGTGGTCCGGGCGGTGTTCGAGCTCCACGTCGATGTGCAGGTGATCGCCCGAACCGGGCAGCCTGCGCCCCCCGTTGACATGGGTGTCCAGCAGCGACTGGAGCCGTTCCCGGTAGGCGCCCAGGTCGGCGGGGCCGAACCCGGCGCCGAACCGCACCGGGAGGTGCAGGGAGAGGTTGCGGACCCAACGGCCGTCGTCCGCCTGGATCCGGGCGACGGCCGCGCGCACGACGACGTCCCGTCCGGCCAGCAGTCCGGGGGCGGGGCGGTCGGCTGACGGGTCGCGCGCGGGGTCGTAGCGCTCGGTGCGCAACACGGCCCAGCCGGCCTGGCCGCGCCGGGAGCGCCACTGTTCCGGCCGTACCGAGGGGGGTACCGCAGGGGTTCGGGTTTCGTGGGGCAGGGGGCGGGTGACCGTGACGACGGCGCGGCGGCGGGCCTGCGGGGTGTCCTGGGCGGGGTCCGTGCCGTGCGGGAGGTCCGAGCCTCGGGACTCCGCCGTGATCGTGAACGCGTCCGAGGTCAGCGGGGCGTCCAGGTCGCGCAGGTGGGCGTCGAGGCGGCGGGCGAACACCTCACGGACCGCCTCGGCGCGTTCGGCGCCGATCCGGATCGCCCTGCCGAAGTGGGGCAGTCCGGAGACGGACGCGGTGGCGTGGCCGGTGACGAGGATCTCCGGCAGCCCGAGGCCGGTCGCGGCACGGCGTACGGCGTCGTGTGCCACGTCGGCGGCGAGCGTGTCGAGGTGGGCGCTGTCTTCGGGGGTGAGGGTGGTGGCGTCGTCGGAGGTGAACGCGACGCCGTGCGTGATCGTCTCGGCATCGCCCTGGGCGACCGTGTGTCCGTCCGCGTCGAGGGTGCGGCTTTCGGCGGCGGGTGCGGGTGGCCCCTGGGGGGCGGATGCGCCGTCGACGGCCGCGGGAGCCCGGGGGGCGACCTCGGCGGAGCCGGTGGCGGAGGACGCGAGGTGAGAGGGCGGAGCGGCTGCGGGTCGCCGGCGCGGTGGGCCGAGGGGGGAGGGTGTCGTCGGGCGGTGGGAGGAGCCCGAAGGGGACGAACCCGCGGGGCGGGGGCGGGAGTTGGCGGAGGACCGGGCGCTGGGGCGGAGGGCGGAACCGGAGGCGGACGGGGGCGTGGGACGGTGGACTCCGCCGGAGGACGACGGGGCCGGAGCGCTGTGCGGCGGTCTCTCGGGCGTCGCGGCCGTGGCGTTGTCGGACGCGGACCAGTGGAAGAGGTGGCCGGTGACGGTGCGGGGCGTGCCGTAGGTGCCCTCGTCGTCCTGGCTCCGGAGGGTGATTCTGACGGGCTGGCGCAGCAGCGCGGTCCGGCCGGTGACCTTGGCCCTGCCGGGTTCCGTGGGGGGCGTGCTGTGCGGGGCCGTCGGGTCCGGGGTGGGTCTGCCCGGTGTTCCGGGTGTACGGGTGACGGGGCGGGTGGAGTCGTAGGTCTGGTCTCTGGTCAGGCGGCCGGTGGCGAGGGGGACGGTGACCACCGGGTCGTCGGTGAGGACCGTGAAGTCGAGCGGTGAGACGGACCAGTTGTAGGTGTGGGTGGCGGCGGTGCCGGACTCGTCCTTGACGGCGACGGAGAGTTCGTCGTCGGCCGCGGCTCGGCGGCCGATCTCCTCGGCGGGGCCGATGGCCTCCATCGACAGGGTCACGGAGGTGCCCGGCACCCGGTGCCCGACGTCGGGGGTGCCGAGCCGGTGGAACAGGGCCGGCAGTGACTGTCCGGAGAACGCCTGGCGGATCGCGAACTGCTGCTCCGGCGTGAGGCGTTGCTCTTGGCTCAGATCGTGTTCGCGGCCCAGCCGGGGGTCGGCCGTGAAGGTCTCCACGAAACGGGTGACCGTGCCGGTCAGATACTCGGGCAGGGTGGAGCGAGCCGTCCGGCCGGCCAGGGTCGTGGCCTGGGCGAGCGCCCATGAGTAGTAGGCGCCGGTGCGGCCGAGTACGCCCTCGCCCCAGGGGCGCGGGGTCGCCTGGACCTGGACGGCCGTGTCGTACAGGGACTTGGTGTTGTCGAAGCCGACCAGGTCGTGCGCTCCGCGCAGGGCGTTCTGCCAGGTGGTGTGCTCGGCGTCCCCCGGTCCGGGAAGCCGGTGCAGCTCGATGTCGAAGGGGTGGGCGGCGAGGGGGGCGGGGCGGAGCGTGTCGTCGGGAACGCGCGGGTGGGACGGGGCGGTCGCCGTCTGGGTGAGGGACTCGGGCACCCAGGCGGTCGCCTCGTAGGGGCCGACCGACTCGGGGTCCTTCGGCAGGTGCACGAAACGGCCGGTCTCGGTGCGTCGGGTGACCGTCACCTCGAATCGCAGGCCGGTGGTGAAGCGGGCGTTCGCGTCTCCGAACCCGGATGTCTTGTGCCCCACGGTGGTGGTCACTCCGGACTCGGCGGTGCTGCCCCGGCTGCCCTCCAGGGTGACGGCGGGCGCCAGGGAGGCCGAGTCGAGGTGCGGCACGGGCGGGCGTACGGCGGCCCGCAGGGTGCCCTCGACGCCGAGTGTTCCCTTGCCGCCGGCCTTGCCCTTGACCGTGTCGGCGGTGGTCACCTCGCGGGTCAGGGAGCGGTCCGAACGGGAGCCGTCGTCGCGCCAGCCGTCCGTGATCCCGCGTACCAGCACCTCGGTGACGACGTGTCCGGCACGCGTCACCTCGATGTGCCGGTCCAGGATGCCGGGGCCGACGAGTTCGTCGTAGCGGGCGGCGAGGGTGTCCGGTGAGTAGGTGTCGGCGAAGGGGAGCGCGGCCACCGGCACGGTCTCGTCGTTCGGGCCGCGCAGCTGGCGGTCGATCTCCCGGAGGACGGGGTCGGTGTCCGGCAGCTCGACCATGACGCCGCCCGAGACGCCCTGGTCCAGCAGGGTGGCCCGGAGTGTCGGCGGGGCGTCGTCGCGCTGCCCGTCGGACGCCGGGCGTGTCACGTCCTCGTCGGAGAGCAGCACGAACACCTCGTGGTCGCGGCGGACGGGACGGCCGACGTGCGACGCCCCGGACGCGTCGGTGACCCGCCCGGCGACGCTCACCTCCGCCGTGGCCCGGTAGACGTGCCAGGTGCCGGTGCGGCCGGTCTTGCGGGTGGTGCTGGTCTGCTGCTTGACCGTGTCGACGTCGTCCCACTGGCCGCCGGCCTTGGCCTTGCCACCGCCGCGCAGCTGGTAGCCCGTGGTCAGCGCGCCGGTCGGGGTCTCGGGGAACCGGCCGAAGTCGGGTCCGATGCTGCCCTTGAGCGACCACGAGGTCTGATCGGCGAGGGTGGTGGCGCCGCTCGCCGTCAGCTCCAGTTCCAGCGTGCCGTCGCCGGACAGCGTCTCCTGGTACGTCAGATCGCTCAGCCGGGTGCGCACCGACAGGCCGACGGTGTCGGGGGCGCGCCCGTCGCCGACGTGCCGGTCGAGCGTGTTGGCCCAGCCGGAGTGCGACGCGGAGACCAGTCCGGGCAACTGGGTCCGACCGGCCAACTCCTCGACAGCCGTGTCGAGTTCGGGGACGTGCGGCTCGCCGTCGGTCGCGGGGGACCGCGACTCGAACGTCTGCCTGAGCGCGGTCCGTGCCTGCCGCCGGAACCCGGCCTCGTCGGAGACGCGGGTGACGGAGTGCAGTTGCGGCAGCCGGGCGGACCGCAGATGTGCGGGCGCCGACGCGGAGATCTCCCGTCTGCGTATCTCGACGCGCAGCCGGTCGGCGTCCCCGACGCGGACCTCTCGTACATGCTCCGGGCCCGCGCCGGTGGCGTGCCCTCCGGCGGGCAGTGTGCCCGGCGGATCGCCCGCCCGGTGCGGGCCGACCAGGACGCGGTAGGTCACCGCGTAGCTGAACGCGTCCGTCTGCCCCTTGTGCTGGAACGCGCGTTTGGCCCGGGTCTCGCTGGACGCGACGGCCTGCCGGGACGGGGCGTACGAGCCGTCGACGCCGCCGAGCCCGAACGCCCGCACGCTGTCCCGGGGGTTGAGCGCGGCGCGCAGGGCGCCGGCGGCACCGAGGGTGTGCTTGCCGCCCCGGGTCACCCCGGTGTCCGAGGCGTGCCCCCGGGCCACCGAGTCCTTCGCCGTCGCCGCCACGGCCCCGTCGTACCGGCCCGCACCGGTGTCGGCCGCGACCACGACCTCATACGTACGGCCGGGCAGCCCCGGCAGGTGGGAGGCGTCCAGGGTGATCCGGAAGGTGCCGTCGAGGAGGTGTCCGCCGTCGGCGCGCAGCCCGGACCGTGACACGCGTTCACGCAGCAGACGCTGGTTCTCCATGGCCTGCGGTGTGACCCGGCCCTCGGTGCCGTCCGGCGGCGGGAGGACACCGGGGGCCAGTTCACGCAGCCGGTCGGTGATGTGCCGCTCCAGCTCGGCCGATCCGGGGACGTCCACGAAGGCGGTGCGCTGCGCGGTCAGCGGCTCGCGCAGGGCCCCCGGCGCGGGGCGGGAGTCCGGCGCGCCGGGGCCGGTGTCGCCGTCGACGGCCGGCGGAGCGGTGGCCTCGGTGGCGGTCGCGGCCGGGCGGGGGCGGACGCGGACGACCTCCCCGGTCCGCACGGCGGGCGGGTTCTCCTCGTCCCTCGGGGCCCGCCCGCGCTCGGGGCCGGGGTCGGGCTCCGCACGGACGGCGTGCAGGCCGTCCGTGCCCGGGGACAGATGTTCGCGCAGCACCTCGACGCGGAACCGTACCGCGGTCCTGACCAGGTCGGCGGTGCCCGCGTGCTCCAGGCTGTGCTCGACCGCGAAGGTCTGCTTGCCCTTCTCCTGGTGCGCCTGGCTGTGTGCGTAGGAGTACCCGCCGGTGACCGTCAGCCAGGTCGACTCCTTGTTCGTACGACTCTCCCAGACGCGCCGCGCGCCGCCCGCGTTCAGGCCGAGGCCCCAGGTGGAGGTGCCGGTCCGGCCGGCGGAGTGCTCGCCTGTCTCCTGGCTGGTGAAGGTCTCCTTGTCGGTGACCGCGCCCTCACTGACGGACGTCCCCGGTAGCAGGGTGAGCCGGAGCCAGGCGTGGCCGCCGCCGGAGAGGTCAAGGCGTTTGGAGGTCAGGCCCCAGCCGGCGGCGTGCTCGAAACCGTCGAGGACGCTCTTCGGGGACAGGAACTCCAGGATGTCGCGGTGCGCGGTGCCGTCGGGGCGCTCCTCGCTCGGCAGGTGCCGGAAGACGTCGGCGTGCAGGGCGCTCAGCCCGGTGACGTCGAGCGGGCGGCCCTCCACCCGGCCGGGGCGGTCGTTCTCCCAGCCGGTCCAGCGCGCGGGCGACCCGTCCGCCCGGTCCGTCTCCGTGCGGACGATCTCCGCCGTCACGTCGGCGTGGAGGCCTGGTCCGGCCGGTCGGGGCAGCGCCCGGCCGTCGGGGCCCACGGTCTCCACCTCGTAGTGGAAGTCGGAGACGTAGGTGTCGGTGAGGCCGGTGAGCGCGGTCTTCGTGCCTGTGGCCGAAGCGGTCTTCACCGAGGTGTCGGTCGCGTGGGTGGCGCCGCCCGCCTTGACGGACGGGGTCACGACGATCAGCCGGTCGGGGTGGCCCTCGATCGGGCGGATCGTGGTGGGGGCCAGGTCGAGGCCCGCCTCGGACGTGGTGAGCGAAGTCTTCCGCGGCTCGTTCTCGCGCTTGGCCGCGGCCGACCGCTCGAATCCCTTCGGGTCCGTGCTCTCGCCGCCCGGCGGGCGCTCCTCCCTCAGCCGCCACTCCCCCGGACGCGCCCTGAGCACCACGTCGTGCGGGGCGCCGCCCACCCTGAGCTGGAAGCGCCAGCCCCCGTTGACCATCTCCTCGTGCCTGGCCCGGAAGTTGGCCGGATCGAACTCCGCGTCGAGCCTCTGGACGACCTGGCGGTCGGCGCGGTGCGCGGCGGGCAAGGTCTCCAGTACCCGTGCGCGCAACGCCTCGGGTCCGGGCGCGTCGGTGATCCTGATCCCCGCCAACGACCGCTGGTACCGCCCGCCGAGCCGTCCGGGCGGCCCGGCGGGCGGCTCGGGGAGCGGCTCGGCGGGCGGCTCGGCACGGTCCAGGCGGTGGTCCTGGGGAGCCGGGTCGCCGTCCTTGCCCGGGTCGTCGCGCGGCGGAGGCGGGGTCATGGGGTCGCCCTCGGGTTCCACGACCATCGGCTCGGGCTCGGGCTCACGCACAAGCCCGCGCTCGGCGGTGCCGCCCGTATCGGGTGACTGGGCGCGAGCGATCGATGATTCGGGCTGGGCCGGCGGGAGTTGGGGCTGCTCTCCGGTGGATTCGGCACGCGCGAGGGGAGGGCGGGCCCGCTCGGCGACGGAGTCCGCGCGGGTGAGTGAGGAGTCGGCTCCCGCCGTGCCGGATTTCGCCTCCGCGATCACGGGGACGGTCTCGTCATCGGTGAACCGCGCGGTATCCAGCGGGAGTTGTGTCTCATCGGCAGGCATGTGTCCATGCGCGAGCGGGGATCGGGCTTCGTCGGGGGGCGGCTTGCGGGTGATCGGGGTGGGCCTCGGTTGCTCGGCCGACAGGGGTTCCGGTTCCGCTCCCTTGAAGCGGAACTCGGAGGGCGCGTGGACGAGTTCGGCGTCGTTCGCTCCGGGCCGGAAGCGCAGCAGGGGCTCGCCGCCTTCCTGATGGGACTCCACGATCTTGCTGAAGATGCCCTTGCTGAACGGCGTGGACGGCTCCCAGTCCATGTGCGCCCCGTGCATGACGGCCATGTCGTTGGCCATCATCGTGTCGACGAGCCGGTCGTACGGTTCGCCCTTCAGGCGGGTGCCGCCCGGTGTGCTGATGTCGAACACGTCGTGGTCGCCGGTGATCTCCTTCCAGCCCTCCTCGCCGTCCCGGCCGAACACCAGGCCGTCCTCGACCTTGAACCGGCCCTCGTCCTGGAGCCTGGCCATGACCGGTGCCAGGGTCGCGAACTCCTCGGCGCGCTGCGCGAACCGTGCTTCGAGCCGGTTCCAGACCGGCTCGGCGATGCCCGCGCGATCGGGCATGACCGGCTGGAAGTACCCGATCAGACCCTGGTGTTCGGCCTTCGCGCCCAGCTGGACGTCCAGGTCGTTGATGGACTTCGCCTTGATGTCCTTGGGCTTGGGCAGTTTCCCCTCTTCGAGCCAGTGCGCGGCCGTCGGGTTGGTCGGCCGGACGTCGATCCTGAGGCCGTGCGCGGCAGAGATGTCGCGGAACTTGCGGAAGTTGGCCGCGGGCATGCCGTAGCGCGAGCGCCCCTCGGACTCCGTCACCCAGGCGGAGGAGAGCCGGCGCAGTTCGGCGAAACCGTCGGTGGTCGGGACGGCCGAGGCGGACGGATGGTCCGGGGACGGTTCCGCGGGGTGCTGCGCCCTCGGGGGCCGGGTTGTCATGGCGGTGCCGTCGGAGTGCGGGACGACGGTGTCCGCCTGCGGGGCACGCGGACCGACCTCGTCGGCCCCGGACACGGCCTGCTGCGCGTTCGCCTGCTGGTAGTAGGCCGCCCAGACGTTGTACTCGACGGTACGGCGCATCTGCCACACATGCGAGAACTGCGGCAGGTAGTGCGCGACGAAGTCCTCGTACATCTGCGAGGCGCCGCCCTGATACGTCGCCGGATCCTGTCCCAGGAACGCGTCGAAGGCGCCCAGATACTCCTCGATCTGGGCCTTCGGGGAGGGATAGTAGTCCGCGTACTGGCGTATCACCGCGGTCGCCTTCAGGTACCTGCGCCTGACATCGCCCAGCCTGGCCGCGTCGAACGACCGCTGTCCCTGGCGGTGTCCCGTGAGCCCCAGGTCCTCACGGATCTGCCGCACGTCCGGGTAGCCGAAGCCGTGTTCGGCGGCGTACACGGCTATCGGCTTGCGATAGGGGGAGTTCGCCTCGGGCGGCTGGTACTCCCCCATCAGCTCCGGCTTCAGCTGGAAGTCCTTGGCGTGTCTGCCGGAGGCGGTGGGAGGGTCGGCGACGACGGTCCGTTCGTATCCGGGGGCCAGGCCACCCTTGCGGGTCAGTCCGTTGTACCTGTCGTGCCACGCCTCCATCCGGAGGGAGCCGGTCGCGTCGCCCTCCTCCAGGTAGCGGACCCGGTGGCCGATCAGGGCCACGGCCTCCAGGTTCCCGGAGCGGAAGCCGATGTGCTGGACGCCGCCGTGCCGGCGGTTCAGATGGTCGTAGAGCCGGAACTGGCCGGTGCGGGTGTCGCCGCCCCAGCTGCTCAGCCCGGTGTCGGAGCCCCGCCAGAAGCCGGTGAGGTCGTGGATGTGCTCCGTGCCCAGTTCGGCGCGCATCTCCTGGACCAGCTCGTTCCACTTGCCCGCCTTCGTCGGGTCGGGGTGCGGATCACCGGTGATGATCACGGCCCTGTAGTCGGCCGCCAGATTCCGCAGGAGCTGGCGCGTGCCCTCGAAGCTGGTGTCGTGCTCCATCCGGCCGCGCAGGTCCGACCAGTTCGTGGCCTTGCCGGTGAACCGGGACCACAGCACCAGCACGCCCTTCCCGTCCTGCTCTCCCCCGGGAATCCGCACCCCTCGCCCGGCCAGCCAGTCGGTGACCTGCGCGTCGCGATGGTCCTCCAGCTTCCACGCGGCGCGGATGCTCGATCGCATCGCGTCGGAGAAGTTCTGGGCGACGTAGTCGGTGCCGCTCGTGACGCCCCACAACTCCTTCTGCTCGTACATCTCGTGGAAGTCCTTGGCGATCAGCCACTCGTCCCGGGCGATCCGGGTGGCCGCCTGGTTCAGCTGCTTCCAGACGTTGCCCTGCTCCAGCCTGGGGAGGTTCAGCGTCTTGATGCGCCCGGGCTCGATGCCGCTCTCCACATAGAACGCCTTGATGGCCCGCGACTTGTCGAGCACCGGGTCGTGTCCCTCATGGCCCACGTCGGGACCGCCCGCGATGAGGACATGCGCGTTGGGCTCGGCGAGCAGCGTCGCGAGGATGCCGAACTGGTCGCCGGACGCGTAACCGGGCTGCATGATCAGCGAGTTGTCGGGGGCGTGGACGCCAGTCGGGGGCTGGTGCATCCGCGGGGCCACCGCGGGCCCGGTCGTCCGTGCGCCGGTCGTCCGTCCGCCGGTCGCGGGCGGACGGGCCACGCGCCCCACGCCCAGGGGATCGGAGACCGGATCGACCCACGCCTGGCGGCGCTCGTGCCCCGTGGCGTCCTGCCGGGCCCGTGCCCACTCCGTGTCGTACGACGGTGCGCCCTCGTGCGCGGCGGACGGTGTCTGCGGCGCCGGCCCGGCCGCCGGGTCCACGTCGGTGTGCCGGGGAACGGCAGGCTCGCCGAGGTCGCCGATCCCGGCGCCGATCAGCTGGAGATGGCGGTCGCGCAGGCCCGCCTGCCGCAGGCCGTCGGGGGCCGCGGCACGGTAGTCGCCCTGGAGGCTGCCCTCGACGGCGGGGCGGTGCGGGGTCGTCCTGTCGCGGTACTCGTCGCGCAGGCCGATCTGGTGGGCGATCTCGTGCGCGAAGTCGACGGGGTCCGCGTCCGGCCACCACGACCGCTGGTCCATGGCCCGGTCCCGGCCGACCAGGTCGACCGTCAGATGCGGCACCTCGCCGGGGCGGGCGCGTACCACGGTGACGTGCAGACGGTCGCCGTTGGGGAGGTGGTAGGCGGGCGTGTTGAGGAACTGCGCGACACCCTCGGACATCCGGTTCCACACGGCGTCGGTGTCGCTCCCGCTGCCGCCCTCGCGGAACGCCACCCTCACGGTCAGGTCGGTGAACCGCTCGTTCCGGTGCAGGAACCGACGGGCCTCGTAGGCGGACCGGACGACGAAGCGCGGGGTGCGATCGAGGGTCATGCGAGGCGCGGGGCCGGACCTGCCGGGGGGTGGAGTGGGGTCCGGGGTGGGTACGGCGGCCTGCTCGTGGGACGCGGTGGCGGTTGCCGTGGTGTCCCGGGGCGTCGGCACGGTGTCGGTCCGCACGTTCGCCGTCGTGCTCGCGGCAGCGGTGGACTCCGCGGGCCCGGCCGTGGCGGTGTCCGCGGTCGCGGGTGCGCCGCTCTCCGTACGCGGGGACGCGGCGCTGTCGTCCGTACGTGCGGAGGTGCCCGTCTCCGTACGCGTGGACGGCGTCGGGCCGGTCGTACCGGTGTCGCGGACGCGGTCCGCGCCGCTGCTCACCGTGGGCGGGCGGCTGCCGCCGGGGATGGAGTTGCCCGCACCGGCGGTGGTCGCGGGACGGCTGACCTGCGCGGCGGTCGTGCCGCCGACCTCCGGCGTGCCGCGGGTCGGTGCGGCGGCCCCCGTCCCCGTGCGGATGGTGGACGCAGCGGTGGCCGAGGATGCCGCAGTGTGCGCGGTCGAGGTCTGGGCCGTGCCGATGACCGTGGTCGTGAAGCCGGGCAGCCCCTCTTCGTGCGGGGCGGCGCCGGCCGTGGACGTGTCGTGAGCCGTCTCCGATGCGTGCGCGGTGGTCGAACTCCCGCTGTGGGAGGCACCGTTGCCTGTCCCGGCGGTGTCCGTGTCCCGGCCCGTACTGGTCGTGGTCGAGGAACCGGTCGAGTGCCCCGTCCCGTTCGTACCGGCCGTCGCCGTAGCAGCCGTCGCCGTCTTGAAGGTGTCCGGGGCGGACAGCTCGGCCTTCGTCTCCGACACCAGGCCGGGCAGGTCGAACGTGAGCGCGCCGGGCACGTTGACATGGACGGGGTCGACCTTGACCGTGTCGCCCTTGCCGCCGAAGCGCCGCTTGCCGCCACCACCCAGCGCACCCAGCGCGCCCGCGCTGATGGACGTGCCGAACTCGTCCTCCCCGCTGTGGTAGATGCCGTACATGATCGCGGAGGTGCCCAGTCCGGTCGCCGCGCCGAGGATGCCCTTGCCGAGCAGGGAGTGCGCGAACTTCGGTGCCAGGACGCCGCCCGCGCCGAAGAAGACGCCGCCCACGGCACCGCCGATGGCGCCCGACACCACGGCGGAGACCGTGTTGTCGGTGGACCACTCGGTGCGGTCGCCCTTGAGGAACTGGATGGTCTGGACGGCGACGTCGAGGCCGACGTTGAGGGCGACGCCGGTCGCGACCGAGATGAGCAGCCGCCGCAGGATCATCTTCACCGCGATCCGGGCCGCCGTGATGGCCAGGGGGATGACCTCGGGCGCGAAGAAGATCCACTGTGCGATCTGCGCGGCCAGCAGGATGAGTTGGCCGAGGATCATGTACTTGGAGTACTCGACCTGGACACCGGTGTGCTTGCCGAGCTTGCCCAGCTGGTTCGCGGACTCCGCCATCTCCGGCAGGCTCGACTCCAGTTGCGTGACGAAGGCGCGGAACTCGTCCGCGACCTGTCCGCCCACGCTCTCCAGGACCCCGTTGCCGGACGCCCCGAGCTGTCCGCTGATGCCCCTGAGTTCCTGAGCGGCCTCGTTCCACGCCTGGCCGAGGGCGTGCAGGTTGTCCTCGTCGCCCTTCGGCCAGGACTGGCCGACCGCCAGCCGGGCGACCCAGGCCAGCTCGGGGGGCATCTCGACGCTCATGTGCGGGGAATCACCGCCGGGTGCGGTGCGGCGACGAGTCGCCCACCGCCACGGAGTCGGCGGACGGCGTGATCGCGCGCAGATCCTCCACGTTCCGCAGCTCGGTCCGCGCGAACCCCTCGGACATGGTCCGAATGCCGTCGACGGTGCTGTCGAGCACGCCGGCCACGCCGGTGATGCCCTCGCTGAGCTGCCGCTTGGGCTCGGCGTACTGCTCCAGGAACTGCCGTCCGCTCTCGTCGTCGCCCCAGCACGCGCCGAGGGCCTCCAGGCGGCCGTCCAGCTTGTCGGCGATGGACTTCATCCGCCCGGCCAGCTCCTGTACCTGCGGGGCGGCCCGGCCGAGGCGTTCGGTGTCGACGGAGAAGGTGCCTTCACTCATGGGAGTCTCCCTGGAAGCCGTGGTCCACGTAGTCGCGTACGGAGTCGGGCATGGCCGGGTCCTCGGGCAGGACGGCGGCCGGGTCGACCCGCCCCTGGAGCAGGTCGGGCACGGTGACCCCGGGCGGCAGCCGGTCGGCGAGCACCCCGGCGACGCCCTCCAGCGCCTCGGTCCTGGCCTGACGGAGCGTGGTGAGCAGGACGTCGGCCAGCTCCTTGGGTGCCATGCGGCGGTAGGCACCGGTGGGGAACTCGATGGCGGTGACCTCGCCCTGGGCGCCGACGGTGATCTTCACCGTCTGCCGGGGGGCGGTCACGGTCGACGTCGTCCCGTTGATCCGCCGCCGGGTCTCGGCGGCCTCCTCGCGCTGGCGGCGGTACTGCTCCAGCAGGTCCTCGATCTGCTGGTCGTACGGACCGGGCATGTGAACTCGTCTCCTTTCAGGCGGTGTTCGGCGGGTGCGCGGGCCGGTCAGAGGGAGGCGGCGGAGTCGCCGGGTACGGTGCCCCAGGTGCTCTCCGACTGGACCAGCAGGTCCGCGGCACCCCGGGCGGCGGGTTCCTCCTCCGGTTCCTCCTCGGGCAGCTCGGGTTCCTCGGGCTCGGGGCCGCCGTCGCCGCAGCCCACCGGCACGACCGCTCGGGCATCCGGGCCGGCCGACGCCCCGCCGCCGGTGCGATCGGGCCGCCAGGTACCGCGCGGCTCGCCGGAGACACCCGGCTCGGCCACCGCGCTCTCCGGCTCCCGCTCACGTTCCGCGCCCACTGCCCACAGCAGAGGTACGAACGCGCCCGCGCCGGCCTCCCACGCCGAGAAGTCCTCCTCGCCGTCGTCGACCGGCGGCTGCGGGGCAACGGCGGCCGGAGCGACGGCGGGCAACGGCAGCCCGTCGGACCCGACCGCGACCGGTGCCTGGGCGTCGGCCGATGCCTCTTCCTCCGGCGTCCGCTCCCCCGCGCCTTCGCCGGACCGGGCGTTCGCGCGGCCCGGCGCGGTGCCCGCGGCGGGCCCGGTCGCGCCGAATCCGGGCAGGTAGGGCGCGCCGGGCAGGACTCCCGTAAGGGAACCGGCCTCGTCGTCACCGCTCTCCTCGTCGCCCGCCCAGGGCTCGGTGCTCGGGTCCAGCAGCCCGGAGGCGTCGGTCCGTTCGTTCGTGCCGTCCCGGCCCGCGCCGGGGGCGCCCGTACCACCCATGCCCGGCAGATACGGCAGCCCCGCCGTGCCCAGGCCCTCGCCCCCGGCCGCCGCGCCGAGTTCCGAGCCGACCTCGTCGCCGCCGGGGATCTCCTCGCCGTCCCAGGGGTCGGCACTGGCGTCGAGCAGCCCGGAGGCGTCGGTCGGCTCGGCCGTCTGGCCGGCGCCGCCGGACCCGGTTCCGCCCATCCCCGGCATGTACGGCATCCCGGAGGACGTCGCGAGCTGTGCGGGCGTGAGCGAGCCGGCGGACAGGCCGTCGTCGAGGCCGCTGCCCAGAGCGCCGGTGAGGCCGTCGCCGATGCCGTCGCCGAGCCCGGTGTCGCCGAAGGCGGCCGGGTCGGCCGTCGACAGACCGCCGAGGGAACTCTCCCCTTCGGTCCCCAGACCGCTGCCGCCGAGGCCGGCCAGGCTGCCGAGGGCGGGGAAGGAAAGGGGGTTGAGGGCACCGTCGAGGGCCGCCGGGTCCAGGGTGCCGAGGCCGTCGAGGCCGAGGTCGCCGAGTCCCGTGCCGTCGAGGCCGGACGTGTCGAGACCGGTGTCGCCGGGGTAGGGGGTCGGATCGCCGGACGTGTCGAGGCCGGCGAGATCCCCGACGTCGCCGATGCCGTCTCCCGTGCCGGTCCCGGTGTCCAGGCCGGTGTCGGGAAAGCCGGACAGGTCCGACAGGCTGCCGGTGTCGCCGAGGCCGTCGCCGATCCCGCTGTCCGACCCGTTGAGGTCCGGGTCGTCGACCCCGGCGTTCGGGTCGGGAAGGCCGGTGTCGTTCCCCGACCCGTCCGGGTTGTCCGTGGGCGAGGTCACCGGAGTCGGATTCACGATCGCGTCGGACGTGACCTGGTAGGAGTGCGCCAGGCTTTTCAGCACGGCGCGCATGTCCTCGGTCATCATCGCCACGAGCTTGGGTCGCTGGCTGATCGGGATCAGCCCGTCGGACATCGGGGTGACGCCGTCCAGGACAGCCTGGTGGGCGTACCAGACGTCGATCTCCGCGAGCTTGTTCTGCGCGCTCTGGAAGGCGATGGCGTTGTTGGCGAGCTGGTGCGGGATGGAGTGGTCACCGGTCGAACCCCCGGACAGGACCGTGGCGTTGGCCTTCACCTGCCGGGAGAAGTTCGTCATCATGTCGAGGAAGGAGTCGGCCGCGCTGCCACCCCATGGTCCGTTGTCGCCGGCGAGCGCCTTGGCCTGGTCGACCAGGCTCTTCGTGACGCCCTCCAGGACCCGCTGGACGTGGAAGAAGGCGTTGGCGGCGTCGAGCAGCGACTGCGGGTTGGCGATGGCCCGGGCGTGGGCCACGTTCGCGTCGGACCCGACGCCTGAGGACATGCCGTAGACGGCCGCCTTGATCTGCTTCCAGTCCCAGTTGTCGTAGTCCGTGACGCTTCCGTTGGACGAGCTGTCGGGATTGCCGAAGATCGTCCCGTCGTCGCCCTGGTGGAAGCCGCCGCTGTTGTAGTCCGGCACTTTCGCCCTCCTGTGGAGCCGCCGCTCCGCTGTCCGCCGAGCCCGCGCCTAGGCGGTCGTGGTGTTCGAACCGGTGTTGTTGTTCGTGTTTCCCGAACCCGTGTTGCCGGTACCGGTGTTGGACGTCATGCCGGTGCCGCCGTTCGACGTCATCATCGTGTTGAAGTCGGCGGTGGTGGTCGTGAGGGCGTCCGCCAGGTCCTGGGACGTCATGTGGTTGGCGTCCTCGGTGGTGGCGTAGTTCCGGCTCAGCGTCCGCACCCCGTCCCGCAGGTCCGTCAGGCCGCTGACCAGGGCCGAGAGGGCGGCGCCGTAACTCTTCTTCAGACCGCCGTCGGCGTTCGGGCCGTTGACCGTCGAGCGCATGACGTTGGCGTGGTAGAAGGCGCCCGGCGCGACCGCGACGTCGCTCAGTCCGGTGGCCACGTCCCGCACCGGCTGGATCAGCAGGTCGATGTTGGAGGCGAACAGGTCCAGCGACGGCGTGCTGATCGAGGTTCCGTTGTGGCCGTCGCCGCCGGGTACCGGCGGGGGCACGAAGGGGTGCAGGTCGCTGAGGATCCCCGGGACGTGCAGGACGTCCGTGCCGCCGTGGTAGTGGGGGTCCCCGCTCGAACCACCGCTGTTGTCGCCGCCCCCGTAGTCGTTGTTGTTGACGTTCGGGTCACTGCTGTGGTCGCTGTCGGCGGTCTCGTTCGCCATGTCACTGCTCCCAGAGGCTCACGCCGTGCCGCTCACCCGCGTAGTACGACTCGTTGATGTGGCCCAGGGAGTTGGTCGCGTTCTGCGACTGGGTGACCATGTCCGCGGCGGCGGCGTCCCACTTGGCCTTGGCCACGTCGTAGGTGGCGCGGGCGTCGCTGGTCCACTCGCTCAGGTGCACCTTGGCGCTGTCGTCCAGGTCGGTCAGCGCGGCCTGGATCTTCCCGCTGATCGCGGTCATCTCACCGACCACGTACTCGATCTGGTTCATGTTGACGGTGTAGGTGGGCATGGGTCGCTCCTCGTGTGCGGGGTGGTCGGGGTCCTGGCGGGTCAGAAACCGGGCAGCGGGGTCGTCATGCTCTTGTGGAGCTGGGTGGCCGTGTCCGAAGTGGCCTGGTGCGTGGTGTCGTAACTGCCGGTGTTGGCCTGGAGCTTCTGGAGCATCAGTTCCAGCTGCTGCTTGACGGTTCCGAAGTCCGTGAGCCAGGTGTCCATGGCGCCCTGGAAGGTGCTGGCGGCGTCACCGGTCCAACTGCTGCGCAGCGTGTCGATCTGGCTCTGCATCTGCGTGTACGTGGCGTTGACCTCGTCCAGGGCGGTCTGGAAGCTGCCCTGGGCGATCCTCATGCCCGAGGTGTCCACCGATGTGTTCGTGTTGCCGGCCATGCTGTTCCTCTCGTGAGCGGTCTCGTCGCGGTCCTCGTCCGTGATGGTGGTCCGAGGCGGCGCCCGCGAGGGCCCGGAAACCGGACTCCCTGCCCCACCGGCCGTGATTCTCTGTCCCTACGACCCGCGCGGACCCGGCCCAGGGCGCCCGCCGTCGAGGTCACCGGGTCACCGACCGCTGGTCGGGCGGGCACGGGACGTCCTGTCCCTACGACGCCTCACCCCACCGTCGAAGCGCTCACCAGAGGCAGTTCACCGACGAGGTCGCCGAGGACCAGTACCGGGGCACCCGCACGCACGGCGATCCGGTCCGCCAGCCGGTGCGCGCCGTACGCGCCGTCGGCCGGGTCCTGTGCGGCGAGAGCCGTGAGGACGTCGTCAGGCACCTCGAAGCCCAGGGCCGTCAGCCGCCGCCGGGTCAGCTCGGCGAGATGGGCGCCCGTCCAGTCGGGCAGCCGCAGGTACTCGGCGAACGCCCCGGCCAAGTCGGTGCGGGCGCGCAGCAGTTCACTCAGGCGCGGGGCGCTGCCCGAGAGCACGAGGACGGCGTCGTACGGGTCTCGCGCCGCCGTCCGCGCGGCCAACGCGTCGACGACCGCGTCGCGTTCGCCACTGGGGCGGGACACGAAAGCCGGGTCGGCCTCCAGCAGCAGCAGACCACCGGCCGCGCGGCGGAACACGTCGGCCAGGAACATGCCTGGCTGTGCCGCCCAGCGGGCCGGGACCCCGGAGAGCGGGATCCGGGTGAGCGCGCCGGACGGAAGGATGCCGAGTTCCCCCAGAGCCCTTCCGTACGCGGTGGCCACGGCCCGGCGCCCGCTGCCGCGGGCGCCCTCCAGGACGACATCGGCGAGACCCGCGGTGCCCTGACCGAGGCTGACCAGGGTGTCCAGTCGCGCGGCCAGCGCCTCCGTGACGGGGGCGAGACCGACGAGGGCCGCGAGGTGACGGGCGGGGACGGGAACGGATCCCAGGGCGCCGCCGAGGCTGTCGCTCCCGGTCGCCGGAGCAAGAGCGGGAGCAGGAGCAGGAGACCGTGCCGGTTCCGGTGTCGCGGTGGGCGGTGCGGGGGTGGGCGGTGCGGGGGTGTTCGTCGGTTCGGCGGAGGGGCTGGAGGACGTCGGCCGGGGTGCCGGGGAGACATCGGCGGCAATCAGCAGGCTCAGTTCGCTGTCGTGGCTCGGTTGCTGGACCGCCAGACGGGACGCCTGGGCGCCGATCATCGACTCGAAGACCTGGCGGGCGACCCGGCCGTTGCCGAACGTGGGGCCCTTGGGGACGGTCTCGAAGTAGCGGGACAGCGCGTCCAGGGCGTCGTCGGACAGTTCGTAGTAGTGCTTCGCGCACAACCCCCGCACGATGGTGACCAGTTCCTCGGGCGAGTAGTTGGGGAACTCGACCGTACGGGCGAACCGGGACGCCATGCCGGGGTTGGAGGCGAGGAACCGGTCCATGTGCTCGGAGTAGCCGGCCGCGATGACGACGATCTCGTCGCGATGGTCCTCCATCAGCTTCATCAGCGTCTCGACGGCCTCCTGGCCGAAGTCCGGCCCCGTGCCCCGTGACTGGTTGGTCAGGGTGTACGCCTCGTCGATGAAGAGCACACCACCCAGCGCCCGGTTGAAGACCTCCGTGGTCTTGATCGCGGTCCCGCCGATGATCTGGGCGACCAGATCGGCGCGCGCGACCTCGACGATGTGCCCCTGGCCGAGGATGCCGAGTTCGGCGAGGACCGCGCCGTACAGCCGGGCCACGGTCGTCTTGCCGGTGCCCGGTGGTCCCGCGAACACGAGGTGGCGGCTCATCGGCGGCATCGGCAGGCCCATCTCGGTGCGCCGCTTGGTCATCTTGTTCAGGTTGATCAGCCCGGTGACCTCCAGCTTGACGCTCTCCAGACCGACCAGCGCGTCGAGTTCGACCAACGGCCCGGTCCCGGTCCCGCTGCCGGGAGCGGCACCAGCACCAGTCGCCGCTACGGCCTCGGTCTCTTCCCCGGCCGGCGCCCCGCCCCCGTTCCCCCTCCCGTCCTTCCTCGGGGCCTCGTCCGCCGGACGGTCACCGGCGTTGTCCTGGATCACGCAGTTGCCGAGATCCGTGCGGGCGTCGGCGTGACTGTTGACGCCCTGGCCCCGCGCGCCGGTCATCCGGCACCCGACGGCGGTGAACGAAGCACCGGCGAGGACTCGCACCGCGTCGCCCGGCGAACCGGTGAACTCGGTGTCGTGAGCGGTCAGTTCCGCGTCCTCACCGACGACCGCACCGCACTCGCGCAGCACGGAGCCGGCCACGAAGCCGCTCGCCGACCCGGCCAGCTCGAGCCCCGCCGTCCGCCGACCGCCGCCCACCGCGATCCCGGCCTCGCGCAGGGTCACCCGGGCGCCGCCCTGGACCTGGACCCCGGCGCCCTCGGTGCCGGTGACGGAGAGCCGCTCCAGCTCGGCCGTACCGGAGTCGGCGACCCGCACGGCGACGCTCGTGGCGCCCTTGACGACCAGCCCCGTGGCCGTGACCGTGGTTGCCGCGCCGGTGACGTGGAGCCCGACCGGGGTGTCGGTGACCGCGCAGTCCTCCAAACGGGGCCGTGCACCGCCGGTGACCTGGATGCCGCTGCGGGCCGCGCCGGTGACCGCGCAGCCGCGCAGGTGCGGCGTGGCGCCGTCGGCGATGTGCACGGACTGCCCGCCCGAACCGGAGAAGGCGCAGTCGGTGAGGCTGGTCTCGCCCCTGCTGGTCAGGTACGCGTCCAGTGCGGTACTGCCCGTCACCGTGACCCGGAGCAGGGCGGCGCGCGCCTCCTGCTCCACGGCGACGGCGGGTTTGCCGCTGCCGGTGATCCGGGTGGCCTCGACGGTGGCCGAGGCGTTGCCGTTGACGCAGACTCCGTTGCCCCGGGGGCGGTCGAGACGGCAGTCCCGTACGTCGAGACGGCCGTGCTCGGCGACCACGACCGCCGAGGATCCGGCCTCGGTGACCTCGGTGTCGGCCAGCACGCTGGCGCCGCGCGAGGTGACCACGACCCCCGCGCCGTGCGGGTTGGTGACCCGGCAGCCGCGGGCGGCCAGTGTGCCCTCGTGCCAGACCAGTACCGCCGTCCACGCCTGGCCCTCGATCCGGCAACCGTCCAGCGCCGACTGCCCGCGCCGCAGGTCGAGGACCGGGGCGTCCCGGTCGGCACCCGACAGGACGAGCCCGGACAGCTGGACCGCCTCGGCGTCCACCACGACCGCGCTCCCGGCCGACGCGTGCACCTGGACCGTCCCGGCACCGCCCTGTGCCGCCAGGGTCACGGGCCGGACGACGGTCAGCGACTCCTCGTACCGGCCCGGGTCGATCGTGATCAGCGCGCCGTCGGCGGCCTCGGCCAGCGCCTGGGCGATCGTAAGGTGGGCCCCCGGACGGTCCGGGGAGACGGACAGGACCTGTCTGCTCACGGCTTGGCTCCTTCTCCGCGGACCGAACCGCGGGCGACGATCAGTCCGGGCGGGTCGGCGCTCGCGGCGGCGGCATCGGTGCCGGTCCGCTCCAGTGCGTCGAGGATCTTCTCCAGCCCCTTGACCGCGATGTCGTCGAGCTTGGTGGGCACATCGCCCTGTCCGCCCGGTGGTCCGTCCCGGCCTTCCTGGGCGGTCTCCGACGGCGACACCTCGCGCATCAGCACGGCGGAGCCCTCCGCGCGCAGCACCTTGAAGGCGGTGCCCGGCAGGAACAGCACCCGGTCGGGGACGGACGGGTCCAGCGAACTGGTCCGCCGGGCGGTCATCGACCAGATCAGCACGTCGGTGGCGCCGCTGCCGGTCGGACCCGGGTGCAGCGTCGTACGGGCGTGGCAGAACGCCCACTCGGTGGCGAGCCGGCCCTCGCGGTACCAGTCGCGCTCGGCCTCTCCGAGCCGGGTCCGCAGCAGGGCCGGGCCCCGGTACGACGGCAGCCGCCGCAGCCCCGCCGTCACACAGCGCGCCAGCGGCACGTGCGGTCCCGCCGTGGCCTCGCGCACGGCCGCGTCGGCCTGGCGGCTGCCACCGGACAAGTACAGGCGTACGGCGACCAGTTCGGTCAGCGCGTCCGCCACCTCGGTACGGGACCGGCCGCGCAGACCCGGTGACTCCGACATCACCCGCGAGACCGAACCGGCCAGGGCGTTGTACTGCTCGCTGAACGTCCGGCGCATCCACTCCCGTTCCTGAGCGATCCCCCGCTCCGGCGGCACCGCGCAGGCCGCGCCCCGTGGCACGGGCTGCACCCGGACGCCCGGTCCACCGGCGGCGGAAGGGCTGCCGATGTCCGAGCCTGCGGCAGGGGCGTCCGGCTCCGCGGGAGTGCCCATGTCGCCGAGGTCCGGGATCTCCGGCTCGGGCGCACCGGACTCCAGCCGGAACCGGGGAGCGACAGGGGGAGCCAGCCGCCGCACGGGGGCGGGAGCAGGGTCGGGTTCGGTCGCGGAGTCGGGCTCCGGGATCGCTGCGGAGTCCGATGCGGGAGCGGGCGTCGGTCCGGTCGGTGAGGCCGCTCGCGGTGTCGGGGCCGGGGACTCGTTCGGCGTGGCGCGGCGGCTGTTGCGGATCGTGGGGGCTTCTTCGAGGTCTGCCGCGCCGCTGGTGGCGGGCTCCGGGGCGGGGAGCGGGTGGGTGTCGTCGTTGCGGACGGTGGGCGCCTCCGAGAGGTCCGTGGCGCCTGTGCCGTCTAACGTGGTCGGGGCCTCGGGGAGATCCGTCGCGTCGGTACCCCGCACCACAGGCGCGGGGGCGGCGGTGTCCGGTGCCGAGGGGCTCCGCGACGCCGTGCCGGACGTCGCGCCTTCGGGCGCCGGTGTCCCGACGCCGGACTCCGTGCGGATGGGCGGCGGGGGCGGTGGCGCGGTGGACGCGCCGGAGGCGACCGGCGTGGTCGGAGCGTCCGGGACGGCGCCGTGCGGCGGCGCCGGGTCTGCCCCGGCGGTACCCGATACGGCGGGCCCTGAGGGCAGGTAGGTGGTCTCGGCCGGGACCGGTCGGCGGTCCGGCTCGGCGTAGGGCAGGCCGTCGTAGAGCGTGACCGGGTGGTTCAGGGTGTCGGCGAGGGTCTGGGCCGCTGGATGGTCTGCGGGGGTGTCGAGGGTGCCGTGGAGGACGAAGCGCACCGCGGGGCGCGCGCCGGGGAGCACGGTGTTCCAGAAGTGGGCCACGTCGTCGACGGGCAGCGGTGGGGTGCCTGGGCTGCCGAGGACGAGCAGGAGGTGGTTCGGATCGGTGGGGACGGCCTCGACCGCGCCGTGGTGCGCTGTCAGTGGGTCGCGGTCGGTGTGGCGCAACCACACACCCGCCGGTACGGGCTGGGCGACGACCTGCGTGCCGGCCGGGGCGGTGCGGGCCGGCGCGGTGAACTCCCAATGGGGTTTGGGGTAGCGCTGTGCCTCGGGCTCGGGGTCACGGCCCGGCCGGAACCGCAGCCACGCGGCGCCGTCGTCGCCCGGTACGAACAGTCCGCCGGTGAGGGTCGGGACGAGGTCGCCGTCAGGAGCGAGCACCTCGCGTCCGAGCCGTTCGGAGAGGAGTCGGCAGGCGGTACGGATGTCGTCGCCGGTGCCCCGGCCGAAGACCAGGCGCGGGCTGCCGTACCGGGTGGACGACAGCAGCCGGGCCACCGCCTCCCATTCCGTGGCGAGGGCGTCGGCGGGCAGGTCCACCACGACGAGGGTGTGGTGCGGGTCCGGGACGATGCCCGCGGCGAACGCGGCGGCCCGGTCGTCGTATCGGCCCTTGGGATGGATGAGCAGGGCGTCGCCCACGGGTGTCGAGCGAAGACGGAGCCGGGACATCGGGTTCAGCCCTTCGCGGCGGCGGCGCGGCTGAGCACCGGGCCGTCCGGGACGAGGGCGAGGACGTCCGCGGGCAGTGCGAGCCGGCGCTTGGTGTCGCCGAACCCGAGGGCCCGCTCGGCGTCGGTGTCGGCGATCCGGTACTTGCGTCCCTGCTCGGTGATCAGGTACTCGGTCCGCCCGGTGTCGGGAACGGCCAGCACACCGCCGCCGGCGGGCAGGACGATGCCTCCGGCGCCGGCGGTGCCCACACTGATCCGGGCCCGGCCGTCGGCCTGTGCCGTCACGCAGACGGTGCCGCCTTCCAGCGGGTGGACTCCGCTCAGGTCGGGCACCCGGCCGGTCGCGGTGTGGTCCCCCGAGACGGGGGCGACCGCGATGTCGGCCTGTCCGACCTGGCGCGCCGCCGGGGCGCCGGGGCGGGCGGCGAGCAGGGCGTATTCGGTGGCGTTGACGAGGGCGAGCCCGTCGGACCGCATGACGTAGTAGTGCTCGGTGCCGCCCGTGCTGGTGCGGAAGACCTGGCCGACCTCGGTGCTCTGTCCGGCGACCTCGCCGGCCGTCTTCCCGGCGCCGGCCGGTACCGGCGCGGCGAGTGCGGCACCGCTGGGGACCGCGGCGAGCCAGTCGGCCGTGGCGGGGCGGGCCGCCTCGTCGTCGAGGCCGAGGGCGATCAGCGAGGGGCCGCCGGGGAGCGGGTACTTGACGCCGCGCCACAGGACGTACCGGGTGCCCTTGGGGCCGCTGAGCAGCACCTGCCGGTCGGCGGGGAGCGCGGTGAGCGCCGCGGCGGAGTCGCCGAAGACGAGGGTCTGGCCGGTGTCGGAGGGGGTGTTACTGGCGGTCTGCCCGCCCGTCGTCCCGGTAGAGCTCGCCGTCTGTCCCGGCAGGCAGCGCGCCCACGGGCCGGTCACCAGCGCGGACGCGTCCGGCACGGTGTCCGGCGCGCCCTGGATGCCGACGGAGGTGCCGTGCGCGACCCCGGCGAGGGACTTGGCGGACACGCTCTCGGGCGCGGTCCGCTCCCCCGCGATGAGCAGCGCGGAGGCGTAGTTGCGGACGGGGCGCAGCTCGCCGTCGGCGTAGACGTAGCGGGTGCCGGTGTCCTCCTCCAGGACGATCGCCCCGTCCTTGCGCCAGTCGTCCTTGGCGACGGGCGAGATCAGGCCGTACACCCCGTAGCCGGCGCACAGCAGCACCACCAGGCCCGCTCCGAAGACCGAGCCGAGGGCGGACCGCCGGGTCGGGCTGTCGCCCCGGCCCGGGTCCCCGCTGACGAGGGCGGAGGCGAGGCGCCCCATGGCGAACTGGTAGGCCTGTACATGATCGCGTCGTGTCTGCACGGGTGCCGCTCCTAGCTCGCGAGGCCGCGGAAGTAGGCGTAGGCGTGCAGCACTTGGAGCAGCAGCGGCAGCAGGGCGATCGCCGTGACGGTCTCCAGGAGGTCGCCGAGGTGCCCCCACACCGGCAGCAGCCGGGCGCGCGGGAGCCGCCAGGCTCCGACGAGCAGCAGCAGTGCGGCGGCCAGCAGCAGCGCGAGGACGGCGGCCCGGCCGCCGGGGCCGGTGGGCGCGACCCGGACGATGAGTACGAGCCCGAGGCCGTAGGCGCCGGCCAGCACGGCGGGGACCCGCTGGAGGGTGCCGTTGGTGCCGCGCGCGCGGAGCAGGACGGCGAGGCTGAGGCAGAGCGGAAGGAGCCAGCCGGCCCAGCCGTGTTCGCGGTCGGCGAGCAGCCAGAGGGCGACCGCCCACACCAGCGCGGAGGAGATGCCGATGGTGTCGAGGCAGGCGGTGGCCACGGCGACCCGGCCGGCCACCCTGTCGCCGGGCTCGGGCTCGATGTCGAGCTGGAGTTCCTCGGCGTCGTGCGGGAGTTGGGGCACGCGCAGTCGGGCGGTGCGCAGGGCGAGCCGGGGGGCGAGATGTCCCAGGACGAACAGGCACACCGCGACCACCGAGGCGGCCTGCACGCCGTGCAGGCCGGCGGTCTCGGCGAGGGCGGCCCCCGCTGCGGCGGCGACCGCCGTGAGCAGGACGGTTCCGGGTACGACGAGGGGCAGCGCGCCCAGCGCGAGCAGTGCGCCGGCCAGGGCGACCACGCACCCGGCGGCCACCAGGACCCCTGTCGTGCCGGGGGCGAACCCGCCGGTCGGGCCCTCGCGCAGGGTCGTCCCGGCCAGTGCGGCGGACCCGAACGCGCCGACGCCGGCGACCAGGACGGCTCCCCGGTCGGCGTGCATACGGGCGGCGCTCGCGCAGCCGGCGGCCAGCACCAGCGCGACGGTGCCGGCGGTGGCGGCGGTGAGCGGGCCGGGACCCGCGCCGAGCAGCGCGGCGGCGAGGGCGGCCAGGGCCAGGCAGGACAGGGCGAGACCGAGGTTCCGGGTGAGTTCGGGGCGCCAGCGGCCGGGTCCGGCGCCGACGGTGTGGGCGACGCCGTCGGAGACGTCGTCGAAGTGCAGGGCGGGCAGCGCCGCGTCGGCCGGGCGCAGGTGCAGGACGTCGCCGTCGCGCAGGCCCGCGCTCTCGGGGGTCGCCTCCGGATCGAGGGGGTCGTCACCGAGGCGTTGCAGGGTCCAGGGGGTGCCCTGGGCGTCGGGGCCGACGGCGGTGTGGCGCAGCAGCACCGGCAGGAGGGCGGAGACCGGGGTGGTGACCGGGACGGCGAGGTCGGCCCGGCCGTCCGGTGCCTCCACGGTGAGGCGGCAGACCTCGGCGGTCCGGACGGGCAGGGGTGCGACGGTGGTCATCGTGCTCCTGTGGGGTGGGGGGCCGCCGACACCAGGCCGGTCTGGACGAGCTGGACGGTCCGGCGGGTGACGAGCTGGGCGCGGCCCGCGGGCAGGGTGCGGGGCTTGGCCTCGCCGATGAACTTGCCCTCCTCCTTGGGGTAGGAGAACAGCAGCGCGGGGTTGCCCAGCTCCCACATACGGCGGATCAGCGGGTCCATGACGGACCGCATGGCGCCGGAGGTGGAACGGGCGACGACCAGGTGCAGTCCGATGTGGGCGCCCTGGGCGAGGAGCGGCACCAGGGGCAGCATCGGTGAGGGGGTGCCGGGCGCGCCGGAGAAGAGGTCGTAGTCGTCGACCAGGACGAACAGCAGCGGTCCGGTCCACCAGTCCCGCTTCTCCAGCTGCTCCGGGGAGACGTCGGTGCCGGGCTGTCGTTTGGCCACGGACACGGCGGCGCTGTCGGCGAGCCTGCCGAGCGCGTCGTTGTCGACGACGTAGCCGACCCGGTACTCCTCGGGGACGTCCTTGAGGAGTCCGCGGCCGGGGTCGGCCAGCAGGATCCTGGCCTCCTCCGGGCGGTAGCGGGCGGTGATGGCGCGGATGGCGAGGCGCAGCGCGTTGGTCTTGCCGGTCTCGCCGTCGCCGTAGACCAGCAGGTGCGGGGTGGTGCCGAAGTCGTGCCAGACGGGGGCGAGCCGCTGTTCGTCCCAGCCGAGGCAGAACCTGAGGTCGCGGGTGTCGGCGGGGTCGGGCAGCCGGCGGGCGTCCAGCCGCGTCGGCAGCAGGCGTACGCCGGGTGCCCTGGGGCCGGTCCAGAAGGTGTCGATCTCGGCGACCGCGGCCTTGGTGGCGGCCGTGAGGTCGTCGGTGCGCGAGGAGCTGTCGAGCCGGGGCAGTGCGGACAGGAAGTGGTGTCCGGAGCTGGTCAGGCCGCGCCCGGGCCGGTGCGGGACACCGGCCGCCGCGCGGGAGCCGACCTCGGACTCCATCGAGTCGCCGAGCCGCAGTTCGAGCTTGGTGCCGAGCATGTCCCGCAGCCGGGGCCGTATTTCGGACCAGCGCACCGCGGAGGCGACCACGTGCAGGCCGAACGACAGTCCGCGCGCGGCGAGTTCCATGATGCGCTGTTCCAGGTCCTCGTAGTCCTGACGGAGCGTGGCCCAGCCGTCGACCACCAGGAACACGTCGCCGAAGGGGTCGGCGATCGTGCCGTCCGCGCGCAGCGCCCGGTAGGCGGACATGGACTCCAGACCGCGGGCGGCGAACAACTGCTCGCGCTGTTCGAGGAGTTGGGTCAGTTCCTCGACCGTGCGCAGGACCCGGTCGCGTTCGAGCCGGGTGGCCACCGAGCCGACATGGGGCAGTCCGGCGGTGGAGACCAGCCCGCCGCCGCCGAAGTCCAGGCAGTAGAACTGGACTTCGCCGGGCGTGTGGGTCAGGGCCAGCGACAGCATCAGGGTGCGCAGCAGGGTGGACTTGCCGGTCTGGGGCGCGCCCACCAGGCCGATGTGTCCGTCGGCGCCCGACAGATCGGCGGTCAGCAGTTCCCGCAGCTGTTCGAACGGGCGGTCCACCAGGCCCAACGGGACGCGCAGCGCCCCCTGGACCCGGAGGTCGGCGGCGCTCATGCCACGGTCCGGGTCGGGCACGATGCCGGGCAGCAGCTGGTCCAGGCCGGGCGACTCGGCCAGCGGGGCGAGCCAGACCTGCCGGGCGGGCGGACCGCTGTCCTCCAGCCGTCCGACGAAGACGTCCAGCAGGCTGCCCTCGCCTGCGTCCGGCTCTTCGCCGGTCTCCGCGCCCGGGTCGCGCAGGCTCTCCTCGGCGAGCGAGACCAGCCGGGCGGCCTCCGCGGCCTCGTGGGCCTCGGCGGGCGGCCCGTGCCGCTCCAGTCCGAACGCGGTCACCTCGCGTACGACGCCCTGTCGCCCGGAGGTCTCCTCGGGGCCGGGTGCCGCGGGCGCCGGGCCGGAGACGTAGGCCGCCTTGAACCGGACCAGGTTGGTGGTGTCGACCTTGAGGTAGCCGTTGCCGGGGGCGGAGGGCAGTTCGTAGGCGCTGGAGGTGCCGATCACGCTGCGCGACTCCATCGAGGAGAAGGTGCGCAGGGCGAGCCGGTAGGACAGATGGCCCTCGACCCGGTGGATACGGGACTCGTCCAACCGCTGCGAGGCCAGCAGCAGATGGACGCCCAGGCTGCGCCCGAGCCGCCCGATGGAGACGAACAGCTCCACGAACTCCGGTTTGCTGGCGAGGAGTTCGGAGAACTCGTCGACGATCACCAGCAGCGAGGGCAGCGGGGCCAGGGTGCTCGCTCCGGCGGCGCGGGCCTTCTCGTACTCGAAGAGCGAGGCGTGGCCCGCCTCCCTCAACAGTTCCTGACGGCGGATCATCTCGCCGTTGATGGAGTCCCGCATACGGTCGACGAGGGGGAGTTCGTCGGCGAGGTTGGTGATGACGGCGGAGGTGTGCGGGAGGCGGTCCATGTTGAGGAAGGTGGCACCGCCCTTGAAGTCCACCAAGACCAGGTTGAGGATCTCGGAGGAGTGGGTGGCGGCCAGGCCCGTGACGAGCGTGCGCAGCAATTCGCTCTTGCCGGAGCCGGTGGCGCCGATCAGCAGCCCGTGCGGGCCCATTCCGCCCTGCGCCGACTCCTTGAGGTCGAGTTCGACGATCTCGCCGTCCTCGGTGACGCCGATCGGCACCTTGAGGCGGGCATCCTGGGCCAGCCTCGGACGCCACTTGGCCGCGACGTCGAAGGCGCGTACGTCACGGATGCCGAGCATGGTGGCCAGGTCGAAGTCGGACTCCAGGGGCCGGTCCACCAGGTCGACACCACCGCCGGTGCGCATCGGGGCGAGCGTGCGGGCCAGTTGCTCGGCCTCGACGGGGCCGAGCCGGTCGGCCCGGCCGCTGACGTGCTCGGTGCCGCTGGGGAAGCCGACCAGTCCGTCGCGGACCGTGAGGCGCAGCACCTTGGGTCCGCCGGGCATCGCGCCGGTCAGATCGAGCAGCACCACCCCGCGTATTCCGGCGCCCAACAGCCGCGAGGAGGGCGGGAGTTGTATGCCCTGGGCGACGACCACCGTGAAGGGCTCGGCGACGCTGGGCGCGGAGGCGATGTCGTGGTCGGGGCGGTCGCGGACGTCGGGTCCGAGCAGATCGAGGAGTTCGTCGTGGTCGCCGGCGGCCAGCCGCACCGCGCCGGCCGCGTCCTCCTGCGTCGGGTGGGCGTTGTGCGGCAGCCACTTGAGCCAGTCCCAGTCGCGGCGCGCGGCCTCGTCACCGAGGACCGCCACGCGCAGCTCGTCCGGGGAGTGGAAGACCGCCAACTGCCCCAGTACCGCGCGGGCGAGCGCCACCGCCTCCGTGGTCTCGCCGGTGAACTCGACGCTGGTGAAACGCTGGAGCGAGACCGGTACCGGCAGCAGGGGCACGGTCTGGTGCGCCTTGGTGAAACGGCGGAGCGAGATCGCGCACAGCGGCTCCAGGTCCTCCACCGGTTTGGTCTGCGGCGGCAGGAACTCCAGCGCGGCGCGGCGGGTCGCGAGACCGATACGGACCCGGCCGAAGTCCTCGTGTCCGGGCCTGCGTTCCCACAGGCGGGGGCCGGCCGCGAGCGCCCACAGGTCGGCCGCCTCCGGGTTGTCCCAGAGCAGCGCGGCCCTCTGTTCGTCGGCCGCCCGCCGGGCCTGTACGCGCTTCTGGGCGAGGTAGCGCAGGTAGTCCCGGCGTTCGGCGCGCATCCGGCGGCGGCGGTCCGCACCGGGCCTGCCGATCTGGGTCAGCGTCATGCTGATCATGGCGACGCCCATCATCCCGGTCATCATGTACATGGACGTACCGCCGCTGCCGACCGAGTACATCAGCACCATGGCCCCCGCGCCCAGGCCCATCGGCAGGTACGTCATCACCGAGCCGAAGTCCGCGGTGGCCGGTTCGCCGAGCACCGGGGGCTCGGCGAGTTCCACCTGGCCCTCCGGCATCGAGGGGCCTTCGGCACGCGGCGAGCGCTTGGCGACGACGGTGCTCAACGTGCTCTCTTCTCTGTTTCTTCAGGCCCTCCCGCGACGGGATACACCGACTGGATCCGCGCGGGCAGAGGACGGGATCCTCGACCGGATCCGCGCGTGGAGAGTAGGCAGAAGGCCGCTCGCGCCCCTGTCGTGCGGGCCGATGTCCGCCCACGCGGGCAGCGAAACCTGACCGGAGGGGCAGCGTCGCCAAGTACACGCCAAGTCGACCTTAAGGCCGTCCGGTGATGATCATCGCCCGCCCTTCCCGGGCGACGGTCCACACCCGGAAGGAACGCAGCAACGTTGGGGACGATCTCGATCGCAGTCCTTGCCAGTGACCCGATCACCGGTGAGGGGGCCGTCTGGTGCCTGCGCAGGTATCCGGAGCTGACGGTACTGCCGCAGGAAGAACACCGGCACGCGGACGTGGCGCTCCTGATCACGCCCGACGTCACCGAGGACACCATGCTCCTGATGGAGTCGGTGACCGAGCGCTCCGCCAACCCCGGCATGGGGATCGTGCTGATCACCGGACGGATAGGTGAGGCCCACCTGCTGCGGGCGGTGCGGTACGGCCTGCGCGGGGTGATGTGGCGTCAGGACACCACGTACGACAAGGTCGTGGAGTCCGTGCGCGCGGTGGCCGAGGGCGGGGCCGCCCTGCCGCTCCCGGTCCAGGGGCAGCTCGTCGACCACATCAAGGCGGTCCAGCGGGACGTACTGGGGCCGCTGGGGCTGACCGCGTCCGGCCTGGAGACCCGGGAGGTCGATGTACTGCGGCTGCTGGCCGAGGGGTTGGAGACGACGGAGATCGCCCAGAAGCTGAACTACTCCGAGCGCACCATCAAAAGCATCGTCAGCGTCATGATGAACCGCTTGGGCCTGCGCAACCGCACCCACGCGGTCGCCTACGCCCTGCGCTCGGGGACCCTGTAGCCGGTGGTGTGCCGCACGGAGACGTGCGGAGCCTCTCGCTCGCACCTGCCCCCAGGGGAAGCGTTTCCGGTCCTGCGGGGCAGAACCCGCGCCGCCCGGCGGGCGCTTCCGGCGGGCGACCCTAGAGTCGCCCGCCGGGGACGATCGGGTACGGAGACGGGCAGGAAGACATGGAGCACACAGCGGGGCGGCCGGAGTCACCGGAGGAGCCGGCCCTCTGGGAACGTCCGCTGCCGTGGCTTCGGGAGACCGAGCCCACGTCGGCGTCCGGGAGCCGGCCCGCGGCGGAACCCGTGCCGCCCTCCGGGGACGAGTCCGCGCCGCCCTCCGGGGACGGATCCGCGCCGGACGACGAGAGCGCGCCCGACCGCGCAACGGCGCCCGCACCCGCGCCGAGTACCGTCACCGGGCCCGGCACCGACGAGCGGTCCGCCACCCTTGGCGCGCTGTTCCGGCCACGCCCGGCACGGTCGCACCACCCTACGCCCGACGCGGCACCGGCAGCCGCCACCGCCACCACACCCGCACCCGCACCCGCACCCGCACCCGCACCCGCACCCGCAAGCCAGGAACCCCTCGGCGCGCCCGGAGCGCTGTTCCGGCCCCGGACCGCGGGTCCGGGCGACTCCGACGCGCGGGGCGAGGCGGGCGCGGGGGATGCGCGGCCGGAGCGTGGCGCCCGGGTCGTCGGCGTCGCGGTCGCCGGTTGCGCTCTGCTGGTTCTCGGCATCGGCAGCGCCGCGTTCATGGCGTTGCCGGGCCACGACGACTCCGGTCCGCAGGCCACGGCCCTCGGGGACGGCGCCGTCCCCCAGCTCACGGCGGGCGACGCGGAGGGTCCGACCGGCTCCCCGTCGGGCAGCGGCCGGGCGGCCCACCCCACGAAGGGATCGAAGGCCGACACGGACAAGGGCCCGCACAGCGAGGGCAGTTCATCCCCCGTCACGGACACCGCCCAACCAGACAAGGCGTCCGGCACCAAGGCCCCCCAGACCACCAGTACCGGCACCGGCACCGGCAGCACGACGGCGACGAAGACTCCGACGCCGAAGCCGGCCGCCGCCGTTGCCGGTACCGCGATCGTCGGCTACGGGTCCTCGAAGTGCATCGAGGTGAGCGCCCACGCGAGTGTGGACGGCTCCCCGTTGCGGCTGTGGGGATGCGGCAGCGGCGCCTGGCAGAAATGGGTCTTCAAGTCCGACGGCAGTGTGCGGTCCATGGGCCTGTGCCTGGACATCGCGAACGCCTCGCAGTCCGACGGCGCGGCCATCCAACTGGCGACCTGCAACGGCGGCTGGGCCCAGCGCTTCAACCTCAACAGCTCCCACGACCTGGTCAACACCGTGATCGGCAAGTGCGTGGACGCCAAGGACGAGGGCACCGGCAACGGCACCCGGCTCCAGTTGTGGACCTGCGGCGGGACGTCCAACCAGAAGTGGCACCTGGCCTGATCCCGGCCGCCGTCACCTCACCTCCGGACGGACCGCTCGGCCGAGGCGGCCCGCGCCGCTTCCACCAGATGGCGCGAACCCCACTGCCGCGCCACGTCCTCGGCGCGGGCGAACTGCCGCAGCGCCTCGTCCTCGTCGCCGAGGAGTCGGCTCAACTCGCCCAGCGAGTGGGCGAACGGGCGGGTGGCGAAGGAGACGCTGGCGGCGCCGGCCAACTGGGTGCGCAGGGGCAGCAGAAGCGGGACCAGTTCCAGCGCGGTCGTCATGTCGCCCAGCAGGAAGGCCAGTTCGGCCCGGAGGGACAGGGCGATGCCGTACAGGTGGTCGGGGACGACGGGGACGACGGTCGGAGTGCGTCGGCCGAGCAGGTACGCCTGGTCGCGCTCGCCCTGCCGGGCGAGGGCGACGCCGAGGGCGAGGTCGGCGATGGGCACGGATCCGGGCAGGAGGGTCCGCAGCAGCGGCTCGGCCTCCCCCGGGCGGCCCTGCCCGAGCCGTACGGTCGTCAGCCCCATGACGTACACGAAGTCGCCGAACGGCGAACCGTGGTAGCGCAGCCGGTCCCGTACCTCCGCGTAGCCGGCCTCGGACTCGGCGAAACGGCCCTCCACGTGGGCCACCATCGCGAGAGTCAGCCGGTTGATCGCCTCCGCCTCCACCAGCCGGTGCCGTACGGCGAGGGCCCGCCCGTCCTCCGTGTGCCGGCGGACCTGGAAGACGTCGTTGCGGGCCCCGGCCGCCATGGCCCCGGTGTGTTCGCGCACCCAGCTGTTGGCGGGCAGGTCGTGCGCGTACCCGAGCAGCCGCAGCTCCGCCGCCAGTGACTCCCGGCGGTCCGGGAACCGCTCCGGCATCGTCACGGACGCCACCGTCAACGCGGAGGAGAGCAGTGACGGATCCCCGACGGCACGGGCCACCACCAGTCGTCGATCGGCCTCCGCACGCCGCCGTGCCCCTCCCCCACCGAGCACCTCGTCGTCGCCCACCACCGCCACACCGCCCGCGGTGGGCCGCGGCCCGGTGGCCTTCGCTCCGCCTTCGACACGTACGCCGTGGTGTCGTACGACGGGTGCGCCCTCCGCCACGCGCCCACCCGGGTCGTCCACGAGGCCGAACGGCAGGATGCCGAGGACGGCCGGGTCCAGGTCCGCGCGGGCCAGCAGACGGTCGACGAACAGGTCGACGGCGGCAGGTTCGGCGAGTCCCTGGGGCCCGCTCAGAGCAGGTCCCGGTCCGCCCCACGCCCCGAGCGCGGCCGCGACCAGCTCGTCGTGGCCGACACCCTCGGCCGCCTCCAAGGCGCGCTGCCGCGTGTGCCGTGCCGCCACGATCGCTCCGGCCCGTATCTCCGCCCGCAGCAACCGGCCGAGCAGAGCGACCAGCCGCCCGGACCGCCCGCTCCCCGTGGCATCGTCCGCGACGGCGGGGATCAGAGCGAAGGATTCGATGGCCTGGGTGAGCAACTGGACCGCGGTGTCATGGGCATAGTGCCGCTCGGCGAGATCGGCGGCGCCCAGGGAGTACTCGACGGCGAGCGACGCCGTCCGCACACTCGCGGCCCTGGCGAAATGGTGCGCGAGAGCCGCCAGGTCGTCCGGCCGGCGCCGCCGCAGCACCTCCGCGAGCCGGGCGTGCAGACGGGCCCGACGCACTCCGACGAGGTCCGTGTAGAGGGTGTCGCGGACCAGCGCGTGGGCGAACCGGACCACACCGGGGGCCGGTTCGGTCAGCAGCCCGGCCACAACACCCGCTTCAACGGCGTCGAGTACGGCGTGCTCGTCGTGCCGGACGGGGTCCGCGGCCTCGACGAGCACAGCGATCTCGATCTCTCGGCCCACCACGGAGGCCAGTTGGAGGACGGCCAGCGCCCCCTCGGGCAGCTGTCGCAGCCGACGCCGCAGCACGTCGCGCACGCCCTGCGGCACCTCGGAGACCGCCACCAGGGCACCCTCGCTGGCGAGCAGCCGCGCGCTCTCCCGGACGTAGAAGGGGTTGCCGCCGGTTCGGTCGGCGAGCGCGCTCACGGTCGCCGTGTCGACCGGCTTCCCGCACACCGCCCTGACCAGGGCGTCCACATCGGGAAACGGCAGCCCGTCGAGCACCAGTCGGTGCGGAGAGCGGTGGGCGAGTTCGGCGAGTGTCTTCGTCAACCGGTCCGCCGCGTCCGCCGGGCGGTACGCGACGATCACCAGCACCGGCGATCCGACCAGCTCGGCGGCCCGCTCCAGAAGGGCCAGCGTCTCACCGTCCGCCCGGTGCAGATCGTCCACGACCACCGCCAGGGGCGCGTCCGCGGCGGCCTCCCGCAGCCAGGCGCCGAACGCCCGGTGCAGCCGGAACCGCCCTACGGACGCTCCGCTGTCCCGCCCCGGGATTCCCTCGGCGACGCCTGCGCCGGTCCCGTCTCCGCTCTCTCCCCGTTCGCCGTAGCCGGCGTCCTGGAACAGGGCGCCGAGAGCGTCCGGGTCGGTGGGTGGAGTCAGGCGGGCGAGAGCGCCCAGCGCCTCCACCCAGGCCCAGGCGGAAGGGGCTCCGTCGAACTCGGGACAGCGTCCGACCACCACGGTCCAGCCCTGTTCCCGCAGCCACCGCCGGTACCGGCCCAGCAGCGCCGACTTGCCGGCCCCGGCCTCCCCGGTCACCAAGACCACACCGCCACCCCTCCGGGCCCGGCGCGCCACCTCCTCCAAGGCTCTCAGTTCGTCGTCCCGGCCGACAAAAAGATCGTCGTCGTCCCGCCAGGCCGCACCCACCGTCTCCCCGACCCCTCGGAGCGGGACGCCCCCCTCCGGTATCGCCGCCCAAGGCCCTGGCCTCGACACCAGCGGCGCAACCGCTTCCGAAGCTCCCGGCACGGCCGACTTCGGCGGGACCACCGCGTGCAGGAACTCGGTCCGCCCCGCCAGCACGGCCCGCTCCAACTCGGCCAGCTCGTCGCCGAAGCCCAGGCCGAGTTCGTCGGCCATCACGCCGGCCGCCCGCCGCAGTTCGGCCACCGCGTCGGCGCGGCGTCCGGCGGCCCACAGCCCGAGGGCCAGCAGCCGCCAGCCCTCCTCACGCAGCGGATACTCCCGCACCAAGGCCTCGGCGGCCGGCACCGCTTCCCGCGCGGCCCCCATGGCGAGGGTCGCGGTGATCGCCATCTCCCTTGCCGCCAGGTGGAGTTCACCCAGCCGGGCGGCCTCGGGCGCCGCCCATTCCTCGTCCGCCCACTCGACGTACGCCGCTCCGCGCCACCATCCGAGAGCCTCCTCCAACAGGCGCCGTGCCTCGGCCTGCGGCGCCGTGCGCGCCCGCCGGACCACCGCCTCGAACCGCCAGGCGTCGACCGCGTCCTCGGGCAACCGCAGCGCGTACCCGGGCGGGGCACTGACCAGGACACCGGCCGGGGTGCGGGGCGGCCGACCGGGTTCGAGCGCACGACGCAGGTTCGACACATAGACATGCAGGGAGGCAGCCGCCTTCTCCGGAGGCCTCCCCCGCCACAGGCGGTCGGCGAGCCCGTCGACGGACACCACACGGCCTCGGTCGGCCAGCAGGAGGGCAAGGACCGCCCGCTGCCGGGGACCTCCCAGGTTCACCGGCGCACCATCGATGTCCGCGCCGAGAGGCCCCAAGACCTGAACGTTGAGCATGACCCGTCAATCTACAGCGCGCACGCCTTACCTTCGGGGCAGCTCCATCTCGTGTCAGACGTCAATGCCGTTGCGGCGACCTGGAGTTGAGGACAGGGACGGGGTCTGCCCGGAACCGGAGGCGAACAAGTTCCCGTGACGGAGCGGGCATTTCTGGCACCCCAATGAGCTCACCCCACCTTGCGCATATCGGAATCCCTGTCGGTCAGGACACAGTGGTGGCGACCTCACCGGTCGGACGCGTGCCGTCGTAGGCGTAGATGTGGACCTCGACCGACGTGCCGGGCTTCGCGGGAACGAGGGAGAGCGCGACAACGCGGCCGGCAGCGTCCTTGGCGACGGTGCGCACCCGCACGGGAGAGACGGGCGACACGATGACCGTACGGCCGTGGGAGCAGTCGGCGGAGACGGAGACGACGCGGGGCGCCGGACCGCCGTCGTGACGGCCTGAACTGGCGGGCAACCGGGAGACGGCCGGAGCGGCGGGCATACCCCGGGTGGATCTGCTCAAAGACACCGTGCCGATCCCCTCGGCACCGCTCCAGAACGTCATCCCGCACAGCTTCAGCGGGGGCGCGCCACTGCTGATGTCCGGCCCGGAACAGCTGGCCGCTCCGGCGGCCACAAGGGTCAGGCACAGGGCCGGCAGCGCGGTACGGCCACGGCGGCGGCGCGGAGCTTGGGCCATTGGCGTCTCCTCGTACGGATCGGCGCTTCACGCGCGGCCGGTCCTTGCCGACCGTTACGGAGACGCCGAAAGCACCGCTGACGTTCGTCGTCCGGGACGACTTCCGCTCGGCGTGTGGGCCGAGCACCAGCGTGGGGCGACCCGGAAGGCGGCGGAGAACGCCGCACGGCGCAGGACGCCCGGAGGGCCGCGAACCTCGCGGCGACGGCGGTCCGTCGGGGACGGGCGGGCACGGCCCGGACTGACGGACTGCGACCACGTGGGCCTTGGGTACGCCGTCGGCGGGAGTCGCTGAGGGCGGTGTCGCGGTGCTGGTCAGCCTCCCGCGATTGCGGAAACCGCGTCCGCCAAGTCGCTGACCACGCGCTTGCGGTGGGACTCGTCGGGTGCGAGCGGCAGGTCCAACTGCAGGCCCATGAACGCGGCGTCCAGCAACGCCACCGACCGCGCCGCCCGTGCCCGGGTGCAGCCCGCGGCGACCAGATGGTCGGCGAGGGCTTCCACCCAGCGCCCGTTGGCCTCGCGGACGACCGACACGTAGGGCTCACGCCCGAGTAGCCCCAGGGCGGCGGCCTCGACGTACATCCGGTGGCAGTGGTCGGCCTGGTCCGAGGTGCTGACCCGCCACAGGTCCAGGACCGCCGCGCGCACGCTCCGGGACCGTGGCAGTGCGCGGACGGCCTGGACCGACCGGTCGTTGGAGATCCGGAGCACTGTGGCGACGAGGTCGTCCTTGTCGGCGAAGTGGTAGAGCAGCATGCGGTCGCTGGTGCCGATTGCCGCAGCGAGGGGTCGCAGACTCAGGCCGATCAGGCCGTGGTCGAGTGCGTAGTCGGTCGCCAGCGCGGCCAGTTCCTCGCGTCGCGCGGTGTTGCGGACCATGACGCCTCCTCGTCCCGTTGAGTCCGATTGTAGCGACTGCTACATTCGTAGCGGTCGCTACACATGAGGCGCGTCATGGGATGGGTTGGCCTGAGTTCTGGTGTCGCCGGTCTTCGGTCTGCCGTGCCTTGAAGAGTGCCGCCACTGGGCCACGGTCACAGGGATCACGGTGATCGTCGTCGGCATCGCGGCCCTGGACCAGCACAAGGCGCACCGACACGAGCACGCGTCGAGACGGCACGCCCGGACTCCCGAGAGGAACGACAACATGAGCATGAGCGAGGCGGAACGCGAAGCATTCCTCGCCCAGACCTTCCCCACCCCGCTTGGCGTCATTGCGACCTTGCGCCGTGACGGATCACCACACGCCATCCCGGTGTGGTTTCGATGGGACTCGGGCGTCGTGACGCTGTGGACGACCGACACACGCGTCTGGGTGCGCAACCTACTGCGCGACCCTCGGGTCTCTTTCACCGTCCAGACCTTCGATGCGCCTTACCCGGCAGTCATGATCCGCGGGCGTGCGACCGTCGCGACGGCGGACGACGCCGCCACGGTCGAGGAGGCTCGGGCCATCGCCCGCCGCTACGTCGCTCCCGAGGACGTCGAGGCCTACGTTGCCCGCTGGTCGGACCTGCGCACCATCGTCACGATCGTCCCGGACCGTACCGTGTCCTGGTCGGCCGGAGGCTGAGCCATGGTGCCGGTGGCCGCGAGCCACAGCGCAGAACCCACCCGCCGGCAGGCCGCGTTCGAGGTCCTGATGGACCGCATCGCGGGTCCGTCACCATGAGACGTCACGAGGGCTGATGCGCGGAGCCTGACGCCGGAGACAGGGCCGGAGCCAGCCAGCGGTTGAGGAAGGCGCGGAGTCGGGCCTCGTCCTGTGGTGACTCGTTCGGGTGCTGAAGGAGTGATGTCAGAAGACGCATGATCATCTCGGCGAGGCCTTCGAGGTCTTCGTCACCGATGCCGACGGTGGCCCAGTCGACGGGGAAGCGCTGCAACATCTTGGCGCCGTAGGCGATGGTGTTCCGGGTGGTGGCGCCGCGGCCGAAGGCTGTGGAGTCGCCGAGTTGCAGCAGAAGACTCAGGCGCGGCTCCCCGGGGACGGTCCGTACGCAGAAGATCATGCCTTCGACCACGGCTTCGGCGGGTTGTGTGGTCCCTTGCAGGTGCT
Organism: Streptomyces sp. NPDC091280; assembly: GCF_044768565.1. Lineage (NCBI taxonomy): Bacteria > Bacillati > Actinomycetota > Actinomycetes > Kitasatosporales > Streptomycetaceae > Streptomyces > Streptomyces sp. NPDC091280. Next base: position 69,269 of record NZ_JBIVUZ010000024.1, read on the forward strand.
CGATCATCCGGTCGACGAACGACGCGGCGTCCCGGGCGGCCACTTCGCCGATGATGTCGCTGATGCGCCGGAAGTGGCGGTAGACGGTCTGGCGGGTGACGCCCAGCTCGGCGGCGACATCGGAGAGGGTCGTTTTGGTGACACCGTGTCGGTCGATGCAACGGGTGGTCGCGTCGATGATGCGCTGCCGGGCCTCCGTGTCCGATGCCGGAGGCCGACCTCCCCAGCCGTGGTGCCCCATGGCCCTAGGATCGCACAGGCTCCTTGGTCCGTCTGGGTGCGGTCGCGCGCGTCACGGCCACGACGAGCCAGGTCGCGGCGATGACGCACAACGCGGTGTACCACAGGCTGCCGATGGGCGTGCCCTGCTGGGTGATGCCGTCGGTCGCCGAGAACCAGGACGGTAGCGCGACCGCCCAGAGAGCGATGAGGACGCCGAGGTACAGCGCGGGATAGGTACGGGCGAACAATGCGGGTCCTGGCGGGGTCGAGTCCGTTCGCGGCGCGCGCCGGGTGTCGATGAGGATGCGGAGGCCGATGGCCCAGACCAGGGCGAGCTCCACGCCGAGGACGGTCTGCTGGATGGCGAGGTGATTCCCGCCGCGGAAGATGTTGCTGGGCACTCCGGCGAGTGACATCGCCGGCGGTGTCAGGGCACCGGCGGCCAGGGTGCGCAGAGTGATCTGCCGGCCGGTGAGCGTGCCCCGGCCCTCCTTCGCACCGACCAGTCGTACGACGAGGTAGGTCAACGAGGCGAAGGACACCGAGGCGAACAGGAACATGCTGTTCATCGGAACGGAGGCGAGGGCCGGCTCGTTGATCGTCTTGTTGTCGGGGTTCCAGGCCCACCACTTCAGCTGGGGGCCGAGTTGATCGAAGATCTCGTAGAACACCTGACAGACGAAGGCGACGGCCAGCGAGCCGGGCAGAGGGCCGCGCCGGGCGAAGACGCCGAGGACGCGGACCAGTTCGTAGGCGAGCTGGGACAGTGCCGGGTAGAAGGCCACGATGTACAGCGGCAGCCGGTCGTACATGAACTGCACGGTGAACTCGTTGTGGGCGAAGATGAATCCGACCTGTTTCTCCAGGCCGAACCAGCTGGGGAAGTAGAGCGGCGGCTCGATCACCGCCAGGTAGACGACCGAGGCGAACCACAGCGAGATGTTGATCGGGTCACCGTCGCGCCGCCACCGCCGCCACGCGTGGACGAGGGCGAACACGGCACCGCCGATGACGAGCAGTTCGAGGAACGGCATGGTGGCGTTCTCAAGGCGGAACGGGTTGTGGAAGTCCACGACGGGATGCGCGTCGCGGCAGGAGAAGCCCAGTTCTTCCGTGAGGCGTTCGGCCGTCGGGTCGCATGAGTAGCTCATTGTCCGCTCCTCGGGTCAGTCGCCTGCGAGGGCGGTCCCGGCGGTGGGCGATCCCGCCGTACGGGCGTGGCCGGTGTAGTCGGTACCGGGCGGGTCCTGCTGGTCGTCGAATCCGCTGGGTATGACGGTCCGTCCCAGGCGCTGGCGGAGTCTGTAGCGTGCGATGCCGAACCAGAACCGAGGATCGGTGGTCATCTCCCGGAGCGACTTGTCGAGGTTGAAGACCTGGGCGAACGTCCGCTCGACGTAAGGGTCTTCGCGGCTCGCGGCGTTGATGGCGTTGAAGACCGGCCAGCTGAGGCGCGCGGCGAGCCTGCGGCGCCAGGGGGCGACGGTCTCGGTGCCGGTCGCGAAGTCGTAGGCCTGATCACGGGCCATCGCGAGCATCCAGGGCACGTCGAGGGACTTCTTCTGCCGGGCGAGGAACTCGCGGACGAAGTCGGCGTCGAGGGCGGCGCGGTGGCGCAGGAGATCGTCGAGGACGAGTGCGGAGCGGGCCGCGGAGCTCATGCCCTGGGCGTAGAAGGGATTGAAGGCGCAGATGGAGTCGCCTATGCAGACGAGCCCGAGCGGAGGCCGGTCGAGCAGGTCGTAGCGACGCCACTTGTTACCGGTCGAGCGGGTCAGGTGCACCTCGGAGATCGGAACGCAGGCGCGGGTCGCCTGCCCGAAGGCCTTGGCGCGGACGCGGTCCGCCGCGGCCTCGAAGGTGTCGATCTCGTGGGGCATCCGGATGCCCCACGCCCCCATGCACACGATGGCCCGATCGCCCTCGATCGGGAAGAAGTTGCTGAGGAAGTCGTGCTCTTCGGGGTGGTCGCCGGTGTCCTGGGTCGGAGTGATGACCAGGTGTCTCCACCACCACGACCGCGGGCGCCGGTCGGCGGGCGGCAGGTCGTACCACCGTGAGGTGTAGGTGACCTTGGCGTCGAGGGTCCGCTCCGGCGGCGCCGGCCATCCCGCCGCTCTCAGCCAGTCGGTGACGGAGGAGCCACGCCCCAGTGCGTCGACGACCAGGTCGGCGACGATGTACCCCGAGCCGTCGCCCGCCCTGAAGTCGACTCCCTCGACGCGCCCGTGCGCGGTGCCGCCCGGGCCGCGATGAAGCCCGGTGACGGTAACGCCCTCGCGGATCTCGATGGCAGGCATCTCGCGCACTTTGTCCCGCAGCACCCGCTCGATGAGCACACGTGAGCTGTAGACCATCGTCATCGACCCCGACTGGCGTGCCGACCAGCCGTCGTTCTCGCAGTACGCCGCGTCCATCGACGGCATCAGAAGCATTCCGCCCGCGGCGACGAGGGCCGACTCGAACCCGGGAAAGATCTCTCCGATCGCGCGGCGCCCGGAGTCGAGGAGGAAGTGCGGGTGCTTGCTCTGGGGCACGCCCCGGCGATGTTGCGCGTCCGGCGGGAGATGGTCCCGCTCCAGCACGATCACCTCGTCGAAATATCTTGCGAGCACTCCCGCGGCGCACAGTCCCGCCACGCTGCCACCGAGCACCACAGCTGTTCTGCCTCGCATCAAGTCCCCATTCATACAAGCGGTGAGTGAATGTATGATTGATGGGCGGGAGAGTAACAAGAGCAGGGTGAATGAACCAGCCTCTGTCGCCCGCGAAGCGTGACGGGTGCACACCGATCTGTGGACGGCGGGGCGTGTACGTACGACGCCGGGCATGCAGCCGCTGGCGGCCAGGACATGGTTGTCGGCGATCTTCGCCCAACAGCCGCCCGGGGAGCCGGACTTGGAGACGTAGATGCCCTCCAGGCCACTGTCCAGATTGGTGTTCGGCTGTTGCGGGACTGGTCGATGGCGTAGTGGTGCGAGCCGTCGGCGGAGCGCTCGAAGGTGACGTTGCCGACGTTGTCCGCGTCGTCCGGCAGGTCGCCAACCACAACTCCACTGCCGCGAACTCCGTGGGACGTGGGGATCTCACGAACAGCCAGTGGACCCGGCTGGAGCCGCTGCTGCCCCGAGGCATCAAGCCGGGCCCAGCTCCGGGCCCAGGCCGACACCAAGGGCTTGATCACCTGGGACGTGCACGTCGACTCCACCGTCTACAGAGCCCACCAACACGGCGCCGAAGTTCGACAAGACCGACTACCGCGAGCGGCATGCCGCCGAGTGCGGGATCAATCGGCTCAAGCGCCACCGGGCCGTGGCCACGAGGTACGACTAGCTCGCCGTCCGCCACGAGGCGACCGTGCTGGTCGCAGTCCTCAACGGATGGCTGCGACCAGCACTTCCCAGTCAGAGCCTAGGAGCGGATGTCCGTGCGGGCTTGCTCGATCCATCCCGACACAGCCTTGGCCTCGCAGCTCTCGGCAACCGACTGCGCCTCGTCAAGGTGGCGGAACGCAGCCGCTGGGTCGCCAGTTTCGGCCGCGAGGTAGGCCAGTGCCACCAGGCCGGCTGCCTCCCCAGGCTTGAAGCCGATCTCACGGCGCAGCGTCACCGATTCGGTCAACCTCTCGCGGGCCTGCTCGAAGCGGCCCGCGTCCTTGTCGGTGAAGCCGAGATGCCGAATCGCATAGGACATCGTCCTCCGGTCGCCGACAGCCTTCGCCAGCCCGTACGACCGCTCGAAGTACGGCCTGCCGGCAACGCCGTCGCCCTTGACCACCTGGTGCCAGCAGCCGACCCAGAACAACGCGTCCGCCTCACCCGACGTATTGCCCAGCCGCGCGTACAACTCGGCCGCACGCTCGAACAGCGCCAGCTCCTGGGCGTTCTCTTCGCGATCGTTCAGGAAACGGACATGCAGCACCTTGCCCCGCGCCATGGCGAGCGGCGCCTCGACCGAGTCCAGCACCTCATCGGACCGGTCCAGCGCAGCCGCGTCCCCGCCGAACATCGCCGCTTCGAACAGCTCTCCCGCACGTTCGATCCAGTCCTGCCCTTGCATACCCCTGCCCTCCCCGTCGGACGATCACTGCGCCGAGGCTATCTGCGCGCTCCCGGCGGAACGCGGGAATTGCGGGACCCGACTCTCAAACACCCCAGTCGCCTGCGAACTGGGAGTGCCAGCAGGCCGATCCCGGCCCGTCAGCTCCTTCAAGAAAGCCTGGCTGGGGCGGTCGAGCCAGGCGCCTACGGCCTTCGCAACACGCCCCAGGCTCAGGCTAGGTGGCTCTGACCCAGGTGCCGCTGAAGGAGTTGCTTTCGAGACCGGTGTTGGGGTCGGTGAAGGTGTTCAAGTCGCTGATGGTGTCGAGCCGACCCGACGGTCCGATGATGAGGATCTGGGTCGTGCCGGAGGGAGTGGCCGCGGAGCCTTCGAACAACACAGGGCTGAAGGTGACGGTGCCGAAGTTCGTCAGCGGCTGACTGCCGTTGCGCGAGATCATCGCTTCGGCTCTGTGCGGGGTGCCGGACAGCGGCTGGACGGACCTGACGATCCAGTTCGCGGTCACATCTCGAAGAATCATGGCGCAGCTGGCGCTGTCGCACGTGGCTGTCGCTTCCATCACGTCACCCGCGCTGATCGCGTTACCGTAAGAGACGAACTCGGATGTGCCCGGGGCCCGGTACCAGCCGTAGTACACCGGGCTCCCGCCCGAGCAGTCGGTGTCCGTGCCGACCCAGGCGCCCGGACTGCCGTCCAGGCCGCCCACTCCGGTCCAGAACCTGGCTCCCGAGTCCACGGAAGTGCAGGTACCGGCCGGCTGGGACCAGGAGGCAGTGGCCTCTGTGGCCGCGGCGGTGGCGTTGGTGGTGAGGTACCCGGAGTCATAGACGATCACGGCCGCGTTCGCGCTGGTGGCCAGCGGCAGAGCGGACAAGGCGGCGAGGGCGAGGGCGACCAGGGAGATGCGCAGGCGTCTTAACATGGCGCCATCCTCACCCGACAGCCCGACCCCGCACAGCAGAACGCCCAGTCGGACAAGGCCAGTTCATTCGCTGCGCCAGAACTCCAGACACTGCGCGACCGCGCGCATGCCGGCCTCCTGCGTACGGCCCGCCTGGGCAAGCTCGTACAGATCCTCGTCCTTGGCCAGGAGGGGCCCGGCCGGGCGCGTGCATGTACTGGCTGCCGCAGGCCCAGCCGATGACCAGGTTGTGGTCGGTGAAGGGTCGCGGCCCGGGCAGCGGTCTCCTCGTAGTACAGCGCGCCTCGTTCCCGCTCGAACGTGTGCCGGTCGGCCATGAACCCCAGGGCGCCCCAGTCGGCGATGGACACATTCAGCGGGGAGATCGCCGACCGCGGGCCACTCTGTGGGGCCGAGACAGCGCTCAGCGATATCGACGCGGTCGACCACACCAACCTCCCCGGACGGACCCTGCACCCTGAAGCCATAGTCCATGTGTGTGACCACTGTTCCACTGGTCAGAGGCCACTTCCGCGACTGCTCAGGCATACCCCCACGTCGTCCAGGACTTCGGTGCGCGGAGCGTCCGGTCGCCCGACATCACGCCTTCAGGCTCAGTAGAAGGGCTGGCAGTCACCGATCGGACAGCCGACGTAGGCGATGCGCCGTGAATCCGGCGCCCAGAACGGACGTTGGGGGAACCTGGCCGCCAGGGAGCACGGCCAGGTCGAGTGGCGTACCGTCCGGCAGATCGATCAGGCGCAGGACAACGGGAAGGCCGGCGGGGTGCCCGGCCGTTCCGGACGGGCTGGAAGCCGTACTTGGCGCAGTGTCGGCACGGTTCGCATCTGCGTTGCATCACCTTGCCGAGTGCCGGGGCCATGTCCTTGCCGCAGACGGCGTACCCTGCGGCCCACGGAAGCTTGGCACTGCCGCGAAAGGCGGCAGGCAGAGTCCGGAGTCCGGTGTCCCCATGATCAGGACAGCGGATGCGGAGTCCGTGGTCCGCTTGGCGCAGAAGCGGCACTTGAACTTGGTCCGGCGGGCGCAGCGTTCTCCGCCTTGACCGGTGCGGCCGATCTGGCGGCCTGCTCGATCTTCGCGCAGTAGGCGGCGCGGGCTTCCGCGTCGATCTGCGTCTCGTGTTCGGGGCGCATCCCGGTTCGGCCGTCGACGCCTTCGCGCAGGATGTCGGCGTGCCCGGCATGCCGGTTGGTCTCGCCGAGGACGTGGACCATGACGGCGAACAGGTTCGTGCTGGAATAGGGCTCCGGCCACCACGGCACGCGGCCGGGGGCGTCGAGAGGTAGCTCGTTGATCGTCGCGTCCGAGTGTTCCCACGTGCGCCGGTAGAACCCGATGATCTGATCGCGCTTCTCGTCCTCGGTCGCCCACAGATCGCCGCCGTCATGGTCCTGCCACCGGGGCAGCGGTTCCGGTGAAGGGCGCTCGAAGACCTCGCCGAAGTATCTGGCCTCGACGCAGGCCACGTGTTTGACCAGGCCGAGGAGGTTGGTCCCGGTCGCCGTCAAAGGCCGACGGGCGTCGTATTCGGACAAGCCGTCGAGTTTCCAGAGCAGCGCCTCGCGGTCCCGCCGCAGTCTCCCGAGCAGGTTGTCCTTCGCGAATTCATCGATCATGCGGCATCAGCCTGCCATGGCGGCGCCCTGCGCAAGTACAGGGAGGTCCCGAGCCCGAGCCCTAAGCCGTTGCTGACGTCGGCCCGGGTACGGCCTGAGGACGGCGGGATCGCGCACATCCATGACGAGGCTGTGATCGCCGCGAGCATCCGCGTACTGGTCAGCCGTTGCGCCCGGCGGACCGTGCCACCATGCTTCGGCGCGTCGAAGTCGACGGCGTACAGCCGTTTCGCGACCTCAGCTCTGACGCGGCTGCGCTTCCGAATCCGCAGAGCCGGGTAGGTCATGGACCAATCCTTGGGGGCAAGCAGTCTCGGATCAGGAGTGAGCGGGCCGGGTGGGCCGGCGCTTACTCCGGAGGCTGAATCGCATGGTCACTTTGGTTCTGATCGGGCTGCTGGGAGGACTGATCACGGCCGTGTCGCCGTGCATTCTGCCGGTGCTTCCGGTGGTGTTCCTGGCAGGAGGACCAGGAGGTCCGGCCGGTGCGGGTCCTCCCGTCGCGGCGGGGTCGCGTACGGATGGGCACAGCGGTGACGGAGCCACGGCGGTGGCGGGCGATGTTCTGATCGCCGATCCGCCGCCTGTGGTGCCGGTGCGTAATCGGCGGCCGTATGCCGTGGTTCTGGGCCTGGTGCTGAGTTTCAGCTTCTTCACGCTGCTCGGGGTGACGATCATCTCCGCGCTCGGTCTGCCGGACGACATCCTGCGCTACGTCGGCCTCGTGCTGCTGGTCCTGATCGGTCTGGGGCTGGTGTTCCCGCCGGTGGAACGGCTGTTGGAGAAGCCGTTCGCGCGGATCCCGCAGCGGCAGGTCAACAAGGAGGGCAGCGCGTTCGTTCTGGGACTCGGGCTCGGACTGCTCTACGTCCCGTGCGCGGGCCCGGTGCTGGCGGCGATCACGGTGGCGGGTGCGCGGGGTGAACTGAGCCTGGGCATCGTGGCGTTGACGGTTTCGTTCGCGGTGGGTACGGCGCTGCCGCTGCTGGTGTTCGCGCTGGCGGGGCGCCGGGTGGCCGAGCGGATCGGCGCTTTCCGCAAGCGGGCCAGGAAGCTTCGGATCGTGGCGGGCTGTCTGATGATGGCGCTCGCGCTCGCCCTGGCCTTCAACGTCACCGACGCGATCCAGCGGGCGCTGCCGGACTACACCTCGGCGGCGCAGCAGAAGATCGAGGACAGTGACGTGGCCCGGCAGAAGCTGTCGGGTCTGTACGACAATTCCAACAGGGAACTCTCGCGCTGTGAGGACGGCGTCGACGAACTCCGTTCCTGCGGGCAGGCGCCGCCGATCGCCGGGATCTCGAAGTGGCTGAACACGCCCGGCGGGCAGCCTGTCGATCTGAAGCAGGAGCGCGGCAAGGTCGTCCTGATCGACTTCTGGACCTACTCGTGCATCAACTGCCAGCGGAGTCTGCCGTACATCGAGGCGTGGAACCGCACCTACAGGAGTTCCGGTCTTGAGATCATCGGGGTGCACTCGCCCGAGTTCGCGTTCGAGAAGAACGCCTCCAACGTGGCAGGCCAGGCACGGAAGTTGGGGGTCACCTATCCGGTGGCCCTCGACAACAAGCTGACGACCTGGGACAACTACCGCAACCGGTTCTGGCCCGCCAAGTACCTGATCGACGCCCACGGCACGGTGCGCTACTTCAAGTTCGGCGAGGGACAGTACGCGCAGACCGAGGACCTGATCCGCACGCTGCTCAAGCAGGCGAACCCGAGCGTCCAACTCCCCCCGAAGACAGGGCAGAAGGACGACCAGCTCACCAAGGACCGCACCCCCGAGACCTACCTGAGCAACCAGCGCATCAGCGGCTACGTCGGCGAACCGCTCCAGCCAGACAAGGCCAAGACGTACCGCTTCGCCGCCGACATCCCGGTCAACAGCCTCTCCCTGGACGGCACATGGACGGCCGGCTACCAGTACTTCACCGCGGGCTCCGATGCCCGCCTCGCCTTCACCTACCGGGCCAAGAACGTCAACCTCGTCCTCGGGGGCACGGGGACGGTCACCGTCCTGATCGACGGGAAAACGATGAAGACGGTGCCGGTCTCCGGGACACCCACCCTCTACCGCCTGGTCGACGAGAGGACGGCCCGCACCGCGCATCTCGAACTCCGCGTCACACCAGGCATCCAGGCGTACTCCTTCACCTTCGGATGACCCGACCGGTTCGACCGTCGGCCGCCTGCTGGTTCACCCGATCGAGTCCGTGATCCGGGCAGGCGGGCGCGGCCGTGGCAACGGATTCCCCGGGGCGCGAGATCCGCGTTCGTCAAGGGAAGCGGTGTCATGACGGTCTGGTGGGAGTCGGCGCCCGGGTCGGCGCTGTGGGTGCGTCACATGCCGCGGCGGACGCGCGGGGCCGTGATCACGCTGCACGCTGGTCCTGTCGTAGGGCATCGCCCCACCCGCCCTTGGCAGTTGGCGGCATTGCGGATGCGGCCCGTGCTGCGGTCCTCGGCGTCGGCCGTGTCGCTGGACGAGGTGCTCCTGGGACAGGTCCGCTATCGGTGCCGGGGATGGAACGACGGCGACGCGGAGCAGGACGCGCTGCGGGCGTTGAGCGAATTGGGGCGGCTGGCCGGTGAGGTCCCCGTGGTCCTGGTGGGGCACGCGATGGGCGGTCGTACGGCTCTACGGGTCGCCGCGCATCCCCAGGTGCGGGGTGTGGTGGCGCTGGCGCCATGGCTGTCGGCGGAGGAGCCCGCCGCCCACCTGGCCGGCCGGAGCGTCGTGCTGGTGCGGGGGCACGACGGCCAAGGCACCGACGCCGAGGTGGAGGCGTGGCGTTATGTCGAGCGCGCTCGCGCGGCAGGCGCGCGGGCGGGTGTGGTGGTCGTCCGGGGTGGCGGTCCGTGGATGATGCGACGGGCCGCCGCCTGGCATCGCATCGCGGTGTCCGCGGTGAGCCAGGTGCCGCAGCCCCTGGCGCCCGGACCGCACGGGGCGTGGTCCGGCCCGGGGCCCGTCTTCGTCTAGAACCGCTGTCGCGTCACGTGGCCGGACGACAGCCGCAGAGCAGCCGGGTCGGCCGGCCGGATACGTGCGGCCCCGGCATGCTTCGGCCGCGGTGTGACGGCCCTGTCGCCGACTTTGCCCAATCCGCCGTGGCGGCGGCTTCGGATTACGCGCGACATGGGTGTCCGCGGTCGGCTGGGAGGCAGGGCGATGGCACGCGCTCCCCCGCTCCGCAGCCGGATCGCGCTGTGAACACCTCGGCATGCAGCAGTACACGTTCAGCAGTACACGTTCACCAAGGAGAACACCGCACGATGAGTACCAGTCAGACCACCCGGCCCGGTGTCGCCCACCGGCTCGCCGCCCTCGCCGAGACCGCGCTCGGCGGTCCCCTCCCGCTGCGGCTGCGCGCCTGGGACGGGAGCGAGACCGGCCCGGCCGAAGGACCCGTCGTCGTGCTCCGCTCCCGGCGGGCGCTACGGCGCCTGCTGTGGCAGCCCGGTGAACTGGGCCTGGCCCAGGCGTACGTCACCGGCGAGATCGACGTCGTAGGAGACCTGGCACAAGGGCTGCGCACCATGTGGGCCGCGGCCCGGGAGCGTCGGCTGCATGCGCCCCGGCTCGGACTCGCCGAGCTCGCCCGTGCCACCGGGTCGGCCGTGCTCCTGGGCGCGGCCGGGCCGCGTCCGCCCGCGCCCGCGTCGCAGGCGCGGCTGCGCGGCGGCCTGCACAGCAAGGCCCGTGACCGGGCGGCCATCAGCCACCACTACGACCTCTCCAACGACTTCTACCGTCTCCTCCTCGACGAGACGATGGCCTACTCGTGCGGCTACTGGACCAGCGAGGAGGCCGACTTCACCCCGGCCGACGCCCAGCGCGCCAAGCTGGAGCTGGTCTGCCGCAAGCTCGCGCTGCGGCCCGGCGCGCGGCTGCTGGACATCGGCTGCGGCTGGGGCTCGCTCACCCTGTACGCGGCCGAACGGCACAAGGTGCAGGTCACCGCCGTCACCCTGTCCAGGGAGCAGGCGGCCCACGTCCGCGAGCAGGTCACCGGGCGCGGTCTGGAGAACCTCGTCGAGGTGGTGTGCCAGGACTACCGCGACATCACGGGCGGCGGCTACGACGCCGTCTCCACGATCGAGATGGGCGAGCACGTCGGGGACGCGGAGTATCCGGCGTTCACCGCCGCCCTGCACCGCCTGGTCCGCCCGCAGGGCCGCGTGCTAGTGCAGCAGATGTCCCGCGGCGCGAAGGCGCCCGGCGGCGGCGCGTTCATCGAGGCGTACATCGCACCCGACATGCACATGCGCCCCCTCGGCGAGACGGTCGCGCTGCTGGAGGAGGCCGGTCTTGAGGTGCGCTCGGTGGAGTCGCTGCGCGAGCACTACGTCCGTACGATCACAGCCTGGCACCGCACCCTGGAGGAGAGGTGGGACGAGTTCGCAGGGCTCGTCGGCGAGGAGACGGCTCGGGTGTGGCGGCTGTATCTGGTCGGCGGGGCCCTGGCGTTCGAGGAGCGCCGGATGGGAGTCGACCAGATCCTGAGCGTACGGCCGACCTCCGGCGGGAGCGCGGGAATGGCTGCGACCCCGCACGACTGGTACACCTGAGCCACTGCCCGCGAGCCGCTTCGCCCGGGACTGTTCCTGCTCCGGGCGGCGCGGCTCCGGCAACGGGACGCGCGTCTCCGGGGCGAAGGCCGAGCCCTCGTCGTCGTACCGCCCCGTGCCGGCCCAGCGGTGAGGGGCGGGGCACATGCCCCGCCCCTCACCCATCTCCCCGTCACAGGAGGCCTGCGACCGGGCACCACGAGATCGGGTGCCCGGTGCTGCTGGTGGTCCGTCAGCTGGTGGGCATCAGGACGGTGTCGATGATGTACACGTTGGCGTTGGCGGTCTTGACGTTGCCGCAGACGACCTTGGCGGAGTCGTTGACGGTGTAGGACTCGCCCGAGCCGGACGTCGTCAGCTTCGACTTCTCCAGGGTGGTGAAGGAGCCCTTGTCCAGGTCCTTCGGCGTGAGCTGCTGACCCACCACGTGATAGGTGAGGATCTTCGTCAGCTGTGCCTTGTCGGCCAGGACCTTGTCGAGCGTGGCCTTCGGGATCTTCGCGAAGGCGTCGTTGGTCGGCGCGAACACGGTGATGCCCTGGGCGTTGTTGAGGGTGTCGACGAGCCCGGCCTTCTTCACCGCCGCCACCAGCGTGGACAGCGCGGGGTTGTTGGAGGCGGCGGTGGCCACCGGGTCCTTGGCCATGCCGTCGAAGGAGCCGGCACCGGTCTTCGGCACACCGGAACAGGCCGTGCCGAAGGGCTGGTCGGAGGTCGTGGCACCGGCGCCGGTCATGCCGTCGCTCGACGCCGACGCCGAGGCGGACGCCTTGGTGGAGGCATCGGACTTCGCGGAGTCACTCCCGCTCGAACAGGCGCTCAGCGCCAGCGGAAGCACAGCCGTCGCAGCGAGGACGACCGCGGTACGGCGAATACGAGTAGTCATGGTGTTTCTCCTGTGGCTGATGCGATGCGTGGCGTCTGTGGACGGGATGATGAATGGATCTTCGAGGTCTGTGGGCCGGCCGGAATGAACCGCTGAACGACGGGTGATTTCCCGATGGTTCGCGGTTCTTTCTCTTCGTCGGTCACGTGGGGAATCCGGCCCCGGCGGCCCGGCGGATTGGCCGTTTGCCCGATCGGATGAATCTTTTTTCCGGACCAATCCGCAGCGCGACCGGCTACGGATGAATGGGCGCTCGGAATTCAGGGCCAGACGAAGCCACGTTGCCGGTCCGCGCGGTCGCTATTGGGGCCGCGCGGACCGGTCGATCCCCTCGCGTCGACCAAGTGGCCTGTCACCGTGTGGGGGACGACAGGAGCGATGAGGTCCGCGCGGGTGGCGGTTTCGGCACCACCACCCGCTGCGCCTCCGCAAACAGATCGTCTCGGTTTCCGTGCGGGGACTTTCGCATCGGACACGCCCACCCAGGGAACCTCAACAAGATCGTGTTACGAGCTCTGGAGGTGGCCTAAAGGAAGTCACGCCGCCACCTTCGGCAAATCAGGTCAAAGGAGAACATCGAGCGCGTTGCAGGACGTAGTTGCCGAGGCAACTCGGCAACTGGATCCAGGCAGCACCCACACGCCGCCGAGGTACGGCATGGACTTGAGCCAGAATCCGTCAATTCTTTGCCAAAGACGTCGAGTCGCGTGCGCGCCACGCGCGTACCGCTGATTACACCCGCCGGTGGACGGATCTATGACCTACAGGAGGCACAGTGCGGTTCTCATGGAATGTGACGGGAGCTTTCATTGTCGGCGGCGCCGTGAGTCTTACGGTCGCGTCCCTCATCCACCCGAGCACTCCGGGTGCCAGTGCCGCCACCACCGCGCACGACAGCATCATTTCCGAAACGCCGTGGGGCCCCCTGACCGAGTCGGACCGAGACTTCGTCGTGAAGGTCCGCGCAGCCGGGCTGTGGGAATACCCTGTCGGACAGCTCGGCCTACAGAAAGGCACAACAGAAAGTGTCATCACTGCGAGTCGACACCTCATCGACGGGCACGCCGCACTGGACGCCACCTGCCGCAAGATAGCGCCGATGCTGAACATCATGCTGCCCAATGTCGCGAGCCCTCAGCAGCAAGGATTTGTTTCCGCACTGACGGCAGACACCAGCCAGCAATTCGATTCGGACTTTGCCAACATCCTGCGAATGACACACGGATCGATCTTCAACACGGTGGCAAAAATCCGCTCTACCACGAAGAACACGCTCGTCCGCGCCTTGGCCGACCAAGCCAACGACACCGTACTGGATCACATCACGGTCATGGAAAAGACGAGACTGGTCAACTTCGACCAGACCCTCTTGCGACAGACCACTCCGCCTGATCTGCCTTCGTCCGCCCTGACCCCACCACCCCCGGCTCTTGGGCAGCCGATGACGGTCCTCACCCCGCCGCCAAGAGCCACTTCCACTCCGGTAGACATCGATGCGATCACCGGAGTGGCGGCCGGGGCAGCTCCCGGTTCGACCTCGCCGAACAGTTGAGGCCTGTAGCAGCATCGGGACCGGTTTTTTCTGAGGCATTTCAAGCTGATTGTCGCGGGTTGCTGCCAGGCATAAGACGCCATTTCAGTTGGTTTGATCTTGCGGCAGTCCGGGGTGATGACTGCTGCGCTTGTCGAAAGGTTGGCGCCGGAAGACCTGTGGGAGTTGTTCCAGCGGGTGGTACCGCCAGCCCCGCAACGTCCGCAAGGCGGTGGGTATCGTCGTCGAGGGGATCGTGAGGTGCTGGCCGCGATCATCTTCGTGGCCACCTCGGGCTGCATCTGGAACCAACTGCCGCCGGGCTTCGGCCTGTCGGGCATCACCGCCTTCCGACGGTTCACCGAGTGGACCGAGGCCAGGGTGTGGGCCAAGCTCCACCGCCCGGCCGACGGCCCGTGGCCATCGCAATCTGCGCGAACGCAGTAGCTGTCCGGGCAACTGTCCATGCGCAAACACCAGTTCTTCTCCAAGCGCGGTCAAGCCAGAAGGCACAGCGCCCTGGCGACACGCGCACGACCGATCGGCACCCCCACGCCGTCCCACCCGCGCACCGCCGGGCGCGCCCGAAGCCAACGGACTCCGGACGCTGGAGGTGTATCGCAGATCATCGCGACGAGCGGATCGAATGTCCCAGTCATATCGAGATCATTACCGGGCCCCTCGAAGACGAGGGAGCGGGCCCGCCCCCGGCCCAAGGAGGAAGCCGCAGATCTCTTGATGACCGAATGACCGAGCCCGGCCCGTCGTAGACAAACCTGGTGCTCAGAGGGATGCCTGAGCCGCCGCCCGCGGTGGCCGTGGTGAGGGTGACGGAATCCTGTGTGCGCCCAAGACCGTCCACCCGGCGTCCGGTATCTCGGGCAACAGAACACAGCCGCCCTACGACGCTCGACACGAACCGTCCGCTGCCGGCAGCACGTCCGAACCGCCCCACCCAACCGCAGCACCCAGGGTCCAGGATCCATGCTCGTCGCCGCACCGACCGACGCGATCACGCGTATTGACGGTGACTACCGGCACGCCAGCACCATGATCGAACACCGAGGAGGTCGACGTCGAACGTCTGGCCGAGCAGCTGGCTGCCTGGCACCAACCGGGGGCTGGTACGTCAACTACAACAACACCACCACGGCAGAAGCGTTCGTGGTCTCGCCAGCAAGATCTTCCGCCATCCGCGCAAGCAGGCCGAAGGCCGCCGACAGGCACGGGACCAAGCGCGCGATCGCAATCCCCGAGCCATAGGAAGGCCGCGGCCGGGCGGTTCAGCGCTGGCCGGAACCGCGTGCGTCACCTGTCACGGGCCTCCCTGCCCGCCAGGAGGCGGGCCAAGCGACGTCGTCGATCGCCAGCCACGGTGCGGCGGCGACGGCAGTCGGCGTGATCCCCGTAAACGCCTTCACTTCGCGGTGCAGATGGGACTGGTCGACATAACCGCTCTCGGCCGCGACACCGGCGGGAGGGACACCCGCCGCGAGCAGATGGGCCGCATGGTCGAACCGCACCAGCTGGGCGGCCCGCTTGGGGGTGACGCCGAGCTGCGCCCGGAAACGCGCCCACAGGCGCTTGCGGCTCCAGCCGACCTCGTCCGCCAGGCCGTCGATACGCGTCCGGCCCCTGCTGGCGACCGTCCGCCTCCAGATGTGGGCGACCTCCGGATCGACCCGCAGGCCGTCCCCGATCCGCCGGCGGACGGCGTCCGCCGCCATCGCGAACCGCTCGTCCCACGATCCGGCTGTACGCAGCCGCTCCTCGAAGCGCTCGGCGTCGCGACCCCAGACTCCCCCCAAGGACTCCACGCTCCCGCTGACCCCGGCCGGTGAGCCGAGTACTGCGGCCGCCACACCCGGCTGCAGCCGGATCTGCAAGCACTCGCCCACCAGGCCGGACACCCGCAACTCCCCCGGGGCCAGGCCGATCACGACACTGCCGCGTCCGTGCCGCCCCTGCGTGTCGTGAACCAGGCCGTCATCGTCGCTCAGATCGATGAGCAAGGTGACGGACGGATGCGCGACCATCGCGATGTCGACGGGCGCGAGGACACGGTGGCGGAATCCGGCCATGCTGATGCCCGGCAGCCGGTCCAAGGGCTCCGGTACTGCGATGTCAACGCCCGACCACGCGGGTGGCACGCCCTGCGACAACACGGCGCCAGTCTAGGCCGGGCCTGCCGGCGGGGTTCCGGCGCACAGAGTCGCGAAGTCCAGCAGCAGCCGGCCCACCAGCTCGGGCGCTTCCAGCATGGGTATGTGCCCAACGCCCGGCAGCATCTCGACCCGCACGTCCGGCACGACGTCGTACTGGCGTGCCGACGCCGGATCCCACCGCGGATCGGCGGCGCCGAAGACCACGAGCACCGGGAGCCCGCGAGCGGCGAGCCGCTCGGGCACGGACTGCTCGGCGAGGTACGTGGTGTTCTCGCGCAGCACCTTGCGGAACGCGCGGTACGTGGTACTCCGCGCGTCGGCGACCATGCCGGGCGGAATGGGCGCGGGCCCGGCGAGCGTGGCGCCGATGCCTTTGCGGATCATCGCATCCGAACGCCGCCACCACAGCAGCGGCCCGAAGGGCGGTGCCAGCATCACGCGGAGGATGGCCGACTGCGGCAGGAGCGCGTCGAGGTGCGGGCCGGTGCTGATCATCGCCAGCGAACCCACCAGGTCGGGGCGCTGCTCCGCGAGCGCGGTGGCGACGTATCCGCCGCTGGAGTGGCCGGCCACGGTGACGGCGCGCAGCCCGAGTTCGTCGAGCAGCGCCGCCACGCGGCCCGCCTGCGCCGGAACGTTGTAGGACCTGGCGCGCGGGGACTGGCCGCAGCCCGGGAGGTCTATCCGGACGACATGATGACGGGCTGCGAGGGCCGGGACCACCGGCCCCCAGGAGGCGCCCGAGGCTCCAGACCCGTGGATGAGCAGCAGTGGCGGTGCGTCCCGCGGTCCGTCACGGTCGACATGCATCGGCTGCGCGTGCTGTGCGTCGTGGGTGTTCATGGAGCGATAGTGCAAAGGCGGCGGCTGCCGGTCTTGTACGAATGTCGCCAACGGCCCGCGGCGGGCGCGCCCCGCATCTGGATGTCAACGATTCTGCTCGTGCCGGCACTGTTGGGATCGTGTGTATCGGATGTAGTGGCGGATGCTGTCGTATGTGACCAAGTAGTCGTGGTGGTCTATGAGTTCTTTCCAGATCTGCCTCCCGTTGAGCTTCCTACCGATGATCATGCTCTCGACCAGGTCGGCGAGTTCGCCTGTGACAGGGTCGGTCAGGGGACCCGTCTCTGCGGTGCTGCCCGGTCGTCGCCGACCAGTACCAGCCTGGGAAATGGCGCCCACCCGGCGGCCACCGAAACGGCCGTACCGAGACGGCCGTACCGGAATCGCGTCCTCGAACCTGACCGACACGCAGTCCAACGGCGGCTCAGCGACGAGGCGTTAGGCGGAGCCGTGTCCGGTCTCGCTCAAGGTGAGGCGGCGTGAGTGCCCGACCTGGGGTGCCTCGGCTTGAGGGAAACGGGATTGGGCCGACCGTCTCCCTCAAACCGAGGTGTCGGGCTGAGTGCCGGTGGTCATCTGCGCAGGGGCGGCGGCGATCAGCAGTGCGGCGAACATGATGGGGGCGGCTGCCTGATACCCCATCCAGAGTTCACCCCCGGCGGTACTGCCGTGTCGCGCCATCAGGAGCCCGGTCAGGGCTGTCAGCACCCAGCCGCTGTCGTAGGCGAGCATGAGCCACGTACAAGTGCGCATCGACCGGCTGCCCGTGTATCTGATCTCGATGCCGCCGCCGATCAGCAGGGCCACGCCGGAGAGGACCATCAGCCAGGCCGACGTGCCGAGTAACCGGCCGAGTGGGACAGCGCCGGCGATGTAGACAGCGCCGAGCAGCACCTTGAAGGCGCCATCGGCAATGGCCCCCACCGTCTGGCGGGTCACCCGCGATGTCACGACCTGGGCCATGAGCGTCCTCCTCAAAACTCGTCCTGAACTAGTTTCGTAAGTAGATTATGGTAATAATCAAACTATGAGAATGACGAGAGCGGAGGCCAAGGAACGCAACCGCCGCGCCTTGCTGGACGCCGCGTTCCAGGTCGTCTCGCGGGACGGATACCGGGCCAGGCTCGATGAGATCGCCGAACGCGCCGACCTGACCACCGGCGCCGTCTACTCCTTGTTCGGGAGCAAGAACGGCCTGGTGGTCGCTCTGGTCGCCGACCACCTGCGGCCCTACTACGAGGAGATCGAGCAGACGGTTCCCGCTGGACTCGATCTGCTGGAAGCGGTCGACGCCTTCGCCCGGTACTACTGGCGCAGTTGCGACGCCCCGGACGCGCTGTCCGGCCTGTCACTCCAGATCACCTTGCTGGACATGGCCCTGCACGACCCAGAACTTGGGGCCCAACTCGCCACATCCGTACGGGCGCAGGAGAACCACCTGATCTCGCTGTTCACCGGAAGATCGCACAACGGAACCCTCGTGACGCCGCGACAGGCGCAACGCCTGACCACGGCGCTCAGGGCACTGTTCATCGGCCTCAGCCAGGGCGTCCCGCTCGGTCTCGCACCTGATGCCGACGAGCAGTACTTCGCCGACGTCGCCCGCGCTCTGACGTGCGGGATGTCCCTCAACGACCACGATGAAGACGTCTCGTGACGGGCAGTCAGGATGAGGTCTCTTCGGGTTCACCCTCGCGAGTCAGATCTGCGACGGCTTCCACCAGGCCGACAAGGCCGTCGCGGAGCCATGGGAGTGCGACGCATCGCGGGCGGAGGTCCAGATGGAAGACTTGTTCCGACTCGATCCGGCGGGGTACCGGTGAGGTGCACTGCGCGAACTCGCGTTGGACCTTTGGTCGCCGTGCCGGGTATGGCTCGTGCTGTGACCGCATACGTTCACCGGATTGGTGATCCGGGACGCCAGGAACTGAGCTTCTAGAATGAGCGGTCACGGCTCAGCGGCGTGGTGGGGGGCGCATGGCGGAGGTCGAGGTTCCTGGAGCGGAGTCGGACTGGGAACGCGCGCTGGAGTATCAGGGCGGCAAGCGAAACCCGGCCTTCCAGGCCAGCATGTGGGAGTACGCGGCGAGTTCCTTCCGGCTGGTTGCCGGCCTGTCGCCGTCGCTGGACGTTCTGGCCACGCGGCTGCGGTTGAACATCGAACGAGGTTGGGAGGACCTGGGCGCGGTGGATGCGGCGATGTTCCGTATCCAGAAGATCGACTTTGCGCTCAGCCGACTGGAGGGCAACCCTTGCCCCGATGTCTTCGTCTGGGTCAGCCGCGCCCAGGCTGACGTCGACGCGGCTCTCGCCCTCCTGCTGGGTGCCCTCGGTATCGGCGAAGAAGCCCTCACCTTCCGCGGTGACATCGAATCCGGCTTCGTCGACCTGCGGAGCGAACCTCAGGCCTGAGACCTGACCTCACCCTGCTTCATCGACGGGCCGCCCGCCCCATCGGATGCCTTTATCGCTGCGGATACATGCGCGTTCGCGGCGCTGGGCGGCGAGGACGTCAGGGCGGCGGGCATGGGTGTTGCGCCGGCGGAGGCAGGCGTGCAGGGCCCCGGTCTGGGCCGTGTGGCTGCGGTGATGGGAGTGGGCAACGGTGAACTACCGCGAGGGTCCGAAGTGGGCCGCGACCAGGTTGACCCAGGACGCGTAGGTCGAGGTGAAGCACAGCTCGACCCGGTCCTTCCTCGCCCGGCGCCGGATGGTCTCGCCCTTATGGGCGGACAGGCTATCGAGGATGACGTAGATCGGAGCGCCGTCCGGGCGGGCCGCACGGAGTGAAACGAGCCCGCATCCGCAGCGAGAAGGGTGTCCACTGGGGGCAGGGGCCGCACCTCGCCGATGGCGCGGGTGATGGTGGAGCGGTCCACGCCGAACCAGCAAGCCAGCACGTCATGCGTGGTGCCGTGGCGCAGACTCACCAGCGTGGCCAGCAGCCGGTAGATGAAGACGAACCGGTGCTTCGCCCCGGCTCCCACCGCCCGTTGCCACGGCCGTTCCGCCAGACGCGCC
This sequence comes from Streptomyces sp. NPDC091280, assembly GCF_044768565.1. Lineage (NCBI taxonomy): Bacteria > Bacillati > Actinomycetota > Actinomycetes > Kitasatosporales > Streptomycetaceae > Streptomyces > Streptomyces sp. NPDC091280. The sequence goes on from NZ_JBIVUZ010000024.1 coordinate 89,112, forward strand.
TGATGCCGTTCGTGTCACAACGGGCCTATCTCGGCGATGAGTTCAGCGATCACCACCGGACACAACCCGGTGATCCGGTATTCCTCCACGATCAACTCACGAGCCCCAGCCCCCACCATGCACAGTTCAACGAGCCACCTGAGCGCCGAGCTACGGCCAACCGTGCACGAGCTCTTTAGCTGGGCCAGAACCGCACGGTGATCTCCTCAACTTCCTGAGGTATGCATGTGGCCTTGTGCCGGGAGAGCGAGCGGGCCTGTTCGCGTCCGGAGTCGTAGGCATCGAACTGGTAGGCCCCGGCTCCATCCGGCAGAGCGAACGTGTCAGGCGTCCGGCCCATCACCTCCCAGACCGCCATACCCCCACTCGGCACCGTGAGCGACCCCGACGCCGTCGCATCCCAGCCGTCCCCGCCCTCCAGGCGGCCCGGCTCGCCGGACCAGCACTGGACATGCAAGGCCACGGCTTGCGTGTGCACCCCCGTGGTGACATCCAATCGGCCCGGAAGAACCGTGACCAGTTCACCGCTCACCGCCCCGTCGGGGAAGGGCGAGTCGAGGGCGGTCTCGTCGATGTCCTGGATACCGAAAAGGTAGAAGGACACCGGCACGACGAAACGGTGCTCGACAAGGAGCCTGCGCATCGGCCCTCCCCATCTGATCTCCCGAACAATCCCGACGCAGCCTACCGAGCACCCTCGTGACGAGCTGGGCAAGTTCTCGATGACGCTACGGCTTCGTCCAGGCCGGGCGCCGAGCCCCTCGGGGATAGTCTGCTTACCCCCAATCGCACCGAAGCCCGATCCTGCTCTGTTCGCCACGTTCGCCACATTCGCCAAGTTCGCGCCAGAAGGGCCGAACCAATGGCGATGCCCAGCAGTGAGATCCTCGCCGAACTCCAGGCCGTGGACCGCCGCGTGCTGCATTTCACGCCCTTTAGTCGTTGCGGGTCAGGACGTTGGTGACGTGAGTTGTTGGCAGATCAGCCGGTGAGCAAGTTGCGCTGTCGCGAGTAGGTCCTCGCGAGCCGTGTCGATGTTGGATCGCACCGACAGTCCGTGCCAGACGGATTGGATGAGCCCGGTCAGGGCGGATGCGTTGGTGCCTGCGGCTAGTTCCCCGTCCTGGATCGCTTTTTCGATGCGCGCGAGGAGGGCCTGCTCGTTCGTGCTGTGCAGTTCGGTGATGTAGGCGCTGGTATCGAGTGTGCTTGTGCTGTCGGTCATCACGGCGCTGTTGATGAGGCATCCGGGGTGCGTCTCGCTCGGCTGGGTGAACTCGTGGACCGAGTCGGTGAGGATGCGGTCGATGACCGTCTGGATGTCGTTCTCGGCGACTGCCTGCTGGTAGATCTCGCGGTAACGCTCGGCGTAGGTCCGCACCGCTTCCTCGAACAGTCCGGCCTTGCTGCCGAAGGCGGCGTAGAGGCTGGAGGTGGAAAGCCCGAGGGTCGCGGCCAGGGTGCGGGTCGAGGTGCCGGAGTAGCCGCGTCGCCAGAAGAGGCGAGCGGCGTCAAGGACCGCTCGGTCGCGGTCGAAGGCTCGGGGGCGTCCGCGGTTGCGTTCAGTCACGTTTGCATTGTAGATCGTTCGCTCCATAATAGATTTATGGAGCGAACGATTCAGAAAACACTGCCGGTCGGTGGAGACAGCTGGGTCACGGTCGATGTGTACGGGGAGCCGGACACTCCGGGCCTCGTCGTCGTCCCGGGCGTGATGAGCGACGCGCATACGTGGCGCGATGTGGCGGGCGCCATCGACGCTTGGCCCTCAGTGGTGGTCGTGAACCGTCGTGGCCGTGCCCCCTCGGGGCCGTTGACCAACTCGTACTCATTGCGGACCGAGGTTGAGGACCTCGGCGTGGTCCTCGACGAGTTCGACAGCGCGCGGGCTCTCTTCGGTTGGAGCTACGGCGGCATGATCACCTTGCTGGCCACCAACGAGCGCCCGATTCACCAGGTGATCGCCTATGAGCCGGTGATGCGGCCGTTCGGACGCCATGCGCTGCCGGACCTGAAAGCGGCAGCGGAGACGGCGGACTGGGATCGCTGCGTCGAGATCGTCAATCGGCGGATCTCCGGCTTCTCCGCAGCGTATGTCGATGACCTTCGGGCCGATCCCCACAGTTGGGCGATACTGCGTCGCTTGAGCAGACCGCTGTACGCCGAACTCGGCGCGCTCAATGCGACACCGCCGCCGGATGTGATGGCGCAGCAGGCGGAGCGAGTCGACTTGATCATCGGCCGGCGTAATCGAGGAACGGCCCCCTACGGAACGTCATTCGACCTTGTGCGGCAGCACGTCGCGCATGCCGCGGTCCACGAACTTCCTGGCCAGGGTCACCTGGCCCACATTCAGGCGCCGGCAGAACTGGGGCGCCTGCTCAACAGCCTCGCCGCGACGTGATGGGCAGCCACGGCAACGCGCCGCTCTCCGTTGAGGACCGTAGGCGACTTGTCGAGCGATGCCAGTCACGCCCGATCGCCCGCGGTGCCGCGGTGATGGGCATCTCCAGGGCATGCGCATCCATCAGCCCCACCGCTGAACTCCCCGATTGAACTCCCCGATGGCCGCAGCCACCTCGACCGCACCACCGACTCCGTGATCTCGGCGATCCGGGCCCACCAGGGCACGACTGCCGGACAGGGCGACCCGCTGCCATGAGCGATGTGACGACACCGTCGTCTTCGAACCCCGCGAGGGCGGAGGTCGTTCTCGCGGAATCGGCGGCGCCCGTCCCCGTGTTCGGGGCCAACCCGGTCTCAGCCTGCCGTACCCGTACCCGTGCCAAGGCCAGCTGTTCCAGGGCTTGTTGGAGCGGAACCGTCCGACGTTCGTGGCGGAGGGTCAGCCCCTCGACCGGCTCGACGAACGTCTTCCTGGGGTACTCCGCGTCGGCACGGAAGAAGCGGCGGACCTCCAGGCCGACCCGGGTCTCCTTCCCGCCGATGGCCGTGTCCGCGAGCCTTCTTCCGTACCGGCTGAGAGCGACGACACCATCTTTGGCTTGAACTCAGCCAACCCGCGCATATGCCATTGAAGACCCCTCATCGCATGACTAGCGTCACGCAGTGTCTGGGCACTGAACGGCCAAACGGGGGCAGTCATGGACGGACAAGGACAGCAAAAGGACGACGCACGGCTACGGGGCGGCACCACCCTGACCGGCCGATCCCATCACCGCAACGAGTGGGCACTCGCCCCGATCATGCTCCTGCGCCACGCCGGATTCCCGTGCTCTCTCCTGCAGGAAGTGGCCGATTCGTCGAGTCCGAACGCCGCGGATGCCGTACTCACCCGCTGCGACGAGGCGCTTCGGGTCGCGCAGCAGTTGAAAGCGCTGCTGCGCGAGGAACGCGTGGGTACGAAGGGGGACATCGCCTCCGGGGTGGGCATGCTGCGTCCGTTCCCGCCGCGGGACCTCGCGCGCCTGGAGGCGGACCTCGGCCCGGCGTCCGTGGAGATGGTCAGGCGCTACCAGGACGCGGTTCTGGCCCTGGACAGCGTGTGGGTCGCTTTCGAGAAGGATCACGCCGCCGCGCTGGCTCGCGGTCGCGAGACTGTCGTACGCCTGTTCAGGGACCCCGCGCTCCAGCAGGTTCTGCTGCTGTCGAACGACGCGCGCTTCGAGGAGTTCGTCGGCTGGATCGACGGTGGCGGAGGGGGATCGGACGGCCATGTCAGGCGTATGACCGACCTGCTCACCATGTACCTCCAGCGGGTCACGACGAAGAACGAGACGCATTCGCACTTCGGCCCTCTCGCGGTGGCCCGGGTGGCACCCGACGCCACGGGGATCTCCTGGTCCACCGGTCCGCTCCGTCGCGTCGCCTTCCTGAGTCACTGGGCAGGTGAGGCCATCGCCGAGACGTTCAGCAGCGCCGCCGAGCACTTCGAGACCGTACGTCCTCGGCGGCGCCCGCTGGCGTTCAGCCAGGACTCGCGGGTCCGGCTGTACGCGTTCGAGACGCGGACGGGCATGCCGGACGACTGGCGCTTCGTCGAGGTGACGGCTGAAACGTTCGACGACGACCAGTCATGGCTGTGGGAGCGGTGCGACGGCGAGCGCACGGTGGCCCGGCTCCGTGCCGCATGGGCGCGACGCGGGACCCCGCCCCGCCGGACCTTCGACGAGACCTTGCGTGAACTGGTGAGCAAGGACTGGCTGACGGCCCGCTGGGAGATACCCGTCGGGGCCGCCGATCCCCTCCGGGCGCTGACCGGGCACCTGGAGGAAGGGGCGGCCGATCTCGCGGTCGTGCGGTGGTTCGACGACACGCTGCGGCAGTTCGCCGGCGGTCCGGTCGAAGACCGCGCAACTCTCCTGAGCCGCCTCAAGAAGAACTTCGAGGAGATCACCGGGACCCCTGCCAACCGGTCGCAGGGTCTGCACTACGCCGACCGGAGCGTCCTCTACGAGGAGGCGTACAGCCCGGTCCGGAGCATGACCCTAGGCCAGGACGTCGAGAAGGTCATCAGCCGCGAGCTGTCCGTGGTCTACGACCTGACACTGCTCGCTCCCCGGCTCCGGGTCCGCCGCGAGCAGGACATCCTGCACCGCTGGATGGAGGCACGCTTCGGCCTGGGAAACCCTGTCGCGCTCCATCACTTCTACGCCGGCTTCTTCGAGGACAAGCCCCAACTCGCCCGAGCGTGCGAGGAAGTGGACCGGGACATCGCGGCGCTCGACCGCGAGATCACGAACGTACTGCTGGCCGGGACCACCGGCGATCAGCAGGAGACCGTCGTCGACCGGGACCGGCTGGAAGCACTGCTCGCACGCCATCCGGCCACGCCACCCGCGCTGTGCAATCCGGACGTCATGCTCGCCGCGCGGGACACCGACGCGCTCGCCGACGGCGACTTCCTCGCCGTAGTGGGCGACTGCCATGCCGTCCGCGAGGCGCTCACCCACTCCAGCTTCGCCCCGATGATGCAGGCCGAGGCTCCCGAACTGCTCGACGAGATCTACGCGCGGTACCAGAGCCTTCTGGATGAGGACGAGGTGCTGATCGACCTCTCCCGCGCGCATCCGGACAAGACCGCCGCCCAACTCACCTACCCCTGCCCGGACCTGGAGGTCCACGGACTGTCCCCGAAGACACGGGACGCCGTGCTCCAACCTCATCAGCTCTACGTCGTGGCAACCGCCGAACGCCTGGAGCTCCGCGCGCAGGGAGTGGAGGGCCGACTGAAACTGCTCGCCCCGCTGGCCGGCGGACCCAGCATCCGCCAGGACCCGCTGTCCCCGTTCGCCTTCCCCCGGCACTTCGGAGGCGTCGGAATACGCAGCGTCGGCCACGACCATGTGCCGCGCATCCGCTGCGGCCGAGTCGTACTGCACCGCGAGCGCTGGCGTATACCGGCGGACGTCCTTCGCGGATGGAGCCCCGGCACCCGATCGGCGAAGGGCGACGCGGCCGAGTTCGCCGCCGCTCGCAGGCTCCGCCGTGACCTGAGCCTGCCTCGCCACGGCTTTCTGAAGATCCCCGGCGAGCCTAAACCGGTGTACGTCGACTGGGAGTCCCCTCTCGTCGTCAGGCAGATCTTCCGTCTTGCCCGGAAGTCCGATTCCCCCGTGGAATTCAGCGAAATGCTTCCGGCACCGGAACAACTCTGGCTCGACATCGACGGGAAACGCCACACGAGCGAACTGCGCTGTGCGGTCTTCTCCCCCGGTTCACGCTGACCATTCCACTTCGAGGATGCCCGCATCATCATCGAACAAAGGGACAACCATGCCCAAGAGCTGCATAGTCCAACTTCCTTTCCCGTCCAGTCATGACCCGGACCCCCGTCTGTCGGACTACTACGACGACTACGACCGGAGATTCAAGGCGTTACTTCCCGAATACTTCATCCCGAGCGACGGCTTATGGGAAATGCCGCTGTGGGTCGCTCATCTGACCGCCCTGCTGGACACCGCGGGTATCGACTCCGTCTTCCGTGACCTGTCGAGGACACCGCCGGAATCGGACGTCTGCTCCGCACCGTTGCTGGAGGCGACAGCCCCCGGCGATCTGGTCCTCATGTCGCCTCTCGCCCAGAACTTCCGCCTCGCTCTGGACGTGGCCAAACACCTGGAGCACGCCGGACGCCGTGTCGTCCTCGGCGGGAACATGGCCCCGCTCGCCCCGGACGGCGCCGTCCACGCCGTGCACCGCGGCCAACTCGACGCCACCTTCGTCCGCAGGCTCGTGGGGCTCGCCTCCGGAACGGGCGGGGACCTGGAGAAACCTCTTCTGCCCGGGCTGGCGTCGGAGCGGATCACCTGGGCACCGGACTACCGCCATCTCGGCGGCTACGAGGGCCGCGTCCCGCTGCTGCGGCTCAACGCCAGCCACGGATGCCTGTACCAGTGCTCCTTCTGCGGCGACGCCTGGAGCAAGCAGCTCACCCTCGTCGAGAAGAGTGCCCTCAAGCAGGAAGTGGACGAACTCACCGCCCGGTTCCCGGACACCCGGCTCTTCTACATCGGCGACAAGACGTTCGGCCAGTCACGCGAAGCGGTCGCCAACCTGCTGGACGTCTTCCGTGACCGGCCCGGATACCGGTTCATCGTGCAGACACATGTGATGCAGGTGAAGGACTGGATCGTCGACGCCATGCTGGAACTCGGCGTCGTCGCCGTGGAACTCGGCTTCGAGTCCGCCGACTCCCAGATGCTGAAACGGCTCAACAAGCTCTCGCGCGGCCTCGACGACTACACCACGAAGATCCGCAAGCTGAGCGACGCCGGCCTGAAGGTCGTGCTCAACATGATGGGCGGCCTCGACGAGGAGACGGAGGCCGCACACGGCCAGACCGTCGACTGGATGCGGGAGAACAGTTCGGCGCTGTGGCTCTTCAATCTCTACAACTTCGTGCCCTATCCGCTCACCCCGGACTTCCCGAGGCTGCGCGAGCGCGTATTCAACTGGGACTTCGCCGACTGGCGGGAGGACTTGCCCGTCGTCTACCGGCCGCGGCACCTGTCTCCCGAAGCGAGCTGGGACCTGTTCCAGGAGAAGATCGCCGCTGCGCACGACATCATCCGCACTCCGATGCCCGTTCCCACGTCCTCTGCGCAGGTGAAGTGAGATGACCGAACTCCCCGACTTCGAAGCACTTCAGAACAGCGTCAAGGCCGAGGACTTCGAAGAGGACCCGCTGCCGGGATGGGCCGGCGTCGCGACGCTCTTCGGCACCCCCACCACTTCCGCCGACCGGGTGGACGTGGGAGAGGACGGCTGGGTGGTGTCCGGCGTCCCCTTCGACGCCACCGCCAGCTCCCGGCCGGGTGCCGCGGAGGGCCCCCGGGCCATCCGACAGGCGAGCCTGGTCTTCTCCAGCTATCTGACCAGTCTGGGCCAGTGGCGGATGCTGGACACCCGCACCGGCCAGTCCTTCCGCTACCGCGCCCCCCAGGTCGCGGACGCCGGTGACCTGCACGTCTACCCGACGAACACCGTGCGGACATTCCAGGCCGTCGCGGCGGAGAGCCGCCGGCTGAGCCAGTCCGCGCCACGGCTGGTCTTCCTCAACGGTGACCACTCCTGCACGTTCCCCACGTTCGCCGGCTTCCGCGCGGGGCGGCTCGACCGCGGCGCGGGCCGCGTGGGCTTCATCAACATCGACCACCACTTCGACTTCGGCAACTGGAGCACACTGCACGGGCCGCTCTACCACGGCTCCAACTCCCGCAGGATCAGCGAGATCCCGCAGATGCGCCCCGAGGACATGGCCTTCGTCGGTGTCGGCGACGTGACCAAGTACGACCAGTACCGAGGGCTGATCGACAGCGGCTTCCACATCGTGCCGGGCTCCCAGCTCGTCAGGGACGGCGCCGCCGCGCTGCGCCCCCTCGTCGAGGAACTCGGCTCACGGTGCGACACGGTCTACGTCTCGCTCGACATCGACGTGCTCGACAACGCCTCGGCAACCGGCACCGGCCACGTGACCATGGGCGGCATCAGCACCGGGGACCTCCTGGACGTCTACGAGGAACTCCGCGCGCTGCCCGTCGGCGCCGTCGACGTGGCGGAGGTGGCACCCCGCTACGACCCGTCCGGTGGCACCGCCCAGATCGCGGCCCGCCTGCTCTTCGAGTTCCTCTTCCGCACCGAGTGCACACCGCCCGAGTTCGCGCCCTGGTCCGACAGCGCCTCCGCCGAACCCCTGGAGCAGCAGTGAAATTCACCCCCACCGAGGCTCAGTTCGACTGCGCCGGTCTCGTCTCCGGGTCGCCGGACCGGCGCGAGCGGGCACTGGACGACTTGGCCGCCGCGTCCGTCGACATCATCCACCGGGTCGGCTTCGCGGTGTTCCGCATCGGCCGCCTGCGGCTGGGCGTCGAGGAGAGCCGCCGGCTGTCGGCGGCGCTGGCCGAACGGATCCGCGCGGCGCTGATCGCCCGTGGCGCCCCCGGGCAGATGCGGCTGGAGATCGACCGACCGCAGCAGACGTACGTACCCGAGGGCTTCTCCACCCGGACCCTGCTGCCCCATCACGACGGACAGCACTGCTCGTACCTGACGCCCAGTCTCCTGGACGCGTCCGGCTGGGATCCCGCCTGGCGGGAGTTCGGCGGCTCCGGCTACACCACCACTCCCGCGCACAAGATGTACCAGGGCATCTTCCTGCCCGACGTGGGAGAAGGGCTGAGCGTCACCACGTACTACGACTGGCTCGGCGTCATCGACGACGTGCTCGACCGGCGGGGCATCGGCGCAGGGGACGATCGGCCGGCCACGGCGGCACGCTGGATCGGTGACAACCTGCGCCGGGGGCTGGAGCGTCAGCCGGAGCACGGCTGCGCCTATCCGTCGTTCGGGGCCATGCTCGGGCTGGAGGAACCCCTGTGGCACGGCCTGTCCTTCCACCACGGCGAGGCCGTGCTGACGAAGGAGGAGCGGGTCCGCTATCCCGCCGCCGTACCGCTGGTCCAGCGCTGTGCCTGCGGGGAGTGCGAGGGCGAGGCGGCCCGTCTCTTCTGCCACCAAGTGCTCATGGCCACCGGCCTGACCTGGGCGCAGTTCCGACGCCGCTGGGAAGTACTGGCACCGGGTGAGCACTGCGACCTGTTGTTCGGTCACAACCTCACCATGCTCCACGGCGGCCTGGCGGGCGGCCCGGGGCGCGTCATCGAGCCGCTGTGCCTGGTCATCGACACCCCGGCCGGCCTCGCATACGAGCGATGGCTGGCCGCGTCCTGGCGGCGTTCCCTGCCCGGAGCGCATTGATGCGGGGGGCACCGGCCACTCTCGCCGGCCCGGTCGACCTGCACCTGCACACTCGGCACTCCGACGGCGACGAGGCCCCGGCCGAGCTGGCACGGCACTGTGTCGAGACGGGGCTGCGCGTGGCGGCCGTGACCGACCACAACACGATGGCCGGCCTCACCGCGTTCGAGCAGGCCGTCGACGGACGCCTCACCGTGGTACCGGCCTGCGAGGTCACCGCCACCTGGCGGGGCGAGGAGACCCACTGTCTGGCCTACTTCGTCGACCCCCATGACCTGCGGTTCCAGGAACGCATCGGTGGTGTCCACGACGCCGAGCTGGCGTGGTGGCGCAGCTGGACCGATCGCGCGCGGGCCATAGGCGTGCCACTCGCCTGGGACGACGTGGTGCGGCGCCTCGGCGGCCACCGTGTGGCCTACGTGGGCGACTATCTCGCCCTGCTGCTGGAGGCGGCGCACGGCGACCCGAGGTTCGCCGACTACACGGCGGAGGTGCATGGCCGCCTCGTGGCCGACTGGTGCCGTCCCGGTCGGCCGCTCCATGTGGAGCATCCTGAGAAGCCCGACGTGGTCGACGTCCTGTCCTGGATCGAGCAGGCGGGCGGGGTCGCCGTCCTGGCCCACCCCGGTCAGTTCGTCACCGCCCTGGACGGCTCCGAGTGCGTGGCGCTGCTGGAGCCGCTGCGGGAAGCCGGACTGGCCGGCCTCGAAGTGTGGACGAGCTGGCACACGCCCGCCGACAGCGACCGCCTCGGCGAGCTGTGCGACCGGCTCGGCCTGGTCGCGACCGCCGGGTCCGACTACCACGGGGTGCGGGTCAAGCCCTGGGCGCCGCGACCGGGCCTGCTGCCCGCTCTCCCCGCGGATCCCCTGGCCGTCGTCGACGCGCTGCACGACCGTCGTCCCGTCCGCACGAGCACCGAGGCAGGGTTGTGATCAGCGTCAACGACTCCCAGACCACCACGAACCCCGTCCCGGGCGGGGCGTGGCGGCTCGTCCCGATCGTCGTACTCCGGCAGGCCGGCTTTCCGATGGAGGCGCTCACCCGCCTCGTGGACACCGCCTCCGTCGACGAGGCCCACGCTCTCCTTGAGAGCCGGAGCAGGCTGACCTCGCTGGCGCGGGACCTCAAACCGGTGCTGCGCCGGCACCCGGTACCCGGTTGCCCGCAGTCGGCGTCGCGCGTGGGCCAGTTACGGCCCCTGCCAGGCCGTGAACTGCGGCGTGCCGTCAGGGCACTTCCCGACGAGGCGGCGCGCGCCCTGCGCGCCTACCAGGATTTCGCAGCGGAGTTCGCCAGAGAACAGGAGAGCTTCACCGCCCGGCACCGCGCCCGCCTGGACCGCGCACGGATCGCCGTGGTCGAGGCATTCGGCGACGAGCGCCTGCGGCACGTGCTGCTGCTGTCGAACGACGCCGCGTATCCGGAGTTCGCCGCATGGCTCGACTCCTTCGAGGGGGACATGGGTCGGCACACCCGAAGGATGACCGACCTGCTCACGATGTACCTCCAGCGAGTGACGACGAAGAACGAGACCCACTCCCACTTCGGACCGTTCACCGTGGGCCGGGTCGGCGACGCGCCGGGCATCGCATGGACCTCGGAGCGGGAGATGGAGCGCCGGACACTCTTCAGCCACTGGGCCGCCGAGAAGCTCGCTCAGAGCGCCGCGGCGGTCCCCGGCCTGTTCGACTTCGTACGTCCTCGCAGGCGCCCGCTGTCCTTCCTCCGCGACGGCCGTATCGACCTCTACGCGTTCACCACCCGGGACGGACTGGACACCGACTGGAACTTCCAGCACCTCGGAGGCAGGCGGGCGGCGGCGCACGAGGAATGGCTGTGGCGGCGCTGCGACGGCGGGCGGACGCTTCGCGAGCTGCGCTCGCAGTGGGACACCGGCCCCGGTTCCCACACCGCCGTTCCCTTCGAGCAGGTGCTGAAGGAACTGGTCGCGCGCGAATGGGTGGTCGCCGAGTTCGAGATCCCCGTCGGCGACCACGAGCCCCTGACCGCGCTGCGCCGACTCCTGCTCTCCGCTCCACCGGAAGAGGCCGCACCGATGCTCTCGGCCATCGGCCGCTTCGAGGAGGACCTGGCCCGCTTCGCGCAGCTGCCGCTCGCCGAGCGCCCGGCCGCGCTGACCGCGACCAAGGCGAGGTTCGAGAACCTGACGGGAACCGCCGCGAACCGCAACAGCGGCCTGCACTACGCCGACCGGAGCATCCTGTTCGAGGAGGCCCACGGCGAACCGGCCGGCCTGACCATCGGCCCGGACATCGCCCGCTTCATCACGGACGAACTGTCCATCGTGTACGAGACCGTGCTCGCGCGCCCACGGCTTCGCATGCGGCGTGAGCTCGCCATCCTCACGCGATGGGTGGCGGAGCGCTTCGGCGCCGATGTCGAGGTCCCCCTGGACCGCCTCTACTCGGAGTTCTTCCGGGACCGGCACGCCCTTGAGGAGGAGTGCGCCGCCGTCGAGGCCGAACTGGCCGCGCTCGACCGGGTGATCACCGACGCCCTGCTGGGGGACGGGGGTGTGGACCGGCCGGAGGTCGTCGTGGAGCGGGACCGGATGGAGGCGATCCTCGCCGCCCGTCCCCGTACGCCCGCTGCCGTCGTCGATCCGGACGTGCTGTTCGCCGCCACGAGCCGTCAGGACCTGCGCGAGGGCCGGTTCACCGCGGTGATCGGAGACTGCCACGCCGTACGGGAGGTCATCACCCACACCAGCTTCGGCCCCTTGATCCAGGAGCGCGCCCCGGAGCTGCTGCCGGAGGTCTACGAGGGCTACCTGTCCCTGCTGGACGACGGCGAGGTCCTCGCCAACCTGTCGCGCGGCCATCCGGACAAGTCGTCGACGCAACTCGTCTACCCCTGCTACGACTTGGAGGTGTACGGCCGCTCCGGACAGTCGCGCGACCGGGTCATGCAGCCCTCCCAGCTGTACGTCGTGCTGCGTGACGAACGGCTGGAGCTGCGCGCCCACGGTGTCGCGGGACGGCTGCGCCTCATGGCACCCCCGGCCGGCGGACCGAGCATCCGTCAGGACCCGCTCTCCCCGTTCGCCTTCCCGCGTCACTTCGGCGGGGCGGGACTGGACGCCCCCGCCCTGGAGCACATCCCCCGTATCCGCTGCGGCCGTGTCGTCCTGCAACGGGAGACCTGGCGGGTCCCCGCCGCCCGCCTGCGTGGCATGGCCGCCTTCGACGGCCCCGCCGGACCTACGGGCGGGGAGGAGGCCGCCGAGTTCGTCGCGGCCTGTCGGCTGCGCTCCCAGCTCGGCCTGCCCCGGCACGTCTTCGTCAAGGTCCCCGGCGAGCCGAAGCCGATCTACGTCGACTGGCACGCGCCGCTCCTGGTACGGCAGTTGTGCCGCCTGGCCGCACGGAAGGACGGCACGCTGGAGATCTCCGAAATGCTGCCCACGCCCGACCAACGCTGGTTGAGCCTGCGCGGTCATCGCTACACCAGCGAGCTGCGGTGCGCCGTGTTCTCACCGGGAGCCCAGAGGTGAGCGCGCACACCGCCTTCCGTTTCAGTTCCGGCTATCACCGTGTGATCGGTGCCGCGAGCGCGTCGGCGGTCGGCGACGGCATGCGGTTCGCCGCCCTTCCGCTGCTGGCCGCCGCGCTGCTGCACGACGCGTTCCAGGTGTCCGCGGTCACCGCGGCCACGACCGTGCCCTGGCTGCTGTTCGGCCTGCCGGCGGGAGCGTACGCCGACCGGTTCGAGCGCGGTCGGCTGATGGTCATCGCCGATCTGCTGCGCGCCGTGACCCTGATCGTCACCGTGGTGCTGCTCGCCGCCGGCCGGCTGACGTTGTGGCCCCTGCTGATCGCGGCGTTCCTGCTGGGTGTCGGGGAGGTGCTGTTCGACTGCGCGTCCTTCGCCCTGCTGCCGAGCATCGTGCCCAAGGAGAAGCTGGAGGCGGCGAACGGCCGGCTCTTCGCGCTCCAGACCGTGGGCCGCGATCTGCTGGGCCATGTACTCGGCGGTGTGCTCTTCGTGGCAGGCAGGGCGATTCCCCTGCTGCTCGACGCGCTGTCCTTCCTGATGTCCGCAGCGTTGCTGTCCGGCGTGCGCGGGCCGCAGCCGGTGCGGTCCACGGCCAGGCCGCGGCTCCTGGCCGACATCCGCGAGGGCCTGGTCCACGTGCTGCGTGACCCGCTGCTGCGCGCCCTGACTCTCTCCGCGGGCGTCATCAACGCCGTGTACCTCGGGCAGATCGCCGTCTTCGTGATCCTGGTGCGCGACGTGCTCAAGCTCCCGGACGCCGCATACGGGGCACTGCTCGCCGCCGGAGCCGCCGGGGGCGTGGTGGGCAGCGTGGCCGCAAGCCGTATGACCGCGACGATGGGCCGGGTCCCCACCCTGGTGGGAAACCTGGCGCTGATGGGTGTCGGCGGTCTGGCGGTGGCGGCGACCGACAGCGTGTACGTCGTCGCCATCGGCTACGGCGCCGCCGGGTTCGGCCTCATGGTCTGGAACGTCGTGGCCGTGTCCCTGCGGCAGGAACTCGTCCCGGATCGCCTCCTCGGCCGGGCGACGGGCGTGTACCGGCTGTTCGCCTGGGGGACGATGCCCCTCGGCGCGCTGGTCTTCGGCTGGCTGAGCACGTCGGCGGGACCGCGGACGGCCTTCGCGGTCGGCGGCGCGGTCACACTGGTGATGTGCCTGCCCATTGCTCTCACCTTGCTGAAGGACAGCAGGATCACCGACGACCGCACGACCCCCGAGGGTGCACATGATGAGTGAGCGATTCGCCGAGTTGGACGGCCTGGCCGAACGGTGGGGCCTGAGCGGCCTCGAACTGGTCGGCAAGGGGCTGGAGTTCTCCGTCTACCGGGCGCGGGAGCGCGACGGGCGGCCCGTCGCCGTACGTCTCGCGCACCGGCGGTTCGACTCGAACGCCAACGACCCCCATGTCGACACCCGGGCCCTGCTCGTTCAGGAGTACGAGATCGCGAGGCATCTGGCCGCCCACGGTCTGCCCGTCCCCGAGGCCAGAGAACTCGTCCTGGCGGACGAACCGGCGTCCCCTGACGTACTGCTGTCCGCCTACGTACCCGACGACGGATCGGAACTCGACTCCTTCGCCCTCGGGGAACTCCTCGCGCGGCTTCACCAGGTGCCGCCACCGCGTCTGACGCCCGTCGCGTCGGAGGGAGTTCCTACGGCGAGTGCCATCACGGCACGCATCGGGCGCCGTTGGGCCGAGATCGGCCGCCTTGTCGACGACTGGCCCGAACCGCCGGACGCATCCCTCCTCGCCGGACGTCTCACCGGCCTCACCGAGGCCTGCCTCCTGCACCTCGACGTGCGCAGCGACAACATCCGGCGGCGGCAGGGGCGGACCGTCGCCCTGCTGGACTGGTCGAACGCCCTGCTCGGCGCCCCCTCGGCGGAGTTCGGGCGCCTTGTCGAGTACGCCCGGTATCCGGAGAACGAGCTCGATGTGGAGGCGATCCGCAGCGGATACGCGAGGACGGCGACGGTTCCGCCCGACAGCGATCCGTGCTTGTCGGTGTGCCGACTGGACGCCGCGCTGATGCTGGCTCTCGTCTTCCTTTCCGAGGCGCCCGACCCCGGCCGCGGACCGGCCGCGGCCGACCACGCGCGAGAACTCGCCCTCAGGGTGACGGCGCGTCACACGTGACCGTTCATTCCCCTTCGAACCTCTCGGAGCAGCCATGGTGAACCTCACCCGTATCTACACGAAGACGGGAGACGACGGCACGACCGCCCTCGGCGACATGAGCCGAACGAGCAAGCTGGACAAGCGCCTCGCCGCCTACGCCGACGTGGACGAGGCGAACTCCACGATCGGCGTGGCCCTCGCGGCAGGAGACCTCTCCGACGAGATCGCCACGCTTCTGGTGCGGATCCAGAACGACTTGTTCGACGTGGGCGCGGACCTCTGCACGCCCCTGTCGGAATCCGGGGGCGACACGGCCTCGCTTCGGGTGGAGGACTCGTACATAGAGTTCCTGGAGGAGCAGTGCGACCGTTTCAACGAGGGTCTTGAAAAACTGCGCAGCTTCATCCTCCCCGGTGGAGCGCCCGGTGCCGCCTTCCTCCATCAGGCCCGGACCGTGGCGCGCCGTGCCGAGCGCACGACCTGGGCCGCTCTCGACGAGCACGGGGTGACCATGAACAGCAACACGGCGAAGTACCTGAACCGCCTCTCCGACCTGCTCTTCATTCTCGCCCGGCAGGCCAACGTCGCCCGGGGGGACGTCCTTTGGCAGCCGGGCGCCAACCGGTAGACACCCTGTTGTTCCGCCGGGAAGGAGAGAGGGTCTCTCCTTCCACGACTTCGTGACCGCCGCGCACATCACCAGGGCACTTCGCCGGCGTCCTCGAAGAACTGACCGGTCGGACCGTCGTCGGGCAGGGTCGCGAGTTCGATCGCGATCGCCGCGCCCTGTTCAGGGGTGCGCACGCCGTGGAAGCTGTTGAGGTCGGTCGCCACGTAGCCGGGGCAGCCCGCGTTGATCAGGATGTTCGTGCCGCTCAGCTCCCGGGCGTACTGGAGGGTGACGGCGTTCAGGAACGTCTTCGACGGCGCGTACGCCGCGGCCACCGGCCCGGTCGTCCGCTCAGCGGCCGTTCCTGACTGCCGGGTGAGGGAGCCGACGCTGCTGGACATGTTCACGATCCGCGGCGAGGCGGAGCGGCGCAGCAGCGGCATCATCGCGTTGGTGACGCGGATGACGCCGATCACGTTGGTCTCCACGACCGTCCGGATGGTGGCCGGGTCGATCCGGGTGGGTTCCTGCGGCATGGCGCCCGCGATGCCCGCGTTGTTGACGAGCACGTCGAGGCGCCCGGCCCTTTCCTCGATCAGCCGTGCGGCGGCGGTCACGCTCGCGTCGTCGGTCACGTCCAGTGGTACTCCGAACGCGTCGACGCCGGCCGCGCGCAGTTTCTCCACCGCGTCCTCGCGGCGTCGGTCGTCGCGGGCGCCGACCCCGACGCTCCAGCCGAGGACGCCGAGGCCCGCTGCGATCTCGTAGCCGATTCCCTTGTTCGCGCCGGTGACCAGCGCGATCGTTCGTTCGCTCATGGCGTCCATGCTGCTCTTGGACCCCGGTGGGGGTCCAAGACCGATCGAGGGGGCATCGATACCTTCCAGGTATCGGTCCGGAGTACGGTGGCCGGATGGAGACCCGGGAACTGCGCTACTTCGTCGCCGTGGCTGAAGAGCTGCACTTCGGGCGCGCCGCGCAGCGGCTCGGCATCGCACAGCCGCCCCTGTCACGGGCGATCCAGCAGCTTGAGCGCCGCCTCGGTGCGGCACTTCTGGACCGGACGAGCCGTACGGTCACTCTGACCGAGGCCGGTTCGGTGCTGCTGGCCGAGGGCCGGGCCGCCCTCGACGCGGTCGACGCCGCCGAGCGCAGGACCCGCCGCGTCGCCCTCTCCGTGACCGGCCGGCCCGGCCTGGTCCTGGTCACGAAGGCCGGCACGTCCAGCGAGTTGCTGGCGAAACTGCTCGACGCGTACGCCGCCGAACCCGACGCGGTCCCCGTCGACGTGATCCTGTGCGGCCCGGCCGAGCAGGAACGACTGCTGCGCGAGGGCCGGGCCGACGTGGCGTTGCTGCACCGGCCCTTCGACTCGACGGCTGGACTCCACACCGAGGAACTCGGCACGGAAGGCCAAGTGGTGGTCCTGCCGGCCGGGCATCCGCTCACCGTCAGGTCCCATGTGCACATGGCCGACATCACGGGGCTGCCGGGCCTGCCCCTGCCCCGCTGGCCCAACCGCGACGGCACCTACCCGCCCGGCCCCGGCCCCCGAGTCCGCGACCACGCCCAGGTGCTGCAACTCGTCGCACTCGGCCGGGCCTGTGTGGTCACACCCGAGTCGTCGCGAGCCCAACTGCACGGTGACGTCGCGGCCGTGCCCGTGCTGGACGCGCCGCAAGTCACCACCGTGATCGCCTGGCCACCGCACAGCCGGTCCAGAGCCGTCGCCGACTTCGTCCGGACCGTGACATGCCTCCCGTAGTTCCCGCCCGTCCGGCCAGGTTCCACCCGTCGTATGCCGGCTCACCAGGCGTCCGTATCCCGCTCCGGACCGGCGCCCAGCGGGCGCCCGCCCTTGCAACCATCCTCCGGGGTGGAGTGGAGGCCGGAGCGCGCCAAGGAGACGCGCCCCGGCCTCACGGGGTCACCAGGTGTGAGCCACATCCACGACGAGATGGTTGGCCGTCTGGAAGACCCGGAACGGCAGCCGGGCGCGTACGCCCAGTCCGGCCTGGGTGTATCCCTCGGAGCCACCCGTGAACTTGAACTCCCGGAAGGTCCGGTACCCGGTGACGTCGACGCCCGGGAGCGCCGGGTAGGGCTGTCCGGTCGCCGGGTCGTAGCGGGGGGAGAACAGCGAGATCTCCAGAATGGCTCCGCCCTTGACCGGAATCACGACGTCGGACGGGTCCTGGTGCAGTACGTCGACGTACCGGACGCTGTAGCCGATCGGATCGGCCGCCGTGCCCTGGGCGTCGAAGACCAGTCGGTCGAAGCACTCGTGCTGTCCAGCCCTGACGTCGGTGAGTCGACGGGATGCGACAGAGGCACCCGTCTTGTCCAGACTCCCCCACGTCACGGCGCAGTCCGCGGTCGTCGGCGCGGCCACCGCCGAAGCCGTGCCGACCAGCAGGCTGCCGCCCGCCAGCATCATCGTGACCAGTGCAGTGGCTAACCGTCGCATGACTACCCCCCAGTAGTTCGCGTAGGTGTGTGCCTGTTCAGACCAGCGACCTTCCGGAAGGTTGTACGTCGCGAAGTGGTCCATTGCGGCACAGAGGCCCCTCCGACACCATCCCCACCTGCGGCAGTACCCGTCGCATACCGATCGCAGCAGAACCCTGAACCGGGACTGCCTACCGTCGACCCCGGCCGACAGGAACCGGCGCCGCCCGACCCGCCGGCCCGTCACTCCCACCGCCGCACGACAACCCCACCGGAGGCACAAGTGATCCAGATGATCGAGCCGGCCCAGACGTCCGACGTGGCCGGGATCCTCGCCCTTCAGGAAATGGAGGTGGAGCAGGAGAACGGCGCGGCTCCCTGCTTCAGCGTCTCCGCGAGCACGATCACCGTCCGCACGATGTGATCCCCGGCTCCCACCACATGCCCTGAGGAGAGATCCCGTGCTGGACGCCTTCGCGGAGACCCTCGCGGACCAGGAGTACTACGCTCCCCTCGCGACGATGGCCGACCCCGGCCCGCGCTTCACACCGAGCCGTCCGGCCCCGGACTGGCGGCACGTGCGTCAGGACGTCTGGACGGTGTGGAGCCGGCCGCACGCCCGCCGTCCCGAACAGGGGTGGAAGATCCATGTGTCGGCGCGCCTCGACCGGGCCCAGGAGGTCCTCGACCAGGTGGCAGCGGTCTGCTTCGCGCAGGGCGTGCCGTTCAAGCACCTGGCCGCCCGCATGTTCTTCCTGGCCCTGCACCACAAGCACGCCCACCGCGCCCAGGCGGGCAAGTTCTGCGCGATCTACCCTCCGGACACCGAGACCGCGCGACAGCTGCTCGGTCTGCTCCGTGACGCGCTGCGCGACGAGGACGGACCGTACATCCTCTCGGACCGCCGTTTCGGCGACTCCAAGACCGTGCACTACCGGTACGGCGCGTTCGGTGCCCGGAGCGGGCTGCTGCCCGACGGCACTCGGCAGGGGCTCGTCAGGGACGCCTCGGGGCGTGATGTCCCGGACGAACGACGGCCGTTCTTCGTGCTGCCCGCCGGGATCACCGACCCGTTCGTCGCCGAGGAGCAGGTGCCGCATGCGGGCGCGATCCTCATCCGCGACTACGAGATTCTCGCCGCGTTGCAGCCGAGCAACGCCGGAGGGACATACCAGGCGCGGGACACCCGCACCGGCCGCCGTGTGTTCATCAAGGAGGCCCGCGCCCACAACGGCCTCATCTGGGACGGTACGAGCGCGCGGGAGCGGCTGCGCCACGAGTACGAGGTGTTGACCGCGGTGCACGCGGCGGCTCCCGGTGTGTGCCCGGAACCGTTGGAGCACTTCTCCGAGTGGGAACACGACTTCCTGGTCACCGAGTTCATCGAGGGTGATCCCCTGCGCAGATGGCTGAGCCGGACGTCCCCCCTCATGCGGTACGGCCGTACGGCGGAGGACCGCGCGGAGTTCTTCGCGCGCTGCCGCGGACTTCTGCGGGACGTGGACGCCGCGCTGGAGCAACTGCACGCGCTGGGACACCGTTTCGGGGACATCAGCCTCGGCAACATCATCGTCACCCCGTCGGGCACCGCCCGGTTCGTCGACTTCGAGTCGGCCTCGGCGCTCGACGGGCCCCCGGCGGCCATGGGTACCAAGGGTTTCACTCCCCCTGCCGCGCTGCTCGGCGCGAGTGACGATCCGCTGCTGACGGACCGGTACGGCACGGCCGCGCTCGCCCTCGCCTTTGTCGCGCCCTTCCACGAGACGGCCGAACTGGTCCCCGGCGGGCTCACGTTGCTCCGGCACGATCTGGCGGATGCCGTGCCCCCGGACGATCTGTGGGCGCGCGCCGTCTCCAACTACCCGGCGAGTGGGGGGCCTTGCCCGGCCGGTCTCTCTCCGGCCGAGATCGACGCCGATCCGTTGGGCGCGCTGGCCCGGCTCGCCGACGACGTGGTGGCGGGTCTGCTGGAGACCGCCGACACCGGCCGGCCCGACTGGGTGTTCCCGCCGTCGCCACAGGCGTTCGGTGTCAACACCGTGTGCGTGGCCTACGGCACCGCGGGTGTGGTCCACGCCCTGCATCAGGCGGGGGCACCCGTCCCGGAGGCCGTCGAGAAGCGGCTGCGTCACGACGCGCTGGACCGTCGTGACGAACTGCCCCCGGGGCTCGACGCGGGCACTGCGGGGATCGCACGCGTCCTGGCCTCGCTCGGCCACTTGGACGAGGCGGTCGACCTCGCCCGGCACGCCGACCGCCACCCCCTCACCGCGTCGTGCGCGACCCTGGCGGGCGGACTGGCCGGGGTCGGACTGACCTGGCTCGCCCTGCACCGGCGGACGGACGACGAACGGCACTTGGAGCGGGCCGCCGCCGCGGGGGACGCCCTCCTCGCGGCCCCGGACCTGGTACCCGCCCTCGGCGGCGACGACGCCCGCGGGCTGTTCCACGGCCGTTCCGGACTGGCCCTGTTCCTGCACCACTTGGGCGGCGAGACCGGCGACGACCGTTACCGCGCGGCCGGAGTACGGCTCCTGCACGAGGAGTTGGACCGCGCGATCGCCATGGACGACGGCACGCTGTCCTTCGCCGACAACGCCGTCCTCAAGCGAGCCATGCCGTATCTCGCCGTCGGAGCGGCGGGCGTGGGTACGGTCCTCACCCGGTACGCGGCCACCTGCGCCGACGAACGCCTCGTAGCGGCAATCCCGTTGGTGGCGGCGGGGACGTCCGCGTCCTGCTGGCCGAACGAGGCCGGGCTGTATCAGGGGCTGGCCGGGCTGGCCTGGTTCCTCGCCGACCGCGCCGACACGGACGGTGGGGCCGACGCTCGCGCCGCCGCCGTGCGGGCGGCCACCGGTCTGCTCAAGTACGCCGTGCCGCACACCCGGGGGGTCCGCTTCCTCGGGTCGGGGGCGCAGCGTTTCAGTGCCGATCTGTCGAGCGGTGCGGCCGGGGTGCTCCTGGCGCTCCGCCGTGTCCTGCACGGCCCCGGTGACGAGGTGTTCACCCTGGGCCCCGCCGCCGGATCCACAGCGCCCGGCGGATAGACCCGTTGTCGTCCGCCGGGTTGGTACGTCCCTTTCCTCACCGTCGAACAGGAGAACCCCGATGACCCAGATCCTCGCCCTGCAAACCCTGGACACCGACACGGAGACCGAGACCGCGGCCTTCTGCATCAGCTCCGGCTGGAGCACCTGGAGCATTCACACGGCGTGACGAAGGCGGGGGACCCTGCGGCGGCGGGCCGTAGGGTCCCTCGGCCGGGCGTCGGGTTTTCCCCGATGTTAGGGATCATGCTTCGCGGCACAGTCGTCCACGGCCCCCGGACCGGCTCCGGCCCACGCGATCACCGCGTGGGCCGGAGCCGGTCCCACGTCCCGTGAGACAGGAACGCCCGGTGTACACCACTCCCGCGAACCCGACCACCGTGACCTCCCCCCTGCGGCTCTCCGTCCTCGGGCCGCTCTCCGCCGAGGCGGGCGGACAGGCCCTCCCGCTCGGTCCCCTCAAGCAGCGCATCGTGCTGACGGCACTGCTGTGCCACCCCAACTCCCCTGTCTCGGTTGAGCTGTTGACCAGGGCGGTGTGGGACGACGATCCACCCCGCACGGCACGCAAGAACCTTCAGCTGTACGTCTCGGCGCTCCGCAAGACGCTGTCCCTGGCGGGCGCGGGCGACCGGATCTCCCTGCGCTGCGGCGGCTATGTGCTCCGGGCGGACGCCCAAGAACTGGACTCCCTCGGTTTCCTGGAACTGGCCCGGGCCGGGCGCGAGTCCTTCGCCGACGGCGACGTGGAACGCGCGGCGCGACTGCTGCGCGAGGCCCTGACCCTGTGGAACGGGCCGCCGCTGCCCGGACTCGGCCACTCCGAGGTCCTCCAGGCGGAGGCCGACCGCCTGACCCTCCGCTATCTGGGCGTCTGCGAGGACTGGGCCGAGGCCGCCCTCGCGGCCGGCCGGCCCGGCGAGGTCGCGGAGACGGTCGACGGACTGGTGGAGAGCCATCCGCTACGGGAACGACTGCGCGCCGCCCAGATGACGGCCCTGCACCGATCGGGCCGCCGGGGCGAGGCGATGGCCGCCTACGACGAACTACGGCAGCACCTGGCACGGGAGTTGGGGCTGTCCCCCAGTCCGGCCCTGGAATCGCTCTACCGTACGGTCCTCGCCGACGAGGAAGCCGCCCCGGCACCGGCCGCCCGTCCCTCGGCACCGGTCGAACTGCCCGTCGACACCGCGGACTTCACCGGCCGCGGGGAGACCCTCGCCCAGCTGCTGGAGACGATCGCCGGGGGCGACGGTGTCACCCACGTCCTGGTCGGTCCGGCCGGGGTGGGCAAGACCGCCCTCGCCGTGCGCGCCGCGCACCGGCTGGAGGGCGGGTTCCCGGGCGGCCGAATCCTCGTGTCCCTGCGGCGGCGGGACGGCGGTGCGAAGTCGTTGGAGTCGGTGACGACGGAACTGCTGGCGCACACCGGTCTCGGCGTGGCTCCGGGCACCTCTCCGGAGCGGGCCGCCGCGCTGTGGCGGGACTGGCTGGCCGAGCACAAGGCGCTCATGGTGCTGGATGACGCGCCCCACGAGGCCGCCGTCCGGCCGCTGTTGCCGGGCACCGGCCGGAGCACGGTGATCGTCACGGCCCGGACGCAGCTGGCCGGACTGGCCCCGGCCCATCGGGTACAGGTCCCGCCGCTGTCGACGGCCGAGGCCCTGGAGCTGCTGGGCCGGCTGATCGGCACCGGCCGCGTGCTGTGCGACCGGGCCGCCGCCGCGCGCGTGGTGGCCGCCTGCGGCGAACTGCCGCTGGCGATACGGGCCGCGGGCCTCAAACTGGCCGTGCTCCAGCATCTGCCGCTCGCCGAGTACGCGGAGCGGCTCGCCGATCCCCGGGCGCTCCTGGACGAACTGACCGTCGGTGATCTCCAGGTGCGCTCCCATGTGGCCGACGCTTGGGCGCAGTTGACCGACCGGCACCAGGACGCGCTGTGCCGCCTCGCGCGCCTGCCGTTGTCCGGCTGGTTCACCGCGGCGGAGGCCGCCACGGTGCTGGACGGTGAACAGCGAGGCGCTCAGCGGGAGTTGGAGCGGATGATCGAGGCGGGCGCGGTCGTACTGCCCGACAGCGAGGTCACCGCGCACACCGCCGCCTACTCGCTGCCGTACCTGACACACCTCTATGCCCGGGAGGCGGCCCGCGTCTGAGGCCGGACCTGCCTCCCGGGCGGGGGCCCGTCAGCTCACCGGCAGCAGGGTGCCCAGGTCGCCCTTGCCCTCGAACACCGTGTGCAGGGCGAGCAGTACGCCCGCCGAGCCGGTCGCGAGGTCGGCGGACAGGCGCAGCAGACCGGCGCCGGGGACATACAGTCCCTCGCCTCTGCGCAGCGCGTGCCAGGAGAAGTTCCGTACCGCCGCGAGGAGTTCCTCGTTCTCGTCGGCCGGGGCGAGCAGGGCGAACCCGGCGACCAGTCCCGCCCTGCCGTGGAACAGGCCCGGCTCGCGGACGAAGGGGGCCGCGCCGCAGGGTGTCGCCGCGGCGACGAAGGCCGCGAGCGCGGGATCGTCGGCATGGGTGAGGTATTCCCGTGCCACCAGGGCGATCCCGATGCTGCCTTCGTCCAGGTACGGCAGATGCCGGTGGCCCTGCTTGGCCTGCACGGTCCCGTCGGCCATCGGGACGCACTGCCGGATGTCCCACTCCAGGGCCGCCCGCGCCGCCTTCAGATACCGCCCCTCACCGGTCACGCGGTGCAGGCGGAGCTGGAGCAGCGCGGGGCCGCCGAGGCCGTACATCAGGCCCGCGTGGGACGGCAGGCCTAGGCCCGGCGACGAACCCTCGCGCCGTAGCGTCTCCAGGCGCTCCGCGATGCGTACGGCCTCGTCGAGCAGGGCGGGTTCACCGGTGCGGACGGCGAAGCGGCACAGGGTGAGGGCGATTCCGGCCTGGCCGCCGAAGAGGCCGGCCCGGGGTGTGTCACCGGCCGACCGGGCTCGTGCGAGGATCTCCGACGCCTCGTCGGGACGGCCGAGTTCGTCGAGGACGACGGCCGCGCCGTACAGACCGTCGTACAGTCCGCCGCCCGCTTCGGGGCGGACCCGGCGGGCTGCCGCGGTCAGCCAGTCGACGTAGGGGTCGGGCACGGTGGCGCCCGCGCGGTGCAGGGCGAGGAGCACACCGGCGGCGCCGTGGGCGAGGGTGTGGCCGCCGGTGCGGAAGACCTCCCAGTCGGCGGGGAACAGCCGGTCCTCGCGGTCGGGTGTGGCACAGGCGTGGATGCCCTCGGCGAGCCGGTCGCGCAGTGCGGGCCACTCGGAGGGACCGAACACGTCGTCGGCGTGCACAGTGTCTGCGGTGGGGGCGGTCGGCCGGGACCGTGCCGCGTCGGGTCGGCGCGGGCCTTCGGTGGGTGACAGACCGAAGCGTTCCCTGGCCACCGCTTCGAGCAGGGGCGCCTTGTCCGGGGCGAATTCCGCCATCTCCGTCATGGGCAGCAGCGTGAACAGCCAGGTCGCCCACAGGCCGTGGTCGTCCACTTCCGAGGGTGCCGTACCGGCCGGGGCGGCGAATCCGCGGGCTCCGACGCGCAGTCCGTCCGACGCGTCGAGGTCGGTGGCGTACTCGAAGTCCACCAGGACCACCGAGTCGTCGGGGCGCACGATGACGTTGAGGGGGTGTACGTCTCGGAAGCGCAGCCCGCGTTCGTGGACGGCGTCCAGTGCCCGGCCCAGGTTGGCGATGACGGCGCTCGCCCAGTCGGCGTAGGCGCGCGTCGCCTCCTCGCCCGTGTCCCGGCCGACGGCCGGGTAGCGGTTGAGCACGGCGTCCAGCAGCGTCTCGCCCTCGACGTACTCCTCGGCGAGGAAGTGGTGTTCCCACGCGGTGTGCAGGCCGAGGACCTCGGGGACGCAGTCCAGTCCGCGCAGGGCCGTCAGCGCGCGGTACTCGCGGTGCAGCCGCTCGACACCGTCGGCGGCGGCGCCGTCGAGTCCGGCGAAGGGCCGTGCCTCGCGCAGCACCACCGTCCGGCCGCTGACCCGGTGGCGGGCGAGATAGATGCCGCCGGCGTTGGTGAAGTGCAGGGCCTTGACGACCCGGTAGGGGAAGTCGCCGAAGCCCGCCGCGCGCAGGGCCGCGAGCGGCTCGTCCAGGAACGACGGCGGGGTGACCCAGTCGGGCACGGCGAAGACGGGCGAGCGTACGTCCGGCACCAGCGTGCCGGAGGGGTCGCGCAGCGCGGGGACCTGCTGCCCGTCCTCGTCCGCGCACCACCGTTCCACGAACGCCCCGTAACGGACGTGCACGGGGCCCGGGCCGATCCGCAGGTCGCTGAGGATGTGCTGACCGGGCAACCCGTCGACGGCGGACCGGAGTTCGGCCACGACCTCTTCCAACTCGGTCTCGTCGGCCGGGTACACGGTGATGAACTTGCCGCTGCTGCCCCGCGCCATGTGCTTGTCGACCATCAGCAGCAGCGCGTCACGGCTGCGCAGGAACTTGAAGGGGACGCGGCGGCGCAGCAGGACGGCGGTGGCCCGGTCGAGCGTCACGCCGGCGACGCGCGGGGTCGCCGACAGATGGATCTTCCAGCCCTGCTCGGGCAGCCGGACGCCGTCCGGGGTCAGTACGCTCCACAGCCCGCGCGCCGCACGGTTCCAGCCCGCGGGCGCCTCGCCGCAGGCCAGGGGGTAGCGGTTGCCGTCGTCCGGGAGCCGGGCGGGCGTCTCGAAGAAGTCGCGGTCGGCGACGCAGTAGGTCAGGGACTGGCGTGCTTCGGCCATGGTGAGTCTCCCGTCGGGTCGGTCGGAGGAGAGGCGGGGGCTGTCCGGCGGAGTGTTCAGTCGGCGCCGAGTGCCTCGGTGGGGACGGCGACCGGTACGGCGTCGGCTCGGCGGACCGAGGGCGCGGTGGTCAGGACGACCGCGCAGACCAGGAACACCGCTCCGAGCGCGACATAGGCGGTGCGCGCGCCGTAGGCGGCGAGCAGGGTGCCTCCGGCCAGTGGGCCGAGCGGCTGGACGAGGGAGGAGATGAATCCGGCGGCGCTCTGCACCCGGCCGACCATGTGCTGCGGGGCCGACTCCAGCAGGGAGGTCAGGAAGCCGATGCCGGCGACGGCCGCCATCGCGACGCAGGCCGCGCACAACGCGCCTACGTACAAAGGATTCTGACTGACCGTCAACAGCAGGGCGTCGAAGCCGCACACCCAGCAGGTCGCCGCGATCAGGGTCGCGGAGCGCCACCGGGGCGGGATGCGCGGGGCGAGCAGGGCTCCCAGAAGGGAGCCGACGGCGGTGAGCGAGACGACGGTGCCGCCGCCCAGACCGGAACTGCCGCTGTGCGAAGTGACGGCCAGCGCGACGAACATCATCGCGCCGAACGCGCCGTTGACACCCAGTCCGAAGACCAGCAGGACCGTACGCAGGTAGGGCCGCCGCCACAGGAAGGCGACACCGGCCGTGAACTCCCTTCCGGAGAAGGCGGATCGGGCCGCGGAGTCGGGTGCCGACCGGGTGCGGACGAAGGCGAGGCAGGTGGTGGACAGCAGCAGGAAGAGGGCCTCGCCGGCGAACGGGAGCGCGGGATGGAGGGCGTACAGGGCGCCGCCCGCCATCGGGCCGACCAGACGCGCGGCGGCTGCTCTGGCCTGCATCCGGGAGGAGGCGGTGCCGAGCAGCTCGCGCGGGACCACCTCGCGCAGCAGGCCCAGCGCGGCGGGTCCGTAGAAGCTGTTGATGACGGCACCGACCGCGGCCACCAGCAGGACGAGGACGAACGGGGAGCGGCCGAGCGCGACGGCCAGCGCCAGGCTGCCGACCACGAGTGTGCTGCCGATGTCGCACAGCCGCATGAGGCGCCGCCGCTCGACCGTGTCGGCCAGCGCGCCGCCGGGCAGCATCGTGATGAGCAGGGCGCCGACCGAGACCGTGCCCACCGCGCCGGCCTGGACGGGGGAGCCGGTCTGGCGCAGCACCAGCAGGGGCAGCGCGATCGCCGACATCTGCGAACCGAGACCGGCCAGCAGACCGCTGATCCACAGGAAACGGAAGTCTCTGATGCCGCTGAGTCGGACCGTGCCGCCTCGCGTGGCGGCGGCCGGCTGCGAGCCGTTCATGGGGCCCTTCCAGATTCTGGTCCACCGGGTGTGGGAGTCGAACGGGCCGGGGTGGGGGCCCCCCCCCCCCCCCCCGCCCCCCACCCCCCCCCCCGCCCCACCCCCCCCCCCCCCCCCCCGGCGCCCGCCGCGAGGGCGCACCACGGGCGG
>NZ_JBIVUZ010000024.1:116303-135830 GCF_044768565.1 Streptomyces sp. NPDC091280
GCGGGTGGGCGGGGGTGTTTTTTCGGGGGGGGGGGGGGGGGGGCGCGGCGGGGGGGGGGGGGCCCCCCCCCCCCCCCCCCCGCCCCCCCCACCCCGGCTCCTGGGTCAGCGCTCTTCGACGACCGTGCTGGCCAGGCTGACGCAGCTTCCCTCAGGCGCCGTGACACCCTTGTCGAGGGCCTGGAGGTCCGGGACGTTCAGCACCGGGGCCTCGATGGACTCGATGTCCTTGGTCATGGTGTTCTCCCAGGGAGTTCCGCGACGGGGGTGGGTCAGCGCTCTTCGATGGAGCTGACCGTGCTGATGCAGGAGCTCTCGGACTTGTCCATGTCCTTGCCGAGACCCTGGAGGCCCGGGACGCCGTGCGCCTCGACCTCGGCGGCCTCGGTCTCGTCGGTGGTGGGGTCGATGTTCTCAGCCATGGTGTTCTCCCGAGGAATCTGGTTTCGGTTTCGGGCGGAGGCTTCCGGCCCGACGCCACGAAAGCTAGGCAGGCCGGGTCCAGTACCGGCGCAGGAGCGCCATGGGAGCGGTATGTGCCCTGGTCGGCGGGGGTTTCCGGTCCGTGATCCGGGCCTGTGGCCGCTGCGGGAGCGCGACTGCCAGCGGATATACCGTTCCTGGTCCGTCCGTCTGCCGTTCCCGGCCCGGGCTCCGACAGCATCCCCCTGAGCGACCGCACGCGAGCGGCGCGCCGGGCGAGCGGGAGGGCTTTCGTGGAGCTGGCCGAGTTCATCGGGCTGCGGCCCGTCCCCTGTGCGGGCCTGTTGGTCACTCTCACCCGACGGTGTCCGTTGAGCTGCGCGCACTGCTCGACCTCGTCCACGTCCTCGGGCGAGGAGCCCGGCGCCGGTCAACTGCTGGACTTCGTAAGGTCGTTCACCTCGGACGACCGGCCCGACGTGATGCTGCTGACCGGCGGCGAACCCCTCGTGCGGCCCGCGCTCGTGAGTGAACTGGCCGTAGCGGCCGGTACGGCCGGCACCCGGAGCGTGCTGCTGAGCGGGATGTTCTTCGCCCGCGCCGACCGGATACCGGGACCCGTACTGCGGGCGATCGGCGCGGTCGACCACTTCTCGGCGAGCCTGGACGCCCACCACGAGCGGGAGGTGCCGCGCCGCGCCGTCTTCCGCGCGCTGCATCAACTGCTGGACGCGGGAACGTCCGTCAGCTTCCATCTCACCGGCAGTGGTCCGGACGACCCGTATCTCGCGAACGTGACCGCGCACATCCGCCGGGAGTTCGCGGACCGGGTGCCCATGCTCGTCAACGAGGTGCGCGCGGTGGGCCGCGCGGCCTCCTGGGCCACCGCGACCGCACACCGCCCTGCCCCCGGGCGGGTGGCGCCGTGCGCGATGGCCGCATGGCCCGTGGTGGCCTTCGACGGCACCGTGCTGGCCTGCTGCAACCAGCGAGTGGTGGACCTCAGGCCCGTCCCACCGCATCTGCGGCTGGGGCACGTCGCCGAGGACGACTGGCCGACCGTGCGCGCCCGTTCACTGGCCTCGCCGCTGCTGCGGATGGTGCGTGCCGTCGGCCCGGACCATCTGCGCGAGCGGTACGCCCCCTCGGCCTGCGGCCCCGGCCACTGCGCCGGATGCCGGGAGCTGTCCGAGCACCCCGCCGTGACCGAGGGCGCGCGACGGGACGCCTCGGGCCCGGCCGGCGAACTGCTGGACCGGGAGACCGCGCGGATGCAGGCCGACGCGGGGCCGGTGGCTCTGCTCCGGCGCTACGGCTGCCCGCCGTACGCGGACCTGGTGACGCTGCCCGGACGAACGGGGAGCGCCCGATGACCCCTGCCCGCACCATGACTCCCTCCGCCGCGCTGGACGTCAAACTCGCCCTGGCCGCGCCCGCGTTGGGCGCCGCGTTCGCCGAACTCTGGCGTCCCGAGGCGCCCGTGCTGCGCACCCGGTACCTCGCGTACCTGTACGAGATGCACGCGCTGATCCGGACCTCGGTGCCCTTGATGGAACGGGCGGCGGTCCGGTGCTCGCGGACGGCGCCCGGCGATCCGATGGCGGCGCCGCTCAGGTCGTACCTGGAGCGGCACATCGAGGAGGAGCGCGGCCACGACGCCTGGCTGCTCGACGACCTCGCCGCGGCCGGCGGCGACCCGGCGCGGACGGCGGACCGGCTGCCCTCCCCCGTCGTCGCGGAGCTGGTGGGCGCGCAGTACTACTGGATCGAGCACCACCACCCCGTCACCCTGCTCGGCTACATCCGTGTGCTGGAGGGCAACGCCCCCGCGCCCTGGCTCGCGGACCGGCTCGCCTCGCGCACGGGCCTGCCGGCCGCCGCCTTCCGTACCGTGCGCGCACACGCGGAGCTGGACGGCGGGCACCTGGCCGACCTGGACGCCCTTCTCGACTCGCTGCCCCTGACCCCCGCGCACCGGACCGCGCTGGCGGTCAGCGCCCTTCGTACGGCGGACGGGGTCACCCGTCTGTTCTCGTATCTCGCCACCACCCCAGGAGGCCCGGCATGACCGACGACCACGCACTCGACCGGCTTCGCGCGGCCGGATTCACCGTCGACGCGCTCACGGAGGAGCAGTTGGAGGTGCTCGGCGCCCTGACGCCGCACGAGCTGGACGTTCTGGAGGACATCAAGGGACGGCTGGACGAGGCGGAGCCCGAGGTTCGGGCGCACAGCGAGTTCGCCGGCGGGGCCCTGTTCTGAGGAGCGGGCCCGCGGAGGGAGCTGGACCATGAACTGTTCACCCTGCGGTCGCGCGCTGCCGTCCGGAGCGCGCTTCTGCCCCTCGTGCGGAGTGCCGTGCGCGGACGCGTCGGCCACCGAGGCGACCGAGGCGACCGAGTTCCGCAAGGTCGTCACCGTGCTCTTCTGCGATCTGGTCGGCTCCACCGCGCTGTCCGGCGGACTCGACCCGGAGACTCTGCGTTCGGTAACGCTGCGCTACTTCGACTTGATGAGACGTCAGATCGAGTTCCACGGCGGGACGGTGGAGAAGTTCATCGGGGATGCGGTGATGGCCGTGTTCGGTGTCCCCGTCGTGCACGAGGACGACGCCCGGCGCGCGCTCGCCGCCGCGCTGGGCATGCTGACCGCGCTCGACGGCCTCAACACCGAACTCGACGCGGCCCTCGGAGTGCGACTTGCGGTCCGGATCGGCGTCAACACCGGTGAGGTGGTGTCGAGTTCGGACTCCTCGGCGCGCCAGGCGCTCGTCTCGGGCGAGACCGTCAACGTGGCGGCCCGGCTGGAGCAGAACGCGGGACCCGGCCGGATCCTCATCGGCCCCGACACCCTGCGTTCGGCCGGTGCCGCGGTCCGCGCGGAACCCGTGGGACCGCTCACCCTCAAGGGCAAGGCCGAACCGGTCACCGCGTACCGCCTGTTGGGGCTCGGCGAGGACGATCCGGAGCTGGTGCGCCGCTTCGACGTGCGCTTCGTCGGCCGCGGCCCCGAACTGGCCTCGCTGGACGCCTCGTTGACGGCCGTCTCGGCTCGCCGGGGCGCCCGCCGGATCCTGGTCCACGGCGAAGCGGGCCTCGGCAAGACCCGTCTGCTGCGCGAGTGGCTGCACTCCCGCGCACCGCTCAACGGCACCGGACGGTGCCGCCCCTACGGCCACCAGGGCAGCCTCGGTCCGCTGGCCGACGCGGTGGCATCGGTCCTGGCGGCGGCACCCGCCCCGCACGGCGTCACCGAGGCACTGGACGTCCTCTCCGCCGGTCTGCTGCTCGACGGGACCCCGAACCCGACCGTGGCGGAGACCTGCGCGGCCCTGGTCGCCGTCCTGGGCGCGCTGTCCGCGCGGGGAGCAGTGGTGCTGGTGCTCGACGACTGCCACTGGGCCGCCCCGCTGCTCCTGGACGTGGTGGACCGACTGGTCCGGGAACTGGACCGGGCCCCGGTCCTGGTGGTGCTGCTGGCCCGGCCCGAACTCCTTGATGCGAGACGGGACTTGTCCGAGCCTGCGGCGCTCGCGCTGGCGAGTCTGTCGTACGACGAGTCCGCGCTGCTGGCCGCCGCGCTGACCGGGGCGACCGGGGTGACGGAGGTGACCGGGGTGACGGAGGTGACCGCCCACTGGGACGCGGCACCGAGACGGCTGCTGGAGCGGGTCGACGGCAATCCGCTGCACCTCGAACAGCTGCTGGCCGCCGCCCTGGACACCGGATCGGGGGACGAACTCCCGCCGACCGTACAGGCGTTGCTCGGGGCCCGGATCGACGCGCTGGAACCGCGCGAGCGCGGGGTCCTCGACCAGGCGTCCGTGATCGGGCGGGAGTTCACCGGCGACCAACTGACCGGGACCTGCGGCACCCAGGTGGAGGTGCGGTCGGCGCTGCTGCGGCTGAGCGGGCGGCGGCTGGTGGAGCCGGGGCCGCGGGCCTCGTTCCGGTTCACCAGCGGGCTGGTCCAGGAGGTCACGTACGCCTCGATGTCCAAGCGTGCCCGCGCCGAGGGCCACGAGCAGGCCGCCGCTCTGCCGTCGGTGCGGTCCGCCGGTCCGGCGGCCGTCGGCGGCCACCTGGAGCGGGCCTACGGCTACCGGCGCGAGCTGGGCCGTCTCGACCGCGGTGCCGAGTCGTTGCGCTCGGCCGCCGCCGAGGCTCTCGGCCTGGCCGGAGCACAGGCCCTGGCCAGGTCCGACCTGCCGTGGGCCGACGACCTGCTGAGCCGGTCGGCGGCCCTGCGCCGGCCGGGGGAACCCGGTGGGGCGGCGGCGGTCCGCCGGCTCGGCGAGGTGCGTGTCGCGCTCGGCCGGACCGAGGAGGGCCACGCGCTGCTGCTGGACGTACTGGCGTCCCCGGCCGACCCCGTGGAGGCCGCGCACGCCCGACTCGCGCTGGCCTCCGTGGCGCCGGGGAAGGAGGTGCCCGCAGAGGCGGCGGCGGCCGTGCTCGCGGTGTTCGAGCGGGCCGGGGACGAGTTGGGCCAGGCCCGCGCCTGTCTGCGGCTCGCCCAGCGCGACCAGTCCCAGGGCCGGCACGGTGCCGCCGACGCATGGCTCACCAGAGGGCTCGGGCACGCGGTGCGCGCCGACGGCGAGCCGGAACGGGCCGCCGCCCTGGGCGCGATCGGGATCTCCTTGTGGCGCGGTCCGCTGCCCGTCCCGGCCGCCTCGACGCGCTGCCGCGCGCTGCTCGACGAGCACGGCGGCGGACGCCGGGCCGTACGGATCACCCTCAACGGCCCGCTCGCCGTGCTGTCCGCGCTCCAGGACCGCTGGGCCGACGCCCGCGCGTGTCTGGCCGAAGCGGTGCGGCCGGCCGCCGAACTGGGCTTCGCCGAGACGCAGGTCGTCCTCCCGTTGTTCGGCGCGACGGTGGAGGTGCTGGCGGGTCAACTCGGCCGTGCCCGCGCCCTGTTGGACACGGCGACCGAGGCCGCGGCGCACCTGGGCCTGGCGGCGCTGAGGGACAGCGTGGCCCTGGAGTCGGCGCGACTGCACCTGGACTGCGGGGAGGTGTCGGCGGCGGCCCGCGTCCTCGCCCGGATCGACGGCGCGGACGCGTATCCGCACGCGGAGGCGGTCGAGCTGAACGGTCTGCTGGGCCGGGTCGCGGCTGCCGAGGGGCGACACGAGGAAGCCCTGCGGCTGACCGCCCGCGCGGTCCGCGCCGCCGGGCAGACCGACTCGCCCGTGGTGCGCGGGGGCGCCCTGCTCGACCGGGCCCACGCGCTCGGTGTGCTCGGCCGGCCCGAGCAGGCCGGACGGGCCGCCGCGGAGGCCCGGGCGGTCTTCGCCGCCAAAGGTCATCTGCCCGGTGTGCGGTGGGCCGAGGCACTCCTACCCGAGAACGGACATGAACGACGATGACGACAGCGCCACCTCAGGGCCTGACCTGGGGCTTCCTGGGCAGACGCCCCGACGACATCCCGGTCGCGGCCGACCGGACCCCGCCGCCCGCCGCCCTGGAGTCGGCCACCGGTCACGGCGTACGGGTGTGCGTGGTGGACTCCGGCATCGAGGGCGGCCATCCCCGCGTCGGACGGGTGGACAGTTCGTGGGTGGTCGTGAAGGACGAGGACGGGCCGAGGGTCGAGGAGACCGAGCCCGACGATCCCTGCGGCCACGGCACGGCGTGCGCGAGCATCGTCCGCAAGATCGCGCCGGACTGCGAACTGCACAGCGTGCGGGTACTGGGCGAACGGTTCTCCGGCACCGGGGACATCCTCCTCGAAGGGCTGCGCTGGGCCGTACGCCAGGGCTTCGACCTCATCAACATGAGCCTGTCCACGACCAGACCCCGCTTCGCCGAGGACCTGCACGCACTGACCGACGAGGCGTACTTCAACGGAACCGTCATCGTCGCCGCCGCGCACAACTCACCGGTGGAGAGCTTCCCTTGGCGGTTCGCCTCGGTGATCTCGGTGGGCAGCCACGGTGAGGACGACCCCGGTCTGCACCTGTACAACCCGCGCCCGCCGGTGGAGTTCTTCGCACCCGGCCAGAACATCGAGGTCGGCTGGCTGGGCGGAACCACCATCCGCACCACCGGCAACAGCTTCGCCACGCCCTACATCACCGGCCTGTGCGCCCGGGTGCTGTCGGCGAGTCCCCGGATGACGCCCTTCCAGCTGAAGAGCGCGCTCTACGCGTCCGCCGCCAACGTCCGTGAGCACCGCACGCCCGCCGCCGAGGGCGAACTGCCCTGACCTCGCGGCTGCTTGTCGTACCGATCCCCCTCAACCCTCATGTCCGTCCCCAAGGGAAGGTGTCGCCGTGCCCCTCGACCTGCAACCCGCCGCCGCGTCCCGTGACCCGCTGGCGTCCGAACTCCTCCAGTCCGTCGTCGATGTCGCCCGGGCGATCTTCGGTGCCCAGGCCAGCTCCGTCTTCCTGTTGGAGGAGGAGGCCGGGGAACTGGTCTTCCAGGCCGTGTCCGGTCAGGGCGAGGACTTCCTGATCGGCCGCCGTTTCCCGGCCGGCCGGGGCATCGCCGGCTGGGTGGCGCTCTCCGGCGAGCCGATGGTCGTCGACGATCTCACCGCCCACTCCTCCTTCGACCGCACCCTGGCCGAGTCCACCGAGTACGTGCCGAACGCGCTCATGGCGGCCCCGCTGGTCCACGACGGCCGGGTCCTGGGCGTACTGGAGGTGCTCGACCCCGCCGAGCAGGCCCGCGCCAGTCTGCCCGAACTCGATCTGCTCGCCCTGTTCGCCCGCCAGGCCGCCACCGCGCTGCGCTTCGTCCTACGACAGCAACCCACGGCGGACGAGGCGGACTTGGGACTGCCCTCGCGCCGCCGCGCGGAGGCGTCACGGCTGCTGAGCGAGCTGGGCAGCCTGCTCGGATAGGCGGGGACAGGCAGGCACAGGCAGGGACAGGCAGCACGACGGAATTCGCGCACGGGCTCGCGTGGCGCGGTTCGGCAGGGGCTTACGTAGCGAGGTTCGGTAGGGGCTTGCGTAGTTTTGCGGACGCCGCCGGTCCCGTTCCGCACGAAGATCGGTTCTGGCTGGAGGAAGACCGGGTCCACCTCATGGATCCGGTGCGCGCCGGCCGGAACCGAGGAGGCCCATGAGCGAGCAGCGTGCGCGGCAGGCACAGGCGACGGTCCACCGGAACTTCTCAAGGCAACTGGTCGGCCGGGAGGCGGAGTTGGCCGTCCTGCGGTCCGCCGTGACGGCCTGCGCGAACGGTGTCTCCACCGTCGTGGAGATCACCGGCGATCCAGGACTCGGCAAGACCAGGCTGCTGTCCGAACTGGGCGATCTGGCGCAGGCCGAGGGGCTGACGGTCCTGTCGGGTCGCGCCTCGGAGTTCGAACAGCAGCGCTCCTTCGGGGTGTTCGCCGGTCCCGTCCGCAGCTGCTTCGGCCGCCTCAAGGAGTCCGGGCACGGTCCGCTCGACGAGGAGACCTCGGCGCTGCTGGAACTGGTGCTGCCTCCCGGCTCCCGGCCCGGCCGCCACGGGTTCGCCGAGGTGGACCGGTCCCGGCTGCACCACGCGCTCGGCCGCCTGCTGACAGTGGCCGGCCAGGACCGCGGAATCCTGCTCTGTCTCGACGATCTGCACTGGGCCGACGAGGGCTCCCTGGAACTGCTCCACTACCTGCTCCGGCAGCCGCCGGGCACCCCGCTGCTCCTGGCCTGCGGGCTCAGGCCCCGGCAGGCGGCGGCCCGGCTGCGGGCGTCCTTCCGGTACGCCGTCGCGGACTACCGCGTCGAACGCCTGCCGCTCTCGCCGCTGGACCGGCGGGCGTGCTTGAGTCTGCTCGGCGCCACCCACCCGCCGGCCCGTCGCGACCGCCTCTGCGCGGTCAGCGGCGGCAACCCGCTCTACCTCGAAGTACTCACGGAACTCCCCCTGGACGGCACCGGCCCGGACGGGAGCCCGACCGATCTGCCGGACACCTTACGGGCGGCGCTGGCCCGCGAGATCGCCTCACTGACCGGGGACGAACTCTCCGCGCTGCGCGCCGCGGCCGTCCTGGGCGACCCCTTCGACCCGTTGATGCTGGGCCGGGTCGCGGGACTCGGCCACGGACCCGCCCTGGAGGCCCTCGACGTGCTCGCGGGGATGGACCTCGTCCGCCCCTGCGGCCAGAGCGGGCCGCGCCACGAAGTACGTCAACTGCTTCAGTTCAGGCACCCGTTGTTACGCGAGATCGTGTCCCGTGACACACCACCGGGCTGGTATCTGGGCGCCAACGCGCGGGCCGACGAGGCGCTGCGCGGGAACGGCGCGAGTGCCGTGGAACGCGCTCCGTTCGTCGCCCGCTCGGCACAGGCGGGCGACCTCGAAGCCGTCCGCGTCCTCACCGAGGCCGCCGCCCTCACCGCCCGTTCCGCACCCGCCGCTGGCGCCACCTGGCTGCGCACGGCGCTGCGGCTGGCTCCCCGCAACCCCGAGGGCGAAGCGGTCCAGCAGCGGCTGGAGATGCTGCTCGGCCTGGCCCGCACCTGCGGGACGACCGGCGACCTCGCCTCCTGCCGTGACGCCCTGTCCCAGGCCCTGGACCTCGTCCCGGAGGACCGTAGCGAGCAACGCATCCCGGTCGTGGCACTGCGGTCGGTGATCGAGCGCATCCTCGGCAGCACCAAGGCCGCCAAGCTCGCGCTCACGGACGAACTGGCCCGCTGGCCGAAGACCGAGTCGAAGGTCAATCCGCTGCGCCTCCAACTCGCCACCGTGGGCATGGCCCAGGGGGACTTCGAGGAAGCGGCCGGCCACCTCGACACCGTTCTCGCCCTCACTCCCCCGCCGGTCGGCAGCGGGATCCTCACCTCGGTGGCGGCCTGCCGGGCGCTGGGGGCCGCGTACAGCGGGCGGACGGGCCCGACCACGGCCGCCTACGTGTCCGAGGCGGCCTCGGCGATCGACGTGCTGGAGGACGGTGAACTGGCCACCTCCCTCGACGAGGTGGGCCAGCTCGGCTGGGCCGAGGTCCTCACCGAGCGCCACGCTGCGGCCGTACGGCACATGACCAGCGGCATCCGCGTCGCCCGGCGCACCGGCCAGAGCTACATGATGCCGTACCTGCTGCTCTGCCAGTCCTACGCGCAGCAGGGCACCGGCGACCTCGCGGGCGCCATCGCGTCGGCGGCCGACGCCGAGGAAACGGCCCATCTGATCGACCGGCCCGACCTGATCGGATACGCCCTGACCCTGCGCGCCGCGGCCACCGCGCTGCGGGACGGACCCTCGGCGGCGGCCGACGCGGCCGAACGCGCCCTGCGTCCGGCCAAGCACCGAGGCCGGCTGTGGGAGCTGTCGGCAGCCGTACTGGCCTCGGTCCGGCTCGACCAGGGGCGGCCCGACGACTGCGTCGAACTGATCCGGACCATCACCGGCATCGACCGCTCCGAGACGACCCACACCTTGCGGGCCATGTGGTTCTGTACGGCGGCGCAGGCCGAGATGGCGCGCGGCGACACCAGGGCGGCCCTCGGCCGCGCACGACAGGCCGCCGAGGCGGCGGCGGCCGTCTCGCTGCCGGGACAGTCGGGTTACGCGGCCCTCGCCATGGCCTGCGTCCGCATCGACGACCCGGGCGCGGCGGCCGAACTCTTCATCGAGGCCGCCGAGTTCTTCGCCGGCAGCCGTCTGGTCCTCGCCGAGGGCCGGGCGCGGCTCCTGCTCGGCCGGGCCCTGCTCGCCACCGGTCGGCTGGACGAGGCGGTGGCCGCGGTCGGCCGGGCCAAACAACTCGCCGACGCACACGGAGCGGGTCATCTGAGCGCGCTCGCCGGCAACGCCCAGCGCCAGATCGGCGCCCGCCGCCCTCGCTCCGCAGGCCACTCCCCCGCTCACGACGCCCTGTCCGAACAGGAGCGCCGTATCGCGCAGTTGGTGTCCCGGGGCCTGTCGAACCGTGACATCGCCTCGACGCTGTTCCTGTCGCCGAAGACCGTCGAGGCGCATCTGACCCGTATCTTCCGCAAGCTGGACGTGAGTTCACGCTCGGCGCTGGTCAGCGTGTTCGCCCAGCTCGACGCGGACCAGCGCATGGCCGGGTGAAGCGGATCCGCCCCGCATGCCGTTTCCATACCGGCGGCCAACCGGTCGCAGGCCGGCGCCGCCTAGCGTCGGCGAGGCAGGGATCATCCAACCACCCTTCGGCACAAGGGAGTTCGTCATGACGCAGAGCACCGAGTCGTTGCAGCAGCCCTCCGAGGAGTCCCCGGAGGTCGAGGCGCACTCGATCCTGGACCTCCAGAGCCTCGGCAAGTCCCACGACCGGTCCGGCTTCTGGACCTGCCTGAGCAACATCAGTTCCGCGAACGAGGAGTGACCCCCGGGCGCCGTGCGCCCTGTCCCGCCGTCAGCGAGTTCGCGTCCTGAGTGGAGGAACCATCGTGGCGGACGCCCGCGAGGCACTGCTCTACACCGTCGCCGACCCCCTCCACTACGAGACACCGAGCCGCCTGGACGACGACACGCGGTACCCGCCGGCCCACGGGGCGATTCCGCCGGGATGGCGGCGCTCCCTCTCAGGTCTGTGGGCCGTGATGACTCCTGACGACGCACCACCTGCCGGACAGGGCTGGAAGATCCACGTGTCGGCGACGCCACGCACGGCGGCGCCCGCGCTGGAACGGACGGCCGCACTCTGTCTGGCCGGTGGTGTGCCGTTCAAATTCCTGCGCAGCGACCGGGCGTTGACCACGATGTCGGGCCCGTACGCGCCCCGGAGCGCCGGCGGAAAGTTCATCACCGTCTACCCACGCGACGACCCGCACTTCACGCAGATCCTCGGCGAACTGCTCGACGCCCTCGACGGGCTCCCGGGCCCGTACATCCTCAGCGACCTGCGGATCGGCCGGGGCCCGGTCCATGTTCGCTACGGCTCGTTCGTCGCACGGCGCTGTCCGGGCGAGGACGGCAGACCGGTCCCGGCACTGGTGGATCCGTCCGGCACGCTCGTCCCCGATGTCCGGGGCCCGGTCTTCCGTGTGCCGGAGTGGGTGACGCCCC
Organism: Streptomyces sp. NPDC091280; assembly: GCF_044768565.1. NCBI lineage: Bacteria > Bacillati > Actinomycetota > Actinomycetes > Kitasatosporales > Streptomycetaceae > Streptomyces > Streptomyces sp. NPDC091280. Next base: position 127,706 of record NZ_JBIVUZ010000024.1, read on the forward strand.
CGCCGGTCCTGGAACCGCACCTGGCCGCCCGGCGGGCCACGCGCGACGACGCCTTCCCGTACGTGGTCCACGAGGCCCTGCGCTTCTCCAACGCGGGAGGCGTCTACCGCGCCGCGCATCGCGACACCGGCCGCCCGGTGGTCCTGCGGGAGGCACGGCCGTTCAGCGGTCTGGACGACACGGGCAGCGACGCGGTGGAGCGCCTGCACCGCGAGTACCGGATCCTCATGGAACTCCAGGGACTGGACTGCGTGCCACGCCTGTACGGGCTGCACACCGTCTGGGAGCACCACTTCCTCGTCAGGGAGCACGTCGAGGGTCCGACGCTGCTGGAGGCGGTGATCGGCCGCTATCCGCTCCCGGGCCGGAACACGTCCGAGGAGGCATTCCGCGCCTACGCGGAGTGGGCGTCGAGGGTGATCGGGCATCTGACCTCGGCCCTGGACTCCCTGCACGAACGGGGCGTCTGCCTCCGGGACTTCCACCCCCGCAACATCGTCGTGCGCACCGACGACTCCGTGGTCCTGGTCGACTTCGAGTACGCCACCGGTCTCGACGTACGGGACCTGCCCCGGGTCGGTGCCGCAGGTTTCGCCGCTCCGGCCGGGGCGACGGGCGCCGAGGCCGACCAGTACGGCCTGTGGGCGACCTGGCTGTTCACTCTCATGGCGATGCCGGAGCTGACCGACCTCGATCCCACGAAGGCGGCGCAACTGGAGGCGGTCGCCCGCGACCGTTTCGACCTGTCCCCCACTGCCGTCCCCCACCGACCGGAAATCAGCGGTGGGCGCACCCCGAGCACACCCCCTCCCGCGCTCCCCGAAGCCGAAGACCTCTTCGGCTCCGACTTCGACTCCGACTCCGAGCCGTTCGACTGGCCCGCCGTGCGCGACGCGCTGGTAGCCGGGATCCACGCGGACGCGACCCCGGACCGCGCCGACCGACTGTTCCCGGCCCACTGGACCGTCTTCGACAGAGCCGGTCACACCCTCGCCCACGGCGCGGCCGGAGTCCTGCTCGCCCTCCACCGGGTGGGTGCCACGGTCCCCGCGCCGTACACCGACTGGCTCGTACGCTCGGCGCGACGCGCGGGTCCCGGAGCGGGCTACGGGCTCTACGACGGACCGTACGGCGCCGCGGCGGCACTGGCCGAACTAGGCTGCGGGGAGGAGGCGTTGGAGATCCTGTCCACCGCCCGGACCGCCGCCCCTCCGACACGCCCCGGACTGTACGGAGGACAGGCAGGCGTAGGCCTCGCCCTCTGCCACTTCGCGGAACTCACCGGCGACAGCGCGCTGTTGGACGAGGCCACGCGGATCGCGCAACGCCTAGACACCCTTCGGCGTGACGGAGCGGCGGAGGGCCTGCTCCTCCCTTCCACCGGCGGCCTCCTCGACGGCTTCAGCGGCTCCGCCCTCCTCCAGCTCCGCCTGCACGGAATCACCGGGGACCGGCGCTACCTCCCCGCGGCCCGCGCCGCTCTCGAACTCGACCTCGAACACTGCGTCACCATGCCGGACGGGACGGTCCAGGCGAGATACGGCCACCGCCACCTGGCCTATCTGGAGGAGGGCAGCGGCGGAATGGCCCTGGTCGCACGGGAGTACCTGGCCCGTGCCGACGCCCCCTCCCTCACCGCGTTCACGAGGGCCGTACGCCCCGTCTGCGCCTCCGACTTCGTCCGGGAACCGGGCCTGTTCCGGGGCCGCGCCGGACATATCGCGGTACTGAGCCTGCTCGACGCCACGGAGCAGCACACGCGGCCCGGACCAGAGGCACTCGCCTCGATCCGCAGACTCTCCTGGCACGCGATCCGCACGGGGGACGGCCTCCGTTTCCCCGGCCGGGGCCTGCTCCGCCTGTCCACGGACCTCGCGACCGGTTCGGCGGGCGTACTGCTCGCCCTGCACACTGCGTTCGAGGGCGACGGGCGGTTGGGGAGTCTACTTCCGTTCGCCGCTCAGTCGTCATCTCATTTGGCTCATCTGCGGTAACAGATAAACGTACAAGCGATGCTGGTGACGGTAAGGAAGTGCTCGGCTTTGCGCTCGGAGCGGCGGTGCAGTCGGCGGCGTCCGGCGAGCCAGGCGGGCGATGCGGTGCCTGGTACGGCTCCCGCGTAGCCACCGGCGAAGGGGGTCGTAGTCGCATCCCTTGTCGGCATAGACCTTTCCCCGTACGCGTCGTCGGGGTCCGCGCCGGGGGGCGGGCGGACGGGATGCCCTTAACCAGCAGGATCAGTGTCTGGCTGTCGCACAAATGCGCTCCTGATCACCGAACGGACGGGGCTGCACCTGTCCGTTCGGTGACCGGCTGGGTCTTCGTGTCGCACTTGCCCCGGTCGACGGGATTCGGACCTGTCAGCTCGCCCTCTTCAGGGCCCGCAGATTCACCGAATCCATCGCTCAGCGAGACCAGTCCGGCGTGGCTACGAACCCGATCGCTGCCAGCACCTCCCGGTCACCATGCCGGCGTCGGCCGCGATCGAAACCACGACCGACAGCCTGGCGAGCCGAACTAGACAACGTCGGCCGGCCCATGGTCACTGAGCCTGTTTCAACCTCACGCTGACGCGGGGTGAGGGACGAGGACGGCCTTCACCCCGCAGGTGCTTCGGTTGGCGCAGGCCTTGTCACGATGCACGATCGGCCCACGCACCTACATCAGAAGTGGATCACTATGCAGTCGGTCCGCACGACAGTCGCTGTAAGAACTGCGGCCCCGAAGGCCCCCAGACACGGTACGAGGACCCGGGCTGCGGGTGCAGGCTCCCGATCCGGGAGGAGGGCCAGCGGAATCACCGCTAAGCCACCCAAGACCGCCAGTTGCGCGATGGGATCGGCAAAGTAGTTCACGTGCGATATGGCCTGACCAGGCATCAGGTCGTGCACGCGGATGGTCCACAGAACCCCCGTGACCAGCAGCGTCGTGAGCGGAGCTGCCCACAGGCCCGGCCCGAGGCCCGCCCGCCCCCTTACCGAGCACACTGCCAGGAGGCACACCAGCCCTGCGGCCGCCGCAGCCATCCGGTCATACAAGAGCGTGGAAACGAAATCCGTGTGTGACTGGTCGTATCGACTCACCCAGCGGCCCGCAAGCGTGCCGACCGACACAGCCAGCGCCACTACGGATGGCAGGGCGAACCGCGGGATCAGCTCCGTGGCGAAACCGGTGTCGGCGCGGGCGGCCAAAGCACTCCTCAGGCTCCAGCACAGTACGAGCAGTGCTAGGAAGCACACCGCGATCGCGTCGGCGACGCCGTGCGGGGAGTGGATGCCGGGAAAGGTCAGCCAGGCCCAGTCTGCGAGCGGCCACATGTGCACGCGAAGGAAGAACCAGACTTCGTAGGCGGAACGCAGTGTTCCGGCGAAGAGCACCACGTTGACCGCCAGAGCGGCGACGAACATGCCCCAGGGCTGGGCCTCAGGTCGATCCGGCCGCACCGCTGAGGCGTACGTGCGGGCCAGTACAGCGCTCAAGGCCGCCGCGATACACACGGCCGGTGGTACGACGATCACGGCGTTCCAGTGAGGAGCTGATCCGACAGCGTCGAAGCGCCCGACCATGCCCAGTGCGGTCCCCAAGCCGAGGGCGACGAGGGAGGAGGCGGGCAGGGGAGAGATCTCCGGGCTTCTTACGGCGTCCTGCCAGATCTGGGTGCCCCAACCCAGGGCCATGAGGATGCCGGCCATGAGCGCCGGAGCCAGCGCGACGTACGGTGCCAGTGAAGTTCCCGGCAGTACCGTCTGGGCGAGCCAGCCGAACTCGTTGAGGGCCAGGGCACCCAGTAACCCGATGACCGCTGCGTCCAACCAGGTCGCCCTCAGATGCGGATGGGACAGTTGGAGCACTTTCATCCGCTGCGCGGGAGAGGGATGGTTGGCCCAGAAAGACATGAACCCACCCGGCGCACGCCACCAGCCCTGGCCTGCGGCGTTGATCCGCTGGGTCAGCTCGGCGTCGGACAGCATGGCGGTGAGGCCGACACGGGACTGGCCGGAGACAGACAGGATGTCGGCCTCGTGCTCACGTGACCGTAGGACCATCTGTGAGACCGCGAAGACAGCTGCGAGGATCAGCAGAGACCGCCCTGTGTAGTCCACCCAGAGCGGCTGGAGGAGGGCATCCCACACATCCAGCCCGTCCCTGTGCATTTCCCAGGCGAAGCTGAGCACAGGCAGGGTGAGAACCGTCAGGGTCGCCGCCAGTACACTGCGGGACAGCCAGACCAGCCGTACGTCTCCGGCGGCCACATGAGCCAGCTCATGCCTGATGATCGCCTCTACGGTTTCGGAAGGCTTGTCATCGATGCTGGCAGGCAGGATAACGACAGGGGCACCGGGCGGTCCGGTCGTGAACGGCTCCTCCCACGTGGTTACGCCCTCAACGGTTCGGGGACAGCAGCGGAGCCGCAGGCTGCGGGCCGCCTCCTCAACCTGCTCCTGCACCCCTTCAGAGACCGGCCTCAGGGGGCTGGTGCGGCGGAACTCCCGCCGAGACAGCAGCCACAGGCCGCCGACGCTGATGAGAACCACCGCTGCCGAGCCCGCCAGCGACACTGCCGTCATTCGCATCTGGACGGGCTTACCGCACCGTATCTCCCACAAACCGCGCGCCAGAACATCTTCGGGGTACCGGCGCTCGGCCTCTTCGGAACAGCCCTGCAACTGTTTCGCCCATGAGAGCCCGAGAAGCTGGTTGTGAACGAGTTGCCCCGGCAGCACCGAGACCAGCAACAGGACGCCGATGAGCAGCATGTACCTGCTGCCTGTCGGGGACCGCAAGAGGCGGAGAGCCTGCCTGCCGGGACGCGGCGACCTGTCTACCCCGGTCTGGCCCTCGGAGTTCTCCACCGGGTATGGATCATCAAGTGCCGTCACGATTCAGCTTCCCCCTGGACCGGGTCGTCGAGCGCCGTGGCGATCGCCTCGGCAAGAACCTCCGCTGCGCCAGCCCCTAGGCCGAGCCGCTGAACGAAGACGATCTGGAACCCACTGACGAACGACGCCCGCTCATCAGCAGACCAGGCTGCCCGCGGGTGAAGCGCCAGCCCCGACTCCCCCAGCGGCTCAGACTCGCGCCGCCTCAGGCGGCCCAGCAGAACAGCGGCCTTGCCGCGGACGGCCTCCGTAAGCTTGTCGGCCGCACGTCCCGCCACCCGCTCGCCCACCACACCGAGCACCCACGCCACGGCAGGCACCACATAGGTGAGCACGTCCTGGACAGGCACACCCGTGCCGACTGCCGTACCGCGGCGTCGTCGCGACCGCTCCTGCGGATCCGTGTCGAATTCTTTGAGTAACTGGTCGAATGAAGGGGACTCTTGAGACTTCTGGAGCATCTTCGCAGTCAGATTCGCGAATACCGCACTGCCGACAAGCTCCAGACTTTTCCGGTCGTAAGGTTCCGGGTGATCGTCCCGCGGTACGGGAACGGCGGATGCGGCAAGCCCACGCCCGAAGAGTGGCGACATGATCCTCCCTCAGTGCACCCGGGCAGGAATGCCCATATGGCGCAATATCGAAATATTACTGAGAGCCAATCCCTTGAGTGCCATTCAGGGAAAAAGGAGGTCAACGACCATCGGAGCTGGTACAGCCCATATTGGATGACCGAGCGGAAGCGGATCCAACGGTTCGGCTAGCCTCGATCGTTCATGAGTCTTCATCAGCTTGCCGACGGAGACTCGCTGAACCCGTGGCAAGCTGGCGCCGCTGACTACGAATTGGGCTGCCCTGCACAACGAAGAAGCTCCTGGCAAACGGGTTTTCGACCAAGATCACCCATGTCGGCTGGGAGTTTTGACTCGGTGGCGGCGTCTTCCTGTCGGCCGTCAGGCCCTGCTCGCCCTGGCCCACATGCGGCGCGGGGACACTTACGCCCAACTCGCCGCTGGATTCGGCATCAGGATCGCGACCGCGTACCGCTACATACGTGAAGCCGTCGAAACCCTGTCTGTCATCGCCCCGTCCCTGGACGAGGCGATGACGACGTAGGTATTTGTCATCCTCGACGGCACCCTGCTGCTGATCGACCGCATCGCCGCCGACACCCCGTACTGCTCCGGGAAACACAAACGCCACGGCATGAAAGTCCAGGTCCTCACCGATCCCTTCGGACGACTGCTCTGGGCCTCGCCGGCTCTGCCCGGCTCGACTCACGACCTGACCGCCTCGCGGCAGCACGTGATCATCGAAGCCCTCGCCAATGCGGGACTCAAATGCTGGGCGGACAAGGCGTATCAAGGAGTCGGCGGAACGGTCCGGGTTCCGTTTCAGGGCCGCCGCCTCCAGCGATGGAAGCATCGCCACAACACCACCCATGCCAAGATCCGCCGCCTCGGCGAGCGGGCCATGGCCACCATCAAAGGCTGACGCCTCCTGCGGAAGCTCCGCTGCAGCACCAACCGAATCACCGACCCGGTGAAGGCCGTCCTCGTCCTTCACCACGCACCAGCGTGAGGTTGAAAGAGGCTCACTGACCGCCTCCTCGGCACCGGTGTAGTGGCTGTGTTCGTCAGGGTCGGCGGGGTTGTACTTGGTGATCCAGTGCACGGAGGACGGCGGCACGTTACTTCCTACGTGATCAGAAAGGGGTGTGAGCGTAATTCGGGTCCGTCCCCGGGCTGAGCGGATGGTCGACGACCAGGTGGGGATGGCCTTTCCAGTGCCGGGTATCAGCTGCTGAGGTCGAACACACCCCACGTGGTGAACGGCTCGGCCTGGACATAGATCCTGCTTCCTCGGCCGACCGCCCGCCGACGGCCGGGGGCGGAGCCATCGGACAGAATGAGCAGGACAACGTCCGTCTGCTCGACCGACGCTTCGAGGATCTCTCCATGAGCGAGCCGGTCCTGATCCTCGCGGTAGCCGCCATAGAAGGCGACCTGCTCGCCGTGGACGGCCATCGCTTTGGCACCCCGTACACGGTTTGCCCACACCCTGACGGGACGGTCGGTGCGGTCGGGGCGGATCTCGACGAGCGGGAAGTCCGTATAGGGGCACGCCCAGGCGACGGTGCCCGACACATTCAAGGCGTAGCAGTCGAAGAGGCCGGGGATGTGAGCGTCGTCCGACGTCCAGGTGAGTTGGCCGGTGGGGCTCCAGCGGCGGATTCCCACCGGGTTCTCGTCGAAGTGCCCGACCCAGATGTGGCCGGCCTCGTCCACGAGCAGGTGCTCGATGGCGTCGCCGACGGAGAAGCACAAGGTCTCGCGGCCGAGTGCGTCGAAGACCTGGACCTGGTCCGCATCCTCATACCGGCGGGCGCGAGATGCGGCGACGACGAACCCGCCGTCGGGCATACGGTCCAGGTGCGGCCAGCGGGCCCGCACGGCGCTCAGCTCGCTGAGTTCGACGCTGCCACCCGGATCGACGGAAACGACCATCGCGTCAAAGGGCAGGACATCGCCGCCGCGCTGCGGAGCGCGTTCGGTAAGCAGCCAGTGGGCAGTGCCGAAAACGTCGACGGTGCTGGTCAGGACATGGTGCGCGTGGTGCGATCGAGGAAGGTGAGCGTAGGGAACGAGGGCGGTCTTCTGCACGAGTGGGCCCTCCTGGGTGGGCGGGCGGGCACAGCCATCGGGCGCTGAAGGGGAAGCGGCGGTCGGCGGCGCACGAGCGGCGGAGAGCGGAGCGGGGTGCCTAGACGGCATGGCCCTTTCTGGTCGTCATGAGGTGATCCTGGTCGACATCCGACCTAGGGACAAGCCATTTCGATGCGCCGTCTCATTGATCATCCACCCCGTCTACGAGGTGTGCGTTTCCCAGGATCTGCGCTGCAAGGTGATGCCGATGGTCGGTGCCGACAGGCTGCCGACAACCGGCGGCTCATCCGACTGATCTTGTGTTCGCTGCGACGCAGACCGTGTCCCAAAGGGTCAGTCCGAGGAGCCACTTGTAGCAGCAGAGAGTGGCAGCGAGACCGAGAAATACCAGGTAATTGCGTGGCGGATCCCGCGCAACGCCTGCCGGACCAACAACCTGCCCGGCCGAAAGTCACATAGGCAACAGCTTCTGTTAGGACCTCTAAGGGCTTGCCGGGAAACAAGTCGTGGCTTCCGGCTGCCGGACTCGTTGTTCTGGTATGGGGAGACCGGAGGGGATCGAGGCCGTCCTGGCAGCGA
>NZ_JBIVUZ010000025.1:0-102319 GCF_044768565.1 Streptomyces sp. NPDC091280
GCCCCCAGCTTCAACCGGATTGCTACGACAACCCGGTGGTGAAGGTCTCTCACCTCACTCGATTCCATGGCGCCTCGTGGCGCACCCACGCGATATGACAAGCTGGCGGTCCGTTACGAGGCGACCGTCCTGATCGCTGCCATCAACGAGTGGTTGTGATCGGCGCCTGCCGCTAGAGCTCGTAGTCCTGGGCCAGTTCCTCCCAGCGAATGCTGCGCAGCACAAGGTCGGCGTCCTTGCCCGACGGGACATCCAAGCCGGTCTGGAACCAGATCACGGTGAGAGCGGAACGGTGCAGCACCGGGTCGAGTTCAGGGGCGACCGCTGTCGAGCGGAAGGCGCCGATGCAGGCCACGGAAGGCAGCACCTCAACGGGGCCGAAGGCACCGGCAGTCTGGTCCGGGTACTCGCGGGAGGGAGGAACCAGATGGACCGGCGCGGAGGGAAACGCACGTTCAGCCTGCCGCTGGAGGCTCCTGACCTTCATGTCGTTGATGGGCTTGCACGGGTAGCCCTCCAGCATCCCTCCATAGGTCGAAGACATTCGCAGCTCGGTGAGCTCGATCGAACGTCCGGACGAGAGGGCTATGCGACTCAGCGGCATGCCGACACCTTATGTGCAAGATCCACTTTCGATACACGCCCTAGGGCGTGACCCGTGAGGTACGTCTCACCGAAGCGGATCACGGCGCGGGGGACGATAGCGTCGAGGACCTGCTGGGTGGACTGTGCGGTGTGGTTTCCATTTCGGACCAGAAGGACATGGCCGTGGGCGGTCAACTCTGCGTCGAGTCCGTGAATGTAGCTGCGGGAGTACGCGCCTTCCATACCCGCGTCGATGTTCAGGACGACGACGCGCGAGGTTCCTTCCCGCAACGCTCGCGCCACGCCGTGCGGAACGTACCCGAGCTTTTGAGCCGCCTCCTTCACTCGGTCGCGGGTAGCGGCCGAGATGGTCTGGTGCGGGTCATCGTTCAGAACGAAACTGACGGTGGCGCGAGAGACACCGCTCGCCACAGCCACGTCGTTGAGCGTGACTCTTTGGGAAGTCCCCATCACCCCTGCCCTGACCTTGTCATGCACACCCGAGTCCCCGCGGCACGGCGTCCACCCATTCGAAGGAGGTCGACGGGCCTGACGCGCGGGCCACTACGGGACACCGAGTGCACCCGTTCCGTCGAATCGAATTGCCTTGACACGAACGGTACTCAACCCTACGGCGCGGCGTGGTTGACACCGCGGATCAGGAGTTCCGGGTTCGGAGCTGTCAGGGTTCCATGGAGTCCGGTGACCTTGTCTCAGGAGAACACGGCCTGTCCTCCGTCGTCGCGGAGCCCAAAACCCAGCCAGTCCACAGCCCGCGCATCGACCCCGTCCGCGCCCAGGCCCCGCCCAAGGCGTGGCGGCGCCTGTCGGTAGGGCAGGGAGCCAAAGGGAAACGGTTCTATGACTGGGCCGCCACCCGTTTGCCAGCAGCGTGAGAGTTCGACGGCGACGAGCCGACCTGGCAGCGGTGGATGCTGGCCCGCCGCAGCATCAGCAAGCCCGACGAGATCGCCTGCTTCCTCGCCTGCGCTCCACTGAGGTCACCGTCGCCGACCTTGCCCGTGCTGCCGGATGTCGCTGGAAGGTCGACGAGCCGGGAAATACCGCAGCCTCCACAAGTCTCGCAACCCCTCGGATATCTCACGGCCCGATCCCATCGTGAGACTGGCGCAGCTTCATGATCGCAGTCAGTCGAAACCCAAGATCCACGACAGCGTCCAAGATCTGTGCCAGAGCCCGATCAACGACGTCACAGCCAGCTCAAGAACAAGGGCCGCTCCTCACAGCGGCCCGCCTCCATGACGGCTACTTCTCGCCCAGCGGACATGAGCTTTGACGACATCGTCCGCAAAGCCGGAGACACCTTGCCTGGCGCACGACTGCGACGACGGTTGTTCTGGCGCCATACGCTTGCATGGAATCAGTCCTGAGTGGCCCGTGGCTTCCTCGGCCAAGTGTCGGTGCGTGGGGGCTCGCGGGTGACACGCGGAGGAACCATGCGATGCTGGCCGGGCGCGCCACCTACACTCGGCCTCCGCCTGCAGCCCTTGGGACACGGCAGATGTCATCGTCACGAAGGGAACAGCACGGTGAGCACAACGGAGCAGGGCGACGCCCCGATCTACGACCGGCTCATACACGAACGTGGTGATGTAGTCACTGACGCCCTCAGGACGGCACAAGCTGCCTCGCGTGAGATGAATCGGGTCCTGGACTTCCGTCTGCCGCACGCGACAGCCACGCCGAGCGTCCGGCCTCGTTGATCACTGTGTATTCATGTCCTGGTGACCGCCCGGACTGCCCGCGAGGACAGTAGTACGACCAGGAGGGCAGCAGGGGAGCCGTCGGGCTGGGGCGCACAGACACACTCGTGCCCGCGTGGGCGGTGACGAGTTGGTCTGCGGCTAGCCGCCCCGAAAGTCCCGGGAGATGCGTGGCACCTTCTGGCCTCACGCTTGACGGTGCCACGCCGCGCGCTGAGGCCATGCGCAAGGCGCAGTGTAGTCATGGGCGACCGGGGATAGGGGCGCGCGTCATCCTGATGAGTGGTGTGCTGGGCGGTTCTTTGCACAAGGGGCGGGATTCTGCGGCGTTGAGCGGACGAGGCGGACTGCCGTACGGCGTTGATGAGTTCGCCCAGGGGACCAGCCCGGCCAAGACCTGGCCTGGGTTGATGGCTGCCGTGGCAAAGTCCAGACGTGCGGCTAGCCGAGTCCAGGCTGATGGCCACTGGAATTGGCTCATCTAAGATTTTCGTGAAGCCGGCTATGCGACCGTCATGCTCGTCACCCTGTTCGGTTGTCGACTGGCGGCGACGGGCAGGACGCGTTTCCTCAGCAGCGGCCACCTCCACTACCGACCTAGTCAGCCTCCGGCACTTCGCGCAGCACCTCGAACGCGACCTCGACGCCGTCATCGCCGGCCTCACACTGTCCTGGAACTCCGGCGTCGTGGAGGGCCACGTCGACCGGATCAAGAGCTCAAGCGCCAGATGTTCGGTCGGGCCGGATTCGCGCTCCTGCGGAAGCGGGGACTGCTGGCCAGTTGACTACAGCCACACATAAGGTGACGCGGACGAGAGAAGCACGATGGATCCCCGCATACCCCGCCTGCGTCGCAAGCTGGCCGCGATCCCTTTCCAACCGCTGCGCAGCCATTCCTTCGGGGAAGAGCAACACAAGTTCTTCCCCGGTCCGAGGCTGGCGGAAGCACGCGTCGCTGCGTTTGAGGCCGACCACGACATCGTCCTTCCCGACGCCTATCGGCAGTTCCTTAGACACATCGGCGGCTCAGGGGCGGCACCGTACTACGGCCTCATACCGCTGGAGAGGTGTTCCCTGCTGGTCATGAATCCGCAAGGGGAACCGGGGGCAACCCGAGGCTTCGACGGCACAGAACCTCGGGCACACGAACGCGACCTCTTCCTCAACATTATCGAGATGGGCTGCACCGACGTATGCGTCATCGCGGTGACCGGTCCGCTCACCGGCCGCGTCCTCATTGGCAACAGCGACGGCTACTGGGGCCCGAACGTGTCCTCCGCCACTGACTTCCTCGACTGGTACGAACGCTGGCTCAACCACATGAGCGCCGGCCGCGACAACCGGGCTCTGGAACTCACCTCACCTCGGCTACGTGCCCATCCAGACCGTCATCGCATGGCACCGAAGATCTGACTCTCCGTAGCCACTCCTCGGAAAATGTGAGCCCGAACCACGACTCGCCGACAGAGCCACCGTGCGATCGCCGAGTTCGACCGGCGAGATATCGCGTCGACTTCGCATCTCCAATCCGTCGGCCAGCAAGCACCTGGGCGTACTGCGCAGATCCGGACTGGTCGCGACGGAGCGCCGGAACAACCTGACCGTGCACCGCCTCACACACCTCGGCGAGGCCGTCCTCGGCAGGCAGGACTGACTGACGCGGTTCCGCAACGCGGTACGGCCGACGGCCCACGCCCGAGGGCGGCTGTAGGTAGGGAGAACCGGAAGAGCGGGTCTCGACCTAGCCGTCATGACCTCGACACCGAGTCGGGGCTGCAATGACAGGGTGATGGTTCATCGGGTCGAGAAGACGGTCGCAGAACTGGCACGCGAGATCACCCGCCACTGGGACACCCAGCTGTGCTGGGTCGTCGGATGGGCGCTCGCCGCTGTCTGGGCGCTGGGATTTCCGCTGGTGTCGCACCTTGAGACGCACCGCGTCTGGGGGCTGAGCGCCGGCATCGGGTACGCCTGCGCGGCGACGGTCACGTACTGGAAGCCGGGGCCACGCGCCCGTACGGCAGGTTTGGCGATCGCTCTGGCAGGAGCCGTCGTACTGCCCCTGACGTACCTGGTGCTGACGGGAGCACAGCAGAGTGAAGTCGGCGTGATCGAGCGCTCGGGTGTCCTGATGCTCCGTCAAGCCACGCCCTACCTGGCGCATCCGCACCATGTTGTCGACTACACGCCGTACTTGCCCGGCATGTCGCTGTTCGGTATGCCCCGGGCCTTGCTGGGCGAGGGCGCCTGGCCGCTGCGTCTGCTGGGGGACGCCCGCATTTGGTGCGCCCTGGCCTTCATCTCATGCCTGTGGGCCGGACGCCGGGTCCTGAGGCCGCCGTTGACTGCGGCTGGTGCCACCCGCCGTGGACGCCTTCCCTACGGGACGGCGATGGCAGTACTGACCGCGTCTCCGCCGGTCGCGTTGGCATTGTGCGTGAGCGGGGTGGACCTCCCCTTGGCCGGACTGTGCTGTCTCGCACTGGCCTTCGCCGCGCGGGGGCGGTACGTGGCTGCCGGGCTGGCCCTGGCGGCGGCATGCTCCCTGAAGTGGACCGCTTGGCCCGCGATCGCGGTGGCCGTGGCCCTTGTCGGATGTGTCCGAGGGGGCCGGGCGGCCTGGCGCTGTGCGGGCGTGGCGGTCACAGGAACGCTGGTCGTGGTCCTGCCGAGCGCACTGCTGTCGCCGGCCGCGATGGTTCAGCAGGTGATCGCTTTTCCCACCGGCCGCGGTGGGGTCGAGACGCCTGCGGACAGCCCGCTACCGGGGCGTCTGCTCACGGAGCTGGGGCCGGTCGGCTGGTACGCGGCCGTGGGACTGCTCCTCATCGGCGCACTCGTCGTCATCGCCTCGCTGGTCTTACGCCCACCTGCCGACGCGGCGTCCGCTGCTCAGTGTCTCGCGATCGGCCTGTGCGTCGGCTTCCTGCTGGCTCCCGCCGGCCGGTTCGGCTACCTCGCGCTTCCGGTCGTCCTCATGGTGTGGGCTCGGTGCGCCGCGCCGGAGCGCCGCACCAGGGTGGTGGGCTCAGGTGTGTCCCGGACAGGTGAGGCAAGGGAAAGCGGGCTTGCGCCGTCGGGCGAAAGGTGCGCGTCGGCCACCGTTGACGAGTACACGGTGCGCCGCACGCGCACTACAGGTGGACCCGGTGCCGTGTCTTCGGCGCACGCGGAAGCCGGTCGATGACCATGCGCGGATTCCCGAGGAATGGCGTTCGACGCGCGACCGGGGTCGCCGGTGTACTCACCTGGGCGGCACGCCGCTTGGACTTCGTCGAGGACGAGGTGGCCGGAGTCGGGATGCTCGTCCGCCCAGGGGACGTCTGTCTAGACGTGGGTGCCGAGTACGGGCTGTACACCTGGGTATTCCTGAGCACCCTTCTGACCTGCGCCTTTGCGAGCCGTATCGGTTGTGACCTGCTAGGACGGGTTGCAGAGGCGATCGGAGGCAGTCAGAGGAAACCGCTCTGATTCGACCCGGGTTCGACCCGAGCTGCTCGGAGCCAGTCAGAGGCAATCGCCCTCTGTCTGGCCCCGAATCGGCCGAGGTCAGGACGGTGTCGAACGGGTCAGAACTCCTCTGGCGGCACTCCGAGTCGTTCTCGGTCGAGCCGCGATGGGGACGCCTGCCTCTGATGCGGAGCCAGGCATACGAAGGCCTCCAGGACGGCAATCCTGGAGGCATCGCTGGCACCGATTGAGTGCGGTGCGCAGACGTCGCCAGCAGATGACGGCGCAGCCGAGGGTGACAAACGCGTGGTGGATGTCGTCGCGGATCTCCCAGCGGATGCGCAGGCGGCGGAACCAATGCAGCAGCGCGATCGCTCCTTCCACGACCCAGCGGTGCACCCCCAGGCCGGATCCGTGCCCGGTGCCACGCCGGGCGAGGTGCGGGGTGATCTGGAACCGACGGACCTTGTCCCGGTAGACCTCGTGGTCGTAGCCGCGGTCGGCATACACGTGCTTTGGGCGGCGCAGTGGCTGACCGCGCTTGCCGCGGATCGGCGGGACGGCCTGGATCAGCGGGATCAGTTGGGTGACGTCGTTGCGGTTGCCGCCGGTGGTGATCGCGGCGAGCGGGATGCCGTGCGCCTCGACGATCAGGTGGTGCTTGCTGCCGGACTTGCCCCGGTCCACCGGGGACGGACCGGTGGCCGGCCCGCCCTTCATCGCGCGGATGTGGCTGGAGTCCACCGCAGCACGGGAGAAGTCCAGCAGGTCTGCGGCCCGCAACTCGGACAGCAGCAGCTCGTGCAGCCGCTGCCAGATCCCGGCCTCGTTCCAATCCCGCAGCCGTCGCCAGCAGGTCATCCCCGACCCGAAGCCCAGCTCCTGCGGCAGAAACTCCCAGCGGATCCCGGTGTACAGAACGAATAGGATCCCGCACAGCACCTTGCGACTATCCAGACGCTTACGACCCGGACGCCGCGGATTACGCGGGACGACCGGCAGCAGCGGCTCGATCCGCGCCCACAACTCGTTGTCGATCTCCCACGGCCTGGCAGCGGTCCTCCTCGTCTCGACTGGCTCGCACCCCCTTCGGCCAGCCTCAACTAGAACTGACACGCCGTCATTCCCGGAGCTCCAGAAACCCCTTTTGTTAGGAGTCGTTAGGAACCCGTCACCGTCACCCTGAGTGTTTCGAGAACGCGGTCACCAGCGGCGAGGTCGACCTGGACGAGGCTTCCAGAAGCTGCTGAAGGGCTCAGGCGAGTAGCGCTGGGGCCGACGCCTGGTGGAGGCGTTCGGCTGGTACCTCTACCGTCGCTTCGCCCAGTTGGAGCCGGGACCGGGGGCTGTCCGCCTACGAGAGGAGGAGCAGCGACAAGGGGGGGTGGGCCGGGCCCCGATGCCGCCGGTCGGCAACCCCGAACTCGCCTTGGTCCTGGCCGGCGTCCCGGACTCCCTGGCCAAGACCGGCGGCAACCTGTACGCGGTCATCAACCGTTGCCGCGGTCAACGCCAGCCTGGACAGGCGGGTGCTCGCAGGACGGCACCGTGCGGGTGTTGCTGCTGAGGCCAGCGTCGTCGAAGCCACGGCTGCGCAGCCCGGCCTGGTCCGGCGCTCATGGACTGCGATACTGACTTCGGCTCGTCAAGGTGACGCTGGTTCGTCGAGGGCCAGGCCGGTGCCGGCTACGAAGCCGTCGTGAGTGCCGGGCCGGTACTGAAGGCGTTTGAGCCGGTTGCGTACGCGCCCACCGGCGCTATTCCACCCTCGCTGTGCGCTGCGGCACCGGAACCCCGGCTGCACTGTGCAACTTGCCACCCCACACGAGGTGTTGCCGGTCCTAGAGTGGCTAACGGTAGGACCCCCTCCCCAAGCCCGCTCACCCCGACGGATGAGCGGGCTTTCCCCCGAGTGGCCGGGTGCCGGTCAGCCGGCGCAGTAGCCGCCGCCCGCATTCTTCTGCCAGCCGCCGTCGCTGAAGGTGTGGCTGTTGCCGGAGATGTAGCAGGCGTGGGGGCCGTAGGTCAGGCCGCCCGCCTGGTCGATCTGTGCGACCCGGAGGTCGACGCGAGGGTAGAAGGCCTTCGGGGCGGCGTAGTTGTTGCCGTCCATGTCCTTGTCGATGGTCATGATCTTCGAGGTGGTGGTGGAGCCGTTGGCCGTCAGCGCGAAAGGCACATAGCCGAACTTCTTGGAGTTCTCGTCCTCCAGATAGATGGAGCCTTCGACGTGCGCGTCCAGCCACTGGGCGCCGGTCTGGAGGTTCCTGTCCTCGGGGGTGTCCCAGCGAATCTCCGCGTAGACACCGCGGCAGTCGCCGAAGTAACCCAGGTAGAGATCGCCGAGCTTGGGGCCGATGTTGTTGTCGGTGGTCAGCTTGAGCCCGTAGTCGACCGGGACCGGCTGGGTCCTGGCACCGCAGTTCTGGGCGGGCACAGCGGCGGCGCTCGAGGCGCCGGCGACACCGAGTCCCGCCGCGAGGGCGAAGGCGGCGGTCAGATAGGTCATCTTGCGGCTGAGAGAACGAAGACTCATGGCGATTCCTGACGGTGATGTTGATCTGACATCGAGTCGCCACGTCCGGGCGGGCCCGGCCCCGGGCGACCCGTCCAGATTCCCGGAGGCCCGGCCCGGAGTCACGTTTTCCGTACGAATCCGTACACTCACTCTTGGCCTCCGCACGGCTGAGGCACAGGTTCAGCTTGACTCTGTCGGTGATCTTGGGTGTGGAGGTCAGGTGCCGAGGGTCCGCCAGGACTTTGACCGTGGGATTTCGTGCTGGTCGAGGTAGGTCTGGAAAGCAGTTGGTGGTCTTGGTGCCGGTGGTGAACGTCCGTGGCAGGCCGATCCGCTCGGCCTCGCCGCTGTCCAGCGCGTTCCTCAAGATCGCGCGGGCATGGTTGAAGGTGAACCGGCGGGTGTTGCCCGTGACAACGGACGGCTTACCGTTCACAGCCCGGATGGCGAGGGACGGCAGGCCCTCCCGGACGCGCTTGTTGTGGTCGGCGACGTAGCGGCGCATGTGCTCCTCGGTGAGGAGTGCCTGGTCGTGTCCGCCGCCCGGCGCCACCGCTTCGAGGAAGGCGCTGAGTTCGGTGCATGCTCGCCTGTCGTGGTGGAGCAGGCCCCCTCTGCGCGCTGGCCCCTGGGGCGATCGGAGCCGGTCGGCGAGGTGATCCCAGAGGAGATCACGCAGCCATCGCTGTGACACCGGCGTGAGATCGAAGTCGCTGCGGGAGCGGTGGAAACGAACCCCGAAGTGCTCGGTCTCGATGTATCCGGCCTCCTTGGTCTCTTCTGGGGTGAAGTAGATGATCCGCAGCTCGGCGGAGATCTCGCGCAGGACGCCGACGTGCCGGGTGGGGACGTGCTCGCCAGCCGGCTCGAGCTCCAACAGTGATGCGACGCGGTGGTTCTGGAGGAAGCGGACGACGGCGCGGAGTTCGCTCACGTGCCAGTCGTAGCGGGATGCCTGCTGTGTGTGGGCGAACAACCCCCACTGGAACTCTGCCCTGGTCAGGGGCAACAGGCCCCGGAGGTCGAGTGTGCCCGCCGCAGGGTCGGGCCGCCGGACCTCGACTGGCCTGGCATCGTTGAGGAACGCGCGACGCGTGACACCTTCACGCCGCGCGCGCAGCCACTCTCTCTCGTGGGGGCTGCAGATGTCTCTGCGTGACGATTTGGCGTTTCCGCAGCTGGCAACCTTGCAGCCCCAGGGATAGACGGGGTGGTCCGCGGGAATTTCGATCACGGGGTCGCGGTAGAGCGGATCGACCGACGGGCCGCCGAGCAGAGCGGTCAGCACCTCAAGCCTGTCGCGAGTGCGACGGGCATGGACCGGGTCGGCCAGGACGCGGAGCGGTGACGGCGAGCACATCTTCACTCCCCCATGTCTTCAGCAGCGCGGTGTTGAAGACGGGATCGTTGACGTCCACGTGGGCGTAGATCTCGTCGACGACCTGGGTGGAGGCCCAGCCACCAGCATCTCGGGTCACCACGAGGTTGCCGTCCGAGGCATCGAGGACCGCGGTCGCGAAGGAATGACGGAAGGCGTGGGGCGGAGCTTGCCCAGACCCGCCCGTGCCGCGGCCCGCGCGATCATCTTGCGGACGCCTTCCGGAGCCCATGGCAGGCCCCGGTCCGGTCCGTGCTGCTGGACCAGGAGCATCCCGTGGGAAGCGCCGCGCGGGTACTCGCCCGTGAGGTAGTCGAAGTAGGCGTGGATCATCGCCGGGCTGACCCGCTTGATGAGCCCGCCCCGGATGGTGCCGTCCGTGAGTTCCCAGGGCCGCTTCGTCTTCGCTCGGGCCCTATTGGGCAGGGCCTCGCGGTGACACACGTGGACGTGCGGCGCGCGGCACTCGCCGCAGCCGGCTCCTTCCCGCAGGTGGAGGTCGCACAGGTGCAGCCCACACAGTTCTCCGACGCGGAAGCCTCCGTCGCTCAGCCAGTCGACGACCAGCCGGTCACGAGCCGAGTTCACAACGGGCTGCAGCAACCCCCGGGCGCCGTCCGGCAGCATTTTCGGATGCCGGACGGCGGATCCTGCGGGGTGCCAGCGGGTTCGCGACCATGTCCCTCGTGATGTGGCCCAGCAGGACTCGGTCCCGGTCCTGCCTGGTCGGCATCCGTCGCTTGTCGAGTGTCTCGGCCAGCTCGGTGTTGATGCCCAGCTCGGCCTGACGCAGGTAGAAGCCCTTCAGACACGACGCCGCCGAGGACAGCGCGCTGTTGCCGTACGGACGCTTGCCTACCCGCCACGGCGACCCCAGCGGTGCGGCGACCTTCGCCCCGACCGCGCCCATGTACCGCTCCAGGTCCCGGAAGCCGACGTTCTCCGGGGCCAGCCCCTCGTGCTCCAGCCACCGCAGGTGGTCGACGAGCAGGTACGCGTACGGCCGGTCCGATTCAGTGCCCGCGTACTGCGACAGGAACCGCTCGGCCCCGCGTGTACGCCACCGGCCGGCTGGACGATCGTGTGCGACCGCCGTCCGTCCCGGTGGATGATCTCCTGCACCCTGAGCTGACCGATTGACAGCCTGCGTGCCACGTTGCCTCCGTGCCGACCTGCCTGGAACATGGCGAACACCACGATGCCGGTCGGCAAACGAGCACGGGATGTTCATGGTCACAGGCACCACGAACATCCCGAACAGCTACGGCACAGGCTGGAAAACCGAGCGGGACCATGCCATGTCAGGCCGTCTCCGCCATACGCTGCCAGGCGGCGGCAAGTTTGGCCACGTCGAGGTCTTCGCGATGGAGATGATCAAGGACCAGGCGGCGCAACGTGGCGACGTAGACCGGCAGTGCCTGCTCCAGGCGGGTGCGCCCGACGTCGGTGAGAACGGCGTTGAACGATCGGGCATCATGCGGTGCCTGTTCGCGCAGGAGCAGGCCTTCGGAGGCCAGGGTCTGGACGGTGCGCCCCAGCACCGGGGGCGAGACGTGACACAGGCCGGCCAGGTCCCCGAGCTTCATGGTGTGGTCGGGGGCTTTGCTCAGCGCCAAGAGCACGAAGTACTCGGTCCGGGTCAGGCCTTGAGCGCGCATAGCCTTGTCGAATGCCTGCGTCATGGCCATGACGGCAGGCTGCAGAGCCGCCAGGAAGGCCTCTTCCTCCTCGGTGAAAGGTACGGCTTCGCCACTGAATCCCATGTGAATCACATTAGCGCTTGCTTTCTTTCGGCAGCAAACTTATAGTTTCTTTCGAAAGAAACTTTCTCGTGTCCTCGTCGGCGTGGCCAGCGCCTGCCGGGCCGCGACCGAGCTGGAAGGACTGAAACCATGTACATCACCGCAGCCATCCTCAGCGTGCTGCTGACCCTGATAACAATCTCCGCCGGGGTACCCAAGGCCAGGCTTAAGGGGGCGAACATCGACACCCTCCAGTCGCACATGAAGCTGAGCTCCAGGGCGGTTCGCCTGATCGGGCTGGCCGAGATTGCCGCCGCCGCCGGCCTGGTCGTCGGCCTCTTTTGGCAGCCGCTGGGCATCGCCGCGGCCACCGGCTTCGCCGTCCTGACCCTCGGCGCTGCCGTCTTCCACGGCAGAGCCGGCGACTTCGCCAACCCCGACACTCGCGCGAACGCCATCGCCCCCGTAGTGTTCTGCTTGCTTTCCGTCGCTGCGGCCGTCACCCTGACCCTGGCCATGTGACCCTACGCCCGGGAGGTGGATTCGCCCGGTGGCTCCTGGCCTTAAAGGCGGCGTCCCGAGGCGATCGCCACCCGTACTCTACGTGGTAGACGGTCCCTCCAGGAAGACCCCGCAGCGCGCAGAGACTTCAGCGTCGATGCCGCCTCGGTCATCACGGGGACCGACGCCTTCGCCTTTGGGTGCGGATCCTTTCGAGGGACAGTTGAGCTGGGAAGACGCTGATTGACGTGTGGGCGGTGCCGTCGTACTCCTACCGTGGCGGGGTGGAGGTGGGCGCCATGGTGTCGTTGCCGGAAGATCTCGATACGGACGCCGCACCAACGCGACGCGGCACGCCACCACCGAGCACCCGCCGCCCCGCTATGAGCACATGCCACGGCCATCTGACGCCCCATCGGAACAAGCGCCTTTTCAGCGTCCCGGTGTCGCCTGTACCGCCAAAGGCGCGGGCTCACTCCGACAACGACCAGACAGTAATGTTGCCTTGAGAAGTACCCGTCACCACAAGCGCAGATCCGTCGGGTTGATCGAGTGCGGCTACGGAGACGCCCGGCAATGAGACGTTCACCACCTCATCGGTGATCGCGTTCCATGCGACGACCCCCCCACCCGCTCCTGCCGCAAGCAGCAACGACATACCGCCTGGACACGCCGTCGCCAAAGTGTAGACATCCGCTCCAGCCGTCAGCGGCCCTCCAACCTGTTCACCAGTGATCGCATCCCATCGACAGATCTCGCCATCTGCATCGCTCGAAGCGAATAGTTTTCGCGTACCGCCAGTAACGAGAGGGGTAATGACGTTGACCTGAGAAGCATGCGCAGCGATGGGCGCGCCGATCGGTTCAGCAGTCACCGCGTCCCAGCGCCGGAGGAATCCGGAGTCATCTCCGGACACGATCACGGCTTTCGATACCGAGAGATGGACCAACCCTACGGACAGCACGGTCGTGCCGTGCCCCCGCAACGGAGGACCAAAGGGTTCACCGCTCGCGACGTCCCATCGGTGGACCGTGCCGTCGTTGCCGGCGCCCACAAGTACCGTTCTGCCGTCCGGCAGGGTTCCCGCAGCCAGGCCCCAAACAGTCGACTCCGCCGAATACAGACCCTCCAGCGGCTCTCCGGTCAGAGCGTTCCACCGTTCCACACCTTCTTCAGTGGACACGGCCAGGGTTCGACGACCGTCCGGAAGGGACACGAGAACGGCGCCGTTGCAGCCCGGCAGTTCCTCCGCAGAGTCCCATACCGAGACACCGTTCTTGAGGTCCCACCGGTGGATCTCCGGTCCGTTCCCCCAGGTCGAGACGAGGAGGGTCTCCGCCCCCATGCCGGACTGGATCATGGGGTGGACCGCATGCGCGTATCCCGTGTCAATGGACAACATCTCTAGAACTCGCACCACGGACCGGCATTCCTCTCGGGACACAGGGACTCTCGGATCAAACTCACTATTTCCCCCCTCCTCCTCAGCCTCTGCGATCAGCTGCTCCGGGAGAACCACCGAACCTATGGCGTCCGTCACCACTCGCATCGCGGCCCCCCGCCCGGGTGACAGACCAATGGCCTTCCTCGCCTCGTTCAGATACGCCTTGTTGACGATTTTCCCGAACAGCATGCCGTTCGAGCCCTTAAGTTCCTCGGACTCGGACTCCCCCAGCCCGACGAACCTTCCGAGTGCTCTCGCACACGCCGATCCACACACTTGGGTAGTGACGTATGCATTCTGCACCTTAACGATCTTCCCGCCCAAATCCTCTTTCTGAAAATCCTCATCCTCCGCGTAGGCCGCCGCCACTTCCTCCGCATGGATAGACGGCTGCCCCTTCGGGGGCTTGGGCGCTTTCACGACGGCCACGCCCAGGTCGTCGAGTTCCGACTCAAGATCTGACTTCAGCCCTGCACTGGAGAAGACAACGAACCGCGGCGTCGTCTTCTCCATCCCCTGGGGTTCATCTACGTCAACCTGCGCCACCACAAGGGTGAAATCCCTGTTCGCTACCCCATTCGGGCTGTTTGCGGCTGCTTTCTCCCGGTACTCGTTGATGTACCACATGAGCTTCTGGTACAGCATCGGAGCGAACGCTGCCGGAAGAGCCGACTTGTTCGCGGCACTTCTGATCAGCGTCGACCCCTGGGACGAGTCCGCAACGGTGCCACCGGTAGTACTGGTGTCATCGCTGCTGGTGGTCGGCGCAATCGGTGGCAAGTTGCCATAGGTGCCGTGCTTCCCGCTGCAGTAGACGGGGAAGCAGGACTCCAGGCCGCTCGGGTCGCTGCCGCCCACGGGGTTGTCACCGGCGTAGGTGTAGCCGCCGAGTTGCTGAGGGCTGGTGGCGTCGAAGACTGGGTCGGCACTGAGGAAGCGGCCGAGGGTGGGGTCGTACTTGCGGGCGCCGACATCGGTGTAACCGGTGGAAGTGTCCTGGGGTTTACCCAGATAGGAGTGGGAGGGATCGGGCCACGCCGTGGTGTTGGCGCTGGCCCGGGGCTGTCCGTACGGGGTGTACTGCTGACGAGCGACCTGCTGAGTGGTGGCGTCCATGGCAAGGGTCGCCGTGCCTTGCGGGTCATTGAACAGGTACTTCAGACCGCCGCCCGCGAGACTCGAGCGCACTGCCACGGGTGTGCCAGTGCCTCCGTGGGTATAGGTGCGCACACCGCCGAGAAGGACGTTGGGGGTGACGGCGGTGTTGACGACGATCTCCGTGTCACCTGCGAACAGAGTGGTCTGACCCGGGTCTCGGCGGATCAACTGGTTGCCGTCGGCGTCGTAGAGATATTTGGTGGTGCTCGGACTGCTCCCAGTGAGCGGTGTGCATCGTGAAGTTGCTGGTCACGGGTCTGGTGTGCGTGGGGTTCGGGTCAACTGCGTGTGCCCGAGCATCGTGGACACGCCGATGTCCCGTACCGACATGGGCCGCGACAACGGCTTCTCGGATGTGCGCTACCCGGTGCAGACCCCGGAAGAAGTCGCCGCCCTGGTGCTCTTCCTGGCATCCCCCGCCTCCCGCCCTGTCAATGGAACGCACCTCCTGTCCGACTTCGCGATGTCAGCCAAGTCGGCCTTCCCCATGGACTGAGCACTACGACAGCGGACCTCCTCACCGGGTCCGGACTGTCGGGGCGCGGGCACATGTCTTCCATGACGGAGGCATGTCCCCGACTCGTGCTCCAGATGAGCCTCGTATTTGGCGGAAACAGCGAAGCGTGCCGAGGAGAGGTGTCGAGGATGGGCACGGCAAGGCTTCGCACACCATGGGCGGACTCGCCGTCGGTGAGTGCGTTCTCCTGGGTGCGTACCCGACGGAGTTCCTCGGTGAGCCGGTCCCGGTCGACGATGGTGCGGTCGGTGAAGGCCTGAAGCCCATTCCCAGTGACGCTACCGACGCCTGACTGGGCACCTCGCGAGCGCCGCGTCGGAAACGTCCTCGGCCGCCGACACGTCAAGGACGGTCGGCGGCCGAGGACGGCAGCCGGGTCAGAACATGGTGTTGTCGTTGGCGGACTTCTCCGGCACCGCCTGGGTCACGTCCCAGTGCTCGACGATCTTGCCCTGCTCCAGCCGGAAGATGTCCACGATCGCGGAACCTCGGTCCGTCGGTGTAGTGGTCTCATGGGTGTGGATGTAGACGAGGTCTCCATCGGCACCGACCCGCTTGATGTCCTCGTTCAACTGCGGGAACTGCGTCGTGTAGTCCTTGACGGCGTCGACGAACGCCTTCTTGCCGTCGGCGAAGCCCGGGCTGTGCTGGGTGTAGGTGGCCCCGATGTACCGGTCAGCGGCCTCCTGCGGCTTCTTCTGGTTGAACGCCAGGTCGATGAAGGCCACCGCCACCTTCTTGTTGTGGGCCTCGGTCCACTCAGCCGAGCGGGCGTGCGACGGGCCCTTGTGTGCATCGGTGTTCTGGGTGGCATACGCCGTGCCGCCCACGGCGAGTGCGGCGACGGCCAGACCGGCGACGACGGTGAGCTTCTTGCGCTTCATGAATGAATCTCCTGGTGGTGGGGGGTGTGTGAATCGCGCAGGGGCAGCGGGCCGCGTCCGTCAGTACGCGATGGTGATGCGGCGGCGGATCGCCGTGCTCTTCTCGGCCTCGTCGACCAGGGCGACCGCGTAGTCCTCGGCGGTGATGAAGCTGGTGCCGTCCTCGGCGGTCAGCAGTTCGTCGCCGCCAAGGCGGAAGACACCGGTTCGCTCGCCGGGGGCGATCTCATCGGCCGGGGAGACGTAGGTCCAGTCGAGGTCGTTCACCTCGGCGCGGAGCAGGCGCAGCACCTCGCGCTGGGCAAGCGACTCCTGCTTGTAGAGCTCGGGGAAGTCGGGGGTGTCGACCCGGTCCCGGCCCGAGGCGGTCTTGAGACTGCCGGCGCCTCCGACGACCACCAGGCGACGTACACCCGCGGTGCGCAGCCCCGCGATCAAGGACGTGTAGGTCGCCAGGAGCGGGACTGCGGGATCGGAACCGTCGCGGGGCGGGGAGACGGCGGAAATGACGACGTCGTGCCTGGCGGCGGCCTGGTCGACCTTGCCCGACACGGAGGCGTCCAGAGCGAGGCCGGACAGCGCCGGGTGCTCGGGCAGGGCATCCGCGCGGCCGGAGCGGGTCGCGGCCGTGACCTGGTGACCACGGTCGAGCGCTTCGGCGGCAATACGAGATCCGATCATGCCGGTGGCGCCGATCAAAAGGATCTTCACAGGTGACTCCGTTCGGTCTTGCTTGGTACTCGCCCTGTCGTTGATTTCGTCAGTGCCGGATCTTGAACGTGACCCTCGCCTGTTCCACCGTCTTCTGCAGGACACGCACCTGGCCTGAGGCGTTCTCATACCTTCCGGTGCCACCCGTTATGGCGAACTGCGCGTCGAAGACGGGCCCGGTGGCCGAGAGCTTCGCTGTGCCCGCCGTGGCGATCTTGCCGCCGGGCAATTCGTAGACGAAGGTCAGCAGCTCGGCAGTACGCGGCTTGGCATCCGTGGACACGCCAACGAAGCTGCTCGTACCCAGCTTGTGACCATCGCGGCCAAGGAGGTCACCGGTTCCGATCAGCTGGTCTCCGAGGGCGGAGTCGGCAGGAGCGACGTCGACCATGTTGATCGCCGTGCCCCTTTCGACGGCTTCGATGGTGATCGCGCGGTGGCCGTGCGACGCGGGGGCGGCATCCGCCGCGGCAGGCCCGAGTGCCAGGCCAGCGGTGACGGCCGCGGCAACACCGAGCGCCGCGAGGAGACGTTTGCGCATGAGCAGGCTCCACATCACTGGAGGCGGACTCGAAATCCTTGGAGGACTCGAAAGCATCTGCCAACGCAGACAATATATCTGCATCAGCAGATACTGCAACAGCAACTTCTTCCGTATGCGGCTTTCTGCCACGCTGGTGAAGTGAACGAGCAACTGCTGAATGACGACGACGTGACGCTCTACGGCCTGTTCGTGGAAGCGTTCACTCGCCTGAAGCCCCTGGTGCATCGCGATCTGGGAGTCCCGGACACCTGGTTCGAGGTGCTATTGCGGCTGGGGCGCACACCCGGCCACCGGCTGCGCATGACAGACCTGGCGGAGGCGGTGTCCTTCAGTTCGGGGGGCTTCACCAGGCTCGCCGATCGCATGGAGAAGGAAGGCCTGATCCGCCGCGACCCCGACCCCGCTGACCGACGAGCCTCGTTCGCCGTCCTGACCGACAAGGGAAGCGAGGCACTAGACCGCGCCATGATCACCCACGTTACGCATCTCCGCAATCACGTCACCGCGCCGCTGGCGGCCCAGGATCGCAACACCCTGGAACGCATCCTCCGCACACTCCGGGACGCCAACGATTGATCCCGACGAGCGCCCGGACTTTTCGCCGACAGCATGCAGGTGCGACCTTTCTGTGCGCCCCAGACGCGCAGGATGGCGGCGACGCAGGAGAGGTGTCCGGGTGGCCCGTGAGGCTGCCCCGGGCTCGGTGACCTCTCTCGAGGGAACCCGGCGAGTCGGATACCCTGCCCGTCGACGATGAGGTGGTGTTGCCGCCCGGACGTGCTCCGCCGACCGGGCTGGGATCGCTTTGGAGCCGCGCCGGGCAGCCCTGACGTGAGAGGCATCGATCACCGCCTGGGACCAGTCCAGCTCGTCCTTCGACCGCAGCTTCTCCAGCAGCAGCACGTGCAGCTGATCCAGGACGCCAGGCGCGCAGGTCATACCTGAACCGAAGCCCAGCTCCTGTGGCAGGTACTCCCACTGGTTGCCGGTGTGTAGGACCGAGAGGATCCCGCACAGCGCCTGCCGGTCGGGCACTCGAGGTCTGCCCTCGACCAGCTTCAGCGCCGGTTCGGGCAGCAACGGCTCGGTGACCGAGCACAGTTCATCCGACACGATCCATGGTCACGACTGTCGTTTCACCACGACCAGACCAATGAGCAGACAAGCCGACAGTCACATGATCAACGGCTCCTGTTGGAGTCAGGAAGTCATATCGATACTTGGCGGTCCGGCCGATACGCCGGACCACCAAGGAGGCTCAGTCGGCGACTCGCACGACGATCTTTCCCCGGGCCGTCCGGGAGGCGAGCTTGGCCAGCCCCTCCGCGGCACGCTCGAGGGGCAGCACGGTGGTGACGTCGACGGTGAGCGTGCCCGCAGCGGCTTGCTCGGCGAGCGGCGCGATGACTTCACGTGTCGGGCCAGCCATGACATTGGTTCCGGTCAGTCCAGCCCTGGCCAGGGCCTGTTCGTCTGCGGCGTTGAGCGTGGAGGCGACCTTGCCGCCCCTGCGGATCAGGTCGAGCGGCAAGGCGTCAGCACTGTAGGACACGAGGTCGATCAGCGCGTCGATGCCGTCGGGATACGCGGCGCGAACCTGCGCCGCGACGTCGCCAGTCGTGTGGTCGACCACAGTCGTGGCACCCAGGCCCTTCAGGCGATCGGCATCCGTGGCGGTGCCCGTGGCGACGACGGTGGCGCCTCGGGCGGCCAGGAGTTGGACCGCGTAGGAGCCAACGCCACCGCCAGCGCCGACGACCAGGACGGTCTGACCGGAAACCGGCGAGACAGCATCCACCGATGCCGACGCTGCGGCCCCTGCCAACGGGATCGCGGCGGCGGTGGTGAAGTCAAGACCGGCTGGCTTCGCAGCGACCGCGGTGGCGGGCAGGAGGGCGTACTCGGCCACGGTTCCCGCCTGGATGGGCGGGGCCAGGAGGATGTGTCCGAAGACCTCGTCGCCGACACGCACGTCGTCGACGCCCGCGCCGACGGCCTCGACGACGCCGGCGGCGTCACGCCCGACAACCAGCGGGTACTGGTGCGGCATCATCTCGGCCATCATTCCCGCGACCAGGGTGTTGTCGAGGGCATTTAGACCTGCCGCCTTCACCCTGACCAGGACAGTGCCCTCGGTGACCTGCGGAACGGGCAGGGCCGAAACCGTCGGCTGAGCGCCGACGGCAGGGACGTTGAATGCTCGCATGAGAAGCTCCAGGAATCCGTCGGTTAATTGAACCTTCAACTCAACCGTAAGCCCTTTTCACTTGAGGCGTCAAGTCATGTCACTTGAAAAGACAAGTTAGATCCACTTGCTTTGACTTGACAATTCAAGTTAATCTGTGACCATGAGCACATACGAGCCCCGCTGGCTGGATACCGAGGAGCAGACGACCTGGACAGCCCTGGCCGGCCTGCTGATGCAGCTTCCAGCCGCGCTGGACGCCCAGCTTCAGCGTGACGCCGGAATAAGTCATTTCGAGTACCAGGTGCTCGCGGGTCTCTCAGTGGCTCCGGAGCGCACTCTTCGGATGAGCGTGCTCGCCGAGTTCGCCGTGGCCTCACTGTCCCGGCTGTCCCACACGGTCAAGCGCCTGGAGAAGCAGGGTTGGATCCGCCGAACACCCGACCCCTCTGACGGCCGCTACACCTTGGCCATCCTTACTGACGCCGGCTGGGACAAGGTCGTCGCCACGGCCCCCGGTCATGTCGCCGAGGTACGCCGGCTGGTGTTCGACCCGCTGACCAAGGTCCAGCAGAGGCACCTGCGCGAGACGGGCCGTCGCATCACTGACGTCATCGGCCCCGATGGCCCCTGTCCAGGAACAGGCGGCCGTTGACCGCCTCGACTACTAATCCGGACAAGCCCTGCGTGCGCGTTCGGGCACAAAGGAGCCCGTCAACACGTCCGAGGCGCCCGCCCGGGCCAGGAACGCGAGGAGGTGCACCCAGCGCCCCGTGCGCTCCTCCCGGGCGGTCGAGCGCCGGTCCGTCACCCCTTGGCTCACGAGCCGACGCCGACTGGTGAGCGGAGCGGGTACCGGCATCCTGGTCAGAACCGGCCCGGGGTACGGCCCAGCGTTCCGGCCGGATCAGCGGGGTCGGCACCCTGTACCAAGCCGACGTACAGCTCGACCTGGGACCTGAACCGCTCGACGGCGCCACGGTCGCGCATGAACCTCGGGAAGGCAAGGGGGTCGGTGGTGCGGTAGTCGGCGAGGGGCTTCAGCCATGCCGGCTGGGGGACGTCGGCGCGCACCGGCCAGGTGAAGCTTCCGATGACGTTCTTCTGGGTCTCCGCGGAGAGCAGCCAGCTCAAGAACAGTTTGGCTGTGGCCTGGTGCTTGGACCGCCGAAGGATGGCGGCGCGCTGCGCCCAGGACACGAACCGGTCGTGATGAGGCAGCACCTGCACAGCGGTGGCGCTGGGGGCCCCGGCCAGAGCCGGGGTGGCCAGGTAAGTCCCGTCAGCGATAGCGGTGGTCACGTTCGGCCCACCGCGGAGGAACGCGGGATTCTGTGCGACGAGCCTTTCCAGCCAGCTCCAGCCGTACTGATCGATGAAGAGCTTGTACTGGAAGAGTATGGCGTCGTCGTCATTGGGCCAGACACTGGCGATCTTGTTGGTGAAGGCGGGATCGAGCAGGTCGGTGGCTCGGAAGTCACCGGGATCGGCAGGGAGGAACTTGGTGTTGACCACAGGGGAGAACGCCGCGTAGAGGGCGCCTGTCCAGTAACCGTCGGGGTCCTTGGCGTTGTCGAAGACCCGCTCCCAGCCAATGGGCCGGTACTTCAGCAGCTCGCCCTCGGCCTTCCACCGCTCGAAGTCCTGCGTGGTCTGCACGATCGCGACGTCAGCGACCACGTCGCCGGTGGCGAGCTGATTGTCGATCCGCGCGTAGTGGTACTTGCTCAGGTCGGTGACCATGTGGAGCTGGACACCAGGGAACTTCGCGAGGAATGCCTGGGGGATGAAGTCCCAGAATCCGGAGGTGTCACCACCCATGTAAACCGTGACTCGTCCGCTTTCGGCCCGGGCCTTCTTGTACAAGGCCTGGAGCTGTTCCTGCTCATCGGCCGTTCGCCTGCTGGAGGGTTCGGCTACCGCTGCTTTGGATGTGACGGCCTGAAGACCGACCGCCACGGCTCCGACCGCTGCGGCCCGACCCAGGGCCCTTCTGCTGAGCTCCATTGTTGGGACCTCTCGGTGGGGACATGGGCTTAACAGGGAAGACACTTGAAGTTTCAAATAGGCAGGAGCACCGTAACATATAATCCAAATTTGAACAATATGTTTAGTAGAGGCATGAGGCGCACCCGATGGCTGAACGGTGAGGAGATGCGGGCCTGGCGGGCCCTCTACGGCGCCGCGGCGCTGCTGGACCGGCGTCTGGACCAGCAGTTGAAGGAGGACTCTGGTCTGGCGCACATGCAATACGAGATCTTGGGCAGGCTCTCCGGGCTGCCGGCCGCGAGCTGCGCATGACCGAGCTCGCTGACTCCCTGTACACCTCCCAGTGCGGTGTGACGTATCAGATCGCCTAACTGGAGAAAGTGAACGTGATAGAGCGGCGGATACGCCGCAGCGGCCTGCGGGCCGTCTGCGCCGTCCTCGCGGACGCTGGCCCGGTCGCTCTCGAAGACGCAGCCCCAGGCCATGTCGCCGCGGTCAGCGAACCGCTCATCTACGTCCTGCCCCCATGAAGAGCTCACCGTCCTGACTGAAGGTCTGGGCAGGGCCTATGACTACGTACTCAAACGTGGCCAGGCACGGCGGGTCACCGGCAGCCGCAAGGATGTCGAGGTCGGCAGAGCCGTCGTTCCCACTATGATCCGGCGGGTACATGCCGCGATGGGTGTGATTCCTCTGTAGAGATGGCTTGACCTGGCAGAACGCTTCTCAGAGTGCCGCGTCAGCAGGGCGGCCGGCAGAGATCACCAGACGGGTCACCCACGGGGCGGTGGCGCCGTGCACCTGATA
Source organism: Streptomyces sp. NPDC091280 (assembly GCF_044768565.1). NCBI lineage: Bacteria > Bacillati > Actinomycetota > Actinomycetes > Kitasatosporales > Streptomycetaceae > Streptomyces > Streptomyces sp. NPDC091280. The sequence goes on from NZ_JBIVUZ010000025.1 coordinate 22,138, forward strand.
CCTACGAGCCCCTGCAACAGCTCCCCTTCAGACACTCTGCGCCCCGGCCGCCAGGGGGAGGACCAGCCGGAAGGCGCAGCCCTCGCCAGGAGCGGTGTCCAGCTCAACGCGACCGCCGTGCCCTTGGGCGATCGCCGAGGCGATGGCGAGGCCGAGGCCGCTGCCGCCCTGGTCGCTGGAGCGGGAGGGGTCGACCCGGTAGAAGCGCTCGAAGATCCGCTCGGCTTCCTCCGGCGGAAGTCCAGGTCCCTGGTCGACGACCTCGATCACTCCGATCGGCGTTGACTCGGCCAGGGGCGGGGAGGCACTGGTGCGGCCGGACAGGTCGGTGCCGCCCGCGGCTGCACCGGCCCGGGCGGTTCCGACGCGTACGTCGACCGGGGTGCTCGGCGGCGTGTGGACGAGGGCGTTGGACAGAAGGTTGTTCACGACCTGGAGCAGGCGATCGGGATCGCCCACCGTCTCCACGACTTCCAGCTCGGCGTCCTTTGTCTTCGCGTCGAGGGGGCTGAGCGTCGCGGGGTGCTCGCCATCCGCACGGACGGCCGCCGCGCTCACCGCGTCGGCCGCGAGGGCCAGCAGGTCGACGGGGTCGCTCCGGTAGGCGGGCTCCTGGTCGAGCTTGGCCAGCAGTAGCAGGTCGTCGACGAGAAGGTTCATGCGCTCGGCGTTGCGGGCCACCTGTTCGTCGGCCTCCCGGCGCTGTGCGGCGGGGCGCTCCGGGTGGCGCAGGGCGAGCTGGGCAAAGCCTTGGATCGTGGTGAGGGGCGTGCGCAGTTCGTGTCCGGCATCGGCCACGAAGCGACGCAGCCGCGCCTCGGAGAACTCCCTTTGCCCCAAGGCCTGTTGGAGACGGTCAAGCATCTCGTTGAGTACGGTGCCCAGGCGGCCGGTCTCGGTGCGCGGGTCGGTGTCGGGCAGCCGCAGGCCCACGTCCCCGGCGCTGATGAGCTGGGCCGTGTGCTCCATGCGGGTCAGCGGCAGGAGGCCGAGGCGGACCACCGAGCGGCCGAGAGCGATCAGACCGACCACGGCCGCGGCCAGAATGACAGCGTTGAGGGCCAGCATCTTCGACATTGCCCCCTCCACCGTGTCGAGCGGGAGGGCGACCACGTACGTGGTCCGCGCCGGACCTGCCCGCCACAGGACCCGCCACCGGACGTCCCCGGACTGGGCGGGCACGGTGGCCTCCTGTCCCCGCGTCAGACGCAGTTCGCCGGTCGATCGGGGGAGCTTCGGACCAGGCGTGCCTCCCCCGCCGAGTGCGCCCTGCTCCTCGCCCGCGGCGCCGTAGAAAGTGAGCCGGAAGTCCGAGGGAAGGGTGGTGGAGTCCGGCGCGGGTCTGACGACTGGTTCGGCCCGCTGTGCGAAAGCCCCGTCGGGGAGCGCGAACTGTTCCAGCTGCTGGTCCACCCGGTTCAGCAGCCAGGAGTGCATCACCACGACGCCGATCATCTGCACAGTCAGAACGGCGACGGCGGCCAGCAGGGTTACGCCCCACACGAGCCGACCGCGCAGCGAGCGAGGGCCCCGCATCCACCCACGACAGGTCACCGTTCGGCTCCCGTGCCATGGCCCTGGGGGAAGCGCAGGCAGTAGCCGACGCCGCGCACGGTGTGCAGCAGGGGCGGGTCGAAGCGGTCGATCTTGCGGCGCAGGTACTTGACGTACGTCTCCACGATGCGGCCGTCGCCCGCGAAGTCGTATCCCCACACCTGGTTGAGGATCTTGGTCTTGCTGAGCACCCGGTTGGCGTTCTCCATGAAATAGGTGAGCAGCTTGAACTCGGTCGGCGACAGCGGGACATACTCGCCGGTCCGGTGCACCTCATGGGCGTCCTCGTCCAGCTCGAGGTCGGCGAAGCGCAGGATCCCGCTGTCGACGCCGTCGAAAAGTCTCTCCGGGTAGGTCCGACGCAGGATGGCGTGGATGCGCAGCAGCACCTCCTCGATGCTGAACGGCTTGGTCACGTAGTCGTCGCCGCCCGCGCTCAGGCCCGCGATGCGGTCGGCAAGCTCACCGCGGGCCGTGAGGAACAGCACCGGCGTCCGGACCCCCGCCGCCCGCAGCCTGCGAGTGACCTCGAGGCCGTCCAGGTCGGGCAGCATGACATCGAGGAGCACGAGGTCCGGACGGCAGTCCTCGATGTCCCGGAGGGTCTCTCGCCCGGTGGCAGCGCCGAAGACCTCGTAGCCGGACAGCCGCAGCGCCGATTCCAGCAGCATGCGGATGCTGGGATCGTCCTCAACCACGAGGAGGCGGTACGGAGCAGGCGCTGCGGCCGAGTCGGGCATGGTGCGGTGTCGTCCGTTCTGCCGGGGCTGCTACTTGATCGTGCTCTTGGCGACGCAGTCGTACAGGACCGCACTGAAACCGCCCGTCGCGCCGCCTGCGTCGGAGCCGCTGCCGGCGGTATTGCCGCCGTAGTCCTTGGCGGGTACGACGGAGCAATTCTCGCTGATCCACTTGGACCGCTCGGCGGCCGCACCGCCCATGCCGCCCATCCGGGCGCCCATGCCGTCCCCGCCGGACGAACTGAGCACGTATCGCAGTTCACCGCTCTCGGTCCATGTGTCCAGCTGCTGAACCGAGGGGGCGTTGTCGGTGCCGAGGAAGCCGCCCATGCCGATCAACGTGGCATTGGTTCCCAGAATGAAAGCGCCCGCTCCCATGCCGCCGCCGTTCACCGCGAGAGTAATGCGGGCGCCTTTGGAGTACTTCTCGGCGTAGTCAACGATCTTGCGCTGGTCGGAGGTGAGGGTGGCGCCGTCGCCCATGCCACCGCTCATGCCACCGAACCCGCCGGAGCGATCCGTGCCACCGCCTGCTCCGGGGAACGAGGGCATCGTGCCGCCGGAGCCCGTCCCCGGAGCGCCGTTACCGCCCGAGCCCGCTTCCGGGTCACCGTCGAAGCCCTGTGGCAGCTCAAAGCCTTCCGGTAGGTCCCCGCTCCCCTTGCCTTCCGGCATCTCAAAACCCTCGGGCAGGTTGCCGCTGCCACCACCTGCAGGCATGCGTCCTCCGCCGAAGGACATCGCCGTCGGACCGGCCGTCGGGTTCGCCGCGCCCATCCCCGATCCGGATCCAGGCACGCTCACGGCCCATGCGCCCGGTGCGAGCAGGACCGCCAGCACCGCGCCGCCGAGGGCGGCCACCGACAACTGCGGCTTCAACAGGGCGGCGGCCAGCAGCCCCGTCGCAACCAGCCCCAGCACCAGTACCACCCAGGCCAGCCACCCATGCCAGGACGGATCCCGGCGGATCACCACCACGGCCCAAGTCATGGTCAGCAGCACGGTCATGGCACCGACGGGCAGCGCCCAGCGGGCCCCGGCCCGGTGCGCCCGGGCCAGCGCGGTGACCAGTCCGGCGGTCAACGCGGCGACAGCGGGGGCGAGTTGAGTCGTGTAGTACGGGTGGAACGTACCTTCCTGGGTGGAGAACACCAGACCGCACACCAGCAGCCAGGTCCCCCACAGCACCCACCCGGAGCCCGGCAGCGCCTCACCCGCCGTGTTGCTGCCGCGACGGCGCAATACCGCCCCGGCCACGGCCACAATCAGCGCCACGGCGGTCACCGGCAGGAGCCAGCTAATCTGGCCGGCCATCTGACCGTTGAAGAGCCGCAGCAGCCCCGCCTCACCGCCGAAGGCGCCACCGAGGTCGCCCATACCGCCACTGCCCGCGCTCTCACCGAAGATACGGCCGAGCCCGTTGTAACCGGTCACCAGATTCCAGGCAGTGCCGTCGGTGCTGCCGCCGATGTACGGCCGCTCCCCCGGCCACCAGGCGACCATCGCCACCCACCACAACGACGAGACGGCACACACGGCACCGGCGATCAGCAGCCGTCCGACCCGCGCGAGCCAGGTTCCGGTCGCGCCGACCAACCAGGCCGCGGCGAGCGCCGGCAGCACCATCCAGGCCACCATCATCTTGGTGAGGAAGCCGCAGCCGATCAGCAAACCGCTCGCGCACAGCCACCACGTGCCGTGCCGGCTGGACTCGGACTGCAGGGCGCGGGTCAGCGCATACACGGTGGTGAGCAGAAACAGCACCAGCAGCGTGTCAGGGTTGTTGTCCCGGTTGATCGCCACGGTGATCGGAGTCAGGGTCATCACCAGGGCGGCGAGGAGCGCCGTTTCCTCTTCTGCCCAACGCCGCACCGTGCGGTGCAGCACGAAGACGGCGGCGACGCCCTCGATCACCTGGGGCAGGATCAGTGCCCAGCCGTGCAGACCGAAGATCTTGCTGCTGAGCACCTGCGGCCAGAGCGCCGCCGGGGGCTTGTCAACCGTGATCACCCCGGCCGGGTCGAAGGAGCCGAACAGGAAGTTGGTCCAGTTCTGGCCCATCGACTTCACGGCGGCCGAGTAGTAGCTGTTGCCCCAGCCGAGGGAGCCGAGAGCCCAGCCGTACAGCAGCGCGGACAGCAGCAGGATCGCGCCCAGCGCGTAGGGGGCCGCCCGGCGCGGCAGGGCGCGGCCGATGACGGGAAGGCGCGGGACGGTACCCGTCGGCGCATCGGTGATGTAAGTCATGGAGACAATCGCTCTCGGGGACGGGGTTCAGGAGGCGCGGCGGCGGAACACGGCCAGCCGCAGCACCAGGAATCGGATGCCGGTCACCAGGACGGAGGAGACGGCCAGAACGAGGGTCTCGGCGGCCGCCGACGCGTCCGGCACGGCCTCACGGAAGGCCAGGACGGCCGCCGAGGTGATGAGATAGCCGACGACGAACACCGCACCCGCACCCAGGTGGGCGCGTCCGGCGCCGACGCCGTCCGCGGAGTAGCGGAAGGTGAGACGACGGTTCGCCTCGGTGTTGAGGAGCGTGAGCACCAGCAGGGAGACGAAGTTCGCTGCTGCCGGCGGCCACCAGGTGCGCAGCAGCCAGTAAAGGAGGGCCTGTCCTGCCGTCGAGGCGATGCCGATGATGGCAAAGCAGGTGATCTGCCAGGCAAGTTGGGAGCGGTCCGCGTCCGGGGCCAGGACCGCGTCGGGATGCTCGGCGGCCGGCCCAGGGCGGGCCGGAACAGGGACGCGGGCAGCGCCGGACGCCTTGAGCCGGGCCATCCGCCACAGACCCCTGAGATCGTCGGCCGCTGTGCCGACGACGTCGACGCGGGTGTCGACGTCCTCCACCCAGTCGACGGGGACCTCATGGATGCGCAGTCCGTTGTGCTCAGCGAGCAGCAGCAGCTCGGTGTCGAAGAACCAGGCGTCGTCCTCGGTCTTCGACAACAGTGGGCGCAGCACCTCGGTGCGGGCGGCTTTGAATCCGCACTGGGCGTCGCTGAACCGGGCACCATGGCTGAGCCGGATCAGCGCGTTGTAGCAGCGGGAGATCAGCTCACGGCGGGGTCCGCGCACGGTGCGGGCGCCGGCGGCGAGGCGGCTGCCGATGGCCAGATCAGAGTGGCCGCTGGCGAGCGGCGCGATCAGTGGCAGCAGTCCGTCCAGGCCCGTGGACAGGTCGACATCCATGTAGACGACGATGTCGGCGTCGCTCGCACCCCACACGGTGCGCAGCGCCAGGCCGCGCCCCTTGCGGTCGAGATGGACGACACCAGCGCCGGGTAGTTCGTCGGAGAGGTCCCGGGCCACGTCGAGGGTCGCGTCGACGCTGGCGTTGTCCGCCACGGTGATCCGCCAGGGGTACGGCAACTCGTCACGCAGCCGCGCGTGCAGGGTCCGGATGCAGTCGGGCAGCGCCCGTTCCTCGTTGTAGACCGGTATGACGATCTCGACGGTCGGCTGGCGCGTCACGGCCGAGTCCGGGACATCAGCCGGTGTCGGCGACTGGAAACTCCGAGCCATACGCAGGCCACTGCTTGTTTGCGTCATGGGTTCCTCGAGCAATGGGGTCGGTGGGGCGGCTCCCGTGCGCACCCGCGTCCCGGCCGCGCACTGGTCGACTCTGACCTGGGCAGCAGGGGAAACACGAGGAGAAAGCTGGGAACTGACGGGGAGTCCGCTGTCAATCCGTTCGCCGACGGGCGGCGGGGAACACCGCCGATCCTTGCTGTGGAAACTGGGAGGACGGGGTCATCGACCCGGGAATAGGCCGAGAGAGCCCTGTGCGAGCGCCCGGGCCGACGTGAGGCAGAGGCATCCCCGCGCCACAGGACAGCACCGCGACGGCGCCTGCACTCGCCGCACCGACGCTCCTGTCCGTGCCGCCCGCGGGCCGACGATCCGGCTCGCAAGGCTGTCATGAGCGGCGCAGGCCGCATGGCGCACGACCGTCACCCCCGGAATGAGACTGGCTCCGGGTGGTCCGAGGATTGCTGGTCGATGAAGCGCGGAAGGTGGACCCGGAAGGTGGCGCCCCGGCCGGGCGACGACTCGACCGTGATGTGCCCTTTGTGCGCGGTGACAAGGGAGTGGGCGATGGCCAGCCCGAGACCGGCGCCGCCGGTGGCCCGGTTACGGGACGTGTCGGCGCGATAGAAGCGCTCGAAGATACGGCCGCGTTGTTCTTCCGAGAGCCCGGGCCCCTGGTCGGCGACCTCCAGCACGGCGTACTCACCGACCGTGCCCACGCCGATCCGCACAGGGGTACCGGCCGGGGTGTGGGTCACGGCGTTGCCGACCAGATTCGTGACCACCTGGCGCAGCCGGGCCTCGTCGGCGAGAGCGGGCGCGGAGCCCGGCGTTCCCTCGCCCTCAGGGCCGGTGAGCGTGACGACGCGGGCCGGGTCAAGAGCACGTACGTCGTGGAGCGCGTCGGCGGCAAGCGTGCGCAGGTCCGCCGGGGCGACATCGAGGTCGGGCGGGGTATCCGCCGCCGAGACCTCGGTAGCGCTTGCCGCGGTCTTCAGGGCGTGTTCGTCCAACCGGGCCAACTGGAGCATGTCCTCGACGAGTCTGGTGAGGCGTTCGGATTCGCGCGCGATCCGGACCATCGTCGCCTCGACGTCCTCCCGCTCGGGCAGCGCGCCCATGCGGTACAGGTCGGTCAGGCCCTTGATCCCGGCGAGCGGCGTGCGCAGCTCATGGCTGGCGTCGGCGACGAACCGGCTCATCCGCGCCTCGGACTCGGCGCGGGCGGCAAAGGCGGCCTCCAACTGCCCGAGCATGCCGTTCAGCGCGGCGGCCAGGCGACCCAACTCGGTTTTCGGACCGGCCAGTTCGGGGACCCGGCGGGACAGGTCGCCGCCCGCGATCTCCGCCGCCGTCTGCTCGATGCGCGACAGAGGACGCAGCCCGGAGCGGACGGCGAACCAGCCCGCCACCGCCAGGACCGCGAGCAGGGCCAGACCGGTGCTCTCGTAAGTCCGCCACATGCGGGCCACCGTCCCGTCCACCTGGGCCAGCGATGTCGCCACCACCACGGAGCCGGTGGCGGCCGACGTCGTGGGCGTGCCCCCGGGCAGCAGGTTCGCGGAGACTCTCGGCATGGCGATCACGCGCCAGCGCGTGTCGCCCTTCGTGCTCCCGACCGTGAACGGATGACCGTCGTGTGCGACGACCGCGGCCGTGTCCCATCGGGGCAGCGCCGGGCCGCGCGCATCGCTCGTACGACGGCCTGAGCCGAGGGAGTCGATGCTGCTCTCCACCGTGCCGTCCGACGAGACGTAGGTGATGACGGGGTTACCGAGGACGTCCGTGCTGAAGTCCGCCATGTTCGGCGGCGACTTGTGTCCGGCCCGGTTCTCCACCACTCCCTCCGGCATCAAGGAGAACACCTGTGCGGTGGCCCGGAGTTGGGAGTCGACGCGGTCCTCCATATAACCGCGTAGGTTGTTGCCGGTGACCACGCTGAAGGCGGTGAACCCGATGGCCAGCAGGGCCACGGCCAGCAGCAGCACCCGGCTGCGCAGTGAGGCGCGCCCGCGCACTCCTCCCCCGCCCAGCCCCCTCACTGCTTCGGCCCGCGCAGGACGTAACCCACACCGTGCACCGTGTGGATGAGCTTCGGGCCGCCGTTGTCGATCTTGCGGCGCAGATAACTGATGTAGGTGTCGACGATCCCCGTGTCGCCGTTGAAGTCGTAATCCCACACCCGCCTGAGAATCTGCGCCTTGGAGACCGTCCGCCCGGCGTTGGCCATCAGGTAGTGCAACAACCGGAACTCGGTGGGAGACAGGCTCAGCGACGCGTCGGCGCGGGTCGCCTGGATGCCGTCGGGGTCGAGTTCGAGGTCGGCGACGCGCAGCAACGCCGTGGGGTCACCGCTGGTGCGGCGGAGCACGGCGCGGATGCGGGCGATCAGCTCCTGCAGATCGAACGGCTTGGTCACGTAGTCGTCCCCGCCCAGCCCCAGCCCCTCGATCTTGTCCCGAGTGGCGTCCCGGGCGGTCAGGAACACGACCGGGACATGCCCGGCATGGGACGCCGCAGCATGACGATGCTCCTCGCGCAGCCGCCGGATCACCTCGAAGCCGTCCAGGTCGGGCAGCATGACGTCCAGCAGCACCAGGTCCGGCGGCGCCTCCCGAGCCCGCTCCAGCGCCTCGCGGCCGGTGCCGGCCGCGGCCACAGTGAACCCCGCGTGCCGCAGTGCCGCGCACAGCAACTCACGCACGGTGGGCTCGTCGTCCACGACCAGCAAGTTCACGCCCTTGACGGTTGCCGCGCCTGGCTCGGCCCCGGCCGCAGGCAGCACGGGACGATGGGTGGGAGTCAAAGGGGCCTCCAGGAAGCCGGACGTACGCTCCCGGCCTCGCCAGGGGCGAGAGACGCAGTGCGGACGGCGTTGTCCGTGACGGCCGGGATCCTGCCGGCCAGGATACGAATAGCGGTGTTCCGTTCGCGTGCGCCCGGCGATCACACCGCCCTCAGCCGACCACGCGCACAGGCCAGAAGACTGCCGCTGAACCCCGCAATACCCCCGACGACCAGCCCGAATGCGACAGTACGCAGAACGCTGCCGTCGAGCTCCGCGCGCATGCCGCCCATCTCGCTGCCGAACATGCTCATCCCGAACTTCCCGGACAGTCCGGCCAGCCAGGTCGCCGCGCCCAGGACGACGGCCGTGACGGCACCGAACCGCTCGGCCATCCCGAGGTGCCGTGCCAACGGCCCGCGGTAGGGGTGCAGCGGGTTGAAGTGCGTCGGGTTCGTGACTCGGGCAGCCCGGTATGCGCAACCGACAAGAACGAGTCCCGTCACAACGGAAGCCACCAGCCACAGCGGCACCGCACCGGCCGACAAGGCCCTGAGGTGCTCGGTGCGATCGGTCTGCTGACCGCCGGCCATGCCACTCGTGCCGCCCATTCCACCCATCATCTGCGCCATCGGATTGCTGCTGTCGCTCTGCACGGGATGCATCGCGGCCGTCCACGCGGAGCCGACGCCGAGTGAGAGGAAGACGGCAAGGAGATTCGGGAAGAGCACCAGTACGGCACCCGCCGCGGTGCCGACCCGGCCTCCGACGGCCGTTCCGACGATCGTCAGAGCCACCGTCGACACGAAGGACACCACGACGACCGTACAGACGACAGCCGACAGGCTCGGAGCCCAGGTCGGACGCAGTCGGTCCAGCACACCGCCGAGCGGCAGCCGCACCCGGCGGCTGATCAGGCACCCCACGCCGAGAGCCGCGGCCACCCACAGCAACGCGCCGAATGCGGCCGACGCCGCGCTCACCTGGTACGACAACACGGTCTGGCTCGACGCGCCACCGGCCATGGTCCCGAACGGGTTGCCGCCACCGCCCATGTCCCCGAAGGGGCTGCTGCCAGCGCGGGACGCGCTGCCGCCGGCTCCCCCCATCCCCTTCATGGCCGAGGCCGGGAGCTTGATCGTCCCGTGCGCCAGCGCGCCCACGATGATGAGGACGAACATCGCCATGCCGACGGCACCGGCCGCTCGCACGGCGAGTTCGCCTCCGGTGAATCGCCGCTGCTGGCCCTGCCGCAACCGCCGAGCGAACGCGATCCACAGGACGATGGCTCCGACAAGTGTCACCCCAAGCGGCACTATGTCGGCCGCCCCGCTCATCGTGGGGCTCATGCTCCCACCACCGCCACCGAAGAGTTCGGCCAGCCCTTCCATGCCGCCCGTGTCTCCGGATGGACTGCCGCCCGCTCCCACCGATCCACCGACCGCCATGGCCGTCACGACCATCGTCAGCGATCCCAGCGATCCGACCGAGGAAGCATTTGTCAGCAGCAGGGCGACCACGGCCGTGCAGGCCATGGAGACCACCCCGCACAGTGCGGACAGCGCCCCTTCCAGAGCGTTTTGCCAGGGACCGATCAGGCCAATGGGGACCGGGCGGTCCTGGGATGTACGACGAGGGGTTGAGCGGGGCGTGGGACCGGAACCAGGCCTGGTCCGGGGATGGGCCGAGGTGGCAGACATGTCGAAGAGGACTCCGCTTCGATTTCGAGGGAACACGCGGCGCCGTCTCGGGGCAGGACGACGCCGCGTGCTGAGGACCCGCACAGCGTGGCGGCGTCGCCTTCCACCTTCCGGAGAGGTTCTGGGAGGTTCCTGAGAGACTCAGGCCGACGACGCAGGTCAGCGGATGCGTACGACCGCCTCGGCGGGTTGATTCCCAGAAAATTCCCAGAACTCGGCGCCAGCCCGGTCGCCTAAAGTCCAGCAGCCGTCCGGAATCGCCTCGGCGGCCGTATGCTGCGTTCGCAGTACGCGGCCCCGGCCAGAGGACGTGTGACTGAGAGCCGGCAGTACCACGGCCGCTATATAGGACGTCAGCCACGCCCGTGTCGGCAGCTGGTCGTCTACCAGCACACGGACCATCACCGCCCCCAACAGCATGCTCGGCACAACTCCAGCGTCGGACACTCCGCAGCGATCTCGCCCCGGTCGACGGCATATTGCACCGAGCGTCGAAAGGCTGCCGTGTAAGGCTCGACCAGATACTCGCGCACCAAGGCCCGCCCGGCCCACCGGGTGACCGGGTGACCGGGTGCAGCACAGCACCACACCTGCGCGGTGCCCGCAGCTTCGACGAGGGGGGCCGCAGTCTCCTTCTTGTCGCGCAAATTGCCGAACACTGGGGCACCCGGCACACCGGTAAGTGGAAGGTCATCTGGGGCGAACAGACTTTGTCGTCGGCAGGGCCGGAGTACCGGTGACCTTGACCATCCTGGGGCGTCGAAAGCCCCCGGGGTGGCACCACGGTTCAGCCGGCCGTGCTGGCCCGGCATCCCGCCCGGTTCAGCTTCCTCGCGAGGGTGGGAGCCGTGGGCTTGATGCTGCCGTGCCCAGGCCTGCCGTTGGTGCCCTCTCGGTTGACACACCGCGGTGACGCCTGATGATGGCCGGGTGAGGACACAGATGGGCGAATCGGTCCTGTCACGGGTCGTGCGGATCTTCGAGGCGTTCACGCCGGAGGAACCGGCCCTGACCGTCTCCGAGATATCCCGGCGTACGGGGCTGCACGTGGCCACCACGTCGCGACTAGTGGCTGAGCTGGTCTCACACGAATTCCTCACCCGGGACGAAGATCGCCGGGTACGCATCGGCATGCGCGTATGGGAGCTGGTCACCCGCGCCTCCCCCACTCTGTCCGTGCGCAACGCGGCGATGCCGTTCATGGAGGGAGTGCACGACGTCGTCGGCCACCACGTGCAGCTGGGTGTGCTGGACGGCGGCGAGGTGCTGTTCCTGGAACGGCTGTCAGCACCGGGCGCTGTCATCAACTACACGCGCATCGCCGGCCGCCTCCCGCTGCACGCCTCTTCCAGCGGCCTGGTGCTACTCGCCCACGGCCCGGCCGACCTGCGCGAACGCGCCCTCGCCGGACCACTGCACCGCTACACCCCGAACACCCCGGCCGACCCCGCGCAGCTGCGGGCCATACTCGCCGAAGTCCGGCGGCAGGGGTACGCGTACTGCCCTGGATACGTCCATCCGGAAGCCCTCGGCGTCGCCGCTCCGGTGCGCGACGACCGAGGCGAGGTCGTCGCCGCGCTGGCGGTGATCGTGCCCAACAACGTCGGCGCCCAGTCCGTCGTACCCGTGGTACGAACCGCCGCCCGCGGCGTTTCCCGCGCACTGGGCACCCCGGCCCCACAGGATCGACAACACCACTCGGGCGCCGTACGTGACGGCGGCGCAACACCCTAATGACGATCGCGAAAAGTTTGTCTCTCACTGATTGAGAACGCCGTCGCGACCAGCCGCCCCTGCCCCGCATCCTGCCTCCAATCCAAGGACGGGAGGCGACGACGTGGTCGGAAACAGCGTGGTTCCGGACGGCGCGTCCGCTGTCGGCACGGTACTGCCGACGCCGAGCAACGCGGCGAACGCGGTGACCCTGGAGGTCTCCGCCAAGGAGCCGATGGCCGAGGGCGTGGTCGCCCTCACTCTCACACACCCGGCGGGCGCACGCCTGCCGGACTGGACGCCCGGCTCCCACATCGACCTGGTCCTGCCGGACGGCACGACCCGCCAGTACTCACTGTGCGGCGACCGGTGGGATCCGTACACGTACCGGATCGCGGTGCTGCGCGAGCCCGCGAGCCGGGGCGGTTCCGCCTACGTGCACGAGCGTCTACGCCCGGGAGACCGGGTCGGCATGGGCGGGCCGCGCAACCACTTCCCGCTGGTGCCGTCGGAGAAGTACCTGTTCATCGCGGGCGGCATCGGCATCACCCCGCTGCTTCCCATGGTGCACCAGGCCGAACTCCTCGGCGCGGACTGGCAGTTGCTGTACGGGGGCCGGACCCGGGCGTCGATGGCGTTCCAGGACGAGCTCACCGCGGCGTACGGCGACCGTGTCCACGTCGTGCCGCAGGACGAACTCGGTCTGCTGGACCTGGCGGCCTGGCTGGGAACCCCACGGCCGGAGACCAACGTCTACTGCTGCGGCCCCGGTCCGCTGCTCGGCGCCGTGGAAACCGCCTGCGCTTCCTGGCCGTCGTACGTGCTGCGCACCGAGCGGTTCATCGCCGCGGCGCAGGCCGCGCCGGTGCGAGATACCTCCTTCGAGGTCGAACTGCGGCGCACGGGCCGCACCGTCACTGTCACCCCGGACGTCTCCGTGCTGGAGGCGGTACGCCGGGCCGGCGTGGATGTGCTGTCCTCCTGCGAGCAGGGGACCTGCGGCACCTGTCTGACGCCGGTCCTGGACGGGCGCCCCGACCACCGGGACTCGATCCTCGCGGATCACGAACGGGCTGCGAGCGACTGCATGTTCCTGTGCGTGTCCCGCTCCTGCAGCGACCGCCTTGTCCTCGATCTGTGAGCCCTCTTCCCTTGCCCAAGGAGCCGTCCATGACCGAGACCCTCGAAGGCACCGTCGTGCCCCCTGCCAGCGACGTCGATCCGTTCGCCGTCGAGGTCCTTCTCGACCCCGAGCCGCTGCACCGGGACCTGCGCGAGGCGGGCCCGGTCGTGTACCTGTCGCGCTACGACGTCCACGCCCTGGCCCGCTACGAGCAGGTGCACGCCGCTCTGGTGGACTGGCAGCGCTTCGAGTCGGGCGCCGGCGTGGGGTGGACCAACTTCCGCCACGAGAAGCCGTGGCGCCCGCCGAGCCTGCTGCTGGAGGCCGACCCACCCCGGCACGACGCCCCGCGCCGGGTCCTGCGCGAGATCCTCGCTCCGCCCGCACTGCGCCGACTGCGCGAGACCTGGCACGCGGCAGCCGAGGAGATGGTCGACCGCGTGCTCGCCGACGGGCCGGAGCTGGATGCGTTCACGGCACTGGCCAAGGCGTTCCCGCTGCGGGTCTTCCCGGACGCCGTGGGCCTCGGCCCCGACGGACGGGACAACCTCCTGCCGTACGGCAACATGGCCTTCAACGCCTTCGGCCCGCTCAACGATCTCGTCAAGGCCGACGCTCACCGGGTGGCCGAGCTGTCTGCCTGGGTCAACGCCCAGTGCCGACGTGAGGCGCTGAGTGAGGACGGCTTCGGCGCCCGTATCTGGGCGGCCGCCGACCGCGGGGACCTGACCCACGAGCAGGCACCGCTGGTGGTGCGCTCCCTGCTCACCGCCGGAGTCGACACCACCGTGCACGGCCTCTCGGCCGCCCTGTACGCCTTCGCCACCCATCCCGAGCAGTGGCAGCGGCTGCGTGAACGGCCGGAGCTGGCCCGGGTCGCCTTCGACGAGGCGGTCCGCTGGCAGTCGCCCGTGCAGACCTTCTTCCGCACCGCCACTACCGACGTCCGTGTCGCCGGCACCGTCATCCCCGAGGGCACGAAGATCCTGATGTTCCTCGGTGCAGCCAACCGCGACCCGGACCGCTGGACGGACCCGGACCAGTTCGACCTCGCCCGCGACCCCTCCGGCCACGTCGGCTTCGGCATGGGCATCCACCAGTGCATCGGTCAGCACGTCGCCCGCCTGGAAGCCGAGGTACTGCTGACCGCTCTGGCCCGCCGCGTCGAACGCATCGAACTTACCGACACGCCCCACCGCCACCCCAACAACACCCTGCGCTCCTGGGCCTCGCTGCCCGTGCGCGTCCACCCGGCCGCCTGAACCGCGTCAACAGGCACCTTCAGTGCCGTAGAAATGAGGAACACCCATGTCCCAGCAGGTACGAGGCGTCGTCGCACGGGCGAAGGGCGAGCCGGTCACCATCGAGACGATCGTGATCCCCGACCCCGGGCCGGGCGAGACGGTGGTGCGGGTGCAGGCATGCGGCGTCTGCCACACCGACCTGCACTACCGCGAGGGCGGCATCAACGACGACTTCCCCTTCCTGCTCGGCCACGAGGCGGCCGGTGTGGTGGAGTCGGTCGGCGAAGGCGTCACCGAGGTGGCACCCGGGGACTACGTCATCCTCAACTGGCGTGCCGTGTGCGGCGACTGCCGTGCTTGTCGCCGCGGGCGACCCTGGTACTGCTTCGACACTCACAACGCCGAGCAGAAGATGACCCTGCTGGACGGCACCGAACTCTCCCCCGCCCTCGGTATCGGCGCCTTCGCGGAGAAGACCCTGGTGGCGGCCGGACAGTGCACCAAAGTGAATCCTGCGGCCTCCCCGGCGGCCGCAGGACTCCTGGGCTGCGGGGTGATGGCCGGCATCGGGGCCGCCATCAACACCGGCGAGGTCGGCCGCGGGGACTCGGTTGCCGTCATCGGCTGCGGAGGCGTCGGCGGCGCGGCCGTCACCGGGGCCCGGCTCGCCGGAGCGGCAAAGATCATCGCAGTGGACATCGACGACCGCAAGCTCACCACCGCACAACGGCTCGGTGCCACACACACCGTCAACTCCCGTCAGGCCGACGCTGTGGAGGCGATCCGTGAACTCACCGACGGCTTCGGCGCGGACGTGGTCATCGACGCGGTGGGCCGCCCGGAGACGTATCGACAGGCTTTCCACGCCCGCGACCTGGCAGGGACTGTCGTCCTGGTCGGCGTACCCACACCGGAGATGAAACTGGAGCTACCGCTGCTCGACGTGTTCGGTCGCGGCGGCGCGCTGAAGTCCTCCTGGTACGGCGACTGCCTGCCGAGCCGGGACTTCCCGATTCTGATCGACCTCTACCTCCAGGGCCGTCTGGACCTGGAGGCCTTCGTCACCGAGACCATCGCCCTCGACGAGGTCGAGAAGGCATTCGAGCGAATGCACCACGGCGACGTGCTGCGCTCGGTGGTGATCTTCTGATGCCCGGCGCCCGCATCGAGCACCTGGTCACCTCCGGCACCTTCAGCCTGGACGGCGGCACCTGGGACGTCGACAACAACGTGTGGATAGTCGGCGACGACCACGAGGCTGTCGTCATCGACGCCGCCCACGACGCCGACGCCATCGCGAAGGCAGTCGGCGATCGGACCCTGCGGGCCATCGTGTGCACGCACGGCCACGACGACCACATCGACGCCGCCCCCGCGCTCGCGGACGCAACCGGTGCCCCGATCCTGATCCACCTCGACGACCGCTTGATGTGGAAAGAAACCCACCCGGATCGCGCCCCGGACGGCTATCTGTCCGACATGCGCCGCATCACGGTGGCCGGCACCGAACTGACCGTGCTGCACACCCCCGGCCACACCCCCGGGGCGATCTCGCTCCACGCCCCGGACCTGGCCACGGTCTTCACCGGCGACACCCTCTTCGCCGGTGGCCCCGGCGCCACCGGGCGGTCCTTCTCGCACTTCCCGACCATCATCCGCTCCATCCGCGACCGCCTGCTCACCCTGCCACCGGACACGGTGGTCCGCACCGGGCACGGGGAGTCCTCCACGGTCAGCGCCGAGGCACCGCACCTGGACAAGTGGATCGCCCGGGGATACTGACCACCCGGTCCCACTCCCTGAGAACCGACCAACCGAGCGGCTCACAGGGGGATAGGACTGCAAGCATTGCCGTGCTCGGCCCGCAGCCGGGCCGAGCCCTCTTCCTGGCCGCGGCCGTACCAGCCGCCGAGGTCCGCTCGGCGAGGCTGCGGTGGAAGAGGCGGCGAAGCAGGGTTGGGACCCTCACGGGCCCCTCGGAGGGGTTCAGCCCTTGAGGACGGCGGCGATCGACTCGGCGATGGGGCTGGTCGGGCGGCCGATCAGACGAGTGAGGTCGCCGGTGGTGACAACCAGCTCGCCCTTCTCGATGGAAGCGTCCACACCCGCAAAGATGGCCGCCGCCGGTTCAGGCAGACCCGCGCCGCTCAGGATGCCGATGAGGGCCTCGACGGGGACGGTGCTGTTCGCGATGTCCTTGCCGGTCTGCCGGCTGAGCTCAGCCGCATACTCGGCCAGGCTCCAGGCGTCGTCGCCGCCCAGCTCGTACGTCTTGTTCTCGTGCCCCTCGCCGGTCAGCACGGCGACGGCGGCCGCGGCGTAGTCGGCACGGGAGGCGGAGGAGACGCGGCCCTCGCCAGCGGCGTTCACGACCGCGTTGTGCTCCAGCACCGGGCCCAGGTTCTCGGTGTAGTTCTCGTGGTAGTAGCCGTTGCGCAGCAGCACGTACTGCAGACCGGAGGCCCGAAGCACCTCTTCGGTGCCGCGGTGATCGTCGGCGAGCGCGGCCTTCAGGCTGCCCAGGGTGCTGGTGTAGGCGAGCAGCGCGACACCGGCGGCCTTCGCGGCGTCGATGACGACCTTGTGCTGGCCGACCCGATCCCCGCCGACCTCGCTTCCCGAGATCAGGAGCACCTTGTCACCGGGGGAGAAGACGTTTTCGAAGGTCTCGGGGATGCTGTAGTCGGCGACCACGATCTTCACGCCACGGGCGCCGAAGCCGGCGGCCCTCTCCGCGTTGCGGACCACGGCCGTGATCTGGTCAGCCGGGATCTTCTCCAGCAGGCCCTCGATGACGAATGTGCCGAGGTGGCCGGTGGCGCCGGTAACGACAATGCTCATAATTCAGAACTCCTTGTGGGGTACCTGTATGGCACTAACCCTAGGGTCAGCGCTAACCAAACGTTAGTACCCACTTTGAAGTAAGGTACCGACGTAAAGGTAAGTAGACGCCTGCGCCGCCACCTTCTGGGTCCGGAGCGCGACGACCTGGTCCGCTGTGACGCCAAGCGCGTGATCCCACCGTGCGTCGCACTGCTCGGCTTGGAGGGACTCGGGTTCGGCTAGCGGGCGCTCGATGGATCAGGCTGAGCCGATGGTGAGCGTGAGCCGACGAGTGCCTCTCAGAACTCTTCCTCAGCGAAGTGGATCACTTCCGGTTCCTCGGCGAAGAAGGCTCCGATGAGCTCCGCAAGCCGGATGACCTGGGGTGTCGTGGGAAACACCTTGAGGCCGTCCTCGATCCTGTCCCACACCACTTGCAGGTGAGCTCGAACAACTCCGCGCCCTCAAGTGCCTTCACGACGTCCGGAACGATCCGAAGCGCCTACGGCGTCTGAAGTGCTCCCGGGCGAGCGGCACCGGCTCCGCGGCACGGCGCACCGGATCTCCATCGATCGAGACCGACGAGCCGCTGGCGGTAACCCGGTCTGCGGAGAGCGTTCGATACTTCGGTCGCGACGAGCTCATTCGCTCAAGATGAGTGGGCAGAGACGCTGTGCCGTTGTGAGGACCGTTGGCGCAAAAGCGGCCAGGACAGGCGGCGCACCACCGTCTGCCCTGGCCGTTCTGGGTGCGTCAGGTCGAGCGAAGATCTCAGCCCAGTCGCCCGCGAACGAGACGTCGTCTCGTTCTCTGGGGCCCGGGAGCCCCCGTTCGACCTACCACGCTCCGGAGGAGGCGGCGTCCCGCGCGAATTCGGCGAAGTCCCAGGGCGGACGGCCGAGTGCGCGCTCGACTCCGTCGCAGACGTGGGCATTGCTCCCGTCGAGTACCTCCCCGAAGAGGTGGCTCAACTGCCCGATGACCGGCTCGGGCACATGCTGTGCCCGCAGGCCCTCGGCGTAGGCGTCCACCGAGATCGTCCGGTACCGGACATCACGTCCGCTGGCCAGAGCGATGTCCGCCACCGCGTCGGCGAAGGTCATCGGCCGGGGACCGGTCAGTTCGTACACCTGGCCGGTGTGCTTCTCCTCGGTGAGCCCGGCGACGGCGACGTCCGCGATGTCGTCGGCGTCGACGAAGGGTTCCAGGACGTCGCCGACGGGCAGCGCGAGCTCGCCGGCGAGGATGGCGTGGAGCCAGTCGCTCTCGTTGAAGTTCTGCGCGAACCAACTGCACCGGACGACGGTCCACTCGGCTCCTGATGCCTTGAGCAGGTCCTCGCTTTCGAGGGCGCCGGATCCACCGCGGCCGGTGAGCAGCACGAGGCGCCGGACACCGCTCTCGACAGCGGCCGCGGCAAAAGCGCCGATCGCCTCAGGAGCGCCCGGCACTGAGAGGTCGGGGGCGTAGTTGAGGAACGCCGCGCGGGCCCCGCTCAGTAAGGGCGTCCATGTTGTGCGGTCCTCCCAGTCGAACGGCGGGGTGCCGCCGCGGGAGCCGATCCGAGCGTCGAGTCCCGCCGCGACGAGTCGCTGGGCGACGCGCCGGCCGATCTTCCCGGTGCCGCCGGTCACGAGAATCGTCGTTCCCTCGTCACCTTGCCGGTTCACGTCAGGCCTCTCGGCGTTACGAACAGCAGTCACGTGATTCCTTCTAGGGTTCGGTGCGCTCCACGGTTACGGGTCTTCAGCGACCAGCAGCTCGCCCTCGGGGGACCCAATCCGCTTCCTCGCGCCACGGACGGCGGCCGAGCCATGCCTCGGCGATCAGCCTCGTACACCCGGAGGATAACTTGAAAGTTCAATAAACCTGTGCTTACGTAAAGCCCATCAGGAACTTCAAATTTGGACTTCCTGGCTGCCTTCCCCCCGCTTGCCCAGCAAGATTGGAGATACGAGCACCATGACCGCTGTCACCCGCAGGACCTTCGCCGCGACGCTCGTTGCCGCCGCCCTCACCACTGCCGTAGCCGTGCCCGCCACCGCCGCGACCCCGTCGGGCGCAGCTGCACGGTCAGCCGGTCACCCCACCGCTTCCGGCGACTACGAGAACGCTCGCCTGAAGTACCAGAAGTTCGTCGCCGTCGATGTCATCAAGGGCCTGTTCGAGCGAGGAGACACCGAGGTCGTCGACCGCTACGTGAGCGCGGACCTCATCCAGCACAACCCGACTCTCCCCAACGGCACCGGGGCGTTCAAGAAGCTCGGCGTCAGTTTCCACCAGCAGTACCCCAGCCTGAAGGTCGATATCAGGCAGGTCATAGCCGAGGGCGACCTGGTGCTCCTGCGCTCCCACATCACCCTGTCGCCGGAGGACCGCGGCAACGCCTTCTTCGACATCTACCGTTTCCAGGGCGGGAAGATCGTCGAGCACTGGGACGTGAACCAGGCCGTGCCGGCGACCTCGGTCAACGGCAACGACATGTTCTCCACCATCAGTCAGCCGCCGACCCAACAGCTGGGACCGCGATGGCTCACCGTGGCCAACAAGAAGCTGGTGACCGCCTACTTCGACCAGCTTCTCGTCCGCAAGGACGTGTCCGCCATCGACCGCTACGTCTCTCCCGACTACCACCAGCACAACCCGACCGTCGCAGACGGCGCCGCCGCCACGAAGGCCGCCATCGGGGGGTACTTCAAGCTGTACCCGCAGCTGACGGTCGAGCCCAAGCGGATCATCGCCCAGGGAGACCTGGTGGCCATCCACAGCCACTACACCAACGCACCCGGCGAGCGCGGCCAGGCGGTCGTCGACCTCTTCCGCGTACAGAACGGGAAGATCGTCGAGCACTGGGACTCACTCCAGGACGTACCGGCGACCTCGGCGAACGACAACACCATGTTCTGAGGAGCACCCAGGCCGGGCGGACAGGGTAGCGTCCGCCCGGCGACGGATGCCGGCGAAGTACGGAGGCGCCCCTGTCCCGAACACGCGCCGGACAGCGGCGGACACGGACTGGGCGATAACTTTGCCCCTCGCATCCCCCGCACCACGATGCCGTTCCGCGCCGGAATGGCGACAGCCTGGGTCCAGCACGATGTCGCACGACAACGAGTAAGCGCGATCAGCGTGCACAAGACCCTTCTGGCGGACTACCCGGCCGAACGGCGTCGGCCACGAGCGGCTCGCGGCCCGAAGCGCGGCGAGGCCCACCTCCAGGTGCTGGGGTATCTCTCACCGGAGACGCGGGGCAGCCAGGCGGCGCTTCGCGACTTCGTCGACGACGTGGTGGCCACCATGCCGTACGGGGTGCCGGCGGCATGCCTCCCGCTGACCGCCTCCGTACGGCAGTACCACCGCGACCTCGACAGTGGCGGCACCCGGGCGCTCAGCGCGAGCCGTCACTGGTCCCAGCCGCATGTGGCACCCCTGTTGGGCCAGGCATTTGCCCGCTGGCCGTAGCCCGACCACCCACGGCACGCGGGCATCATCGCCGATCTCGACCTGCTCGCGTACGCCTTGTCTCGTGCCGTGCGGACGCGGGAAGCAGCTGTGGTTTTCGCGGCCACCGGCGGGCTCGTCACCCAGTGGCCCTGGGGGCATGAGGGCGATCCAGTGGAGCACTACGTGCACTGGAGACGTGGTTGAGCGATCAATTCGCCGACATCGGGTACAGCAAGGAGGACACGGCGTGACAGTCCACGTCGAGGCCGACAGCGTCGGCCGGTCCTTACCCAACCCACCTGCCCTGGAACGGCAGACCACCGCCGTGTTCTTCGACATGCTTCCCCATCTGGATGTCAAGTGGCGTGGGTGACTGGTGGTGTGACGGTGTAGCACCGTCAGTCACGCATCAGGGCCCACAGAACGTTGACGCGTCGACGGGGCAGGGCGAGCACGGCCTGGAGGCATAGAAGACGCGTTGCAGCCGCCGGTGATAGTGCGTGGGCCGGTGGAGGTTGCCGCCGACCTGGCCGGAGTCTCGTGGTGCAGGGGTTACGCCGGCGAAGGGGGCAAGTCGGCTCGGGGTGGGGAACGCCTCCAGGTCTCCGTCAGTCGCGGCCAGAAGCTCAGCGGCGGGGATGGGGCCGATGCCTGGCATGGAGGTGATCCCACGTGGGGCGGGAGACAGCGCCTTGTGGTGCACGAGGAGCACCGTCGATCAAGACTCGGGCAGACGGGGCGTGGGCCGGCCCGAGGGCCGTCAATGGGCTAGTTGACCGGCGGGCACGCAGTGCGGATTCGACCTTGTCGACCATCCATGCGATGCGGGCGGAACAGTCCGGCGGATCACTTCCTGGCAAGGTTGATGGTCGGAGCATGGACCGACAAGCCAGCAGAGCCGAGCTGACCTTGGCGCCCGTCCGCGCGAATTGAGTAATTGTTTTCCAATCGGGCAAAGAGGGGTGAAATTCACCAACAGGCCGCGTACCCGGCCTCCGTCATGCGCCGGCCCAGGTCGGACAGGCGGTCGGGGGTGTCGTCGAGGAGGAGCAGCAGGCCCGGCGCGGCGCTCTCGTCGCCGGCGGCCTCGCTCAGGATGGACAGGAGGATGGCCAGCTCGTTCGGCGGTCCGTCGGCGAGGAGGTCCGCAGCCTCCCGGACGACGGCCGACGTCGGCACGATGTCGTAGAGGCAGTCGGTGAAGGCGTCCCAGTTGCCGCCGAAGTAGTCGGGGAAGCCCAACCCGGCGGCCCATTCGGTGAAGAGGTCCTTGAGGGTGCGGCAGCGCGAGCCGCGTACCTCCTTCGATTCCGGGAGGTCGGCCAGTGCCTCGGTCAGGGGGCGGATCCAGGCTGTCGTACTGGTCACGGTGGTTTTCTCCTTCGCGGATGCGGGTTGGGGTGGCGGACAGACGTGTTCTGCCCGCCACACCAACCCGGCTCTGCCAGCGGTCCCAGTGCCTAGAACCGGCCGATGAGGTTGAACGAGTTGTAGTGATCGGTCGTGGCGTAGACGTTGCCGGTGTTGGGGTTGCGCACGAGCCGCCGCGCGTTGCGCCGGACGCCCGTCGAGGTGTACTCGTCGATGTCGTACTCCACGTAGGGAGCGACGTTGTTGCCCTGCGTCGAGTGGGCCTGGGACGACGAGGCCCCGTTGGCGTGCTCGATGTTACTGACGAGGCCCTGGTAGTCGTTGAACCTGCCGCCGTAGTAGATGTACCGGTTGGCGTGCGCGTTGGAGTCCCAGAAGTCGAACCAGCGGCGGCCACCGTTCTGGCCGGGCCACCCGCGGCCGGGCTCGACTTCGAGGTGGCCGACGCCCCAGTTGGGGTAGGCGTCGATGTTGACGTTGGACCAGAAGCCCGCCGCGCGAAGAATCTCGTTCCACTCTGCCTGCGAGATGCCCGATCCCGCCGGGGGGTGCTGGAAACCATGGTTGGTCTGTCCGGGCGGCGCCTGGGCGAATGCGGCGCTGGGCTCGGCCACCGCGCCGCCCACGAGGGCGAGCAGGATGCCCGCGATGGCCAGGGCCCGACGGCGGCCCCGCAGCCGGGGCTTCTTACGGCGCTCCGCGTCCGGCGCGGACGTCTCAGCAAGGGAGGGGGACAACTGGTGCTCCTCGACTCGTTCCTGTGTTTCCCCGAGGCGATCCACCCCGGTGCCGCACAAGGAACCAGTCGCGCATGACAGTGGCTCGGCAGCCTGATCACAGCTGAAGTTGCTGCAGGAGTTCGCCGCCGTGCCCGGCATGGTACTCACCCGGGACGCGCTGCTGGAGAAGGTGTGGGACTACGCCTGGTCCGGCGACACCCGGGTGGTGGACGTCCATATCCGGCGGCTGCGCGCCAAGATCGGCCATGAACGCATCCAGACGGTGCGGGGCTTCGGCTACAAGCTGCGCCCGTAGGGCCTGGACATCGGTACGGTTCCCGTGAACATCGGCACGAAGGTGGCTCTGGCCGTCGCCGCAGCGGCTACGTGTGTCGCGAGTTCGGTCGGACTGCTCGTCCACCGCATCACCGCCACTGACCAGCTGGCCACCGCCCGCTCCGACCTCGACCGGCAGCTGATGAGCTCCGTCTACGACCACGCGGCCGGCCGCAAATCCGCGGCCCGGCTCGACCCGCCGGACCTGCCTCCGGCTGTGTCGAAGGCGGTGCGCCGCGGCGTCCGCGTGACCTACCTCCAGGACGGACCGCATCCGGTGCTGTGGGCGGCGACCCGCGTCTCCGACCGCACCGTGCTTACGGTGTCACGTTCCTACGCCCATGAGACCCACGAACTGGCCACGTTGGACCAGACACTGGTCACAACGGGCGCGACGGCCACTGCCGTGGTGTCCCTTGCCGGGCTGGCTCTCGGCGTGCGGATGGGCCGCCGGGCTACGGCCGCCGCTGATACTGCGGAACGCATCGCTCGCGGCGACCTGAACGCCCGTGCCGGCCCGCAGGGGCGGGACGAGATCGCACGGCTCGCGGCCTCGGTAAATGCCATGGCCGACGCGCTCGGCGCCCGTCTGGAGGCAGAACGACGGGTGACAGCCGACATCGCGCATGAACTGCGCACACCCGTCGCGGCCATGGTGACCGCAACTGGCCTGCTGCCTGCCGGGCCAGCCACCGACCTGGTGGCGTGCGGGGTGCGCAAGCTGTGCGGACTGGTCGAGGACGTCCTGGAGGTCGCCCGCCTCGACGCCCACGCGGTATCGGTGGAGAACGAGCTCCGTCAGGTCAGCGCGATGGTCTACCGCTCGGTCGCCGGGCTCGACGGGGTGCAGGTCAAGATCGTCGCCGACACCCTCGCGGAGACCGATCCGCGACGCGTGGAACGGATCCTCACCAACCTGGCCACCAACGCCCTGCGGCACGGCGCCCCGCCGGTGACGGTCGACGTGGACGTCGAGACGGACGACGACAACGACGGCGGCGGACCGGTCGTGCGAGTCCGCGACCACGGCCCAGGCTTCGCCTCCAACCTGCTGGCCGTCGTCACCGCCTCCGGTCCTCAGCGATTTCGTACTGGCGGCGCGTCCACGGGAACGGGCCTGGGACTGACCATCGCCGCCGGACAGGCCCGGCTGCTCGGCGCCCGCCTCACCTTTCGCAACCATCCCGACGGGGGCGCCGAGGCGACCCTGCACCTGACCGGGGGCGGCCCCGCCGACGGGGACGCAGAGTGACACGGCCTGTGGGCCTACCTCTCCGTCCTCAGGTTCAACTGGTGCAGCAGGCTCGCCAGTTCAGCCATTTCGCGCCGGTCCCAATGGGCCGGCCGACTAACGTACCGTGCCCGGCCCGCCGCGCACACCTCCCCACCCGGCTGCGCCGTACTCGCCCTTCGGGGTCTTGAAAGCCCGCAGGGCCGAGCGGATGCGGGGAGATCTCACGCTGAGCAGGATCAAGGAGCAGGGGACGAGCTGGCGGGGCCGCGCGAACGAGCCCCTGATCCGGGAATCCCTCGCCCGCTTCCTGCCAGACGGGCTCCTGCCCGCAGCCCCGGCGATCGGCGGACACTGGACCCGCAGCAACCATGTCGAAATCGCCCTGTCGGGCGCCGACCGGCAGCGGGTGGTGAGCAGTTACTCTTTCTCGGCTCGGTCAAGTGGTTGGAGAACTCCGCGTTCGACAGCCACGACCTGGCCACGCTGCAGCAGCACCGGGCCGCGATCACCTACGGGCCGCTACCGCTCGTGGCGGTGTCCCGCAGCGGAGTCGCTTGTTCTGGACTTCAGGCGGTGTACGGCCCCGAGGAACTGCTCAGCGCTTGGCTCAGGGCGGTGCCTCCCGCACACTGCGTGGGCAGATGCCCCAGGACAGACGGCCATAGGTACCGCGTTGTCGCACGTCAACGAATACTGGCGGCCCCCGCCGCAAGAGTCGGAAGAGCGGTCGACGGACAGGGAGACCACACCCCATGCTCAGCACGCGGCCGGGTTCTCAAAGCACGTCCAGCAGAGCCGGTTCGTTCAGCACATGCGACTCGGGGTGCAGGGGCTGCTCCGTCCAGATGCACTTGCCTTCGGAGGTGCTTCGCGTGCCCCAGCGCTGGCAGAGCGCGGAGACCAGTTGGAGTCCTCGGCCGCCCTCGTCTGTGGCATCGGCATGCCGGATACGAGGGGTGGTGAGGCTCCCGTCCGAGACCTCACAGATCAGCGTCCGGCTGCGCAGCAGTCGGAGCCGGATGGGACCGCGTGCGTGTCGGACGACGTTGCCGACGAGTTCGCTGACGATGATCTCCGTCGACATGACGAGATCTTCGAGAAGCCATTCGGCCAGTTGCCGCCGGACGTGGCCACGGGCCTGGCTCGCAGCGACGGGGTCGTCGGGGAGTGTCCACGACGCGATGTTTCGGTGCGGGACAACACGGGTCCGGACCACGAGGATCGCAGCGTCGTCGTCGGCGAAGCCGTGAGCGGGGACGAGCGCGGAGGTCAAGGAGTCGCAGATATGCAGCAGCTGCTCGGCCTCGACCTCGTCCCTGGCCTCCCAAGCCCCCTCGGCCAGCTCTCCTTGGACGGCCTGGACCGGTTTGAGGTTACCGTGTGGGCGCCGACCCCAGGCCGTGGAGAGGTGTCGGCCGATAGCCCCGGCCAGCAGGTCCATACCGGTGTCGATGTCGCGGAGCGATGACTCGATGAGGCCGTCGGTGTACGCCACGATCAGACTGCCCTCCGGCAGCCGGAGCTCGGCCGTCTCGAACGGCGGTGTGCCGGCACCCAGCGGAGGGTTGGCGGGCAGGGCCGGGAAGGAGATCGTTCCGGTGGAGTCGACAATGGCCGGCGGCGGATGCCCGGCACGGGCCATCACGCAGGTCCCGTCGGTCGGGTCGTAGACCGCGTACAGGCAGGTGGCGTAGAACTCGTCGCCGAAACCGCTGACCAGGTCGTTGAGGGAGGCGAACAGTTCGTCCGGCGGGAGTTCGAGTCCGGCGAGGGTGTGCACGGCCGTCCGCAGCCGCCCCATCGTGGCCGCTTCGGACAGACCATGGCCCATGACGTCGCCGATGACCAGGGCCACGCGGTCGGCCGAGAGCGGGATCAGGTCGTACCAGTCGCCTCCGACCTGTATGCCCTCCCCGGCGGCTGGCAGATAGCGGGCCGCGGCCGTGACCGCGGGCACCGAGGGCAGCGCGCGGGGCAGCAGGCCGCGTTGCAGTGCCTGGGCGCGGGCGTGCTCGGCGTCGTACAGACGGGCCCGCTCCAGCGCTTGGGCAATGAGCCCGCCGATGGCGCTCAGCAAAGTCCGCTCCTCCTTGCCGAACACGCGGGAGGTGTCGAAGGAGAGCACGCAAGCACCGATGGCTCTTCCGGAGACGATGAGCGGGAGCACCGCTCCGGCGCTCTTCCCCACGAGGGCGGCCAGCTCGGCCGACTGCGGGTGGGCTTCGGCGTACTCCTCCCTGGAGGTGAAGTACTTCGGCACGCCCGTGCGTAGCACCTCACCGCTTGCCGTGCCGCCAGCGTTCATGACCTCCGCGATGCGGGCGCGTGACGACTCAGGGAAGCCGACCACTCCGACCAGGCGCATCTGCTCGTCCTCCGTGGACATCATCAGCAGTCCTGTGGCTCCGAAGGGCGGAATTACCCGTTCCGCCACGGCAGACACCACGTCGTCCACCGTGATCGCCTTGGCCAAAGACTGGGTCAGCTCCTCCATGCGAGCCGCCCGCTCGGCCGCGGCACGCTCCGCAGCGGCGCTCTCAGCGTCCCGTTGCCGTCGTTCGGTGACGTCGGTGAAGTAGAGGGTCAGGCCGTCCGGGACCGGGACCAGCCGTACGTGATACCAGCGCCCGCCGCCAGGCCACGGGACCTCGAAGCCGGTCGGCGTCCGCTGTGCGGCGGCGCTGCGGCACCGTTGCTCGATGCCGGAGGTGCGGACCGCTTCGATGTCCCATAGCACTTGCCCGGTGATGAGCTGGGAGGATCCGAGCAGTTGTTCCGCCCTGAGGTTGACGAACGAGATGCGCCAGCCGGCGTCGACCGCGAGGAATGCGTCACTCATGTGCCGGAGGGCACGTCCTGCCGCGTCCATCGCCAGGCGGGTCTCGGTGGTGTCCCACAGCGTGCCCGTCATGCGGGCCGGTTCTCCGTCCTCGCCGAGTACGACCCGGCCCCGGGCCTCGACCCAGCCCGTCGTGCCGTCCGGGCGGCACACCCGGTACTCGGAGCTGTATCCGCCTCGCTCGCGCACCGACTGCTCGGTCCCCGCCATCACCCACGGCCGGTCTTCCGGGTGGACCAACGCCACCCAGCTCTCGATGCGTCCGTCGAAGGACTCCGGATCGATGCCGAGCACCCGCTGCATGGCCTCGTCCCAGACGACCTCACCCGTGCGGATGTCCCAGTCCCAGGCACCGACACGCGCAGCGTTGAACGCCTGCTGGAGCCTGGGGTCGGTCGGCGCCTCGCTCCGCCACCAGATGGGGCTCGTCTCGCGCTCCGCGGCCGCGGGGCGCTGTAGCACCCCGGAGAGCCACTCGGCGAGGGACGTCAGGAACGCGTACTGAGCGGGGGTGGGCGGGTCAGGCAGTACGGTGACGACTGAGAGCACGCCGAGTGGCAGGTCAGGGCTGGGCAACGGGACGGCCACCACGCCTGTCGCGGCCGTGGGCACGTAACCGCTCGGAATCCCGGTGGCCGGCTGCCAGACGGTGCCGAGACTGCGCGCGGCACGAGCCGGGGGCAGTGCCTCGTCCCAGCCGATGTCCTCCCACATCCGGGAGATACTCGGCGGCAGTCCGGCCGCTGTCGTCAGCCGCAGTCGCCGGCTTCCTCCGGGGCCCCGCACGTGTACGAAGCCGCCGAGCCCGCCGAGATCGGCGACCGCCTGATGCAGGGCCAGCCGCAGAACGTCCGACTCGCTGTGGTCCTCCCCCAGAGCAGCGAGCATGCTGAGCCGACCCAACTCGGGCGACCCCATGGTGGCCCGCGAACCTCGGGGAAGCCCTTTGGCATGCATACGTTCGTCCCTAGACTTCCAGAAACCCTAAATAGTGCTATACCGATCCATAATCCATCACTGTTGCAGCGATGGACACACGACATATCCCGTCTGGTTCGCTGCGGCAACGGCTTCTGCTCCCCGTCGGCCGGTTCCATGGTCAGCCCCCAAGAGCGGCGCAGTCACCCTGCATGTCCTGCGGCATCGCAGGCGAAGCAGCGGCCTGCACCCGACGCGGAGACCTGAACGGCGTCGTAGCGGAACGTCTCCTTCCCGCAGGTGACGCAGAGCACCTTGTTCTGGTCCGCGTCGGAGTTCTCGTCGTCGCTTCCCGGCTCGTCGCGCCAGTCCGGGCTCGGACTCATGGCCAGCACGGGTGACCGGCCCCGGTCGGTTCGCCGCAGAGCCAAGGCCAGAGGCGGGGTCAGAACCCAAGAGAGAAGCAGCGCCAGGATGCTGTCGTACGAGCCGGGGACGTGGACGGTGATCAGGGTGATGCCCAATGCACTCACCGTCACCATCGCGAGGACCTCCGGCCAGCCCACGGGTGCGAGGTGGGCCCGGCGATGCTCGACCCAGGTGGTTCCCAGGCGGGCACGGCCACCCCGGCGCAGGTAGAAGTCGGTGACCAGCAGGCTCAGCCAGGCAGTGAGCGGGACTCCCATCAGCCCAGCGATGTAGCTCAGGTTGTCGATCACGTCCAGGAGCGAGAAGCAGAAAGCCAGGAGTGCCGTGACAAGCAGAAACGCGCGCCGCCCCCACGGCGCCCGCAGCAGCCGCGAGGAGAAGTTGGTGAGCGCTACCGAGGCGCCGTAGTAGTTCACGAACTGGACCTTCATCTGGGTGACGATCACCCAGAGCAGACCGGTCAAGCCCATCAACTGAACGCTGTATCCCCCTGGGTCCACGGAGCCGACATGCGCCGTGATCATCGCTCCGGCGACGACCTCCAGCACCCAAACGCCCATCATCAGCGCGGCTCCGGCAGGCGCCGCCCAGTATCGGTCACGACGCCTGATGAACCGACCGTAGTCACCGAGCGCCAGACTCAGGATGGGCACGACCGACAGCGGGAGCGCGGCTGCCCGGACCAGCCCGGAGACAGTGATGCCGGCGGGCACCGTGCCGGTGACGGACTCGCCGAGAGACTTCACCAGCAGGTAGACCACACCGATGAAGAACAGCGGAACCGTGGCCCACTGAAGCCAGGCGATCTGTGACACGCCGTACCAGGTCAGCGGTACCACCACCAAGCTACTGACGAGGTACAGCACCCACAGCGGCGGCGCGGACCACTGTGCGTGTACGGCACTGGCGATGAAGGAGCACTCGAAGGTCGCGTAAGCGACCCAAGTGAGCGCGTAAGCGAGCATGTTGACGCCGGAGCCCAGGAAGCCGAACCCGGCACCGCGCGACATGGCGTCGACGCCCATGCTCGTGCCCGAGCCGTGCCAGGCGACGACGGAGCAGGAGACGGTCGCGACGACGAAGCCGAAGACAGCGGTGATGACGGTCGTGATGAGGCCGTACGAGGTCACCATCGTGCCACCGAGGGCGAAGACGAAGACAGACGTCACCGCGCCCATCGCCAGCACAGAGAAGTCGCGTCCGGGGCGCTTGGCCGCGTAAGGCACCTTGCTCACAGCGTAGTCCTCGCCGGCCTCAGTACGGACGCGACCGCGGTTGAGGAAGAAATGACTTCTCACGTTCAGGCGAATCACCTCGGCACCAGCCAGGATGACACCGTGAGCGCTCGCGAGCGAACGGGACGCTTCTCCTCGGACGCCTCATCCGACACCCACCGACGGAACACAGGTCGTTGGCACGGGCGAACCACACACCAGCTCCACCTCTGCTAGTCCGGCGCAGGGATCGACACCGCCATGCCCTCCCTCCGCGGCACGGGTGAGCCAGCATCGCCACTGGCACCAGCTCACCGGGCCATCCGCCGAAGTGGGCATTCGGCCCTACATGTGCTGTTCGGGCCCGTTGGTGGCGGCACGCGGGCCTTCTGGATTCGGTGGGGATTGCGACATCGTCCGCCGAGCGCAGGAGGCCCACAGCACCGCGCCCCTGGGCTCCCCCGCCTCCTACACGCCCGCCAAGGTGGGCACACCGGTCGCCGAGGGCGGGCTGCCGTAGGGCCTGCGGACGGGCGTGGTCACCGAAATTCCGTGGTGGCCGCGTCTCGCGAGCATGTCGGCGGTGTACGACTGCCAGCACACAGGCCATCTATTTGAGCAAGCAAATGGATGGCCTGTAGAGGTTCCGTCCACCGCACTGATCCGGGATGTGCCGCACATTCCGATATGGCGGGGCCGGATCTGTTGTCGAGTTCGTCGATGCCGGGCTGACCTGACCGGTTCCCCCGTGGATGCCCAAGGCCGGTCGCCCATGAAAGGGGCGACCGGCCGGCGGTGTGGACGAGTGGCTGTCAGGCGGGGTTGCGGCCGACGAAGAACTCCTCGTCAGGGGTGTCGGTCGGGTTGAGGCCGGACGCCTCCTGGCCCTTGCGCAGCACGGTCATCTGGCGGGGGTGCACCCGCCCGGTGGGGTGGCGCAGCGGACCGCCGTTGTAGCCCTGGAGCCAGGACTGGTACTTCCACATCGCACGGTTGACGCCGCCGCCCATCCCCACGGTGTTGAAGGCGGTGCGGGCGGGCTGGAACTGGTAGAAGAGCTCGGTGGCCTTGTCGTGGTCGCCCTTCTGGAGCAGGTCGAAGATGTGCGGCAGCCAGGGACCGTAGTAGGCGGAGAAGTTGGTCCCGCAGAACTGCACCGGAATCAGCCGCGACAGCGGCACGAACTCCCACTCCAGCGGGTAGGAGATCACGACCTCCTTATGGAACGCCTGGTACGCCTCGATCGCGCCCATGACCACGGGCGCGCCGCCTTCAGCCTTGATCGCCACGACGTTGGGGCAGTCGTCGATGAGCCGACGCAGCAGCGGCACCGGCAGGTCGGCTGGGTGGAACCGGGAGAAGCCCCAGGTCGGCACCGGGAACAGCATGACCGCCATGTTCGTCGCGTCGCAGAAGGCCTTGGTGTACTCGTACACGTCCTCCAGCGACTTCGGGTGGAAGAACGGCGGGTAACCAAGGAGCACGAGTTCGGCGCCGGCGGCCTCCGCCCGCCGCGCGTTCTCGATGTTGTCCTCGAGAGAGTTGAAGATCGCGTGGTGCACGACGAAGGTACGGCCCTTCGCCTGATCGACCATGATCTCGACGAAGCGGCCGTACTCCTCGGGCGTGATCGCCACCTCGGAGCAGGCCAGAGTGCCGGCGAAACCGTGCTCGACCGTCTTCTCGATATCGTGCCGGATCGCTTTCTCATTGAGGTGCTTGAAATCCGACGTCATGGTGGGAATGGTGACGTTCGCCACGCCCACCATCTTTTCCCGGGCCCAGTCCCGGGCTTCACTACGGCTGTAGCTGACCATCTTCAAATCCTCCTATTGGGTGCACTTCAGGTGTTCTCTCAGCGGCTGCGGTGAGGGCGCTTGGTGTCGAACTCGATCGGAAGACTCGTCACCTGGCCGCTCTCCAGCGCTTTGGTGAGGATGACCTGGGCGACAAGCACGTCCTGCACACCGCTGCCGACCGACTTGAACATGGGGAGGGACGCCGACCGAAGACGATCGTCGAGGTCCCCCGCCAGCAGCGCGTTCATTGAGAACGACTTGTCACGGAACGCGATGCCGGCCTCTTCGGCCGCCAGCATGTCTCCGGTCTCCTCGAGGACTTCTTCGAGCACGTCGCAGACGATCAGATCGGCGCGCTCGACGACGCTGAAGTCGATCTCACGCTGGTGAGGCACGGTCGAACCAATCGACACAACGGCCATGCCCGGTCGCAGCCAGTCGCCGAACAGGATCGGCTTCTCGCCCCTGGACCGCGCGGCGGCCAGGACGATGTCCGCCCCCTCCACCGCCTCCTCGGGCCCGTCCACGGCGCGCACCGGCACGCCCAGTTCCTCGGAGATCTGCCGCGCGAAGTCCTGGCGCCGCTCGGGTGACGGACTGAACACCATCACCTCGGTCAGCGAACGCACAGCCGCGAACGCACGGGTGTGCATCGCCGCCTCCAGCCCGCTGCCCAGCACGGCGAGCCGCGCCGGCCGCTCGGGCACGAGGCGGTCCAGGGCCGCGGCGGACGTGGCCGCCGTGCGCAGACCCGTGACCAGGTTGCCGTCGACGAACGCCGTGATCTGGCCCGTCTCCCGGTCGAACAGCACGATCACGTACTCGCACCCAGGCGTGGCCCCGGCCATGGTCATGCCCATCACCTTGGCACCGAAATAACGCGCACCCGCCGGGATCGCCGGAAGGGTCCGAAGCGAGGCACCGCCTTCCGTCGCCACGGTGCGCGGCGGCGTGGACGCCGCATCGAAAGGCTGGGCGTACGCGGCCTGCAGCGCGGACACCGCGTCCTTCCACTGGAATACGGCCTCCGCGGCGGCGCCCGACACGAAGACGGGGCTGGAGGGAGAAGCGGTTGTCATGAAGCGGCCTTCCGATGCGGTGCGACGGAGTCACAGCGGACACGAAAGCCACGGCTCACGCCTCCGCCCTCCCCTGGTGAGAACGGTCAGACAAGGCGGGGTCATCACGGCCATGGATTTCGTTCGTCAGCCGGTAGAACGCCCACACCACCGTCGACGGGTGGGCACCCCGACATGGGCACAGCCCTCGTCCGCCACACGACGATCCTGCGGGCGCAGCGGCCCGACGGGCAAGGCACGCCTTTAACTACCAGCTATTCGTGCCTTTGATGCCTGCCGGAGACAGCGCGTTTCCAACGCCGGCGGATTGGCTGCCGCCTCCCGAGACCTTGGAGCATCGAGGGCAACGTATACCCAATTCCGGTGCCCTCGACCGGACAGTCCCGAGGTGCGCGGGTCCGATGACCACCTGTGCCGCGCCGGACGGCTGACCAGGCGAAAGGCCGAAGCGTTGTACGGAATGCCCACATCACGCACCGCTACAGCACACGCCCAAGCCGCCGCCATCCCCATGAAGAATTCTTATGGGTGTCATACGAAATGCGAATACCTCGATCTCGCGGACAAGCCGAAAAATAGGCAACAGTCATGTGCTGTTCGGAGGAGAACAAGTTAGGCACCGTCTGCTCTCGCAGTCGACTCCCCCCGTGAGACCGACGTGGCGGAGTACCTGAGCGGGTTCGCCATCGCCACCCAGGGCCGCGCAGGCCCTGGCAGTCCGCGTCGTCGACGTCATCGACGGGACGACCGGCGTGGTCGGCACGAACTGCTCGCGGGCGACGAGGTCCGACTCGTGGGGCGGCCAGGTCACCACGCCGGGGAGCATGAAGTAACCAGTCTCCCAGTCTGTGCCTTCCAGACGGCGCCCGAGTAGGTCACCCGTGCGCCGGAGCCGCGGGTGGACTCCAGCAGAGCCGTCACTGAATCGAACTACCGTCCGATCCCGGGACTGGACGCTCGGTGTCGGCGGCGCGATGGACCTCGACATCGGCGCCCGAAGGTTTGTCGTGGCCAACACCCACCGCAACTCCCGCGGCGAATCGAAGATCCTCTCCGAGTGCCTGCACCCGCTCACCACGTGCGGCGAGGTCGACGTCGTCGTGACGGAAATCGCCGTCTTCGACATCCGAGACGGTCGCCCGGTTCTGCACGACCTGCAGCCAGAGGCACCGAGGCGGACGTGGCTGCGGCAACCGACGCTCCGTTCGTCTCATCCATGCGCGCGACCGCCGGACGCGGCAACTGACCATCCACTCACCACCCATCAACACCAGACACCCGGAGCAACAGGAGGCTCCCATGGGCGCAACCACCAACCGACGCGTGGTCACCGGCCACGATGGCAAGGGACTGGCTGTCATCCTCAACGACACGGTCCTGGACGAGCCCAGCAGCAAGGGCCAACAAATCTGGACCACGGTCAGCAGCCCCGCCAAAAACTCCGACGAGACCGACGGCGGCCTACGCAAGATCGGCGTGACCTTACCCGACGGCGCGGTGTCCCGCGTCGGCGAGTTGGAGCCCGGGGTCCGCTCGTCGATACTCCGTACCCACTCCATCGACTACGGCGTCGTTCCGTGACACGGTCGGTAAGGAAATGGACGGTGGAGAGCAGGTCCGGCTCTACGCCGGCGATGTCTTCGTCCAGCGCGGCCAACCACGTCTGGTTCAACGACACGGACGAGCCGTGCGTGGTGGCCTGGAAGCCGACTCCCAGGTCGTATCGAGTCCGCCACGGTCCACATCAACGACCAGACCGAGGACGACGAGGCGGCCGCTCCCTTCGGCGGCGCGAAGGCGTCCGGGAGCGGCGTTCACCTTCGGGGGTAGGGCCAACCTCGACACCTTCAGCGAGGTGCAGTGGATCACGGTCCAGCAGGACATCCAGCGCTACCCCTTCTGACGGCTCGTCGGTTCTCTCCTCCCGCGTGAGCGTATAGCACGAGCCCCGGCAGGCGGCCGGGGCTCGTAGGGCTGTTACCTCTGTTGTCTTCCGAACAACCGGGGCTACCGGGCGAAATCCACGGGCAGCGGGACGGCCAGTCCTGCCGCCACCGCCTTTTCCAGCACGATGCCCGCCGTCACCACGTCCTGGAGGCCGCCGCCGACCGACTTGAACATCCGAATACCGGCCCGCTCCACGGCGTCCTGGGCCTCCCCGCTCATGAGGTCGTGCAGCGACACACACTTGTCCCGGAAGGAGATCCCGGCCTCCGCGGCAGCGATCAGGTCGCCGGTCTCGTCCGTCACCTCGGCCAGGTTGTCGCAGACGATGACGTCGCAGCGCTCGATGACACTAGCGTCGATCTCACGCTGGTGCGGAGCGGTCGAGCCGATGGACACCACGGTCGTCCCGGGCCGCAGGTCGTCGCCGAACAGGATCGGCTTCTCCCCGCGGGAGCGTGCGGCCGCGAGGACGACGTCGGCGCTCTCGCGGAAGTACGCCTGGGCCGCCTCCGGGCTCTCCGCCGCGACGCAGGGGATCCCGAGCGACTCGGTCATCGTCCGCGCGAAAGCGGCCCGGCGTTCCGGGGTCGGGCTGTAGACCGTGATCTCGCTGATCTCTCGGACCTCCGCGAAGGCCCTTACGTGCGTCGTGGCCTCGAAGCCGCTGCCGAGCACGCCCAACCGGATGGGGCCGGGAGCGGCGAGACGATCCAGGGCCGCCGCGGAGGTCGCTGCCGTCCGGTAGCCCGTGATGAATTTGCCGTCGACGAACGCCCCGACCTTGCTGGTGTCACGGTCGAACAGGACGATGACGTAGCCAGCCCCCTTAAACCCCCCGCCTCCTGGCTGGAACGTGACGCCCATGATCTTGGCGCCGAAGTACCGCGAGCCTGCGGGCGCGGCCGGCAGCACCCGGAAGTCCACGCCTTCGCCATGCACGTTGGTCCGGGAGGGATTGTTCGCCTTGGTGACGGGGCCGGCGTACGCCCGCTGCAGCGCGGCGATCGCCTCTCCCATGTCGAAGACAGCCTCCGCGGTCTGGTTCGACACGAAGTACGGCGCTTCGTCCACCTGTTCATTCATCGTGCTGGCTCTCCTGACGCAGTTGATCGGCTCATGCGGGCGCGGTGGCGACGGCCCGCGATAGGGCCGCACAAGGCTCGGCGGTGGAGCCGCGCCCCGGCTACCGCGAAGTCCCCGTACTGCGGCAACAGCACGTGCTGCCGCACCAGCACGTGCTGTTGCCGCATCGGCCCGGTCAGCGTCACCGCCAACGGCATAGGTCGCGACACGGGCTCCGGCCCACCAGGCCACGGCGGAGCATAAGAGGACTTCCTGGCAGGCATGCCGTCCCATGTTCGTCGCCGCGACACCACTCTGCGCTCCCCGCGTCACAATCAAAAATCAATTGTGCTGATGTCCCGTATGCACAAGGTGACTGGTCACACCGACAGGGCTGATTCTCCAAGGCGACCTGAATTCATTCCGCCCAGGAATTGTGGACATGAGCAGCATTGATTTGTCCCCGGCAGCCTCGACGAGCAGCGTGGACCATGCACCGATAGACAGAATCCGATCCGGGAGAGCCCATGACCAGCACCCCATCCAGCGACAGGTCGTCCCTAAAAGATTTGTCGCTGCTGCATACAGGTGCCTACGTCGACGGGGAATGGATCGGCGAGGGAGAGTCCGGCAGTTACTCCGTCCGCGATCCGGCGAACGGCCTCAGGATCGCCGACCTCCCGATGCTCAGTCGCGCCCAGACCACCGAGGCCATTCACGCGGCCCATCGCGCCCACGCCGCCTGGCGGGTGCGATCAGCCGCCGATCGCGCACGGGTACTGCGCCGCTGGTTCGATCTTGTGACCGCCAACGCGGAGGACCTGGCGCGGCTCATCACCTGGGAAGAGGGAAAGCCCCTCGCTGAGGCCAGAGCCGAGGTCGCCTACGCGGCATCCTTCATCGAATGGTTCGCCGAGGAGGCCAAGCGAGTGCGGGGCGACCTGTTCCCTGCGCCCCAGGCGTCGCGGCGTATCGCGGTGCTCAAGGAACCCGTGGGCGTGTGCGCGGCCATCACACCGTGGAACTTCCCCGCCGCGATGATCACTCGCAAGGCGGCTCCGGCACTCGCCGCCGGTTGCACGATGGTGGTCAAACCGGCTGAACAGACACCCTTGACCGCGCTCGCCCTCGCTGACCTGGGTACCCGTGCCGGCATCCCCGAGGGCGTCCTCAACATCGTCACCGGCGACCCGCGAGAGATTGGTGCCGAGTTGACGCACCATCCGCTGGTACGCAAAGTCAGTTTCACCGGCTCCACCGAGGTCGGCCGACTCCTGCTCGCCCAGTCCGCGGACACGGTCAAGAAGACGTCCATGGAACTCGGTGGGAACGCGCCCGTCCTGATCTTCGACGATGCCGACCTCGAGACCGCTGTGGCCGGGGTGCTCGCCGCGAAGTTCCGGAACACCGGCCAGTCGTGCATCGGCGCCAACCGGATCTATGTCCAGGACGGCGTGTACGACAAGTTCGCCGAGTTGCTGACCGCGCGTGCCGAGCAGCTCGTCGTCGGAAACGGCTTCGACGACGGCGTCGAGATCGGCCCGCTCATCGACGAAGCCGCGGTGGCGAAGGTCGAGTCGCACGTCGAGGACGCGGTGACCCACGGCGCGCGCATCCGTTGCGGCGGCGCCCGCGACGCGGGCGGCGGCCAGTTCTTCCGGCCTACCGTGCTCTCCGAGGTCACCTCCGCGATGCGGATCACGCGTGAGGAGACTTTCGGCCCCGTCCTTCCGCTGATCCGCTTCAGCGACGAAGCGGAGGCGGTGCGGGTCGCCAACGACACCGAGTACGGCCTGGCCGCCTACCTGTTCACCCGCGACGCCGAACGCACGTGGCGCGTGGCGGCAGCACTCGAATACGGGATGGTCGGCATCAACACGGGCCTGATCTCCAACGAGGTGGCACCGTTCGGTGGGATCAAGCAGTCCGGACTCGGGCGCGAAGGGTCCGTGTACGGGATCGACGAGTACCTGGAAATGAAATACCTGGCCTGGGAGGGGGCAGGGGCATCCTGACCGGCATCGCAACTGCAAGCCGGTCACTGGTTTGTATCTGGTGAAAGTCGCCGGTTGGCGGCTAACGCCTTCGGGGATGCCGCGCTACCCCTGCTGTACGCGAAACGTCTCAGGGGCGCACCCGCACTTCCCCTTACATGGAACTGAGGCTTTGCACAGGCGGCAACTGCTGCCGCACCCGCCGCCACCGCCTGCCATGGGCATCCGCAGGTCAGTCGTCGGCTGCGGTTCCACACACTGGGATCCGCAGGGTTGCCGACCGTGATGGCGTACGCCCGGAGAGCAGGACGTACGGGGAGGTCATCTGCTCGTCGCTGCGGGCGACTTGTTGGTCGGCCTCCAGGCGCTATTCGGCTGGACGGTCCGGTTGGCGTAGGCCGAGCTGGGCGAAGCCCTGGACGGTGGTGCGCGGCGTCCGCAGCTCATGCCCGGCGTCCGCCACGACCCGCCGCAGCCGACCTCCGGGAATCCCTCTGGTGGTAGGGCCTGTTGAAGACGGTCGAGCATGTCGTTCAGTGCGGCTCCCAATCGGCCCGTCTCGGCACGCTGGTCCGTGTCGGGCAGTCGCAGGCCGAGGCTCCCGGCCTCGATCCCACTGGGTCATGTGCACCATACGGGTCAGCTGCAGCAGGCCGAGGCGGACCACCGACCGGCCGACGGCGATCAGACCGGCCACGACCACGGCCAGGACGACCGCGCTGAGGGCGTCTGCTTCGACACGCCCCCCCTCCACCGAGCCGGGGGCAGGGCGACACGTGCGTGGTCCTCGCGCCGGGCCCAACTGGCCGTAGAACCTGCCGGGGACATCTCCCGACTCGGCGGGGACCGTGGCCTGTCCCCGCGTCAGATGCAGTTCGCCGACCGCCGGGTGAGATCCGGATCCGGTGTTCTCCCTCCGCCGAGGGTGCCCTGCTCCTTGCCGGAGGCACCGAAATGGTGACTGGGAAGTCCGAGGGAAGGGTGGTGACGTCCGGCACGGGTGCAACGGCTGGCTCGGCGCGCCGCGCTAAGGCCTGGTTCGGGAGCGCGAACTGTTCCAACTGCCTGTCGACCCGTTTCAGCACCCAACTGCATCACCACGGCGCCGATCATCTGGGCGGTCTGGACGGCGGCCGCGGCCAGCAGGGTCACACCCCACACGAGCCGGCCGCGTAGCGAGCGCGGGCCGCGCATCCACCGGCGGCGGATAACCGATCGACTCCCGTGCCGTGACCTTGGGGAAGCCGCAGGCAGTTCTCCAGCGGACCTCCCACTATGCTGGACCGCCGTCGCATCCGCGAACATAGGCAAGTGTGGCAGGCAGACCTTCCGGCCCGACGCAGCGTCCGCGAGCGTCGTCGAGGAGTAGTGAACCCTGTGGTCCAGCTCCCGGTAGGGCTGGCTTCCTGCCCGCACTCATAACCGTCGCAGGTCAGCCACGAACGAAACCAGTAGGCCGCCGTCATCGTCCAATGGCCGCTCGGTTCGTGGCACCTTGCCCCGCCAGCCTTGTCGAAGACGGGCGGCCAGGACCGAAGTCCTGGCCGTGGCTGTGGTGCTTCGCCCCCTGATACGGCCGTCCCTGACGGCCCGGCTGTCGGCGACCGCCCTTATCGCCGACAGCCGCAATGCTGCCTCGATACCGGAGCCCTGCCCCGGATCCCCTATAGCCGCAGTGTGTCTGATCTGGTCAGTCTCGCTCCATCGCTGATGAGGCAGCGGGAGGGACGAGGCCGTGCCGGCCCGTGGGCGAAAGGTCCGCGTCGGTCCGGGACTCGTGGGAGCGAGGCATGGCTTCCGGCTCTTCAATGCTGTGTGGCCGCAACACCGATTGCACGGGTGCAGGGTCAGCCGGTCCGTTCTGCTCCGGCTCCGATGAGCTGGAGCGTGTCCGCCTCAAGGCGGCGCCGCTCGTCAGTGGCCGTGGTTCGGGAGCGCCCCATCCGGCTGCCCATCCATCCCAAGAGGAAGGCCAGGGGAACCGACACCAGTGCGGGGCTCTGAAACCGGAACCAGGCGAAGTCCACATGGGGGACAAATGTTGACGATGTGTCGGACCTGGGTGAGAAGACCGGGAGTACGAGGGCGAGGATAGTTCCTCCGTAGATGGTCCACACCAGCCCGGTTCGGTTGTATCCACGCCAGTACAGGCTGTAGATCAGCGCGGGCAGGATCGACGACGCGGCGATGCCCATGGTGAGCTGGGAGCCGAAGGCTGTGGACGCACCTTGCAGGACGACGGCGATGAAGATGCCGACGCACCCGAGCACGGCAGCAGCAGCGCGAGCTACCGGTACCTCGCCGCGGGGCACGGACTGCCTTCGCCGGGGGGCGTGAAGGTACACGTCACGGGCGATGGACGAGGCTGCGGTCAGCGTTGCGCCCCCGACCACTGACAGCACGCTGAGAAACGCGGCGCAGGCGACAGCGGTGAACAGTAGGTTCCCCAGTGCGCTGGTGGAGCCTCCCAGCAGGGAATGGGCGATCAACAGGAGGGATGAATTCCCGTCGGTCCCGGCGTCGATGATCGCGCCTCCGCCGACGACCGCTGCGGCGCCGAAGCCGAGGAGAACCAGTGTCAGGCAGACAGCGGCCACTATGAAGCAGGCGTTCCGTACAGAACGGCGGGCGGCTGCACCGTCGCCACTGGCCTGTATCCGTACAAGGATGTGCGGCATACAGGGCGTGCCCAGCACCAGCGCCAACTGCAGCCCGAGATGGTCAAGCCGGCCCAGGGACGTGGTACCCATCGCGTGCCCCGGCTGGAGGTACTGATCGTGCTGTCCGCTGTTCTGTGCGGCTTGAGACACCAGGGCGCCGAAATCGCCGTGGAAATGGGCGAGAAGGGCCAAGGTAGCCACGCCCAGCGCGACCACGGTGACCGCGCAGCTGAGGATCTGCACCAAGGTGTGGCCTTTCATGCCACCGAGCATGGGACACAGCACCACGAGTACACCGAGCACCACAGTGCAGGTCTGCTTGGCGCCGATCGAGGACATGCCGAGCAGTTGGGCCGTGACGTCTCCGGCGCTGCTGAGCTGGATGACCAGGAAGGGGACACTGACGGCGAGCGTGGCCACTGCTGCCGCGATCCGGGGGGCGGCGCCGGAGAATCTCAGAGCGAAGAGGTCACCGAGGGTGCGACCGCCGCTCTGCCGGAGCGGTCTGGCGAGTACGGCCAGGAGACCCAGCGAAAGCAACAGGTCGACCGCCACGGTGATGCCGTCAAAGCCGACGAGTGCCACGGTAGCCGTCACGTTCAACAAGACGGTCGTCGCCAGGTAGGTGCCCGATAGCGCGGCACCATTCTTGAAGGGTGTAAGGGTACGTGACCCCACGGCGAACTCTTCCGGGCTGTCACCGTCCGGGCCCCCCATGATGGCCAGGAACAGGGCCACGACAATGAAGATCATGAAGCCGACCACCACAAAGCCGTGGTCGTAGGAGCTGACCGCGCTCAGGGCCAGTGCCCTCACCACTGGTTGTCTCCGGGTCTTGAGAAGAGCGTGTGGGGTGCCTGCCTCACATGTCCTGCCCTTGTCGATTCGGCATCACGAGCCTGCGGACCGAGCGGCTCCAGGCTTCGCACACAGCGTCGGTCGTAGCGGTCCACGCTCCACAGCAGCGCCAGCGCCAGGATGAGACACAGCAGGAAGCCTGCGGTCACAGGTGTGCCCAGCACCTTGGCGGCGAACACATCGCCTCCCACCAAGCCGGGTGCCACGGTCAGCGTGAAGCAAAGGGCGACGGC
The DNA here is from genome assembly GCF_044768565.1 of Streptomyces sp. NPDC091280. Classification (NCBI taxonomy): domain Bacteria; kingdom Bacillati; phylum Actinomycetota; class Actinomycetes; order Kitasatosporales; family Streptomycetaceae; genus Streptomyces; species Streptomyces sp. NPDC091280. The sequence goes on from NZ_JBIVUZ010000025.1 coordinate 63,487, forward strand.
GATGAGAACGGCGCGATCCAACTTTCCGGACACCCGTCGCATCTCGGCCAGCACAGTATCCGTTCGGTCATGGGAGCCTCCGGGGTCCAGGGGCGAATCGGGTGTATGAGGGGACGCGTACATTGGCTCCGCCAAGGTGAGAAGGGGCTGCCGGGAACACGTGGGGCCAGCGATCTGGGGGTCCCGAGCGCCACGCAGAGATTCGAGGTATGCGCGCCAGGTGCGGACGGGGCGGCACGTGCGAGGTTTCTGCTGGACGGCGCCGGAGCATCGAGCCAGCAGGGCCGCGGCGGAATGTCGCCGCGGCCCTGAGTCGGCCACGAAACCACGCGACCGTGCGACAGTCACGCCGTCGAGCAGAGTGGGGATGTGGTTGGCGCTCCGGAACGTGGGTCGGAGTTCGGGGCGCCCACCGGGCGGTGGTGTTCACCTTTCAGCGACCGGCCGAGGTAGCTCACCCGTCGCCTTCCAGGTCATCGCGGTACCGGGTCGAGGAACAGAGCACCGCGATCCAGCGTTTCTGGACGGGAAGGCTTGGTGACCCGCTTGGTGCGGAGGCCGGCGTAGGCAGCGGACCGGCCGGGTGGCTGTTCAGACCGGCGGGGCTATGAAGGCGCTCTTGTCGGCGTCGTTGAAAGACTCCTTGCCGAGGTTCTCCTCCATCGGGTTGTTGGAGGTCCCCCACTGATCCATGACTTCCTCCTTGGAGGGGTCGTAGATGTGCGGGTGCCAGGTGTCCTCGTCCAGCTGTTCCAGCTCCGTGGTGTACTCGATCATGTTCCCCTGCGGGTCCCAGAAGTAGCTGAACGTGTTGTCGCCGGCGACATGCCGCCCCGGCCCCCACATCCCCGAGATACCGGCCTTCTTGACCCGGCCCGTACCACGCATGTACTCGTCGAGGCCGCGCAGCTCGAAGGAGATGTGATTCAGGGACAGATGCGGCGCGTGGCCGATCCCCAGCGAGTGGTGCTGCGAGTTCACCCGCATGAAGTGCATGAACTCGCCCATCTTCGGGTGCCGGATCGTGTCCGACAGCGCGAAGTCCAGGTGCCGCGCGTACCAGTCCCGGGTCTTGTTGATGTCCGGCGAGTTCAGCACCACGTGCGACAGCCGCACCGGGATCGACTCGCGCTCCTCGATCTTGCGGTGCTTGCGCGGCGCCACGTCTGCCGTGACCTCCACCGCGCGGCCGTCGACGTCGAAGAACCGGAAGCCGTAGCCTCCGCCCGGCGTGTCGATCCGCCCCGGCTGCGTGATCAGCTGAACGCCCCCGGCCAACAGCCGCTCCGCCAGCACATCGACATCCACCGTGGTCGCGACGCCATAGGCCACCAGGTCCAGCCGCTTCTCCTCGGCCTTCCGCAGGCGCAGCACGTACTGCTCCGGACTGCCCTCCGCTGCCAAGAAGGAAATACCGGAATCCTCCTCGACCTTGGTCAGGCCCCAGACTCCGGAATAGAAGTCGAGCTCCTTGTCGTAGTCCGGCACTGCGATGTCCACGTGCCGCAGGTGGGTGATAAGGCGGTCAGTCATGATCGTCCTTCTTCGGTGATCGACGGCTGAGGTGTCGTGACATCGGTGCTGGTGACCGGTTCGTGTCCGCGCCGGAGGCATGGGACATGCCCTGATGGCGGCGTTTTCGGACAGGGTCCTTTGTGACGCGCAGTCGCATGCCGCATCCTTGTGGACCCGTTGCCGCACCTCTGGGCTCACTGTCCCATCCATAGTGCGGATTCAGAAATGACCCCTCTACATGTCGAGTATGAACAGGATTCATGAGATGCCGCGACGTGCGAATTACGGTCGCCCGTGAAGGTTTTGCCGGTTCCCGTGCCGGTGCCACCTCACATTTCCCTGATTTGTCGCTGGTATCAACATCCTTCCGAACCACCCAACCCCTTTCGCGAATAAGGTGGGCGCCCTACGAGGAAATTCATGGTCAGGGAGGGCTAATGTCATGCAGTTGCCCTTTCAAGTCGGAGGTGCTACATGCCTGAGCAGACGGTGGTCACACGCCCGGAAACGCTGACGGCCGAGGAGCTGATCGCCCGCGCCGAGGAGCTGGTCCCGGTCCTGGCGGAGCGGGCGGCGCGCACCGAAGAGGAGCGCCGCGTCCTGGACGAGACGGTCCGCGATCTCGTCGACGCCGGGCTGATCCGGGTGGCCACGCCGGGCACCTACGGCGGCCATGGCGTGGACATCGACACGCTCTTTGAGGTCGGCTGGCGCCTCGGCAAAGGCTGCGGAGCGACCGCCTGGTTCTACACCGTCACCCAGAGCCACAACTGGATGATGGGCATGGCAACGAAAGAGGCCCAGGACGAGTACTTCCAGTCCCCCGACGTTATCTCCTCGTCCGCCTACGCCCCGACCGGCAAGGCTGAAAGCGCCGAGGGTAGTTGGCTGATCTCCGGCCGGTGGCCGTTCTCCAGCGGCGTCGACCACGCCGAATGGGTCTTCCTCGGGGCGATCGACCCCGCGAGCAAGCGTCTCGTCTACCTACAGGTGCCGCGCAGCGACATCACGATCCTCGACGACTGGCACCCGGCCGGCCTGAGGGGCACCGGCAGCAAGAGCGTGGTCATCGACGACCCGGTGTTCGTACCGGAGTACCGGGCCATCTGGCCGGGACCCGTCAACCCGGAGGCCCGCGACCGGCACGGCCGTGCGTCCTACGGTGTGCCGCTGCGCCAGGTCATGCCGTTCGTGCTCGCCACCCCGCTCATCGGACTCGCCCAGGGAGCGGTCGAGGTGTACACGCAGCGGACGAAGAACCGGGTTGTCAAGCTCGGCTCCAGCCAGAAGTCGGCGGCCGAGTCCCCGGGCCCGCAGTTCCGGATCGCCGAGTCGGCGGCCGAAGCGGATGCGGCCGTCGCCATCCTCCGCGCCGACCTGCGCGAACTGATCGAGTTCGGGGCCCGCGACGAACCCATGAGCGACATCGACCGCGCACGGTACCGGCGCAACCACTGCTACACCACCAAGCTGGCCGTCAACGCGGTCAACCGCATCTACGACGCGGCCGGGGCGAACGCCATCCTGGACCCCAGCCCCCTGGCACGGATCCACCGCGACGTCAACGCCGGTTCCCACCAGGTGGCCCTCCTGTGGGATGACATCGCAGAGCTCTACGGACGGGTCCGCCTCGGCGTCGAGCCATCGGCTGCCATGTGGTGAAAGCCGTCACCACGAGGATGCGTGGGGCAGTTCCCGCAGGCGAATCCAGGGCAGCGAGCGCGACACGATCTTGACGGACATCGATACCGGTCTTCGGCTCTTCACCGCCCGAAGACCGGCGCCGTGCCGTCCGCCGTGAGCTTTCACGGCACACCGAACACATACCAGGACAAGACCAAGGAGACCCACATGAGCGCACCGGCGGTACGACGAGTCGTCACCGGACACGACAGCGAAGGACGCGCTGTCATCATCAGCGACAAAATCCTGGGCGAGCCGAGTGGCATGGGTCGTCAGATCTGGAGCACGCTGACCAGCCCTGCGGACAACTCGGACGAGACAGACGGCGGGCTGGTCAAGGTCGGCCCGTCCGTGCCCGGCGGCACGGTGTTCCGCGTCGGGGAATTCGAGCCCGGCCTCCGCTCCCCGATGCACCGCACCCGTTCCATCGACTACGGCCTGGTCCTCCGGGGCACACTCGGCCTCGAGCTGGACAGCGGCGAGCAGGTCCGGCTCAACGCCGGCGACGTATTCGTACAGCGAGGCACCAACCACGTCTGGTTCAATGACACCGAAGAACCGTGCGTCGTGGCCTTCATCCTCATCGACGCGGAACCGGTGAAGATCGGCGACACCGTCCTCGAGACGCCGCCGCCTTCGTTGCCGGCCCCGAACGGCAGCCGGTAGCCGACGCCGCCCCTTCGAAACACACCCGACGGCACGACGTACGCGAGTACGTCGTGCCGTCGCGCATGGTCAGCCGAACGCGGCACGAAGGTGCCCTGCCCCGGAAAGCGGGGCAGGGCACCTCGAAGGAGGGCAGGGCGGCGTCTGTCCCTCCGTGCTGCCGACGCCGATCGGTCGGCGGGATCTTCAATCACGTTCCCACGAGTGCTGCAGGAGCCGGCGCACCAGCGCATGCGTCAGGTTCGATGCTTTCTGCCAGTTCGTCGTGGTGAAAGCACCGCAGTCCGGATCGGAGCGCTGATCCAGCCGGGTGCTTGCAGAGTTACAGGTGTCGTGGTCGGGCAGGCCTGGGCGTATCCCGACCGAATCGACTACGAGGCCGGCCTCCCGGGGGTAGGTGTGCCCGGGAGGCCGAGGGTTCGCCTAGGCGCACAGAGCAGGCCAGGAACTACTTGAAGAAGACGTTGTAAGTGAACAGACACGTCACCGCCAGCACCACACAGGCAATGGTGCGCCGCACGAACGGCTTGGCCAACACCGCGGGCACATGGGGGTCGAGGTCGGCCTGATCCTTGATCTGTGGCTCCGGGAGGTGACCGCCTTTCCGCAGGACAGAGTCCTCGGTGGCGCGCACGATGCGGTCCGCCTCGGCGTAGCGCCCATGTGCGGCCAGCCAGCGCGGCGATTCCGGCAGGCGGGCCACACCGTACAGGCCGACCAGTAGGGGAAACCCTCCGATGAACAGCATCACCCGCCAAGCGGTCTCGTCGGAGAAGGCGGACAGGAGCGCAGGACCGAGCTGGGGGGAGATCAGGACGCCGAGCGCCGGGCTGATCACGGCCCCGGCGGCGAGCCATCGGTGGCGAGGCGAACCCTTCGATTCAAGGACCAGTGCGGCGGTTTGGGAGATCATGGCGCCCAGACCGAACCCGAAAAGGGTGCGGAAGACCAGCAGACTGGTGAAGTTCCAAGCCACCCCCGACACGACGCTGAACACGCCGTACGCGATGAGGGAGACCGCGAACACCCTTCTGGGAGCAAGGCGTTTCCCGAAGACCGTGGTGAGGCGTCCGCCCACGACCGCTCCCACCAGGGCGATCGCGCCGGCCCAACCGGCTTCGACCGCGGTGAGGTGGAATGTGTCGCGCACGGCGGTGCTCATCACGTCCATCGACGTGAGATCGAAGGTGGCGCAGACACCTCCCAGGGCGAGGACGATCGCCATCTGCAGGTGGTAGCGCGTGAACGGCAGCCGCTCCAGCCTGGCCGATATCCCAGCGGCGGATTGGATGCCCTCCGGCTCCTCATCCATGTTGTTCGCGTCCGAGGGGCACATGTCGAGCCTCTCCGCTTCCACGCCTTCCGCTTCGAGCGTGGTTCGCGGGGTTTCCACGCGCGGCTCGCCTGTTGTCTCGTTACTCACTGTTCCTCATCCCGCCGCTGTGCGCGGCCTGGTCCGGGCGTCCGCCGACAACCGGCTCGGTGCTCTCCCGTCGAGCCCGTGCCGGTCAAGCGCCGTCGCGCGGGAACACCGGTGGCAGGGTCGGCGGGGCAGAGGCCCCGCACTTGTGTGACGTGGACCGCCCGCGGCGGCAATCGCCGGCGGATCAGGCGGTACGTACTCTCATCGTGTGCCGGCCCTTGACCGCGGCGATCTGAGCCGCGAGCAGCGGAACCGGCACTTCCGCGTCCATGTCCGGCGCGGCGCGGGCTACGGTGGTGAGAGGGCCCAGGCCTCGAACCGGGGCTCATCCCTTGTCGACGAGCGTGCAGTTCGGCCGCCGGTCCTGCCAGGATCCGGTCTGCGGCCGTCAACAGGCCCATCGCCGGGTGGACGAACTCGTCGTCGGCCGGACCAGCGCCGCAGAAGAAGCGCTAGAGGTGTGGCTCGCGGAGGCGTCGGAGCATCTCTTGCCTTCGACGCAACACCGACCGGGCACAGCAACGGATGGAGCAGGCGCGTCGCGTGCCCAGGCCCGCCCCTCTTCATTTTGCACTCGGCGTAGTGGTCAGGCGGATCGGGCCATGCGGCTCCCTTCCGAGCGAGAAACGTTCGCCCTCGACGCGGAGCGCGTGACCGCGGCAGCAACGTCAGGCCAGCGAGGCGGTCCGGGTGCGAGCGGATCGCCTCGCCCTCATTCCGGCTTCACACAGCGGTTGCGCTGCACTCCGAGCCCGGTGATCTCGCCCTCCATGACATCGCCGGGGACGAGCCAGCGGTTGCCGTGGTGTCCGGCGTTGCCCGCCGGGGAACCCGTCAGCACCACGTCACCGGGGCGCAGCTCCACGATCTTGGACGCATGGGCGACCACCTGCTCGACTCCATGGATGATGTCGCCGACGCTCTCGTCCTGCATGACCTCGCCGTTGACCTTCAGCGTGATGTGCAGGTCCCGGTAGTCGGGCACGAACTCGATCGGCACGATGTAGGGCCCGGTGGGGAAGAACGTCGGCCGCACCTTCGACGCCAGAAAGTCGGTCATTGGCCCGAGGTCGGGGCGCCTCATCACCTCGCGGGTGCTGATGTCGTTGGAGATCGTGTAGCCCGCGACGTGGGCCAGCGCGTCCTTCTCGTCGATGTAGTGGCCACCGCGGCCGATGACCACGGCGAGTTCGAGCTCCCAGTCATGCTGCTCACCTGGTCCCCACAGGATGACGTCGCCGGTGGCCCCGGTCATGGTGCTCGGGAGCCCGGCGAAGACGAACGCACCCCCGTCCAGGCGGCTCTTCGCGAACTTCCGGCCCTCAGCCAGCAGTTCCTCATCCGGCCGCTCGTCGCCCCGGTTCCGCAGCATCGTGAGGGTCATCTGCTCCAGATGCGTGTAGTAGTTGGCGCCAGCGCACAGCAGCTGGCCGGAGGCTACCGGCGGCAGCGGGCGGAGTTCGTCGAGCGCAACGCCCTCGCCGTGCGGCGTGGCGGCCAGCTCATGGAGCCGTGCAAGGGAGCTGTCCCAGTCGTTCAGCATCGACAGCGTGTCGCTGAACTCCGGCCGGAGGTCGTAGACACGACCGTCGACCACCAAACCGGGAAAAGGAACACTGTCTGCGGCGGAGAATGTACCGAGTCCGAAAGCCATGCGCACACTTTCGCCTGCCTCGGGCCGACTTCCAAGCCCTCGTTTAATGAACGGTGAGCGTGCGAACCATTTACGGCTTCCATGAGGGGGGGGAAATGGACGACATAAAGCGACCTTAGGACAATGATGATCTTGCGGTGACCATGCCACATCGACGGAGAGGCCGGTGCTGATCCCCCTCGCCTTTTTTGCGACGCCGTGCAGGCCGATTTCGCTCTCACCGAAGCTCCTACCATAGCCACGGCGTCGGATCTCGTCGAGTTCGGTCTTGAGCAGGTCCCAGTCCGGGCATTGGCGTACGCCTCACAAAGAAACAACTTCGGCTTGTTCTTACTGGAGGCTCGCCTGACAGGCAAGAGGTGTTCAAGATGGTGCCGGGTTGCTGTGACCCCCGAACCCGCCTTCCCGCACCTGCCCGGTCCGCCGGCCATCTCGCATCACTGGGAATGAGTGGTGGCGACCGGGTCGAGGCGTGTCCGGCGGACGACCGTGCTCGACCAGGGGGAACGGACCGACCGCCGAGGGGTGGTGAGGGCTGTGGCGTCGAGACCATTCCCTCCCGCTCTACTCGCCTGTGGCCCGGACCAGGCCGGACTGGTAGGCCCGTACCACGAGTTGGGCCCGGTCCCGCACGTCGAGTTTCGCGATGGCGCGTTGGACGTGGCTGCGGACGGTCAACGGGCTCACGTAGAGCTTCTCAGCGATTTCGTCGTTGGACAGGCCGCCCGCCACCTCGGCGACCACCTCCCGTTCGCGGGCGGTGAGTTCGGGAAGGGCATCCGCGCTCTGCGTGGTGGGCCCACTAGGCTCGGGCGCGGCGAGGAAGCGTGCGATCAGTGTCCACGTGGCAGCGGGCGACAGGAGTGCGTCGCCGGCGGCCACCGTCCTGATCCCCGCGAGGAGTTCCTCCGGTCCGATGCCCTTGCCGAGGAACCCGGAAGCCCCCGCGCGGATGGCCTCGGCGACGTACTCGTCGGTCTCGAAGGTGGTGAGCACGAGGACCTTCGTGGTGCGCAGTGTCTCGTCCGCAGTGATCTCGGCCGTTGCCGCGAGCCCGTCGAGGATCGGCATGCGGATGTCCATCACTACGACGTCGGGGTGGGTGGCGCGGGTCAGGTCGACGGCCTCTCTGCCGTTGGCGGCGACACCCACGACCTCGAAGTCCTCGCTCAGATCGATCAGGATCCGGAACGTGCCGACGATGAGGGCCTGGTCGTCGGCGAGCAGTACGCGGATGGTCACTGGTGCGGTACCTCCTGAGGGTTCGGGTGCTGTGCCGTCTTGTGCATCGGCAGTCCGAGTGTGACGGTGAAGCCGCCTTCAGCCCTGGGCCCTGCCTGCAGCCGGCCGCCGACGGACTGTGCGCGTTCCTGCATGCCGATCAGCCCGTAGCCGGACGGGCGACCGGGACGGGCTCCATGGGCGTCGGGGCGGCCGTCGTCGGCGACGGTGATCGTCACCCAGCTTCGGGCGTACTCGAGGTGCACCCTGGCGCTGGCGGTGCGCGCGTGCTTGGTGACGTTGGTCAGTGCTTCCTGGATGATCCGGTAGGCCGTCAGATCCACACCGGGCGACAAGGGCTGCGCGTGCCCCTCTGTGGTCACGTCCACACTCAGCCCCGCACGCTCGAAGGAGCCCAGCAGGTCCGGAAGCTGAGCGAGTCCGGGGGCCGGGTCTCGCGGAGAGTCGGTGTCACCGCGCTGGCGCAGCAGGCCGACGGTCGCCCGGAGTTCCCTTAGCGCTTCGTCGGTGGAGTCGCACAGGTTCTCCATCATCTCCGGCGCGCGCTCCGGGTGGTGGCGCATGAGGTATGTGGCCGTGCGGGCCTGCGTGGCGGCGAGCGCGATGTGATGGGCGACCACGTCGTGGAGCTCACGGGCCATCCGTATACGTTCCTCGCTCACGCGGCGCAGGGCCTCCTCCTCGCGTGTGTGCTCGGCGAGCTCGGCCCGGGCCTCGGCCGCGGCGAGATACTCGGTATTGCTGCGCACCGCGTCTCCGACGGCCCCCGGCAGCAGCGTCCACGAGATCATCCCGATGACGAAGGCCCCCCAGGGGAATGCGGGCTCGTGGGCCAGCGAGGCAGCGAGCAGGGTCGTGGTGGCCGCGCCCGCTCCGATACGGGCCGTACGCCGATCGGTGCGCAGAGCGAGGAGAAAGAGCGACACCAGACACGGTGCCTGGAGCAGGGGGTTGAGCTGGACGCCCGCGAGGGCCAGAACCAGCGCACACACCGTGGTGAGCCCCGTCGTCAGCCGAGGGTGATCGCGGTGCAGGAACAGGCACGCCGCCCCCACGGCGCTGGTGACCACCGCGAGCGTATCGGGCACGTGCAGATGCGCGTGGCTTCCGGGGGGGACAGCGCTCCCGAGGACCCCCATGGCGAAGGTGGCCAGGGCCAGGGCACCGTCCGTCGCACGCGGGTGGCGACCCGAGGTGCTCCGCCAGTCCCTGATCATGATGTGTCTCTCAGCCATGTCCCTTGGGTGCTCCTTCCCTCACCAGCATCCCCGATGCTGCTCGTGCCCCGCAGCGGAGCGGTAGGCCCCCCGGCGGGGGCCTACCGCTCCGTACGAGAGCAGTCGGTCAGACGCGGCTCGGTTCACGCTCCGCCTCATCGAGCCCAGAGGCCTGCGCGGGCTCGAGTGTCCGGTTCAGCTTCTCGCCCTCGACGTCCACATTTGGCAGGACCTTCTGCAGCCAGCGCGGCAGCCACCAGGCCTTGTCCCCGAGGAGCGCGAGCAGGGCCGGGACGATGGTCATGCGGACGAGGAAGGCATCGAAGAAGACCGCCGAGGCCAGACCGAGTCCCATCATTTTGATCACCGATTCGCTCAGCCCGATGAATCCGGCGAAGACAGATATCATGATCACGGCTGCGGCCACGACCACCTTGCCACTGTGCCGGAAACCGGTGATGATCGCCTGCCCCGGTCGCTCTCCGTGCACGTAGGCCTCGCGCATGCGCGTGACGAGGAAGACCTCGTAGTCCATGGCCAGGCCGAAGACCACCCCGATCAGGAAGATCGGCATCATGCTGGAGATCGGTCCCACCGTCTGGATGCCGAGCAGGTCGGCGAGCCAGCCCCACTGGAAGACCGCGACGATCACGCCGAGCGCCGCGCCCACCGACAGCAGGAAGCCGAGCGCCGCCTTAAGCGGAACGAGGACCGAGCGGAAGACCACCATCAGGAGCAGGAAGGCCAGACCGACGACCAGCGCGAGGTAGGGCAGGATCGCCCCGGTGACCTTGTCGGCCATGTCGATGTTCACGGCGGTGGTGCCGCTGACCAGCATGTCCGCGCCGGTGGCGGTCTTGATGCCATCGGCCTCGTCCCGGATGGTGTGGACGAGATCCTTGGTCTTGGTGCTGCTGGGAGCGGTCGACGGGGTGGCCGTGAGGACGGCGGTGTCGCCGGCCTTGTTGAACATAGGAGGCGTCACGCTGACGATACCGTGCGTCGCCTTGAGGTCGTCGGCAACGGTGTTGGCCGCGGCCTTGGGATCGTGGGATCCCTTGGCGTCCACGACGATGGTCAGCGGACCGTTAAAGCCGGGGCCGAAGCCGTGGGACAGGTCGTCGTAGGCCCGGCGTTCGGTGGTCGACGTGGGCTTCGCCTCGTCGCCCGGGTTACCCAGTTGGAGATCGAGCGCCGGCACTGCGCAGGTACCCAGCACCACCACACCGAACAGGAGCACGAGCAGTGGCCGGCGGATCACGAAGCGAGCCCAGCGGGTGCTCAGGCCCGGCTTCTCCGCAGTGCGGGCCCCGTGTGCAGGAGTCTCTCCGTTCTTGGCCTTCTTGCGCACGGACCGGGACAGCACGGCTTTCGGGAAGAAGCCGAGCAGCGCGGGCAGCAGCGTCAGGGCGATCAGTACCGCGATCAGGACCGTGAACGCCGCGGCTATGCCCATCTTGGTGAGCATCCCAAGACCGGCGACGGACAGGCCGACGAGGGCGATGATCACGGTGAGGCCGGCGAACACCACGGCGGAGCCCGCCGTACCGACGGCCCGCCCGACGGCTTCCTCCGGATCTCGGCCCTCCGCCCGTTCGGACCGGTAGCGGGAAACGATGAACAGGGCGTAGTCGATGCCGACGGCGAGTCCGAGCATCAGCGCCAGTGTGGTGGTCGTGGACGAGAAGCCGATGGTGCTGGCGAGGGCCGTGATGGTGGCGACGCCGGTACCGATGCCGAGCAGCGCGGTGATCAGCGGCAGGCCCGCTGCCACTAGAGATCCGAATGTGATCAGCAGGACGACCGCCGCGGCGGCGACACCGATCACCTCGGTCGTGCCGGACATCTCCATCGACTGCAGGGCGTCGCCGCCGATCTCCACTGTCAGACCGGCGTCACGGGCGTCCTGCGCCGCGCCCTTGAGGGCGGTGGTCGTGGAGTCGGTGAGCTGGCTGTTCGGCTTCGCGTAGTTGATGGTGGCGTACGCGGTGGTTCCGTCCTTGCTCACGGCATGCGCCGTGAAGGGATCAAGAGCGCTTTTCACCTGCTTGCCATTGGCGAGCTCGTGCACCGTATGTTCGATCGCGGCCTTGTTGTCGACCGCGGTGATCTTCTGCCCGTCGGGGGCGACGAAGACGAGCCGGGCGGTGGCTCCGTCGGAGCTGCCGCTGTTGGGGAAGCGCTGGTCCAGGAGGTCGAACGCCTTCTGGGACTCGGTTCCGGGAATGGAGAAGGAGTCTTGGGGTGCGGCGGGGGCCTTGACCGCACCGAAGACGGCGACGGCGAGTATCGCCGCCCAGAGCAACAGGAACCAGTGTCGTTTCCGGAACGACACTCGGCCCAGTCGATAGAGAAACGTGGCCACGAGGGAGGCTCTCCAGTCTGAATCTCGGCAGTGGGCGACGCGCAGGCCGCGAGGCACGGCAGGCCACCGCAGTAGCGGGGGGGGGGAAGCAGTTCACGCCTGTGCGGAGGCGGGATGTACAGGCCATCCTTCGTGGAGTGGTCTCTCATCGGCATCGTCGCTTGGCACGCAATCGCGACTACTGCCGTAGAAGGAGATCCGGTCTTGTCCGGCGAGGCTCAAGTAGTTCGTGAGGAGGACACGGTCCTGCGTGGAGCTGACTTCCGACCGGGCACTCAGATGAGGTGATCAGCTTCGCCGGGCGGTGGACGGGCGTGGCGGCGGTCGAGTCCACCGCGGCGGCCCGAACTGTTCGGACCGGGACCTGTGCGCACGCATGTGCTCCTTGGTGGGGTCGGCGGTGCCGCCGACCTGCCCATGGTCCCGCCCTGCCGGTGCAGCAAAGTCCCGGGTGGGCATACCGGGCAGAAGCCCCTCGACAGGCGCGGTCGTCCAGCGGATATCCGGATCACGGCGCCGATTCGGCCTGCCGGAGCTGTCCGGCGGCGGAGGTCTGCCAACCCGCGGCCATGTCGGCTGAGTCAGCACGACGGCGCAGACCACGGGGCTTGCGCCGCTTCCGCCAAGAACCTGCAACCTGCCGGGACGGCAACGGCTCCTTCTGACAGGCTGATTTGCCACGGCGCGCAAGTGGGTGATGCCCACCGAACCATCAGAGACGGGTCGGGCCAGGCACGCGCGGAACGCGCAGGTCTGCAGGACGGGGCCGTCGCGGCCGTGGGCGTCCTTCGTCGGCGGTCTAAGCGTCCACACCACGGGCGATCGGACCAGCACCGCGGCGGGGCGCAGCCGTCGCCCTCCGGGCAACGATCCTGGGGGCGTCACAGCCCGGCGGGTAAGCCACGCTCTTGACTACCTGCCATTCGCACCGTCGATGACTTCCGAACACCGCGCAGCCACCCGCGGGCCAAACGGAACCGCCATCACGCGGTCCCAAGCTCCGGGGACGCCCAGATCCGGACGCCGCCACAGGTCAGCACACAAGAACGCGGCCCGGCAGCAGGAGGTATCCGGGCGTATCGCCATGTCAGGTATTGACAGCAGTCCTTGGACAGAAGGCACCCACCTCCCGACCATATGAAACCGGAGGAAGCGCACAGGGGCCGAACCCCGAGTCGACTTCCTGATCGCGGGCCGGGTCGGCCCTGACACACCGAACGCGGCCGTCGCCCCGGTGACGATCTATTGCCCTGTCGCTGAAGCCGACCCCGCCGTAGCCGCCGCGACGGATGCCGCGCACAACCGCGGTGAAAGCCCGCTGGGAGAGTGAGGAAGAGCATGACTGGTGTCATCAAACAGGAGCAGCCGCTGCTGATCGGCGGGGCATGGGGGGAGGCCTCTCGCAGCCAGACCTACGAAAAGTCCGACCCGTTCACCGGCAAGGTGGTCACCGAAGCCGCCGCGGCATCGGCCACCGACGCGCAGCGCGCCGCCGACGCCGCCGACAACGCCTTCGAGGCCTGGGCGGCGACTCCGGCTGAGGAGCGCGCCCGCCTGCTGCGTGCCGCTGCGGACCTGATCGAGGAGCGGGCCCAGGAGATCGCCGCCACCATGACGGCCGAGTGCGGGGCGACGTTCGGCTGGGGCATGTTCAACTGCACGCTGGCGGCAGGGGTGTTCAGGCATGCAGCGACGCTGGCTGGCGAGGTCGACAAGGAAGTGGCGATCGAGTCGCACGTCCCGGGCCTCAACGCCAGGGCTGTACGCCGGCCGGCCGGGGTCGTGACCGGCATCGCCCCGTGGAACGCCCCCGTCATTCTCGCGGCGCGTGCCGTGGCTGCCCCCCTGGCCCTGGGCAACACGGTGGTGCTCAAGGCATCCGAGGAGTGCCCGCGCACTCATGCCGCGATCGCCGCCGCGCTCCACGACGCTGGCGTCCCCAAGGGCGTGATCAACCTGATCACCAATCACCCGGAGGACGCGCCCGGGGTCGTCGAGGCCCTCATCGCCCACCCGGCCGTGGCCCGCGTCAACTTCACCGGCTCCACCCGCGTCGGCACCCTCATCGCCCGCACCGCGGCCACCCACCTCAAGCGCACGCTCCTCGAACTCGGTGGCAAGGCCCCCTTCGTCGTCCTCGCCGACGCGGACCTGGACGAGGCCGCCTCGGCGGCGAACTTCGGCGCCTTCATGAACTCCGGCCAGATCTGCATGAGCACCGAACGCATCGTCGTCGACCGCAGCGTCGCCGCCGCGTTCGAGGCGAAGCTCGTCGCCAAGGCCGAAGCCTTGACCGTCGGTGACCCCCGTGACCCGAAGACCCAGATCGGACCGGTGATCAACGAGGCGGCCGCCGGGCGCATCCGAGACCTCGTCGCGGACGCCCAGGCGAAGGGCGCGCGCGTGCTGACCGGCGGCGGCACGAAGGGACTCCTGGTGGAGCCGACCGTCGTCGCGGACGTCACGCCGGAGATGCGCCTGTACGCCGAGGAGTCCTTCGGCCCGGTGGTTACCGTGATCGCCGTCGACGGCCCGGACGAGGCCGTCCGTGTCGCCAACGACACCAAGTACGGCCTGTCCGCAGCGGTCTTCGGCCGCGACGTCACGGCGGCCGAGAACGTGGCCCGGCGTATCGACTCCGGCATCTGCCACATCAACGGCGCCACCGTCCACGACGAACCCGCCATGCCCTTCGGCGGCGTCAAGCACTCCGGTTGGGGCCGCTTCGGCAGCACCGCCGCCGTCGAGGAGTTCACCGATCTGCGTTGGCTCACCGTCCAGGACGGCACTCGCCACTACCCCATCTGACAAACGCCCCGATCGGCGCACCCCTTCTGTCAGCACGAAAGGCCGGAGCACACTCCGGCCGGATTGGATCTTGAACGACATGACTGCCGCATCGTCGAAGCTGGACGCCTCGGAGTTCCGCCGCGTCCTGGGACACCTGCCCACCGGCGTGACCGTCGTCACCGCCTACGCGGCCGACGGCACCCTGGCCGGCATGGCCGCCAACTCCCTGACCTCCGTCTCCCTCGACCCCCCGCTCATCCTGATCTGCCCGGCCAAGACCTCCACCACCTGGCCGGCCATGCGCGAAGCCGGCACCTTCTGCGTCAACGTCATGGCCAGCCACCATGAACCCCTCTGCCGCACCTTCGCCCGACGCGGCACCGACCGTTTCGCCGACGTCGCCTGGCACAGCCGCTCCACCGGCCCCGGCCTCGACGAGGCACTCGCCTGGCTGGAATGCGAGATCGTCGAGGAATACGAAGCCGGCGACCACACCATCGTCCTCGCCACCGTCACCGCAATCGAAGCAGCCACCACCGGCGGCCCACTGGTCTTCTTCAAGGGACAGTACGGGACGTTCGCCCCCACGGACGGCGACGCCGACGTGCCGCACCACACGCACGCCATACCCCGCGCGTCCTGACCCACGGACCAGGGGCCGTCCCACGTCCGTAGCCGACCTCAAGGGCAGTTGTACATCGGCGGCCAGTAGTCCGACACAGTCGGCGGCGCACGCTCCCCGTGGACAGATCGGCAACCGGCCAGACACTGGCCGATGTCGCCGACGCGTTCCGTACGGTCGCACAGCGCGAACGGGGCGATGTCCTGGGCCGTGCGTACGAGGCGATGGTCGACCGTATTGGTGAAACAGTTGGTTCCCGGTCGCGAAGCTTGTCGATCAGTATGCGGCCCCGAATCGATCAAGCAAGGAGTGTCGTGCGTGAGATCGCCGTGTTCAGCGGTAGTGCCCACCCCGAGCTGGCGCTGGAAGTCTGCGCTCACCTGGGAGTTCCTCTGAGTCCGGCTCGGGTGAACAGGTTCGCGAACGATTGTTTGGAGGTGCAGCTGCAGGCGAACTGCCGGGAACGGGATGTCTTTCTAATCCAGCCGCTGGTCACCCCCGTGCAGGAGAACCTCGTCGAGCTGTTGCTGATGTGTGACGCCGCTCGCGGTGCCTCCGCCAGCCGTATCACCGTGGTGATGCCGCACTACGCCTACGCTCGGTCCGACAAGAAGGACGCGCCGAGAATCTCCATCGGCGGGCGCCTAATGGCGGACCTGCTGGCCACTTCCGGAGCAAGCCGTGCTCTGACGCTGACGCTGCACTCACCGCAGGTGCACGGGTTCTTCTCTGTTCCGGTGGACCATTTGCATGCGCTGAGGGAGCTCGCACAGCATTTCCGCCGCTACGACCTGTCCAACACGACGGTCGTGTCTCCGGACCTGGGCAATGCGAAGGAAGCGGCGGCCTTCGCCCGGCTGTTGGGCACGAAGGTGGCTGCCGGGGCCAAGCAGCGCTTCGCCGATGACCGGGTGAGCATCAGCTCCGTCATCGGGGACATCGCCGGCCGGGATGTCATCGTGCTGGACGACGAGATCGCCAAGGGCAGTACCGTCCTCGAGCTGTTGGACCGCCTGCGCGAGTTGAGAGCACGCTCGGTCCGTGTTGCGTGCACGCACGGACTGTTTTCGGCAGGAGCCCTCAAGCTATTGTCGGACCAGCCTGATGTGCTGGAAATCGTGTGCACCAACACGGTGCCGATACCGATCGAGCACCGCACCAACAAGTTGCGGGTCCTGTCGATCGCCCCGGCGTTGGCCGAAGCGGTCCGGCGCATCCACAACGGCGAATCAGTGAGTGCGCTGTTCGACGCGTCCTGATACGGGTAAGGGCGAGGCGATGGAGGCGGCGCCGGGCGGGTGCCGTCGCCGCCGAAGGCAAGCCGTTCGGATCGGTCACGGGCAGTCGTCACACACGGCCGCCGCCTGTGTACGACGGCGCAGCAACGCCGTGGTCTTGCCAGTCCGGTCCGCGGCAGGATCCGCCAGTTGAGGCGGGCGAACAACAGCCCGGAGAGCGGTGCCACGCGCCTTCGTGTTCGAGCGCGAACCAGCGCACCCGCGGGCTGCTGCCCGGTAGGGACCAGTTGGTGTTCGCCGGCATCGATTCCCAAGTGAACCAGGCCTACGGCCACGCCCGTTGCACCTGAAGGACAAGCAGATGCTTCATCACAGGCATGAACGAAAGCAATGACCGGAGATCCGCTGCACCTCTGATACTCGACGCATGGAGTACCAGAATCTCGGCCGAACCGGCCTCAAGATCTCCCGCCTCGTCTTCGGAGGCCTGCACCTCGGCGAGACGCTGGCGCAAGACCAGGCCGCCGACGTCTTCCGCGCAGCGTGGGAGAGTGGTGTGAACACCTTCTACACTGCGGACACCTACGGTGACGGAACCGCCGAGGAGGCCCTGGGCAGACTCGTCCGACCGCGCCGGCAGGACAGTGTCCTGATCATCAAGGCCGGGTACCGGGTCGGTACCCCAGCCACCCCGGTCAGCGGTCAGGAACGGGCCGCAACACACGGCGACGGCCCACTAGACCACGCACGGCTGTGGCGCCAGGGCGTCTCACCCAACTCGCGCGGGCTCTCGCGCCAGCACCTCACCCGGGCGCTCGACGCCAGCCTGACCCGCCTGGGCACCGACTACATCGACGTATACTCCGCGCACTTCTGGGACTACGAAACGCCGATCGAGGAAACCCTCGACACCCTCGACGGATTCGTCAAGGCGGGCAAGGTCCGCTATCTCGGCGCTTCACAGACCGCGCCGTGGCAGCTCTACCGCGCGCTGTGGGCCAGCGACAAGCACGGCCTCAACCGCTACGAATGCGTGCAGACACGCGTAAACCTGCTGGAACGCACAGCGCTCGAGGACCACCTGCCCGCGGCGAAGGCTGCCGGAGTGAGCCTCCTCGCGCACCAGTCACTCGCAGGTGGGCTGCTCACCGGCGTATTCACCAGCGTCTCGGACAAGCCCGGCGGCCTCGGCTCCCTCCAGCGGTACACGGACATGTACTGGAATGAGTCCACCTTCCGCTTCCTCGACCGGCTCGCCGCCATCGCGCACGCCCACGACCGCACCGTCGGCGAACTGGCGCAGGCCTGGGTCCTTGCCCAACAACCGGTGACCGCCCTGCTAATCGGCCCGAACACCCCGGAGGAACTGGCTCCCCAAGTCGCCGCGGCCGAGCGAAATCTGACAGTCGAGGAGCGCGCGGCGATCGACACCCTTCTCCACGAGCCCGGCTGACGTCACCGCACCCGCGCGCTCGCCCTGGACATGGGGCTGATCACCCGAATCCCAGTCCACGCGCCGCATGTCGCTCGCCTGACCTCAAACGCATCGCTTCTTCTTCGCCCGTTCCACCCCGGCAAGGCGCGCGCCATCGCCACCGCGTCGAGAGGCAGTGCCGCCCGCCTCGGGCGCTACACGCGTGGATCGACACAGAACCAGTCCGCCCTCACGCCCGTAGCCGCAGGCAGACGCGCTGATCCTGAACCCCGATCAAGCAACTCTCATCCTGCAGCCGGACACCCTGCTGTGTGCGGTGGTTGGCTGCGGACCCGCCAGCCGCCCGCTCCACCGAACGTCGCGCTGACTGGTGTTGCCCCGCACGTGGCTGACATGCCCGTATTTCGCGTTCGGGGAGTCGCCGGAGCAACCGCCCGGATCAGGGTGGGAGCCAGTGCACCACTTCCCAGGAAGCAACCCTGGTGTCGACGGCCTGCTGGGCCTATGAGGCTTCCGCCTTTCGAACGTGAATCAGGTGACGTTTTACTCGGCCAGTTGGAAGCCCGGGAGAAGAGGATGCTGTTCTGTGAACGGGACGCGGATGGGTCTTCGGCCTCGATTAATTGCCGCTCGATACCGGCAAGAGATTCACCGCAAAGCATTGCCCGCGCGAGTCCCTGCGCCATTGGTGCCGTGAATATCCATTATTGACGACAGTGCTGTGCACGAAACTCGCAGAACTTGTGGTGCAGGACCTACGGTTGCGGCCGATACGTGGTGGTGCATCATCACGCAGCTCGGGACGAACTCGTTGCGCTCTTCAGGGACTGTGTCCAGCACGAGGAGCAGCTCGGGAACCTCGATCGGATGTCGACCCTCTCGACATCGCAAGACCGGAGCGACGACGCCGGTGCTGTCCGCGCAGACGTCGGTTGCTCGTGAGCACCGCTGGTACGAGCCCCCGGACGAAATGAAGCCGTCCTCGGAAGTAGGAGCACCAATGCACTTCGCCCGCCCCCTTCGCCCTGCAGCAATCGCTGCGCTCTCCGCCGGCGCGCTCGTCGCGCTCTCCGCCTGCGGCGGCACAACAGCCCCCGCTGCCGACACCGCCGCGTCGAAATCCGGTGGCGCCAGCTCCGGGAACAAGACGATCATCTTCTCGCCGGGGACCACCAAGGTGTCGACCCTGAAGGCCCTGGCCGACGGGGTGAAGGCCTACGGACAGGCTCACGGCTACAAGGTGATTGTCCAGGACGCGGACAACAACCCGCAGACGCAGGTCACCCAGTTGACGAGCGCGATCGGGAACGGGCAGGCCGGGGGCGTCTACGCCCTCATGCTCGACTCGAAGTCGGCCGGCCCTGTCATACAGGCCGCGCGAAAGGCCGGTGTGCCGGTGTTCGCGACGGGGCTGCCCGCCGATTACGGACTTTCCGGGCTCGTGCCGGGGGTCAGCCTCGACTACACCGACTCCGCGGCCGTTGGCAAGGCTGCCGGCACCGAACTCGGTACGTGCATCAACGAGAAGCTCGGGGGCAAGGCACAGGTCATCCTGGGTGTGGCCGCCCCTGGCATCCCGGGTGCAAGCGTGACGGAGGCGGCCGAGAGAAAGGCTATCGCGGCCACCGCGCCGGGCGCGAAGATCGTCACGAGTGTGCAGATAACCGTCGATCAGGCCAAGGCCCAGACGGACTTCGCCAGCGCCCTCCAGGGACACCCCAGCGCCAACGCGGTCCTGGCCAACATCGACACGGGCGCGCTCGGTGCTCTGGGCGCGTACGCGTCCGCGGGCAAGAGCCTCCCCTGCGCGGTCGCCGCGGGAGGTTCCCCGGAAGGTGAGCAGGCTGTCAAGTCCGGCAAGCTCTACGCGCTCGTCGCACTCGACTTCCAGCGTGACATGGCCCAGGCCATGGACGCCCTGATGGGCATGATGAAGAACCCGAAGGCCATGGGTAAGCAGTTCACCGTGCCGCAGAAGACCACCAAGGCGGACAAGTGACAACCATTCCGACCGATCCGCAGACCGTGCCCACCGACGACGAGCTGCCCCCCACCCCGACGGCGACACCGAAACTGCCCCGCTCGGTGTCGGCGCTGGTCTTCCTCAGAGATCAGGGCGTCTTTGTGCTCTGGGGTGTGCTGATCGTGGTTTTCGCCTTCGTCGGCTCGCCGTACTTCTTCACCGTGGACAACGCCATGCTGGTGGCGAACGCCGGGGCGGTCACCGCGATCTTCGCGGCCGGTGTCGGAATAGGCGTCATGACCGGTTCACTAGACCTCTCGCTGCCCGGAACGGCGGCCGTCGCCGGCTGTGTGTGCGGCTGGCTCCTGACCCACGGCAGCCCGACCTGGCTTTCCCTGCTCGCGGGCCTCGCCTGCGGTCTGGTCATCGGCCTCATCAACGGCCTGATCGTCCTGCGCGGCTTCAATTCGATCATCGTGACCATCGGTGCGTTCTCGGTACTGTCGGGGCTCGCGGCGATCATCACGAGCGGCAACACGTTCCCCGGCCTGACCCAGCTCGAGTTCATGGGGACGCGTCACTACTTCGCGTTCGGCGGCTTCGCCGGCGTTCCCGCGCCGGTTCTCATTGTGGCGGCAGTCTACGCGATCGGATTCGTGTTCCTCACACGGACCCGTGACGGACTGCGGGTCATGGCGGTCGGGGCGAACCCAGAAGCGGTACGGCGCGCGGGCATCAACAGCGGCCTCTACAAGGTCATCGGCTTCGTCATCTCCGGAACCCTTGCAGCCCTCGGTGGCTTGGTCAGCACCGCGACGGTGACCCAGGCCAGCCCGACGGCGAGCGCGGGGATCATCTTCGACTCACTCACCGCCGTGTCCCTCACGGGCATCGCCATGAGCGGAGGCCGCGGCAGCCTGCCCCGTGTCCTCGTGGGCTCGCTGATCCTGGCGACCATCGCCAACGGCCTGCTCATCCGCGGGGTGCAGCCGTACTGGGCGACGGTGTCCACCGGAGTTCTCCTCATCGGCTCGCTCTTCTTCGAACGGGCCATCCAGGCCGGTGTCGCCAATCGGCTGATGTCCGCCAATCTCTCGGTTCACCAGAAGAAGGTCTGAGTATGTCCGTTCCCGCCATGGAACTCTCCGGCATCGAACACCACTACGGGTACGTGCGCGCCCTGGACGGCATCGACTTCCATGTCGATCCCGGAGAGGTCGTGGGCCTGCTCGGCGACAACGGAGCGGGCAAGTCCACCCTGCTGATGGTCATGTCGGGGGCGCACCGTCCGACACACGGCGAGATCCGCGTCAACGGCGAGCCGCAGACCTTCCACGCCCCGAAGGACGCCACCGCCGCGGGAATCCAGATGGTCTACCAGGACCTGGCCCTGGTGAACCCCCAGGACATCGCGACCAATCTGAATCTCGGCGAGGAGATCCTTCGCCGAGGTCCGCTGGGCTGGCTCGGCTTCGTCAACCACCGGGCGCAACGGCGCCGGGCGGAGGAACAGCTCGACAAGCTCGGCATCCGCAGCGCGCCGATGACCCGCCCGGTGGAGATGCTGTCGGGCGGCCAGCGCCAGGCGATCGCGTTCGCCCGCAGTGCGATCCGCGTCAGCGGGGCCTCGGGCGGCGGGGTCCTCCTTCTGGACGAGCCGACCGCCGCGCTGGGATACGAGCAGACCCGTCATGTCGAGGATCTGATCCGCCGGCTGTCTGAGCAGGGCACGGCGGTCGTGGTCGTCTCGCACGATCTGCCGCTCTGCTTCGAGGTGACCGACCGGATGGTGATTCTCAATCGCGGGCGGAGGGTCGCCGACATCGCGACTGCCGATGCCGACCGCGATGACGTCGTCGGCTGGATCACCGGTTCCCGGTCCTCGATGTTCGGTCCCTGACAGGTGAGCCGACCCGACGGCTGAAGCCGTGGTTGTCACGGTCAGCGCCACCGACAGTGGGTAGACGAGACTGGCCGCTGTCGGCCGGTGGCGAAGAGTGCTTCTGGGAGGACCGTGGTGATGACGGTGCCCTCGCCGGCGACTGCGAGGCAGCCACCTGCCGGTCATGGCTACGTGAGGTGGCCAAGCGCTGGTGTGAGTGGTTGTTCGGCCCAAATGGTCTTGCCGGAGTGCTGGCTGTAGCGGCTACCCCAGCGTGTGGAGAGTTGGGCGACGAGGAACAGGCCGCGGCCTCCCTCGTCGGTCCAGTGAGCCCGGCGCAGGCGGGGCTGGCTGTTGCTCGGGTCGGCGACCTCGCAGACCAGCACATTCTCGCAGATCAGCCGCAGTCCGACGGGGCCGCTGGCGTACCGGACGGCATTGGTGACAAGTTCACTCACGATCAGCTCGGTGGTAAAGGCCAGCTCGTCCAGCCCCCACGCGGCCAGCTGGCGGGCGGTGGCCTGGCGGGCCTCGGCCACGACGGCCGGGTCCGCGGGGAATTCCCGGCTCGCGGTGGACTCCGCCGGGATGGCGCGGTTGCGGGCCAGAAGCAGGGCGATGTCGTCGCGGGGCGGGGCGTCGCCGAGGCCGGCCAGGAGAGCGCGACCGATGTCGTCCAAGGCGCGGCCGGGGTCGGAGAGTGCCGCAAGGCGGTCCGTCAGCCGCAGCAGTCCGCTGTCGAGGTCGCCGTCGTCGCGTTCGATCAGGCCGTCGGTGTACAGGGCGACGAGGCTGCCGGGCTCCAGGTCGATGATGGTGGTCTCGAACGGCATGCCGCCCACCCCCAGAGGCGGTCCAGGGAAGACATCGATCACCTCGATGGTGCCGTCGGGCCGGACCACCACGGGCGGTGGGTGGCCGGCGCTGGCCAGGGCGCAGTGGCGGAATACAGGGTCGTATACGACGTACAGACAAGTGGCGCCAACAGTGTCCTTGTGTCCGGGGTCAGTCTCGCTGGCGAGCTGCTGGACGAGGTCGTCGAGGTGGGTGAGGAGCTCGGTGGGGTCGAGTTCGAGGTCGGCGAGAGTGCGGATGGCGGTGCGCAGCCGGCCCATGGTGGCGGTGGCGTTCAGGCCATGACCAATCACGTCCCCGACGACCAGCGCAACCCGCAGGGAGGGCAGGGGGATGACGTCGTACCAGTCGCCGCTGATCTCGGTTCCGTCGCCGACAGGCAGGTAGATTCCCGCGGTCTCCACCGCCGGGGTGTCAGTGGTGGCCGGAGGCAACAGGCGATGCTGCAGCGCGAGCACAGCGCGGTGCTCGCGGGTGTAGCGGCGGGCATTGTCCACACTCAACGCGGCTCGGGAGGCAATCTCCTTCAGCAGGTCTGCATCCCCCGCTTCAAATGAATCCGGCTGCTCGGTGCGCCAGACCGTGACGGATCCGAGCACCAGGCCGCGTGCGAACAGCGGAGCCCATACACCCGAGTGCCCGTGCTCGGGGACGAACAGCCGCCTCACTGCCGGGTCACCCATCACAGCGCCTACCTTCACCGGGTCGAGGAGGACGGCCCGGCCCTGTTGCCAGCTCCGCAGGAGTGCTGTATTTGGCACCGGAAGGGGCGTCCCACCGAGCTGAAGAAGGGCAGCGGGCCAGAACCCGGTGGCCGAGGCTACGGCGACCCGGCGGAGGTGCAGATCTCCCCCACCGAGGATCTTCGGGGGCTCATCCCCCTCGAGTACGGCTTCGGCGAGCTCGACACTGGCCAGGTCCCCGAAGGCGGGGGCGAGGACATCCACGAGTTCCTGTGCTGCAAGGGTGACGTCGAGGGAGCCGCCGATGCGGGCGGCGGCCTCGTGCAGCAGCTCCCGATCGCGGCGGGCCTGCTGCCGCCCGGTGGTGGCCGTGACCATCGCGACGACGCCTGACGGAGCCCCCCGAGAGTCCTCCATCCGGAATGCCGACAGCGACAGTGACCACTGCCGCCCCGGTACCTGCGCCGACCGCACCAGCAGGTCTCTCCCGATCAGCGGCACACCAGTCTCCAGCACCTGGCCCAGCGCGGCCTCGGTGACCTCGGCGTCCCGCGGGGAGATCACGTTCGTCAGTCGGCTGCCCGGGGGTAGGGCGAAGCCGCCGAACGTCTCGGGCGTGATGTTGGTCCGCACGACGGTCAGGTCCACGTCGTGCACAACGATCCCGACGCGGTCCCGGGCGACCAGGGCACGCAGCACACTCGCGCCCTGCTCCCAGTCGGTCACTCGCTGAGTGGGCGCGAACAGCAGGAGGGACCCGGTGGAGTCCGAGGGCAGCACCCGGAAGGCGACATCGACCGAGCCGCCGGACCGATGCCGCAGTAGTGCTCGGCCCCCCGCCGGGATCCCGGCCTTCCACCCCGCGGCGCCGTATTCGTGATCGGATGCGTCGGCGAGCAGGGACCGGACCGGGCGGCCACAGACCTCTTCGGCCCTACGTTCCAGCAGCTCGGCGGCCGCCTGGGACCAGCGAAGCACTGTGCCCTCGCCGTCGAGCAGGGCTGTCGCGATACCGGCGAGCGAGGCCTCTCTCCCTCCGGCACCGGTGGTGGACCCGCGCATCTCGCTCCTCAGACTCGGTGAACCCGCTCCTGGTCGCTATGTCCATTATGACCGTACGCAGGTGGTCCTGGAGCCCAGTTCCGTCACTGCGGGCGACCTCGCCCATGTGCCGGTACTGCTGTTGAACTCCGGCGTACCGGTGTGTTCCGGCCAGCCGTCATGGCGCGCCAGAGCCTCTGCGAGCAGCAGCGAGGAATCGCCGAACAACACAGGGTGATACCGACGGCCGACGGCGGAGCGGAGCTGTCGGACCTTGGACTGCGCAGACGCTGCCGATCGTTCCGGAGCCGGCACTCGCCCCACCCAGGCATTCAGCCTCTGCGGTCGGCGCAACTGTCGGGATAGGCGTGACACGAAACGTACGGCGCGGTATTCGCCGTGATCAGTGCGATCACTGCACTCCCCATCCGCGCGGCTCGCTGACCGGCTGCCATCGACCGACGCGGAATCAAACAGAGGAAATGCCAACACAGTGCACCGGGCGTCCAATCCGGTCGGCATGAACAACGCACGTGTCTGGCATGACACTCCGATTGCCAAAACCCTCTTGCCGGACTGCAGAGGCAGCAAAGCAATCCGGAAGGAGAAGTCGTGAGCACGAGGAGTGCGGCCGAACGCATCGGGCGGACCGAGGAATTGTTGCCCGTCATCGCCGCGCGAGCCGCCAAGGCGGAGGAGCTGCGACGCGTCCCGGAGGAGACGGTGCGTGACCTGATCGACGCGGGACTCATCCGCGTGGCCAATCCCACCCGCTACGGAGGCTATGGCCTCGACATCGACACGAGTTTCGAGATCGGCTGGCGGCTGGGCCGGGTGTGCGGTGCGACCGCCTGATTCTACACGGTGACCCAGAGCCACAACTGAGTGATGGGAACGGCCTCCGAGAGGGCGCCGGAGGAGTACTTCGCCTCGCCCGATGTGATCTCCTCCTCGGCGCACCCACCGGACAGACAAGGCGCACCGACGACGGCTGGTGGATCGCCGGCCGCTGGCCGTACTCCAGCGGCGTCGACCACACCGACTGGGTCCTGCTCGGCGCGCTCGATGCGGAATCCAAGGGCATCTACCAGCTGATGGTCCCTCGTGCCGACGTGGGGCGATCGACGACGACTGGCACGTCTCCGGCCTGAAGGGGACCGGCAGCAAGACGATCGTCATCGGCGAGCCGGTGTTCGTGCCCCGGCACCGGGAGACAAGGCCATCATGGCCGAACTCGCGACACCCCTACGCGTGACGCTCGCCCCATGAGGTCGAGGAAGGTCGTGGCAGTCCCCCGACCGCTCGCTTCCTGCGCCTACACCGTTCGAGGTGGAGGCGCAGGGCGTTACGGTCCCGGCCTGAGGCCCGTTTGAGCTCCCGACCCACGTGGCGGACACGACTCAAGGCGTCGCGGGGGCCGAGTACTTGGGATGGTGAGGCGCCATCGCCTCACGAGTGTCGCAGGGCGGGCAGGATGACGTGATCCACGAAGTGCGCCAGGTAGTCGGCGTCCCCCGTGTGGCCTACGAAGAAGGGACGCGCCACCAACGCGCTCCACACCAGTTGCGGCAGGAACTGCACCGCCCCTGGCCGGCGAGACAGCTCACGACGCTGTATCGCACGCTCCACAACTCCCGCAAGTTCCTCCCGCGCAGGCTCCAGCATGGACGTACGGAACGCCTCGCCGAGCTTCGCATCCGTCAGCATGGCGTGATGCAGAGCCGCGATCACGGGTGTGTCCTTGTCCGCTCGGGCCCCCAACTGCTCGAACAACAGCAGCAGATCGCCACGGAGACTCCCCGTGTCGATGCCAGGCCATTCCGCCGGCCGCAGAGACGCCACCGCGGCTGCCACCATCTGCGCCTTACTGCCCCACTGCCGGTAAATGGTGGACTTGCTGCACCGACCCCGCGAGGCGATGAGATCCATGGACAGGGCGCCGTATCCGACCTCACGCAGGAGGTCGAGCGTGACATCAAGGAGCTCGATCGCGCGATCAGGCGTCATCCGCGGACGACGGACAGAGCTGTGCACTGCTTGCTCGACCATGCCAGAAACCCCTCAATAAAACCGTACGGTTCCGTACTTTACTACGGTAGCGAGACCTCCCGGTCCCCGTGACCATACGCGTTGCCGACGTCGGCTCCCCCGGACATGTACCCGAGAGCCGGCAGTACGACGGATGCGATGTACGAGGCCAGCCACGCCCTTGTCGGCGGCTGGTCCTCGACCAGCACACGGACCATCACCGCTCCGAACAGCATGCTCGGCACGAACTCCAACGCGGGGCAGTCCGGGTGGATGTTCCCTCGGTCGACGGCGTATTGCACCGAACGGCGGAGAGCTGCCGTCTGCGGCTCGACGACGTAGTCGTGCAGCGCCCGCAACAGATCGGGGTTCTGCTGAGCGGCTGCCGCGACACCCCGTATCAGGGCCGGTTGCCGGTAAGCCACACGGTCGGACTCCGAAGCCATCAACGCGACCAGGTCACCGGACAGGGAACCGGTGTCGATCGTGTCCATCTCGACCGGTACGGCATAGCGCATGGCTCCGACGACCAGTTCGAGCTTGCCGTCCCACCACCGGTACAGGGTCGCCTTGCCGCAACCCGTGCGCGCGGCGACTTCCTCCATGGTCAGGGCCTCGTACCCGTCATCTCGCAAGATGCTCAGTACAACCTCGTATATCTCTGCTTCACGCGCGGGCGTCATGCGACGGCGTCGCTGTGGCTCCGGGGTGGTCATGCTGCTCGCCTCCGTTCACGACTGACATCACTGGCCCGCCTGATGCGTGTGGGTGCCGAGGATCTCGGTGTGGATGCGTGGGGCAGGGTTCTCCGTGGAACGAGTCAGAGCGCCGACTCGTCGCGCCGGTGCTGGGAGACATTGCGCGCCACGCTGTACGTGTCCGGGCGGATCTCGGTCAGAGCGCTTCCAGGACGACAGCCAGGCCCTGTCCGACTCCTATGCAGATGGCCGCGACTCCCCAGCGTTCACCGCGCTCGCGAAGCACGTGGGCCAGTGTGCCCAGGACCCGGCCGCCGGAGGCGCCCAGCGGGTGGCCGATTGCAATCGCGCCACCTCGGACGTTGACGATGTCCGGGTCGATGTCCCAGGCGTCGATGCACGCCAGCGACTGCACCGCGAAGGCTTCGTTCAACTCGACCGCGCCGACGTCGCTCCAGCTGATTCCGGCAGCCGACAAAGCCCGTTCCGCCGCCCCGACCGGTGCGTACCCGAACAGTTGCGGCTCCAGTGCGGCCGCGCCGCGCCCGGCGATGCGCGCCAGCGGCTGGGCTCCGATGAGGTCCGCCGCTCGTTCGGAACCGATCAGCAGGGCCGACGCGCCGTCACTGAGTGGAGAGGCGTTACCCGCGGTGATCGTCCCGTCGGGTCTGAACGCTGGCTTGAGCGAGGCGAGCTTCTCCGCTGTGGAGCCCGCTCGGATAGCCTCGTCACGGCGGAGATCGACGCCGTCGACCGATGTCGTGAGCGGCTCGTAGAACCCTTCGTCCCATGCCTGGGAGGCGAGCCGGTGGGAGCGCAGCGCGAATTCGTCCTGCCGCTCGCGGGAGATACCGAACTTCTCCTGCAACTGCTCGTTGCACTCGCCCAGCGACACCGTCCACTCCTGCGGAAAACGGGGGTTGGTGTGCCGCCAGCCCAGCGTGGTGGACACCAGCGTCTCGTCGCGCGTCGAGTACGGCTTCTGCGGCCTGGGCAGCACCCAGGGCGAACGGCTCATGGACTCGACGCCCCCGGCGAGCACGAGATCCGCGTCGCCGGTCTCGACGGCACGGGAGGCGATCATGGCCGCGTCGAGGCTGGAGCCGCACAGGCGGTTCACTGTATTCGCGGGCACGCTGACCGGCAGGCCGGCCAGCAGCGCGCCCATCCGGCCGACGTTGCGGCTGTCCTCACCCGCTCCGTTGGAGTTGCCGAAGACCACCTCGTCCACGCGCCCCGGCTCCAGCTGCGGGGTCTTCTCCATGAGCGCGCTGATCACCGTGGCGGCCAGATCGTCCGGCCGCACCCCGGCCAGGGCGCCACCGTGGCGGCCGAAGGCGGTGCGTACGGCCGAGTACACGAAACTTGCTGTCATGCCTTTTCCTCATCCGATGCGATGGTCCCGCGTGGCCGTGCGTCGCCGGGCCGCAGTCGGGAGTGCGGCAAGTGCGCGTCACGGTTGAGCGTGCCGGGGCCCGCTTCGTGCGGTCTTCGAGAGAGCAGCGTACGAAGGGGCGTTGTGCCCCAGCGGGGCCCACGTTCCGTGAGCCCCGCGGTACTTCTTCGCCAGCTGGACGTGGCCTGGTCGCCGCGTCTGGCCGGGTCGGTCAGGCGGAAGATGTGATGGCCCTCGCCAGCCGGGGTACGAGCACGGCGGCGTTCTCGTCCAGCGCGGAGCGCGTCGTCTCGTCGAGGAACGCCAGGCCGGGACCAGGGTCATTGGTGTCTTCCGGCAGCGGCAGGTTCGGCCAGTCGGTACCGAAGACGATCCGGTCCGCCGGCGCCACCATACGGGTCGTCCGGTAGGCGATCTCGTTGTTGGACAGGCCCGTGTCGTAGTACAGACGCGACAGGTACTCCAGAGCCCCAGCCGGCGCCTTCTGCGCCATCTGCGGTTCACGCACCGCCAGCGAGGCGATCCGCTCCGCCAGGAAGGGCGCCGTGCCGCCGCAGTGCGCCACCTGCCACCGGATCCGCGGGTAGCGCTCGAGAATCCCGTTGTAGATCAGGTTCGCCAGCACCCGGGTCGTGTCGAAGGTGAACTCGTACAGCCACGGCGGATGCTCCAGCGCCGTACCGCAGGCGGGCATGGAAGGATGCAAGAAGACGTAAGCACCACGGCGGTCCAGCTCCGCGTACAACGGCTCCCAGCTCTCGTCCCCCACATAGGCGCCCCGGTAGTTCGTCATCAGCAGGACGCCGTCCAGCTCCAGGACGTCGAGGCTGTGAGTGAGTTCCGTGAGGGCCGTGTCGACGTCCGGCAGCGGCAGCACCGTTAGGCCGGCGAAACGGTTCGGGTGGGACGCGACCGTCTGCGCGAGTTCCTCGTTGACCATCCGCGCCAGTTTGCCCGCCTGGGCTCCCTCCGCCCTCTGCAGGCCGAGGGCCATCGGGGACAGCACCGCGCCATCGATCTCGTAGCGGTCCATCATGCCCAGAATCGCGTCTGCGGTGACCACCGGCACCCCGGGCACACCGGCCGGAACGGGGGGAGCGGGCAGGCTCTGCGAGCTGATGTGTACGTGAGTGTCGATCCTCATTCGGGCTTCACGCAGCGGTTGCGCTGCACTCCGAGCCCGGTGATCTCGCCCTCCATGACATCGCCGGGGACGAGCCAGCGGTTGCCGTGGTGTCCGGCGTTGCCCGCCGGGGAACCCGTCAACAGCAGGTCACCGGGCTGCAGCTCGACGAGGGTCGAGGCATGAGCAACGAGCTGCTCGACCCCGAAGATCATGTCATCGGTGCTCTCGTTCTGCATCACCTCGCCGTTGACCTTCAGCGTGATGCGCAGGTCCCGGTAGTCGGGGATGAACTCGCGGGGCACGATGTAGGGGCCAGTGGGGAAGAACGTCGGCCGCACCTTTGACATCAGGTAGTCGGTCATCCCTGTGTTGGGACGGTGCATCACCTCGCGGGTGCTGATGTCGTTGGAGATCGTGTAGCCCGCGACATGGTCCAGCGCGTCCTTCTCCTTGATGTGGAAGCCGCCGCGGCCGATGACCACGGCGAGTTCCAGCTCCCAGTCGTGCTGCTCGCCCGGGCCCCACAGCACCACGTCGTCGGTGGCCCCGCTCACTGCGCTCGGGAGACCGGCGAAGACGAACGCCTCACCGTCCAGGCGGCTCCGCCCGAACTCCCGGCCCGCGGCGAACAGCTCCTCGTCGGAACGCGTGTCACCCTGCTTGCGCAGCAGCGCGGCGTGCAGCTGCTCCAGGTGCGTGTAGTAATTGGCGCCGCCGCACAGCACCTGGCGGGAGGCCACCGGCGGGTGCGGGTGGAGGCTGGCGAGCGTCGCGCCGTTACCGGGGGGTGCGACGGCCAGTTCGTGGAGCCGGCTCAGGCAGGCGTCCCAGTCGTTCAGCATCGACAGCGTGTCGCTGAACTCCGCCCGCAAGTCGTACACACGACCGTCGACTACCAAACCGGGAAAGGGAACACCATCCGTGCCGGAGAATGTACCTAGTCCGAAAGTCATGCGCATACCTTCCTTTACGGTGGGACCCACGTCCAAGCCCTCGAATAGTGACTGGCATAAATGTGAGACATTTACGTCAGTCATCGCGGATGAAATTACCGACACGCGACCAATTGGGCGGAGTCAATCGAAGCACCGGTCGCTGATGCCCTCGACTCGCACGCTTCGGAACCACCGGACACTTCCCCGCTCTTCACGGATCGGAAGTCAGGGCGGCTCCGCCCGTTCCGACTAGGCTCGATGCTCGTACGACCGAAACGTCACTCACACCACAGTCGGATCGGCGACCATGCAGGGGGCGGTGTCGTTTTCATGACCACTTCCGCCCTCCCCTTCCGCAGAAGATAGCAGAGAACGCAGAGGGAAAGACCTGGGGAAAAGCACGCTCATCCATCCGTGACATGACCAGAAGCAATGACCGACGGTTCAATCCTCTACGAGGCTGGGCCGCGAGGACGATTTAGAAGCGGCGAGTAAACGGAAAGAGCAACCCACCTCGGACCGCCCTACAGATGTCGCGACTCGCCGCGCGATCAGCCTCTTGAAGCTCAAGATCGAATGACGATGTCTCAGTCCGGGCGATGGGCAGCATCAAGACTGTCGGCCGCGCGCCCCGCGCTGCGCAGGCACCGCTCCCCGCGCAGATCAAGCGAGTTCAGATCGTCGCCCTACTTGCGTTTCCCTGACGTTGCACTACATTTATCGTACGGTACGGTACCTTACTATAACGACGGATACACACTCGCGAACGGTGCCTCGCGAGTCGGCGATCCGAGCCGCCAGGCCCCACAGAGCCCGCGACCGCCGGGCCCCAGACCTCAGCATCAAAGCAGTCGGACTTCACGACGAGCCGCAGAGAGAGCCGTCCTCAGCCATCACCGGCGGGAAACGGCCCGGCGTGACGTCCCCGTTCCTTGGCTAGGTGATCATGACGTCAGGCGTGAATCTCCGGAAGTTCGATCTCAACCTGTTGGTGGCGCTCGACGCGCTGCTTCATACCCGCAGCGTCACCAAGGCAGGTGAGCAGCTGAACCTCACGCAGTCGGCCGTCAGCGCCGAGCTGCGCAGACTACGCCGCATGTTCGATGATGAGCTGCTGGTCCGAGTCGGCCGCCACTACGAACTGACGCCACTCGCGCGGGGCCTCATCGAGCCAGTGGAAGACGTGGTCGCACGGGTCCGGCGCACGATCGAACACCGAGTCACGTTCGATCCCGCCGTGGCATCCCGCCGCTTCTCCGTGTTCATGTCCGACTACACGATGCTGCGAATTCTCCAGCCCGCTCTGTGCCGTACGGCAACCCAGGCGCCAGGCATCGGACTGGAAGCACGTCAGCTCAACGACCTGGTCCCCCGGATACTGGGACAGAGCGGCGCCGACCTCGTCATCGGGCCGGGCCTCGATCTCGACGGTGTCCATTCGCAGCGACTGTCCACTGAACGGTTCGTATGCATCGTCTCCGCCGACAATCCGGACGTCGGTGAGGAACTGCCGCTCAGCCTGCTCGAGTCCCTTCCCCACCTCTCCATCGCATGGCAACCGTGGATGAGCGCTCTTCTCACACAGAAGCCCGGAGCCGGATCGCTCATCGCCGAGCTCTCCACCTTCATCGGTCCTCGTCCGGCGGAGGATCGAGGTGCCGTCCGCCATGCCGACGTCGTTGCCGACAGCCTCGTACTGGCGCCCTTCCTCGTGCAGGGAACCCGGCTGGTCGGACTGGTCCCGGAGCGCCTCGCTCACCGTTTCCGTGATTCGGCCGGACTCAAGGTGTTCGAACCGCCGTTTCCGATACCGGAGATCCACGAGACGATGTACTGGAGTGATCTGGCCCACACCGATCCGGCGCACTCCTGGCTGCGGCGCATGATCGCGGATGTCGCCTCAGCTTCGGCCGACCTTGGCTCGCCCCTCTCACCTGGTCAATCTCGTCTGGAGTCCGATGACCGGGTGCTCTCCGCAGTCGGGGCACTCTGAGACCCCTTTCCGTCAGCTGCTCCGTGTCACGGGGCGTACAGCACCTTCCGAACACATCCGAACCCCCAGGGCTGCGCCGGTAGTCGTCGGGGCCCTGCTCGGTGATGAACCCACCCGAGCCACGCTCCTGTGTCTCGATGGGGGTGTCGAAGGTCGTCGCTCAGGAACGGGCGCACCCTCGTTCACATGCACCGTCCGGAAATCGCGCCCCCGCCAGCCTTTGCTGCGTGCGTCCCCGACCGCCGCCGGGGTGACCGGTCAGACCGGTGGCGCGATGAAGGCGCTCTTGTCGGGGTCGTTGAAGGCCTCCTTGCCGGTGTTCCCCTCCATCGGGTCGTTGGCCGTCCCCCACTGATCCGAGATGTTTCCCTTGGACGGGTCGTAGACATGCGGGTGCCAGGTGTCCTCGTCCAGCACCTCCAGCTCCGTCGTGTACTCGACCATGTTGCCCTGCGGGTCCCAGAAGTAGCTGAAGGTGTTGTCGCCGGCGACGTGCCGACCCGGCCCCCACAACATCTTGGTACCGGCCTTCTTGACCCGGCCCGTGCCCCGCATGTACTCGTCAATGCCGCGCATCTCGAAGGAGACGTGATGCACCGACATGTGCGGCCCCTGGGCGATCGCCATCGAGTGGTGCTGCGAGTTCACCCGCATGAAGTGCATCGCGTCACCGATCTTCGGGTGGTAGATCGTGTCCGACAGCGCGAAGTCGAGGTGCCGCTCGTACCACTCCCGGGTCTTGTTGAGGTCCGTGGAGTTCAGCACCACGTGCGACAGGCGCACCGGGATCGACTCACGCTCCTCGATCTTGCGGTGCTTGCGCGGCGCCACGTCAGCGGACACCTCCACCGTGCGGCCGTCGACGTCGAAGAACCGGAAACCGTAGCCCCCGCCCGGGGTGTCGATCCGCCCCGGCTGCGTGATCAGTTGCACGCCGCCCGCCAGCAGCTTCTCCGCCAGCGCGTCCACGTCCAGCGTCGTCGCGGCACCGTAGGAGACCAGGTCCAGCCGCTTCTCCTCGGCCTTCCGCAGCCGCACCACGTACTGCTCCGGGCTGCCCTCCGCGGCCAGGAAGGAGATACCGGAATCCTCCGCGACCTTGGCCAGGCCCCAGACCCCGGAATAGAACTCGAGCTCCTTGTCGTAGTCCGGCACGGCGATGTCCACATGCCGCAGATGGGTGATAAGGCGCTTGGTCATGATCGTCCCTCGGTGAAATAGGATGCAGATTTGCGGCACAGCATCGCCGTAAATAGCCTCTGGGACGTCAAGTCTGCCAGCGGTCATACACGTCATGAAATTGATTCCGTTAATGCTGCGTATTCATGGGGCCACTGACGCGCACTCCGCACTCCGCTGACAGAACGCTCCCGCATCCCTGGTGCGAAGCCCGTTCATAGCAGGTATCGACACCACACGTTTGTCACGTCGGAGCAACAGCGGCAAAGTGGCATGAGTCGTCTACGGGTACGACCGTCACACGGCACAGGAATTCAGGAATCCTGTCAATGGATCACCAGGAAAGAGCCGGCAGTGACTGTTACGAGCTTCCGGGAGGCCGAACTACCCCACTCGGCGGCGCTGTCGCGTCCAGTCTCCCGGGGCACGGACGGTGAAGCCCGTCGCCCCGTTCTCCAATTCGTTGCCCGTGGGACGCGCTGGGCGGCGCGCTCCCTGGTACGACATGCGCGGGCCGAGCCCGGCTGCGGTCGCGGAGAACTGTTCCGCATCCGAGCGAACAGGGCGAACGCGGCACGCGACGGCTGTGATCGCCTCGCCGAGCGCAAGCCGTCAGCCACGTTCGCACCACTGCAGCACAGTCACTTGAAGCCACAGCACTTACCTCCGCGCCTCCACGACTTCGGCTCGCTCGGTGCCTGGCGGACAGAGTGATCCGGTCGCGGACTCCCCAGAGGCCCGAACGCACCGCGTAACCGCGGTCGGTTCCTTCGCCGTAGCCGACAGACCGTTTCGCCCGCCGTTCCCAAGTCACTTCGATCTTCTGCGCATCCCGCGGCCTAGGAGGGCCCATGTCGTACTTGTTTTCCGAAGACCCCAAGCCGCAGCCGGCCTCTCCTGAAAACCAAGCCGCGAACGCTGTGTCCGTCTCCGACAAGCTGATCGCGCGTGCGGAGGAGTTGGTACCGATCCTCGCCGAGCGCGCGGCCCGGACCGAGGAGCTGCGGCGAGTACCGGACGAGTCGGTCCGCGACCTCATCGACGCGGAGCTGATCCGGGTCGCCACTCCCCAGACCTACGGCGGACACGCTGTGGACATCGACACTCTCTTCGAGGTCGGCTGGCGTCTGGCCCAGGGCTGCGGCGCCACCGGTTGGTTCTACACCGTCACCCAGAGCCACAACTGGATTATCGGAACGGCTACCGAAGAGGCCCAAAACGAGTACTTCGCCTCTCCGGACGTGATCTCCTCCTCCGCCTTCGCACCGACCGGGAAGACCGAGCGGGTGTCGGACGGCTGGCTCATCTCCGGTCGCTGGCCCTTCTCCAGCGGGGTGGACCACGCGGAGTGGGTGTACCTCGGCGCGCTGGACAAGGAGGTCAAGCGCCTCGCCTACCTGCTGGTACCACGTGCTGACATCCGGATCGAGGACGACTGGTACCCGGCCGGTCTGCGCGGCACGGGCAGCAAGAGCGTGGTCATCGACGAGCCCGTCTTCGTGCCGGAACACCGCACGCTGTGGCCGGGCCCGGCCGCTCCCGAGGCCCGCGACCGGCACGGCCGCGCCTCCTACGGGGCGCCGCAGTCCCAGATCATGCCGTTCGTGCTGGCCGCCCCGCTGATCGGGATCGCGCAGGGTGCCCTGGACGAATTCACCGAGCGGACCCGCAACCGCACCGTGATGCCCGGCCGCCCCAGCGCGGCCGAGGGCACCGCGGCACAGATCCGGCTCGCTCAGTCGTCCGCCGAGGCCGACGCGGCTGTCGCCCTGCTCCGGGCCGACCTGCGTGATCTGATCGCGTTTGGCGCAGCCGGCAAGCCGCTGACCGATCTGGAGCGCGCCCGGTTCCGGCGCAACCACGGCTACACCGCCCAGCTGGCCGTCAGCGCCGTGGACCGGCTGTACTCGGCCTCGGGCGCGCGCGCCATCCTCAACCCCAGCCGGATCTCCCGGATGCACCGCGACGTCAACGCCGGCTCCCACCAGCTTGCCCTGACATGGGACAGCATCGCCGAGCTGTACGGCCGGGTCCGGCTCGGCGTGAAGCCGTCCATGGAGGTGTGGTGACGGTCGGCCATCGCACCAGCGGAAACCCCAGCGGGACACACCTCAAGGAAAGCAGGCAGTGATGAGTTCGGTGGAGATCAACGGCGGATCCGTCGTCTACGAGATCCTGGGCGAGGAGGACGGGATACCGGCCGTCCTGACGCCGGGCGGGCGGGCACCCAGGGGCTTCCTGCGGTCCCTGGGTGAACGCCTGGCGGAGAGTGGGATGAAGGTCCTGATCTGGGACCGTCCCAACGGAGGGGAGTCGGACATCCAGTTCTCCGACCGCTGGCCGACGGAGTCCCACATGCACGCCGACACCCTCCAGCAGCTGATCAAGCACCTGGCCTGGGGGCCGACCATCATCGTGGGTGCCTCCGCGGGCGCCCGGGTCTCGATCATCACCGCTCTCCAGTACCCGGAGGTGACTCGCGGCCTGTTCCTCTGGCACATCGCTGGCGGCATCTACCCCACCCTGGCGCTGGGCAACAGCTACATCGTCGAGAACATCGCCATCGCCCGCAAGGGCGGCGTCGAGGCGGTGACCCAGCTCCCGCACTGGAAGCAGCGCATCGAGCAGAACCCCCGCAACAAGGAGCGCTTCGAGGCGCTGTCCGACGAGGAGTTCATCAGGACCCTCAAGCTGTGGCTGTCCGCCTTCGTGCCGACCCCCGGCCAGGTCATCCCCGGCGTGAGGGACGACGACATCGCCTCGATCGCCGCCCCCACTGTCATCATCCGCAGCGGGCAGAACGACGAGGAGCACCCGCTGCTCACCTGCTACTCGGTCCACGCACTGATCAGGGGCTCCCGCGTGGTGGAGCCGCCGTGGGCGGAGGACGCCTGGGAGAAGGC
The DNA here is from genome assembly GCF_044768565.1 of Streptomyces sp. NPDC091280. Classification (NCBI taxonomy): domain Bacteria; kingdom Bacillati; phylum Actinomycetota; class Actinomycetes; order Kitasatosporales; family Streptomycetaceae; genus Streptomyces; species Streptomyces sp. NPDC091280. The sequence continues at coordinate 100,019 of NZ_JBIVUZ010000025.1, forward strand.
CTTCGCGAACACGCTCAAGACCGGCGGTCCCAACAACGCCTTCGACCTCAACGCCCAGGCGGCACCGCTGATCCTGGACCTCGCCCGCACGACCACGGCCGACGAGGCCTGACGTCAGGCGTCGAACGCCGACGTAGATTTCAGGCAGGGAGGACTTCACATGGACACCGTCTTCGAGGACGCGAAGACGGCGATCGCCCAGGTACGGGACGGGGACACGGTCATGGTCGGCGGGTTCGGCCCCGCTGGCCTGCCCGTACGCCTGATCGACGCGCTACTGGACAGCGGTCGGCGTGACCTGACCATCGTCAGCAACAACCTCGGTCAGCCGGGCCTGGGACTGGGCGCCCTGCTCCGGGCCGGACAGGTACGCCGGGTGATCGGCTCCTTTTTCTCCGGCAACCCCGAGGTCGCCGCCGCCCAGCGCGACGGGCATCTGGAGGTGACCCTGCTCCCGCAGGGCACCCTGGCGGAGGCCATCCGGGCGGGCGGAGCCGGCATACCGGCGTTCTACACACCCACCGGCGCGGGAACCGTCCTGGCCAAGGGCAAGGAGACACGGGTGTTCGAAGACGGCCGCGCCTACCTCCTGGAACGGGCCTTGCACGCCGATGTCGCACTGATCCACGCCCACCAGGCCGACCGCCTGGGCAACCTGACCTACCGGGGCGCGGGACACAACTTCAACACCGCGATGGCGACCGCCGCCCGCCTGGTCCTCGCCGAGGTGGACGAGGTCGTGGAGGTCGGCGAGCTGCCCCCTGCGGAGATCACGACTCCCCACCTCTATGTCGATGCTGTGGTGGTGCCCTGATGAGCAGAGTGTCCGATGTCAAAGAGCTGATCGCCGGCCGGGCCGCAGCCGAGCTCAGGGACGGCGACGTGGTGAACCTCGGGATCGGCATCCCCACGCTCATCCCCTCCTTCCTGAACGGACGCCGCGTCCATCTGCACAGCGAGAGCGGCCTGCTGGGAGTGGGCCCGCCGGCATCACCCGAAGAGACCGACCTGAACCTGGTGGACGCGGGCCGGCAACCGGTCACCGTCACCCCAGGCGCCTCCAGCTTCTCCAGCGTCGACGCCTTCGCGATGATCCGCGGCGGCCACATCGACGTGACGGTCCTCGGGGCGCTCCAGGTCAGCCGACGAGGTGACCTGGCGTCATGGATGGTCCCCGGCCGCGACGTACTCGGTGTCGGCGGCGCCATGGATCTCGTCGTGGGCGCCAAGAAGGTCATCGTCGCCACCACACACCGCGACTCCTCGGGACGCTCCAAGCTCGTCCCGGAATGCACCTACCCGCTCACCGCCGAGAACGAGGTCGACGTCATAGTCACCGAACTCGCCGTCTTCGACGTGCAAGACGGCGAACTCGTCCTGCGCGAACTGCAGCCCGGCGTCACGAAGGACGAGGTGGCCGCAGCCACCGACGCACCGTTCACCTCGGCGATCTGAACCGACACCGAAAACCATCCGACTTCCGCAGGACATGGAGAACTTCACGATGGCCGCACCAAACGTACGCCGAGTGGTGACTGGGCACGACAGCGAGGGCCGCGCGGTCATCGCCAAGGACCACGTTTTCGACGAGCCCAGCCAGTTGGGACGCGTCATCTGGTCCACCGTCACCAGTCCCGCGGACAACACGGACGAGACGGACGGCTCCGAGCGGGCGGTGGGAGTCACCGCCCCGGGCGGCACGGTCTTCCGCGTCGGCCAGCTCGAGCCGGGTGGCCGCTCCCCCATGCACCGCACCAACTCGGTCGACTACGGCCTCGTCCTCAAGGGCGAGATGGGCATGGAACTCGACGGCGGAGATGTGGTCCGGCTCAAGGCCGGAGACGTCGTCGTGCAGCGGGGCACCAACCACGTCTGGTTCAACGACACCGACGAGCCCGTCGTCATGGCGTGGATCCTGATCGACGCGGAGCCCGTGAAGATCGGTGACCGGGTGCTCGAACCGACACCGTTCCACCGCCCGACGAACAACAACTGATTCACACCCAAGCCCATTACGGATCTCTCGTCCCGTCCCCGGCCCGCACTGGGCTCCAGCCGCCCGCCACGTGGAACCTGAGCGGGCGGCATTGAGCGGTGTGCATCGTGAAGTTGCTGGTCACGGGTCTGGTGTGAATGGCGAGTTGGGTACTCGTGCCGGTCGGCGGCCGATGACCACGGCGTAGGTCATCGGGCAGGTCCGGCTCCGGCGGGATGCCGGGTTCGGCTGCGCCCACGACCGGCCCCCGCCTACGATCCGTCAGCAGGTCGGCACGCCGTGAGAACGCGGGAGGGCGCGGAGGA
>NZ_JBIVUZ010000026.1:0-76935 GCF_044768565.1 Streptomyces sp. NPDC091280
CAGGTACGCAGCCCGCACACCCCAGCCCCCGAAAGTACGTCACCGCCCCGCTACCAGGTGACTTGCCCGCTGACCGGCTTTTCAGACGCCCTCTAACCAGGCCTGGTCGACAGCCACCTCGGTCTTGTCGTAACCGCCCACAGATCCCCCCCAGCGGCCCTGCCGGGCCGCCGTCCGCCGCCGGACCGCTACTCCGCCCCAAGGCCAAGACGGCCACCACGGAGGCCGCTACGGCAGCCGTCATCGTGGGAGCACTGCTCCTGACCCGCCTCGATAGGCACCCCGTACCGCAGATACAGAAGAACTGGCGCATGTGCAGACGGGCGATTAACCCCCGCCCGCTGGCGTGTAGTTCGGACGTTTGACGCCGATCTCGGCTGTGAACCCGCGTGGCGGGATGTGTGTACTGCGGACAGCTGCCCGGGGTCCACATCCCGCCGTGTCGGCCACCACGCTGCGATCGACGGTCGTGAGCTGCCGCACCAGCTCGCGGCCGTGGTCGTCACCGCGGTGGTGGTCGGCGCGGTCGCTTGCGTGGCGGCGACGGCCGGCGTGTGCGGCGCAGTCCTGGTAGCGGGCGCCGAGGGCTTCACTGCCGGGGCCGAGATTGGCGGCCTGGGGGCCGCGGTGACAGGGGCGGCGGCCGGGGTGATCGGCGAAGGCGGGGCCGTGATCGCCGGGGCGGCGGGGATTGCCGGAGCGGGGGCGACAGCTGTCTCGGAAGGAGCTGAAACCGCCGCTGCGTCGAAGGCGGCTGGCCGGTCGGGAGCCAAGGAGGCGAGTTCCGCGGCGGAGGAGACCGCTGGTTCCGGCTCCGCTACGAGCGGCCAGCGGGACCAGGAGTCCGCGCCCAAGAGCGGCGCGAGTGCGGGGGAGCGCATCCCGGGGGCTCGCGCGCCGTACCTCCAACACGGGAGCGTTCTCCGAGCTGCAGGTACCCATGCAGAAGCGCGTCGTCAGCCAGGCGGCTTCCGACGCCGGCGTCGGACTGGCCGGTGTGACTGTCAAGATCAATCGCGATGCTGACCTGATTGGGCGTCAGTTTTTCGGGCACACGTCGCCGGACGGGACCATCACGCTGTATCCCGATGCGTTCTCCTCCATGGAGGATCTCGTCCGGACCATCGGTCACGAGCGGATGCACGTCATGCAGATCGGTGTGTATGGTCCGGCCTCCTCGCTGGAGCAGGAGGCCGCCTGGGAGAGGGCCGCCTACGCCTCGGAGGATCAGTTCTGGAATCATTTCAACGGGAGGCTGGGCTGATGGCTGATCGAGAGGCATGGCTGAAGGCGTTGGCACGCGTCGCCGAGGGCCATGATGAGGTGGGCAGCGGCCCGTGCCCGGTCTGCGGTCGCCACCGGCTGCAGTTGAGGTACATCGTCGAAACCAGCAGCAGGGTCGGCTATGCGTTGTTCTGGTGCGATGCGTGTCTGCATGGCATCAGGGTGTCCCGGGCGCGTGCTCCCGAGGGCTTCTGGACGTGGCCGCTAGACGATCCGGCTTCGGTTGCCGGTGTCCCGGACTTCACTCGGGATGATTGACAGCCGTGCCGTGGCAGGAAGCGGCGCGTGGCAAGAGGACGGACGAGGGATGGGGACGGGGAAGTGGCAGGCTCACGTGCGGAACGTCGTTCCGCCGGTACCGAAACGATGGTGGACGTGCTGCTGCGCTGGGCGTGGATCCGGCGCAGCACGCCCGCGCGGGACATCGCGGACTTCGACGGCGGCCAGCCGCTGCGGGTCGTCGGGTTCACGCAGAGCATCGGTGGGACGGTCAAGGTCTCGGTCGGCAGGGGCAAGCAGATCGCGAGGCTGAGGCAGGGCTATTTGCGGCTCGCCGCCGGTGAGGCGCCGGTCTGGAACGACGCGCGAGGAAGCCGGAGCGCGATCCTCCAGGCGCCGTTCCAGCTGAAGCTGGCGGGCGGGAAGGTGCGTATGGCCCCGAAGTTCGAGCGATACGAACTCGTCACGGGTGCGGGGACGTACGACCTGGCGGTGCCCAAGAAGGACGGGGACCTGTTGAGGTATGTGTTGGGCGGCGGGACGGAGACTCGCTAGTACTCCGGCAGTGCTTTGACGTTTTTCCTGCTCAGGGGTGGTTTGGGTGAGTGCAGTGGGCTGGTTGTCGGCCTGCGTCGTCTTTCCCGGGCCACCCCTTGATCGGGTGCAGCCGCCGCCGATAGGCCCGGCCGCGCGCACGACTTCACCGCGGCCCGAACCCACCGGATCATCCGGATCGTTGAGCGTCAGGGCATCCCCGTCCTCGCCGACCATGCCTATATGAGAGCCGGCCCATGGCTGACGACGGCCATGAAGTGCCACCCGGAGGTGGCGGTGCTCGTACCGTAGAGGAGGGTGAGGTGGTCGCTCACTGCGCTGTCCTTGAGGAGAAGCCGGCGGGCCGGTGCGGTGGGTGTTCGGGGGCGGGGACGTTGTTGCCCGGGGTGTTCATCTCGTCGGTGACGGGGGCGCCGGGGAGGCCGAAGAGGTCGTCGTTGCCGAAGACGTCGAGGGGCTGGGTCTCGTCGTCGGTGCGAGTGAAGGCGGGTGTCGCCACGCCTGTCAGCGGATCGGAGGGGACGGGGATCGCGCGCGGGTCGGTTGCCGCCCGAGCGGTAACTCCCGGGCCGGGTACGGCGGAGGTCGTCCTGTCGGTTGCCGAGTCGGCGCCCACGGTGTCCTTCGCGTCCGTCGTGGCAGTGCCTCCGGAAGCACCGGGGGCCCGATGATCGTCGTGGTGGAGCGCGAGCGCGCCGCCCGCGCCGATGACGACTGCCGTGGCCAGCACGGCGACCACGGCCCGGCGTCGGGAGGAACTCCGCGGTGCAGAAGGGGAGTTGGGCCAGGCGGGGTCTGCCGCGATGGGCACGGACCACTGTGCTGTGACCAAGTCCGCCAGGAATGTCGGGTTGTTGTCCGCTTCCGCTGTCCCGGGACCATCGAGGACCTGGGTGCACTCGGCCGCCAGCAGGTGTACGCAACGGTCCACTGCGTCGGCCGCCGTCGGCCGTTCGGCGGGTTCCTTGGCCAAGGTGCGTTCCAGGAGTTCCTTCAGTGCCTCCGGTGTTCCGTCCAGGTCGGGTCGGCCGGACATGACGCGGTAGGCCACTGCTTCGGGTGCGCCGGTGCCGAAGGGCAGGCGTCCGGTGGCCGCGTACGCCACGAGCGCGCCCCAGGCGAACATGTCGCCCTCCGCCGCGGTGACACCGCTGCGATAGTGCTCCGGACTGATCCAGCCCGGGGTGCCGGTCAGTACGCCGGTGCGGGTGACGCTGGTGCCGTCGGCGGCGTGCGCGATACCGAAGTCGAGCACGCGGGGGCCGTCCGGGGTCAGCAGTACGTTCTGTGGTTTGACGTCACGGTGTACGACGCCGGCCGAGTGGATCGCGGCGATGGCCTGCGCGGTACCGGCGGCGAAGGCGTACAGGACGCCGTCGGCCAGCGGTCCGTGCGCGGCTAAGTACTGCGCCAGCGTCGGCCCTGGGGCGTATGCGGTCGCCAGCCAGGGCGCGTCGGCGTCCGGATCCGCCGCGAGGAGCGGCAGCAGAAACGGCCCTTGGACTCGTGCAGAGAGGCGCACTTCACGGCGGAACCTGGCCCGGAACTCCGGATCGCCGGCCTGCACGGGATGGATCACCTTGACGGCGACCCGGTCCCCGCCGCCGCCCACCGCGGCGTACACCGTTCCCATACCGCCCGCACCCAGCCTGCCCACCACGCGATACGGGCCGACTCGGGAGGGATCACCAGGACAGGAGGGCTGGATCCGCCCACCGGGACCAGCAGCGCTCACGGGTTTGTCCGATTGGTCAGTGCGGAGACGGGTGAGGCTGGATGCTATCTGTCGAATGCATCTCCAAGTAGAGATCTGCTGGCATGACTATGGGCGGATGGCGCTGAAGGAGAACCAGCCGCGCGGTGGCTTCTGCTTCCTGGCGCTACTGACTTCAGCTCGCCAGGGTGGACTTCCTTGAGCTCCCTGATGGGCCCAGCGGGAGTTGTACTCCGTGGTGTGTGAGGCATGGGGATGAGGGTGTACTGAGGATTCCCCTTGATCACTTGGAGACGCGGGGCATCGGCAAGCGGTGATTGGTGCTTGCATACTGGAAACGGGAGTTTGCCCACGACCTGGGGAGGCGTTTGTGGGGGTGGGGTCCGTGAAGCGGCCTGAACGTGTTGCTGTCATCGGAGTGGGCATCCTCGGAGCCTGCGTGGGCTGGAACCTGTCCCGGCAGGGCGCCGAGGTGGTCTTCATCGACGCGGGCGAGCCGGGTGAGGGTGTCACCAACTGGTCTTTCTCGTGGGTCAACGCCAGCAACAAGACCGCTCGCAAGTCCTACTTCGACCTGAACGTCGCAGGCATGGCGGCGCACCGTGAGCTTGCCGGGACCATCGGCCCGGACTCATGGTGGTATCCCAGCGGCCACCTGCGCTGGGCAGACGATGCCGCTGTGCAGGCGAAGCTCCTGGAGACGGCTGGACTGCTGACCAGTTGGGACTACCGGGTTGAGGTGTGCACCGGGGACGAGGTGCGTCGGCGCCTCGAACCTGATCTCAGGATGCCCGGCGAGGTTCCAGTCGTCTTCTACCCTGATGAAGCCTGGGTGCATGGACGGTATCTCGTCGGTCGCCTGGTCGGTCAGGCTGTTGCATCCGGCGCCGAGCTCCGGTCCGGCACGGCGGTCTGTGACATCGGTACCGGTGGCGACGGGAGCATCCGGACAGTTGCTTTCTCTGATGGAAGCCGTCTCGACGTCGACATCGTCGTGAACGCAGCGGGCCCCAGCGCCTCCCACGTCGCCGGGCTCCTCGCACGGCACTTGCCGATGCGCCGGGAACCCGGCGTCGTCACGCGGATCGGGTGTGCCGAGGTCCCGGTGCGTCGGGCCATGCACGCGCCGCATGTCGAGATGCGTCCTGACGGGGATGGTTTGGTAGTCCTCCACAGCCGCGAGATCGACGCACTGATCGACACCGGCAAAGGTCCAGCGCAACTCGCGCGCCTGCTCCATGAATCGGCACGGCAAGTCGTTCCCGAACTCGGCGACTCACGCATCGCACAGACGCGGGTGGCCCACCGTCCCATCCCCGCCGACGGATTCCCCTCGGTGGGAGCGGTACCGTCTCTGCCGGGCTACTACGAGGCCGTTTCCCACAGCGGCATCACGCTCGGGCCGGTCATCGGCCGGCTCCTCGCTTCGGAAATCCTCAGAGGGACGAGAGACAAGCTGTTGGCGGATTTCCGCCCGGAGCGGTTCACCTCGTGACTGCTCAGGCAAGCGCCACCGGCATCGCCACCGGGCGGGGTGTCTCCGCGCGCCCGAAACAGGCTCGTAAGCCGCGCCCGCCGCCTCAGGCGAGCCGGAAGGACCAGACAGTCCTCCACCTCTGCCGCTCCACCTCGCGCACGAGTTGCCGATTCATCACGGCGGCGGCGATGTCCGGCCGTCAGGGGCCAGGCCGGTGTCCGTATGAAGCCGTTGAGGGTGTCGGGCCGGTATCGGAGGCGCCCGAGCCGGTTACGGACGAGGGCTTTGAGCCGGTCGAGGGCCGACGACAGCGAGGTTGGCAAGGCTGCACTTGACATGTGCCCATAGCCATTCGACTGGGTTCAGGTCCGCTGAGTACGCGGGCAGCAGGAACAGGCCGACGGGAGGGAACCGGGGCCGACGGCGAACCCCTCCGCGCCAGGGTTCCGAAGAGGGCCGAGGAGCTCGTGGACGGGAGGTCAGAGGGCGGTGAACGTCCACATCAGGTTGGTGCTCCCGTCGTAGTTCCACAGCTTGGTGGGGGAGCCGGACCAGACGTTGCCGCCGCCGTCGAGGACAAGTCCGCTGGTGCGGTTGGCGATGGAGAACCCGCCGTCACCGCGGTGGGTGACCGTCCACTGCTGGTTGGTGCCGCCGTTCCAGGCGGCCTGGCGGGCGGCGGAGCCGTCCGAGGTGGCACCCCAGCTGTCGGCGACCATGCCGTTCGTGCAGTCGACCAACTTGTAGTAGCCGCAGCCGACTTCGACCGCCTGTCACTTGCGAGGCGGAGGCGGATAGGTATGTCGCTCGGCAGGATGCACACATCCCCTCTATCGTTCCCGGTTCGAGTGGATGTCGTCCTTCATGATTCGACTTGGGGAGTCACATGTCTGGCCGCCGTTCGGAGAACGGCGGCCAGGGAAGACGCTGTCGAGCGTCAGCCGACGGATTCGACGGTTTGTGCCTCGCCGTGCGGCCGGGGTGCGGTGGAGCGAGGCGGCGGGATCTTCTGAGCGAGTTTGTCGCCCTCGACGTCCAGGTCGGGCAGGAGCCGGTCCAGCCAGGTGGGGATCCACCAGGCGCGGTCCCCGGCGAGGGCCATGGTGGTGGGGATGAGCGTCATCCGGATGACGAAGGCGTCGATGAGAATGCCCGCGGCGAGCGCGAAGCCCGCCTGTTTGATCATGGGCTGGGCGTTGAAGACGAACCCGGCGAAGACGGAGACCATGATGGTGGCCGCCGCCACGATGACCGAGGCGGCGCGTGCGAAGCCGGTGACGGTGGCGCCCCGGGCGGTTTCGCCGTGGACGTGCGCCTCGCGCATGGAGGTCACCAGGAACATCTGGTAGTCCATCGCGAGTCCGTAGAGGACTCCGGTGATGATGATGGGCAGCAGGCTCACGACAGGTGCCGTGGCATCCATGCCGATCAGGCTCTGCATCCAGCCCCACTGGAAGACCGCCGTGGTGAGGCCGAACGCGGCGGACACACTCAGCAGGAATCCGAGGGTCGCCGTCACGGGGACCAGGACGGAACGGAAGACGAGGAGCAGGACGATCAGCGAGAGCCCGAGCACGACCGCCACGTAGAGGGGCAGAACGTCGGCGAGCCGGTCCGAGACGTCGATCGCGAGCGCGGTGAAGCCGGTGACGCCGATGACGGCGCCGTGGGCTCGGCCGATGCGCGGGCTCTCGTCGCGCACGGCGGTGACGAGGTCCTTGGTCGCGTCGTCGTTCGGGCCGCTGGCGGGAATGAGACTGAGGAGAGCGGTGGTGCCGGTCTTGTTCATCCCCGCGAGGGAGACCGCTGTGGTGCCCTTCGTCTGGCGCAGTTCCGTGGCCACCGCTGCCAAGGCTTCGGGTGTGAGAGCCCGTCCACTTGTGGCGGAGTCGACGGATACGAGCAGGGGGCCGTTGAAGCCGGGGCCGTAGGCTTCGCTGGTCAGTTCGTAGCTGCGGCGTTGGCCGGTGTCGGTGTTGTAGCTGGCCCCGGACGGCAGGCCCAGTTTCATGTCGGCGGCCGGCACGGCGAGGACCGCGGGGACCAGGATCGCTGCGGCCAGGGCGGCGTACCGGTGGCGGACCAGCTGCGTTCCCCAGCGGGAGGTCCGGGTGTTCGCGGTGCTGGTGCCCGGGCCGCTCGGTCCACGGCGGAGCCGGGCGGGACGTACCCGTTCTCCGACGAGTCCGAGCAGCGCCGGCAACAGGGTGAGGGCGAGCAGGACGGTGATGGCGATGGTGGCAGCCGCCACCAGGGCCATGGTGGAGAGGAGGGCGATGCGGATGACCAGGAGCCCGGCAAGGGCGATGACGACGGTGCTTCCGGCGAAGAACACCGCGCTCCCGGCAGTGCCGATGGCGCGAGCGGTCGCTTCATGTGCGTCCAGCGCGTCATCCGCGAGCAGTCGGCGTGCGCGGCTGATGATGAACAGGGCGTAGTCGATGCCGACGGCCAGCCCCAGCATCAGGGCCAGCACCGCGGCGAGTGAGTGGATCTCGAACACCGTGGAGAGGGTGAACGCGCCGCCCACTCCCACTGTGACCCCGACGAAGGCGATGGCCAGAGGCAGGCCCGCGGCCACCACCGACCCCAGGGTGATCAGCAGGACGAGGGCCGCGACGGCGAGCCCGACGATCTCTCCAGTGCCGATGATCTCGGGTATCTCCATCATCGAGGCGGACGGCAGGACCTGTAGGCCGCCATGTGCTGCCTGGCGCTCGGCGGCCTCGACGGTGCTGTCGATCGTCCCGGAGGGAAGCTCGTAGGTCTGCTGGTCGAACTGGAACTGCATCAGTGCCGTTGTGCCGTCGGCGGAGACGATCACGCCGGGGACGGGGTTGCCGTTCGATGTGAAGGGCGCGGGCGCATGGTCCGTGGACGGAGCGCCGGCAGCCTGCGCCACCGCTGTCTGAGCCCGCAACAGCGGACTGGCCGAGCCCTTGGCGAGCTCCGAGGCCAAGGCCTTCCGGGTGTCCACGACGTGGTCGTGGCGGTAGACCGAGTCCACCGCTGCCAGGAGCGCCGTTCGGACCTTCGGGTCGTCGATCCGGGAGCCCGCAGGGGCCTTGAACAGCAGCATGCCCTGGCCCCCGGAAGCCTCCGGCAGGGTCCTGGCCAGTTCGTCGATGACCTTCTGGGACGGGGTGCCGTCGATGCGCGCGTCGTTACTGAGCCTGACGGGACTGACCGCGAGGAGCGTCACTACGGACGCCACCACGGCGAGCCAGCCTCCCATGACGTACCAGGGCTTGCCGTAGGCGAACCTGCCCAGGCGGTACAGCAGAACGGACACAGGTCTCTCCCTCTACTCCGCAGCCTGGCGATCCGGGCCACGTGATGAAGTGAGAGACTACTACCGAAGTGATATGGAACTATCGAACCGGTAGTCGACTACCGATGAGATAAAGTGATCTCGCCCAGGGGAAGGTCGTCAGGGGCCTTCGTCTCAGCAGGAAGGGGCACGGATGCCGACCGCCAACGACCGCGCCACCAGGCGCCGAGTGGACGCCCGCTCCAGCGTCGAGCGCATCACGGTCGCGGGACGGACTGTGCTGGGCAAGGGAGAGGGCTCGCTGGAGCTGATCGCTGCCGAAGCCGGCGTGGGCATCGCCACGCTCTACCGGCACTTCCCCAACCGGGAGGCGATCGTCCGGGCGGTCCTTGACGACATTCTAGAAACCGACCTCCTTCCTCTCATCGAACGCGCCGCTGGTGCCCCCGACACCCGCCAGGCGTTGCACGACATCGCCACGCGCCTGCTCGACCTGATCACTGCGGAGCGGGGTCTGGTCACCTTCGCGAGCAACTTCGCCGATGTCGCGGTGGACGTCCTCCAGAACTTCAGCGCCTCTCTGCATCCGCTCCTGCTGCGTGCGCAAGAGGCCGGCGAGGTCCGCGGCGACCTCACTGCCGAGGACATCCCGCACTTCCTCGTCATGGCCGTCGCGGGCCTCGCGATTCCCAGCGCCGCCCCCTCCCTGCGCGCCCGCTTCATCGCCCTGCTCTTCGACTCGCTCAACCCGGCCAACGCGACCCCGCTGCCGCCGCTCCTCGCGGGAGAGGGAGACCTGCGCACTGCCCTCGGCAACGTGAATGGAGGGTGTCAGGCCGAGTGACGTCGGGTCTGCTCGGCCGAGGCGATGATCTGCGATCGGAGGAATCACGGGATCCCGATGACGCATCATGTGGAGTGCGTGGCGATCCTTGAGCCGGTCGCAAAGGGAGTCTGACCTGCGGCTTTACCGGTGCGCATTATGTGCGGTGTGGGCGTTACGGGCGATATCTTGACGCTGAAATGACGCTCGTTCTGATGGGGTGTCAGGCGAAGTGCACCGCTGGTCAAGCAGCCTGATGGCGAAGGCCGTGAGGTGGGAGTGCCGGAAATTTCGTGGTGTTGGGCACTCGCGCTGGGCCGCGTGCGCGGAGCACCCAGCAGGTTCTTCGTCTGCTGGTGGTACAGCTGGTACGGCCTTTTGACCAGTAAGAGTGTCGGTCCCACGGGTTCGACGAGGGGAGTTGGCCCGCGTATGGTCCGGATCTTGGTGGTAGCAGGGACGGGCGGTGAGTGAGATAGCACGTGACCGTTCGGTGCGAATGGCCGTTTTGGACAGGTCGCAGAGGCGTTGGGGCCGATGGAGAGCCACGAAGCCTGGGTAGCGGCCCTGATCCAACTACCTGATCAGGGCCGCTTGTCCATGTGCCGCCTCGTGCACCCCATCGGCGGCCCTCTGGCCGGCTGCACATCGGCCGGGCGCTGAAAGGGCGTTCTGGCAGGCGATCAGCAGGACAGGTCTGATGGCAGGCGCATCGTCGCGTCCGTCACCGCAGTCCGCAACTGGTCGCAGGTGAGCCCCCTGGTCTGAGAAAGGTCGGCACCGAAGAGGTTGGCCCTGTCGAGGTGGGCGCCGCTCAAGTCGGCGCCAGGCAGATGAGCCTTCTGCAGTTTTGCGCCGACCAGGGACGCACGCTGGAGATCGGCGCCGTCCAGGTGCGCGCCGTGCAGATCGGCCTCATACAGGTCGGCATGGTAGAAGTCGGCCTTCTGAAGGTCCAGGTAGGCGATGCGAACCTTGCGCAGGTCGAGTTGGTGGGTCTCACCGCTGCGGTCTCTGCGGCCGAGAACGGTGAGCGCGGCCTGGGCGTCACCGTGCGCGAACGCCTTGTTGGAGGGATCGCCCTTGAGTTGGTCGTGATAGCGGATGAAGGAGGAGAGCACGTCCACGATGGCGTTGTGATCGCGTCGCGAGTCGCTCATCAGCCGTTCGAGGGCGTACACGGCACCGATGCGGACATCCTCCTTGCCTGGGCCGCTCGCGTCGAGTTCCTCGATCGCCTTGGCATAGCGGTCGGTCACCTGGCTTTGGGCTGCGGTCGCTGCTTGCTGTTGCGCGACTTGAAACGTCTTCGCTGTATACACCAGGGCACCGAGCGCCAGCAGACCTGTCAGGCACTTCAACAAGAGATCGCGGTTCGCTGTGAGAGCGTCCTGACGTTCTCTGGGCGGCGTGCTCGCCGCGGGGAGACCTCTTGTCAACCACTGCGCTACGGGCCCGAGCAGGAGGAAGAGTACGACCAAAGCGGCAGCCACTACGGCCCCTATGAGCAGCGTCATATGGTCAGTGAGCCCACTGGCCGAACGCGGAGGAAAGGGTTCCGGCCAGTCGTTGCGGACATCTTGCCTGCTGTTCGAGTCGAATCGACACCCGGCGGGTCGCGTCTGCTGGAGTGGTGTATCGACGGCCATTCGGTGATCTCGTTTTGAGGCTATGCGGTGAGCCCGGTGGGTGGGACGGTCTGGTGGGTTTGTGACTCGACCGGAGGGAGGCTCACCTTCGCGAGGAGTTCGATGCCCATGTAGTGGCGGGCCTCGGCCCATTCATCGTCCTGGCCGGCCAGGAAGGCGTCTACCAGGAAGATCAGGGCGGTGCGGTCGGGAAATATCTCGACCACGTCGGTGTGGCGGCTGATCTACTTATCGTCTTCGACGCCGGATATGACGCACTGCGCACGGCACACCTCCTAGCCGGCCTCCCAGTCGAGGTGCTGGGATGGATGCGCTCCGACCGTGTTGTGCGACGGCCGAGAACCTAGCTCGAGCAGCACCGCCCTGGCCCATCCTCAGGGTGGTAGGCCGCCGAGGCACGGCAAAGAGCTCCGCTTCGCCAAGCCGCAGACCTGGGCATCCCGGACGCGGCCACGACGAAGTTTACCGACCGGTAGGGGGCCGCTCGCGCGATGGACTGGGGTGCATCCACCCGAGGCTGACCACCCGCTCCGCGTGGATCGACCACACCGGCGAACTCCCCGTCGATGAAGGCGCGCTGATCCGCCTCCAGGCCGACCGCCTGCCCGGCGGAGGCGACCCGCTGCGGCTCTGGCTGTGGTCGTCCGCCACCGGCCTGAACAGCGAAGACGTCGACGTGCGCTGGGCAGGCTTTCTTGGGGAGATTCGTCATCTACTACCTTTTCAGGCTGATGAAACAGACCATCGCGTGGACCCGGCCGAAGCTGCCGGACCCCTGAGGCCAGCGAGCGCTCGTGTGGACCGCGTACGTCCTCGTCGATACACGCCATGGAGCATCGGCAAAGTAGCGCGGTTGTGTCGTTACGCTGTCCAGTCGGCAGCGGCCTGCGCTCGACTCACGGCTACTACCTGGACGTCCCGTTCGGTGAGATCCTCGCCCACCAGGCGACCAAGCCGATTGCTGGCGATACCAGCGAGATGCAGCTGCGCGACCGGTACCGGGCACGCGATCTGTTGCCTGTCAGCGCCGGGACCGTCGACCGCACCATGAACGACACCGGTCTGGCCCACCTGTCCGCCGTGGACAACCAGCCGGAGTGCAACTGTGACGCGCCACGCGTACCGGCCATGAGGACGACCACGGATATAGCGATGCTGTGCCCAGCCCCGACCATGGCTGGTAAGGGCCTGTTTTTCGGCTCGGTCTGTGATGGGGCCGTTCGGAGCGGGTTCGGGGCCGATGGGCTCATGGCCGCTGCAGGTGTGAGGGCTCACCCTGGCGGGATCCGGGCAGGGCCGTGGGATGTGTCGTGCCGGGAAGTCGGTGCTGACGCGCTCTGTCTGCCGTTGTGGTTCCTCGCCTTCCTCTGTGGCTGGTGGGGTGCGCGGGAGATGCTCTGCCTGGTCAGGAGTCGTGAGATGAGCAGTGCGTTTCCCCGCGCCGGCGCGAGACGGATGACCGAGCTGGCGCCTGAGGAAGCGGTGGAGCTGCTGGCGAGCGTGCCGCTTGGCAGGATCGGTTTCTCCCGCCGGGCTCTGCCCGTGATCCGCCCGGTCAACCATCTCGTGGAGGGCGGGTACATCGTGATCCGTACACACGTCGGCTCCGCGGTGCTGCGCCGTTCGCCGGTGCCGGAGGTGGTGGTCTACGAGGCCGATCACATCGATCTCCCCTCCCGTTCGGACTGGAGCGTCATGGTCACCGGACGGGCCGGTCAGGTCGCGGACCCGCTGGAGGTGACCCGCTATCAGCGGCTGCTGGTGCCCTGGATCGACATGGGAATGGACATGGACCAGGTGGTGAAGATCTCGATGGAGATCATCACCGGATACCGCATCGGGCCGTGAGCCGGCGACGCCCATTCCCCGGCAGCCGTCGGAGGCGGGGTGTCAAGGTGTCTGCTGGTCCCTGTGCTTGCCCCAGACGGCCCGGTGCGGGCTGTGCGCGGATGCCGCACGGTGGGGGCCATGCGTTGGTGTGCTGTCGCACAGCGGCGGGAGCACACCATGACGGCTTTATGGCCGGACGGTGATCCTGCCGGGAGGGCCACGTCCGGGTCGGTGCCGACGTGGTCACGGCCGGAGGCGGGCGGGAGCGAACCCGGCCGGGTGTCCGCGCGGGGAATGCCGCCCGCGCGGACACTGTCCCGACCGGGGGCGGCCGGCGCGGCCGGTCGGTGGCAGCGCGCGACGGCCGCCTGCGCGCTATGCCGCGCTCTGCTGTGCGAGCCGGGCACATCGCGCGGGAGGATCCTCGCGGCCCCTGGGGTGCGCGGGAGTGCACTCCAGCTCGGTGCGGCCGTCAAGAACCACGGAGCTGCGAACCGCGGAGATCACGGCGGAGAACGGCGCACAAGGTTGGAAAGTCGGCCGACCACCGCTGCGCGTCCTCATTCCCGCCAGCGCGGACCGGGCTATCGCGTCTGTGCCTGTGGACTGTCCTGTACAGAGCTTAGAAGGGATCGCGGGCACGGAACAGCCGACGCACTGAGGAACCCGGCCGACGCCGGTCCCGCCAGTACGGGCTCACGACCGGGCCGAGGCGCAGGGCTGCGTCGGCGCCGCACGGAATCCCGGAAGAAAAGACCCCAGTACCAGGCGAAAAGCCTGCGCAAGGCGAGCGCCGGGTGCCGTGCCCGCCACCGACGGGAACGACACGATCCCCGGAAGGGCCAAAACGAGGGAGTACAACCAGCATGCACACCGAAGCGGACCGAGCCCAGTGGCTGATCACTCTGTTCTTCAGCGGACACGCCCCGGACACAGACAACCGTGCGGCGTTCCTGCACGCCCACCCGCCCACCCTGCTGTGCAGCGAATCTGCACGCCAGCTGCGCCACTGGTCGACACAGCGCGCCCGCCAGGCCCTGCGCTCCGGTGGCGCCGACTGGGACGCCCAGCACCGTATCCTCCACGAACGCCAACAACTGGTGACCTGGCTGGACCAGTACGGCCTGGGCCCCTACACCACGCGCCCCTGCCACCACCATCTGCGGCCGTTCCCCTTCCCGCACCAGGCGGACATATGGCAACGCAGCGAGGACTCTTCCAGTTGATCATGCGGCATCCCGTGACAGTGGGCGACGTCATGGCGTCCGGCTGGTCGGTTCGTGCGGCGGTGAGGTGCCTGGTCATCAATATGACGGCGGCCCAGGTGATGAGTGCCCCGCTCATCTCGGACAGCCGTTCATGGTCGCGGCGGTGACGGCGGGCCCTCATGATCCACGACCAGCCACGTTCGACGGCCCACCTGCGCGGAAGCACGACTAAGCCTTTGACTCTGGAGGCATCGGACGGTCCTGGTGATGATGTCGGGGTACTTCTCGCCCAGGGGATGACGCGTTCTCGGGGTAGGCGAGTCGATCCAACGACGGTCCGACGTACCCGGACATAACATCAGGCTGGACCTAGCCCATATCCAGGTCAGAAGAAGAGGTACAGGCTCTCAGCTTGTTCTTTATCCATCAGGCTCGAACGATGTCCCGAACGTGATCGCTCATCCGGGTGTTCGCCTGACGTGGGCACGGCCTTCTGCTGATCATGTGCTCTGACCAAGGATGCACTGAACTCGTTGAAGGCCTTGGGGGAATGAGTCTGCTGCACCGCGATGTCCAGCGGGTGCCTTTCGCTGAAGCGTCTGAAACCCGGCTCCCTGGGCATGACCACCCCGCGAACACGTGTGGAACCTCCAGGTGAATCGCGTTACCTACGGTGCCAGTTGGGCACCGAACCCGCCGCCGGGCAGGCGGGGGGATGTCGAACCCGGGGTCTGTCGAGGCTTCGGCAACAGCGCCTCCTCCGGGGTCGCGCGAGCAGGTCCGGGGCGAGCCGTGTTTTCGCCCCTCGGCACTATGGGGCGAGAGGGCTCTAGGGTCCTCCTGCCGTTTGTCCGCTGGCTGCCAAGCTCGGACATGCGCTCTCGGTTGGATTGTTCCAGCGTCATCGGCGGACAACGCCCAGGGTTGGGTTCAAGCTCTGGCCCGGCGACGGCTGAGGTCGGTTCCGTTGCCCGGTGAGATGGTTCGGCGGCGCCCGCGAAGTTTCGCACCGAGTCGGCAAGTTCTCGCAGTCGGTTCATGTTGATGTTGTGCACGGCCTCGCCGATGACACGTGTCGCGTCGTCGGCGAGGGTCAGGAAGGTGGGGTGCAGGATGTACTTGCTCAGCTTGACCATCGCCTCCCACTTCTCTTGGCCATGGGTCAGGTCGGTGCAAATGGTGGCGGCCCAGCCCTCAGGTGAGGCGTGCGGGAGCATCAGCCGCCCGAGCACGTCGAAGGCATCGGCCGTTTGGCGCTCGCCAAGATGCGGTACCTCGGCCTGCCCCGCCAGGCCGAGGTCGCCCTCTGTCCATCGGTGCGCCAGCGCGTGTACGGCGAGTTGAAGAGAGGTACAGACGAATTCCCTCTGCGCTGCGGCCCCGACTGGCGGGTGAACTGGCTGGTCAGGACCCAGCATCGCCTGCGCCTGCCCCGCCAGGACACCGAGAGCCCATGTGCGCCGTTCCAAGTCCGGAGGGCAGCACCGCAGTTCCCGGGCAGCTTCGCGAGCTGCATGCAGCACCCCGCGAGCCAGTTGGTCGAAGTGCTCAACCGACGCGGCGGCCCACTGACTGGCGCCCCTTTGGTCATCGGCGTCCACGCTGCTCCCCCTCCTCGGCCGGTCCGACAGTACGAGAAGGAAGGCCGATAAGCCCAGGATGCCCCGTCCAGTGCCGTTGTAGCCCCATCGGCGGCGTCGAAACAGCGGGTAGCACGCCCCGGACCGTCAACGCCTCAGTTCTGCAAGTACGTCAGAGGGCGTTTTCTTCTGCTGTTTAGTCCCGGATTGCCGGATTGAGGCGGTTCACGTGCCGCGCCAGCTCGGGGTGGATTCGGCTGTGAGGCGACGTGTCGTGAGGTTGATCATCGCGAGGTGGACCATGGCTTCGGAGCGGTGGGAGTGGGCTTCGTAGTCGCGGGCCAGGCGGCGGTGGTTCATGAGCCAGCCCAGCGTTCTCTCGACGGTCCACCGCCGGGGCAGGACGGTGAAGCCTCTGGTGTTGGGGTCTCGGCGGACGTTGTGCATGTCGATGCCGAGGGTCGCGGCGTGCTCGACGAGGTGCTGGCGGTATCCGCCATCGACCCAGGTCTTGCGGACGGTGGGATGCTCGGCGGCCACCTTCTCGATCAGGGCCTGGCCGGCGACGGAGTCCTGGACGCTTGCGGCCGTGGCCAGCACCGTCAGCAGCAGGCCGAGGGTGTCGACGACAACGCTCCGCTTGCGGCCCACGATCTTTTTGCCCGCGTCGACGCCCTGGCCGGCTGCGGGGACGTTGGTGGAGGTCTTGATGCTCCGTGAGTCGATGACGCAGGCGCTGGGGTCGACCTCTCGGCCTTCCTGCCTGCGGACTTGTCGACGCAGGAGGCTGTTGAGCTGGTCGAAGACGCCCTCCTCCTGCCAGCGGGCGAAGTAGGCGTAGACAGTGTTCCAGTGCGGGTAGTCGTGCGGGAGGTAGCGCCAGGGGATCCCGGTGCGGTTCACGTAGAGGATCGCGTCCAGGAGGCTGCGCAGGTCATGGTCCGGCGGGCGGCCGATGTCCAGTCCGCGGCCGCGGCGCTCGGCTCGCCAGGCGGTCAGGACCGGTTCGACCAACTCCCAGCGGGCATCGGACAGATCGCTCGGATAACGGCGACGTTCAGGCACAATTCGGGACTACCCGCAAGGCACAGGCGCGCGTGCCAGCGCTCGAAGCGCACGGCGCGTAATCCGGCGCCTTGGGATGAAACAGGAGCAGCCAGGCCAAGACGCCCGCCTAATCAACTCTCCTGCAACGCAGGCCGCATCAACCTCATCGCTCACACCAGATCCGACGCAAAAACCTACCCGAAACACCTCGACAAGGAGCAAAAAACCCTCTCAAAGGGCGTTTTGTCCCGGCGGGGTTGTTTGGTTCGAGGTTCAGGTGTCGCGCCGGTTCGGAGTGGCATCACGGCCTTCGGCTTTGCGCGCCGTGCGCCGCAGCAGGCCGTTGAGCCGGTCGAAGACGCCTTCCCTCTGCCAGGCAGCGAAGCAGGCGTAGACCGTCTCCCGGGGTGCGAGATCGTGCGGCAGGTACCGCCAGGGAAGCCAGGCAGACACCTGTCGAGGCACAGGTGAAGCTGGTCAACGCTATATGAAGGTCTTTGAGCGGTGATCACAAGGGATTGCTCTTCGGAATCGGCGGAGAGAAGAAGACTAAAATCTTCTGAGGCTGAATTCTGCCTCGGGTGAGGACGTTGACCGTTGTGTTCACCTGACACTTGGGCCGCCATCATTCGATCCTGTAACGTCGCAGGTGGTGGGTGTGCCTGGCATCCCTCTTCCTCCAGTTCCTCTGGCCGCAGTGTCCAGGCGATGGCCTTGCCCGGACGGCGTACGAGGGGTCTAGATGGAACGCGGTCCTCACCCCGGCACGTGACACCGCCGGGTCAGTCCTCCTCGTTCAGTCGGGACGCACCCTCCAGGGGGTTCTGGGGACGGGCAAGCTGCTGGACGCCGGCCGGATGCAATGTCCTCCGCCCTCCGAGGCGGCAGCGGCCTCGATCGTGAGCGGGCTGCCGAGAAGCTGCACGTCCGCCGCGACCGTGCCTCCAGGACCGTGGCTGAGACTGAGCCGGAGGCGGTGGTCGATGGTGCCTGAGCGCCGCGCAATCGGGGCGCCGTTCATCCAGGTGTGTCGATGTTCGGCGGGCCCGAGCCAACTGAAAACGCCCTTGTCCGTATCTCATGGGACGGGTGACGCTCATGGAGCAATCCCGTATTCATGGCCATGACCACCACCCCCGATGACCGACCACCATCGGAGTGACCCCCCATGTTGCGCGTGCACTTCACGCCTGACGACATCGCGCGTGTGCGCGTTGCCGCCGGGCCGGACCACCTCTGGGAGATCGTCAACAGTTTCCAGGGCCTGTTCGAGGGCGGCGACACCCTGTCGTTCGGGCTGTGGCGGCAGCTGGTGCGGCCCTGCCTCGGCGGCCCGGCGGACCGGCTGCTGGCCGGGCTGCTCCCCGGGCGCGGCTACTTTCCGGACTTCCTCACACCTACCCCGGGCAACGGCCGCGAACTGGCCGCCGCCCTCGACACCGTGCTCGGCACGTCCCACACCGCCCTGCACCGCGACCTCGCACTGCTCGCCGCCTCTCCACACCGGTGCCGGCCGTTACCGGACCTGGCCCGGTCGCTCGCCGACGGCGAACCCGAGGCCCTGCGCCGGCTGGGCACCGCCCTGCACGGCCACCACCGGCGGGCCATCGCCCCGTTCTGGCCGCAGATCCGTGCCCAGGTCGACGCCGACCGGGCCGCCCGCGCCCGTGCCGTCCTGACGGGCGGCACCGACGGGCTGCTGGCGAGCTTCCATCCCGTGCTGCGCTGGCGCCCGCCGGTGCTGGAGGCCGACTATCCCGTCGACCGCGAAGTCCGCCTGGAGGGGCGCGGGGTGGTGCTGCAACCCTCTTTCTTCTGCACCCGCAGACCCATCACCCTGGCCTTTCCTGCAGCCGACTGGACGCCGGTGCTGGTCTACCCGATCGAGCACACCCCGGACTGGGTGAGCAGCGGCAGCCGGCATGGTACGGAGCTGGGCGCGCTGCTCGGCCGGACCCGGGCCGCGATCCTGGAGGACGTCGTCACCGGCCGGACTACCGGCGAACTCGCCGCGCGGGTCGGCATCTCCGGCGCCGCCGTCAGCCAGCACACCGCCGTGCTGCGCCGGGCCGGCCTACTGCTCAGCGTCCGGCACAGCAAGTACGTCGTCCACACCATCACCCAGGTCGGCATCGCCCTGCTCGAAGCCCGGCCCGGGCCGTCCGTCTGACGGGGGCCGCCGCAAGCAGGAATCGTCGTCTCCGGCGGGCAAGGCAGGTCTCCTTCACGTGCCGGACCACTGGCACAAAGAGCAACGGCCGACCCTGAAGCCACGGCTTAAACGTGTGGTGCGGCAACGGCGGTCGCGGACAGTCTGGTGGCGTCCAAGTCGCCGTTTTTCACAGGGGGTTGAAGACACAATGCGCGACAAACGATCCATCATCGGGCTCCTCGGCGCGCTGGCTGTGGCGCTGGCGGCCCTGTTCGTCGCGGGCCCGGCCCAGGCCGCTCCGCAGCAGGGCGCGGCCAAGGGCGGCCACGTGCTGGTGCTGCCTGCGGCACCGGCCGGGGTGACGCCCAAGTCCGCCGCGGCGAGCTCGCCGACCACCTCGCCGGCTGCCAGCAGGGTCGTCCACGTGGCCAGCGGCAGCACGGTCAGCTGCACCAGCGGGAGCCTCTGCACTGCAGTGTGGGATCCCACGACGAGTGACTGGAAGGTCTTCTTCCTCTACAACTGCGCCCGGTACTCGCTGTCGTACTGGGACGGCAGCGGCTATTACGTCGACTCGCAGACCGGTGGGGTCACCTCGTACTTCTACGGTCAGAGCGGCAACGTGCTCAAGCAGTTCACGCCCGACAACACCGTGTACAGCTACGACTGGACGCCGGTCTGGTCCATCCGCAACTGCTGACCCACGGGTGAACGCGCTGACGCCCCGGCCGTCCACGACGGCCGGGGCGCAAGCGCGTTCCTGAACGTTCCCGGCCCGAGGACTGCACGCCTGGCCTCACGTTCTCCACCCACCGCCTCACAGCGGACGCCGACCTCGCCGTCGACGGGCTGCTGCTCGACTTCAAGAGCACCCGGCTCATCGAGGGCTGCACGTCCGACGAGGTACCGCAGGAAGCAGAGGAGGAAGACCGGGTCCGCCGGCTGCTCCAGCGCCTGGCGCCCGTCACCGAACCCGGCCACCGCAAGGTCTGCACTCAGCCCTGCCCCGGCTCCGGGTGCCGGCCCCGCGAGTTCCACTCACCCTGGTGCCGCGTCCGCGCCCGGGTTCTGCGACGCTGCGGACTGGCGCACGGCGGACCGGTGCCGCTGCTCCCAGTCTCGCGCAAGGAGCGCCTGGACCTCCCGGGCGACGCGGAGATCGTGAGCCTGACAACTCGAATCCCCAGGCAGCCCGACTCCTCTGTGAGAAGTGGTAGGTGCAGGAGCCGAAGGCCGGCGTGTCCCGTGCCACTGGATCTTGACTGTTCGCCATCGGACTTCGACGGACGCGATTTTGTGTCATCGGAGTTTGATCACCGCAGGTCAGCGACTCAGAGCGCCTTCGGTACGCACCGGGGGAGTGGTAGACCCCCGGCGCGCTGGAGGTGCTTCTGTGTGCCCTGACGGCAATCTGTACAGGGTGCGGCCTGGCGTCACCGTTCCGTCACAAGCAGTCGCCGCACGGAACCCTGCCGCTGTCCCGCCCTCTCTGCACTCACGTACCAACGACCACGCGTACCGCGGGGCAACAACCGACGACCGAAACCCGCGGACGACACGACTCAGGGGGACGACAGCATGCGGCACAGCAACGGCATTCGCAGGGCGGCTCTGGCGGCGACGGCGGTGACCGTCGTCGCGACGGCGGTCACCGGCATCCTGCCGGGCATCGCCATGGCGGCGAGCACCACCACCTCCACCCCGCCGCCCGCCTGCCCGGCCTCCGCCCTCCGGGTCAGCGCCTGGCAGGCCGCCCACCCGCCCGTCGGGACCGGGACCGGGGCGGCGGTCGTGCAGTTCACCAACGTCTCCCGGAAGACGTGCGTCCTGAAGGGCCATCCGACGACGGTCGCCGGCGCCGGCAATGGCTCCCCCTCCCACAACACCCCGCTCAAGGTCACCCCCACCGGCAGGGCGGCCACCGTGACGGTCCGGCCGCACGGCAAGGCGTGGGTGAAGCTGACCTTCGTCCAGGTCCAGGGCGAGGGCGACGGCTACTGCGTGTCGGGCAAGACCCCGGCGGCGTATCCGACGATGGTCATCGGGCTGCCGCACTCCGGGAAGCACCAGGTCGCCCTGAACGACGGGTGGTGGGCCGAGTGTGACAACAAGGTGACTGTCACCCCGGTCTCGGCGGTCAAGCCTTCCTGACACCCGTCCCCGCACAACGAGCGGCCTGCATGACGATCGCAGGGCTCCGCCCTGCACGTTGACGAGGAACTGCACATAAGCGCAGGTCAGTGACTCAGCCTACTTTCGGTGCGCTGAGTCACTGACCTGCGGTGATGACACAAACTCGCATCCGTCGAAGTCCGATGGCAAGCGGTCAAGATCCAGTGGCACGGGATACTGCGGTTGCTGCACGACGGCGTGGTGCAGCACGGTTGTTGCTCGAAGGTGTCCGGATGAGGGCTGCTCCGGGTCCTTCGTGGTCAGCTGTCCTTGACTGTGAGGCCGATGTGCTGGGCGAGGGTGGCTGCGAGGTTGAAGAGCTGGAGGGGGCTGATCGTGGCGGCGACGACGGCTGTTTCGGAAGTGATCGCCGAGGCCCTCCGCGAACCGGCCCCACAGCTGCTCCAGCAGGTCGATCACGTCGGCGGCCGAACGCGCCGGACCCGCCACGAGGTCCGTCAGCTCCACCGGAGCCTTCACCGGAGCACCCGGCTCGGCCGGCAACTCCTTCTCGACCAGGCCGAAACCCGTCTCCTGGACACGGCTGGACGGTGACCGGCATGAGCCGGACGCCGCCACGCACCCGACCAGGGCTGACATGGCTGCCAACGGACCTGACCCGCCCCGATCCGCTCCCCGAAACGCTCAGCTAGACCGCCCCGGTCGACGTCGTCACGCATGCCGCCGGACTCCAGCGCACGGCACCGCTCGGCCGCCTCACCGCGGACGACGGCGCACACGTGCAGGCGGCCTGCGTCCTGGTGGACTCGCTCACCGGTCGCCTGCGGGACGGCGGCCGGGTCGTCCTGATCGGCAGCCGCACCATGGCGGGCGTACCGGGCAAAAGCCGGTACGCCGCCACCAAGGCCGCGCTGTCGGCGCTCGCCCGGCCATGGGCAGTGGAGCTCGCACTGCGGCGCGTGACGGAGAACGTGGTGGCTCCGGGCCCGACACGCACCCCGATGCTCCGCGACAGCGGACGTAATAGCACCCCTCCGGTGACACCGCCGCCGGGACGCCTGATCGACCCGGCGGAGATCGCAGGCCTGACCGCGTTCCTGCTCGGCCCGGACGGCCGGTCCGTGACCGGTCGGACCTGGATCGTCTGCGGCGGTGCGTCACCGTGACGGGACGGGGTAGGGCGTACCGGTGCCGCACCGTCCGCGGAAAAACGGACATATCGACCTGGCTGGTAAAGGGCTCTGCGGCAGGCCGGGCTTTATCTGGCGTGGACTCCGGCCATCATGCTCTGCTTGTACCGTGTGAAAGGTGGCGCGGGGGCCGACTGCGACGAAAGCGGGCAACCGTGGCAGGTCTGGAGAACGGACCAGGACGCGGGAACAAGGTCGGCCTGCTCGGACGCGAGGCCGAGTGCGCCGCCCTCGACAGACTCGTCGACGTCCTCCGTACGGGAGAGAGCCGCGCACTCGTGATCCACGGGCCGCCCGGCATCGGCAAGTCGGCACTGCTGGGACACCTGACGGACTCTCCGGGCGACCTGCGCGTGCTGCGCGCGGTCGGCATCGAATCCGAAATGGAGCTGCCGTTCGCGACGCTGCACCAGCTCTGCGTGCCACTGGTCGACCGCCTGGAGGACCTGCCCGCCCCACAGTGCAGGGCACTCTCGACCGTCTTCGGGATGCGCGCGGGACCGCCGCCCGACCGCTTCCTGGTGGGCATGGCGGTGCTCGGTCTGCTGTCCGACGCGTCGCGCAAGCGCCCACTCCTGTGCCTGGTCGACGACGCCCACTGGATGGACCGCGCCTCGGCGCAGGCCCTGGGATTCGTCGCCCGCCGCCTCATGGCGGAGTCGATCGCCCTCGTCTTCGGCGCCCGCGAACGGGCCCCGGAACTGCGCGGACTGCCGGACCTGGAAGTCACCGGACTTCGGGACGAGGCCGCGCACACCCTGCTTGAATCCGTCACGCACACCCCTCTCGACCACGACGTGAGCAGCCGGTTCGTGGCCGAGACCCAGGGCAACCCCCTCGCCCTCCTCGAACTGCCCCGCTCCCTCTCGGTGACCCAACTGGCCGGAGGCTTCGGCCTGTTGAACACCGACACCGTGCCCGGCCTGATCGAGCAGAGTTTCCTGCGTCGGATCGAGGACCTGCCCGAACAGACCAGACTGCTCCTGCTGATAGCCGCAGCCGACCCCGTCGGCGATCCCGCCCTGGTGTGGCGGGCCGCCGACCGGCTCGGAGTGACACCCGAGGAAGCACTCGCCGACGGCACGGACGGGCTGCTGTCGTTCGACCTGCGCGTCACCTTCCGGCACCCGCTGGTCAGGTCGGCCGTTTACCGGTCGGCCACGGAGAGCTACCGCCGGTCGGCGCACCAGGCACTGGCTCTGGCGACCGACCCGCGGCTGGACCCGGACCGCCGGGCCTGGCACCTGGCGTCCGCCACGGCCGGCCCGGACGAGTCGGTCGCCGCCGAGCTCGAACGGTCCGCCGGACGGGCACAGGCGCGGGGCGGCCTCGCAGCCGCCGCCGCGTTCCTCCAGCGGTCCGTTGTCCTCACCGTGGATGCCTCGCGGCGAGCCGAACGCGCGGTCGCGGCCGCGGACGCCAGCCTCCAAGCGGGCGACCTCGACGCCGCCCGCCGCTACGTCGACGTCGCCGACCAGCACGCCCGAAGCGACTTTCAGCGGGTACGGGCGGACCTGGTCCGCAGCCAGATCACCTTTGCGGCGGGCCTCGACCGTGAGGCTCCACCGCTACTGCTCACGGCCGCGCGACGACTCGAACGGTTCGACGCGAAGCTCGCCCGCGAGACCTACCTGCTCGCCTGGGGCACGTCCGCGCTGATCGCCGCCGATGCCGTCAGCCTCACGGCGATCTCCGAGGCCATGCGGCGGCTGCCACGGTCGACGGCACCGCCCCATGCCCTCGATCTCGTGACCGAGGGCTACGCGCTGCTGGTCACCGACGGCCGGGCGGCCGCCGTACCGGTCCTGGAGCGTGCGGCCGTCGCGCTCGTCGACCTGCCCGCACGCGATCTGCTCAAGTGGGGCTGGGTGGCCAACGGTGTCAGCGCGGCCGTATGGGACGACCGGGCCATGCGCACCACGTACGGCCGGACCGTCGACGTGGCGCGCGCCGCAGGCGCCCTCACCGAACTCCCTTTCTGTCTCGCGTCGTTGGGGATGGCCACGACCTGGACCGGGAACTTTGCCGGCGCCGAGGCGATCATCGACGAGGCGGACATCGTTGCCGCGGCGACCGGTGTTCCCATCGCCCCGCACGTCAAGCTGCGCCTCGGTGCGCTGCGGGGCCGCACCGCCGACGTCGAGCCCCTTGTCTCGGCCACGGTCGAGGAAGCCGGCGCGAGTGGCCAGCTGATGGGCGTCACCGTGGCCCAGTGGTCGGCGGCCGTGCTCTACAACGGCCTGGCCCGCTACGAGCAGGCACTGGCCGCCGCGCAGAGCAGTGCCCGGATCCCCGAACTGTGGGTCTCGGTGTGGGTGCTGCCCGAGCTCGTGGAGGCTGCCGTACGCGTCGGTGACACGGAGGTCGCCGGTGGGGCGCTGGAAGGCCTCACGGATGCGGCAGCACCGTGCGACACCGACTGGGCGCAGGGAATCCTGGCCCGCTGCCGGGCCCTGCTCAGCGACGGTGCCTCCGCCGACGGCCTCTACCGCGGGGCGATGGAACGGCTGTCCCGGACGCACCTGCGCCCCGAACTCGCGCGTACCCACCTGCTGTACGGCGAGTGGCTGCGCCGCAAGCGCCGGCGCGTCGAGGCCAGGGAGCAGCTGCGGACCGCGTACAGGATGTTCGCGGCCATCGGGATGGAGGCGTTCGCCGAACGAGCCCGCAGGGAACTACTGGCCAGTGGGGAGTCGATCCGCAAGCACCGCCTGGAGACGTCCTCGGGGGAGGAACTGACGCCGCAGGAGAAACAGATCGCGCTGCTCGTGCGAGACGGCTTCTCCAACCCGGAGGTGGGCTCCCGGCTGTTCCTGAGCCCGCGGACGGTCGAGTGGCACCTGCGGAAGATCTTCACCAAGCTGTCGATCACCTCCCGCAGACAGCTCCGTGACGCCCTGCCCCGCAGCGCGTACGAGTCCGCGCCGGAGCGGGGGCTCAGTGGATGAGCCGCCGTCCCCCCGCTCGGGCGCTCCACCGCTCGCCGCGCGAGAAACCGGTCCGCTCCACAGAAGAACGAGAACGCGAGCGAGGCAGCCGATCATGGACCTCCCCGACAAGAAGGTCGCCGTCATCACCGGTGCGTCCCAGGGCATCGGTGCCGGTCTTGTCGCCGCCTACCGCAAGCTCGGCCACCAGGTCGTCGCGACCTCGCGCACCATCCCACCCTCCGACGACCCGGACGTCCTCACCGTGCGCGGCGACATCGCCGACCCCGCCACGGCCGAGCGCCTCGCCGCCACCGCGACGGGGCGGTTCGGACGCATCGACACCCTGATCAACAACGCCGGCCTCTTCATCGGCAAACCGTTCACCGAGTACACACGGGAGGATTACGAAGCGATCATCGGCGTCAACCTGACCGGCTTCTTCCGGATCACCCAGCTCGCCGTCGAGCAGATGCTCCGACAGGGCGGCGGACACATCGTCCAGATCACCACCAGCCTCGCCGACTACGCCAGTTCCGCCGAACCCTCGGTGCTCGCCTCACTGACCAAGGGCGGCCTCCAGTCCGCCACCAGGTCCCTCGCCATCGAGTACGCGTCCCGTGGCATCCGCAGCAACGCGGTTTCGCTGGGCATCATCCGAACGCCGATGCACCCGGGCGAGTACGACGAGGAACTCGCGAAGAGGCATCCGCTCGGGCGGATGGGTGAGGTCGAGGACGTCGTCGAGGCCGTCCGCTACCTGGAGACCGCCTCCTTCGTGACGGGCGTGACCTTGCACGTCGACGGAGGCCGCAGCGCCGGCCACTGAGGAGCGGTGGGAGGCTGCGTCTCCCAACAGGGAGCGAACAAGTCGTGGCGCCCGTCGCGATCGCGGACGAAGGATTGCGGGTGCGGGGCGCTGTGCGCATCGGGCCGCCGTCGACAGGCCGGCGTGATCTCCCGGACGGTCCGGGGCGCCCGCCCGCACGGTTGGGAGGCAGCCGATGAACGGCAACCGTTCTGGGACGAACCCGCTGACCGTCACCGTGTTGGTGTTCCCCGGCGCGCGACTGCTCGACGTGACCGGCCCGATCGAGGTGTTCGCCACGGCCAACGAGTTCGGCGCCCGC
Organism: Streptomyces sp. NPDC091280; assembly: GCF_044768565.1. Taxonomy (NCBI): domain Bacteria; kingdom Bacillati; phylum Actinomycetota; class Actinomycetes; order Kitasatosporales; family Streptomycetaceae; genus Streptomyces; species Streptomyces sp. NPDC091280. The sequence continues at coordinate 26,190 of NZ_JBIVUZ010000026.1, forward strand.
TACCGCGTGCAGATCGTGTCCGAGGACGGGGCCGACGTGATCACCTCGGCCGGGACCCGCATCAGCGCCGACCGCTCGGTCGACGACGTCCGTGGACCCTCGGACGTGCTGCTGATTCCGGGCGGTCCCGAGTGGGAGACGCTGATCAAGGACGACGCCCTGCTGGACGCGGTGCGGCGCCTGAACGGGACAGCGGCCTGTACGGCCTCGGTGTGCACGGGAGCGTTCCTGCTGGCCGCAGCCGGCCTGCTCGACGGCCGCCGGGCGACGACCCACTGGCGCTTCACGCGCCAACTCGCCCTGCGCTACCCGTCCGTGTGGGTCGAACCCGACGCGGTCTTCGTACGCGACGGCGAGATGATGAGCTCGGCCGGGGTGAGTGCCGGAATCGATCTGTCCCTGGCGCTGGTGGAGGAGCACTACGGCGCGGAGGTCGCCCGGGCGGTCGCCAAGGACATGGTCGTCTTCATGCAACGTCCCGGAGGCCAGTCCCAGTTCAGCGTCCGCTCTCAAGTCCCCTACACGTGGCACGAGTTGCTACGGCGGATCCTGGATGCCGTGGTCGAGGACCCGGGAGCCGACCACAGCCTGACCGCGATGGCGCGACGGTCGGGCGTCAGCGTCCGCCACCTGACCCGGCTCTTTCACGAGGAGGCGGGCACGACCCCGGGCAGGTATGTGGAACAGGTACGGGTTGAAGCCGCTCAGAGACTGCTGGAGACGAGCGACGCCTCCATGGCGGTGGTGGCGCGCCGCACAGGATTCGGTTCGTCCGAGTCCCTGCGCCGCGCGTTCGCGCGACACCTGGGCGTCACACCAGGCGCCTTCCGTGCAAGGTTCCGTACGACCGGCATGCTACTGAACGACGCGGAACCGGCCGGGACTTCGCGGTAATCGGCGGAGGCGGACGTCCGGCCGGTACGGCGGATAGGCGTCCTGCCTCGGTCAGGCCTCGGTCTCGCCCCCACCCGGCATCGGCTCGGCAAGCGCGGCCCGCGACTCGGGCGCGACGAAAGGGTCGGCGAAGTACTGCGTCTCGTGCACCACTTGACCGTCGGCGAACTCCATGACGCTCACCGAGACGGTGGGCACCCCGTCGTAGGTGATGACGCACTCGCTCACCCACAGATTGCCGCCGCCCACGATCCGCCGGAGGGTGAAGTGCCGGTCCGCGGCGTGTCCCCCTCGCTGCGCCGAGATCGAGGCGCGCCCGCGGAAGCGCTCTCCCGACTGCGGGTAGTCCAGGACCGCGTCCACGGCGTAGAGGGCGTGCTCGGCCTCGATGTCGCCGCGCTCCGACGCCCGCCAGTGCTCCTCGATCGCGGCCCTGATGCCGATGTCCGGATCCATCGCGTGATCCCTTCGGTGAGCGGGTGGAGGGGGCAGGTGGGCTCCGGAAAGGCTCGGAGGCTCACTCCACCGTATGGGCCAGACGGCCGCCTCGCGTCCCCGGCGCGGTCGGATCCGGACGATCGATTCCTACGGGCACACGATGCGGCAATCACCGGAGCTCACTCCACGATCTGCCGGGCGGGACGGCGCACGTGCCGGGCGGCGTGCCGCAGCGAGTGGCCCGCCACCACCAGCCAGGCCAGGACAAGAGCCGCGTACAGCAAGGTAGTTGTCCAGGCGAGCGGTGCGGATCCGGTGCGGGCGGCGAGGGCGCCGGTGGCCGTCACGCAGGCACCCACCGGGAAGATGAAGGACCACCACGTCGGCGCGAACGGCAGACCGGCCCGGATCGTCCGTACCGTCAGTCCCGCGGCGAGGGTCAGCCAGAGCATGGCGAAGCCCCACATCACGATGCCGCCCAGCAGCGCGAACACCGCGGCACCGCGGGCGTAGGGCGCGGGCAGTGCGGCCGGTGCCACCGTGGCGAGCGCGCCGAGCGCCGTCACCGACTGCCCCAGCGCGCCCAGACCGATCCACACGGTGGGCACCGTGGCTCCGGTGGGCACCTCGTGGTGCACCAGGCGGCCGTAGATCATGGCCAGTATCAGCAGCGTCGCGACCAGGCCCAGTCCGAGCATCGCGTAGCCCAGCAGGAGGGTGAGCCGCGGCTGCCCGGCAGGCGTGTGCGGGACCAGCAGCGCGCCCGTCGCGGCGGAGACCATCGGCACCACCACCGGCATCAGCCAGCCGCCGAACGCCGCGTCCGGGGCGAAGAGGTGCCGCGTGATCATGAGGTACGGCACCGTGCAGGCGGTGACCAGGCCGAGCGCGGTGCCGGTCAGCCACAGCACCCAGTCCACGCCCACCGCCGCGTCGAGCCCGATCACGTCCTTGCCCAGCAGGAGTGCGCCGGCGCCCACCGTGAGCAGCGCCATCGGGGGCGCGCCGAAGAACTGGGCCATCATCGGGTCGGCGGCGTGGGAACGGATCGCCCGCTGCCCGAGGTAGCGCGCGGCCAGCACGACCAGCAGCACGCAGGCGCCCGCCCACACCACCGTGGCCGCCGCCCGCAGCTCGGGAAAGGCGTGCGGCAGGGCCGCCGCCGCGTTGGCGACGATGCCTGTGCCCATCACCGCCGCGAACCAGGTGGGGCCGATGAGCGGGCGGGTCGCCCCGCGGGCGGCGGGAGGCGAGGGACGGGTCCGAAGCGAGAGATCCATGATTCGCACGCTAGGTGCGGGACGGACGGTTTTGTTGATCATGTCCGGATGTGAGGGGGCCCTGGCACGGATCGAGCGTGGGAGGGCCGCGGGCCGGTGAGGACCAGGGTTTCCCACGGGTGCGACCGGACGCCTTCGCGCGGGAGCGTGACGAGTGCAAGCGGTTCCGTGCCTACGACACGGAGTCGGATCCCGGACGGCAGGAGTGGTCGTGATGGCGAAGGTGCTTTTCGTGGTGAGCGGAGCGACGTACTGGGTCCTCAAGGACGGCACCAGGTATGCGACCGGCTACTGGGCCGAGGAGTTCGCGGCCCCGTACAAGGCGATTACCGACGCGGGACACGAGGTCGTGGTCGCCACCCCGAACGGTGTGACACCCAACGTCGACATGATGAGCCTGCGCCCCTCCATGGCGGGCGGCGAGCAGGGAGCCCTCGAACTGGAGGAGATCATCCGCTCCGCCGAGGTGATGCGCAGGCCGCTGCAACTGTCCGACGTCCGGCTCAAGGACTACGACGCGGTGTACCTGCCCGGCGGCCACGGCCCGATGTCCGACCTGTGGCTGGACGCGGACGTGGGCCGGATCCTGACGGCGCAGCTCGCCTCGGGCAAGCCCCTCGCGATCGTCTGCCACGGCCCCGCGTCGATCCTGGCCACCCGCATCCACGGCAAGTCCCCCTTCACCGGCTACCGGATCACCTGCTTCACCGACGAGGAGGAAGAGGGCGTCGGGCTTGCCTCCCGGGCGCCGTGGCTGCTGGAGACGGAGCTCAAGGAGAAGATCGGCGTCGAGTTCAGCCGCGGCGAGATCTGGAAGCCGTACATGGTCGAGGACCGCAACCTCATCACCGGACAGAACCCGGCCTCCGCCGCGGTCCTCGCCGAGCGGCTGTTGGTGCTGCTGAAGTAGCGGCACGACCAGTGAGAGTCCCTGGCGCGAAGCACCGGGCGCGAGGAGGAGCCTCGTGATGTCGGCTTTTCGTCCCAGTGCGGAGGCGTGAACCATGGACATGAAGCTTGAGGTCGTCGTGGTGCCGGTGACGGACGTGGACCGGGCCAAGGACTTCTACGCGGCATTGGGCTGGCGGCTCGACGCCGACGTCGCCACCGGCGAGGACTTCCGCGTCGTGCAGATGACCCCGCCGGGCTCCCCGGCATCGGTGATCTTCGGCACCTCGGTGACGTCGCAGACACCGGGCTCCGCCCAGGGCCTGCATCTGATCGTCGACGACATCGACGCCGCCCACGACGAACTCAAGCAGCGCGGCGCGGACCCCGGCGACGTGTTCCACGACGTCGGCGGGGTCTTCCACCACGCCGGGACCGACGCCCGTGTGCCGGGCCCCGACCCGCGGCGCAGCAGCTACGGCTCGTTCCTGTCGTTCAACGATCCGGACGGCAACGGCTGGGTGCTCCAGGAGATCACCACCAGGCTCCCGGGCCGTTTGGACCCCGCTACGACGGCCTTCGCCTCGGCCTCGGACCTGGCGAGCGCGCTGCGCCGCGCAGCGGCCGCACACGGCGGGCACGAGGCGCGTACCGGCGAGGAGGATCGGGACTGGCCGGACTGGTACGCGCGCTACATGGTGAGCGAACAGGCCGGCACCGAGCTGCCTACATGAGCTCCCCGGCAGCCGGGGCACTGGCCGGGGCCGTCGCCCTCGTCACCGGCGCCAGCAGCGGCATCGGTGCCGCGACCGCGCGCAGGCTGGCCGACGAGGGCGCGGCGGTGGCACTCGTCGCCCGCCGCCGGGAGCGCCTGAGCCTGCTCGCCGAGGACATCGAGCGGAAGGACGGCCGGGCCCGGGTGGTGCAGGCCGCCATCACCGAGCCCGAGCTCGGCCACCTGCCGCGGGGAGGTCGCGGCGGCGTCGATCAGGTGCGGGACCGCGGCGTGCGTGACGTGCAGCAGCGCGGACACGTTCAGCGCGACCATCCGGTCCCACTCCTCGACGGTGGTGTGCAGGGGCCGTGCCAAGGAGCATGACTCCGGCATTGTTGACCAGGATGTCCAGGCGCCCCAGCTCCTCGCGGGTTTCCTGGACCGCCTGGTACCCGAGTTCGGCCTGACCGGCTTCACCGAGGCACTGCGCCAGGAACTCCTAGTCGAGCGCGTCCGCGTCGGCGTGGTCGAACCCGGCGCCGTGCAGACAGAACTGGTCCACCACCTCGGCGAAGCCACCCGCACCGCGGTCCTCCGACAGGTCAGCGGCATCGAACCACTTCAGGCCGCCGACATCGCGGACGCGATCGGCTACATCGTCACGCGGGACCGCCAGGTGGCCGTCAACGAGATGCTGATCCGCGCCGGCGGCCAGACATGGTGACGGGGCAGGGCCGACGCGACACGGGACACGGCATAGGGGGAAACGCGGACGGGGGACGCAGACGGGAGGCGGACGGATGAAGCACGACCACGACGTCATCGTGATCGGCGGCGGCTCACCCGGTGAGCATTGCGCGGGCGCCCTCGCGGCCGGCGGACTGCGCGTGGCGCTCGTGGAGCGCGAGTTGGTCGGCGGGGAGTGCTCGTACTTCGCGTGCATCCCCTCCAAGACCCTGCTGCGCCCGGGCGAGGCGGTCCAGGGCGCACGCGAGGCCGCCGTCACCGCCGAGGTGGACGTCGAACAGACTCTGGCCTGGAGGGACTTCATGGTGTCGGACTACTCCGACGCCGGACAGGAGCGCTGGCTGGCCGCCAACGGCATCGACCTGCTGCGGGGTTCGGGACGGCTCGCCGGACCGGGCGCGGTGGAGGTGGCCGGTACCCGCTGCACGGCCGACCACGTCGTCCTGGCCACCGGCGCCTCGCCGGTCGTGCCTCCCGTACCCGGCCTCCGTGAACTGACGGGCATCTGGACCAACCGCGAGGTCACCGGTATGAAGGCGGTCCCGAGGCGGCTGCTCGTCCTGGGGGCCGGACCAGTCGGCGTCGAGATGGCACAGGCGGTACGGCGTCTCGGCGGCGAGGTGGTGCTCATCGGCCAGGACGACCACGTGCTCCCGCGTGAGCCCGCGCAACTGGGCCGAGCCCTCGGTGAAGCACTGCGGCGCGACGGCATCGAACTCGTACTGGGCCGCCGTGCCGTCGCCGCCCGCCAGGACGCCGAGGACTACGTCCTGGTCCTCGACGACGGGCGTGAACTGCGCGGCGACAAGCTGCTGGTGGCCACCGGACGCCGCCCCCGGACCCACGACCTGGGCCTCGAAACGGTCGGCGTCAGCCCCACCGACAGAGGCATCCCTGTCGACAGCCGCCTGCGCGCCGCGGAACGGCTCTGGGTCGTCGGCGACGCGACCGGCCTGTGGATGCTCACCCACGTCGGCAAGTACCAGGGCGAGGTCGTCGCCGACAACATCCTCGGCCACCCCCGGGATGCCGACTACACGGCCGTACCTCGGGTGGTCTACACCGACCCACAGGCGGCGGCCGTGGGAGCGACCGAGGCACGCTTCAGGGCCACGGTCCCCATCTCCGAGGTGGCCAAGACCGCCGCCTACACCCGCGCCTACGCCGACGCCGTGGGCTTCCTGACGCTGCTCAGCGACGGCCGGACGATCACCGGCGCCCAGGCGCTGGGTCCGGAGGCGGGGGAGTGGCTGCAACAGGCGACCCTGGCCGTCCGCGCCCGGGTCCCGCTGGAGGTACTGCGCGACACCATCCAGCCGTTCCCGACCTTCTCGGAGATCTACGTCGCCGCCCTCACCGACCTCCACCACCAGGTCGCCCGCGGCAGCGGGGACGCGGGGCGGGTCCCCGTATGACGCGCCGGTCCTCCGCCGTGCGGTTGGCCTTGCGCCGACGAAGAACGGACGAAGAAAGGTGGCTGACGCCATGCGTTCGGACATCGAGCCTTTTCCAACCTCACGCTGATGCGTGGTGAAGGACGAGGACGGCCTGCACTACGTTGGTGATTCGGTTGGTGCTGCAGCGGAGCTTCCGCAGGAGGCGCCAGCCCTTGATGGTGGCCATGGCCCGCTCACTGAGGCAGCGGATCTTGGCGTGGGTGGTGTTGTGGCGACGCTTCCATCGCTTGAGGCGGCGGCCCCGAAACGGTACGCGGACGGGTCCGCCGGTGCCTTGGTATGCCTTGTCCGCCCAGCATTTGAGTCCCGCATCGGCGAGGGCTTCGATGATGGCGTGCTGCCGCGCGGCGGTCAGGTCGTGAGTCGAGCCGGGCAGAGCCGACGAGGCCCAGAGCAGCCGTCCGAATGGATCGGTGAGGACCTGGACGTTCATGCCGTGGCGTTTGTGTTTCCCTGAGTAGTACGGGGTGCCGGCGGCGATGCGGTCGATCGGCAGCAGGGTGCCGTCGAGGATCACGAACGCCTTCGTCCGGATCGTCTTCATCGCCTCGGTCAGGGACGGGGCGAGGGCGGCCAGGGCCTCGACAGCTTCACGTATGTAGCGGTAGACGGTCGCGATCCCGATGCCGAACCCGGCAGCGAGCTGGGTGTAGGTGTCACCGCACCGTAGATGGGCCAGGGCGAGCAGTGCCTGACGTGCGGCGGGAAGGCGCCGCCACCGCGTTCCGATCTCCTGCCGCCGGGCTGCCAATTGTCCGGTCAGGAACCGCAGGATGCGGCTGGACAGGTCAATCGAGGACGGGTAGACAAGCACGCGAAGCTCCTGGCGGACACGGGTGATCTTGGTCGAGAACCCGTCTACCAGGAGCTTCGTCGTTGCGCAGGGCAGTCCAACTCGCGGACAGGCACCACAGCTTGAAAAGGGCTCTCCATGTTCTGCATGCTCGAACGCAACTCTCCCTGCCCCCGTCACTGCCCACGGTGATCGCTTCGATGTGCTTGCAAGGGACCAAGAGATGCTCCTCTGGGCATGGAACTGCTGCACCGCCGCGAGGTTCGCGGCCTACCGGGCGTCCTGCGCTGTGCGGCGCTCTCCGTCGCCTGCCGGATCACGTTCTGGAGCGGTGCCGAGGGGATCAGCATGGTGTCTACGTCCGCCCAATGGCGGCTCCGAGGTTCCGTACAGCTCCCCGGACCGCGCCGAACTCGCTGAGCGGCTGGCCACCCTGACCGTCCGGGAGCTGAAGATAGCCGAGTTGGTGGCGCTGGGTGATGCGTCGGGTGAATTCGAGCTGGCCTGCAGCTCCGTGCAGACAGTGTGGACGTCGGCGGCGAGCCCACCCGGCCGGGGGTGCCACTCGCGTTCAAGGGGAGTTGGTACTCCGGCGCGTACTGCCCGTGGAGCGGGAGCTGACCAGATCCGGTGCCGTGGTCAGTAGTAGTGGCCGCATCCGTGTACGTCGGGGTCAGATATGTACAAATCGGTTACGGTGTCGATGCATTCGCTATCGTGATGCTCAGTCAGATCACAGAGGGCGTTTTCGCCCGGCTTTACCATCGGGGGATGGTGTGAGTACCGCATTCATGCCGCAACAGCCGCACCAACCACAGCAGCCCCGGGCTGCCACGCCGTCGTACGCCACTGAGTCGACCCGGCTGCTGTGCGCGGGGGCCTATCTGGACCCGCTCTACCGCGACCGCGTGATCGACGAGCTGTATGTCAACGAACAGCGGATCGTGGCGCCTTCGTCTGGGTTCGACGCCGCCCGCGTTCTCGCGCACGCCCTGCGTGCTCGGCGTCTGGACCTGGCCTGGTCCGGGGCGATCGTCGGTCTGTGGGTGGTCGGAACGCTGGTCACCGACTTCTGGTTGCTCCTCTTCCTGCTGCCCAGCCTCATGCTGGCCATGGCGAACAAGGCCAGGGGACGGGCCGAACGGCCGACACTGGTGCGCCGCTGGATCGTCTTCTATCTGCGGTGGTCAGGCCGATTCTTCCTTCTCGGTGTCCTGGTTGTGACGCTCGCCGACGCCTTTACCGGCAAGTCCGCCGCTTCCTCGTCCGCAGGGACGACGTACGACTCCGCGGGCTACCCGACACAGAGCGCGCCGTCGATCAGCAATCCGGCGCTCGGTTTCCTCGGCGGCTTCTTCGGCGCGCACTCGTCCTCGAACGGGCCCGGCGCCCTGGGCGCGTGGCTCACCATCTTCGTCCTGGTGCTCGTCGTCGCGAGCATCACCGCACAGCGCAGTCAGGTCACCCGGGCGCTGGGCGCGGAACTGTCTCACAAGGGCTTCGCCGACGCAGTCGCCGACCCCGCCTACCGCGGCGGCAGCGGGCGTTCCCAGCGACTCGCCGAGCGGATCCGGACCGAACAGCACGCGCCGCTGATCATGTATCGGGAGGCCCATCCATTCTGCGGCGCGGGCACCCCCCACGACACCTGGGTCCTCGCCGTCGAACTGCGGCCCGACGGCATGAAGACGAAGCGCCCCATCTGCAATCGCTCGGTCCTGGAGACGATCCGGCCGCTGCTCGAACAGTTGCGGGAGTCCTCGGAGTTCGCGCAGCACCCGGTGCGCGACCGGCTGCGCCGCCTGGAGATCGACGAGTGCGTGTTCCTGCCGGTCGAGGGGCTGCGGCGGCGAGAGATGGCCCCCTACGGAGACGAGGTCTTCGCGACGCACCGGGAGCGCGCGGTGGAGGAGGGCGCCGAGAAGCGACGGCACTTTCTGCGGGTACGGGTCGGCGGCTGGGACGAGGAACTGGTCGTCACGGTCTTCGTACGCATCCATACCCAGGGCCGCATGCTCATGCTGGAGATCGCCCCGCACGTCCTGCAACCGGTCCGCGAGGACTTCAAGGACGCGGACCGTGTAGCCCACCGCTTTCGCCACAACCACCTGATCGGCAAGGCCGCCGCGACCGTGCCGCAGGTGCCGCGCGCCATCGTGACCGCCGTCGTCACGCTGGGCCGGACCGTGGCGTACGGCTGGCGGTTGCTCACCGGCGGCTACGCGGGCGCACTGCCGGAAGGTCCCGCGCTGTCGGTGCGTGAACTCGGATCGGCGCCCTCGGGCTCGCTGTTCCAGGAGATGGACGTGGACCGGTACTTGAGGAGCGTGCAGGACCGGGTCTCGCACGGTGTGCGCATCGCGTTGGCCGAAGCCGGTTACCAGACCGGCGAGTTCGTTCAGAAGATCGTCAACATCAGCAACGGCGGAGTGAATATCGACTCCGTGGAGGGCTCCAACTTCGCCATCGGTGAGCGGGCCTCCGCCAGTACGACTGCGGCCAGTACTACCACCGGCGGCCAGGTGCCGCAGAAGGGACCGGACACCACATGACCACCTCGGATGCTGACCAGCCACGCGTCACGATCGGCGACGTGCACGGCAGCAACTTCGCCATCGGGCACCAGGCGCGCGCGGAGACCCACCGGCACGCGGCGCCCGCCCGGGACGAGGCCACGGAGCAACTTCTCGCAGCGGTACGGGAGTTGCGGAACGACCTGCGGCGGGTGCGGTCCGACGAGGCGACCGTGGCGCTGGACGCGGAACTCGCGGACACGGAGGTGGAGATCGTCAGCACGGGCACGGCGGGCCGCACCCGCCGTGAGCGGCTCCGCGAACTCCTCGTGGACTCACAGGCGTTGCTGACGGTGCTCGCGTCCGCTGGGGCGGTGGCGGCGATGGTCGGTCTGTGAGTGGATGACGCACTCGGCAGTATGGACAGGCAGTTGAACGGGGGAGGAGCAGCCCGTGCGAGGTGGGGGAGAGCCGTACTGGAACGAGGACACGCAGGACTGGGAGGACCATGTCGGCGGGGCGTCCGCAGGCCGGGCGTCCGAGCCGCCGCCGGTTCGGCCAGCGCACGAGCCGGTCGTGGAACTGGACAGCGGACCTGCCACGGCCGGGCAACAGGTCACCGATCCGGACGCCCCGGACGCTGCGTGGCCGCCGGCGTATCCGTCTGCCCGTCATCCGGCGCCCGAGTGGCGCGGACGCCGTCACCGCATGTGGTGGATGGTGGGTGCCGGGACCCTGGTGACCGCCGTCGTGGTGACCCTCGTGACGGTTCAGGTGACGTCGGGCTCCCAGAACTCTCATGACGACAAGAGCGGTCGGGAGACGGCGGTGCGGAGTGGCTCACCGTCGACCGAGCGCACCACAACGGCCTCGGGGCAGCAGTCCGCCACGGACACACCCTCGGTCGACGCGACCGATGTACCGGCCGGCTACCAGGTGGTCCACGACACCGCAGGCTTCACGATCGCCGTACCCGACGGCTGGCAGCGCGACCAGCGCACGAACGGTGTCTTCTACACGATCGACGGTGACCGGGACCTGCTCCAGATCTACCAGATCGCCGACCCGGCCGGCACTCCGTACGAAGCGCTCCAGTCCACGTCGAACAACCGGAGCGCTGAGGAGCCGGGTTACGAGCAGCTGAGCCTGCAGGAGGTCACGGCGTCGGCGGACGCGCCGGGCCAGGACGCGGCGGAACTGGTCTACGCCTACGACAACAAGACACTGAATCAGCGCAGGCAGGTGGTGGACTACGCCTTCACGGCACCCAACGGTACCCAGTACGCAGTCCTGGTGGCGGGTTCGGCGGACGAATGGCCGTTGCAGAAGAGCAGGTTGAGCGTGGCTCTGACACGCTTCGAGGCGGACTACTGACCTTTGCGGCGTGATGTCGTTGAGGGCTGACGATGTGTGATCGTCGCGGTATGTCTGATGTGTGAGATATCCGCAGGGTGGTGGGCTGACGCCTGAACGGCAGGCGTTTTGCGAGTGGATCCGGCTGGAGGCCGCGGAACGATTCGCTGCGGGTGCCTCCAACGCCGAGGTCGCCAAGGACTTACGGGTGAGTGTGCGCTCGGTGCAGCGCTGGCGCCGAGCCTGGCACGATGCAGGCGCCCAGGGGCTGCGGTCTGCCGGGCCTGTGTCACGGCCCAAGCTGAGCGAGGCCCTGTTCACCGTGCTCGAGCAGGAGCTCGCCAAGAGGCCGGTTGCGCACGGCTGGCCGGACCAGACGTGGACGCCGGCGCGGATCAAGAGCTGATCGGGCGCCGGTTCCACACGAGCATGACGCTGTCGGCGATCGCTCGGATGCTGCACCGGCACGGCTTCAGCCACCAGGTCCCGTCCCGCCGGGCCATCGAGCGCGACGAGGAGGCCGTGGCGAGCTGGGTGAAGGAGACCTGGCCGCAGGTGGAAGGTCCGTGGCGGCGCTCGACGCCTGGCTGTGCTTCGAAGACGAAGCCGGCTTCTCGATGACGCCGCCCACCGCACGGACCTGGGCCCGGCGCGGACGCACACCCGTCATCCGGGTCCGGGGACGCTCCCAGCGCCGCTTCTCCATCGCCGCTCTGGCCTGCTACAAGCAGGGTGAACGCTCACGGCTGATCTACCGACCCAAGCGGCATCTCGATCACAAGCGCGGCGGCAGACGCAGTTTCACCTGGATTGACTACCGCGACCTGCTCATCGCCGCCCACCAGCAGCTCGGCGCACCCATTGTGCTCGTGTGGGACAACCTCAACGTCCACAAGGACCGCCGACTGCGGGAGTTCGTCGACACCCACGACTGGATCACCTGCTACTTCCTGCTGGCCTATGCACCGGACCTCAACCCCGTCGAGGGCATCTGGTCCCTGCTGCGGCGCAGCAGCCAGGCCAACACCGCCTTCACCGACCCAGACCACCTCATCAGCACGCTCCGGCACGGTCTCCGCCAGATCCAGTACCGCAGCAACCTCATCGACGGATGCCTCGCCGAAACCAGCCTCACCTTGACGACATCACGGCAACAAAGTCAGTAAGCCCGGGGGCTGGGAATCTGCTTCCAGCCATCGATCGACTTGGTCACGAACATGACGCGATAGACCTCGCGGGTCCAGACGGTGGCGCCTTCCCCGTGTTCGGGGAGTTCCTCGAACGCTTCTTCCTCCGAGTCGTAACTGTACTTTCGGCCCTTCGCGTCTTTGATCATCCACTCTCTGCTCGGCAGACCTGCGAGCCCCATGGCCATAGTGATCATCCTCCCTCTTGGTGTGGGTGCGACGGTAGCTGCTGCTGGACGTATCGATGTCCGAGGGGTTGATCGTGGAATCGGTGGGCGAGCCGCACATTGTCCGAGGGCGAGCCGTCTACGCGCCCTTCTCGGATCTCCCTGACCTGCGGATTGCCTGACGTCGTGGGCAGCGCCAGTACTTCCCGATGGCGAGTGATCAATTCGACCCGGTTTGTGAGGTCTGCCCATCATCTGGCCTGCGACGATTCCGTGGTGTGTGATCATCGTCACTCTTGACCGTGGCATGCACTGATCAGAAGACTTGACGGATCTGTGGGTAAGTCATGAACTTTCTGGGGTGTAGCTGTGGGGGAACGGGGGCGGCGCCATCGGCGTCGCAGATGGTGTGCGGTCGTGGCGATGGCATCTGTTGCCACCGGGCTGACAGCGGTGGAACCGGCCTTGGCCGCACCGCAGCAGACAGCGAGTTCCGCAGCGTCACAGCCAAAGAGTCCGGAAGTAGCGGCGTCCGCAGCCGCAGTTGCATCGGGAGACCGGGTCGAGGTCACGGCGCAGCGCACCGAGATGTCGCAGGTTTTTGCCAATCCTGATGGCACGTTCACGCAGGAGACGAATGCGGCGCCGGTCCGGGCTCGTAGGGCTGACGGTTCGTGGGCGGCGATCGACACGACGTTGGAACGGTCGGGTGACGGCAGTATCCGTGCCAAGTCGACGACGACGGATATGACGTTTTCAGAGGGTGGCCAGAAGAACTTGGTCACTCTGGCGCAGGGCGGGAAATCGTTGTCACTTGCGTGGCCCTCGATCCTTCCGAAGCCTGCCGTGTCGGGAAGTTCCGCTACGTATCCGGATGTGCTGCCGGGGGTGGATCTCAAGGTCACTGCGTTCGGTACCGGTTTCTCCCAGGTCTTGATCGTCAAGGACGCTACGGCGGCTGCCAATCCCGCTCTGGACCGGCTGGAGATGTCGGTCGCGGCGCAGGGTCTGCAGATCGAGCCGGGCCGCGATGGCGGCCTTGTTGCTGTCGACGAGAACGGGGCCAATGTTTTCGAGGGCCCCGGCGGCCAGATGTGGGACTCCACCGGAGACTCGGCCGACTCCAGCGCGAGCAGCGCTGGCGGTGTGGCCCGGAAGGCGGCGTTCTCCGCAGAGGAAGGCCTTCAACCGGACGACGGCGGTTCCCAGGATCCGACACGGGGCCCCGGTGCAGCGGACAAGACGGCCGATGTCGATGTGAAGATATCGGCGGACAAACTTCAACTAGTACCGGACCTGGACCTTCTGCGCGGTAAGGGCACCACGTATCCGGTCTACATCGACCCGCCGGTGAAGGGTGTGGTCCACAACGACTGGACGGCGCTGTCCTCGGACGGGGACCACTTCTGGGAGTGGGACGGCGACAAGGGCACTGGCTACTGCTCCAACTATGCGGGCTACCTCTGCTCCAACTCGCCCTACACCCAGCGCCTGTACTACGAGTACCCGCTGACGTCCCTGTCCGGGAAGAAGGTCTTGGACGTCACGTTCGAGGCCTATCAGACGTGGACGTTCACGTGCGATGCGCACTGGTACGACCTGAGCCTGGTCGACAAGGGGATCTCCTCCAGCACCCGGTGGTCGAGCCGCCCCAAGGCTGTTGACCTGATGGTCGACCGGAATGTCTCCTACGGCCGGGGCACCCTGTGCAGCCCTTCGCAGCCGGCGGACTGGGTGCGCTTCAGCGACAACGTGGCCGAGGAGACCAACGAGAACCTGACCACCACGGTGCGGGATCACGTGGACCAGCAGAAGCCGCAGATCACCTTCTCGCTCACCGCGCACGATGAATCCTCCACTGCATCCTGGGCCCGCTTCCGCGACGACGCCAAGCTGTCGGTCACCTACATCTCCAAGCCGGCTGTGCCGACACCGGTGGGAGTGCAGCAGGGGACGACGGGTTCGGTGTGCAACACCTCTGCCCAGCCGTTCGCCACCAGTGCCACCAAGCCGAAGATGTACGCGACCGTCCAGTCCGCCGACGGCGCCAACGCCCAACTGCGCGGCCAGTTCGAGGTGTGGAAGGCCGACGGCTCGGCCAAGGTGTGGAGTGCGGATTCTCCCGCTAGTGAGTGGGTGGCCGACAACGCCAAGCGTGACGCAACGACCGGCACACTGCCGGCGCAGACCGATTACCGGATGCATGCCCGTACCGAGGCCTACTACAAGACGGACCGCGGCGTGACGGGCACGCTGACGTCGGACTGGTCGTCCTGGTGCTACTTCCGTGTCGATACCGACAGTCCGCCGGCGCCTGTGGTCAGCAGCAAGGACGGCAAGTACAAGCCTGCCGACACCGATCCGGCGTCCGGCGGTGTGGGGGAAAGCGGTGTGTTCACCTTCACCCCGGCGGACGCGGACCCCAGGACGGCCGGGGTGCAGTCGGACGTGACGTCGTACCGGTGGAAGCTGAACAGCGGCAAGATCTCTGACCCGATCCCGGTGGCCAAGGGGGCGGCGCTGGATCGCACCATCACCCCGAACCAGGCGGGTGAGAACACCATCCAGGTGTGGGGCTACGACGATGCCGGACACACCTCGCTGACCGGCTACTACAGCTTCGATGTCAAGGGAGCCGAACTGGCCTCCGGGATATGGCACTTGGACAACAGCGGCACCGACAGCACCACGGCGACCGCCCACCCCCTTACCTCCGGGGGCGGCGCCTCCTACTCCGCCCTCGAACGGGCTGGGTCGCATGCGCTGAAGCTGGACGGCACCAGCGGCTACGCCGCGACCGCCGGACCGGTCCTGGACACCGGTAAGAGCTTTTCGGTCTCGGCGTGGGTACGGCTGCAGGACGCCTCACGCAACTACACAGTCCTCTCCCAGTCGGGCACGAACGCGTCTGGGTTCCAGCTCTATTACTCCTCCGCCTACAAGGCGTGGATCTTCAACCGGCACGGCAGCGATGTCGCCAGCCCCACGATCACCCGCTCGATCGCGATGGCGCCTCCCACACTGAACGTGTGGACCCACCTGACTGGTGTCTACGACGCCGCCGGCGCCACCGTGCAGCTGTATGTCAATGGACGCCCGCAGGGAAGCCCGGTCGCGTTCACCACGCCGTGGAATGCGACGGGTGCTCTGCAGGTGGGACGCCTGCGTGCCGGGACCGCCTACAGCGAGTTCTTCGGCGGGCAGATCGACGAAGTCCACGTGTGGTCCCGCGCCCTGGCCGACACCGAGGTCGTCCAGGACGCCGCCCTGGAGGACGAGGACGCCAGCGACGGCACGGCCGGAGACCCGGTCGTGGCCATGCTCGGAAACTGGGATGCCACCACCGCCTCCGCCAGCCCCCTGACCGACAGTTCCGGCTATGGCCATGCCATGACGCTCAACGGCGCCACGCTGGGCCTCGACCCGGACAACCCGGGTGATCCCGATCTGGGCCTGCCCGCACGCCAGGTCATGGCCCTCAACGGCACCGGCAACTACGCCACCGTCGCCGGACCGCTGACCGACGACACCGGTTCCTTCACCGCGACCACCTGGGTACGCCTGGACAGCAGCAAGCTCGCGGACACGTCCAAGAACTACCAGGTGCAGGTCCTCGGGCAGTCCGGCACCACCCAGTCCTCCTGGGGGGTGTGGTACGAGCAGCCTGCCGGCTCCGCCCAGGGCAAGTGGTACTTCGGCCGTCCGAACAAGGACGCCGCCGGCGCTACCTGGACTCGGGCCCAGTCCGAAGTCGCGGACAAGGACACCTGGGTGCGTCTGACCCTCGTCTACGACGCCCAGCAGGCCGGCGGAGACGAGAGCGACACCAGCACCCACGGCGCGGTGTTCCTCTACGTCAACACAACGCAGGTGGACGGCGATCACGGTGTCACCTACACCGCGCCGTGGCAGGGCAGCGGCCAGTTCGAGGTGGGCCGCGCCAGGATCGACGGCACGGCCGCCCGCTATTTCCCCGGCCACATCGCGAGTGTGCGGGTGTGGGCGGGTGCGATGAGCGCCATGCAGATCGGCAACCTCTACGGCGCCGAACAGTAGCCAGCCCGTCTGCCGGGCACGGGCAGCCGGATCCGATATGCGGTCCGGCTGCCCGCCCACTGTCCTCCCCTTTTTTCCGCACTACCCCTGCCCGCGGTAGGGGCCCTGTCCGCCATCAGGCAAGGAATCCACCACTGTGAATCCCGCATCACGCGCCAGACGGCCCCGAGCTGTGCTGCGCCGCTGGCTGGGCCGCGGCGCACTTGCCGTGAGCCTGGCCCTGATCCCGCAGACAGCAGTCCCCTCCGGATCGCTGCCCGCCACCGCGGCCGAGGCGAGCTCCACGGCGTTCCCGGCGCCGCCCAAACCGAAGGTCAACAAAGTCCTTCCGTTCAAGGCCAAGAAGCGCACCACGGCCAACAAGGCCGCTGCCGCGGCCAAGAGCACACAAAGCCGCCTCGCCGATGTCCACTGGCCCACGGCCGCGGACACCCACCTGCCCCTGTCTGCGTCCGGGACCTCCGCTGCCAAAGCCGGCAGCCTGCCCGTCAGCCTGACACCCGCGAAGACCAAGAAGCAGCCCGCGGCGAAGACCGGGCAGAGGGCCACCACCGGTTCCCTGGGTGTGCGGGTCTATGGTCACCAGGCCGCGGACAAGGCCGGCATCAACGGCACCCTCATCGCCCTCACCCCGGATCAGGCACTGAACGGTGGAGCCTGGCAGTTCCACCTCGACTACGCCTCCTTCGCCGATGCCTACGGCGGCTCCTACGGCTCCCGCCTGATCTTTGTCCAGCTTCCGCAGTGCGCCCTGACCACGCCCGCAGCGCCCAAGTGCCAGGTGCAGAAGCCCCTGGCATCGCACAACGACCCGGCCGCGAAGACCGTCTCCGTGACCTTGCCCGCCACCGCCGGTGCGAACGCGAAGACGCCGATGCTGCTCGCGGCCACCGCCGCCGGCTCCGGCCCCAGCGGCGACTTCAGCGCCAGCCCGCTGGGACCGTCCGCCACCTGGGAAGCCGGCGGCAGCACGGGCGACTTCAACTGGAGCTATCCCTTGCGCGTCCCGCCGGCCACGGCGGGCCCGGCCCCGAACCTGGCCATCTCTTACAGCTCCGCCTCGGTCGACGGACGCACCTCCTCGGAGAACAACCAGACCACCGTTGTCGGTGAGGGCTTCGGCATCACCGAGTCCTACATAGAGCGCAAGTACGGCTCCTGCAAGGAAGACGGCAACGACGGCAAGGGCGACCTGTGCTGGAAGTACGCCAACGCCACCCTCGTTCTCAACGGCAAGGCCGTCGACCTCGTCAACGCCTGCACCGACACCGCCACCTGCGACAGCGCGGAAAAGTCCCAGGCGGCGGGCGGCACCTGGCGGCTGAAGAACGACGACGCCACCAAGGTCGAGCACCTGACCGGCAACACCAGCAACGGTGACGACAACGGCGAGTACTGGAAGGTCACCACCACCGACGGCACCCAGTACTACTTCGGCAAGCACCGCCTGCCCGGCTGGAGCGACCACGGCACCGACCCGGACGACCCGGTCACCAACTCCACCTGGACCGCACCGGTATTCGGAGACGACGCGGGCGAGCCCTGCCACGACACCACCTACGCCTCCTCCAGCTGCACTCAGGCGTGGAAGTGGAACCTCGACTACGTCGTCGACACCCACAACAACGCCATGAGCTACTGGTACGGCAAGGAATCCAACAACTACGCCAAGAACGGCGTCGCCGACCCCGCGACCGGCTACGACCGTGCCGGCTACCTCAAGCGCATCGACTACGGTCTGCGCAGCACCAGCATCTACACCAAGCCCGCCGCCCAGCAGGTCTCCTTCGACTACGCCCAGCGCTGCGTCGCCAGCGACTGCTCCAGCCTGACCACCGACACCAAGGCGAACTGGCCGGACGTCCCCTTCGACCTGATCTGCGCCGACGGCAAGGCCTGCACCGGAAAGATCGGCCCGTCCTTCTTCACCCGCTACATGCTGACCGACGTCACGACCTCGGTATGGACCGGCACCGGCACCACCCGCCGCAACGTCGACAACTGGCACCTGGAACACAGCTTCCCCGACTCCGGTGACGCCTCCTCCCCCAGCCTGTGGCTGAAATCCATACAGAACACCGGCAAAGCCGACACCACCGAAGCCAGCCTGCCGCCCGTCACCTTCGACGGCATCCAGCTCTCCAACCACGTCGACGGCGGCGGCGACACCCTGCGCTACATCAAATGGCGGGTGCGGAGGATCACGAGTGAGACCGGTGGGGTCCTGACGGTCAACTACTCCGACCCGCAGTGCATCCGCGGCACCACCATGCCCTCCTCCGAGGACAACAACACCCTGCGCTGCTTCCCCGTGTACTGGTCTCAGTCCGGCGCCACACCGGAACTCGACTGGTTCCACAAGTACGTCATCACCTCCGTCTTCGAGGACGACCTCTACGGCAGCGACAGCCAGGAGACCCGCTACACCTACGACGGCGGCGCAGGCTGGGGGTACTCCGACGACGACGGCCTGACCAAGGCCAAATACCGCACCTGGAACCAGTGGCGCGGCTACGCCAAGGTCACCACCACATCCGGCGACGACACCGGCCCCACCAGCAAGACCGTCAACCTGTTCATGCGGGGCCTGAACGGCGAGAAGGAGAAGGACGGCACTCCTCGCGTCGCCAAGGTCACCGACTCCACCGGCACCAGCATCGACGACGACCGCCAGTACGCCGGCTTCGTCCGCGAGACCATCGCCTACGACGGCAACAGCGAGGTCAGCGGCACCATCAACACGCCCTGGTCGCTACGGACCGGCAGTCACAAGTACGACTGGGGCACCACCGAGTCGTACTTCATGCAGCCGGCCGCCATCACCACCCGGACCAAGACCTCCACCGGCACCCGCAGCACCAGAACCACCACCTCCTACGACCCCACCTACGGCATGCCACTGACGGTGGAGGACCAGGGCGACATCGCCAAGACCGGCGACGAGATCTGCACCAGGACCAGCTACGCCCGCAACACCACCGACTGGCTGGTGCAGTTCACCTCCCGTGTCGAGAGCTACGCGGTCGGCTGCGACACGACACCCAAACTGCCCGACGACACCATTTCCGACGTCACCACCGGATACGACAACCAAGCCGTCGGCACAGCACCCACCAAGGGCGAGTCCACCTCGTCCTACCGGCTGTCCGGCTACAACACGCAGAACCAGCCCACCTACCAGAAGGTGTCCACAACCACCTACGACGACTGGGGCCGACCCGAGAGCACGACGGACGCCGACAACCGGACGACCAAGACGGCCTACGTCCCGGACGACACCGGCTACGGCCCGCTCACCCAGTCCACGGTCACCGATCCCAAGCTGTACACCGTCACCACGGACGTGGATCCGGCCTGGGGACAGGTGACCAAGCAGACCGACCGCAACAACAAGATCACCGAATGGCAGTTCGACGCACTCGGCCGTGTCACCTCGATCTGGAAGCCGAACCGCTCCCGCACCCTGAAGGACGCGGCCAGCCTCGTCTACGCCTACAGCCTCACCAAGGACAAAGCCCCCTGGGTCCGCACCGACACGCTCAAGGCCGACGGCAAGACGTACAACTCCTCCTACGAGATCTATGACGCCCTGCTCAGGAAGCGGCAGACGCAGGCCCCGGCAGTCGGGGGCGGCCGGGTCATCTCCGAAACCCTCTACGACGATCGTGGTCTGGCCTACCTGAGCAACAGCCAGGTCTATGACAACACCAGCCCCACCAGTGCCCTGGCCAACACGCTGCCCGGCTCAGTACCCGCCTCCACCGAGACCGTCTACGACGGCGCTGGACGCCCCACCGACAGCATCTTCCGTGTCAACGGCCAGGAACGCTGGCGCACCAAGACCAACGACCAGGGCGACCAGGTCGCGGTCACCGCAGCCAAGGGCGGCTCAGGCACCCTCACCGTCAAGGACGCCCGTGGACGGGTCACCGAGCGCCGCGAGTACGCCGGCCCCAGCCCGACCGGCAGCGACTACACCCGCACCAAGTACACCTACACTCCTGCCGGCCAGCTCGACACGGTCACCGGACCCGACAACGCCGTCTGGCGGCACACCTACGACATCCGCGGCCGTGAGACCCAGACATCCGACCCGGACAAGGGCACCACAGACCTCACCTACGACGACGCAGACCAGCCGATGACCGCCACGGTCACCAAGGACGGCACGTCCCGGACGCTGATCAGCGACTACGACACCCTGGGCCGCAAAATCGGCACGTGGGACGGCACCAAGGACGACGCCCACCAGCTGACCAAGTTCACCTACGACTCAGTCGCCAAGGGGCAGCTGTCCGCGGCCATCCGCTACGTCGGCGGCACCACCGGCCGCATCTACGCCACCCAGGTCACCGCCTACAACAACCTCTACCAGCCCACCACCACCAAGACCATCCTGGCCGCAGCCGACCCCCTGGTGCAGGCCGGCGCACCGCAGACGTTCACCAGCACCACGGCCTACAACCTCGACGGCACGGTCAACAACAGCATCCTGCCTGCCGCCGGCGGACTGCCGACGGAGACGGTCGCCTACACCTACAACGACCTCGGGCTCGTCGACACCGTCTCCGGCAACACCAACTACATCCGCAGCATCGGCTACACCCAGTACGGCGAACCGCAGCAGACCACGCTCGCCACCTCCTCGACCGCCAAGCAACTGCAGGTCTCCGACCGCTACGAGGACGGCACCCGC
This sequence comes from Streptomyces sp. NPDC091280, assembly GCF_044768565.1. Lineage (NCBI taxonomy): Bacteria > Bacillati > Actinomycetota > Actinomycetes > Kitasatosporales > Streptomycetaceae > Streptomyces > Streptomyces sp. NPDC091280. The sequence continues at coordinate 47,374 of NZ_JBIVUZ010000026.1, forward strand.
CGCCTACTGAACAGCCACACCCTCGACCAGACCAACACCGGCTACACCAGTGACGTCGACTACAACTACGACGACACCGGGAACGTCCTGTCGATCAAGCAGAAGGCCGGCCCCGCCGACAACCAGTGCTTCACCTACGACGGCCACCAGCGACTGAGTGACGCCTGGACCCCGCAGTCCGCAGACTGCTCCGCCAACCCAGCGGCATCCACCCTGGGCGGGCCCGCACCGTACTGGACCAGCTGGACGTACACCACCAGCGGGATGCGGGACACCCAGACCGCCCACACCACCTCCGGCGACACCAAGACCACCTACAACTACCCGCCCGTCAACACCCAGGGCGCAGGCCAACCGCACACACTGACCTCGACCACCGGCGCACCCGCCAACACCTACAAATACGACGAGCAAGGCAACACCACCCGCCGCCCCGGTGCCACCGGCAACCAGACCCTGACCTGGAACATCGAAGGCCAACTCGACACACTCACCGAGAGCGGCAAAACCACCAGCTACCTCTACGACGCCAACGGCCAGCTCCTCCTTCGCCAAGGCACCGCCGAGACCGTGCTCTACCTCGGAGGCCAGGAACTCCACTACGACCCGGCCACCAAGAAATTCACCGCACAGCGCTACTACAGCGCCGGTGACGGCACCGCCCTGCGCACAAACACAGGCCTCTACTGGATCGTCGACGACCGCCACGGCACAGCCAGCATGGTCGTCGACTCAGCAACACAGCAGATCACCCGGCGCTACACCAAACCCTTCGGTGAAAGCCGCGGAACTGCACCAGCCGCCTGGCCCGACGACAAGGGCTTCCTCGGAAAGCCCGTCGACAGCAGCACAGGACTCACCCACATAGGCGCCCGCGAATACGACCCCACCATCGGCCGCTTTCTGTCCGGTGACCCGGTCTTCAGCGCCGACGACCACGAATCCCTCAACGGATATTCCTACGCCGACAACACTCCCGTAACTGCCAGCGACCCCACCGGCCTCAAAGTCATTCTCGGCTGCGAGGAAGGCTGCAAAGACAGCAACGGCAACTGGTACCGCCTCAACGCTTCCCCAAAGCCACACGGCGGCCTTGAATACCACCGCACCACCACATACACCAGCACAGTCAACTCCGGAAACGTAAACGGAACCCTCTCCGCCATCGTCACCAGCAACGGCTCGCAGGTGACAGTCAGGGTGGTCTTCAAGAAGGGCCCCAAACCCGCCCCGATCGAACACAAAGGCAACGCCCCCTATGTAATTGGGGTCTGTGTCTATGCGGCAGCGGGAAACTGCGGAAGTAATCAGGAAGACGCAGGATCTGCCGATATTCCCGAGCTGGGGTGCGCGAAAGACGACGGGCTCTGTGGCATACGAAACTCCCTCCTGAAAACAGCCCTGGTCTCAGGAATGCTCGGAGGCTCCCTCGGAGTATTCTCCATACGGGGCGGCTGCAGCTTTTCCGCCTCAACGCCCGTCCTCCTTGAACACGGCAAAACAAAACCGATCAAAAAGATCAAGCCGGGTGACAAGGTGGAGGCAGGTGACCCCGGCACCGGAAAGCACACCGGCACCCGCACCGTCACCGCCACCTTCATCAACCACGACGACGACCTGATCGACCTGACCGTACGCGTCCGGGGCGGCAGGACAGCCATCCTGCACACGACATCCGAACACCCCTTCTGGGACGACACCAAACGCGCCTGGGTATCGGCCGGAAAGCTCAAGCCCGGGCACCTGCTGAACACGGTCCGAGACCGGCACGCCCTTCTTACTGCTGTTCGGGTGCGGCCCGGCGAGGCCGCCATGTACAACCTGACCGTCAACGACCTCCACACGTACTATGTACTCGCTGGGTCAACACCGGTACTGGTTCACAATGCCTGCGGTCCGACTTTCAAAACTGGTAAGCCAATTAGCGGGCCTCTTCCGGATGTTGGGCAGACTTCTCTTTATGCGTTGATTCAGCCTAGGACCGGAGCATTGCTCAAGTGGGGAATTTCGAAGAATCCGGTCGGCAGGTACCCGAGCTCCGAATATGAGAACGGCACACAGATGAGAATCATTCGGAATTATGATTCCAGGCAAGATGCTCTCGATGTCGAAAGGTATATGACGGAGAGGCATCCTGGGCCACTAAACTTGGAGCCGCACCGCGGATCGGTTTCCCCGACTCAGTCCTGGGAGGAAGATCTCCAGTACGTAACTGGTGGTAGATTCTTTACCGATCGAGACGGTGGCTAGGTGTTCTGTACGTTTGAGGCTGGAGGTGTCATGTCGACCGACCCGTACATTATCGAGTCAGAGAATGGTGAGTCGCACGACAGCATTTCGGAAGATCTGCTATTCGAGTTGATCGGAGAATTGAGCTATCCGGACAACTCGTTCCTTACCGTCGAATCCCTTGGATCCGAAAATCAGTGGTACGTCGTCGTGACGCTGGATTCAGATGGGCGACACGAGGTGGAATATCGGAATCCTGACAGGCGGGAGCATCGTGTCGTTGCAGGAGGAACGCCGTCGAGGATCGCGACTGACGTGACGGTCTGGGTTTCCTCGACTGTTCGTAATTGAGCTGTGAGGCTCTTCTAACCTCGATCTTTCGTGATGGGTCACCGACGGAGTCGGTGGCCCATCACGTTGTCGGTGGCCGGGGACAGACAGGCAGGGGCCCGGGTGTCGTCTCGAGTGCACGCCTTGTTCCACCGCTCCGGGCGGACCACCAACACGCAACCAGCCACCGCGACTGTCCCGGCTCAACGACGACCGCCCGCAGCAGCCTGCCGGACCAGATCGTGTCTGCTCCGCGGACGACGGACCGGTCGCACTCGCCCCATGCCGTGGAGAGCTGCGCAAAGTGTCATGGAGTTCCGTGCGGGTGGGCGTGGATCCAGGACAGGCCTCCGAGGTCGAGGCAGGAGCGGGCGCGGGTGACGGCGACGTAGGCAAGACGGGCGTCTGCGTCGTCGATGGGTCCGGGTACGGCCCGGCCTTCGGCGTCGTGCTGGTCGGTGTCCTTGGGCGGGGGGAAATCGTCTGCGATCTTCACGCGGGGCCATTCGCGGCCTTTGGCTTTGTGTGCGGTCGAGACGGTCACCTGGGCGTGCTGTTCGGGCACGAGCCGGGCGACGGCGGCGAGGATGGCGTCGGTGCCGTGGGTGTCGACGAGGTCGACCAGGGGCTGCAGGTCGTGGGCGGCGTAGTCCTGCAGTTCGCCCCAGGAGGGGAACAGGATCAGTTCGGGGTGGGTGGTGCGGCGGCCGTCTTTCAGGTCGCGGGCGGCCAGGGCCAGGGCGCGCAGGCTCTCTCCCACCTCGACCAGCGCAACGCGGTATCCGGTGGTCATCAGGTCCATGACCTGGGCCATGGCACCAACGTTGGTGCGGCACAGCACCGCATCGGGCCGGGCGAGGGGACCGAGTTCGGTCGGAACGTCGAGGGTTCCGGTCAGGCGGAGAGGGACGTCGGCCAGGTGCAGCCACCGGTTTGTGAACCCGCCCCAGCTGGGGAATTTCGGGCTCTGGCGACGATCACGTGACGTTGGTCAAGGAGTCAGCAGTATTCGTAGTCGGAGAAGGTCGAAGTTGGCTCGCCCGTAGCACTGGCGTTTGAGGGCCTTGATGCGTGTCACGGCGCCTTCGACAGCGCCTGAGTTGTGTTCCAGAGTCAGTCCGTTGATGACGGCGTCCAGGTCGCGACGTAAGCCGGTGGCGAGTGTGTGCAGTGCCGGGAGGTCGTCGGCGTCCACGGTGTCCAGCCAGGCGGGAAGATCGGCGCCACGTCGCTGTTTCATGATGGTGGCGAACGTGCGGATGTGGCTGTGCAGGCGTTCCAGATGTTCGCAGCTGGACACGGCGGTTTTCAGCGCGAGCGCGTCGTCCTGGTCGAGGTGGTCGGGGTGGGTGAGCATCCAGCGGCTGACCTGGCGTGGTTTGGGGATCGACGGTGTGGTCGGCGCGGCCTTTCCGGGGCCGTGCTTGCGTCCGTCGCCGTGGGGACGCAGTGGCCGCAGGTAGCGGCGGACGATCTGGACACGGCCGGTGAAGCCCAGGACGCGCAGTTCGGCGGTGATGTCCTGAGCGTTGGTCACTCCGGCGTTCCAGCGCTGGTTGACCACGTCGCGCCACGGGTCCAGCCGACTGGACCGGTGCTCGGCCTTGGCTAACAGTTCCTCGACGGTGGCGGCGTCGGCGAAGCGGCGCACGGTCTGGATGTCGAGGTTCAACTCGCGGCTGACCGCTGCTCTGGACAAGCCGCGGGCCAGGCAATCCTGCACGTCGGCGTGGCGTTGTCGGGTCCGGGCGGCCAGCGGGTAGTCCCGGCTCGGCGGGCCGGTGATATCCGGTGACGGCGCGTGCTTGTCGGGTTCGGCCTCGGCGCGGGCTGCCTGACGGAGGCAACCGTGGTGTGCCACGACCGTCTTCTGCGCCGCCTCACACAGGTTCTTCCACAGATGGAAGCGATCTGCGACTTGCGTAGCGTCCGGTGCGCCGGCCCGGACGCCCTCGGCGTAGGCGCCGCCCCGGTCGCGGCACACGATCTCGACGCCCGGATGAGCGGTCAGCCAGTCGGCCAGTGTCTGTGCCTCGCTGTCCGGCAGCACGTCGATCGGCCGGTGCGTTTCCATGTCGATCAGGATGGTGTTGTAGGAGTGACGGCGCCGGATCGCGAAGTCGTCGACGCCGAGCACCGTCACCTCCGGAACCTCGGGCGCGGGCTGCGCGCGGATCAGCTTGATGAGCAGGTCACGGCCGCAGGGCATACCCAGCCGGGTGGCGAGCCGGGATCCGGCGCGGCCGGCCAGCGCCAGCGCGATCGACACCAGCGCCTTGGTCAGCGTCGGCGTACGCCTGGCGAACGGCGAGGTGAGGCCCGGGACCTGTTCGCTGAACGTCGTCTGGCAGCACTCGTCGTTGACGCATTTGAAACGGCGCACCGTCACCACGACCTTCACCTCGCGCCCGGCGACCGGTGAGTCCGCCAGCGAACGGCGGTAGCGGCCGTGAACCCGCGCGGACCGGACGCCGCAGCCGGAACACGCTGCGGCCGGTGCGGAAGACCGTATGGACAACGTCGCGGACACACCATCGGACTCCACCCGATCAACGGCCACTGCGTTCAGGTGCGGAAACAGGTCCTCAACATTCTGCGATAAGCACGTCGATCATGCTCCCCGATCACACAGGGTCCTGTGCGTCGCGACGCATGCAAGGGCAGGGAACGTCACGTGACCCGCCAGAACCGAGGGAACTTGATCGCTTGTGGCCAACTCGAGTGTTCAGCCTTGAGAGATCGTGACCCGCTGCAGGGAAAGGAGTTCGCCGCGAAAGCCTGGTCCGGGCATGATTCCCTCGTGCAGGAGGACGAGAACCATCGCAGGCCCACGCGGTACACGCTGACGGAGACCGAGCATGGCCATGTCTGGGGCGTCTGCGCCGAGGCGGAGGGGCTGTTCGGAGAACCTCGACGTGGGACGTACGAACTGTTCGACTGGGTCCCAGTGGACGGCGAGGTGCGGGACTGGGTAGGCAGCCGGGTGTGGCTGGTGCCGGACGACGAGGGACTCGAACCTTGGCTGCTGGAGGACGCGGAGAGCTCAGGGCAGATCCTCGGGACAGACAGTTTGTTGCTCACCGGTCTGGACGACTACGAAGGTCCGCCCGAGGGCCACAGAGGCTCCGTCCGAGTGCACGACGGCCGTCGGTGGCTGGGCTCGTGCCGGGAATTCGCCCGCGTCCCGCCGCCCGAGCAGGTGGCGTCCCCGCTCGTCCTGAGGGGACTCGCCCAGAGTGATCAGCTCAGGGCGGCACTGCTGAAGGGCACCCGGCGAGCGCTGGATCTGGAGGAGACCGCCCTCGAGATACGGGACGACCAGGGCGAACCCCTCACTGAACGACTGCTGTGGACCACAGTCACCGCCTGGCAACCGTCCTCCAACGGGACGGACCTGATCGACCTGGAGCTCGACGGAAAGCTCTTCACGCCCGTCCCCCAATACGCCCGGCCCATCTGGGAACGGTGGCTCACAGGGCCGCCGAATACCCTGGGAGCCTGGGTCGGCCTTGACACCCGGCGCCGCGGAGCCTGGCTCGATCTCGTCCGGGAGCGGGCCTGCCGACGCGCCCACAGCGACCGGCCGGCCCGTCACGCCTACGAACTCGACGGTCGGCACATCACCGACGAACCGGGCCTCTATCTGGCGCTCGGAGAGGCGGTGAACGGACCGGGCGGCTACTTCGGCGGCTGCCCGGACGCCCTCGACGACTGCCTGCGCGGCAGCTTCGGCTACACCGCCCCCGCAACCCTGCTCTGGCGAGAAGCCGTCACCGCACGCGAGTACTTGTCCGAGACCTTGACACCGGACGGTCAGCCCCACGACCTGTTCGCCGAGGTCCTCAACGTCCTGGCCGAGGGCGACATGCACGTCACCCTGGTGTGAGCTGTACTCCGCCACAAGTGCGTCGCGACGCGTCGGCCAGAGAACATCACGTGATCGTCGCCAGAGCCCGTAATTCCCCATCCTGGCGATCACGAATTCCCCTGGGGACGGCGAATCCGTCGGTGTGCACTCGGCAGACCATGACCGGCTCTACGATGATCCGATGTGTCAGCCCGCCGCAGAGCCGTACTGGAACACCAACGTTGGCCGGCACCCGGGCATCGAGCGTCATGGGCGGGCAGATGCCCGACGGACGAGCGCGGTGCGATTGGGGGTGAGGAGGTACGGCAGCAAGGCTCTGAGGGCGGTGGCGAAGGCTCGGACGCGAAGTTCAGCCAGCCTGGTGCTGCTGGCGCTGCCTGGCAGATGATTGACGGCCCCGAGGCTGCACTCGGCGTAGAGCTGAGCAATGCTTGCGTGGTTCTTGGGGCCAGAGTCCCCCAGGATGCCGACGTCTGCGACCACTTCAGCTTCGTTCTTCCAGAAGTAGTGGTAGATGGTGATCCGCAGGTTGTGACCGGCATAGTCGAAGCCACCATCGACGTCGTTAGGTCCGGTAAATCCTGCCTCCGCCAGGAACCCGAAAACCTCCCGCCCGAGTCGGCGGACCGCTTCCTCCGGCGTCTCCCGCTTGCCCATCCAGTCATCGTCCGGCGGACCAGCCGCCACCGCCAGACCCGGGGAAGGCATGGGATGAGTAAGCCGGTACCCGAGTGTCCGGACTTGTGCTGGATGTAGGGGCCGATTCCCGGAGATCTTTGAGACTGCCCGGAGATCACCGAGACACGACATTTTCACCATGCATGGCGGTTTGAGCGTCATGTGAATCTCTGTGGCGGTTCCTCCTTGTTGGCCATGGGTAGCGCGGAGTCCGGGATCGAGGGACCTGGTCGTCGCGGAGCTGTCCGTGTTCCTCGTCCCGTGGTTCGGCAGGCCGATGGGCAGCCCGGATGGCGAGGAGAACGTTCGTCGTGGTCGACATCACCGAGATCTACGTCCACTGGTACGCAGGCCGCTCGAAGAGCGCGCTGGCCGCGTCACTGGGGGTGGACCGCAAGACGGTCAGGAAGTACCTGGCCCCGGCGGAGGCGTCCGGGATCACCCTGGGCGGACCACCGATGACCGAGACCGACTGGGCCGGGCTGATCGAGGGGGGCGGCCCGCTAACGGACTTGATCTTCAGGGGCCTTGAGTGCGCTACCCGGCGTGCTCTCCCGGTCCGCGAGCGTTTCTCCGTCTTGGGGAAACACATGCCTGCTTGGTGAAGACCCGACCGCTCATTCCGGGTGTGTTCACACATGTGCAGTTTCCGGTACACAAAACGCGACTCTGATGAGCCCGGCACCCGCAGCCCGCCCCGAACACCCGGGAGAGTCCAGATGTCCAGACGCCACGTCAGGCCCGCAGCCCTCCTCGCCGCGACCGGAGTTCTCACCGGGGTGACCGCCGCCCAGCCCGCTGCGTTCGCCGCCTCCCACCACCCGGCCGCCACCCGGCACGTCTTGCTGGTCTCCGTCGATGGGCTGCACCAGTCGGACCTGGCCTGGTACATCGTCAGGCACCCGAAGTCCGCGCTGGCCCGACTGGTCGGCGGCGGCGTGGAGTACACCCACGCCAGCACCACCACGCCGTCGGACTCTTTCCCCGGCATGGTCGCCCAGGCGACCGGCGGCAGCCCCGGCACCACGGGCGTCTACTACGACGACACCTACAACGCCGTGCTCCTCCCGGCGGGAACCACCAAGTGTAAGGGCGTCAAGCCCGGAGTGGAGGTGGACCTCACCGAGGACCTGGACAAGAACCAGACCTCCATCGATGCCGGCCAGGGCCTCGCGGGCCTGCCGGACAGTGTCCTGTCGATGACCGACCACCCGCAGAGCCTGATCAACGCGTCGAAGCTGCCCGTCGACCCGAAGACCTGCAAGCCGGTCTATCCGCACTCCTACCTCAAGGTGAACACGATCTTCGAGGTGGCCCGCCAGGCCGGTCTGCGCACCGCGTGGTCGGACAAGCACGCCGCCTACGAGATCCTCAACGGCCCCTCGGGCACCGGCATCCAGGACCTGTTCACCCCGGAGATCAACAGCGACGCCCTCGGCTACGCCACGGGCAACGACTGGACCACGGACAACAGGGCCACCGAGCAGTACGACGGCTACAAGGTGAAGGCCGTCCTCAACGAGATCGACGGGTACGACCACAGCCGCACCCACAAGGTCGGCACCCCGGCGATCTTCGGCCTCAACTTCCAGTCGGTCTCCACCGCGCAGAAACTGCCCGCCTCGGACGGCCTCACCGGTGGCTACACCGTCAAGAGCGTTCCTGGCCCGCTGCTGGTGAAGAACCTCGATTTCGTCGACACGGAGATCGGCGCCCTGACCGCCGAGATCGCCAAGCGACACCTCACCGGCAGCACCACCGTCATCCTCTCCGCCAAGCACGGCCAGTCGCCCACTGACCCCGCCGCACTCACCCGCATCGACGACGGTCCCCTGCTGGACGGCCTCAACGCCGCCTGGAAGAAGCTCCACCCCGGCGGAGCCGATCTGGTGACGCACGCGGTGGACGACGACGCCATGCTCCTGTGGCTCTCCGACCGCTCGCCGGCCGCTACCGCCTTCGCCAAGAAGTACCTGCTCGCCCAGAACGGCACTGGCACCGACATCAACAAGGCGCCCAAGGACTACACCCACAGCGGGCTCAGCGAGGTCTACGCCGGCCAGGCCGCAGCCGATTACTTCCACGTCAAGCCCGGCGATGGCCGCGTCCCGGACCTCTTCGGAGTCGCGCAGTACGGCATCGTCTACACCGGCGGCACCAAGAAGATCGCCGAGCACGGCGGCAGCGACTCCGACGACCTCGCCGTACCCCTCGTCGTCTCCGGCGCCTCGGTCCCGTCCGGAGTGCACGACACCGCGCACGTAGAGACCAAGCAGATCGCACCGACGATCCTGAACCTCCTCGGCCTCGACCCGCGTTCACTGCGAGCCGTGCGCGAGGAACACACCGCGGTGCTGCCGGTCCGCTGACCCTTTCGGTTGGGAAAGCCGGATGGCCGCCCAACTGGCAATCAGCTGGGCGGCCTTGGGCATGGAGCGGACTCAGCCGTTCGGTCCAGCGGGGGTCGTGGTCGTCTTGAAGCCCTCGGTCCTGTTGGCCTGGATGGCGAAGTCATTGGTGAACGTCTTGCTCAGGTCCACCGATCCCTTCACGTTGCCGACCAGCTTCTCCGTCGCCAGGGAGGTCTTGGGACCGCCAGCCGGCATGAGACCGTCGGGGAGGAACTGGCCCTTGTCCTCGTTCAGGGCCGAGATGTAGTCGGCCTTGGTCACCAGTTGGTTGGACACGAACGACGCCGGGAGCTTGTTCGCGATGTCGGCAGCGCTGTGCGTGTTGATCCAGTGCATGGTGGCGACGAGCGCGTCGACGACCTTCTGCACGGTGCCCTTGTGCGCGCTCACCCAGTCGGTGCGGGCGAGGACGCTGGCGGCGGGATAGGCGCCGCCCATCGCCGCCGTGGCGCCGGAGGTGGTGGCTAGGTCGATCGCGGAGGTGCCGACGCCCTTCTTCTGGATCGCGGCCACCGTCGGCTGGGTCGTCATCACGCAGTCGACTTTGCCGTTCTGCAGCGCGGCGATGGCGGTGGAGCCCGCGCCGACCCCGATCCGGTGGAACTGGCTGGTCTTTATGCCCTTCTTGGCGGCCAGGAACTGGGTGAGGGTGTCGGTGCCCGACCCCAGGTCGGTGACGCCGAGGGTCTTTCCCCTGAAGTCGGCGGCCGAGTGGACTCCCGACTTGGCGGTGCACATCTCGCGCTCGCCCGGTGCACCGGAGAGTTGTACGACGTCCTCGACGGCCTTGCCCTTCGCCTGGAACTCGATCGTGTGGTTGTACCAGGCGCCCGCCATGTCCACCTGGCCCGAGGCCATGGCTTCCTCGGCTCCCACGCCGCCGTCCTGCTCGGTGCTCAACTGCACGTTGACGCCGTACTTCTTGTAGAAGCCGAGCTGCTGGGCAAGCTGGTAGGGCAGGTAGATCTGCTTGTCGAGGCCGCCGGCCATGAGTTTGACGGTCGGTGTGGAGCCCGAACCGCCGGTCGAGGCCGAGGAGTTGCCTGAACAGGCACTGGTGGCGCCGAGGGCGAGAACGGTCAGGACGGACGCGGCGACGGCGACGGGTCGTCTGGACATGGCTGATCACATTCCTTTGCTGAGGGTGCTGGGACGTACAGGGGGGTGAGTGCGGTGCCGTCAGAGGGAGTTCGCCTCGGTCGGGGCCGGTGGGCGCCAGGACAGCAGCCGGTGTTCGAGCTTGCCGATCAGCCACTCGGCGCCGAGCACGATGACCGAGATCACGAGCATCGTGGCGAACACGCCGTTGGGGTCGAAGTTGTTCTGCGCTGTCTTGATGACCAGGCCGAGGCCGCTCTGCGCGCCGAGCACCTCGCCGACCAGCGCGCCGACGATGGCGAAGCCGAAGGCGCTGTGCAGGCTGGCGATGATCCAGGTGAGCGCGGAGGGCACGGTGACGTGCCGGATGATCTGCAGTTGCGAGGCGCCGAGGACCCTGGTGTTGGCGAGGATGTTGCGGTCGACCTCGCGGACACCCTGGAAGGCGTTGAAGAAGACGATGAAGAACACCAGCACCGCGGCGAGCAGGATCTTCGGCAGCACGCCGATGCCGAACGCGACGATGAAGATCGAGCCGAGGACGATCCGCGGGATCGCGTTGACCATCTTGATGTAGGGGCCGAGCACATCGGCGAGGAAGCGGCTCTGGCCGAGCGCGACGCCGAAGACCACTCCGGTGGCGGCCCCGAGGGCGAAGCCGACGAGCGCCTCCTGGATCGTCGTCCAGATGTTCGCGTAGAAGGACCCGAACTCGGTGCCGTGCCGGAAGAGGTCGACCAGCCGCTTAGCGATGCCGGACGGCTGTCCGAAGAAGAACGGGTCGACGATCCCCCAGGCGGTGAACGCCTGCCAGCCGCCGAGGACGAGGACCGCGAGTCCTACGCGTCCCGCCCACACCAGCGCGGTGCGCCGCCGGACGGCGCCCCTAGCGGCGGAGGCGGCCGAGACCTGGGAGCCGTTCGCGGCCGGAGTGGTGGAAACAGCGGACGTCGTACTCATGCCGTACCTCCTGCGGTGCGTGCGTACGCGCGCTCCACCTCTTCTCGCAGGCAGTCCCAGATCTGGTGCTGAAGTTCGATGAAGCGGGGCTGGAAGCGGATCTCCTGGACCGCGCCGCGCGGGCGCGGCAGGTCGATGTCGAAGACCGCCTTGACCGAACCGGGGCTCGACGTCATGACGACGACCCGGTCGGCGAGCGCCACGGCCTCGTCGAGGTCGTGGGTGATGAAGATCACCGAGGGGCGGATCTGCTCCCACAGGCCGAGGAGTTCGGTCGACATGATCGCCTTGGTCTGCACGTCCAGGGCGCCGAACGGCTCGTCCATGATCAGGATCTTGGGTTCGTTGATCAGTGCCGCGGCCATCGCCACCCGCTTGCGCATGCCGCCGGAGAGCTGGTGCGGGTAGCGGTCCTCGAAGCCCGTCAGGCCCACCCGGCGCAGCCAGTCGCGTGCCGAGGTGTGGGCCTGCTGCTTGGGCACCCTGCGGAAGACGGGGCCCATCAGGACATTGCCGAGGACCGTCTTCCAGGGCAGCAGGGCGTCGGTCTGAAACATGAAGCTGACGCCGTCGGTGACGCCGTCCACCTCACGGCCGCCGACTCTGACCGAGCCCTCGCTAGGCCGGTCGAGCCCGGACACCATGCTCAGTGTCGTCGACTTGCCGCAGCCGGTCGGGCCGACCACCGCGCAGAACTGGCCCGGCTCCACGGTGAAGGAGACGTCCCGGAGGGCCGTGAACACCTCTCCCGCGGGAGTCAGAAAGCGTTTGGTGAGTCCTGAGATCTCGACTCGGGCGCTGTCCTGGCCGGTCGTCTCGGCGACGGGGCCCGTTGCGACGTCGTTTCGCGAAGCCATCTGAGGCTTTCTCCTTCCCCTCTCGGAGGTCCTCGGAGGTCGAGGAAGGCAGACGCTAAAGGGCGCCGAGTATTACGTCGCTGTTTCAGCCGTATCTCGCGTTAGCCGTGTTAACCAGGGTTTTGCGCGTTCTGCTCAGTCGACCAGGGGTGGGCAGAATGGGAGTGACGGGAGCACAATCACGCCACCACGGGTACGGCGAAGGGGTCGCGCCCGGTAGCCGTACGACAGGCAAGAGACACCCGTGACACCCATCCGTATCCCGATCGGCCGTGGCGGGAAGGGGCGGCTCTCCGCGCGGATTCTGGCCAACCAGCTGTTCATCCTGGGGCTGACCGGGCTGATCGGTTTCGTGCTGTTCGCTTTCGCGCAGCGGGGCGAGATCGACCGTGCCTACGAGCAGCGGGCGCTGGACATCGCGCAGACCACGGCCGCCGATCCTCAGATCCAGCGTGCCATGGAGTCCGGCGGCGGTGGCGACGTGGTGCAGAGCGTGGCCCAGCGCATCCGCAGGGCGTCGGGCGCGTCGTACGTGGTCGTGCTCGACCTGCACGGCATTCGCCACTCCCACCCCGACCCGGCACTGATTGGCGAACCGACGGGCGATCAGATCGTGGTGCTGGACGGCAAGGCGCACGTCGGCACCGACCAGGGCGCGACCGGGCGTTCCGCCAACGGCAAGGCACCGCTGTACGGGCCCAGCGGCGCGCTGGTCGGCGAGGTGTCCGCGGGCATTCCCGAGCACTACGTGCTGGGCGAACTGTGGCGCGAGCTGCCCACCTTCGGCCTGTACAGCGCCATCGCCGTCGCACTCGGTTCGACGGCCGCGTTCCTGCTGGCCAGGCGGCTCAAGCGGACGACGTTCGGGCTGGAGCTGGAGGAGATCGCCGGGCTGCTGCAGGACCGGGAGGCGATGCTGCACGGCATCCGTGAGGGCGTCATCGCCCTCGACCCGGACGGCAGGGTCACGGTGGTCAACGACGAGGCCCGCAACCTGCTCGGCCTCGGCACCGCGATCGGCAGCACGCTGGAGGAGGTGCTGCCGGACGGCCGGCTGCGCCGCGCCTTGGACGGCACCCTGGAAGGCGGCGACATCAGCGTGCTGACCGACGATCACTGCCTGGCCGTCAACCGGATGCCGGTGGCCCTGCACGGCCGTGAACTGGGCGCCGTGGTCACCGTGCGCGACCGCACCGAGCTGATCGGGCTGTTGCGCGAACTGGACTCGGTGCGCGGCCTGACCGACGCGTTGCGCGCCCAGCAGCACGAGTTCACCAACCGCATGCACACTGTGGCCGGGCTGCTGGACATCGGCGACCACGACGCCGCCTACGAGTTCGCCGTCGAGACGGCCGGCGCCGAGCAGGCGCTGACCGAATCCGTACGCGAACGGATCGGCAACCTGCTGCTCGTGGGACTGATCGTCGCCAAGACCACGGTGGCCGCGGAACGCGGGGTGCGGATCGTCCTCAGCGACGACTCCGCCCTCAGCGCGGACCCGCCGCACCTGCGCCGGCTGCTGACCATCGTCGGTAACCTGCTGGACAATGCGATCGACGCGTCCGCGACCGGCCCGGCCCGGCCGGGCGGTCCCGAGGTGCGTCTGTCGCTGATCGAGGCCGTCGACGTGGTGCGGGTCCAGGTGGCCGACACCGGTCCGGGCATTCCTTGGGGCTCCACCGAGTCGATCTTCGAGGACGGCTGGTCGACCCGTCCGGAACGGGGCACCGCGCGGCGCGGTCTGGGCCTGGCCCTCGTCCACCGGCTGGTGCAGCGGCACGGCGGCACGATCACGGTCAGCGAGGGGCCGGGTGCGGTCTTCACCATGACGTTGCCGGTGCCCGACACCGCCCCCGCCCCGCAGGGCGCCCTGTTCACGACGGCTCCGCCGGTGTCGGCCGGTACGGCGGACAGTGCCGAGGGAGGTGGTCGGTGGTGATCCGGACTCTGGTGGTGGAGGACGACTTCCGGGTGAGCCGCATCCACTGTGACTACGTGTCCCGCGTCAGGGACTTCGAGGTGGTCGGCCGGACGGCGACCGTGGCCGAGGCGCTGACCGCGGTGCGTGCACTCCACCCGGACCTGCTGCTGCTCGACATCTTCCTGCCGGACGGCAGCGGACTCGACGTGCTACGGCAGCTCAGCGGGGACGAGGGCGGCGACCGCCCCGACGCCATCATGATCACCGCCGACCGGGACATCACCTCGGTGCGGGTCGCTATGAAGCTCGGCGCCGTCGGATACCTTGTCAAACCCTTCGGCGCGCCCGACCTCGCCGAGCGGCTCACCGCCTACCGCGAGCTCCAGCACCGTATGGACGCCCTCGGAACGGTCCCCGAGACCGACCAGGCCGACGTGGACGCCCTCTTCAGCGCCGCCCGGCCGCCCGCCGTGCCCCGCATCCCGGCCAAAGGCCACTCCGCTCCCACCCTCACCCTGCTGCACCAAGCCCTGCGTAAGGCTCACGGTCCCGTCTCGGCGGCCGAGGCGGCCGAACTCACCGGCGTGTCCCGCGCCACCGCCCAGCGATACCTCTCCTACCTCGTCAAGGAGGGCATGGTCCGCCTCGAACTCCGCTACGGCGCCACCGGCCGCCCCGAGCACCGTTACCGCATCGCCCACTGACCGGGCGGTGTGGCTCAGGACTGCCCCCTGTGCCCCGTCGTGGCCCTGGGGATCAGGGGTGAAGAGACCGGTGAATCCGAACGGTGCGCGGTCGCCGACGCAGGGGTCCAGCATGTCGAGCGCGTCGGCGTAGAGGGGTTCGGTGCGAGACATGCCGATCGCGAGGTAACGGCTCTGGCGGCGCCACTGGAGCAGTGCCCTGGCGAGCCAGGCCGGCACATTGCGGAGCCCGGCCTCTGACCTGATGTGATTCCAAGATCTTCAGGTCGTTCCCAGTTCGCCAACTCGACGGCCATGGACGGGTGTTGGTCTGCCGCGCCTGTCAAATCGCGCTCACAGCTTGACCCCTTCCAGGCATGCTCGCGTCAAAATGTTGGGCAAGCGGGACCAGGCAAGGTAAAGAACTCTACCCGCATAGACCCGATGGTGCTGTCATGCACACAACCGCCTGGACCCCTCCCGGGCCAACTGTCGGGAACCCCCTCATGCCCCGAATGCAGCGTTCCGCCTGCGCCGCCATGACCACCTTCGCCCTCACCGCCGCCGGTCTCTTCCTCGGCGCCGGCAGCGCCCACGCCCTGACCTGCAGCCAGGCATACCTGCCTCTGCCCGACCCCAGCTGCCAGCCCGGCGTCTACAACTCGGACGTGACCCAGTCCACCATCGACACCACGATCTGCGTCTCCGGCTGGACCGCGACGGTCCGCCCCTCCAGCTCGTACACCACCGCCCTGAAGAAGGTGCAGATCGTCCAGTACGGCTACACCGACACCAGCACCTCCTCCTACGAGGAGGACCACTTCATCCCGCTCGAACTCGGCGGCGACCCCACGAGCGCACAAAACCTGTGGCCCGAGCCCTACGCCGGATCAAAAACCGCGGGCAACAAGGACACCGTCGAGACCAAGCTCAAGAACGCGGTGTGCGCGGGCACCATCACCCTGTCCCAGGCCCGTACCCACATCAAGTCCGACTGGACCACGGCCCTGGCCGATCTCGGTCTGAGCTGACAGCAGTTCACCGCACCTCCGGCTCCGCTGCCCGCACCGGCGGGGCCACCGGACCGTTCTCGGGCAGCCGTACGGTATCGAACCGGCAACCTCGCGCAATCGGCTGTCGCGGAGCTGTCACCGAGATCGTCTCACCGGCCCTGACCGACGAAATGCTCCCGGCTGCTGATCCTGGCCCGGCTGCCCGAGGGCGTCCCGCCGACACCACGCTGGACGAGCTGATCCGCATCGCGGGCAGCCGGTGGGCGGTCGAGGAATGCTTCCAGACCGTCGGCACGGCGATCGAGCCGGGCGGAGGCACTCTGGTCGGAGGGGCCGGGGGAGCTGTGGTCGGCGGCACTGTTGCTGTGTTCTCCAGCAGTTATGCCAACCACGCCATCACCGACATCGCCAGCTGGTTCTTGTTCGGAGTTGATTGTTGTGGGGATCTTGCTTCTGATCTTCTGGGGTGGTGGCGCCTGCTTCTCCGCCTGGCGTGCCCAGCGGTTGTGGAAGGATCCTGACTACTACCAGCGAGTTGTGGGTCAAGGGGTTTTCCGGTTCAGGAGCGACATCAGTCGCGGACTGGTTCGCGGCTGGGCGCCCTTCTCAGCCGGCATGGTGGCACTGATGGCGGCGATGATGATGTTCATCATCGCCGGTGTCGGCCAACGCCCGCACGAGGGCCCTTCGGCGGCAGCCGTCGTGGCAGGACTACTACTCGTGGTCTTCCTGGTCGGTGTCGGCCTCCAGCTCTCGGTGGCCTGGTTCAACCGGCCACGCTGGTGTGTCCCCGCCTACCTCCGGGGAGAGAGCGGAGCATGGGCGGAGCGACACCCGCGCAAGGCGCGATGACCGCGTGCACCTCGGATCACCGGTGATCCGAGGTGCACGCGCCTGGCACATCGCCCGCCGCCCAGGCGGACTGATCGCACTCGCAATTCAGTACGGGCACATGCGCACCGTCCTGGACGCCCGGACCTCCAGCGGCTACGGATCCCGCAGCCGCGGCGGCATCCATTCCGTCCTCGACATCTAGACCGCCCTCGCCGCCGCCGACACCGCGGCGAAACTCCGCGACCAGGCGGCAGCCGGCGAGAAGGTATCCGGCCCGGCCGCCCGCCGGGCCCTGACCGCCGCTGCGACGACACCCTGGTTCGGAGGCAGGATCGTGCCCGCCACGTTCGCGAAGGCGGTCCTGGACGCGTTCAGCCGCAGGATCGTGGGCTGGTCCATCGACTCACGGCAGGACTCCACTCTCGTGGTCAACGCGCTGGACATGGCCATCCGCAACCGCCGCCCCGAGCCGGGCGGGATCGTTCACGCCGATCACGGCACCCAGTTCACCTCCTGGGTCTTCGGGGAGCGGATCCGCTCCGCCGGCCTCCTGCCGTCGTTCGGCACCGTCGGGGACGGCCTGGACAACGCGATGATGGAGTCGTTCTGGTCCTCGATGCAGATCGAGCTGCTCAACCGCAAGCGCTGGAAGACCCGGGTCGAACTGGCCAACGCGATCTTCGAGTTCATCGAGATCTCCTACAACCGCCAGAGACGACACTCAGCCCTGGGCTACCGCACCCCCATCGAATACGAACTACTCTCCGAGAACGACACCATCCCGGCTACCGGTTAGCCACCGAGTCTGGAGCCCAAATGGTGGGGCAGGTCAAGATGTCACCCGATCGTGCGGCAGACCCATTCGCCGTCGGAGACCCGCACGGTATGCGGCCTGTGATCGTGGTGATTCGCCTGGGATGGCAGGCGGCTGAACCATACGAACGGCTCACCGCGCCCTGCGGAGCATCGTGGGAGCCTTCCTCGGCGCCGCCGCTCACGAGTGAAGGCCGCGGGCCCGATCGGTGGCCTCAACCTGGCCCAGGGTCACGTTCAGGAGAGCGGGCTGGTCAGGTCTGGTTGCGAGAGCGGGGTGGGCTGCAGCCGTTGCATCCACAAGGAGCTCATGTACTGGCCGTTCTTCACGGCGTACTCGCGGAACGTCCCGATGTCGGCGAAGCCGAACCTGCGGTGCAGGGCCACCGACGCGTCGTTCGGCAGGGCGATGGCCGCGAGGGCTACGTGTACCCGCTCGTCGGCCAGCAGGCCGAAGAGCGCACGGTACAACGAGGTCCCCAGACCCTGTCCTCTGCTTCCCGCAACAAGACCGATGCTCACCTCGACCGTCTCCCGGAAGGCTTCCTGATCCCGGTAGATCTGACTGCACGCGTAACCGAGTACCTCACTCCCACGTCGGGCGACGAGCATGCGATACGGGCCGTGCTCCGAGAACTGCGCGAACCACTCGCGCCGCTCCTCCATGCGCAGCGGCCGGGTCGCGAACCGGGCGTGGGACGTCGCGGCCGTGTGATTTTGGACGGCGACGATCCCGGGCAGATCGCGGGCGCTCGCAGCGGCCAACTCGACAGCTGTCTGGTGAATGTCGTACACGGAGAGGCTCCTCAGCCCGAGCGGGGGATGTCGTACCGGCACGCTATGAGCATCTTCCGCCACACAGAACCCCTTGATTCAAGGGTGCTGGCCATAGGGTTCACCTATGGCCATGGAACTCGGGGACCTGCGTGTCTTCGTCGCTGCCGCCTCCGCCGGCTCGCTGTCCGCCGCGGCGCGTGAGCTACGTCTCGCGCAGCCGTCCGTCAGTGAACGGCTGCGTCGGCTGGAACGACTCGTCGGCCGGCCGCTGCTCGACCGGTCGAACCGAGGAGTGTCACTGACCCCTGCCGGAGAACGCCTTCTGCCCCACGCGCAGCGGTGTCTCGACATGGCGGCCCGGGCCCTGGACATCGCCCGAGAGGACGACACCCAGGGAACCCTGCACCTGACCACCCACGCCACCTACGCGCCGCTGGCCGTCCCCTTCGTCATCGGGGCGCTCCAGCCGCTCAGGTACGCGGTCGTGGTCGACGACCGGCACAGCCCCAGTGCCCTGCGACGCGTGGCCGCGGGTACGACCGACATCGCCGTCACACTGCCGGCACCGCACGCCCCCGAGGTGCTGCTGCGCGAGTTCCGCAGCGAGCAGGTCGTCGCGGTCTGCCATCCGCGGCATCCGCTCGCCGAGCGCCCCTGTGACATCCTCCGGCTGAGCAGCCACCCCCTCGCCGTCAACCTCTGGGGCAGCGGAGCGGACCTCTTCCACGAACAACTCCTGGACGCCCCCAGCCGCGCGCACCAGCTGTACCGGATCAGCTCCGCCGAGACCGCAGCCGATCTCGCGCGTTCCGGACAGGCCGTCGCCGTCCTCACCCGTGCCACGGTCGACCGTGACCTCGCCGACTGCAGTCTGGTCGAACTGGACGTGATCGACATGCCCGAGTGGCACGTTGACCTGATGGTGGCCCATCACCGCGAACGTGCCGACGAGCCCGCGATCGCCGCCGTGATCAACGCCTTGGACCATCTCCGACCCTGACCCAGCACCGTCGTGGACACCGGAACGTGCTCAGCCGCGCGTCCGAGCGCACCACCAGCCTTGCCCTTGTGCAGGTGAACGGGGACGCCGGCTCCGCCGTTCCTGGCGCGCCTGGTCGGCGGGGCCGTGTTCGGTGCGGAGCCGGTTGAGTGAGTGGCTGAGTCGGGTGATGCCTTCGTCCAGGGTGTCGAAGTCGGCGGCGAAGGAGATCCGCAGGTGTCCCTCGCCGCTCGGGCCGAACTCGCGCCCGGCACGTACGGCGACACCGTCCTGGAGGAGCAGCTGGACCAGGTCCGCGGAGGGCAGGGCGACGTCGTAGCGGGCGAATGAGTAGAACGCGCCCTCGGGTTCTTCGGCGTACAGGACGTCCATGGCTGCCAGGCGTTCGGTCACGTGGTCGCGGCGTTCCTGGTAGGCCCGCAGCATGGGAGCGGCGAGGGCGGGGCCGAGGCGCAGGGCGGTGAGCGCGGCGCGCTGGACGGCGCTGTTGACCGAGAAGTTGAAGGTGCGGTGCACGTGACGGATCGCGGCCGTGATGTCCGCCGGGGCGAGCGCGTAGCCCAGACGCCAGCCGGTCATGGCGTACGTCTTGGAGAGCGTGTTGCAGTAGATCAGCCGTTCCCGCAGGGACTCGACGGCAAGACAGGAGACGAACTCCACGCCGTCGTAGACGAGTTCGGAGTACGCCTCGTCGACGAGGACGAGTGTGTCGGTGCCCGCGAGGAGTTCGCCCAGTGCGTGCAGTTGTCGGGGCGGGAGTACGGAGCCGGTGGGGTTGGACGGATTGCACAGGACGATCATGCGCGCGCCCGGGAGCACGGCGGACAGGGCGTCCAGGTCCAGGTGGTGGTCGTCGGTCAGCGGGACCAGGACTGGTTCACCGCCTGCGAGGCGTACGGCGTCGGGGTAGAGGGAGTAGGCGGGTTCGGGGATCACGACACGGTCGCCCGGATCGAGGACGGCCAGCATGGTGGCGGTGATGGCCGCGGAGCCGCCGTGGCTGACCAGCACCTCGCGCTCGGCGTACGGCTCGGACGCCAGCTGCGTCGCCGACTCCGCTATGAGCGTGCGGAGTTCGGGGTCGCCGTTGATGTCGCCGTAGTGCGTGTGACCGTCGCGCAGGGCCTGGTGAAGGGCCTCGGTGATCGGCTGCGGGGTGGGGAAGTCGGGTTCTCCCTGGGCCAGGAACGCGGTTCCGGGCGGCGGGGGTGCCGGGGCGGGGCGCAGGGAGGAGCGCCGGACACGGGTGAGGGCCCGGGACGGGCTGAAGGGATGCATGGGTGGGCCTTGGAGATCGGCGTGGTCAGGTGTCGCTGTGGGACTGGAAGTCGGCGATGCGCTGCCACATCGCGACCGCGTTGGCGTACATCGGCCAGTGCCCGCTGCGCGGGATCTGCGCCAACTCGACGCCGTGCGCGGCGAGTTCGGGCAGGTAGGACAGGTGGGCGTTCTGCTCGCCGTACATGAACATGCGTGGGAAGGGCAGGGTGAGGAACTTCGTCAACAGGTCGCCGTGGTCGGACAGGTCGACCATCGACTCGAAGATGCCGCGCACCGCTTCCCGGCGGACCTTGTGCCGGACACTCGCCGCGTACAGGGCGCTGGAGAACTCGGTGGAGCGGTGGGCCCGTGCGCTGAGGCCGTCGAAGAAGTCCTCGTCCTCCTCGGCGGGGTGGGTGGTGATCTGCCGGCTCAGGAAGCAGTCCTCGGGGGCGAGGTTGCCCTCGATGTCGACGAAGCTCAGAACGCGGCCCGGCTCCTGGTGCGCCAGCATGAGCGCGGTCAGGCCGCCCATGGAGTGGCCCACCACATGGAAGCGTTCGATGCCGGCGTGCTCCAGTACGGTCCTGGCGGTGTCGGCCAGGAACGGGATCGAGATCTTCGAGAGGTCGGCGCACATCGTCTCGCCGCAGCCGGGGGCGTCGTAGGCGAGAAACGGGTGACCGGCGAAGGCGGGCTGGTGGAGGAAGTCGGTGTAGTCCTCCTTCGTCGAGCCGAAGCCGTGGAGGAAGATGACCGGGGACAGTGTGCCACCGCGCCGCACGGTGGCCGCGACGTCCAGGTCGACGCCGTCGACGCGCAGTTTCAGCACGTCGTTGGTGAACTCGCTCATCGTTCTCTCCTCACCCCAGGCGGTAGTACTCAAGGGTGGTCACGCCGGAGCGGATGGCTGTCAGGGCCCGCTGCTCGGCGGCGACCCGTTCGTCCGACTGGTCCAGGGTCTTGGCCACCGTTTCGGCGGGTACGACGACCACGCCGTCCGCGTCGCCGACGACCAGGTCGCCGGGCCGTACGACGACACCGCCGACGCGGACCGGGACGCCGAAGGTGCCGGGGTGGTCCTTGCCGGTGCCGACCACGGTGACGTGGCGGGCGAAGACCGGGAAGTCGATGCCGGCCTGCTCGGCGGTGTCGCGGACGCCGCCGTCCACGACCAGTCCGAGGATGCCGCGCTGCTGGGCGGCGACGGCGAGGATCTCGCCCCAGTGGCCGTGCGCGGCGTTCTGGAGGTCGACGACGAGGACGCTGCCGGCGGGGGCTTGTGCGACCGCGCGGTGCAGGGCGAGGTTGTCGCCGCCGATGCCCCGCACGGTGAACGCGGGGCCGGCTGCGCGGGCGCCCGGCCAGGCGGGGCGCAGGCCCGGGTCGCAGGCGAGGGCGGCCCCTGAGGACGCTTCGAACAGGGTGGCGGTGCTGTGGCCGCGCGCTGCGTCGCTCATGACTCGCTCCGGGTCTGAAGGGTGTGGTAACCGAACTTCGTGCGCGCCTCGCGCAGGGTGCTGCCGGTGCCGGCGGCGTCGACGATGTCGGACTCGACCTGCTCGATGCGCTCGGCGATGGCGGTGACCCGCCCGGCCTCGGCGGCGGGGACGACGAGCACACCGTCGGCGTCGGCGGCGATCAGGTCGCCGGGGCGTATCCCGACGCCGTTGACGGTCACCGGTTCGCCCACCGCGAGCAGACGGACCCGGTCCTTCCCGGTACGCATGAACCGGCCTCGGCTGAACAGCGGGTAGTTCTGCCGCAGCGAGGCCGACACGTCCCGGCACACACCGTTGATCACGGTGCCCGCGATCCCGCGGTGGGCGGCGACCTCGGTCATGATGCCGCCCCAGACGGTGACGTCCGTGCGGCCGTCGTTGTCGATGACGATCACCGAGCCCGGGGGCACGTCGTCGAGGAAGTCGCCGACCGTTGCGGGAGTGCCGTCGACGGGCGCGTAGCGGACGGTGAAGGCCGGGCCGGCCGCGCGGAAGTCGTTCGCGAGCGGAGTCAGGCCGTGCAGGGCGCCCTCGACGCCGACGCGGTCGAGCGCGTCGGAGAGCGCCGCGGTGGGCAGGACACGGATCCGGTCGACGATGCTCACTTGGCTCACTTGTCTTCCTTTCCGGCCAGGCGGGCATCCCACATGGCCTGCGGTAGCGGCACGCCCGCGCGGACCTCCGCCTCGATCGCCGCTTCCCGGTCGGCGACGGCCTGTGCCGCCTTGAGCACGTCGGCGGCGCGCTCGCGCGGGACGACCACGACGCCGCCCTCGTCCGCGAGCACCACATCGCCGGGATTCACGGTCACCACTCCTACGGTGATCGGCTCGCCGGCCGACTTCTGCCGCAGCCGGCCCCGAGCGGTCGCCGGTATCTGGGCGCGGGCATAGACGGGGAAGGCGAGTTCGCGGGCCTGGCCCACGTCCCGGCAGGCACCGTCGGTGATCACACCCCGGACTCCGCGCACGGACGCGCCGACACTGACGATGCCGCCCCAGGAGGAGACATCAGTACGGCCGCCATTGGCCACGACGACGACGTCCAGCGGGCCGACTTCGGCGACCGTGCCGGTGAGGATGTGCGCGCCGCCGTGCTCGCCGGTCAGCGGCTCCAGTTCGATGGTCCGCGCGAACCCGGCCACCTTGGGCCGGCCCCACATGGGCCGCAGTCCGCCCTGGCCGGGAGGAAGACCGAGACTGTCGAGAGCGTCGGACACCGCGGCCGTGTCCAGGGCTGTGAACTGCGCCAACAGGGCTGCATCAGCTGTCATGCCTTCCAGCGAAACCACCCTGATCCATATAGTGAAGGTCTGAATTCCTCTCTGATCGATATGTGTAGCGACTGATGGACGGGAGCGACCGATGATCGAGGTGCGTCAGGCCCGCTACTTCCTGGCCGTCGCGGAAACCCTCCACTTCGGACGCGCCGCGGAACAGCTCGGCATGTCCCAGCCGCCGCTCAGCCAGGCGATCCAGCAACTGGAACGGCAGCTCGGCGCGCGACTGTTCGACCGCACCGGGCGCAGGGTCCAACTCACCGAGACGGGACGGGCGTTCGCGCAGGAGTGCCGCAAACTTGTCGCGCAGGCGCAGCAGGCGCACGAGGTCGCCGCCCAGGCCGAGGCGGGGCTGATGGGCACCCTGCGGATGGGCGTGGTGACCTCGGCGCTCAGCGAGCCCCTCCTCGGCGCCCTCGCCGAGTTCCGCCGGACCCGCCCCCGTGTCGAGCTGCGCATCACTGAAGTGGATACGGGGACAGGGCAACAGGCCGTCGTGCGGCACGACATCGACATCGCCGTGATCCGCCCCAGCGCACCGGTCCGCGGCCTGCGGATGACGCCTTGGCGGCACGACCGCTTCGTGATCGCTCTACCGGAACGGCACCCTCTCGCGCAGGACACCGCCGAACCGGTCGACCTGTCCCGCTTCGCCGACGAGCCCTGGGTCTGGCTGAACCGTGAGGCGTCCCCCGACTACCACGACCAGCTCATGGCCGCCTGCCGCCGGGCCGGCTTCACCCCCGACGCGCGACACCTCGCCAACTCGATCCTGACCCAACTCGCCATGGTCGCCTGCGGCCTGGGCGTCACCCTCGTACCGAACGCGACCGCCGCGCGCACCTTCCAGCATCCCGCCGCCTACCGGCAGCTCACCGACCCGGCCGACCTCGTCGAACTCTCCCTCGTGACCCGGGCCGGCACCCGTGAACCCCTGGTCCAGGAGTTTCTGCGGATCGCGCGGGCCGCTCGACACGGCGCATCCGGGGCGGGCGGGAACGACGGCGCCTGAGGGGATGCCCTTCCTGTCCCTGGCTCGGTGACCAAAGACGTTTCATCCGCGACCTCTCAGCTGGTTGGGAGGTTGTGCTCGACTGCGGGATGGCTGTGGCGGGTCCGGGTGGCCTGCGGAGACGCGGAAGGCTGCCTGCTCCTCTGCCGGAGGTCATCGCCAGGTGCGAGGCGGTTGGCCTGTGCTTCAGCGGTATCGCGGGCGACCCCGATCCGGTTGCCCTGCGAGGTCTCGCCGAGTTCGTCGAACAGGGCAGGTTCCGGGTCCCCGTACAGGAGACGTTCCTGTTCGAGTGCGTCGTCGACCCGCACCGGTTGCTCGACGGCGGTCACCTCCAGGGCGAGCTCGTCCTCACTGTGTGATCCCACGTCGTGGGGCCTCGCGCACGCGGAGCCCCACTGAAGCCGCCGTTGCAGGCGTACTGGATGAGCTGCACTGCGTCGTCCGTGGACGTGCTCGACACGTCGAGGCACGTGCCGTTGTGGCGGGCCGTGAGGGTCTGCCAGGGGCCGCCCACGCCGTCGACCGTGCCAGCCGGCGGTGGAGGTGGCGAGCTGCGGGGTGCTGGCTGTCTGGTGTTGTGTGGGTTTAGCCTGCGGTGATGTGGGGGCGGGGATTGTCATGGGCCAGGAACAAGGCGTCTCTTGCGGTGCTGCGTCGTCGGCTCGATCGGGACGTGCGTCGTTCGCTGCGGAAGCTGCCGCCTGACCCGGTGGAGCCGCGGCTTGCCCGGCGCCGTGTGCGGTGGGGGCTGTGGATCGTGGGCGCGGCGTGGGTGACGGTCGTCCTCGCAGTTGTGGGGCTGATCCGGACCCATGTGGTGAAGGGGACGGACACCGGGATCGCCACCGGGGCCGGGTTCGTCGCTGGAGTGCTGGCATACCTGATCTGGCTCGGGGACGCGGCGACGGCGCACGTGTCCACCGTCGAGGGGAGACCGGTCCTGTCTGCCCGCACGCTCACCGGCGTCCGCACGGTGGAACTGGACGCGCTGGCCGGTGTCCGCCGGTTCACTGCGATCGGCTGGTCCGGCGGCACCATCGATGAGCTGCGCCTGCGGGACCGGCACGGGCTGCGCTTGACGATCGGCCATGACCCGCGGGCGGAGGACTCGATACGCTGCGCCGTCGTGAGAGCGGATGCCCGGCCCTCCGGTGCATTGGTCAAGGTGACCAGGCACGCCCGTAGCCGGCTGGGCCTGGATCCGCGGTCATCCGTTCCCGCCTTCGTGCACGTGCTCTTCGGTGTGTGGCTCACGATTGCGGCGCTCCTGCTGCCCGCGCTGGGCAGCTACACCGTCGCCTGTTTCCTGGCGGGAACCAGTGCATGGGCCTCGACATCAGGTCATTGACCGCAACCGACACCGAGGAGCATCCGCCTCGACCCGGGCGGGCGCCCACGCGACTCCGTCTCGGCACGTGAGCACGCATTACGCCTGGTGGTTGGTGTTGTTTTTTTGCGTGGTTGTGGTGTGTTTGTTGTTGGTGGGCTGGTTTTTGGGTATTCGGCTGCGGATGAGTTCTGTGAGGAAAGGGGGGCGGTTAGAGCCGGTCTGGCTGTCTCCGAACTCGGGTGTGGGGGATTGTGTGGCACTTTCTGTGGTGCTCGGTGGGTGTTCGCCACGAGCCTGGGGGTGTTGCTGTAGTGCGTGGTGGTGTGGGGGAGGGGTTTCGGGGGTGGTCGGTCGTCTGCTGTGCTGGCGTGGGTGGGGCGGGTGTATGCCCGTTTTTGTCTGTCTGGTGGATTGAAGTGATGCATTAAGCGTCAATTCCGAAGCGTATTGGTTAGGAGTGTTTGCTTTTATGGGCGCGGATGGCTATGTCATCGAACGGGTGATGTATTGTTTGTCCGTATCGGAATATGCGCCGTCTATATGCGCCGGTCCGCGCCACCTATCGCCTAGGTGATCCCGGGCGCTCGCTGAATCTCATTGTGCAGTTATTCCTACTGAAGGAATATTTCTCTCGGCGGTTCTCGCTGTCGGGAGGGGCACGCAGGATGAGTCATGTGGCCGAGGTCGGTCTGGAGAGTCTGCTCCGTCGTGCATTACAGGCCACGGGCACAGGTACGCGGTGGACCATTGACACCGAAGAGTTGTGGTGCCGTCTTACTCCCGAGTCCGGATTGCGGCGCCGGCAGGGGTGGAAACTGCATGTGTCCGCGACGTCCGTCTCCGCGCCGGAAGTCCTTGTAAGGGCGCTGGACGTGCTTCTGCCGGAGGATTCGGTTTTCAAGTTCGTGCGGTCGCTGGATCAGGTGGGTGCGCTGAATTCGCGTGCCACACCGCGGGGGAATGCCGGAAAGTTCATCACGGTGTATCCGTCGTCGGACGGTGATGCGGCGCGTCTGGCGTTGGCACTGCATGAGGCGACGGCGGGGCTGGCGGGTCCCCGGATCCTGTCGGACCAGCCCTACGCTCCGCAGAGTCTGGTGCATTACCGGTACGGCGCTTTCGTGGGGCGGCGGCGGTTGTCGGAGCAGGGGCTGCTGGTGTGGTTCATCGAGGATCCGGACGGCAATCCCGTGGAGGACAGGCGGACGGGGCAGTATGCGCCGCCCCCGTGGGCGGTCAGCCCTTTCCCCGCCTCGTTGCCGCTTCCGCCGCGGAAGGAGGAGGCGGGGCGCAGTCCGGTGGTGCTGGGCGGACGGTTCTCGGTGCGGGAGGCGATCCGGCACACGAACAAGGGCGGTGTCTACCGGGGTACCGACGTCACCACGGGCGGAGGTGTGGTGATCAAGGAGGCCCGGCCGCACGTCGAGGGTGACGAGTCGGGCTCGGATGTCCGTGACTGGCTGCGGACGGAGGCCAGGACGCTGGAGAAGCTCAAGGACACGGGACTGGCCCCGGAGCCGCTCGCGATGTTCGAGACGGGCGGGCACCTGTTCCTGGCCCAGGAGGAAGTTCCGGGCGTGCCCCTGCGCGTCTGGGTCGCCGAACGCTTCCGCGACATCGGCGGCGAGCGCTACCACGCCGAGGCGCTCGCCCAGGTCGCACGTCTGGCGGACCTGGTCTCGCAGGCCCATGCCCACGGCTGTGTCCTGCGGGACTTCACGCCCGGCAACGTCATGGTCCGCCCCGACGGTGAACTGCGCCTCATCGACCTGGAGCTCGCCGTCCTCGAAGGCGACATCGCGCTCCCGACACGAGTGGGGACGCCGGGTTTCAGCGCCCCCGAACGCCTGGTGGACGCCCCCGTCTCGCGCACGGCCGACTACTACAGCCTCGGCGCCACCGTGTGCTTCGTGCTCTGCGGGAAGGTGCCGAACCTGCTGCCCGAGGAGCCGGCCGACCGCCCCGCCGAAGAGCGCTTCGCCGAGTGGCTGGCCACCTGCGCCGGAACGACGGGCCTGCCGGACAACCTGACGCAGATGCTGCTCGGGCTGATGAGGGACGATCCCGACGCGCGCTGGGACTGCGCCAGGGCCCGTGCCGCTCTCCGGGAGACCGACATCGCGTCCGGGACGGAACCGGCACCACGGAAGAGTCTCGCGTCCTGGCCGGCCCAGGGATTCGAGCCGACCTCCATGGCGCAGGTCGAGGCCGCCGTCGCAGGGATGGTGAACCATCTCGTGGATTCGATGACCCGGGTCGACGACCGGCGGCTGTGGCCCGTGTCCCTGCTGGCCGGGGAGACCGACCCCTGCGTCGTCCAGCAGGGCGCGGCGGGTGTGCTGGCGGTCCTGACCCGGTACTTCGAGCTGACCGGTGATGAGCGTCTGCCGGAACTGATCTCCATTGCGGGCCGCTGGATTGCCGCGCGCAGTGGTCTGGACTCGATCCGTCCGGGTCTGCATTTCGGTGGCCGGGGTATCGCCTGGGCGCTGTACGACGCCGGACGGGCCATCGACAACCGTGCGCTCACCGACCATGCGCTGGCTCTGGCGCTGGCGCCGCTGGAGGTGACGCCCAGTCACGACATGACTCACGGCAGCGCGGGCAGCGGACTCGCCGCGGCCCACCTGTGGCACCGCACCGGCGATCCACGCCTGGCCGAGCTGGTGGCCGACGCGGCGGACCGGCTGGTTGTCGCCGCGCAGCCCGAGCCGTCCGGCGTCAGCTGGCCCGTCCCCGCGGAAGCGGTCTCCGAGGAGGCCGGCAAGCGTTATCTGGGTTTCGCGCACGGGACGGCGGGCATCGGCTCCTTCCTGCTCAACGCCGCCGCGATCTCTGGCAGTTCGCACCACCTTGAGGCGGCCCTGGCGGCGGGCGAGCATGTGGTGGCGCACGCCGTACAGGTCGGCGGGGCGGTTCAGTGGCCGTCCCAGGCCACGGACGTACCCACGGCCCCGTACTGGTGCCACGGCTCGGCGGGTATCGGGATCTTCCTGATCCGCCTCTGGCAGCGGACCGGGGACAAACGCTTCGAGGATCTCGCCCGCGGCGCCGCCCACGCGGTGGTCGAGCGGGCCTCACGCGCCGCCCTGGCCCAGTGTCATGGGCTGGCGGGGAACGGGGACTTCCTCCTCGACATGGCCGACGCCACCGGCGATCCCGTCTACCACGCCATGGCCGCGGACCTGGCCCGCCTCATCGTCTGCGAACGAGCCCACCGCGACAGCCACGTCGTCTTCCCCAACGAGTACGGCGATGTCTCGACGAGTTGGAGCGATGGCTCCGCGGGAATCCTCGCGTTCCTCCTGCGAACGCTCCACACAGGCCCCCGGCTCTGGTCCGTCCAGCAGCCGGGTTGAGCGACAGAAATCCCTGTCGCCACCGCTCACAGAAGGAGAATGTCATGGAGACCCAGGCCCTTGAACTGCTGGCCCACCTGCACGCCCTTCCGGAGACCGACCCGGTCGACTTCGACGGAGCCTCGTTCTCCGGGACGTGTGCGTGTGTCGGGCTGCTGACGATCCTGCAGACCGTCTGCGTGGGCGTCAGCTGCGCCTAGCCGAAACCCTCCGGCCGGCGGACGCCCTCGGGCGGCCCGCCGGCCGGAGCCGGAGCCGGAGCCGGAGCCGGAGCCGGAGCCGGAGCCGGAGCCGGAGCCGGAGCCGGAGCCGGAGCCGGAGCCGGAGCCGGAGCCGGAGCCGGAG
>NZ_JBIVUZ010000026.1:77032-86499 GCF_044768565.1 Streptomyces sp. NPDC091280
GAGCCGCTACGGCTGCGGCCCGCAGGCCGGAGGCCCGCGCACGACACCCCCCCCGGAAGCGAGGACCCGACCATGCAGCCGCCTGTCGAGGACGCCCCCCGCACTGCCGTACCCCTGCTGGCCGCCGCGCCCGCCTTCACTGACCCGGTCGCCGTTGGGCCTGCCGGCCGCTCTGTGTATGCCGTCAGCGCGCGGGGCCTGGTCAAGAGTTACCCGGGCCCCCACGGCACCACCATGTATGCGGTCTGCGGACTGGACCTGGACGTGCTGCGGGGGGAGACGTACGCCTTCCTGGGTCCCAACGGTGCGGGGAAGTCCACCACCATCTCCCTGCTCTGCGCGCTCGCCCGCCCCACCGCCGGACGGGCCACGGTGGCGGGTGCCGACGTGCGGACCCGGCCGGAGCGGGTGCGGCAACGGGTGGGGATGCTCTTCCAGCACAGTGCCCTGGACCCGGACCTGACGGTGGGACAGAACCTGTTCATCCACGCCCGTCTCTACGGGCTGAGCCGCCGCCAGGCCCGTGTGCGTACCGCCCAGGCGCTGGAGGCGGTCGGACTGGCCGACCGCCTCCACGCCGCGGTACGCACCCTGTCGGGGGGCATGCGCCGTCGTCTGGAGCTGGCCCGCGGTCTGCTGCACGCGCCGGAGGTGCTCTTCCTCGACGAGCCGACTACCGGACTCGACCCGCATGCCCGCGCCGAGGTCTGGGAGCATCTGCGCGCGCTGCGCGACCGGCACGGCAGCACGCTCTTCGTCACCACCCACTATCTGGAGGAGGCGGAGAACTGCGACCGTATCGGCATCATCGACCACGGCCGGCTCGTGGCCCAGGGCACGCCCCGCGCGCTGAAGGCTGGCATCGGCGACGACCGTGTCACCCTGCGCACCGGCGACGACACCGCGGCCCGGCAGATCGTGGGCCGCACCGCGCCGCCGGGCCTCGCCGTCACCCTGGACAACGAAGGGCTGTCCCTGCGGGTGTCCTGCGGCAGTGCCTGGATTCCCCGTCTGTGCGCGGCGCTTCAGGCCCACGGCATCGCGGTGCACGCCGCCTCCGCGACCCCGCCGACGCTCGACGACGTCTTCTTCCACCACACCGGCCGCAGCATCCACACCCCCGGCCCCCACCCGGATCCGGCCGCCCCGGCACCGCACACCCTGGCCCCCGCCGCCCCGGATCCGGGTGGAACGAGCTCGACCGCCCAGGAGGACGCCCCGTGACCGCACCCGCCCTCCCCGCCCCCGGCACATCCGGTACCCCCGACGACACCGCCACCAGCAGCACCGCCACCGGCGCCACCGCTGCCGGCCGTGCGCCGGGAACGGTCCTGCGCCGTGAACTACGGGCGGTCCACGCCCTGGTCCACCGCGACCTCCTGCGCCTCGCGTCCCAGCGCACCCACACCGCCCTGATGCTGCTCCAGCCGGTGCTCTACCTCTTCGTCCTGGGAGGCGGCCTGGCCGCCGTCATCCCCCACTCCTCCCTCGGCGTCGGCTACCAGACCTACCTCTTCCCGGGCGTGCTGGTGATGACCGTCCAGGCACCGGCCATCGTGGTCGGCATCCGCCTGATCACCGACCGCCAGAGCGGCTACCTGCGCGAACTCCTCATGGCCCCGGTCAGCCGCTTCACCCTCCTGCTCGGAAGCTGCGCGGGCGGCACCATCGTCTCCACCGTCCAGGGCACCGTCCTGCTCGCCCTGGGCACAGCCGTCGG
This sequence comes from Streptomyces sp. NPDC091280, assembly GCF_044768565.1. NCBI lineage: Bacteria > Bacillati > Actinomycetota > Actinomycetes > Kitasatosporales > Streptomycetaceae > Streptomyces > Streptomyces sp. NPDC091280. Next base: position 78,753 of record NZ_JBIVUZ010000026.1, read on the forward strand.
CCTGCCCTACGACCCCCTCCTCCTGGCACTGCTGCTGGCGGGCATGATCCTGGTCTCCTTCACCGTCACGGCCCTGCTCCTGCTGCTGGCCGTCAGCCTGGACCGGCCCGAGAACTTCCACATGCTCCTCGGCCTCGTGATGACACCCCTGCTGTTCCTGTCCGGCGGCTTCTTCCCGGTCACGAACCTGCCCGGCTGGACCCACACCCTGACCGCCGCCAACCCCCTCGCCTACGGCGTCGACCTGCTGCGCCGCTGCATCGCCCTGCGCGCACCCGACCACGCGGCCACCGCGGCCACCGCGGGCATCGAGTGGTCGGGCTGGCAGCCCCCGCTGCTCCTGGAAGCCACCCTCCTGCTCGCCCTCGGAGCCGTGGCCCTGTTCTGGGCCGCCCGCCGCTTCAGCCGCCCCGCATGACCACCGGACACGCGACCGGCCTCGCCGTCGCCGGCCTCGGGCATGCCGCCGCCTGCGATCCGCGCCGCCGTGCTGCACGGCATCGACGACACAACGACGGCACTCTCTGCCCGGCGGGCCGCGTGAGCGAGCACCACCATCAGGTCCCACACCGGCAAGTCCGGCCCCGTGCGCCCGCCGCACGACGCCTTTGCCGACACAGGCACAGGCCGCGAACACCGTCACCGGATCCTGATCCGGCCCCGACGTCCACTCCACCAGCTCGGCCGGACCCGTCGTGCACGGCACGCCCCTGCTCTCCCGCGCACGCAGAGAACAGACCCCCACCGCCGCGCCCCGCGCCCGCCCCGACGCCACGCACCCGTCATCTGGGTGAGGAGATCCAGGGTGGGCACCAGAACCCCCACACGGCGGGCGGACGGCCGGCGCGCCACCTCGACACCGATCAGCGTCTTCCCGGACCCGGCAGCGGCGATGACCTGCGCCCTGAGCCCGTCGGCGGGCATACGGCCCCCGGAGGCCGCAAAGCGCCCGGACGACGCAGTCGACGGCCTCGCCCTGATGCGGACGCAGCGTCACATCCGGCATCCGGACATCTTCCACCGGCGCCTGACAGGCACCAGCGCCTGACAGCCTGACAGGCGCCCAACCGGCAGTACCCCGCTGCCCGCGAAGGCGCCGCCGACCGCACGGTCAAGGCTGCCCCGACCCGCTCCGGTCCAGGATCGCCGGACCGTGCTCAACGGCACCGGCTCCACCGCGACGCCCGGCGCAACCGAACACACCAGGGTTGCAATATCCGCATCATCAGTGCATATCCTGTATACTTCTTGCTATGAGCATGGGCCTGGACGAGCGGGTGCGGTCGGCGATCGCCGCGCTCCTGTACGCGACGGGCGAGTCGCAGGCCGATCTCGCGGCCGCGCTGAGGGTGAGCCAGGCACAGGTCAGCCGCCGTCAGTCCGCAACGGCCGCCTGGAGCCTGGCCGACTGCGAGGCCGTGGCCGCGCACTACGGAATCGACGTACTGGAACTCCTCGCCGGCCCCACCCGGGCCGCAGAGTCCCTGCCCGCGCACCGCCGCAGGCCGGCCGGGTCCGGCCGCACAGCAGCCCACGCCCGCCGCCGGACTGCCGCTGCCGTGCAGGACGGGGGAGCCCGATGACGGACTTCGAGGCGATCGACGCCCTGCTCGCCCGGGCACGGCAGGAAACCCCCTTGCCGCCGGCCGGAGAACGCCGACCCCTGAGGGAGGCACTGAACGTCTCGCGCGCCCAGCTCGCACAGGCCCTGGGTGTCGGCGCGTCCACCATCGGGGGCTGGGAGTCCGGACGCGACCCGAGCGGCGAAGTCCGCGAGAAGTACGCGTACTTCCTCAACGCAGCCCGCACCAAGTCGGACACCGCCGCACCCGCGGACACAGAACCCGCCCCCGACCCCGCGGAGGAGCCGGCGAAAGCCGACGGGCCGGCAGACCCGGACGACCTCGACGACATCGACGACGACCTCGCCGTCCCACAGCCGTGCGTCCTGTGCGGGCACCCCGCCCACCACCAGGTCGAAGGATTCCCCCAGCACCTCGCCCCCGCCGACTGCGGCCCCGCTCAACCCGTCCCGGCCGTCGAACCCACCCCGGAACCGGAACCGGAACCGGAGCAGAAGCTGGCCGGACGCACCGACGCGCGGCCGGCTCCGGCGCCCCCGGACAGGCCGGTGCGGCAGGCCGGACGCAGCGTGAAGGTGGTGCCGGTCGGACGCCGCATGCAGACCGCCGACACCCCGGACCTGATCGCATCCGCCGTCACGGCTGTGCTCGCCGAGACCGCCGGCGATGCCGAAGCGGCGACCGCGGCGTTGGTGAAGCGGGCGATCCCGGACGCGATGGCCCTGCTCGACCAGACGCGCAGGGGTGGCCGGTACGACGTGATCGCGCACCCGTGGCTGCCCGACGTCCTGCGCAAGCAGACCGCCCACGGCGCCGACCGGATCTGGGAAGCCCGCCCCAAATGGAGCCGCCCCCAACTACCGGCCGGTGTGCACGAGGTGACCGCGCTCGACATCAACGGCGCCTACCTCTCCGCGCTCAAGACCCACCTCCCCCTAGGCCAGCTGGAACACACCACCGGCGACCACCACGACCGCCGCCGCGCCGGCATCCACCTGATCACCCCGCCCTCCTGGGACCACGACCAGGTCCTGCCCAACCCGATCGGCAACCGCGACGAGCCCGGACCGCTGTGGGTCACCGAGCCGACCCTGCGCCTGCTGCTACGCATCTCCAGCCCCAAGTACGCCCTGTGCGAACCGCCCGTGATCCACGAGTCATGGACATCGGGCGCCACCGAAGGCCTGCTGGAGAAATTCCGCATCACCCTCAAAGACGCCCGCGACAGGGCGATCGCCGACGGCGACGACGTCACACTCGAATACGTGAAGGCCATGTACTCGAAATTCGTCTCCACGATGGGCGAGTCGAACTACAACCGGGAGCTGTACCGCACCGACTGGATGCACCTCATCCGCTCCCAGGCCTTCGCGAATTTGTGGTGGAAAGCCCACCGCGCCTACGATGAAGGCCTTATGGTGGTACGCGCGATGGGCACCGACGAATTGCATGTCACCGGCGAATGGCGCGCTGTCTTCCCGGAGGGCAGGAGCGTTGCCGAGGTCAAGGTGAAGGACGTTTACACCGTCGGCACCACGACAGAATCCGAGGGCGCCGGAAATGCCTGAGCGCAATATCGACTTCGGCAAATTCGGCGCCCGCGGCATCAAAGGCCACGAGGCCGTCGCCCGCCAGCTCGACGCGCTCGCCGGCTACATCGCCACCCCGATCACCGTCCAGCGCGGCCTGCTCGCCCGCCTGCACTACCTCACCCGCACCGACCACGCCCGGGCCGCCGCCCGCGCCGCCGGCCTGACCGTCACGGACCGCACCGTGCAGGCCTGGCTCGCCGGGACCCGCACCCCCTCACGGAAGAACCTCGCCGCGATCGAGCAGGCCTACCGCACCGTGCGGCGCGAGAACGTCGCCCGCTACCTCCTGGCCCGCCTCAACCGCGGCACCCGCGTCGAGATCCACCCGCTCAACCAGTCCCAGGTGACCCGACCCCACCAACGAGCAGTCGAGTTCCGGACGCTGAACGTGCGTCACTGGGACCGCATCGTTGCCGCATGGGCGACCGGCGACGGCCAGGGCCTCGACGACGCGTGGGTCGACCAGCTCGCCGACCTCGGCTCCCAGTGGGGCCAGTACGAGTACGTCACCAACATCGGATTCGCCGCCTGACCTGTGCCTGGTGAGTCAGCCGGTGCAGTCCAGGACGGCCCAGACCTGCCGTCCGTCCGGGGTGAGTTCGGTTCTGCAGCTGACGGCCCCGAGGTCGTGCAGGCGCGGCAGGACCTGGTCCTGGACGTCGGCGGCTTCGGGCTGGTGGCTGAGGGCGAGGATCAGCGCCTGGTGGTCCTGTTCGGCGAGGTGGACGCTGATGTGCCGGCCGCCGTCCCCGACCACGCTGGAGACGAGCAGCAGCACCACGTCGTCGAGTTCCGCCGGCTTGCGGAGCCCCCACTTGGCCAGACGCGCGGCGATGTCGGCGACCGCTTTCTTCCCCGCCCAGGGCTGAGCCTCCAGGGACCAGGTGGCACCCTGCCGGTTCGCCATCACCCGGCGCCCGTGGAACGCGTTCAGGCGAGCCGGCGCGGTGTCCACACGCGTCTGCGGCGGGGGCGTCCTGGGCGGGCAGTCGGGGCGCGGGCAGATGTTCTCGGTCCCGGTGTCCTCTGGCTCCACCGGTCCTCCCCGGCGCTGCGCAGTGGTGCGGTCACCCATCGTAGGCGCGCGGCGCCTGGCGCGTCCTGGTTGTCGCAGAACAGACGCCGCACCGACAACTCGATTGTTCGCTTCTGCGCGCCGTTCCTCTACGCTCGAGGTGGTCATAACTACCGCATGACATCTGCCCGGTGACGAAGTCGGCGTGGGGTGCGCGTCCCCGCTCCACGCCACCACTGGACGGCTTCAGGCGCAGCCACGGGTCGGCACATCCGGACGCCGACGACCTCGCGTGGCGCGTCCCGCCGGGCAACGAAAGGGATGCGTCGTGCCTTCGGCTTCGACGAACTACCGCACCCTGCTGCGCACCTCGGGTGCCGCGGCCTTCTTCTTTCCCGCCGCCCTTGGGCGCCTGGGCATCGCCATGACGGGGATCGGCATTGTCTGGCTGGTGCACACCCGCACCGGGTCGTATGCCGCAGCAGGTCTCGTCACCGGCGGGTTCGCTGTCGCGGACGCCGTCGCCGGGCCCCAGATCGGGCGCCTCGTCGACCGGTTCGGGCAGACGCGGGTACTTCCCTGCGCGCTGGGCGCACACGCCGGAGCCGTGGCCCTGCTGCTCGTCGGAGCCGTTCCGGACCTCGTCGCCGGGGTGTGCGTCGGGGCAACACTGCCTCAACTCGGTGCCCTGTCCGCTGCGCGCTGGTCCGCCCTGCTGTCCGGCGAACGTGCTGCCGCGCTGCCCACCGCGTTCGCCCTCGAGGCCCTCGCCAACGGCGTGTCCTACCTGGCCGGCCCGGCCCTGGTGAGCGTCCTCGGTGCGGCGGGCCGCCCAGGCGTCGGGGTGCTGCTTGCCGCCGCGCTCGTCGTCGGCGGCGGACTCGCCCTCGCCACCCAGCGCCGCACCACGCCGCCCCTCACCGGCCACGCCGAACGCCGGCACGCCGGACGCGCCCTGCTCCGCTCCGCATTCCTGCGGCAGGCCGCGCTCGGCCTCACGCTCGGGATGTTCTTCGGCGCGATGCAGGTGTCGGTTGCCGCGTACGCTGTCGGACGCGGCACGCCGGACGCGGCAGCACTGCTCTACTTCGCCTCTAACTGCACCAATCTGGTGGGCGGTTGGGCCTACGGAGCCTGGCGTCGCAGCGGCTCGCCCCAGCGCCACCAAGCCACGGCCGCCGCCTGCCTCACTCTCACGACTCTCCCCCTGACCCTCCTCGACGCACCCCTCGCGGTCGGCGCCACCCTCGCCCTGACCGGACTCGCCGTGCCGGTCTTGCTGATCCTCACCTCCGTCCTCACCGAGTCGTCGGTCCCGCGCGCGGTCTTCACCCAGGCGTTCACCTGGGGCAACTCCGCAAGCGCGGCAGGAATGGCAGGCGCCGCAGCAGTCGCGGGGCGTGTGGTGGACGCGGGCGGTGCACACAGTGGCTTCGGTGTGGCGGCGGGGGCCGCGGCGGTGATGACGGTCCTGGTGCTCACCGGTCTGCGGGACCCATCAGCGGACGAGCCGAATTCGTGGGCGCTCCGCGGAAACCAGGGCACCGAACCCGCCGACCGCAGGACGGGATGAACTGCCGAGACACGGGATGTCACAGATCGCCAGTTATGGCACAAACCTCGCGGTGCCGGGCATCACGGAGCGGCTCGCCGGGCTGCTGCGGACGCTGCTGTAGGCCCTGGCCGATGTGGACCAGGACCAGGCCGTGCTGCTGGGACAGTTCGGCGTGCCTCCACGCCGTCGCCGACGGTCCGGAGATTTCATGGTGAGCAGGCCAGCAGGTTGTAACCGTCCGCCCCTGAACTGAATAAGGTCATCGAGCGCGTCGATGCCTACCTCAACGCGGCCCTGCCCGCCCCGACCGCGGCCATCAAGATCGCGGTCCTGGACCACCAGGCCCAGCTCGCACTGGCCATGAAGCAGGAGGCGGCCCGCGCCCGGGCGGTGGAAGACCCCGCGGGCGGGAGCGGGGTCGTGCCGTTCCTGAAGAGGAGCGAGACGTTGACCGTGACGCCGGTCGGCCCGTCGGGTGTGTACGGGCGCGTTCCCCGCACGGTGTCGTCCTCTGCTCGTTCCAGGTCGATGCCGAGGTAGTCGGCCCACATTCCGACATTCCGAGCTGTTCGACGGCGTCGTCGTGGGTCAGATGCGCGGCGAGGAGTTCTCCCTGGAGGTGGCCGTCGTGGTCCATGGTCCACGCGAGGGGCACGTAGCCGGAGTCCTCGGGGTCGGCGAAGTCCTCGTTGTAGACGTCGCCGGTCCAGATGGTCAGGAGTTCCACGGCCGCCCGCTGCCGGCGGTGTTGGTTCGTCATGGGTCATCACCGTAGAGGGGCGACAAGCCGTGCGGGGGAGGCATTCCCCTGCTGCCCCCGGTGGGAGTGCCTTGGCGCCATGCATGCGGAGATCGAATACTTTCAGCCTTGATCTATCGCTGTGGCCGGTATGTGGTGCATGGTGTGCCGACGGGTACCGATCCAATCCCCCAGGTGAGGACCCCTGTTGGGCCCTGCCGTCCTCGCGGTGGCGGGGCCCGCCGTCCCTTCCGACCTCCCCACGGGAGAGCCGACGGCTGCCCGGCACCAGGACTCCGGAACCCCCACACACCTCATCCGAAGTAGCGGCCCGGCTGACCTCTTTCGCGTTGCGTGGCGAGGACCTCGTCGACGCGCAGCTGGTCGCCGAACAGCTCAGCCTCGATGCCGTCCGCCAGGCGCGTCTGGTGGCGGAGTCGGCCGTCGACCGGGTCCGGGCCCGAATCTGGCCCGGACCCGGTCGGCCCGGCCGCCACCTACCGGCCCGCCTCCTGACCGCAGCTCAGAACTACTCACTGCTGCGAGCCGGAGCCGGGTCGTTCGCTGCGAGCCAGGTCCGGATGTCTCTCGCTTCTCGCACCCGCCCGAGCTTGAGGAGTAGGTCCGCCTGCAAGCCCAGCGCAGAGCGGAGCGGTGAAAGGAACGGCGCAGGTGCCACTGTCACGAGCCGACGGTAGATCTCTATCGCTTCCCGCGTAGCTTGCAGCGCTCCAGATGGGTCTTGCTGTGCTTCATAACGCACCAATGCCCAAACAATCAGCGAGGTGGCGAGGTTGGGGTTATGGGCGGCCGGGTTGTCTGCCGCCAGCCGACGGTAGATCTCTACCGCTTCCTCGGTGGTGGTTAGGGCCTCCTCCCACCGCTTCGCCGCCGACAGATGGATGCCGAGGTTGGACAGCGAGCCGGCGAGGTCGGGGTTGTAGGCGGTCGGGTTGTCTGCCGCCAGCCGACGGTAGATCTCTACCGCCTCCAGCTCAGCGGTTAGGGCCTCCTCCCGCCGTCCCACTGCCGACAGCTGGTTGCCGAGGTTGGTCAGTGAGGTGGCGAGGTTGGGGTTGTGGGCGGCTGGGTTGTCTGCTGCCAGGCGGCGGTAGACATCGACTGCCTCCTGGGTGGTGGTCAGGGCTTCTTCCCGCCGCCCTACCGCCGACAGCTGGTTGCCGAGGTTGGTCAGTGAGGTGGCGAGGTTGGGGTTGTGGGCGGCTGGGTTGTCTGCTGCCAGGCGGCGGTAGACATCGACTG
>NZ_JBIVUZ010000026.1:86597-87180 GCF_044768565.1 Streptomyces sp. NPDC091280
TGCCTCCTGGGTGGTGGTCAGGGCTTCTTCCCGCCGCCCAGCCTTCGATAAGGAGGCCCCGAGATTGGTCAGTGAGGTGGCGAGGTGGGGTTCGTGGGCGGCTGGGTTGCTCGCCACCAGCCGACGCCTGATCTCGATCGCCTCGTGCTCGGCGGTCAGGGCTTCGTCCAGCCGCCCCACCTCCGCCAGCCAGATGCCGAGGTTGGACAGTGAGGCGGCGAGGTGGGGTTCGTGGGCGGCTGGGTTGCTCGCCACCAGCCGGCGGTAGACATCGACTGCCTCTTGGGTGGTGGTCAGGGCTTCGCCCCGTCGCCTCACTTCCGACAGCCGGTCGCCGAGGTTGGTCAGGATGTGTGCGAGGTCGGGTTCGTGGGCGGCTGGGTTGCTCGCTGCCAGCCGGCGGCTGATCTCCACTGCCTCTTGGGTGGTGGTCAGGGCTTCGCCCCGTCGCCCCACCGCCGACAGCTCCGCGCCGAGGTTGGTCAGCGAGGCGGCGAGGTGGGGTTCGTGGGCGGCTGGGTTGCTCGCCACCAGCCGGCGGTAGACATCGACTGCCTCTTGGGTGGTGGTCAGGGCTTCGCCC
>NZ_JBIVUZ010000026.1:87277-97198 GCF_044768565.1 Streptomyces sp. NPDC091280
CCCCGTCGCCTCACTTCCGACAGCCGGTCGCCGAGGTTGGTCAGGATGTGTGCGAGGTCGGGTTCGTGGGTGGCCGGGTTGCTCGCTGCCAGCCGGCGGCTGATCTCCACTGCCTCTTGGGTGGTGGTCAGGGCTTCGTCCAGTCGCCCCACCGCCGATAGGAAGGCCCCGAGGTTGGTCAGCGAGGCGGCGAGGTCGGGTTCGTGGGCGGCCGGGTTGCTCGCTGCCAGCCGGCGGCTGATCTCCACTGCCTCTTGGGTGGCGGTCAGGGCTTCGTCCAGTCGCCCCACCGCCGATAGGAAGGCCCCGAGGTTGGACAGCGAGCGTGCAAGGTTGGGGTTGTAGGCGGGGTTGGTGTGGGTGAGGTCGCGCCAAACTTGCAGGGCGTCTTGGCCGGTGGTGAGGGCTTCGTCGTGGAGTCCGGCGTAGGCCTGGCGCACCGCGAGGGTCTCGTGGATGCGGGCATGCGTGATGGGGGCGTTGGTGGTGGCCAGGCGGTGGTGGGTGAGGCGTGCGGTGATGGCGGCGATGCCGACGTCGAGGTCGGTGTGCCGGCTTTTGGGGAGGTGGGGTTCGATGGCTTCCAGGACGGTGAGGTCGAGGTTGTCGAGGCCGGCCAGCGCGGCGAGGGCGGTACTGCCGGCGTGCAGGGCGAGTTGTGGGTGGTTTTTGAGTAGGGGGTAGAGCTGGCCGGTGGCGATGTGGGGCCAGCGGTGTGCGGTTTCGATCAGCACGGTCAGGGCGTCGCGGGTCCATGGCGCAACTGTGCTGGTGTCGGTGGGGTCGAGGATGAGGCGTTGGGCGGCATGGTGGGCCCAGTCGTCGGTGACGGCCCCGGGTACCGGGTGGGGAGTGTCGGGGTGGTCGGGGCTGGCGGGGGTGGTCAGGGCGAGGAAGTCCTCGCCGAGGCGGTCGGGGTAGAGGGGTTCCAGCACGGTGACCGTGCGGGCCGGATCGGCCTGGGGCGGCGGGTAGCAGTAGCGGTGGTCGTCCAAGATGGTGTTGACGGCGGCGGTGGTGTCGGCGAGCCCGATCCGGCCAAGGGCCTCCTGGCCGTGGGCGCGGGCCAGGGGCCGGGTGAGGGTGGCGGTGAGCACGGTGCGGCCCATCGCCTCCGGGGTGGTCGACAGCGGATCCGGTCCGCGCTGGTGCAGGGCACTCCAGTGCGCGCGTTCGCGCCTGAGGAGGTAGGCGGAGGCGCGGGCCGGGTCGGCGGGGGCGTTCTCGTGGTGCAGGTGGGCGTCGACGGCGGCCAGGGCGGCGATGTGGATGGTCAGGATCTGGGCGTAGTCCTCGTCGGTGTCCAGGTCCGGAGGCGCCCCGATACGGCTGGTCTGCTCGGAGGGCCGGCCGTTGAGGTGGCCGGCGAAGTGGGCGCAGGCCTGGTGGAACAGGGCGGCGCGCTCCGAGGGGGCGTCAGCCAGTGCCGGCAGGGGATGGAGTTCGGCGGGGGCGTCGAGGGTGTCGCCGATCCAGGTTTCCAGGCTCTCCCACCAGATGCCGGCCGGGCGGGACAGCAGCAGGATCCGCACCGGGGCCTGAGTGTGGTGCAGGAGCGGTTCTTGCAGGAGCCGGCGCAGGTCGGGGGTGGGCCAGCGTTCGGCGTAGTCGACCACCAGCAGGATGCCGATTGCGGTTTCGGGGGCCGGGCTGGTGGTGATGGGGTCGGCGCCGGTTTCGTTGACTGCCGCCTGCCACACCGTCCATCCCGCCTCGCGGCTCAGGTCGGCGAAGCGGGCGGCCAGGCGGGTCTTGCCCTGCCCGCCGGGCCCGTGCACCAGCCGGACCGCGAGCCGTGAGTCCGGATCGTCACGCCAGCGGGCCAGCTCGTCGAGATCGTGGCGGCGGCCGGTGAAGGGCACCACCTGGTGGACCGCCCGCAGCAGCCGCGACGGCTGCTGCGCCAGCACCCGCGAAGACACCTGCCGCGGCGCGACGGGAAAGCCCTCGATCCGGTACGCGGGCTTCCACTGGTAGACGAACTGAATGTTCTGAACACCGTGATCGCCCGCGAGGACCGCGGCGGGCCCGTTGAAGGTGTTGTCCCGCACGCCGCCGCCGTCGCCCGCCGGGGCGCCGCCGGGGGTGGTCACGGCTGGGGGCCGAAGCGGACGTCCTGCCGGTTGTTGCTGCCGGCCTGGAAAGCGGTCGGCCCGTTGAAGGTGTTGCCGGCCACCAGCCCCGACCCGCCGGCCGATGAGGGGGCGGCTTCCTCCAGCAGCTGCCGCAGCTGATCGGCAGCCTGCGCCCGCTGCTCGTCATCGTCGAGATCTTCCAGCAGGCTCTCGATACGGGTGGCCCACACCGCCTCCTGCCGCGTCCTGACACGCTCGACAGAACCGGAGTCGGCCGCTTCGAGCTCGGCGGCACTGCGCTCCAGCCGCTCCAGCTCCCCGCGCTCGCGGGCCGCGTCCCCGCGGCCGAACCACCGCGCCAGCCGACTCCGCAGTCCCTCCCAGGCGTCCGTGCCCGCAGCCTGCACCACCGCGCTGCCCCCAGCCGCCGCCAGTACCGTCATCGCCTCAGCCAGCATCCGGTCCCCCTATGGTGTCGCGCGGTGTACGCCGGTCGGTCTGAGACCGTAGCGACCCACCAGCACGTACACAGTGCCTTTGCCTGATTTACGCTCAGCAACCGTCGCCTGGTTCCCGTGCGCCACCGCATCGAACTCAGGGCCCGGAGACGACCTCGCGCACCTCGTGCAGCCGACGCATGGTCTCGGCTGGTTCGTAGAGCGCGATGAGGCGGGCGGCAGTGGAGACGGCCAGGGCCATCACCCGCTCTTTCTTGGACAGAAAGGAGAACCGGTCGCTGCCGTCCCCGGCGAGCGCGCGGACCGTGGCCGCGACCGGCTCGGTCATGGCCACGCTCTCCAGCCACACGAGCCCGGCGGGCGGCATCACCGCCCGCCGGTTCAAAGCGAAGTCGGGGTTGAGCATCACCGCGCCAGACAGCAGTCCGGAGGCCTGCTGCTCTATGTAGTCGGCGGCGAGCGGGGAGAGCGCCGGCGCGGCCGGTACCGTCCCGGCGAGGTAGGCGAGGACCAGGTCAACGGCGGCGGTCTCTCCGGCGACCTGGTCGGCGTCAGGTTGGGTGGCGGCCGCGGCGTCCGCACTTCCGTAAAGGAGCTGGAGGACGACATCACCGCATGAATCGACACTTGCGACAAGAACCTGCGCACCTTCACCTGGATTAAGCCGGCCGACGGAATCCTCGAATCTCTCGCCTGCTACCTCGCTCAAGTCGAAACCACGAGCTAGAGACCTGAGTAGAACTAACCCTCAGGATTTCTGGAGTGCGACACCAGCCAGTTTTCGCCGCCGGGCAGCGGTTTATAGCAGTCCCAGAGCCTGCTGGATGACCAGCGCGAGGCCGGTCACAGTAATGAAGCTTGCCCCGCTCCAGCCGAGGACGATGACGATACCGATTCCCAGTACGACACCGACGATTCCGGCAACCAGAGCGGCGATGATTCCGGCCATGAGCGCGATGACTACGGCCATAACCTTGGTTGTGCGTGCGGGTGCTTGCTGGAATTGAGAAGAGTTCACCGGACGGGCCTTTCGCGGTCACATGAAGCTGGAAAGGTGCGCTACGTGTTGCGTTCGAGTCCGGCAGAGCTGTTTCGCTCCCGTGCCATCACGAAGCTTGGTGGCGACTGACGATGACTATCTCAGCGCATGGACTGATCACTCGTCCAGTACAACAATGATGCAACAAGCAGGTCAGCTAGGTTGGAAAACAAAGGCGTGTTGTTGCTGAAGGGCGCTCGCGCGGAGGGGTTTTTGAGCTGGCTGTGGGGCAATGATCATTACCGATGACAACAACCCGATACAACCTGGTAAACGGAAAGAGGGAGAACCGCCGGGAAGGGACAGCTGTCTATGGGAATTCATGCGGAGCCGGAGAGATCCGCAATGGATTCAGCTGCTGCCCGAAAAGAGAAGAAAGAATGTGGAGAAATCCAATGAAAGGATTCGGGCTAATTTTCAGAGTCGACCCCTGTTGGCGCTCATGTTTGCACTCGAGGAGAGAATTAAAAAGTCTCACCATAATAGGGCCGAGTTCATTAAGCATTTGAAAAATGAAGACGGTGAAGGGCTGAAGAGAATCACGCATGCTAAGAGTTCTGGTGTGCCGGGAGATCCCAAGCAGACTCTCTATAAACAGCTGGGTGGCCGTTGCAAGAGCGGGCCGGACTGGCGGCTTGCTGCACTGATCGGCAAGCACTGCGTGCAGGCAGGTGAAACGGAGGCAGATGTACTGAAAGAGCTGGCCCAACTCTGGTGCGCGCACCATGGCCGAAGCCCGGACCCGCAGAAGTGGCCTGACCCGCTGGAGCCTGCATCGCAGGCCCAGATAGCAGCACTCATCGATCCGCCCGCAATCGAACCGCACTTGCTTCAGGGTCCTCTGCTTGACGCAATGCCCGACGCGATGGTGATCGTCAACATCCAAGGGACGATCGTCAGCGCGAGTGCCAGAGCCGTGAAGATGTTTGCGGTGCCGGACGCGACGGTCAGAGGCGGCAAGCTGTCAACTCTGCTGCCGCAGTTCGGCCCGGGTCTTACCAGTGGCTCAAAAAGGCAGACCGGCAACCTCGACCCGCGCGAACGACCTATACCGGTTCGAACAATCGCAAGCCATATGAATGGCAGAACCTTCCCGGTTGAAGTAACTAGCGCCTACCTGGAGAACGGACAGAAGTTCGGCAGCACAGATGAGGACACCGCCGAGAGCCTGCTCCTTCTCGTCATCCGTGACCTGTCCATCACCGCGGACGCCGAAGCCGATTCCACCCACTGGCAACGCCGGACCCAAGCGATCCTCCAGGGGGCCACCGAGGGAATAGTCGAGATAGACACCGACGGGAGGATCGTGCTCGTCAATCCGGCCGCTGCTCAGATCCTGAACTACCAGGTGGGAGACCTCCAAGGCCGCGAGCAGAGCGTCCTTTTTCCTTATGGCCAGTCGCCACTCAAGAGTACTACGCGTATCGAACGCCAGTGCAAGGTTCGCAGACAGATACTGCGAGCCAGTACGGGCGCCGAAGTACCCGTAGACCTGACCCTTACGCCCTTGCATGCCCATCACGACGGCGGTCGTATCACCGGGTTAATCATGTCGTTCACCGACCAGCGCCCTCACGACACCCTAACCACGCAACACGCCAAGACCACTGCAGCCCACGCTCGCCTGCTAGCCGACCTCAAAGACCTTCCAAGCGAACCCCTGAACACCGCACGATACGAACTGACCTCACTCGACGACATCATCCGCAACGCCCTGAACCACAGGTGGCACCAAAACCTCAAGATCACAAAGGAATTTCCACTCATCCCGATGCGGGCCGACGCCCCACGCCTCTCCCGGGCTCTGGCCTACGTTCTAGGCGACCTGGCCAGCGAAGCCGGCAACCAGACCACCACTGGTACCAGACCGGAACCCACAATCAAGATCACGGCCGTTCAACAAGCACTGACAGTCCGCATGGAAGTCCACAGCACATACGAATGCGGCCAGTTGCCCCACCAGCCCATCCTGGACGGCATCGCCCGGCTCCACGGTGGAACCTTCACGCGATGCAGAACAAACAACTCGACTCCCGAGACAACGTTCGTACTGGCTCTTCCCGTTCGCGCTACCCCGCACAAACACAGACGCCTGACGAAGACACCCACAACTACACCGCAGCACGCGCTACCTACGCACCCGCAGGACCAGCCAGCACCGCCTGCCATCCACAGCAAAACGATCCAGCCAAAGAACCCGCAGACAGCCCTCAAGCCCTCTCGACCGTCACAGAACCTCAGCGCGACCGTACGGCCACTCTGGCAACGTGACCAGCCCTCAGTCCCGCCAGCTCCACGAAAGCCTGACAAGAACGCCGCCGAGGGCCCGAAGCCGGTGGACAGGCTAGGCAGGTCCACCAAAGCCGCCGACCTCCCATGGCTGCAACCGATGGACGACAAGCCGTCGCTGGAACCGCTGGACGACCTACGCCGGCTGCTCGTGTGGCCCGCGCTGGACGTGACGACCACGCAGGCGCTGAGCGACCGCGGGTACCGGCCCGTGATCGTGCACTCGCGCGAGGAGGTCGACGCGCAGATCGCCGCGTTCCCGGCGGCGCTGTTCGTGGACCCGCTGGCCGGGCCGATCACGCGGACGGCGTTGCAGTCGTTGCGGCAGGCGGCGGTCGCGGCCGAGATGCCGGTGCTCGTGACCGCCGGGCTCGGGCAGGCGACGCGCGAGGCGGCCTACGGTGCCGATCCCGCCGTGCTGCTGAAGGCGCTCGCGCCGCGGGACAGCGAGCGCCATCCGCCGCGCGTGCTGCTGATCGAGGAGCACGCGGAGATCGCGCTGGCGCTGACGGCGACGCTGGAGCGGCGCGGGATGCAGGTGGCCCGGGCCGCGAGTGACGCCGACGCGGTCACGCTGGCAGGGCAGTTGAGGCCGAACCTGGTGGTGATGGATCTGCTCCAGGTGCACAAGCGGCGGGCCGGGATCGTCGACTGGCTGCGCGCGAACGGGCAGCTCAACCGCACCCCGCTCGTCGTGTACACGGCCGCGGTGGACCAGGCCGATCTGCCCCGGCTCGCCTCGGGGGAGACCGTGCTCTTCCTCGCGGAGCGGTCGACGAGTACGGAGGTCCAGTCGCGGATCGTGGATCTGCTGGCACGGATCGGCACCAGTTAGTGCGTGACTTACTACCACTGTGCGACCTACCGGATGGTCGTCAGATTCGGGGTGGCGTTCCTAGCTGTACGAACTGCTTACCCAGTCAGGAGGGTGTAAAGAGATTGTGGCGTCGTGGTCACAAAGCGAGAGGGCAGTGGCGAGTCGGTTCCCCCCTACGACAGCAGCGCAGCCGAACAAGATCACCGCTGCCCAGTCCTCGGTTGCGCCAACGTGCTAGGCCCATTTGAGTCCGAGTGCGGTGAGTTGTGCGCGCCGTTCCGTGCTCAGCTTCGCGGCCCTGCGGCGGGTGTTGTCGAGGAAGGCCCCGAGCCGGTACGGCTCCCCGTCGACGACCTCGATGTGTTTGCGCCCGGCCCGCAGGTGGCCTTCGCGAGCGTGGAACTGCCGTGCCGCCGCGAGGTTGGCGGCCCACCGGGCGTCCTGCGACCGGGCAACCGGCGCCGCTGCTCCCGCACTCTCCCCGTCGGCTGTGGGCTCGATGCCGAGCGTTTCCAGGAGGTACTGCTGTGCGGGTACCAGGCGGTCCCATCCGGCCTGCTGCCCGGCCGCCCATACTCCGAGGTCTTCGCCTTGGACGACGAGTTCGCCCGGCCCGGCCGGGAGTGCCCCGCCAGCGCGGACGTGGGCGAGGGCGAGCCGGTAGCTGCGCTGCCACCCGATCTCCCACGCCGGGCACCATCCCGGGTCCACCTCCGCCAGCGCGTCCTGACGGGCCTGTGACAGCTCTCCGGCGTACGGGACACCCGTTTCCCCCGCCGCGCGTCGTGCGGCATTCTCGGCTGCCTTACGGGCCCCGGCGCGGGCGTTCTTCAGGAAGGTCCCGATGGGGTAGCCGTCACCCCACACCGTGGAAGCCGGTGGGAGCAGGTGCCCGTGGACGTCGGCGTAGGAGTGGGCGACGGCGAGGCCGGCGTCCCACGCGGAAGCGTGGACCGACCAGACCATGCCGAGCTTCTCCAGTTCTGCCACCCGCGTGTTCTCCAGCGCCCCGGCCGCGTAGTACCGCCGCTGGTCCGCGATCCACACCCCCAGCGGATGCGCCCCGACCGACGACCAGTCGTCCGGGGTGACGTACGTGAACGGCACCCGCAGCTCGTCGTTGCCGGTTTCGCGCAGCCACCTGGTGGCGGCCTCGATGCCGCGCCGCCAGTAGGCGCCCTCCGGGTCGATGACGCGCAGCTGCACGAACTGGGTGAGCGCGGCCGGGTCGCGTTCCTCGCTGAACTTGAGCACCGACGCGGCCCGCTCCGACACCCGCACCGCTTCGCGCTCCCCCTCCTCCCCGCCGTCGACGTCCTCCCCGTCGCCCTCCGACAGGACGTCGACCTCGCCGTCGACAGCCGGGCGGCTGTTGCGCAGACGGGGGTCCGCAAGGGCCTCGATCGTCTCCGCATCGTGCGCCCGGAGAGCAGACAAGATCTTGCTCAGGGTGTTGTAGGCATCCGAGGTGAGCAATTCGTTGGGATCTTCACCGGGTCCGAGGAAGACCGGGACGATCAGATTGGCGAACTTTCCCTGATCCGGCCGAAGCCGCAGAGCGCGCCCGACCATCTGCACGATGTCGACCATCGAACCGCGCGCGTCAGAGAAAAGCACCGCATCACATTCAGCGGTATCGACACCTTCCCCGAGAACACGAACAGAGGAAAGCACCCGCAACTCTGCACGCACATCACAGCCCTCGAATTCGGGCCCACCGAGGAAATCGGAAGCGAACTCATTCAGCACGGCCTGGCGATGGCCGGGGGAGTGCTCGCCATACAGCCAATCCGCCCACACCTGCCCCGCGTCCGGGTACGTACCGGGGTCGCCGTTCGCCAGCTGCGCCGCGACCGCCGGCACCGAGACCGCCATCGCCTCCGCCTCACTCACCCGGCTGTGGAACGACAGCACCCGCCGGAACCCCTCCTCCGACGCGGCCCGCATCAACCCGGTCTGCACGGCCGCCAACCGCGCCCCACGCACCGCGTCAGAACCGGTGTCCTCACTGGTCAACGCCGCGTAGAGGTCAGGGTCGCGGATGTCCAGACACAGCACCTGGTACGGGGCGACGATGCCCCGCCCGATCGCCTCGGACAGGGTCAGCTTGTACGCCACCGGTCCGAAGACCGGCGAGCCGTCCTCCATGGACGCCACCAGACGGGGCTTCTCGCCCTCCGCCTCCCACACCCGTGCTGTGGCCGTCATGTACAGCCGGCGCTCGGCAGGGAGCTGCGCCTGGTCGTGTACGGCCGCCCACGGCTTCAACCCGTCACCACTGGTGCGGTGGGCCTCATCCACGACCATCAGGCTCCACACCCCCAACCCCGCGGCGTGCGCGCGCTGGAGGATGCCGAGCCCGACCGACGCGTACGTCGCGAACACGGTGACCGTCTCCAGACCGGCCAGCCAGGACACGAGTTCGTCCGGGTCCGTCGTGCATGGCAGGCCCTGGCTCTCCTCCGCCCGCAGCGAGCACACCCCGACCATCGCGCCCGAACGGCCCGCCCGCCGCCACGCGCCGGCCATCTGCGTCAGTAGATCCAGGGTCGGCACCAGGACCAGCACACGGCGGGTGGAAAGCCGGTGCGCGGACTCCGCGCCGATCAGAGTTTTCCCGGAGCCCGTAGCGGCGATTACCTGCGTCCTCAAACCATCAGGAGGCATATGACCACCGGCCGGTGTGCCGAGAATGCGGACGACGTTATCGACCGCCTCGGCCTGATGCGGACGCAATTCAATCTGAGCCATGAGACCTCGCATTCTCGAATGACCGGAGAGGCAATAAGCCTCCAGCCCAGATTTCATCCGGGCTCTAAAGTGACGAATTCACTCACCTCGCAGAGTTCTGAAAGTGGGACCCATTCAGGATTCGCTCTAGCGGAGAGGTGGTGAGCTGTCATCCCAAAGTCTAGCCACTAACTGAAGTGACGCACGTCGTTTCTTCGAAAGTGGCCGGAAGCCTCCGACCGCGACCGACCCAAGGGCACACTTCCTTCCGGGGTGACACCCCGAGGTGGATCCCACCCTCGACCGGCACCAACCGTGCCCCGTCCTCTAGCCAGCCGCTTTTCCAGGCAGGGGCGCGGAGCACACCCGCCTGACCGGGGCCGGCCGGAGGCCGGTCCCGTTGCCGGATCGCGGAGCGAGCCGGTGACCGGAACGGAGTTCCGGTCTTCCGCACGGAGTGCGGTGAGTGTCGCGTAGCGACACCGCGTCGTGTCTGCGGAGCAGACCGCGCGC
>NZ_JBIVUZ010000027.1:0-32887 GCF_044768565.1 Streptomyces sp. NPDC091280
CCGGCCTCCCCGTCGGCCAGCATGCGCCGCAGCTCCGTGCGGCCCGCGCGGACTTGATGCCGCCGACGGCGCTCGTCGGGTGAGAGCTGGTGCTCGGCGGGAAGTGGACGCTCCCATGGTTCGACCGCCTCCGGGCTCAGCCACCCGGTCCGGTCCTGCACGGGCTGGTGCCCGGACAGCTCCCGGATCCGGCCGGCCAGCGCCGCGCGAGGCCCGCCCACGGTCCAAGCCGTCTGGAGGGCCACCCGTACCTGTCCCGGAGCAACCCGCAGTTCCGATGACACAGAACGCCAGGGCTGCCTCTGCGTGTTCTGCGAGAACAGGTCGGCGTGCCCGTTGCCGAAGACATCGATCAGGTAGGCGACACGACAACCGCGGCGGGCCAGGGCCACGGCAACAGCCGCGCTCAGCAGGCTGGAGCCTTCCTTCCCCTCCGAGCCGAAGCCGATCAACTCGACACACCCCCTGAGTGTGAAGGCTTGCCTGGCGAGCGGTGCAGACTTCTTCTGCAAAAGGACCTCCATGAGCCCCCCGGGTTCCTTGCTTTTGCTTACACGCTACAAGCCACCTGGGAGATCCATTCGGGGCTGGTGCAGGTTCAGGTGGCAGGGTTCGGTCACGCGGCCTGGAGGGCTGGTGTGGTCATGAACGGTCTCGAATTCGACGGGTGTCAGCTGGCCGGGTGCTGCTTGTCTGCGGCGTCGGTGATAGGTCCGTTCGATCCAGGACACGATCGCGATCCGCGGTTCTTGGCGGGTGGTCCAGTTCCGGCGGTCGAGGACCTTCTTCTGCAGCAGGCTGAAGAAGGACTCCATGGCGGCCTTGTCGCCGGCTGTCCCGACCGTCTCTATCGATCCGACCATGCGCTGTCGGTCGAGGGCCCGGACGAACGTCCTTGACCGGAACTGCTGCCCCTGCCCGAATGGAAGATCACCCCGGACCGTTCCTGCCGCCATGTTCGGTGCCGCCACCACCAGTTCAGCATCGTGGTGGGCGCTCATCGCGTAGCCGAGCAGCCTGTGCGTACAGGTCGATGACGGTGCCGAGGTAGAGCTGGCCCTCGCCGGTCTCGGACTCCGTCATGCCCCTGGCCCGGATCGGGTCTACTCATCTGACACTTGCCCATCACAAACGGAAGGGCGGTTCTGCTAGTGTTCCGCATAAGCGGAACAACAGTTCTTTTTGTGGGGGGTGTTGTGCCTCGGCTCACCGACGCGCGTAAGGAACTTCGGCGTACCCAGATCGCCGAGGCCGCCGTCCGCTGCTTCAGCCGCAACGGCCTGGAGAGGACCTCGATCGCCGACATCACCGCCGAGTCCGGCCTCTCTGCCGGCTCGATCTATGCGCACTACCGCAACAAGGCCGACCTGGTCCGGGTCGCCGCCCGCGAGGTGCTCGCCAAGCGCGCCGATGTCCTGGGCGATTACGCCGCGGCCGACGCCCCTCCCGGCCCCGACGAACTGCTCTCCCGCCTGATTGCCGCGATCGACCCGGCCGAGGCTCGGGTCGGCGTGCAGACCTGGGGAGAGTCGACCACTAACCCGGCCATCCGCGACATCGTCGTCGACATGACCGACCGGATGCGCGCGATGCTGCACGACTGCGTCACAGCCTGGCTCGTCAAGGTCGAGCACTATGAGCCGGCCCAGGCCCAGGACCGCGCCACTCCGATCGCCCACCGGGTCATGGCCCTCTACCAGGCCGAACTGCTCTACACCGCCTTGCAATCACCGGCTGAGGAGACGGCGTCATGACCACCGCGACCGCTTCGTTCGTCGGCCGCATCGTTTCGCGCGTCGGCTGCGGTGCCTTGCCGCTTGAGCGTCTGCACCATCGCCGCGGCGAGGCCGTCGCGCTGCAGCGCCGCGCGGTCGAGTTGGGCGTCGACAACGTGGACACCGCCGAGTTCTATGGCTTCGGTCTCGCCAACGCCGTGATCCGAGAGGCACTGCGCCCCGAGGACGACGTCCTGATGGTCACTAAGGTGTGGGCTGACCTAAACCCGGGCGGACGCGTGCCGTTACGTCTGGCGCAGCGGCCCGAGGAGCTGCGCGCCAGCGTCGAGGGCAACCTGCGCAGCCTCGGCGCCGACCGGCTCTCGGTCGTCAACCTCCGCCGCCTGGACACCGGCCCCAGGCTGCGTCCTGAGGACGATCAGGTCCGCGACCTCGACGACCAGCTTGCGGCAATGACTGCCCTGCATGACCAGGGCAAGATCGGTGCGATCGGCCCGGAGCAACGTCACCCTCGACGGCCTGCGCCGCGCCCTGCCGACCGGCATCGTCTGCGTGCAGAACGCCTACGGTCTCGTCTCCCGCGACGACGAGGACATGCCGCAGTTCTGCGCGACCGATGGCATCGCCAGGGTCCCACTTTCCCGCTCGGTGAGATCTTCCCCGGCCTGTCCAAAGCGACGGACGAGCCAGCGGTGCACGCCGTGGCCGAGTCCCTGGGCGCCACGCCCTCCCAGGTCGGCTTCACCTGGCTGCTGCACCATGCCCCGAACGTGCTGCTCACCCCCGACGCCGCCCACATGGAGGCCAACATCGCGATCAGTGAGATCAGCCTCGACGCCGCGGCCCTCGTCACCCTTGATGCCATCGAGTCTCGCTCCAGCAGCGTCTCTCTCGGGTGACCGGAACCAACGTGACCCGGCTCGCGACCCCACCCCAAGCCGGGCACCCCGGCCAACCGCCAGGCCACACCGGGAAACCCCGCTCTACCAGGCTCCAAGGACGGATCATGAAGGCCATCATCTACCGCGACAACGGCACCCCCGACGTTCTGCAGTTCGTCGACCGCGACCTCCCTGCTCCCGGCCCCGGCGAGGTTCGCGTCCGCGTCGCCGTGTCCGGAGTCAACCCGACCGACTGGCAGGCACGCTCCGGTGTCGGCCACCCCAAGCACTTCTCGGAGGTCACCCCGCACCTCGACGGCGCCGGCACGGTCGACGCTGTCGGTGACGGTGTCGACCAGAGTCGGCTCGGTCAGCGGGTCTGGCTGTTCATGGCCGCCGCCGGGCGGCCCACCGGCACCGCCGCCGAGTTCACCGTCGTGCCCGCCGAACAGGCCGTGCAGCTGCCCGACGAGGTCGGCTTCGACGTCGGCGCCTCACTTGGCGTCCCCGCGCTGACCGCGCACCGCGCGCTCACCGTCGCCGAGGACGGTCCGCGCCGGCTGCGGCCTGGGGTACTCGGCGGGAGGGTGGTGCTCGCCGCGGGCGGGGCCGGAGCGGTCGGGCACGCGGTGATCCAGCTCGCCCGATGGGCCGGCGCCACCGTGATCAGCACGGTGAGCAGCCCGGAGAAAGCCCGGCTGGCCACCGCCGCCGGGGCCCACCATGTGATCAACTATCGCGAGGGCGACCCGGCCGCCGAGATCCGCAAGATCGCCCCGGACGGCGTCGACATCGTCGCCGAGGTGGCGCTGGGCGCGAACCTCGCACTGGACCTGGCCGTGCTGCGAACCCGCGCCACGATCTCGACCTACGCCAACGACGGTGGCAAGCCAGTCGAACTGAACGTGCTGCAGAACATGGTGCTGAACACATGTTTGCAATTCCTGGTGCTCTACACGGCCGGCCCGGAGGCACGCGCTGCGGCCGTCCAGGACGTCACCGCCGCAGTGCGCGACGGTGCGCTGCCGGTCGGCGAGGAATGCGGGCTGCCGCTGATCCGCTTTCCGCTCGACCGCACCGCCGACGCGCACCGTGCGGTCGAGAGCCGTGCGGTCGGCAAAGTCCTGGTGGACGTCACCTCCTGACGACCTGCGAGTGGATCGCCAAGGGTTACCCCCTGTGTCTGATCGGCGACTCAGGCACCGGCAAGTCGCACCTGCTGATCGCGCTGGGCACCGCAGCCGCCATGGCCGGCTATCGCGTCCGCTACACCACCGCCGCAGCTCTGGTGAATGAACTGGTCGAGGCGGCAGACGATAAGCAGCTGGGCAAGACCATCGCTCGTTACGGGCGGGTCGACCTACTCGAAATCGACGAGCTGGGCTACCTCGAACTCGACCGCCGCGGCGCGGAAATGCTCTTCCAGGTGCTCACCGAACGTGAGGAAAAGAACAGTATTGCGATCGCTTCGAACGAGGCGTTCACCGGTTGGAGCCACACCTTCACCGATCCACGGCTCTGCGCGGCGATCGTGGACCGCCTCACGTTCAACGCCACCATCATCGAGACCGGAACCGAGTCCTACCGACTGGCCCGCACCAAGGCGCAGAAGAACGACCACACGAAATCCGCCATCACGGCGCAACGGAGTAACTGAGATCTCGTGCGGTGAGCGAGGCCGGCGTCAAACGCAGCCACATCGTGCCTCGTTCACCCGGACCATCGTGCAGGTCGCGCACGAAACGCGCGTCCCACTGAGCTTCGTCCGCTCCCAAGTAGCGGGCAAGTTTCCGCCGTGCCCTCGCCACATCAAACGGCACCAGCTCGGCCCGTCCCCGAGCGATCACCTGCCGGACACACCCCGTCGCGAGATCACACTCGTCCACCACGAGAGCGACGTTCGGGTCGTCCTTCACTCGGTCGAACAACCGGGCCCACGGGCCGGTCAAGGTCCAGAAGCCTTCCTCTTCCCAGAGGAACCAGACAGGACGCACTGTCGGTCCGCTCGTCGCAATACGAGCGGTGAGCGGCTGCTGCAGGAAAGCGTCCACATCAAAACCAGAAGATTCCATATCGCCAATCTTCTGTTGCCGCCGATCACTTCACCACCGACCTACGACCTACACCCAAAGCATCAGGCGCCCCCCGTCTCCCGGAAGAGGGACCCTCCACACGTACTATGTGCTGGCGGAAGCACGCCAGTGCTGGTGCACAATTGCGGCGAGCAGATATTTGAAGCAGGCGGTAAGCATGGATCTGAGGCGCGGAGTAGCTCGCGTGGTGAGAACAGTGCTGAACCTGCGGATGGACAGGGGGCATTGAACAACTCGGTACAGATCAAGCCCACGTCTCCTCGTAGGGTAGGCATCGACCGGACCAAT
The DNA here is from genome assembly GCF_044768565.1 of Streptomyces sp. NPDC091280. Lineage (NCBI taxonomy): Bacteria > Bacillati > Actinomycetota > Actinomycetes > Kitasatosporales > Streptomycetaceae > Streptomyces > Streptomyces sp. NPDC091280. Next base: position 4,999 of record NZ_JBIVUZ010000027.1, read on the forward strand.
GGGGATACGGTGATCCTTGACCGCACTGGCGAGGTTCCCTGTGGTTGTACCGTTGAGGACGGAACCAACGAGATATTCCATGGTCATGTCCGAACAGACCTGGATACCGATCCCGGCATGGCGAAGGCGACGACGGCGCTGCGCAAGGGAATCAAGTCAGGAGATATCGAGGTTCCATGATGGATGGAAAGCAGTTGGAGCTGGAGAATTGGCGGTCTGCCTTGACGGCAGACATCCAGAGTTCAGACGTCGGGCTGTCCACTAGGGCTCTGTTGAGGCTGACCTACGATGATCCGGATCACAGGCGGGTGGAAGCCGTTTTACTCGACTGTATTTCACCTGAAGTCGACCCTCAAATCAGAGCTCTGGCTGTGACTTGTATGGGGCATCTGGCAAGGATTCATCGAGCAGTCAGCGTGGAAATCGTCCGATGCCTTGAAGAGTTGCTCGACGACCCTGAACTGGCGGGCCGGGCGGAAGACGCGCTCGATGACATTGCGGCCTTTTCGGCGACGAATTGAATCCGGATCGACAATCTGCTTGATCGCTGTGCGGGAAGGTGCTTCCACGGCATCCGGGTCGACGTCACCGCTCAGCGGGTGTGCCCAGAGCGCCGTGTACCGTGAACGGCCTTCGGTGAAGGCGTCGTTGAGCCAGATCGCCTCCTGTTCACGGGTCAGCGGGTATCTCCCCACGGGCCCGCCCCACGCGGTGCGGGAGGCGTCTTCGATGTGGCTGGTCACGATCTACTCTCCCTTCGTACGTTCGGCGGTCGTGGTCGCTTTCGGCTGCACCGGGCGTGGTCCGCGACGGACAAGGAGGTTGAGGGCTGTGCGGTCGAGCTTTCGGTTCGGGGTGAGAGGGAAGCCCTCGATCACCTGCACTGCTGATGTGAGGAGATGGTCGGGCAGGGGCGCGGCCAACTGCTCTTTGAGTGCCAGTGGATCGCTCTCCGTTCCTCCGGCGGCGGGCGGAGTGCCGGGGATGAGCGTGTAGAACAGGGCGGTGCCGGTGACGGAGCTGTCGGAGGCAGCGATCCCGACGACCGTGCTGTTGCGGACCCCGGCGACCGACGAGGCGAGGGCTTCGATCTCGGCCGCCTCCCCCGGTGTCCGCGGATCTTCATCTGCCGATCGGTGCGCCCGTGGAAGTGCAGCGTCCCCGCCTCGTCCAGGTGACCGAGATCGCCGGTGCGGTAGGCCCGCACTGGCCGGCCCTCAAGTTCGGCGGTGACGAAGCTGCGAACGGTCAACTCCAGCTCGCTCAGGTATCCGAGCGCGAGCCCTTCCCCGGCGAGGTGGATCTCGCCGATACAACCCGGCGGACGCACCTCCCCGTCCGGGCCGAGTACGGCGACCGTGGTGAAGGGCACCGGGGTGCCCAACGGAATGCTGGCCTCACGGTCGCAGTCCTGGATGCGCACGGGGTGCGATGGTGATGGCGATATTTGGATTTGGCTCTGTCCGCAGTTCCGTGAATCCCCAGGTCAGCGACAGGATTGCGGGTTCGTTTCGGTAACGTACTTCCTGCCGTGGCGAGCAAGACGATTGAGGATGGGCTGTTTTCCGGGATCGATGTGCGGGTGGAGGACGTGAGCGACTCCTCCGGCATCCTGATGGTGGGGGCGGTGTCGACGTCCCGCCCAGGCCGGTGCCCGAACTGTCGTAAACAGGCCCGCCGCGTACACAGCACCTATCAACGCACTCTGGATGAAAGGCCGTTGGGATCGCACGGCGTCATCATCCGGCTACGGGTGCGCCGGTACTTCTGCGATCGCAGGAGCTGTTCCCGCACGACCTTCGTAGAGCAGGTACCGGGGCTGTCCGCACGCTGCCGCCGTTCCAGTACCGGGCTGGCGGGCTGGCTGCGGTCGATCGCGATCGAGCTCGGCGGCCGTTCCGCCGCACGACTGTGCCGCCGGCTGCGGCTGACCGCGGGCCGGACGCGGCTGCTCAGGCTGCTGACCGCACTGTCTGTGCAGGCCCGTGCCCCGCGGGTTCTGGGGGTGGACGAGTTCGCCTTCCGCAAGGGCTGCACCTACGGCACCGTGCTGGTCGACGTCGAGGCCGGCCGGTGTCAACGCTCTCTGAAATTTGGTTCTGGATCACTTTCCGTGGCTCTGCACGGAAAGTGATCCAGAACTGAATTTTGACCCCCGACCAGTATGAGAAAACTGACCCCCGATGTGGTTGTCCTCAAGGCCAGCCGCGGTGCCGACAGGACTGTCAGCGTGTCGGTTGTGGATGCCAGAATGGTCGGCATGCCGCTGTCCGACTACTTCTTGGCCGCTGATGATCAGGCTGCCGTCACCGTCCTCCAGGTGTTGGGAGGGCCGAGTCGGGCCGACCTCGACGTGGTTCTCCTTGAGAACTTCGACCCGGTCGCCGCAATCCCGCAGCTCGAAGCCATCATGACCGGCTGCAGCTTTGAGGAGGCTAGCGACCATTCGCGGTCGGGGCAGATGCTGTCCGATCCGCAGGGCGAGGGGGCGTTCGTCGTAAGCCTGAGGGACACCTTGACCGCCGCCCTGGCCTCGGCATCGCAGGACGACCTCCTGCGGTTCGCTGAGCCATGGTCAAGGACCGACGAACTCGAGCAGCTCGGTATGAGCGTCGAGGTCACGGCAGAAATCTTGGAAGTACTGGCCGGCCTGGCCCGGCGTGCTCAGGCTTCCAGCGAACGGCTGTATTGCTGGTGGGCGCCGTGACTCAGTGGCGTCCGGCGCTGTTGTCTTTGGTCAGCAGTTCGCGTCGCTGTCGGGTGCGGTAGGAGTCGCCGGTGAGGGTGATGACCTCGGCGTGATGGACCAGGCGGTCGATCATCGCGGCCGCGACGACGTCGTCGGAGTACGTCTCTCCCCAGCGCCCGAAGGGCAGGTTGGAGGTCACCATCACCGAGTCCTGCTCGTAACGCGAGGCTATGAGCTGGAAGAACAGGTTCGCGGCGTCCTGGCCGAACGGGATATGTTGGGTCGGGGACGGGACGCCGTGCACCGTTTCCGGTGTCGGTTTTCCCGTCCCCGCCCGCCGAACCGGACGTGCCCGTTGGCCGAGCATCCGGCTCTCCACGTGATCCGATGTGTCAGGCGAGGTATTCGCTGACCTGGCCGACGAAGGCCACATCGTCGTGGTTCGTCCGGCGGAAGCGTGCTCCGTTGGGATCGACCTCGTCGATGTTGTAAGGCGTGCTGATCTGCGCTCCACGAAACGTGTATCGCTGGACCCGCATCTTCGCCGGGTTGCAGAGGACGATCCCGCCCTCGGTGATGCGGTCCGCCCCGTAGTACCGGCGCCGCAGCTGTTTCCAGGTCAGGCGGGGGTGCTTGTAGCGAATCCAGAGAAGCAGTGACGATCTCCGTCATATCCTCGGCCCACACCTGGTCCGGGGCATCGGCGGTGAAATCACGGCGCACGAAGTCCGCAAACGCGGGCCGCTTGCCCGGCCTGGTCAGCTCCCGGCATTTTCGGATCTTCCGTCCGGCCAGGACGAGTTCGGTCAAGAGACGGGCGACGGTGTTCACTGACACCCTCCAGCCCTGGCGCACGAGCGTGATCCAGACCTTCGGGGAACCATACGTGCCGCCCGGCTCATCGAAGATCTGCCAGATCGCGTCGGCCAGCTTCCCGCGCCGCGCCGCGTGAGCGGTGACCGGCTGGCTGCGCCACGTGTAGAACCGGGACTCGCTCACACCCTGCGCACGGCACGTCAGGGTGTGCGGAATGTTCTGCTCGGCCTTACAGCCGCTGATCACCCCGGCCACCTGGGCTGGGTCCGCCGCATCTACTTCACCCACAAGGCCATGCAGCGTTTGAAGACATCACGCTCCATCTCCAGCTCGCGTATCCGCTTGTTCTTCTCGCTCATCTCCCGCCGCAGCCGCTCCAGCTCGGCTCGCTCGGTGTCCCGCAGCCGACCGCACGAGGCAGCGGGCGCGGGCCGGTCGGAGGAGGCCGAGCCGTTACGCCGCCACCACGACACCCAGCTGTGCAGCGTCCCGGAGTGGACACCGAACTCCTCGGCGACCTCCGGGATCGTCCTGCCCGTCTCGATCACAATGCGTACAGCACCCTCACGGAACTCAGGTGTGTGCGTCCGTTGCTTGGACTCCATGAACCTCAAATTCCCCTGCGTGCAAGGACTCCACGCTACGAGGGGAGGGACAGTGACGGCCGGGTTCGGCGGCGCGCTCGTGATCGGGCAGGCTCGTCGGCGTGTACCCCACCTTCCCCGCGGCCCGCCTGCCCCCTGCCGAAGCCCTCGCGACGGCTCAGAGACCTCAGTCGGTGACATCCGGTTAGGGGGATTCCGACGTGTGGTGGACCGGCAGAGTGCCGTGCGTCGGCCCCGGGGCTTGGGCGGGCGGTCAGTCCAGGGTGCGGCGGGCCAGCACGGCGGCCTGGGCGCGGCTGTGGCAGCCGGTTTTCGTTAGCATGCGGCTGACGTGGGTCTTCACCGTGTGGAGGCTGACCACGAGATGGCCGGCGATCTCGGCGTTGCTGAGCCCGTCGCCGACCAGGCGGAGAACGTCGCGCTCTCGCGGCGTGAGTTCGGCGAGCCGGGCCAGGTCTCCGTTGTCGGGTTGCTGTCTGGCGGCGGCGAGGTGGCTTGCGATGATTCGCTGGGTGACGGCGGGGCTCAACGCGCTGTGCCCGGCGGCGGTGGCCCGCACGGCGGCGGTTAGTTCCTCGTAGGAGCTGTTCTTCAGCAGGAAGCCGGTGGCGCCGGAGGCGAGCGCCTGGTCGACGTATTCGTCGAGGTCGAAGGTGGTCAGCATGAGCGCCTGGGTGCGGCCGGGGCCGAGCAGGGCGCGTCGGCCGAGTTCGGTCAGTGCCCAGAGGCCGTCGCGGTGCGGCATGCGGATGTCCAGCATGATGATGTCGGGCTTGAGTCGGCCGCACACCTCGACGGCCTCCTCGCCGTCCTGGGCGGTGCCGGCGATGGTGATGCCTTCCTGGCTGCCCAGGATGGCGGCGAGGCCGTCGCGGATGATTCGCTCGTCGTCCACGACGACCACGGTGATCGGCTCAGACACCGGCGGCGTCCAGCGGGGCCGTGCGCAGGGGCAGTGTGGCCAGCACTTGGAAGCCCCCGTCGTCGGTCGGGCCGGTGTGCAGTTCGCCGCCGAGCGTGTCGACTCGTTCGCGCATGCTGACCAGTCCGAGGCCGGTGCCCCAACTGGCCGTTACGGGCTCGGCGGGGCGGGAGTTGACCACCTCGCAGCGTAACTGCCCTGTGTCCTCGGCGATGTCGACCCGGACCCGGGCACCCGGCGAGTGGCGGCGGGCGTTGGTGAGCGACTCCTGGACGATGCGGTAGACGGTGAGTTGCACCGGCCGTGGCAGCGCGCCCGTATCGGTCTCGATCCGCCCGTCGACCTGGGCGCCGGCGGCCCGGCTGCGGTCCAGTAGTTCGGGCAGATCGCGCAGGCCCGGCATCGGGGCCAGCGGCGCCGCGTCCTCGGGGCCGCGCAACACCCGCAGCAGGTCGCGGAGTTCGCCGCCGGCCTGGCGGCCCGCGACGGCGAGTCCGTCGATCCGGGTACGCGCCCAGGCCGGGAGTTCGCCGCCGCGAGCGCGCAGGGTTTCGGCCTGCACCACGAGCAGGGTGAGGGAATGCGCGACGACATCGTGCATCTCGCGGGCGATCCGCACCCGCTCCTGCTGTGCGGCCTGCTGTTCGTGCAACTGCTGTTCGCGCAGTACGTCCGCCATGCGCCGCTCGGCCGCCGCGAGGTTTGCACGGTGGGTGAGGGCGGCGAACCCGGTGGCCCAGGCCAGCGGCATCGGGGCCAGGACGCCGATCACATCCGAACTGCCCCGGTACTGTGCCGAGACGGCGGTCAGCTGGTTGATCCACACTCCGGCGGCGACCACCGCACCGCCGCCGCCGAGCACGACCAGCCAGGTGCGGGCCCAGTTGGTGCAGTAACTGCCCACGTTGTAGAGGGCGACGGCCAGTGACAGGAAGATCAGCGGGGACAGTTTCATGCCTGCGGCCGCACCCCCGACGAGCGCCGCCACCAGGGTGGCGAGGAGCACCAGGAACACCGTCACCGGCAGCTTGCGGCGCAGCGGCAGGGCTACTGCGGTCACCACTTCGGTGGCCAGCAGCAACCACCAGGCGCGCGCCGAGGGATCGGCACTCGACTGCATCAACAACGGTGCGCACAGGGTCAGTAGGACCAGTCCGGCATCGGCACCCCGCGGGCGCCATCCCGCACGCCACCGGTTCGAGTACTCCGTCACCCGGCCGACCCTAGCGAGATTCAACGCGGCCATCGTCATTCCTAGGAGCTACATCGACGCCCACCGGGACGGTGCCGGACTGTTCCACTGTCGCGTCCGGCTCGCGGCGCAGAGGCCGCGGCGTCCACCAGTTCCACCTGCCGAGCAGGATCATCGCCGCGGGCAGGACCACGGCCCGGATGATCGTGGCGTCCAGCAGGATCGCTGTCGCGAGCCCGACGCCGAGCTGTTTGAGGTCCAGCGTGGTCAGCGTGCCGAAAATCGAGAACACGGCGACCATGACCACGGCGGCGCTGGTCACGGTGGAGGCCGAACCGGTGATGCCGCGCGCGACCGCCTCCCTGGTCGGCACCCCGGCGCGGACCGCCTCCTGGATCCGGCTCACCACGAAGACGTGGTAGTCCATCGAGAGCCCGAAGAGCACCACGAACAGGAACAGCGGCAGCCAGGTCACGATCCCGCCGTTGGACCGGAAGCCCAACAGGCCCTCGGCCCAGTGGTGTTGGAAGACCAGCGTGAGCAACCCGTAAGAGGCCCCTGCCGAAAGCGAGTTGAGGACGATCGCGGTGAGCGCGATGACCGGTGCCCGGAAGGTCGCGAGCAGTACGACGAAGGTGAGCACGAGAACGAAGCCGATCGTCCACGGCATCGCGCCGGACACATCGGCGGTGAAGTCGGCGTTCGTCGCGATCGGTCCGCCGACCGCGTACCGTGCGCCCGGCAGCCCGGACAACGCCGACGGCACAAGCCGTTGCCGCAGTTCTTCGAGGGCCTGGGCGGCCCTGTCGCTGCCGACCGGGTACGGCACACCGACGTCGAGCACGGACACCGTCCGGTCCGCCGAGGTCTGCCATTGCGGCGGCTGGTCGTGGGCGAACAGCGGCTCGGCCTGTGTGCGTCGGCCGAGGTCGGTCAGCGCCTCGCGCACCTGGGCCGCGTCTTTCGCCGGCGTGCGGACCGCGATCCGCAACGACGAGCCGGTGCTCGGGAAGGCCCCGGTCAGCCGGTCGTAGCTCTGCATGATCGGGATCGAGCGGGGCAGGTCGGCGTCGTCGGTCAGCCGCAGCGTCATGCCCAGCGCCGGGGCGGCGAGCGCCAGCAGGCCGACGACTGCGACCACGAGGGTCGGCTTCGGGGCCCGCAGCGCAGGGCGCAGCACCGTCGGCCAGAACCGGCCCCCGCCCTCCTTGCGGGCGGTCAGCCGCCACACCAGCGGGACCCGCGGCCGGTCGAGCCGGCGGCTGAGCCTGGCCAGCAGCGCGGGCAGCACGGTGACCGAGCCGAGCACCGCGACGGTCACCACCAGGATCGAACCGGTCGCCAGCGAGTGGAACGTCGCATCGTCTGCCAGGTACATGCCGGACATGGCGACCGCCACGGCGAGGCCCGAGACCACGACCGCGTGCCCGGAGGTGGCCGCCGCGATCTCGACCGCGTCGATGCTGCCGCGTCCTTTGGCCCGCTCCTCGCGCTCCCGCTTCAGATAGAACAGCGAGTAGTCGACCCCGACCGCCATCCCGACCAGCAGGACGACGCTGTTGAGCACATCGGTCGTCGGCACCAGGTGCGAGGCCAGCGCCGACAGTCCGATTGCCGCCCCCACCGACGACAGCGCCAGCAGCACCGGAACCCCGGCGGCGATCACCGCGCCGAAGGCCACCAGCAGGATCAGCAGGGTGACCGGGATACTGATCAGCTCCGCCTGATGGAAGTCGCCCTTGATCCGGCCGTCGAGCGCCTCGTCCATCGAGGCGTCCCCGACCTCCTCGACGCGCAGCCCCGGGTGCGCCTTCGCGGTGGCCGCCGTCGCCTCCAGCAGCGGCCGGACCCGCGACCCGGCGTCGCTGCGGGCACCCGTCATCTCGGCCCCGACCAGCAGCGCCGACCGGTTCGGCGCCGCCACAGCCGGCTCCACCTTCGCCACCCCCGGCAGGGCCTTGAGCCGGGCGGCCACATCGGCGGCGGCCCGCCGGGCGGCCGACGCGTCCAGCGCGCCCGACCGGGCGCTGATCAGAACGTTCTCTACCGCCGGGTCATGGAACCGGCCGCTGTCCACGATCTCGACCGCCCGGCCCGACTCGCCCGGCGACATGGCCGAGTCGCTCGCCTTCGTACCGGCCACCGCGCCCACCCCGACGCAGACCATGACGAACAGCACCCATCCGCAGATCGCCCGCCACGGGTGTGTCGCGCTCCATCTCGCGATCCGCACCGTCATCCCGCGTTCCACCATCGCCACGTCGCCTCCCCGGCTCACCGAGCGACTCGACGTCACTTGGATGCGGCTGGAAGGGACTTGCCGAGCATCGTGCAGACCGCGGCGTCGACCACCTTCTGGTCCGCGGCGCCCGACTTCTTGTCATGCAGCCCGAACAGCGTCGTGGTCACCACGGTGACCGAGCGCTTGCCGGTCGCGTCCGTGTAGTTCTGGCTCGCGTAACCGGGCACCCCGCCGGTGTGCCCCCAGACCGGTCCGCACGGGCTGTTGTACTCCTCGATTCCCAGCCCGTACCGCGAGCTCTTCGGGTCCCCGGGCGTCTCCACCACGGTCGTCTTCATCTGCTTGAGCTGCGCGGGCCGCAGCAGCCCGCCGGACGCCAGTGCCCGCAGGAACCGCTGCTCGTCGGCCGGCGTCGACACGATCGCGCCGGCCGCCCACGCCCACGCGGGGCTGATCGACGTCACCAGCACATGCTCGCCCCGCGCCGGTCCGGCGAACGAGGTGCCCTCGGGCACGCCCGGTGGCAGCAGCGGCGCCAGGTGCTCGGCGTCCGACTCATACGCGGCGGCCAGCCTGGCCCCGTCCTGTGAGGTGCCGTCGGCCGCCAGATAGGTGTCGCGCAGCCCAAGCGGCCCGATGATCCGCCGCTGCAGCAGAGTCGCTAGGCTCTGGCCGCTCGCCTTCTCCAACACCACTCCCAGGGCTATGTAGTTGGTGTTGCTGTAGGAGTATTCGGCGCCCGGCTTGAACAGCGGCGGGTACGTCGCCGAGACCGCCAGCAGCGCCTCTGGCCGCACGGGGGAGGGGTCCGCGCCGATCACGCGGGCCAGGGCGCTCGGGTCGTTGATGTAGTCGTACAGCCCGCTGGTGTGGTTCAGCAGCATCTTCAGCGTGATGTTCCGGCCGTTCGGCACCAGGCCCGGCAGCCACTTGTCCACCGGGTCCTGCAACGACAGCTTGTGCTCGGCGGCCAGCTGCAGGGCCAGCACACCCACCATCGTCTTGGTGTTCGACCCCATCCGGAACTCGTCGTCCGCCGACAGCTTGTGGTCCCGCTTCGTCCACGTCGCCTGCTGCGCCAGCGAGATCGTCCGGCCGCTCCCGTCGTTAACCCGCACCACGACCCCGGGCGCCCCCGCGTCCAGGTCCTGCCGCATCAGCGCGGCCAGCCGCTTGGCTGCGGTGGCATGGCCGGCTCGGCCGGCGTCGGCGGCGTTCGCCGTGTTCAGCGCGGCGGCATCCCCCGGTGTGGCGCAGACCGCGAGCCCGGCCGTCGCGGCCAGAACCGAGGCCACCGCCATGCCGGCGCGGCGGGTGAGCAGGTGCTTCGAGACGAGTCGACGAGCCATTGTTTCTCCTGGGTCGGTTTCCCCTGCGGCGTGTCCGCCGCCTGAGAACCATTCAGCCAGGATCTCGACACAAGATCGTCACTCGTTGGCGCACGGTTTTCGCCCCGCCCATCGCTCCTCCGAAGGGGGCCCTCCGCCCCGGGTCACTCCAAGGAATGACCCGACACGGGACGGCGCTTCGTCGTACGCCGCGTACGCGGCGGCTTGTGCATCCGTCAGAAACTCGACCGGCACCCCGGACCTCCACAACAGTCAATTGAGCCTCTTCAGCGTTGCCGCTCCAGGGCGAGAATGGGTTTGGCGATTGATGCGATGAAGGGGCGGGGCCTGCCGCTCCCGGCGGGTGCGCAGGATGCTCGGCTCAGGCAGAGAGTCCGAACTCGGGGCGGCCCTCGATGAGTTCACCGTACGACTGTGTGCAGTGGGTGGGAATGGATCTGTACCGGCGCCGCTCGGTCCTGGTGCGGATGGCGGCGGACGGGCAGCGGCTGGGCAAGATGGTCCGCTTCGACAACGATCCGGCCCGGCTCAAGCGGGAGATCGCCCAGGCCGGGCCGCAGCCGATGGAGGAGGCGGCGGATCGTTTCGTGATCCCCCTGCGTATGGATGTCGGATGCCAGAGACATGTCGGCGGTGTCCTCGCGGGAGGTCGGGGAAAGGTAATGCCAGTCCAGCACAGCGTTCCGCGCGGGACAGTGGGCCTGCGGGGAGTCTTGGAGGGAGGGTTTTCCCTACCGCCCGAGCCCACGGCGCGGAGATAGAGTGCTGAGAAGATCGTGAAGTCCCAGGCCCATGGGAGGGATGTAGGTGTCGGACCGATCCGGTCCCTTAGCGGAACCCCACGTTGTAGAGCAGGCCTCTTCCTCGGTGTTCGCCGACGGTACCGGCGTTCCGAACGTGGCGGTCTGGGACGCGGTCAGACAGCGCCCGCTGCGTTTCCTCGCCTCCTGGTGGCCTTGGCGCTGCTGGGCGTACCTGATCAGCGGCACTCTGTTCGGCTTCACGGTTCTGCTCGCCCTCGCCGTCCTGCTCTTCGTCGGTCTCGGTCTCTCCGTCCTCGGCGTGGGTCTGCTGCTTCTGGCGGTAGCCGCCGTCCTGGGCATCCCTGTTGGCGCGGTGGAGAGGCGGCGCCTCAAGTGGATCGATCCGACGCCCCTGCCCGATCCGCACGGCTCCCTGGCGGGGGCCGGCGCGCCGGCGTGGCTGCGTTCGCGGCTGCGGGAACGTGCGACGTGGCGGGAACTGGGCTACGCGGCGGCGCTGGCAACCGTCTGCACCGCAGTCGGCGTCGGATTCGTCGCCCTGCTCGGCCTGTCGCTCCTGCTCACGGCGGTGCCGCTCGTCGTATGGGCCGTAGCCCCGGACCGCGTGATGCTCGGGCCGGGACGGGCGGTCTCGGGCCCGATGGCCGCACTGCCCGCCACGCTCCTCGGGCTGGTTGGGCTGATCGTCTGCGCATACGCGGGAGCGTTGCTCGCCGGCACACAGGTGCGCGCGGCCTGGTTCCTGCTGGCGGCCCGTGACGAGGACCTCCGCAGCCGGGTCGTCGAGCTCACGCGGTCCAGGGCCCGGCTGGTCGACGCCTTCGAGGCCGAACGCCGTCGTATCGAACGCGACCTGCACGACGGCGCACAGCAGCAACTGGTCGCACTGACCATGACATTGGGGCTCGCGGAACTGGAGCTGCGCGGTGACCACACACCGGCGGCCGAACTCGTCTCCCGGGCCCGCGGCGAGGCTCGCCACGCGCTCGACCAGCTGCGCGACCTCGTGCGCGGAATCCATCCGCAGGTTCTGACCGACCACGGCCTGACCGCGGCGGTGGCAGAGGTCGCGCTGCGCAACCCCATGCCGGTCACGGTCGACATCGATCTGCCGCACCGGCTTCCTGCCGCCGTGGAATCGATGGCCTACTTCACTGTCACCGAGGCACTGACCAACGCCGCCAAGCACAGCGGCGCTTCGCAGGTCGCCGTCGTCGGCAGGATCGAGACGGACCGGTTCATCCTGCTGATCACCGACGACGGGCGGGGCGGCGCGGACGCTGCGGCCGGAGCGGGCCTGCGAGGTCTGGCGGACCGGCTCGCGATTCAGAGAGGCAGACTCATCGTGAGCAGTCCCTTGGGCGGCCCGACACAGCTGCGGGTGGAGGTGCCGTGCTCCGCGTAGTGCTGGCAGAGGATGCCGTGCTGCTGCGCGCGGGTCTTGCAGAGATCCTTACCAGAAGCGGCAACCAGGTGGTCGCCGCCGTGGGCGACGCCGACGCACTGGCTCGCGCGGTGGACGAAGACAGACCCGACATCGTCATCACGGACGTGCGCATGCCGCCGGGATTCCACGACGAGGGCCTCAGGGCGGCGTTGGCGCTTCGTACGCGTCACGACCGTCTGCCCGTTCTCGTACTGTCGCAGTACGTGGCCACGGCGTACGCGACGCAGTTGCTCAGCGGTGATGGTGCCGGCGGGCTCGGCTATCTGCTGAAGGACCGGGTCGGCGAGGTCTCGGAGTTCCTGGACGCGCTGGCCCGAGTCGCCGCGGGCCAGACCGTCATCGACCCCGAGGTGATCCGCGTGCTGCTCCAACAGCAGCCGACGAACCGGCCGTTGGCACGGCTGACCCCCCGGGAACGGGAGGTGCTGGCGCTCATGGCGGAAGGACTCAACAACCAGACCATCGCCCAGCGGCTCGTCATCACCGAGGCCTCCGTGGTCAAGCACTCCAGCAACATCTTCATGAAGCTGGACCTGGACCCGACCGAGGGCAACCGCAGAGTGCTCGCGGTCCTCGCACACCTGCGCGAGAACGCCGGGCACTGACCGACATCCGGGTCAGCGCTCGCGGTGTACCTCAACGGGCGCCGCGGTCCGATCGGGCCCCGGTGTGAGCAGAGACGTCAGCCGACGAGCGGAGCCGTCCCAGGACCACTCCTTCTCGACCCACCGTCGCCCGGCTGTCCCCATCGCGGAACGGTCTGGCGACAGCAAGGTCCCAACCACGGCTTCGGCGACGGCCTTCACATCCCGACCGGGCACGACGTGTCCGGTCTCGCCGTCGCGCACCGTGTCGGGCGCGCCCCCGGAATCGCCCACGATGACGGGCAGCCCGCTCGCCTGTGCCTCCAGGAAAACGATGCCGAGTCCTTCCGCCTCCAGGCCCGCCTTGCGCGTGCGGCAGGGCATGGCAAAGACATCGGCTGCCGCGTAGTGGACGGCCGTGCCGACGTGGTCCACGCCGCCCGCGAAGACGACCGCCCCGTCGGCGTAGCGGCGCGCCAGGGCACGCAGCCGCTTCTCCTCCGGCCCCTTGCCGACCAGTACGAGTACCGCGTCGGGGACCGCTCGCCGCACCAGGGGCAGGGCGCGGATGAGGACGTCCTGCCCTTTGCGTGCCACCAGACGGGACACGCAAAGGACGACCTTCCTGTCCTGCGTGCCGAGGCGCCGACGGAGTTCCTGTGCGGCCTGCGTCTGCCCGTCCCCCTGGAACAGCCCGACGTCCACTCCGGGTACGAGGCGGCTGAGTTGTGCCCCGGGTCCCAGGGCCGGCGCGATGCGATTCCGGGTGTAGTCGCCCAGGTAGGTGACGACATCCACCCCGCTGCCTACTCTCCGCAGCACCTGCCGTGCTCCTGGCGTGTACGCCCACCAGATCTCGTGGCCGTGGGTGGTGGCCACGATGCGCCGGGCACCGGCCTGCCGCAGCCTGGGCGCCATGGCCGCGAGCGGCGCCGCGGCGCCGAACCAGACCCGGTCACAGCGGTGCCTTCGCAGGATCTCGACGGTACGCCTGCCGACCCTCGGTGTCGGGAGCAGGGTGTGGCTACGGTCCCGTATCACGGGGAAAGGCAGCGTTGCGTCGAACTCTTCGTCGCCCGGCTCGCTCGACGTGTAGACGACGACGTCATCGTCCGGCACACGGGTGGCCATCGCGTGCACGAACGTCTCGATGCCTCCCTGCCGAGGCGGGAAGTCGTTGGTGATGACCAGAGTGGTTCCCATGTCTGTCGGCACAGCCTTCGTTCGTGGGCGGTCGAGGGAGAAGGAGGAGAAACGGGGGGTGGTCATGGAGCGAAGAGGTAGTTGCGGCAGTCCTCGCTGACGTGCGGCACGTGCTCCCAGCACGTGCCGTGCCAGCGGTGTGGTCGGTAGCCGTAGTCCCGGAGCCGTCGTACGACGTCACGGGAGCGGGCCCCGTACTTGCGCAGATGTCTGTCTTCGACCTCCAGCAACAGCGGGGGCCGGTGCTTCAGCAGGGTCTCCTGGGCGCCTTCGAGCACGCCGAGTTCGGCTCCTTCGACATCCGCCTTCACGAAGCCGACTCTTTCGATCCCTTCACTGCGCACCAGTTCGTCCAGCGTGCGGACCGGTGTTGGAACGGGGCGCGAGATACGGAACTCCGCGTTCGGGCCCGGGCCGGCGGCCCCTTGGGTCAGATAGGCGCGCCCGTGGACCGGGAGCCCTCGCCTACGGGGCAGGCTCAGGGTCCCGTGACCCGCTCGTTCGCCCAGAGCGCTGCGGTGGACGGTCACGTTGTCGCAGCCCAGCATCCGCGAGGCCGCACCGAGCCAGCGAGCCGGCCCGTGCAGCGGTTCGACGCTGTGCACCCGGCCGGACGGGCCGACGAGCGCGGACAAGACCCGGCGTAACATCCGAGTATCGTTCCCATCCGGCATCAGCCCAGGTCAGAGCATGTGCAGCAAAGGGGAATCAGCAGGCCGGGTCGAATCCGGGTCGAATTTCGCCGTGTGAGTGCAGAGCGGTGTTCGCCGCCTGTGGTGCCAATCGGTGAAAATGCTGTGACCAGCGGAAATGCTTCCGGCGGTCGGACACCTCGGACGATACAAAAATATCGTCCGAGGTGTCCGACTTGGTCAAATAGGGATTATCCGGATATTGGTGCGGCTCTGTCGGGGCCTCGCTCGCATCCTCACGCCGTGATCGCAACTCAAGGTTCAGAAGCGTCCGGGAGTGACGCGGCAGCACTCGCCATCTGGCCACCGCAGCCGACACCCCTCGATATCGGGAGCGGCGGGCGCGAGGACCGGTCACGGATGCGTCGCAAGATGCGGTCCGTCTGGGGCGACTTCAACGGGGCCCGCCGTGAGTCGCCGGATCCGATCGTCGGTCGCTGATCGGAGGAACAAGGAGCCGCGCCTGGTCGGCTAACATGGTCGACACGGCAGACGAGCCGGGCGGACGGCCGCGTGGAGTTCCCCAGGGGCTTCCCGAGGAACGTCCGGACTCCACAGGGCAGGGTGATGGCTAACGGCCACCCGGGGTGACCCGCGGGACAGTGCCACAGAAAACAGACCGCCTGGCGCTCAGGCGCTGGGTAAGGGTGAAACGGTGGTGTAAGAGACCACCAGTGCCCAGGGTGACCTGGGCAGCTAGGTAAACCCCACCCGGAGCAAGGTCAAAAGGAGCGCGGTAACACGCACTCTGCGCGGACGATTGAGGGCTGCCCGCCCAAGTCCGCGGGTAGACCGCACGAGGCCGACGGCAACGCCGGTCCTAGATGGATGGCCGTCTCCCCGGCTGCCGTGAGGCGACCGGGTGACAGAATCCGGCGTACAGCCTGACTCGTCTGCCCTCTGCATGTCCGCAGGTCAGAGGCGGAGGGCTCCGACTCGCCCCAAGTGCGGCCCTTCGCACTGAAGGCTCAGTTGACGGCGGAGGGCTGCACTCGGATCACGCTCCAGTCGACTTCCGGGGCCTGCACTGCTGCCCGCCCGCACGGCCCAGCAGTTCCCGTGCGATCTCCCCGACGGCCCACGTGGGTGTGTTCGCGGCCAGGACGCGGCCCTCTCTGGTGATCACCGGTACTTCACCGCTCAGGTGCTTGAGCGAGGGGACGACGACCTGCTCGAAGGCGGCCTCCCGGGAGTCGGCCCCCGCGAGGGGTGAAGGAGTAGTCGACGCGCCGTGAGATTGCGGGCACGGTGTCGCGGTGGACCAGGTCGTCGCGCTCCGGGGTCTTGCCCGCCTGATCGGCCCCCGGCCAGCCCCATCGCCGAGTTGATCACAGCCGCGCTCAAGGGCTGCCGTGGGCGTCCCAACCCTCGCCTGTCATGACGGTGTGGCAGCACATCCATGACGGGCGGGGGTGCCCGGTGCGGGCGTCGTGCAGGCCTGGGGGCGCCGGCCGACTGGCGCCGCAGACGCCGGCATGCTCCGGGCCGGTCCGGAGTTGCCGTGCGGTGATGGACGAGATGAGACTGCTCGGCCCCGATGGCCTTGCCGGTCGGCGTGCAGCGGGTTCCTCGGCGCTGCGTGAACTGGCCGAAGGCTTCGTGCGGGACTGGCAGAGCCGCGAGCGACTTCGACTCGACAAGTGACCATGGTGCCGGGGTGGCGGACCCGTGACGGGCAGGAAGCGTGACTCGTCGTCCGCCGTCGGGTCCGCCGGTGCCTCAGGCCGGGTTGCGGCCGATGAAGAACTCGCGGAACGAGTCCATGCTCGGTTCGAGGCCGGCGTCGATGAGGCCCTTGCGCAGGGCGTTCATCTGGGCGTCGTGGATGCGCTGGGTGGGCATGCGGAGGGGGCCGCCGTTGTAGCCCTGGAGCCAGCCCTGGAACTTCCACGCCTGCCGGTTGATGAACGCACCCCCGTGCAGGGCCGCGGCGAGCCCCGACTTGATCTTGCGGGCGGGGTGCAGCTGCCAGTAGATGTCGGCGGCTTCGTCGTACTTGCCCTCGCGCAGCAGCTGGAAGACGCGAGGGATCATCGGGCCGTAGTACTCGTGGTCGCTGGTCGCGGAGAACCGGAGGGGCATGATCTGCGACAGCGGGATCAGTTCGCCCTCGATGGGCATCGAGATCACGACCTCGTCGCCGAAGTGGCGGTGGCACTCGATGACGCTCTGGATGCTCGGGAAGCCGCCCTCGGCCTTGATCGCGACGATGTTGGGGCAGTCGTCGATCAGGCGCCGGATCAGGCGCAGAGGGATGTCCGAGGGGTGGATGCGCGGGCTGAAGCCCCACAGGTACATCGGGAAGAGCATCACTCCGAGGTTCGTCGCGTCGCAGACGGCCTTGGTGTAGTCGTAGATCTCCTGCTCGGACTCGGGGTAGAAGTTCGGTGGGTAGGACAGCAGCACCAGCTCGGCGCCCGCCTCCTCCGCGCCCTTCACGGCCTCGATGTTCTGCTCCAGGTCGTTCCAGCTGGCGTGGTGGACGAGGAGGAACCGGCCGCCGGCCTCGTCCTTGATGATGCGCAGGAAGTCGAGGTACTCGGGGAGCTGGATGGAGACTTCCGAGACGCCGAGGGTGCCCATGAAACCGTGCTCGATGGCGAGCCGGGTGTCGTGGCGGATCGCCTTCTCGTTGATGTTCTTCAGATCGCTGGTGAAGGACGGGATGGTGCAGTTGACGACGCCGACGAGGTTCTCGCGCGCCCATTCACGGGCTTCGGCGCGGGTGTAGCGGGCCATGGTGGAGTGCTCCTTGCTTCGTGATCAGAGGTGGGGGGTCTTCGCGCCTTCCCAGGCGAGGTACTTGAGCACCAGGAACTCGTCGAGGCCGTAGACCGAGCCCTCGCGGCCGACGCCCGACTGCTTGACGCCGCCGAAGGGGGCGATCTCGTTGGAGATCAGGCCGGTGTTGATGCCCACCATGCCGGCCTCAAGGGCGGCGCCGACCCGCCAGATACGCTCGGCGTCCTTGGCGAACAGGTAGGCGGCGAGGCCGAATTCGGTGTCGTTGGCCATGCGGATCGCGTCGCTCTCGTCGGTGAACCGCACCAGCGGGGTCACCGGGCCGAAGGTCTCCTCACGGGTGACGGCCATCTCGGCGGTGACGCCGGTCAGGACGGTCGGCTCGTAGAAGAGATCGCCGCGCGGGTGGCGCTTGCCGCCGTGCAGGACGACGGCCCCGTGGGCGACCGCGTCGGCGACGTGGGACTCGACCTTCGCCACCGCGTCCTCGCCGATCAGCGGGCCCTGCTGGACGCCCTCGTCGAAGCCGTCGCCGACGACGAGGGCGCCGACCCGCTCGGTGAGCTTCTTGGCGAACGCGTCGTAGATGCCGTCCTGTACGTAGACGCGGTTGGCGCTGATGCACGCCTGTCCGGTGTTGCGGTACTTGGTGGAGATCAGGCCCTCGACCGCCTCGTCGAGGTCGGCGTCGTCGAAGACGAGGAGGGGCGCGTTGCCGCCGAGCTCCATGGAGGTCTTCTTCACGGTTGCCGCCGACTGGGCGAGCAGGAGTCGGCCGACCTTGGTGGAGCCGGTGAAGGTGATCTTGCGGACGAGCGGGTTGCCCGTCAGTTCGGGGCCGATCTCGCGTGGGTCGCCGGTGACCACGTTGAACACGCCCGCCGGGATGCCCGCCCGGTCGGCGAGTTCGGCGAGCGCCAGGGCGGTCAGCGGGGTCTGCTCGGCGGGCTTGAGGACCATCGTGCAGCCGGCGGCGAGCGCGGGACCCGCCTTGCGGGTGATCATCGCGGCGGGGAAGTTCCAGGGGGTGATCGCCGCGCACACGCCGACGGGCTCCTTGAGGACGACGATCCGCCGCGAGGCCTCGGGCGCCTCCATGACGTCGCCGCGGATGCGCTTGGCCTCCTCGGCGAACCACTCCAGGAACGAGGCGGCGTAGGCGACTTCGCCGAGGGCTTCGGTGTACGGCTTGCCCTCCTCCAGGACGATCAGCCGGGCCAGGTCCTGCGCGTGCTCGGTGACCAGGTCGAACCAGCGCCGCAGGAGTCGGGAGCGCTCCTTGGCCGGGTGTGCCCGCCAGGCCGGCAGCGCGCGGTGCGCCGCGTCGATCGCTGCGGCGGCCTGCGCCCGGTCGAGGAGCGGCACTTCTGCCAGCAGGTCGCCGGTGGACGGGTTGTGCACGGGGAAGGTGCCGGCGGCGGTGATCCAGGTGCCGTCGAGATACGCGGCGGTCTTCAGCAGGGACGGGTCGTCGAGTTCTCTGCTCACGGGGCTGCTCGCGGGATTACTCACGGGGCCGCTCACTTCGAGACCGGGGAGATGGTGACGGGCAGCTTGGTGCCCATAGACAGTTCGGCGGCCCGCCGGACACACATCGCCGCGACGGCGAGGTCCTGCGCGGCCGAGCCGACGGACTTGTAGATCACGACGGCGTCCGGGGTGTTCGCCGGCCGGCCGGTCGCGCGACCGGAGACGACGTCGGCGAGGGAGACCACCTTTCCGGCGAAGTCGACGCCCGCCTCCTTGGCGGCGATCAGGTCTCCCGTGTCATGAGCGACCTCCGCGACCATGTCGGCGACGATCACCTGGGCGCGGGCGATCACGTCGGTGGCCAGTTCGCGCTGCTCGGGCAGGGTGGACCCGATCGACACGATGGTCGCCCCGGCCGGTGCCTCCCGCAGTGTCGGCTGCTCGTCCCGGGAGCGGGCCGCGCAGATCACCAGGTCCGCACCGGCGACGGCCCCCTCGGGGCTCTCCGCGGTGGCGAGCGGCAGCCCCAGCTCGGCGAGCTCCTGGGTGAACCGGATGCGGCTGGCCGGGTTGGGGCTGAACACGGTGACGGATGACAGGGTGCGTATCGCGGCCAGGGCCCGGACGTGGTGCTGCGCCTCGAAGCCGGACCCGATCACCGCGACGCGCAGCGGTCCGGCGGGGGCCAGCAGGTCGGCGGCGAGCGCCGAGGTGGCGGCGGTACGGAAACCGGTGATGGAGTGGCCGTCCAGGAGTGCTGTCAGCTCCACGCTCTCCTGGTCGAACAGCGGGATCAGATACGAGGCGCGCCGGTGCCGGAGCGAGGCAGCGATCAGCTTGGCACCCATGGAGCTGCCGTCGCCGGGCACGCCGCTGAGGGTGCGCAGCCAGAGGCCGTCCCCACGGGCCATCGAGCGCGGGGGGAAGCGGCTGTCGTCGGGCGGTGCGGCGTAGGCGCTGCGGAGGGCGGCGATGGCGTCGGCCCAGTCGAAGGCGGCTCTGACGTCGGCGTCGGTGAGAAAGATGGTCATCAGGGCTCCCTGAGCCAGAGGAAAGCGGACAGGAATGTTCAGCAGCCGACGTGTGCGGACTCCAACAGGAGCGGTGCGCCGGTGCGAGCGGTGAGGTCCTGCACGGTGACGCCGGGGGCGGTCTCCACCAGGGCGAGGCCGTCATCCGTGACATCGAGGACGCCGAGGTCGGTGATGACGCGGTGGACGCACCGCTCGCCGGTCAGGGGAAGGGCGCACTCCTTGACGATCTTGGGGGTGCCGTCCTTGGCGGTGTGTTCCATCAGGACGATGACGCGGCGGGCGCCGTGGACGAGGTCCATGGCGCCGCCCATGCCCTTGACCATCTTGCCGGGGATCATCCAGTTGGCCAGGTCGCCCCGTTCGGAGACCTGCATGGCCCCGAGGACGGCGGTGTCGATGTGGCCGCCGCGGATCATGCCGAAGGAGAGCGCCGAGTCGAAGAAAGAGGCCCCGGGGAGGACGGTGACGGTCTCCTTGCCGGCGTTGATCAGGTCCGGGTCGACCTCGTCCTCGGTGGGGTAGGGGCCGGTGCCCAGGATGCCGTTCTCCGAGTGCAGAACCACCTGGACGCCGGGCGGAAGGTGGCGGGGTATCAGGGTGGGCAGGCCGATACCGAGGTTGACGTAGGAGCCGTCGGTGAGTTCGGCGGCGGCGCGGGCGGCCATCTGGTCGCGGGTCCAGCTCATGAGCGTACGGTCCCTCGTGTCGAAGACGCGGAAATCACAAGGTGTTCGATTTCCTTCTCGGTGGCCTGGGCGGAGGTGAGTTCGACGACGCGTTGCACGAACACGCCCGGCAGGTGGATCTCGTCGGGGCTCAGCTCGCCCGGCTCGGCGAGTTCCTCGACCTCGGCGACGCTGATGCGCCCGGCCATGGCGGCCAGTGGATTGAAGTTGGCGGCGGCCTTGCGGAAGACCAGGTTGCCGTGCCGGTCGCCCTTCCACGCCCTTACGAGGGCGAAGTCGGTGGTGATGCCGTGCTCCAGCACGTGCGGGCGGCCCGCGAAGTCGCGGATCTCCTTCGGCGGGGAGGCCACAGCGACCGAACCTCCCCCAGCCTTCGGCCGGGAGGTGCCCCCAGGGGCGTAGCGCCAGGGCAGTGCGCCGTTGGCGACCTGGGTGCCCACGCCGGCCGGGGTGTAGAAGGCGGGGATACCCGCGCCCCCTGCGCGCAGCCGCTCGGCGAGCGTGCCCTGGGGGACGAGCTCGACCTCCAGTTCCCCGGACAGGTACTGACGGGCGAACTCCTTGTTCTCGCCGACGTAGGAGCCGGTCACCCGGGCGATGCGGCCCGCTTCCAGGAGAACACCGAGGCCGCGGCCGTCGACCCCGCAGTTGTTGGAGACGACCCGCAGACCTCCGGCACCCTGTTCGTGCAGGGCACGGACGAGGATCTCGGGTACGCCGCTGAGGCCGAAGCCGCCGACGGCCAGCGACGCGCCGTCGGGGATGTCGGCGACTGCCTCAGCGGCACTCGCCCGGACCTTGTTCACGAGCTGCTTTTCCTTTCAGGTGGTGGTGATGGGCAGGACGGTGGACGACGAGGTTGGCGCCGGTGATGTAGGGCGGATTCGGCGGAGGTGCGGAGGACGGCCGCGTTGACGACGTCGTTCGGCACGCCGACGCGGCCGAGGGGGATAATGGGTGGAGGTCGGTCATGGCCGCTCCCGCGAGCGGCGTCGGGCGGCCGGGACCGGCACCGGATCGGCGCCCGCCACCACGGTGTTGGACACCGAGCCGATGCCTTCAACGGTGAGAGTGACCGTGTCGCCGGGCTTGAGCGGTGGCGGGTCCTGCCTGCCGCGTACGCCCCACAGTTCGGCGAGGCAGCCGCCGTTGCCGCAGGTCCCCGAGCCGAGGACGTCACCGGGGCGGACGACGGTGCCGCGCGAGGCGTAGGCGACCATCTCCTCGAAGGTCCAGCTCATGTTGGACAGCAGGTCCTTGCCAACCACTTCGCCGTTGACCGCGGCGGTGAGAGCGAGCCGCAGGAAGCCGTCGGCGTCGCGGTACTTCTCCAGTTCGTCGGCGGTGACGAGGTAGGGGCCGAGGGTGGTGGCGGTGTCCTTGCCCTTGCAGGGGCCGAGGCCGACCTTCATCTCGGCGGACTGCAGGTCGCGGGCGGACCAGTCGTTGAAGACCGTGTAGCCGATGATGTGGTCGCGGGCCTGTTCGGGGGTGAGGTCGCGGCCTTCCTTGCCGATCACGGCGGCGACTTCGAGTTCGAAGTCGAGCACGCTCGACCCTGGCGGCAGGGGGACGTCGTCGTCCGGGCCGATGACCGCGTAGGGGTTGGTGAAGTAGAAGGTCGGCGCGTCGTACCAGGCGTCCGGCACCCCGGTCGCCCCATCGACGGAGCGCCGTACGCCCTCGACGTGCTCCTCGAAGGTGACGAAGTCCCGCACAGTGGGCAGCTGGAGCGGCGGCAGCAGCCGTACCTCGGAGATGTGAGGGCCGGCCTGGGCGTCGAGGGCGTCTGTACCTGCCTCGGACAGGCCGCCGGACGCGATCAGATCGGTGAGCGTGCGCTCGCCGGGGACCGGGTGGAGACGGCCGTCCTGGCCGACGACGGCGACACGGCGCTGGTGTTGGTGTTCGTATGCGGCGAAGCGCATGTGCGGCTCCAGGCTTCGGGACTACCAGGGCTTCGGGTGGTGGGCCGGGGGCGCGGCATGGAGCGTCAGGGCAGTTGACAGGGCCACCGCGCCCCCGGAGCTCAGGTGATCAGACGGGCGGGGCCACGAAACATCCGCGGTCGGGGTCGTTGAAGGACTCCTTGGCGACGAGTTCGTTCATCGGGTTGGCCGTGCCCCACTGGTCGGCGACGTCGGGCTGGGAGAAGTCGTAGACGTGCGGGTGCCAGGTGTCCTCGTCCACGTTCTCCAGCTCCGTCGTGTACTCGACGGTGTTGCCGTGCGGGTCCAGGAAGTACGTGAACGTGTTGTCGCCCGCCGTGTGCCGCCCGGGGCCCCAGAGCTTCTTGAAGCCGGCGCGGACTACCCGGCCGGAGCCGCGCATGTACTCGTCGATGCCGCGCATCTCGAAGGAGACGTGGTGCAGGGCGGTGTGCGGGCCCTTGGCGATGGCCATGGAGTGGTGCTGGTTGCTGATCCGCATGAAGTGCATGACCTCGCCCATGTGCGGGGAGCTGAGCGTGTCGGTGAGGCGGAAGCCGAGGTGGGTCTCGTACCACCCCCGGGTCTTTTTCAGGTCCGGCGAGTTGAGGACGACGTGGGAGAGCTTGACCGGGATCGACTCCTTCTCCTCGATCCTGCGGTGCTGTCGTACCTCGACGTCCGCGGAGACCTCGATGGTGCGCCCGTCGACGTCGAAGAAGCGGAAGCCGTAACCGCCGCCGGGGGTGTCCACCTTGCCCGGCTGGGAGATCAGCTGCACGCCGGCGGCCAGGAGCTGCTCGGCGAGGGTGTCCACGTCCTGCGGTGAAGCGGCGCCGTACGAGATCAGGTCGAGGCGCTTCTCGTCGGCCTTGCGCAGCCGTACGACGTACTGCTCGGGGGAGCCCTCGGCGGCGAGGAAGGAGATGCCGGAGTCCTCGGCGACCTTGGTCAGGCCCCAGACGCCGGCGTAGAAGTCGAGTTGCTTGTCGTAGTCGGGCACGGCGAGGTCGACGTGCCGCAGGTGGGTGAGCAGACGGTTACTCATGAGGGCTTCCTCCTGTGTGGGGTCAGGTCAGGCGCGGCAGCGCGGCCGCGTTGCCGCCGTGCAGGGAGTCGGAGTCGGGCAGGCGGGCGGCGCGCAGCGCGCCGTGGGATGTGAGAGGCGACGGCGTTCTCGGTGGGCCGGCCGACGGTGTTGGACAGGTACCACTGGTCGAGACGCTCGTCGAGCGTGCAGCCGAAGGGGTGCGGGAAGACGAGCGTGCCCGTGGCCTCCGCTCGTGACCAGAAGGGTTCGTACACCGGATCCGACAGTTCGCGTCCCGGCGCGGGCTGGAGATCTCCACGCCCAACAGGTCATGGGCCAAGGCGTGTTCACGTGCGTCGACAGCCGGCTGAGGGTGCTGCAGCGGTACATGTCCGAGCCCGCGGAGCCGCTCGGGTGCGGTGGCACAGTGGGCGGCCGTGGCCTTGCCCGCGCGGCGGTAGACCTTTTCGGCCGTTTCCTCGTCCGCCCAGTAGTGGTGGTGCGACGGCGAGGGGCTGACCAGCTGCACGTCCACGCCCTGCGCGTCCATCGCGGCCAGTCGTACGGACACGTCGGTCAGCCGCGACATGCGCTCGCGCACCATCGTGCCGCTGACGGCCAGGGCGTCCGGTCCATGACGGCGGGACCCGACCTCCTGTGCCGCCGCGAGCCCGGGCAGGCCAGCGACGAGGGCCTGCACCTCGGGCAACAGGACGTGCGCGTGCACCACTACGGTGGGCTGCGTCACGGGAGCGCCTTGAGGAAGGTCATGGACCGGCCGATCAGACCGAACGCGTCGGCGTCGCGCGCGCCGTCCAGTTGCCACTGCCCGAGGTGCACGGACGCGTCGACGACGGTCCGCACTCGGGGGATGCGGCGTTCGTAGTAGGTCTGGAACAGCTCGTCGTCCCAGTCCTGTCCGCTCGTGAGCAGTTCGGCGAGGACGAGGGCGTCCTCCAGCGACATGGCCGCCCCCTGCGCGAGGGTGGGCGGGCAGCAGTGGACGGCGTCACCGATCAGGACGATCCGGCCGCGGTGCCAGGAGCCTTCGACCAGCAACCGGTGGTACCAAGTGTAGTTGATCTTCGCCGGGTCGGTGATGTGTTTGGCGATCTCGGGCCAGACACCGCCGTACTGGTCGGCGAGGCGGCGCATCTCGTCCGCGTACGACTCCGGTGGGATCGCGTCACGGCCGCGGCAGGCCTCGACGACGTAGGCGTAGAGGGTGCTCTCGCTGGTCGGGCAGTACCCCGCGGTGTACGCGGGGCCGCCGAACGTCAGGTCGGTGCGGGTGACGCCTTCGGGGCGCGGGGCGGGGATGCGCCAGATCGCCTGGCCGGTGGGTTCGGGCCTGTCGGTGATGCCGATGGCCGCGCGGGTGGCCGAGTTGAGGCCCTCGGCTCCGATCACCAGGTCGTAGCGGCCCTCGGTGCCGTCACTGAAGCGCACCGAGACGCCCTCCGCGTCCTGGTCCAGGATCTCGGCGGTGGTGCCCAGGCGGACGGTGGTGCCAGAGGCGCGGACCGCGTCGATGAGGATCTGCTGGAGCCGGGGGCGCTGCATGCCGACGGTGGCGGGCAGGTCCTCCCCGCCGGTCTTGATGTCCTCGACGACGTGCAGGAGGGTGCCGTCCGGGTCGGTGATGCCCAGCGAGCCGAAGGCGAAGCCGGAGGCCTTCACCTGCTCCCAGACACCGAGCTCACGCAGGACGCGCAGGGCGTTGCCCTGGACGGTGATGCCGGACCCAGTGGTGGCGTTCCAGTCGGGCCTGGCCTCGACGAGGTCGACGGTGAGGCCGGCGCGGCGCAGCAGGATCGTCACCGCGTTGCCGGCGGAGCCGCCGCCGATGACGAGGACTCTGCGGGCTGTGGTCATGGGAACTCCCTTGTCCCGTGGGTTATTTGACGGCGATGGGGTTCACCGGTGAGCCGACTGCTCCGGTGATGGGCAGGGGTGCCGCGGTGAGCCAGAATTCGTACACGCCGTCCGCCGCGCAGTCCTCGGCGAGCGCCTCCAGGTCCCACATCTCGCCGATCAGCAGTCCCATGTTGGGGATGACGACCTGGTGCAGCGGCTGGAAAGCGTTCTCGAACTCGTTGGGCCGGACCTCGAAACCCCAGGTGTCGGTGGCGATCGCGGCGATCTCGGTACGGTGCAGCCAGCCGGCGGTGGTGAAGGACAGGCCCGGCGCCGGGCCGCCGGCGTAGTCGCCCCAGCCGTCGCGCAGGGCGCGGGTGAAGTGCCCGGTGCGGACGACGACGATGTCCCCGCGACCGACGGTCACCCCGTGGGCCTGAGCGGTCGCGGCCAGGTGCTCCTCGGTGATCGCGAAGCCGTCGGCCAGTTCGCCGCCGGTGCCGATCACGCGGCCGACGTCGAGCAGCACCCCGCGCCCGGCGACGTAAGTCGCCATGTGCTCGATGCCGGTCACGAGGTCGCCGCCTGAGGTGACGACCTTCTCAGCCGGGCGGCCGTTCCAGGCCTTGCCGTGGTCGAAGATGTGCCCCAGGCCGTCCCACTGGGTGGAGCACTGCAGCGGCATCGCGATCACGTCGTCGGCGCCGCCGATGCCGTGCGGGAAGCCTTGGCTGCCGAGGGCGGCGTCGGCGCCGGTGTCGAGCATGGTGTGTACGGGGTTGGTGCGTCGTCGCCAGCCCTTCTGGGGGCCGTTCATGTCGAACTGCTGCGAGAGGGAGAAGCTGGCCCCGCGCCGGACGAGGACCGCGCCCTCGCGCCGCTTGGCCTCGTCGAGGAAGTTGAGGGTCCCGAGCACGTCGTCCTCGCCCCAACGGCCCCAGTTGGAGTACTTCTTGGCGGCCTCGGCGATCGCGCCCTCGGGGTCGTGACGCTTCAGAGTCATGCCTTCTCCTCCACACAACGCGTGCGCTGCACGCCGAGGCCGGTGATCGAGCCCTCCATGACGTCGCTGTCGCGCAGCAGCCGTCCCCAGTGCATGCCGTTGCCGGCCGGGGACCCGGTCAGCACCAGGTCGCCAGGCAGGAGGTGGGAGGTCTGGGAGATGTACGACAAGCTCTCCAGGAGCGTGCGGATCGTCAGTACCTCATCACTGAGGGCGGTGGGCAGGCCGAGAGCGCGGCCGTCCGGCGTGACGACAGCGGGAAACGGGACCCCGTCAGGGGCGGAGAGGGTGCCGAGAGCGAAGGGGCCGGTGAAAGGGACGGACGTGGCTGCGGGTTTCACGAACGTGTCCTCCTGATTGCGATGGGTCTAATCTGGCCGCACCTCGCCCGATCTGAGAAATTGATTCTGTGGATCTGATCATCCGTCCCACTGATGGCGACGGAGTCGCCGCCCTCGCCTGCTGGAGCGCGCCGTGAACCTGGCAAGCCTTGATCTCAACCTGGTCGTCGCCTTGCGCGCCCTTCTGGAGGAGCGCAACGTCACCCGGGCCGGTCGTCGCATCGGCCTGAGTCAGCCCGCGATGAGCGCCGCCCTGGCCAAGCTGCGCCGCCAGTTCGACGACGACCTGCTCGCCCGCGTCGGCGGCCACTACGAGCTGACGGCCCTGGGCCAGGTCCTCCTCGACCGCACGACCGCGGCCTGCGGCCTGCTGGAACGCCTCTTCACCAGCCAGGCCGACTTCGATCCGGCCGCGGAGTCACGAGAATTCACACTCGCCACCACCGACTACGCGGTGACGGTCTTCGGAGCCGAACTCGCCCGGGCCTTCGACCATGAGGCCCCGGGCATCCGCGTGCGCTTCACGCAGATCCCCGCTGGCATCGTCGAGGAGACGGGCGCGCTGCTGAGCACCGTGGACGGCGTGATCATGCCGCACGGCATCATCAGCGGTTTCCCCGCCACCGAGCTCTTCCAGGACCACTGGGTGTTCCTCGTCGCCGTTGACAACCCCGAGGTGGGCGATCACCTCACCCATGACGACGTGGCGCGACTGCCGTGGGTGACGTACCTGCGCGCCTACGACTCCCCGGCGGTCCGCCAGCTCGGCATGCTCGGCATCGAACCAAGGGTGGACGTCTCCGTCGACAGCTTCTCGGCGCTGCCTTTCCTGGTCGCAGGCACCCGCCGCATCGCCCTCATCCCGGCACTCCTTGCCGAACGTCTCCGCGGTACCGCACCAGTACGGATCATGGAACCCCCCTATGAGTCCGTACCGCTGCGGGAGGCGCTGTGGTGGCACCCCGTCCACACCCGCGACGCCGCACACATCTGGCTGCGGGAGACCGCGGCGCGCGTGGCGTCGGCCGGGAAATGGCAGACCATCCGCTGAGCGGATGAGGGGATCCGGGGGTTCGATGGCGCGAAGGCTAGGCGACCGCAGCCGTCTGGCTCATAGTCGGGGCAGTTCCTGACGCGCGCTGTCCCGGGCGCGCTCCCTCCGGTGCATCGGCGCCGCGGGGGGGGGGGCCCCCCCCCCCCCCGGCGGCCCCCCACCCCCCCCCCCCCCCGGGGGGTCGGGGGGGGCACACCCCGTTACCAGCCCCCCCCCCCCCACCACAAACCCCCCCCCCC
>NZ_JBIVUZ010000027.1:32897-51241 GCF_044768565.1 Streptomyces sp. NPDC091280
GTTTGGGCCCCCCCCGCTGTGGGTCAATTTGGGGGGGGTTTCCCGGGGGGGGGGGGGGGGGGGCCCCCCCCCCGGGGGGGGGGGCCCCGGGGGGGGGGGGCCCCCCCCCCCCGCGAGGCGGCACCCTACCCTGCCACCACACGTGGAGTTCGGCATGTCCAGACCCGTTTCCCTGCCCGCGCCCACCGACGACATCCGACCGAGCACCGAGAACGCGGGCCCGCTGCGCGCCGTGCTCCTGATGGCGGGGAGCTGTCTGCCGGTGCTCGGAGCCGTCCTGCTCGCGCCGGTCCTGCCGAAGATGCAGGACCACTTCGCTTCCGTGCCCGGTGCGAAGTCCCTCGTCCCCGTCGTCCTGACCATCCCCGCGCTCGCGCTCGCGCTGCTGGCCCCCTTCGCAGGCGTCATCGTGGACCGCCTCGGCCGGGTCCGCCTGCTGGTCGTGGCCACGGCGCTGTACGCGCTGCTGGGTACCGCCCCGCTGTGGCTGGACTCACTGGGCGCCATCCTGGTCAGCCGGGCGCTGGTCGGCATCACCGAAGCCGCCATCATGATCTGCTGCACCACGTTGATCGGCGACTACTACACGGGCCGGGTGCGCGACCGCTATCTGGCCCTGCAGACCATGTGCGCCTCCGTCTCCGCCACCGCGTTCTTCGTGATCGGCGGCGCCGTAGGCTCGGCGGGCTGGCGTGCGCCCTTCTGGATCTACGCCGTGGGTCTCCTGCTGGCCCCCTTCATGGCGATCACCCTGTCCAAGCCCCGCCCGGCGGGCGCCGCGGTGCCCGACAGGCCCGGGGGCGAGAAGAAGCCTTTCCCCGTGCGGCGGCTGGCGGGCATCTGCACGCTCACGGTGTTCGGCGCGATGGTCTTCTACACCGTGCCCGTCGAGATGTCCTACCTGCTCGACGACCTGGGCGTGACGTCCACTGGCATCATCGGCCCGGCCACCGCGATCGCCAGCGCCGCCACCGTGGTGGGGTCCATCATCTTCACCAAACTGGCGGGCAACCCTGCTGGCAGGCTGCCCCTGATCTTCGCCCTGTGCGCGGCCGGGCTCCTGGTGATCGGCCTGGCGAGCAGCCCGGTGGTGGTGATCGCCGGGGCGGTGCTCAACTGCCTCGGCACCGGCATGCTGCTGCCCTCGCTGCTGACCATCGCGATGGCCCGGCTGGACTACGCCGACCGAGGCCGCGGCACGGGACTGTGGACCGCGGCCTTCTTCGCGGGCGAGTTCGTCTGCCCGCTTGTCACGATCGCCCTGGAGTCGGCCACCGGCAGCATGGCCAAGGCCGTCGGCCTCCTCGGCCTCGCCTCCGCCCTGACGGCCGGCGGGCTGCTGCTCGGCCGCCGACAGCCGGAGACGCAGCTCGGCGAAGGGGTGTAACGCGACTTCGGAACGTATGTCATCCCGTGCTTCCCCGCCACCAGGGAGAGTTGTTGAAGCAGACGACTGCTCTCCTGCCCGCCTCCGACGTCGATCTGCTCGCCGACGACGTCCTGCCAGAACCCCCACCTCGCGCTGCGCGCGTTGCGGAATGCCGGTCCGGCGGGTACGGCTGGCGGCCCGAGATGCCTGGTCTCGCCGCGCCACGAGCACGTCCGAGCGGCTCTGGCCGGCCATGAACGGTTCTCGTCGGCGCAGGGCATGGGCTACGAGGGCTAGTTCAGCGGTCGCTCCCGCGGAAGGCGCGGCGCGCGGACGGCTGGGCGGCCGCCGTCCAAACCGCCCGGGAGTCCGGGGTGGAACTTGAATCCGCGGACACCGTACTCCTCGACCAGGCGGCGGGCCTGCTTGCAGGCGTCGTCGCCGCGCAGGGGATCCACCGATACGTGCCATCGTCGGGTCCTCCGGCCTGGCGCAGTAGGCGCCGCATGCCGCTCTTGCGCTCCAGCGGCGCGAGCAGGTCCGGTCGCTCAGCGATGCACCTCGTCAGCCGTGACGTCCCCACCCATGCCCTTCTCCCCGGCACCCTAGTCGGCTCCGCCGTGAGAACCTGCGAGAAAGACGACTTCACAAGCCCCTCAACGGAGAACGGGAGAGCAGGCCGACAATGGCGAACTCACCATTCGGTGAGACGGTCACCGAGCGGATCGTACGCGTCCTCGAAACCTTCGATACGGACCGCACGTTTCAGACGGCAGCGGAGATCGGGCGGCGTGCGCGTCTGCCGTCGACCACCGCGCACCGCATGGTGGCCGATCTCGTGGAGTGCGGGCTGCTCGAGCGGGACGAGGACCAGCGGGTCCGCCTGGGCATACGGCTGTGGGAGCTGGCTCTGCGCGGCTCACGCGCACTGCGCCTGCGACAGGCGGCACTGCCGTTCATGGAACACGTGCAGGCCCGCATCCGGGAGCACACCCAACTCGCGGTGCTCGAGGACGATGAAACGCTCTTCCTCGAGCGCCTCTCGCACCCGAGGGCGGGTGCGAACATCACCCGAATCGCCGGCCGGCTGCCGCTGCACGCCTCGTCGTCGGGACTCGTCCTGCTCGCCTACGGCCCCGAAGAACTGCGGGAACGCCTACTCGCCGGGCCACTCGAAGCGGTGTCGGCCGAGACGGTCACCGACCCCGCGCAGCTGCGCCGGGTCCTGGCCGGCATTCGCCGCGATGGCGTCGTCGTAGCCCCCGGGTCGGTCGAGGCCGTGTCGACGGGCATCGCCGTGCCGATACGCGAGCAGCACGGAAGGGTGATCGCGGCACTGTCGGTCGTACTGCCCCGCACGGCCCCGACCCGTCCCGCCATCGAGGAGCTCCGCGCCGCAGCGGCGGGCATCACCGACGCGTTCGGTGCAGAGGGCCCGTAGCGCACCGGGAGGCCCGGTACCTGCTCCGCAGGACCCGTGCGAGTCGGCTTCCCGTTCAATGGCAATCGACGTGGGCGGCGAGCCTTCCCGCGGCCAGACTCCTCCTGTCTCGGCGCACTCGCGTCGTCTCCGAGCCACGAAGGGGAGGACATGTCCGCACGCACCCGCGTCGCCATCATCGGCGCAGGCCCCGCAGGCCTGCTGCTGTCCCATCTGCTGGGCCGTTGTGGCGTCGAATCGATCGTCATCGACTCGCGCACCCGCGAGCAGATCGAGAGCACCATCCGGGCCGGCATCCTCGAACAGGGCACCGTGGAGATCCTCGCCGAGACGGGGGTGTCGGACCGTGTCCTGACGGTCGGGCAGAAGCACGAGGGCATAGAGCTGCGCGTCGCCGGCGAAGGCCACCGGATCGACTTCACCGACACCGTCGGCCGGGCCGTGTGGCTGTATCCGCAGCATGAGGTGCTGAAGGACCTCATCGCCGCTCGGCTCGGCGCCGGGCAGGACCTGCGCTTCGGCACGACCGCCGTGCGCGTGGAGGACGCCACGACGAGTCGTCCGCGCGTCATCGCCAAGGACGCGGAGGGCCGCACGGTCGAGATCGAGGCCGATGTCGTGGTGGGCGCGGACGGGTCGCGCAGCGTCGCCCGCGAGGCCGTCACGGGTACGTACGGCGGCTACTTCCGGGAGTACCCGTTCGCCTGGTTCGGCATCCTCTGCGAGGCTCCGCCCAGTTCGGAGGAACTCATCTACAGCAACTCGCCGAACGGGTTCGCGCTCATCAGCCAGCGCAGCCCCGAGGTGCAGCGCATGTACTTCCAGTGCGACCCGGACACCGACACCGAGGTGTACACGGAGGAACAGCTGTGGGAGATCCTCCAGTCACGCGTCCCCGGCACCACCCTCAACGAGGGCCGCATCTTCCAGCGGGACGTGCTGCGCTTCCGCAGCTTCGTCGCGCACGAGATGCGCCGCGGCCGCGTCGTCCTCGTTGGTGACGCCGCGCACACCGTGCCGCCCACAGGCGCCAAGGGCATGAACCTCGCCGTCGCCGACGTCATCCTGCTCACCGAGGCGCTGCGCGCGCTGCTCCTGGACCAGGACGAAACCCTGCTGGACGCCTTCCCCGAGACCGCGCGGCACCGCGTCTGGAAGGCGCAGCACTTCTCCTGGTGGATGACGAACATGCTCCACCTGGAGCCCGGCGCGAGCGACTTCGATCGCCTGCGTCAGATCGGCGAGCTGCGTTCGGTCGTCGAGTCGCGAGCCGGCCGCACCTACCTCGCCGAGGCGTACACCGGGTGGCCGTTGTAGGCCCCAACGGCGCAAGCTGCCGCCAGGAGAATCGCCATGATCGTCCTCGCCATCCTCCGCTATGACCAGCGGCCTGGCGACACCGTGGCGGGCGGCAACCGCATCTCCCCGCGCACGGTGTGTCGCCGGGTGACAGAGGCGGCGTCGAGCGATGGTTCACCGAGCTGGCCATCCCCTCGGCCACCAGCCGCGACGTGATGGCCACGTGCAGCCCCGGCGCCGGGACATCTCGGAGACGGTCAGGGCCGGTTCCTCCGGCGTGAACGCCTCGAAGATCCGCACGACCCGTGACAGGATCGATTCACCCATCTGTGTCCTCGCCCGGCCATCATCAGGCGTCATCGCGGTGTGTCAACGGAGAGGGCACCTACGGCAGGCCTGGGCACGGCAGCGTCATGCCCACGGCTCCCACCCTCGCGAGGAAGCCGAACCAGGTGACATGCCGTCGGTATGGTGTCCTGTACTGGCTTCGACGTCGGTAATCGGCCCCGCCGAATTAGCCATCGCT
The DNA here is from genome assembly GCF_044768565.1 of Streptomyces sp. NPDC091280. Classification (NCBI taxonomy): domain Bacteria; kingdom Bacillati; phylum Actinomycetota; class Actinomycetes; order Kitasatosporales; family Streptomycetaceae; genus Streptomyces; species Streptomyces sp. NPDC091280. The sequence continues at coordinate 37,533 of NZ_JBIVUZ010000027.1, forward strand.
GGCGCCGACAGACGTTCGATGACGGTCTGCTGTGGCCCTACCTCGTGGTCGTACCCGCAGGTGGACGGCAGTGGGGCCGCCGCGGAACGTCACCCGGTGATCTGCAACCAGCCGGGGCCAAGTGGCCAATATCGAGGGGCCGCTGAACGGCGTCACAGCCAGTCCTGTACGGCGAGCATCGTGGTGGCCCACAGCATGAACAGCGGCACGGCGACGGTGGTCCACCCGGCAGGGGCCCGCCGCCAGGTCGCGTTGAACACCTGCCGCCGGTCCCTCGGAGTGGCCGCCCGTCTTCTTCGGTATCGGCGGCAACAGCGGCTCCAGTCGCCCTACTGCCCGTTCGTCCGTCAGATCCCCATCGGCCACATCAAGATCGCCTTGCGATCTTGATCAAGGTTTCACATGATCCCTAGGACGCTTGCATTCCCCGGTGCGCCTGGGTGACCAGGGCGGTCGCGACCTCCAGGGCGGCCTTGCGCTTGTCCTCGTCGGTGCCCGGGAGGTCATTGAGGGCGTTCAAACTGATGTGCAGGGTGAAGGCCGCGCTGACGCAACGGATCTGGTCGACGAGAGCGGTGTCCGGGTCGATGAGGATGTCACGCATGCTCAGTATGCAGTTGCGGAACTGCTCGGCGCTGCGCAGTTCCTTGACCGTCGCCTGGTTTTCCTGCATGAAGCGGACGAGCGGGCGGATCTCGGTCAGCGCCTCGCTATAGCGGCGGATGATCTCCCGCTTCGTCTCCAGGGTGTGCGGCCGCCCCCTGCCCCACTCGATCAGTTCCTCGATCGGCTGGATCAGGTCCTCGAAAACGCTGACGAGGATCTCTTCCTTCGTCTTGAAGTGGTAGTACAGCGCCGCCTTCGTGACATCCAGGCGCTCGGCGATCTCGCGTAGCGAGGTCTTCGCGTAGCCCTGCTCGGCGAAGAGTTCGAGCGCCAGGTCCTGGATGCGCTGGCGGGTGTTTCCGCGGCGCTGCCGCTCGGAGCCGACCATCGTGCCGCCCATTCTCGTGTTCTCACGCCCTCTGTCCGGGAATTTCTGCCGCATCAACAAACCAGCGGAATCTTGGCGCCGGAAGCGGTTGAACGGGCGCCTCAGGATCGTGCCCGGCGATTTACGAAGAGCCATGCATGGTGCGGAGCCAGCCGAAAGCAACCGGTCGCAGAATCCACTTGGCGACACAAGCGGTTCCTGACCTCCCGCTCGGAGCATGGCGCCTTCGAACTCGTCATCGCTTCGAGGTCCCGCGGCGCCGTCGGTCATCGGCAACCGGGTATTGCACCCCAGCCCCTCGGCACGATGGCCACGACTCGACTCGGCGACCGAGGTCCGACCGGGGCGCTGCCCCGGTCGGGCGCGCGAGATGCCCGCCCGGGGCCGGGGCCCCGTCACTCACCGGTAGACGGTCTGGAACTGCTGGTAGGCGGTCAGGCCTTCCGGTCCCAGTTCGCGGCCGATTCCGCTGGCCTTGACACCGCCGAAGGGGGCGACCGGGTCGGGGATGTAGCGGTTGACGCCGATGGTTCCGGTTCGGACGCGGTGGGCGATGGCCGCTCCGCGCTCGGGGTCGGAGGTCCACACCGTGCCGCCGAGCCCGAGGTCGGAATCGTTGGCGATGCGGACGGCGTCGTCCTCGTCTTCGTACGGGATGAGGGACAGCACCGGCCCGAAGATCTCCTCCTGGGCGATCACCGCGCTGTTGTCGACGTCCGCGAAGACGGTCGGCTGCACGAACCAGCCCTTGTCCAGGCCCTCCGGGCGGCCGCCACCGGTGGTCAGGCGGGCGCCTTCGGCGCGTCCCTTGGCGATGTACGACTCCACGCGCTCGCGGTGGCCGGCGGTGGCCATCGGGCCGATCTGGGTGGCGGGGTCGTTCGCGTCTCCAATGGTCAGGGAGGAGGCGAAGGCGGTGAAGGCGTCGACGACTTCGGCGTAGCGGCTGCGCGGGGCGAGGACCCGGGTGCCGAGGAAGCAGGTCTGGCCGTTGTTGAGGAGGGTGGCGGTGAACAGTCCCTCGCCGATCTTCCCGAGGTCGAGGTCGGCATCGTCCAGGACGACGGCCGCGGACTTGCCGCCGAGTTCCAGAGTGACCGGGCGCAGCAGGCGTCCGCAGACCTCGCTGATGGCCCGGCCGGCCGGCGTGGAGCCGGTGAAGGCGACCTTGTCGACGGCCGGGTGGGAGACGAGGTAGGCGCCAGCCTCGCGTCCGGCCGGCACGATGTTGATCACGCCCGCCGGGACTCCGGCCTCCTCGAACGCCTCGGCCAGCAGGTAGGCGTCCAGGACCGTCTCCGGGGACGGCTTGAGGACCATGGTGCAGCCGGCCGCCATCGCAGGCGCGATCTTGAACATGGCCAGCGTCTGAGGGAAGTTCCAGGGCGCTATCGCCGCGACGACGCCCACCGGCACCCTGCGGACCTGGACCGGCCCGCCGAACAGCCCCTCCCTGGTCTCGTCGAAGACGGCCTCGCGCGCCAGCTGCGCGTAATAGCGCAGGACCATGACGGGAAAACCGGCCTCCAATTGCCGGGAGACCGAGACGGGCATGCCGTTCTGGGCGCTGACGCGCTCCGCGAAGCCGTCGGCACGCCGCTCCATGGCGTCGGCGAGGCGGTCCATCGTCTCGGCGCACCGCGCGGGTTCCCAACTCGCCCAGCCTGACGGGTCGTCGAAGGCGGATCGCGCGGCTGCGACCGCGCGGTCGATGTCGGCCTCGGTGGCCTCGGGCACGTGGCCAAGCGGCTCCTCCGTGCTGGCGTTGACGGGGTTGATCGTACGGTCCGTGGCGGGACGGACCCATTCGCCTCCGATGTAGAGGGTGTCGTAACGCAGGTTCATGTTGCGGCTCCTTGGTCGACACGGTCTGGCAACGTGTTCGCGGCTCAGGGGAGGGCAGTACGGGCTTGAGGGTGGTGTTCTTTGCGGAGTTGCCGTAGCGCGTGCAGTCCTGCAGATCAGTTCCAGGGGGCGCCTTCACCACGTGGCGCCGGCCAGGCGGGGCGTACGTGGTGAGCTACGACTGCCCGGGGAACACACCTTGGACGTCACTGCCTCGCGGTGGACCGACGGCACCCGTGCGCTCGGGACCGCGCGCAGCGGGGCAGTGGCAGAGGGTGCGACTGGTCAGGGACGATCAGGCCGGTGCGGCAGACTCCCGGGCTCACCGTCCTCACCACGACCTCGCCTGGTCGCGGATCGCCTGGTTTGAGGGAGGCCGGAGTGGGCGGGGCATGTTTCGCCTCCGCCAATGCCGCGGTGATGCGCATGGTGCGGCTCCTTTGCCGGTCGTTCCGTGACCGGCAATGTAGGGCCGTGGAGGGGCCGCGAACTGTTCAGATTCTGGACACTGCGGAGGCAGGGTCAGACACCGATCCCCAGCGCTCGCATCCGGCTGTAGAGCGTCGTCCGGCTGATGCCAAGCTGTTGAGCGGCTCGCAGTTTGTTCCCGTCGTGCTCGCGCAGGGCCGCGGTGATGACGTTGTGCTCGGCGCGCTCCAGCGGCGTCATCCGCCGTAGCCGGGGACTGACCTGGTAGCCCGCGGGCAGGTCGCCCGGGGCGATGTCGCCCGCCGAGCGGCGTGCCACCGCCGTACGGACGACCGTGTTCAGCTCGCGCAAGTTGCCCGGCCAGCTGTGTCCGGACAGGGTCGCGAGAGCCGCCGGGGTGAAACGCACCCGGTCTCCGGCACCCCGGTCTTCCAGCATGGCCCGCACCAGCTCGGGCAGATCGTCGATGCGGTCCCGAAGCGCGGGCAGGCCGATGTGAGCGGGGCAGTCGGCAGCGAGGACGAGCGCGTAGCCGGTCAGGTCGGCGAGCGGTGGGCCGGTCAGGACGACCCACACATCCGCTCGTTCCATGACTCGGCGCAGCCGGACGGCACACGGCTCCGGCAGCAGGTGGACATCCTCCACCAGCAGAAGATCGGGCGTGTCCGCCACGGCTGCCTCCAATGAACCCAACCATGCGGCCTCACCCACGGCGGCGGTCTCGGTGGAGTCGAGTACGGCGATCCGGCCCGGGCTTCCGTCGCGGGTCACGGTCAGCGCTCTCGCCGCCGTCGTACGCCCGGTGCCTGGCTGGCCTCCGACGTAGACCGCTGTGCCGGGCAGCGGTGGAGTCGAGGACACTGGCCGTGAGCGGCGAACCCGCGCACGGCCACGGCCGACGACAGGGCATGCCGCGTCCTGTGGGTCTTGGAACTCGAACAGGACACCGTCGGTACCGGGCATGAGGGCGCTCACCCGCACTGCCACCGTCCGGCCGGAGGAGAGCTCGACCGAGGCCGGCTCGTGGACAGGACCATCGGGCTCCGCCCGATCTGCCGCCAGCTCACGCAGCCGGTGATGGTCGACGGGTTCGACCAGTTCCATGGCCGCGGGATTGGCCAGCACGACACTCTCGCCGAGGACGAGCACCGGATGATTCCGGCCGGCCGTGGCCGCCTGAAAGGCGGCGAGCATCCGTTGTTCGGCATGGCGGGCTGTCCGCAACAGCTGTTCCTCGATGTCGTGCGCGGCCCGGGCGAGGAAGGGCCGCAGGAGCGGGGAGGCGTCCTTGGACAGACAGGAGATGTCGAGGACCCCTTCCAGCCGGCGCGTCACCGGATGAGTGATCGGGTGTCCGTAGCAGCTGAACTGCTTGAACGACTCCAGGTAGTGCTCCTCGGCATGCACGGCGAGGCCCCGCCTCAGCTCGTAGACAGTAGCGATGGAGTTGGTACCGGTCGTCTCCTCCATGAAGACGCCACCGGCCACCGCACCGTACTCCGCGAGCCGGTTGCGCATGCTGCGCGCGCCGACGGGCACGTCCACGATGCGCGCTTCACGGTCGGCGAGCACGACGCAGAAGGATGCGTCCGCCAGCTGCTCGCCGAGCTGGGCCAGGACCGGCTCGGCGGAGGCCATGAGCCGACTGCGCCGGTCCACCAGGTCCGGCTCGACCCGCAGGTCGGGTTTTGAGGGGCCGAGGCCGCTCATACTGCAGCGGCGCCAGGACGAGGCGATCTCCGGCCGCAGGGTGGTTCCGGACATGGGGCTGCCGCTCGGGTTCGTTGGGCTGATCGGCACCGCGGCCTCCGGAAGGTTGTGCATGCAGTCGGGAGCGGGCGTGGCGTCATCGGCGGTCGCGGAGCTGCAGCCCTCTGCCCCTCGACATCGAGGATGCACTAATGCGACGCTGCTGCACCAGCATCAGGATCCCGTCCCCGATCTCCGGGAGGCCCAGCTCGGCAATGGGGCGGGACGGTCCACACCAGACGTCTCCGCCTTCGCCACCCACTCTGAGCATTGGCAGCGACTACGTGAGCGGCCGGAGCTGGCGCGGGTCGCTTTCGACGAGGCGGTCCGCTGGCAGCCGCCCGTGCAGACCTTCTTCCGCACCGCCACGACCGATGCCCGCCTCGCCGGCACCCTCATCCCCGAGGGCACGAAGATCCTGATGTTCCTCGGCGCCGCCAACCGCGACCCGGACCGCGACGGGCGCAAAGGGGTTCCCGGTAACCTGCCAGGCGGTTGGCGCCACTGGCGCCGCAACTCTTGACGACCATGGCGTCTGCTGCTTCGCCATCTCCTTTTCGGTCGCACCAAGATGTCCGATGCCGCCGATGCTGTCGTACTGGCGAGCATCTCGTGCGCAGACCTGAGCGCCAGCTGGCGACGGCATGCCATTCAGACCTTGCACAGGCGAAGCCGTGACACCCTGCAGGCGCCAGCCGCACGCCATGCTGCGGCACGCAGGGTGGTCTCGCGGCGCGTACCTCCAGCGGCTGCCTCAGGTCGGAAGCTCCTTTCCCGATCATCACGAGCTTGTCGGCCTCGGTCTCCTGACGCAGAACTCTCGTGATGCGACAGCGATACAGCTTTCCCATGAAGAGATCGAAACGTGGTGATACTCCAGGTGTAGGAGTTTCACCAGCTGTGCTGGAACGGACGGTTGTCAGTGCAGCGGGCTCGTCAGGCTGTATCTGCCGGAGCGCAGGCGGTAGGCGGACACGCCGTCCGCATGCTCAAGGAAGTGTGCGCCTTCCGCATGTGCGAGCGGGAGGCGTCCTTCGCGGACACCGTCGGCGGAGGCGGCTGGGAGGCGCAGTGTCGCCTCGCTGCCCGTGGGCACCACTGCTTTGTAGGTGAACTCCTGCCGTTGTCCTTAACCCGCCATTCGCTTCTCGTGGCCGCGGCTTTTTCCCAGATGACCGAAGGCGGTCTCGCTGGCCATGCTGCTGGCAACGTCCCAGCGTGCCGTCCACTGCCAGCAGCCGCAGCCCGCGCCACAAACAGCCTGGAGTGGCCTTGGTGCCCATCGGCTTCGCGGTCGTGGCAAACAGCACCCGCAGCGGCTCCGATCCCAGGCGCTGACGGGCCCGCAACAGCGACGACTTCGCCGGGATGTGCCACTCGCCCAGCAGCCCCTGACCACGCAGGCCCTCGACCAGATGCCGCATCACCTCTAAATAGGAGGCGCCCGGGAGGACCGCCATGGTCTCCCTGCCCGTTGATCAGAGCCGGATCGACGGCTTCCCTCGCGGGGTAGGGGCCGGTGCCCAGGTCGACGTACTGCTCCTGGTGATGGACGCGATCGATCGACCTCACCGCCACGCTCGGTCGGGCTCACCCACGCCGCTCGTGTCGGCGGGCAGGAGATCACGGGCTGACGGCGGCCGTGAAACTTACATCGACGGACGTACGTCGGTCAGCCCGTGGATGCAGGCAAGGACCCGGGAACGTCGCTCCACGGTCTGTCGATTCGGGTGCGACGGGGTTTTACGGTGATGCAGGTCCGATCGCGAACGGACGCCCCCCACCACCGACAACTTCTCTCTAGTTCCGACGAGGACCCTCCATGATCGAGGCCCATTCCCTCAGCAAACGCTACGGTGAGCGCACCGCCGTGCAAGATCTCAGTTTCACCGTGCGGCCCGGCGCCGTCACCGGCTTCCTCGGACCGAACGGGGCCGGCAAGTCCACCACGATGCGGATGCTGCTGGGCCTGGACGCGCCCACCTCGGGCCGTGCTGTGGTCAACGGCAAGAGTTACGCCGACCACCGGGCGCCGCTGCACGAGGTGGGGGCGATGCTGGAGGCCCGCGCTATCCACACCGGACGCAGTGCCCGCAACCATCTGCTGGCGCTCGCTGCCACGCACGGGATCTCGGCGCCCCGTGTGGACGAGGTGATCGACCTCGTCGGACTGCGCGAGGTGGCGAAGAAGCGTGTCGGCGGCTTCTCGCTGGGCATGGGACAGCGGCTCGGCATCGCCAGCGCACTCCTCGGCGACCCGGCCACGGTGATCCTCGACGAGCCGGTCAACGGCCTGGACCCCGAGGGCATCCTGTGGATCCGCAACCTGCTGAAGGGACTGGCCGCCGAGGGGCGTACGGTCCTGGTCTCCTCGCACCTCATGTCGGAGATGGCACTGACCGCCGAGCATCTGATCGTCATCGGTCGCGGGCGGCTGATCGCGGACACGTCGGTCGCGGAGTTCACCGCCCAGGCCGCCGGTGACATGGTGCGGGTGCGCACCAACGAGGCGGAGAAGCTGCGCGAGCTGCTGGCGGGCCCCGACATCACCGTCTCCTCCCAGGAACCGGGTGTGCTGCTGGTGACCGGCATCACCAGCGAGTGGATCGGGCGGGTCGCGGCAGAGGAGGGCATCGCGCTGGCCGAACTGACGCCGCAGCAGGCGTCGTTGGAGGAGGCGTTCATGGAGCTGACCCGGGACGCCGTGGAGTATCAGGCACCCCCGACGCAGGGCGTCGGCGCGGGAACGGAAGGGCATGCGGTATGACGACTGTGACGGCAACGGTGATTCCTGAGACGGAGCGCGGTGAGCTCACGCAGCTGAAGGTGATCCACTCCGAGTGGATCAAGCTGCGGTCCCTGCGGTCCACCTTGTTCACGCTGCTGGCCGCAGTGGTCTCGATGATCGGCCTCGGTTACGTGTTCAGCTACTTCACCGGCAACCACTGGTCCCACCTGTCGGCAGCCGATCGGCTGAGCTTCGATCCGACGTTGACGAGTCTGCGGGGCTTCTGGCTGGCCCAGCTCGCCGTCGGGGTCCTGGGCGTCCTGGTGGTCAGCGGCGAGTACGCCACCGGAATGATCCGCGCCTCGCTGTCCGCGGTGCCGCGCCGGCTGCCCGTGCTGTGGGCGAAGGCGCTGGTGTTCGGAGCCGTGACATGGGTGCTGATGACGATCGCCGCGCTGATCGCCTTCCTCATCGGGCAGGCGGCGCTGTCGGGCCACCATCTCGGGACGTCCCTCGGCGCGGCGGGGGTGCTGCGCGCGGTGCTCGGCGCCGGTCTGTATCTGACGGGCGTGGGTCTGATCGGGGTGGCGCTGGGCGCGCTGATCCGCAACACCGCGGGTGGCATAGCCACCCTGTTCGGCGTGCTGATGGTGGTTCCGGTGCTCGTCGAGGCGCTGCCGTCCTCCTGGCAGGATGCGATCAACAAGTACCTGCCGAGCACGGCGGGACAGGGCATCATCCAAGTCCACGTCGATCCGAATACGCTGTCACCATGGGCCGGTTTCACATTGTTCAGCCTGTATGCGGCGGTGGCACTGGCCGCAGCGGCGGTGGCGCTCAAGCGGCGGGACGCCTGATGGCGGCCGACCGCCACAGGGCACGTCGATGACATACGCCGTGTCGCGGGCCGTGCGTGACCAGGCTCGGTCGTGGCGCGCCCACGCCGGGCGCGCCCGGCTGCGCCTGAGCGCACGGCTGTCGCCGCAGATGGTGGACGCGTTGTTTGCGGCGGCCGTCTTCGTGGCGCTGACGGGGGCGATGCACCGTGCCATGCATCCGTTCCTGGGGCACCTGCTGCTGTTCAACGCGCTGCTGGTGCTGCCGCTCGTGTGGCGGCGTCGTGCACCGCTCTTGGCCTTCCTGGCGATGTCCACGGTCGCCTTCGTCCAGTGGTGTCTCGACCTGCGCACGCCGGCGGACATGACACTGTTGATCGCGCTGTACACGGTGGCCGTGTACGCGTCGAAGCGGCACACCTGGCTCGCCATCGGCGTGCTGGCCACCGGCGCGCTGCTCGCCTCGGCCCGGTGGTCGTCGCAGGAGCGGGTCTTCGAGTCGTTCGTCGCGCTGTCCGCGATGGTGGTGGCCGCGTACGTGATCGGCATGAACATGCACAGCAGACGCGCCCAGTTCGCTTTCCTGGAGGAGCGGGCCGTACGCCTGGAGCGGGAACACGACCAGCAGGCCCAGTTGGCGGTCGCCGGCGAACGCTCCCGTATCGCCCGGGAGATGCACGACATCGTCACGCACAACCTGTCGGTGATGGTGGCGCTCGCCGACGGCGCCGTCTTCGCCCAGGAACTCCACCCGGAACGGGCCACCGCGGCGATGCGGCAGGTGTCGACGACCGGTCGGCAGGCGATCACCGACATGCGGCGCTTCCTCGGCGTACTGCGCGCCGACGAGCCCGACGCGCTGCGCCACCCGATGCCGGGCATCGCCCAGCTGGAGCCACTCGCCGACCAGGTTCGCGCCGCTGGACTGCCCACCCGCCTCGACGTCTCGGGCGACCCTGCGGCCGTACCGGTCCCGGCGCAGCTGACCGTCTACCGGTTGGTCCAGGAGGCGCTCACGAACACCCTGAAGCACACCCCGCCGGGCACCCGGGCCGACGTCCGGGTGTGCTGTGCCGCGCAGAACATCACGGTGCAGGTCACCGACGACGGCCCCGTGGCGGAGTTGCCGGCTCAAACCAGCGGGCAGGGACTGCACGGGATGCGGGAGCGGGCAGCAGTGTACGGCGGCGGGTTCGAGGCGGGGCCGCGCCCTGACGGCGGCTGGCAGGTGCGGGCCGTGCTGGCCCTGTCCGCAAGCGAAGCGTGAGGCATGACGATCAGAGTCCTCCTCGTCGACGACGAGCCTCTGCTGCGGATGGCGTTCTCCATGGTGCTGGAGGCGCAGCCCGACATGGCGGCCATCGGCGAGGCCGGCGACGGCGCCGAGGCCGTGCGCCTGACCCGTGAACTGCGGCCCGACGTGGTCCTGATGGACGTGCGGATGCCCGGCGTGGACGGCGTCGAGGCGACCGGGCGGATCGTCACGCAGTGCCCCGAGGCGAGGGTGCTGATCCTGACCACCTTCGACCTCGACGAGTACGCCTTCGCCGGACTGCGCGCCGGAGCCTCCGGCTTCCTGCTGAAGAACACTCTGCCCGAGGAACTCCTGGCCGCGATCCGCTGTGTGGCCGCCGGCGACGCGGTGGTCGCCCCCCGCATCACCCGGCTCCTGCTGGAGAACTTCGCTCACCAACTCCCCACCAGGTCCGACGGCAGCGTGAGCGGGGACGAGCGGCTGGACCGCATCACCGCCCGCGAACGCGAGGTCCTCACCCAGGTGGGCCGAGGTCTGTCCAACTCGGAGATCGCCGAGATGCTCCAACTCGCCGAGGCAACGGTCAAGACGCACGTCAGCCGCATCCTGCTCAAGCTGGAACTGCGGGACCGTGTCCAGGCGGTGGTCTTCGCGTACGAAACCCGGCTCGTCCAGCCCGGGTGACCGGCCGTCCCACCCCCTGTACCCGCTTTCCAGGCCCAGCGCCTGCCCGATGGACAGCGTCAGGGCCAGCTGTACGGCATGCCAGCACTACCCGGTCTGCCGGAGGCCGCGCCGGTGCATCAGGAACAGCGGCATTGGCTCTTAGGTACTGCACCGCGGTGTTGTCGCCGTTAAAGATGCTTGGCCCTGGCGTAAACGTGACATGAGACCCGTGACCTTCGGTGATGAGCGCCAATCGCCTGCTCGGCGGCACACATCGACGTCGGCCGCCTGACTCGCCGGCAGCCACCCCAGCTGAGTCGGCCAAGAGGTCGCTCGGTCGAGGGCCGAGCGCGGTAGCCAGGCAGAAGAACGCGCCGGGGGCTTTGGCGCTTGCCGCGCTTGCACGGCTGAACCGCGTCCGCCATCAGACCCATGACCCTTGCCATCAGCCCGCCGGCCGCCGATCTTCCCACCGCGATGAGGACTGTGATCGCGCCCGCCGGAGCTCCCGGCATGACATGTCCCGGCCCATCCGGTTCGCCGTCGGAACGCCCGGGGGGAAGCGCTACGAAAGGACGTTGATCCGCTCGCGGTTGAGCACTGGAGGGGCGCAGTCCGCGGTGAACTCACTCCACGTTCACGCCTCGACTGCGCCCGCAACCTGAACGACTCGTCAGAGCATGACGCTTTCGAACTCGTCGTGGGTGAGTGCACGGTGCGGCAGAGTGGATGGGGCGGACCTGTGCGGGCGCAGTCCGTCCAGGATGAACGTGAGGTAGCGCTTCCACAGGTCGGGGGTCACGTCGCGGGTGCGCGAGCTGACCGTCCCGAGCATGAGGTGGAGGAACGGGAAGTCGGTCGGCTCGAAGTCGTCGCGGAGCTCGCCTGCCCCCTGCGCACGTCCGATGACGGCGCCGATCGCGGGAGTGAGCCGGGACCGCGCGGCGGGGAGCCGCTCCTTGCCGTGCGTGCCTTCCAGGAGTACCTCTCGCAGACCCCGATTGCCGGCGATGTCTTCGGCGACGCTCAGGTAGAACCGTACGAAGCCCTCCCAGGGATGTTCGTCGTCGAGTGCCTCTTCCGCCAGTGCCGCAAGGCGCTGAATGTCGGCCTCGAAGACCGCCTCGATCAGTTCTTCCCGATCGGCGAAACGTCGGTAGACCGTACCGACACCGACTCCCGCGTGATGCGCGATGTCGTCAAGCGTGACACTCAGTCCGCGTTCGGCGAACACCTCCTGAGCTGCGGCGATGATGCGCTCCCTGTTGCGTGCCGCGTCCGCCCTCAGGGGGCGCGCGGGGATGTCGTCGGGGCTCTTCTCCGGTGTGCTGTTGCGGCTCATGACACAACTGTACCGACTATCCGGAGAAAGTGTCTCCAGTTATGTGTTACGGTGGGCGTGTAAGTGGAGAAGACATCTCCACTTGATGTTGTCGACAGGGAGAGCGGCATGAGCACTGTTACCCACCCGCCTGCCCCGCCCGAGGCGGCGCAGGCCGAGGCCCCGAACCGTCGTCGCTGGCTCATCCTCGCGGTGATCTCGATCGCCCAGCTGATGGTGGTCCTCGACGCCACGATCGTGAACATCGCCCTGCCCTCGGCCCAGCGGGACCTGGGGTTTTCCAATGACAGCCGGCAGTGGGTGGTGACCGCCTACTCACTGGCCTTCGGTGGTCTGCTGCTGCTCGGCGGCCGCATCGCCGACCTCGTCGGACGCAAGACAACCCTCCTCGTCGGGCTCACCGGCTTCGCCGCCGCGTCCGCGCTGGCGGGCGCCGCTACGAACTTCGAGATGCTGGTGGCGGGCCGGGCTCTGCAGGGCGTCTTCGGCGCGCTGCTGGCGCCGACGGCGCTGGCACTGCTCACGACGACGTTCACCGATGCCAAGGAACGAGCCAAGGCCTTCGGCGTCTTCAGCGCCGTGGCGGGCGCGGGAGGTGGCATCGGCCTGCTTCTCGGCGGCCTGCTGACCGAACATCTGAACTGGCGCTGGTGCCTGTACGTCAACCTTATCTTCGCCGTCATCGCCCTCGTCGGTGGTGCGGTGCTGCTGCCGCGTCACCGTCGTGACAGGAGCGTGAAGATCGACGTGCCCGGCACGGTCACCGTGACAGGCGGCCTGTTCGCCCTGGTCTACGGATGCGGCAACGCCGAGACCCACGGCTGGAGTTCGGCGGGCACCTGGGGCTTCCTGGCCGTCGGCGCGGTCCTGATCGCGCTGTTCGTCTGGCTGCAGACGCGTGTGGCGCAGCCGCTTCTGCCCCTGCGGATCCTGTCGGACCGCAACCGTGCTGCATCGCTGATCGCGATGTTCATCTCGGCGGCGGGCATGTTCAGCGTCAACCTCTTCCTCACGTACTACCTGCAGGGAATCCTCGGCTACTCGCCGGTGAAGACCGGGCTGGCCTTCCTGCCGATGATCGGCGCGCTCATCGTCACTGCCACGATGATTTCCAACGTCCTGGTCCGGCGTGTCGGCCCGAGGGTCATCGTGCCGATCGGTATGGCACTGGCCGCCGCAGGTCTGGTCTGGCTGACCTCTCTGGAGGCCACCTCCGGTTACGCCGGCCACATCATGCCGGCGCTGATCGTCTTCGGTGTCGGCTTGGGCCTGATCATGGCGCCGGCCATGTCCAACGCCACCGCGGGTATCGACGCCGCCGACTCGGGTGTCGGCTCGGCGACCCTCAACACCACTCAGCAGGTCGGCGGTTCCATCGGCACCGCCCTGCTCAGCTCCCTCGCCGCCAGCGCCGCCGCCTCGTACCTGGAAGGCAAGGACGCGACCAGCAAGGCCGTCCAGGTCCAGTCCACCCTGGAGTCGTACTCGACCGCCTACTGGTGGTCCGCCGCCTTCTTCGCCGCAGGAATCGTCATCTGCGGTCTGCTCTACCGGCGGGGTGTCCCGAACGACGATCCGGACGCCGCCCCGGTGGTCCACATGTGAGCCAGGTCCATGTGGAGGTCCGCGCCCGGCCGTGGGGACGGGATCGGCGCGGAGGTCTGTGCCCGTCGCGTGGGAACGGGGAGGGCACGGAGACGCGGGCCCGGTGCTGGCGGCACCGGGCCCGCGGCATTGACACGGAACTCACTACGGCGCAGTCAGTACCAGTGAGCGGTGTGCATCGTGAAGTTGCTGGTCACGGGTCTGGTGTGCGTGGGGTTCGGGGTGCTCGTGCTGGTCGTGGGCGGATGACTTCGGCGAAG
>NZ_JBIVUZ010000028.1:0-30984 GCF_044768565.1 Streptomyces sp. NPDC091280
GCCCCCAGCTTCAACCGGATTGCTACGACAACCCGGTGGTGAAGGTCTCTCACCTCACTCGATTCCATGGCGCCTCGTGGCGCACCCACGCGATACGACAAACTCGCGGTCCGCTACGAAGCGACCGTCCTCCTCGCGAGCATTCACGAGTGGTTGTGACCCTCGGCCGTCACTCGGTGGGATCCACGTTCCACAACTCCGGCAAATCGCTGCCGCAGACGACGCGGACGAAGTCCTTCCCGCGCACGAGTTGTGCTCCTGGCAGCCAGGGCACCGGCGGAACACCACCTCGTGGGTGAAGCCGGAGGGCTCTGTCGGCGGGCGACACCGTGCGGATCTACCGCTCGATCCTGGACAGCGCACCCGGCGCCCTGCGGGACATTGTCATGGGTGGCCTCCACGCCTCCACCCGGTGCGGCGTCGACGGTTTCGACCAGTGGTTCGGCATCCCGGCCTCGTTCCAGCAGCCGTGGGCGATCAAGCAGGGCCGGTCCGGCTTCGGCGAGAGCGGCGACTGCGCCGGCACGACGGCCTCGGCTGCCGGCCGACGGATCACGACCGCACCCGGCGCGAGGTTCGACCTCGCCCGGCCCGCACTGCACACCACGGGAACCGTGGGCGCGGGTGACCGTTCGATCGTCGCCGTCTTCACCCTGCACCCGCAGGGCACCCCGTTCGGCGCCGCGTACAGCGCCCTCGACACGCTGGTACGTTCACTGAACGTCCCCGGCGCCGTTCCGCGCTCCGGCACGTGGGGCTTCCACGTCCAGGTGCGCGCCGAAACGACCACCAGCTCGCAGGCGCTCACCCGGTTGCCCGCCGGGGCCGACGCGCTGATCGGCTGTCAGAAGCAGGGCGAGGAGGTCATCGTCGGGCAGTAGGCGAACGACTGGTGGGCCTATCTCCCCCTGCACGGCGGCTACATCACCGACATCTACATCAACGACCCGGACAACAGACTGCCCGACGCCCTCGTCTGCTGAGCCCACGGACCCGCAACCACCGGCATCGCGGTTACGGGTCGGGGTGGTCGCGTCGGCGCCATCGTCAGCACACGGGCAGCGGGTCCGTCTCGCTGGAGATGGACGTGTCCTTCATGTAGCCCCACTCCCCGTTGTCGGCTTCGGTGAACACCCACCGGTTCGGGTGCGGTCCGCCGACGTAGGGGCCGTCGTCGCGGCGGCAGCGGAACCAGCTCGGATTGGAGTACATGTACCCGACGACGACATCGGCGTGCGGATATCCGTTGGTCTCCGAGGGCTCGTACACGGCGGCTCCCCGCACGTTGTTGCACCACCACTCGCCGCCGGAGTACCAGCAGCCGGAGGCCGCGGACGAGGACGGCGCCGCCGCCACTGTGAGGGCGGCGGAGAACGCGGCGGTCGCCAGTGCCGTCAGGGCACGCCTGCCGAACTTCATCTCTCTCCCCGTGTGTTGTGGGTGGCCGTCTACCAGCAGGCCGGCAGCGTGTTGGTCTCGCTGCTGACGGCGGTGTCCTTCATCCAGCCCCACTGACCGTTGTCGGCCTCGGTCCACTCCCAGCGGTAGGGGTGTGGTCCGCCCACATATTCCTCGGGCAGACCGCCGTCGTAGCGGCAGTCGAACCAGCTGGGGTTGGAGTACATGTACCCGACGATGCGGCTGGAGTCGGGGTAGGAGCGGGCGAGGTCCTTGTAGCCGTAGACCGGCGCACCCACGCGGTTGTTGCACCACCAGTGGCCGGCGCTGTACCAGCAGCCGGCTGCCGCCGAGGCGCTGGGCGCGGTGGTGGTACCGAGCCCCAGCGCCAGCGCCGTGGCACTGAACAGGGCAGCGAGGGTCTTCCGTGTACGCATGTGAAGTGGCTCCAGGGTGCGTTGCAGAAGTGGACCATGGAAAAGCGGCCGGTGGTGCAGCGCGGCCGTCACCGATCACTGGATGCAGTCGGGGAGCGGGTCCGTCTCGCTGGAGATCGCCGTGTCCTTCATGAAGCCGAGCCGGCCGTTGTCGGCGACCGTCATCTCCCAGCGTGTGGAGTGCGGGCCGCCCACCCACGCCTGGTTGTCCTCCTTGCAGTAGAACCAGCTCGGGTTGGAGTACATGTAGCCGACGACGGTGTTCGGGTCCGGGTAGATGTGGTTGTTCCCGACCGTGCCGTACACCCGCGCGCCGGAGACGTTGTTGCACCACCACTTGGAGCCGTCGTTCCAACACGGGCTGGCGGCAGCTGCAGAGGGCGCGGTCGCCACCGCGACTCCCAGGGTGAGCGCTGTGGCTGCCAACAGGGCGCCCACCCTCCTGGCCTTCGTGTCCCTGCCCGGCCGGTTGTCCTTGCGCATGTGCTCCCCCTCGGTTTCACAGGCTGAGTCCGTTCGTCCGAGTCTGGGGTGGTCGCCGCATTCCGGTCACACCTTTCGACCACGTTCGAAAGGCTCGCCCAGCATCTTCGCGACCTGCTGCGCCCATGGTGAGCTTGTTCTTTTACCTCGGGAGTCGAACCGCGTCCCGAACAGTGTCACTCAACAGGGAGTTCGCCGGACGGTCGGACGACTCCGCGGAAGCTGTCAGGTCAAACGAGATGGTTTGGGTCGGCGTGTGAACCGCTCGGGAGTGCGGGCGTATGCCGGACCAGGTGTTCGCGCAGAACAGGGCGTGGTCCGCTACATGACTCTTCATACGGTTCTCGGCGATCTCCCGGACGTCCTTCTCGGCCGGCCTCGGATGCCGGCCAGTCCAGTGGCTGGCCGCGAAATGCGCGTCCAACAGCTTGTGGGAGAAGGGCTGTTCGTCGGGCGCGTCCGGGGCGAGCAGCCCCGAGCCGTAGAGATGGGCCCGGACCAGCTCGCTCCACCCGGCCCGGGAGGAGGCGGTGCGTTCGCGGTCCAGCATTCTGTCGATCAGGTCGTCCAGCGTCAGCGGCACTTGGCCAGCGTGTCCTCCAGCGGATCGCGCTGCTGGCCGTCGTGTACCTCGTCGACCGCGTCCACCAGGACGAGGTACTTGCGTGCGGGGAATGGCGGCTTCTTGAAGGCGCTCGTCAACGGGTTCTTGCTGGTGCGGCCGGGCCGCAGGGCCGGCGCGTGCCGCTGTTCAGCCACGTCCCGGGCGACCGCCCGCAGCAGGCTCGACTTCCCGGTGCCCGTTCCGCCGACGATGTGCGCGCCGCGCGCGAGGGCTGCCGGTTCCACCGGTACGCACCGGGTGCCGTGCGTCTCGGCGCCGTGCCCGGGCTTGGCCCGCACCGGTACGTGGATGTCGCCCATGCGGGGTGCGGCGCCGCGGCTGCGCGGCGAGGTGGCCAGCGCGTCGAGGTAACCGCTGTGCTCAGTGGCTTCTCGGGCTTCTCGCACCAGCGTCCGCTCAGGCGGTACCGAGGGCGCCGGTAACCGCGTCAAAGAAGCCAGTTTCGTGGTGTGTTCGGAGACGATGGCCAACTCGCGGGGCGGCCGGCAGCGTTCCCCGTCGCCGCTGCCCAGCAGTTCGAGCCCGGCCACCATGGGAGGCGGCTGCGGTCGGCGTGTCACCGGCCGATCCGCCCATCGGTGCCGATGCGTGCGGGTGTTGCCCTCCGAGGAGCGCTGCGAACTCCGTCGACAGCGCCATGGTCACCATCATCTCCCTTGCCGCAAGGGCGAGTTGGTGTGCGCTGGATGTCACAGGTATCTGACGCCCCGCTCCGCGCTGCCGACCAGGAAGCCGGAGAGGCGGGCGCCGTAGCGGATCCAGCGGCGGCGCAGGGTCGGGGAGCGGGCGAGGTCGGGGGTGTGCAGGAGGAGCCAGGACCAGTTCGTGAGGACCGTCCGAGTGTCGCGGCGCTCGAAGCCGGCGTGGTGGTAGGCGGCGTACAGGCGGGCGCCGGACCTGCCGTAGTTCCACTTCTGCCGGGCCAGGGCGGTGAGTTCGGTGCGCAGCCGGTAGTGCATGCGGGCGTCGTGTGCGTAGCCGACCCGGTAGCCGCAGAGGTGGGCCCGCCAGGACAGGTCCATGTCCTCGCCGCCGCCCCGGTAGTTCTCGTCCCAGCCGCCGATCGTCGTCAACACGTCTTTCCAGGCGGCGCAGTTGGCACCTCGCGCGAAGGGCAGAAAGTCCGTCTGCTCGGTCATCGGCACCGGCTGCTCGTCTGAGTACATGGGGCTGAGCACGCTGCTGTCCAGGCTGCCGCCGATCAGGTCGGCGTCCGGGGCCGCCTCGACCAGCGCGGCGAGCCAGCCGGGGTCGGCGACGTCGTCCGCGTCGCAGAAGGCGATGAAGTCGCCGTGGGCGGCGGCGATTCCGCGGTTGCGGGCGTAGCTCTCGCCGGGGCGCTCGTGGGCGTCGACGATCCGGAGGTTGGGCAGGTCGGGGCGCGCCTTCTCGGCCACCTCGCGGGTCGCGTCGGTCGATCCGTTGTCGACGACGAGGACCTCCCACGGGGCGGTGCGGGTCTGGGACGCCAGGGCGCGCAACTGTGCCGGGAGCGTGAGCGCGCCGTTGCGGACGGGGATGACGACGGAGACGAGGTCCGGGGCGCGTCCGCGTCCGGGCGTGTCCACGGAGGGCGCGTCGACGCGGGCGGTGAGGTGTGTGTCCCGTACAAGGGCGGCACCCGCGGCCCGGGTGGCGGACACGGTGGCGGGGCTGTCGTCGCTCCTGCGTCGCACCAGCAGTCGCGGCACGGTGACCCGCGTGGCCGTACGCCCGCTCGTACCCAGCAGATCGCGTCGTACGGCGTAGGCGGTGCCGTCGAGACCGGGCGCCAGGGCGATGCCCTCGACCAAGGCGTCCGCCCGCAGCCGGAGGGTGCCGCACTGGACAAGGCCGACATCGTCGTGGGCCGCGCGGGCCAGGTGGCGCAGCCAGTCCGGGACGGCCTCGTCACGGCCGTGGAGGAAGGCGACGTAGGGAGTCCGGAGGGCGCGCGCGGCCTCGATGCAGGCCTCGGCGGCGGTCTCGGGCGTGCAGGGAACGAAGTGCGGCCGTGGATCCGGCGGTGGGGCCGCCGGGGTGACCACCGTGATCGCGGCGGGCGGCACGGACTGGCGCGACAGGCTGTCCACCGCGGGTTCCCATTCGCCCTCGGGTGCCGCGACGATCACACCGATTCCGGGCAGGGGCGCTTCCACGTTCGCCACCCGTCACCCGCCCACCGCGACCGGGTCCAGCGTGAAGTCGATGTCGTTGGGCGGCGCGACCAGCAGGGGCAGCAGTTCCTCGCGGGTCGTCGCGTTCCGGCGGCGGCGCTCCTGGGCGTTCATGGCCTGTGTGTAGGAGAGGCGTTCGGCGGATCCGAAGCCCGTCCCGGGAGCCTGGGTCAGCGACTGCGGCCAGATGCGGTAGCGGTAGAGGACACGGCGCACACTGCGCAACCGGTACAGCCGGGCCGCCCGGAGGTGGAAGTCGGTGTCCGCCCCCAGCCGGACCGTGCCGTCGAAGCCGCCGAGCCGTTCCAGCACCTCACGGCGTACGACGGACGACGGGTGCAGCACCACCGTCGAACGGCCCAGACGCATCCACAGGTTGCCGTTGCGGGGCATCCGGCGGTGGCCCGTGCTGTGGCCCGCGGCGTTGATGTACTCGTAGGCACAGCCCACGAGGTCGGCCTTGTTCCGTTCCAGCAGGGCGAGTTGATGGCGCAGGCGGCCCGGCAGACTGATGTCGTCGGCGTCCTGGAAGGCGATGTAGGGGGTGTCCGCGTCCTGCAGGACCTTGTTCTTGATGCGCAGATGGCCGACGTTCTCGGAGGTGCGCAGGACGGTCAGCCGCGGGTCGCCGGCGTACGGACGCAGCGCGGCCGTCCACGTGTCGTCGGGGGAGCAGTCGTCGACCACGACCAGGCGCAGGTCGGGCCGGTCCTGGGCGAGGACCGAGGCCGCCGCGATGCCCAGGTAGTCCGCGCAGTCGTAGTGCGGCAGGATGACGGTGACCGCCGCCTCCTTGTGGGCCGATGTCCGCACGGCGTCTCCCTTCCGGGCCGCCGCAGCGGGCGGCCGTCCCGTGTCAGCGTCCGGTGTGTGCCGCCGCCGGCCGTGCCTCGGCGGCCGGGCTCATGAAGTCGCCGTCGTCGCCCCACGGCACGTGCCGCAGCGGACGGCCCGTCGCGCCGCGGGCAGCGAGACCCGCGGCGACGCAGCAGAACCACGTCAGGTGTACGGCCTTGACGGTCCACCGCTTCAGTCCCCGGACGGGGCCGCCGCTGTTGTCCCAGGCGGTGAGCGGCCACAGGCCGTGGAACAGCGTGCCGGTGAGGTACGTCCGCGCGGTCGGCCACGGGTAGTCGGCCGCGCAGGTCACATGGCTGTAGAGGGAACGGCGCAGTCGGCGCAGGGTGTCGTAGGTCCCGGAGACCCGGTAGAAGGCGCCCCTGGCGTCCGGCAGTACTTCGAGGTCGTGCAGCGGATCGGCCGCGTCGGGGTCGAGGAGTTCGAAGAGCACATGGCCGTCGTCGGCGAGCCGGCGGACAGGGATGCCGTCGGCGACGACGTCGCCCGCGACGAGCATGCAGGCCGCCGCAGGGTAGGCGCCGGGTGGCACGGTGATGCCGGAGACCCGGTCCATCGTCCGCGCGGCGGCCGTCGCGCGGGGCAGCGCGACCATGTGGGCGCCGACCGCACCGGTGCAGCCGCGTTCGTGGAAGCGGTCGACGAGCCGGGCGAGACAGCCGGGGCCGAACTCGACATCGTCGTCGGTCCACAGCCAGCCGGTGTGCCCGAGCCGCCGGGACAGTTGGAACGCCGTGTTGACCGTGCGGATCTTCCCCCGGCCGGGCAGCGCGAACCCGATGACGGGTACGTCGGGTTGCCCGGCCCCGGTCAGCGCGCGGAGCCGGTCGAGGGCCTCTGCCTGCTCGCCTGGGCCGTACTGCATGCCCAGCCAGACCGTCAGCGGCAGTCCGGGACGGGCTTGGCGTACGTCGGCGAGGGCGTCGAGGAGATGACGGAGCGCGGTCTGATGGGCCGTCAGGCCGCAGCGCGCCACATACGTGGGCAGCAGCACTCCCAGTCCCCCCGCGGGCAGTGCGGTCTCCAGGTTCGCCGGATCGAGCTGGATCTCTCCCGACCTGACCAGCGTCACCGGAGTGTGCGGTGGGGGCGGAGGGTCGAAGCCGCGGGCCACGGCGCGCTGCCACCATGTGCGTCCGCTTCCGGTGCCCCCGAGCATGCGTGTCCCTTCGCTGGCCCGACCCGTGCACCACCCGTTCCTGGCCTCCGTCGGATACCCGCGGACGAAGGGGAATTCGCTGTCGAGACGCCTGCCGCGCAATGTGTGGACTGTCCCGATTTTGACGCGGCGTACTCTAACCGGCGTCGCGAAGTGATCACAAGGCGGCGGTTCTATTTCGAGTCGATGGCCGGGATGTCGACGTTCCGTCTGTACCGGTTCGGTGAATCCGCCGGACAAGCGGGCGGGAATCGGGCGGTGGTCTGGCTGAATTGCACCGTCGCCATGCGGAGTTCTTCTCGGACTACATCCGGGAAACGGCTGAAAACAGACGGCCGGACTATTCCATTCCACTCCGTCGGTCGGCGGTGCGTGTGGTCGGCCCGCCCGTCTGTGGCAGGCTGACGCCACGGTATTCCGCGCCATTCGTCGCGGGCGGCGGAAGGAAGGTGCGACACATGAGGTATTCCGCACGTGCGGAACAGCAGTTGGGGGAGTGGTCCGGGCCGGCGTCCGGGCGGGACGTCCTGCTGCACGCGCAGGGGATCGTGAAGAGCTACGGCCGCCGCCGCGTCCTGAACGGCGTGGACCTCGCCGTACGCGCGGGCGAGGTCGCGGCGATCGTGGGCAGCAACGGAGCCGGCAAGTCCAGCATGCTCAAGATCTGTGCCGGACTGCTCGCCCCCGACGAGGGCCGGGTGACCATCTCCGGACGTCTTGGCTACTGCCCGCAGAACGCCGGGGTGATGGGCTTCCTCACGCCGCGCGAGCACTTCACGCTGTTCGGCACGGGCCGGGGCATGGGCGGCCGGGACGCCGACCGCCGGGGGCGTGAACTCGCCGCCGGACTCGACTGGTCGGTCGCCCGCGGCACCCTGGCCAAGGACCTCTCGGGCGGTACGCGGCAGAAGCTGAACGTCGTCCTCTCCGCGCTCGGCGACCCGGACGTCCTGCTGCTCGACGAGCCCTACCAGGGCTTCGACCGGGGGTCCTACGTGGACTTCTGGCAGAACGTCTGGGGCTGGCGCGACCAGGGCAAGGCGATCGTCGTCGTGACCCACATGCTCAACCAGCTCGACCAGGTCGACCATGTGCTCGACCTCAGCCCCAGGAAGCCGGAGGCGGCCCGATGATCCGGACCCTACGCATGGCCGAGATGACACTGCGTGAACTGCTGCGTCGGCGTGGTGTGCTGGGGCTGCTCCTCCTCGTGCCGCTGGTGTTCTACCTCGGCCGGCACGACCAGCCCGGCCAGGCCATCCGGTTCGTCAGCCTGGGTGTGGGGTTCGCGGTCAGCACGGCCGCCCTCTTCTCGGCCGTCGGCGGCCGGGAGATCGAGCCCCGGCTCACCCTGTCCGGCTTCCGGCCCCGGCATCTGTACCTCGGCCGCATGCTCGCCCTCCTCACTGCCGGGCTGCTGATCTCCGCGCTGTACGCCGTGGTCGTGATCGTGGACCAGAACGTGGCGAACCCGCGAGGGGTCGCCGTGGAACTGGCACTGACCACCCTGGTGGCGGTCCCGCTCGGACTGCTGCTCGGCCTCGCCGTGCCCCGGGACCTGGAGGGCACCCTGCTGTTGATCTCCGTCATCGGCGCCCAGATGGTGATCGACCCGGCCAAGGACGCGGCCAAGGCACTGCCCTTCTGGTCCACCCGGGAGATCATCACGTACGCCGTCGACGGCGCCGGCAACGGTTCCCTCGCCTCGGGCGCGACGCATGCCGCCGTGGTCACCGCGCTGCTGGTCGTGGCGAGCGGCGGTGTCATGACGGTCCGATTGCGGAAGCGGACCCACATGCAATTCGTGTGAATCGGCCGCGGTTCCGTGCGGTACGTCGGGGAAAGGGCCCTGTCTCACCGATACGAACGCGTGTAGGGTTGTCCAATCGCCCTGCCGACGCGGTGTTCACGTGTCGGAACGGTGGCCCGGCTCGTCGCCTCTCCCCAGAAAGGAGAGTTCGTGAACGGTGCACAGCGATTACTCTTCGGTGAATCCGCGGAACAAGCCCTTGCGAGGGGAACGGAATTCCTCCGGACCGCACGTGACGCGGACGGCTGGTGGAACGACTACGAAGTCCGTGGCCCAGGCCAGTTCTGGGCCACCGCCTTTGTCGGGGCCTCACTCGCGGAATTGTCCCAGGGCCCCGGCCGATCGGCCGCCGAGTCCGCCTGGGAACTGCTGAGACAGGCCCGTGGTCCGTCCGACGGCTGGGGCTACGGCCCCCAGGTCCCGGGCGACGCCGACATCACCTCCTGGGTCCTGCGACTGGCCGAGGCGCTGGGCGCCGAGGACGACCCCCGCGCGGAGGAGGGATACCGCTTCGTCGCCGCGCACCTCCAGGAGGACGGCGGCATCTCCAGCTACCTGCCGCAGTTCGCCGCACCGTTCCTCGACCGGGTGGCCCCCCGCTGGGACGCCTGGTACGCCAGCCACGCGTGTGTGACCACGGCCGCTGCCGGACTGCGTCATCTCCCCGTGCACGAGCGGCTGTTGGCGAGACTCCGGGAGATCCGGCGGCCGGACGGATCGTGGCCCGCCTACTGGTGGCCGGACCGCGAGTACCCGACCGCGCTGGCTGCCGAGGCGCTCACCGCCGACTCCCCGGCCGGGGACCGCCCCGAGGCGCGGGCCGCCGCCCGCTGGGCCGCCGCAAGGATCGGCGCGGACGGTGCCGTACGCACGGAGTGGGAGCCGGAGGGCTCCGCCTTCGCCACCGCCTTCGCCCTGCGCGCCGTGCTGGCGGGCGAGAGGCCCGAGGACCGTGACACCGTCCGCCGGGCGGTCTCCTATCTGGTCGACTCCCAGGAGCAGGAAGGCAGTTGGCGGCCGTCCGCATGGTGCCGCGTGCCCGGCCCCATGGAGTTCGACCCCGATGCACGTGCGCACTGGAAACGCGGACAGCGTGGCAAGGCCGCGCTGGGTTCCGTCGTCCTGGACATGAAAGCGCTCTACACCACTGCGTCCGTCGTGGCCGCACTGGCCAGGACGAGCACCGTGACCGTGACGTCAGTGGCGGCCGAGTCGAGCCGTGCGCATCCCGCATGACGGCGTGCAGCGCACCACGACCGGACAACGAGGGGGAACGCAGGTGAACACGTCACCGCAGTTGGTCCAGGGCACGGAAGTTCCGGCCGCACCGGCCCTGTTAGGTCCCGGAGCCGTCCTCGGACGGCTCCGGGACCATGAACGGGGACCCGTGCACATCATCGACCCGTTCAAGGTGCCGCAGGCCGAGGCCGTCGAGAAGGCGAAGATGCTCGACGAACTCGACTGTCCCGCCCTCATCCTCGCCAGCACCGACTACGAGTCGTTCGAGTCCCGGATGGACCCGTACGTGATGGCCATCAAGCAGGTCAGCTCACTGCCGGTACTGCTGCACTTCCCGCCGCGCAAGGGCGTCGGCTTCCCGGTGGCCCGGGGAGCCGACGCCGTCATCCTGCCCGCGCTGCTCGGCTCGTGCGACGACTACTACGTGTGGAAGAGCTACCTGGAGACCCTGGTCAACCTGCCCGGCCGGGGCGCCCGCGAGGACTGGCCGGAACTTCTGCTCACCGTCGCCCTCACCTTCGGCGAGGACCACAAGACCGGGGACCTGCTCGGCACGGTCCCGGTGGCCACCGCCGGCACCGAGCAGATCGACCAGTACATCGCGGTCACCCGCAGCTTCGGCTTCCACATGGTGTACCTGTACTCCCGCTACTCACAGGTCCCCACCGACGTGGTCCGGCACTTCCGACGGCATCTCGATCCCGACCAGATCCTGTTCGTCAGCGGCAACGTCCGCCGGCGGGAGCACGTCACCGCGTTCTTGGAGGCGGGCGCCGACTACGTGGGCTACGCCGGGGCGCTGGAACACGACGACTGGCGGTCCACCCTCGCCGAGATATCCGGGGACCGGACGTGACCGCGGCACTGCCCGCGGCCTACACCACGTCCATGCTGGTCACCGAGTCCGCCAATCGCGACCACGTCACCGACTTCGTCGCCCGCAACGGCGGCTCGCCCGAACTCGTCGCCCATACCGCCGCGTTGCGCCTGTACCTGAGGGTGCCGCACTTCCTCACCGAGTGGGTCACCGAACCGCGGCGGCGCATCGCGGTGGCCCGGGCGCTGGCCATGGACATCGTGGCCATGAAACTGCTCGACGACCTCATGGACGACGACACCGGGCTCGACCGCGTCGAACTCGCCTGTCTGTGCCTGCACCTGCACCTGACGGCCCTGCACGAGATGTGCGCGCTCGCCGCGGACGCCCGTGCCGTGACCGATGTGCTCGAACACGACTTCACCGAGGTCTGCACCGGCCAGATACGCACCAAGAGCCACCGCGCGGAGAACCTCGACGAGTGGTGCGTCAACGCCAGCACCTACGGCGCCACCTTTCTGGGCTGCTACGGCTCGCTCTCCGCGATCTGCGGCCGACAAGAGGAGTCCGTCGAGCCCGCGCGGCGGTTCGCCGAGGCCTTCGGCACGATCATCACCATCGCCGACGACCTGACGGACTACGACCGCAACGGCGAGCGGGAGGGGAACCTCGCCCATCTGATGCGCACCGGGGCGGTACCCCCACGGGACGTCGAGGCCCTGCTGGAGCGGCTGCGGGCGCAGGCGCTCGACGCGGTCCGGGAGCAGCCGGCCTCCTCGGGGCTGGTCCCCGTCGTCGGCCTGTACACCGACGACGTACTTGACCGGCTGCTGCCCCTGCACGTGCTGCACTGACCGCCCAACGACGTGATGGCCTACCGGGGTTCGTTCCGGTAGGCCATCACGTCGTCGAATACGAACAGGTCCACCGCGCTGCGCGCGAAGTCGTCCAGCACGTGTTCGGCGGTGTGCGCGATGGCCTTCCCGGGCCCGTTGAGGGACGTGTTGATCAGCGCCGGGACACCGGTGTGCGCCTCGAAGGCGCCGAGCAGCCCGTGCAGCAGCGGTTGGTCGGCGCCCAGGGTCTGGATCCGGCAGGTCCCGTTGATGTGCCGGGCCTCCGGCGCGGTGCCCTCCGGTAGCTGGTACTCGAAGAGCATGTACGGAGACGTCCGGCTGCCCGGGTAGAGCTCGGCGAAGCGCTCGTCGCGCATCACGGCGCCCAACGGCCGGTACCACTCCCGCTGTTTGAGGTCCTCACTCATCCGCTTGCGCATGCCGGACACATCCGGGTTGCCCAGCAGCGAGCGGTGCCCGAGCGCGCGCGGCCCGAGTTCGGCGGCTCCCTCCGTCAGGGCCACGACACCGCCGTCCGCGAGCAGTCGGGCAGTCGACCCGGCGTCGTACGGCACGGCCTTGAGTCCTGCCGTTTCCAGGGCGGCGAGGACGTCGGCGCGGGGCTCGCCGGTGCCGTTGGCGTACACGCTGAGCGGTTCGGGCCGTTGGCCCAGGACGTAGGTGAGGGCGTAGATCCCGGCGCCCGCCAGGTGTCCCGCGTCACCGCAGGCCGGCGGGATGGCGAGGTCGCGGCCGAAGGCCTCGCGCAGCGCCGAGTTGGCGACGATGTTCAGGGCGCAACCGCCGCCGAGGGCGATCGGTCCCACGCCCGTGGCGGTGCGTGTCACGTGTTGGTCGAGCACGGCGTGCACGGCTTCGGTGAACAGTTCCTGGAAGGTGGCCACGACGTGGGCCGCCGTGTCGAACTCGGGCCGCTCCACCAGTTCGGCGCGCACCCGCTCGGCCAGGTCCAGATCGTGCATCACCCGAGGATCCACCGCCCGCAGCTGCTCCCGTATGCGGGTGTCCGGCGCTCCGTAACCGCCGAGCGCCATCACCTTGCCGGTGACGCTGGGACTCCTGCCGAAGCCCAGGAGGTGACCGAGCGCAGTCCAGCCGAAGCCGTTGCCGTACCAGGGCAGCGGGTCCTTCGCGATCCACTCCAGGCGGTCCTGCTCGACCCGGAACAGGGAGCTGCGGGTGAGTTGTCCGCGGCCCTCGTTGACCAGGACGACGGTGCCGTCCTCGTGCCCTGCGTAATGGGCGGCGAGGGCGGCGTGCGAGACCTCGTGGGTGACGACCACGCAGTCCACGGTCCGGCCGAGGAGGTCGCAGGTAGTCCGGTGGTGGGGCGCCCCGGCGTTGATCCGCTCCATCGCCCGATCCAGGTCGGGGATCCGCAACAGGGCGCTGCGGACCGGGGTGCTGACCGCCACCAGGTCGATCCCGTCGACGTCGACGGACTCCTGAGACAGCACGTGTTCGAGCGCGATGTCGCTGCGGTGGTCGTGCTTGACACGGGTGAGCCGCTCGGTCTCGACGGCGAAGACCAGCCGCCCGTCCTCGAAGTAGCCGACGCCGGTGTCGTGGCCGGCGGAGTGGAGAGACAGTACCTTCATCAGTACTCCTGGTCAGCGGGTGTGAGGGGGTGGACGGCCGAGTACGCGGCCCACTCGACGGCACGCAGCGGCCGACCGGCCAGCCCGCGCAGGTACAGCTCCGCTCCCACCGCCGCGAACCACGCGAAGTAGACCCACTTGACCAGTGCCTTCTGGACACCGAGCCGCCGTCCACGAGAGGCGTCGAAGCCGGTCAGCGGCCACAGACCGGCGAACAGCACATGGCGGAAGTAGTGGCGGACCACGGGCAGCGGCCAATCGGCCAGGTCGACGAGGTGGTTGAGGAGGATCCGGCGGATCCGGCGGCGGGTCTCGCCCGCGGGACCGGCGACGTGGTAGTGGCAGCGGGCGTCCGGTACGAGGCGCAGCCAGGCCAGTGGGTCGGGCAGGCCGGGATCGAGGAGCCGGAAGCACACGTAGCCGTCGTCCGAGACGTAGCGGCCGGGCAGGCCGCCGGACAGGACGTCGGTGGCCACCAGGATGCAGCAGCCGTGCGGGTAGTTGGTCGCGGGCGCCGCGATGGCCTTGGCGCGGGCCAGCAGACGCGAGGTGGCGAACGCCTTGGTGTGCGGGATCTTCGTGGCGCCCACCGCGCCCCGGCAGCCGGCCGTCAGGAAGTCCCGCGCCAGCCGTGACAGACAGCCCGGTTCCAGGACCACGTCGTCGTCGACCCAGCCGACGCCCGCGCAGCCGAGCAGTTCGGCCACCTCGATCGCGGCGTTGAGCGTGCGAGGCTTGCCGGGACCGGGCAACGAGAGCCCGCACACGGGCAGGTGCGGCAACCGGGCGTGGGCTCGCAGCAGCAGCGCCCGCAGCCGTCGTACGGACTCGGTCTCCTCCTGGGCCGAGGACCACTGCATACCCACGAACAGCACGGCGGGGGCGTCCGGCCGGTCCTCGGTGAGTTCGGCGACGCGGTCCAGCAGGGCGTCGAGGCGCTCCGTCTGTTCGGCGAGGGTGCCTCGGGAGACGTAGGTCGGGGCGATGAGGGCGAGAACCGGGGAGCCGGCGCGCAGGGCGTCGGCGGCGGCCCGGGCGTCGTGGAGCGGGGGAGTGCCGCCCGACGGTCCGTCGGGCAGGAGGTGGCGCACCGGTGACGACCAGGACGGCGGCGGGCAAAAGCCGCGGGCCATGGTGGCGCGGACGTGATGGGTCAGCAACGGTTCGCCGCGCCGCCGGCGGCCGTGGGCCGGCAGGGGGGTGTTGAGGCGGACGGCGGTACCCGGCTGCGGGGAGGCGGCTGGGCGGGCGGTCTCAGAAGTCACGGTCGGTGTTGGAGGTCGACCGGGCCAGGCTGCGCAGACCGTCCAGTGTGTTGCGCCACTGGCCGGTCGAGGCCATGTGGGACAGCAGTGGCCGGGCCATGGAACGGCGCAGGAAGAACGCGCGGTAGGCGGTCTGGGCGCGGCGCTGGGCGTCGGGCACCAGATAGCCGATCCGCGCGTCGAACTCGCCCCGCACGAACCGGTCCCAGTAGTCGGCGGGTATCTGCCCCGCGGCCACGGACTCGGTGTGCAGCGGGGTGCCCGGCAACGGGGTCGCGGTGTAGAAGCTCGCGTAGTCCAGCGGGATGCGGCAGGCGAGGTCGATGGTGGCGCGGAACTGTTCCACGGTCTCGCCGAGCCACCCGACGATGAAGTAGCCGAAGCCCTTGATGCCCGCCTCGTGCGCGGAGGTGACGGCTCCCTCGATCTTCTCGATGTCGCTCTCCTTGCGCATGCGTTTGAGGATCTCCGGGTCGCCGTGTTCGATGCCGAACCGCAGCCGTACGCAGCCCGCCCCGGCCATGGACCTCAGCAGCGGCTCCGGCACCAGGTCCACCCGGGTCGGCGCCTCCCAGCGCACCTTCAGGCCCTGTTCGCCGATCAGCGAGCAGATCTCCCTGACCCGGCCGCGGTGCAGGGTGAACACGTCGTCGTAGAACATGATCTCCTTCACGCCCCACCGGTCCTTCAACTCCGTCATCTCGCCGACGACGTCCTCGGGGGAGCGGTACATCGACTTCTTGTCGACGGCCTGCTTGAAGCAGAAGCTGCACTTGAAGGGGCAGCCCCGGCTGGAGATCATCGTCGCGAACGGGCGCGGAGCCATGATCGAGTAGTAGCTGTTCATCGGCAGACCCTCGCGGGAGGGCCAGCCGACGTCCTCCAGGTTCACCATCGGCGCGGCGCCGCCGTCGTGTTCGCGGGTCACCAGACCGCGGATGCCCTCCGGCTTCTCGCCCTGTTCCAGCGCCTCGGCGAGCTCCGGCATGATCGTGATGCCCTCGCCGACGCCGACGTAGTCGATCGCGTCGTGGAAGAGGTTCTCGTGCGCGTAGACCTCGGTGTGGGGGCCGCCGAGGATGACTTTGGCACCGGTGCTCTTGGCGGCCTGGCAGGCCTCGACGGCGCCGGGCAGGCCGGGGGTGGTGGTGCTGACGCCGACGAGGTCCGGTGCGAAGTCGGCGAGCAGTTGGCGCAGTCCCTCGCTGTCCAGGCCGAGGGCGGGGGTGTCGACCTGGATGACGTTGTGGAAGCCGGCCGACTTGAGGGCGGTGTGGATGTAGCCGAGCCCCAGGTGCGGCAGGACACCGGCCCGCTTCTGTATCTGGGTGATCTGGCGGGTGTTGAGGCACAGGTCGTGGTGGCGGACCAGGGCGATCCGCAGGTTCCGCTTGCGCCAGCGCGGCAGGGCGGGGCGGCCCGGTGCCTCGGCGACAGCCGTCGAGCAGCCGCCCGAGGTGCTCCCCGTGGCCACACCGGTACTGATGACGGGCAGTGTCTTCCGCATGATGTCTCCTCCTTCTGGGATCGTGCGGGCGGTGTTCCCGTCCGGCCTCACGTGGTTCTCCCGGCTGCGAGGGACTCCAGCTGGAGCAGGTAGAGGGCCAGCGGCTGGAGCCGGCTGACGCGCTGCGGCGCTCCCGGTCCGCGCCCGGCGGCGAGCAGCCGGCGCAGGACCTGGTCGTGGCCGTGCCACCAGTCCGGCTCGTTGTGCAGGGTGTGGCCGAGCAGCCGGGCGAGGTACGCCAGCCGGTGCCCGACCAGGACCGGCCCGTGGCGCTGCGGAACGGCCGAGGCGAAGCCCAGCCCGGCGTGCTCCGGGTACGCCTTGTGCAGTGCTTGGTCGTGGAAGGTGCCGTCGATCAGGAAGCGGTGCGGCACCGAGGCGAGGTGGTCGACGAGGGCGTGGTCGAGGTAGGGGGTGTGGATCACCGCGTTGCCGTCGCCGAGGGCGAAGGTGGCCAGGGCGATGGATCGCCGGGTCCGGTTCCAGAAGAAGAACGAGCCGAGCGGGAAGGCGGCGTCGGCGTGCCGGGCCAGTTCCCGCACGAGCCGGGCGAGAGCCCGTTCCCGGCTCCACAGGGTGCGGGTGCGGGGGCCCAGCAGGTACTCGACGCGTGCTCCGGTGCGGCCGGCGGCCAGCAGCCGGTCCGCGAGCCCCGGCAGGTCCGTCACGTCGTACGGGTTCTTCCTGATCAGTTCGATGCTGGGGTTCTGCACCAGTTCGCCGCCACCGACCCCGTCGTACCAGAGGGCGCTGTTGCGGCGTAGGAAGGCCCGCAGGGACAGGGTCCAGGCGCCGTTCAAAGTGCCCATGCCCTGGGCCGGGTTGGCGACGCGTTCCGCGTGGAACTCCGAGCGCGGCGGGGCGAGGGTGCGGTGCGGCAGGCCGAGGCGTTCGGCGAGAGCGGCGGCGACCCGGGCGTCGGCGCCGGGGTCGGGCGGGAACTTCGCGCTGCTGACGCACAGCCTCGGTGGGGCGCCCTGACGGCAGAGCTCCAGCAGGATGTGCCGGGAGTCCCGGCCTCCGCTCAGCGGGAGGATGTACGACTCCGCGGGCAGTCGGCGGGCCACGGCGGCGCGGAACAACTCGACGAAGCCGTCCACTGCCTGTGTCCGGGACAGGTTCGCGGGGCCCGGCACAGGGAGTGCGGGCGAGTGGATCTCGGGCCCGTCGGGGGTCCACGTCAGGGTGGCGGCGGGCGCCAGCGCGCGGATCGCGGCGAAGGCGGTGTCCTCGCCGAGGAAGAATCCCAGCCGGATGAAGACGGCCAGCGCGTCGTGGTCGAGTTCGGCGGTCTCGCCGGGTCGGAGCAGGGCGAGCGGATCGGGGGAGAGCGTCAGGGAGCCGGCGTCGGCGCGGTAGTACAACGGGTGTATGCCGTAGCGGTCGTTGCGGGCGAGGAGGCGTTCGCCGTCCCACGTCCAGGCGGCGAAGATCCCTTCGGGCGGCGGCCCCTCTGCGAGGGGGTCCCCGCCGAACGTGTGTCCGATCCGGGCTTCCTTGTCGCCCTCGGCCCGGACCCCGTCGGGCGTGGCGACGAGCCTGATCCGGGGCTTCACCGAGGCTCCAGCAGGGGCCCTACGGCGGCGCCGATCCGGCGGGCCACCGCGTCCTGGTCGAGTACGGACTCGGCGAAACCGATCGCGGCCTTCTTGTGCAGCTCGATCGCCGACGGGCGGGTCAGCCAGTCGTCAACGGTACGGAACAGGTCCTCTGGTGTGGCACACGCCCGGCCGAGGTTCTGCTCGTGGATCAGGCCCGGCACCCATTGCTCCATCGGCAGCCCCGACTCCAGCATCAGCACGGGGATCCCGAAGTAGGCGGCTTCCAGGGTGGTGTTGGGACCGGCCTTCGAGACGAGGAGTCCGTACGGCGACCTGGACGCGCGGTCGATGTAGTCGAAGTACTCGGCCTGGGTGAGCCGGCTGTGGAACCGCCAGTGCGCGAGCCGTGAGGCACCGGCGGCGGCGCGGCGGGCGAGGTCGGGGTCGTCGTAGCCGACGAACACCAGGTCGGTGTCCGGGTGGTGGGCGGCGATGTGGTGCACCAGCTCCAGATAGACGTCTCCGCCACGGTTGCAGAAGACGATCAGACGGGGGCGGCCGGAGTCGGTGTCCCCGCCCCAGGGGCCGGCCGCCGGAGCGGCGGACTCGCTGGTCATGAAGTCCCGCAGGTCGTGTTGGGCGACCAGGGGTCCCACCACCCGCACCCGGTCCGGGGCGCCGCCCGTCTGCGCGAGCAGGTGTTCCTTCGCCCAGGGGAAGCCGACCAGGGTCAGATCGGGATACGGACTGCGGTGCAGCGGCAGCTGCAGGAGCCCCGGGTTGGTGACATGGCTGACCACCCGGGTGGGCAGCCCCGCCAGCCGTACGGCGGCCACGCACAGTCGTGCGACGAAGCCCTTCGTGCCGACCACCACGTCGGGGGCGTTGGTGGCCAAGTGGGCGGTGAGGGGGGCCAGTTCGGCGATCTGCTGCGGGGTGGGATCGGTCTCGAAGCCGGTGGGGAAACGTTCCTGGAGACGGGCCATCAGGCCCATGTAGCGGCGGGTGCGCACGGTCGCGTCCGGGCTCTCCAGGGAGATGGTGCGGATCTCGGCACCGGCTTCGCCCAGCCAGGGCAGGATCGGTTCCGCCTCCAGCAGGGTTACTTCCGCGTCGACGGCGCCGCGTAGCACCCGGGAGAACCGGGTGGCGGCGAGGTAGTTGCCGAACTCCCCCCAGGTCCGGGGGGACAACAACTGGATGTGCGGGCGGTCAGGGCGCACGGCGGGACTCCTCGGTGAGGTCGAGGCATGCGGGGGAGAGGGTGTGGGTGGACAGCGTCTGGTACCACAGCTGGTAGGTCAGGAGCGCCCACAGCTTGCGCGAGGTGTCGCGGCGACCGCTGAGGTGGTCGTCGACCAGCAGTTGTACGGCGCGTGCGCCGAACAGCCCGCCTCGGTCCAGCGCGGGCGCGGAGAGGGTGTCCAGCAGCAGCGGGCGCAGCTCGTGGCGCAGCAGAGCGGCCAGCGGGGCCCGGAAGCCCAGCTTGGTGCGCCGCACGATGTCCGTCGGCAGCCAGTCGGCGGCGACCCGGCGCAGCAGGTGCTTGCCGGTGAATCGACGCAGTTTCAGCGCGGTGGGCAGCGTGTTGACGTACTCGACGAGGTCCAGGTCGAGGAAGGGAGCGCGCAGTTCCAGCGCGCTGCGCATGCCGCCCCGGTCGGTCTTGGTGAGGATCACGTCGCGCAGGAAGTGGGTGACGACGGCGAGTTGGCTGCGTTGCACGCCGGTCAGGCCCGGCTGGCCGTCCAGGAGCCGGGAGATCTCGGCGAAGGGGTCGTGACCGGTCAGGGCCGCACGGGCGTCCGGCCTTAGCAGGCCGGGCAGTTCGGCAGGAACGAAAGGGGCGGTGGACAGGTAGAAGCGGTGCTCGGGCGCCGCGCGCAGGCCGCGCGCCAGCAGGCCGAGGGCCGCGGCGACGGGCAGGTTGCCGGACCGTGTCGGCAGTCCGCGTACGAGGATCCGCACCAGGGCCTCCAGCCGGGGAGCCGGCATCAGCCGCAGCAGCAGCTCGATCGCCCGCTCGGCCTGGAAGTACCGGTAACCGAGCAGCAGTTCGTCGGCGCCGTCCCCGGTCAGTACCCCGCGCACCTGCTGGCGCGCCGCCTGGCAGACGATGCGGGTGGGCAGCAGGGAGGGGTCGGCCAGGGGCTCGTCCGCCCCGGCGTACTCCGACTCCACCACATCGGCGAGGTCACGTCCGCCGATGCGGACGACATGGTGCTCGGTGCCCAGATGCCTGGCGACCGCGCGGGCGTGGGCGCTCTCGTCGAAGTCGGGCTCCTCGAATTCCGCGCTGAACGTCAACACCGGCCGTTGCGGGGAGAGTTGCTGGGCCGCGGCGGCAACCGCGCTGGAGTCGAGCCCCCCGCTCAGCAGCACCCCGAGCCGGCGCTCTGTGCTGGTGACCCGGCGGGCGACCGCGGCCCGGAAAAGCTCTTCGAAGCGTGCGGCGGCCTCCCGTCGGCCTGGCACCGGTGCGCCGGCCGGCGTCAACCGGGGCCGCCAGAACTCCACTTCGCGCAACTCGCCGTCGGAGTGCTCCAGATAGCTGCCGGGGCGGACCTTGTGCACACCGGACACCGCCGAGCCGGGCGCGCAGAACGCCTGGAGCGTCAGATAGCCGGCGAGCGCCCGGACATCCGGGGTGCGCGGGGCGTCTGGATGGCGCAGCAGCGCGGTGAGTTCGGACGCGAAGGCGATCCCGCCGGGGACCCGCGTGTAGTAGAGCGGCTTCTTGCCCATCGGATCGCGGACCAGCACGGTCGTCGCGGTGCGCGCGTCGTGCAGCACGAAGGCATACATGCCGCGCACCTTGTCCAGCACCTTCATGCCGTACCGCTCGTACAGCTCCACGAGCACCTCGGTGTCGCTCCTGGTGCGCAACCTGGCTCCTGCGGCGCGCAGTTCGAGTCGAAGGTCCTCGTGGTTGTAGATCTCCCCGTTGAGGACGAGCGCGGTGGCCCCGCTCGCGGAGACGAACGGTTGTCGGCCCCGGTCGGGGTCGACGAAGGTCAGGGCACAGTGGCCGAAGGTCACACCCCGGTGGTGGCACCAGTTGCTGCCGTCGGGGCCGCGGTGTGCCACCGCGGCCAGCATCCGCCCGGCTGTGGCGCGGGCGGCCTCCTGGCCACCGCTGAGGTCGCTGAATCCCACGAAGCCGCACATACCGGCTACGACCGGCGGGTGGGTGTCATCCCGGCCGACGAGGCGGTCTCGCGCGGCGGTGTCCGGGCGAGCGACTGTCTGGTCCACTCGATCTGCGTGGCCAGCCCGGCGCGCAGATCCGTCCGCGCGGTGAAGCCGAGGTGGTGGAGCGCCCGTCCGGTGTCGGCCGTCGTGGCCCGCACGTCGCCGATGCGTGCCGGACCGTACCGCGCGTCGGGCGTCCTGCCGGTCAACTCGCCGGTCAGTGCGAGCACTTCGTTCATCGACACGGCACGTCCCGTGCCGACGTTCAGGACGCTGCTGCTCCTGTCCGGTGTCGTCGCGGCGAGTGTGAGCGCGCGCACGATGTCCGAGACGTGGACGAAGTCGCGGATCTGGCCGCCGTCGCCGTAGATCTCGATCGGTTTGTTCTCCAGCGTGGCGCGGATGAGCCGGCCGATGAACATGTCCGGGCGCTGGCCGGGGCCGTAGACGGTGAAGAACCGCAGGGCGCTCACCGACAGGGCGGCGTCGCGGCGGGCCTCGAAGGCGAGGGCGAGGCGCTCGGCGGCGAGTTTGGTGACCCCGTAGGGGGACAGCGGGCGGGGGAGGTCGTCCTCGCTCATCGTGCCCTCCGCGCCGCCGTACACGCTGGAGGACGAGGCCATCACCACCCGGGGTACTTCGGCACGGACACAGGCGTCCATCAGACGCTGGGTGGCCAATACGTTGCAGTGGAGATACTCCGGGAATTGTGTCCAGGACGGACGAACGCCCGGCAATGCGGCTAAGTGAAAGACTGTGGCGGCATTTTCAAGACAGGCCGACAGATCGAAGGCGGCGAGGTCGGCGCGGATCCGGTGCAGAGAACCCAGCTCGGCGGACGGCGGGATTTCGCCGGTGACCCAACTCGCTTTCCGGTCGACGCCCACCACGTTCGTGCCGGCGCGCCGCAGCGCCTCGACGAGATGAGAGCCGATGAAACCCGCGGCGCCGGTGACCACTGCTTTTCCCGCGGCCACGACCCCGTTGTGTGCGTCACCCGACATTGAGAATCCCCCTTGGTTCCGTTGGAATCCGGTCGTTCAAGGCGGTGCTCTGCGCTGGTGCCGTCTCCGGCCCTCGGTGCACTGCGGGTACGGGAACTCGACCGACCCGGATGTGCGCGGAAGCCGGCGGTATATGGCCGAGAAGTGCTGGTACGCAGCGATGGCATGCACGGGGGAATTGCCCAGAAGACCCAAGGATCCTAACAGTGCGATGAATCGACAGCAACAGTGTTCTGAAGCATGTTGGCCCGACACTAAGCGGCGGTTCATATTCCGTATGTGTAGGGTCCATTATTGGTCCCTGCACAAGATCTCCGTAAGGAAAGTTCAGCGGCCCCTGCGGCATTCCCAACGTCCCGGGACGGACTTTATGCTGAGGCCTTCCGCAGTCCGGCTCCCGGGGAGGGACGCGTTGGAAGGCAGTCCGTTACGACAACTCTCCGTCCTGTTCCGCTATCTGCGCGGGGAAAAGCCGTCCGTACTGCTCCTCGCGGTACTCGTCCCCCTGGGTGTCGGACTCCAGCTGGTGGCACCGCAGATGCTGCGCCGGTTCATCGACCACACGCTGTCCAGGAGCCCCTCCGGCGTACTGCTCGCGGTCGCCGCCTGGTACCTCCTGGCGGCCTTCGGACTGCTCCTGGTGACCATCGGTTCCGACGCCGTGGGCACGCGGCTCGCCTGGCGCGCCACCAACCGGCTGCGCTCCGACCTGGTGGCCCACTGCCTGCGCCGGCCCTCCCGCTTCTACCAGCGGCACCCGCCCGGCGAACTCGTCGACCGTGTCGACGGAGATGTCACCCGGCTCGCCGCCGTGATGTCCGCACTGGTCCTGGAAGTGCTCGCCCAGATATTGCTGGTCGTCGGCATCCTGGCAGCCCTGCTCCTGCTCGACTGGCGCCTGGCCCTGCTCTTCGCCCCGTTCGCGGCGGGAACTCTCCTGCTGCTGCGCCGACTCGTGGGCCGGGCCATGCCCTTCGTCGCCGCCCGGCAGGCCTCGGCCGCCGAACTCCTGGGCTTCCTTGAGGAACGCCTCGCCGGCGCCGAAGACCTGCGAACCAACGGCGCCGTCGCCCACACCCTGCGCCTTCTGGAGACACGGGAGAGCGACCTGTACCGGCGCGCACGCCACGCCGCGCAGGTCTCCGTGCGCTGGCCCGCCACCGTCCAGGGACTGTCCACCCTCAGCGTGGTCCTCGCCCTGGTCGTCAGCGTATGGTTGCACGGCCGCGGCCAGCTCTCCACCGGCACGGCCTTCGCCTGCCTCTCGTACGCCATGCTCCTGCGCCGCCCGCTGCTGGCCGTCACCACCCGCTTCCACGAACTGGAGGAGGCCGCGGTCAGCGTGCAGCGCCTCCAGGAAGTACTGCGCCAGGGCGACGACGTCGTACACACCGGAACCCGCCACCTGCCCGACGGCCCGCTGGGCGCCCGACTGGACCACGTGTCCTTCTCGTACGACCCCGGTGAACCCGTGCTGCGTGACGTCTCCTTCCGGCTGTGCCCCGGGGAACGGCTCGGCATCGTCGGCCGTACCGGCAGTGGCAAGTCGACCGTCGTACGACTGCTGTTCGGCCTGCACCACCCGGTGACCGGCGCGGTCACCGTAGGCGGCCAGGACGTGGCCGCACTCGACACCCGGGCGCTGCGCGGCCGGGTCGCCCTGGTCACCCAGGAGGTGCAGATCATCCACGCCACGCTCCGCGACAACCTCACCTTCTTCGACCCCTCCGTCGACGACCGCCGGGTGTGTGCCGCGCTGGAGGAGGCCGGACTCACGGACTGGTGGCGCACGCTGCCCAACGGCCTGGACACCGTGCTGGGCGCCGGGGCGCGGGGCATGTCCGCGGGACAGGAACAACTCCTCTCGCTGGCAAGGGTGTTCCTGCGGGACCCGGCTGTGGTCCTGATGGACGAGCCGACCGCCCGGCTCGACCCGCACACCGAGCGGCTGCTCATGCCCGCGATGGAGAGGCTGCTCGAAGGCCGCACCGCCGTCGTCGTCCAGCACCGGCCGCACGCGTTGCGCACCGTGGACCGCATCCTCGTCCTCGACGCGGGGACGGTGGTCGAGCACGGTGAACAGAGCGCGCTCGCGGCCGACCCGACCTCGCACTTCCACGAACTGCTGCGCGTCGGCTGACGGGGGCGGGAGAGTGTCCGAAATCGACATACGGGGCACACTCGGGCGGCTCCGGGCCGTGCTGCGTGGTTCGGCGGGCGCCTACTGGACGTTGACCGGACTGTGGGTGCTGCTGCGCGCCGGGACGCTCGCCGTCGGGCTCCTGTTCCAGCGGCTCTTCGACGCACTCGGAGCCGACGGCGCGGTCTGGCTGCTCATCGCCTGGGTGGCCGCGATCGAGGGGGCCCGGTTGTGCCTGCAGTTCGGCGTGATGATCAACCGGCTGGAGCCGCGCGTCCAGTACGGCACGACGGCGCGGCTACGGCAGCAACTGCTGGACTCCGACCTGAGCGGCTGGGGAGCCGCGGCCCGTGTCCCCCCGGGAGAGGCCCTGCGGGTGGTGGGGGAGGATGTCGACGAGACCGGCTTCTTCGTGGCCTGGGCACCGACCATCGTCGCGCAGTGGCTGTTCGTCGTCGCGTCGGTCACCGTCATGATGCGGATCGACGCGGTGATCACGAGCGCGCTGCTGGTGCTGCTGGTCCTGATCACGGTGGTCACGGCCGCGGTCCACGGCCGCTTCCTTCGTCACCGGCGTGCCACGCGCACCGCGTCGGCCGAGGTCGCGGGCGCCCTGCGGGAGGCGATCGGGGCCGTGCAGGCGGTGCAGGCGGCTGCCGCCGAGGACCATGTGGCCGCACACATCGACCGGTTGAACGCCGCCCGCGCGCAGGCGGCGGTGCGCGAGGAACTCTTCGCGGGCCTGCAGCGGACCGTGATCGGCAACGCGGCCCCCATCGGTATCGGCGTCGTCCTGCTGCTGGCGGCGGGCCGGGCGCACAGCGGGACGTTCAGCATCGGGGACCTGGCGCTGTTCACCTTCTACCTGCAGATCCTTGCCGAGGCGATCGCCTCGATCGGCATCCTCTCGGTCCGGCTGCAGCGGGTCTCGGTGGCCCTCGCCCGCATCACCGACTTCCTCGGCGGACGGCTCCGGACACCGGGCGAGAAGCCGATTCCTCCCCTTCGACAAGCCGACGAACTAAGGGAGTTGACCGTCCGTGGGTTGACAGCACGGCACCCCGGCTCGGGACGCGGCATCGAGGACGTCGACCTGACCGTCGTACGCCACTCCGTCACCGTGATCACCGGCGGCGTCGGCTCCGGCAAGTCGACGCTGATACGGGCCATCCTCGGCCTGCTGCCGCACGAGCGAGGCGGCGTGCTGTGGAACGGGGAACCGATCGCCGATCTCACGGACTTCCTGGTGCCGCCACGCTGCGGCTACACCCCCCAGGCCCCGCGCCTGTTCAGCGGATCGCTGCGGAACAACGTCCTGCTGGGCCTGGACGTCGACGACGACAACGACCGCGACGGCAGGATCTTCGAGCGCGTCGCGCACACCTCGGTCCTGGGTCCCGACGTCGCGGCCATGCAGGACGGCGCCGACACCGTCGTCGGCCCGCGTGGTCTCCGGCTCTCCGGCGGACAACTGCAGCGGACGGCGATCGCCCGGATGCTGGCCCGGCGCCCCGAACTCCTGGTGCTGGACGACGTCTCCAGTGCCCTGGACCCCACCACCGAGCAACTTCTCTGGGACCGGCTGCTGGACGGCTCGGTCACCGTCCTCGCGGTGTCACACCGGCCCGCGCTGCTGCGCGCCGCAGCCCGGGTGGTGGTGCTGAAGGACGGCCGAGTGGACGCGGTGGGGACGGTGGAGGAGGTCCAGGCCCAGTCCGCCGAGATGCGCCGGATCCAGGCCGACCCGGGGTGACGTCACCCCGTTGTCGCGGCCTTCCTGAAAGTGAGCAGTCTTTCGAGGCTGACCAGTGCGTTGCCCGGTTCGGAGAGCGGGACCCATCGAGTATTGCTGATGGGTCAGTTGTCGGTGTGTGTCGGTGTGTGTCGGCTGAACCGGTGCGGCCCGCGAGTTTCCGAGTTCCGCGCACGATCAGCGTTGATTGCTCAGGGTTGCGGAGCCGCCGGTAGCAGCGGTCGAGTTGGTGGCACGGGTGCAGACCGTAGGAGTGATCGCCTCACCCTGATCCGTCCCGAAAGCCACCCGGCCCGCGCCACCCACTCCCACCGACGCTGCGTCCGTCCCAACTCCACCGCCAGAGGGGCCACATTGACGCACTGCAGCGAGTGGTTCCGACCGGCGTCCAGCAGCCACCGGCCATGCTGCACGGACACCTGCCACCGCGGCCGATACGCCCACCCATCCTCAACAGCCCCGCGCCGAGCCGCGCACAGCGTGCCTCGGCGTCTTTCGACCCTGAGCAGGATCCCGCTTGTGTATCCAGGGGTGGGAAGTGACAGGGTCGCTTGCCGGCCTCCGGGTAGGGCGCGCCGAAGGGGAGGGGTCAAGATGCCCGAGAAGAAGGGACGGTGGATTCACCCGTCGCCGACACGGGGCGTCAAGTACCGGTACCGGTAGGCGGCACACGGACTCGGCCGGCCCCAGAGAGTCCCGCTGCGGCACCCGGCCGCACCGCATCGAAATCCACCGGCTGGCAGATACAGGCGCGAAGTCTGCCCGCCGCTTGAACACGGCCCCGTCCCGCAGTGCGCGAGACGAGGCCGCGCATTGCACACCGCCCGCAGCGCGCCGTGCGACCGCCGTGCGCCTTCGCGCGGCACCCCGCACGGTAGGGCCGCAGTCGGGTAGGGCAGCATCTGCTCAGTCATTGCCTGCCCATGAGGGGTCGTCATGCGTTCCTGCCGCCGCGTTGCATCGTCTGTCCTGCTCATCTGCCTGACGCTCGCGGGCTGTTCTCCCACTGCGCCGGGCAGCTCGGCGCCTTCCGGGAGCGCCAGTGGTACGGCCGAGCCGTCGGGCGCGGGTGGGGCCGGGCGGGCGATCGCGGTGGGGGAGGGTCCGCAGAAGGCGTACACGGTGCAGCAGCAGCCGGCCGCGGGCAGCTGCCACTACCGTTACGAACACGGCGAGCCGCTGGAGGACCCGAAGTGCACGCCCGGCGCAATCTCCCCGGCGGTCACGCAGTCGAATCTCAAGTCAACGATCTGCCGCAAGGGCGGCTACACCTCCGGCGTCCGGCCCTCCACGTCCGTCACCGGCCGGGAGAAGAAGCTGAACGCCGCCTCCTACGGGTTCACCGGCCGTATGGGGGATGCCGAGTACGACCACCTCATCAGCCTCCAGCTGGGCGGGGACCCAAACGACTACCGCAACCTGTGGGTGGAGCCCGCCGACCCCGGCCACAAGAAGGGTTCAGGGGTCAACAACGCGAAGGACCCGGTCGAGACGAAGCTGCACACCGCGGTCTGCAAGGGCCAGGTCACTCTCGCCGCCGCGCAGCAGGCGATCGTCACCGACTGGACCACCGCCCTCAGCGGGCTCGGCCTCGGCTGACGCTCGACGCGGTCGGGGAGGGTCGTGCTGTGCCAGGCGGCGAGTTGGGTGTACGCGGGTGAGATGTCGGAGCCGATGCCGACGCGCCCGAGGGCCTTGGCCGCCGCGGCGGTCGTTCCGGTGCCGCCGAAGGGGGTCAGGAGGCTTCCGAGCGGCGGGGCGCTGCGTCGAAATCCCGTGCCGCGGGCTCAGTAGGTCACCTACTCAGCGGCCGAGCGCCTCGGTCAGTACGACGGTGACGCCGAACGTGCCGGGACGGTCCAGCGCGATCGGGGTCAAGGAGCAGTCCACTACGGCCTGGACGGGCGGCACCAGCTCGCCTGGGCACCCGCCAACCATCCCCACGGCACGGACCCCCACCACGAACTCCAGGTCCTCCGTCAACTTCTCAGAAGGCACCCCCGTCTTCCAACTCGGTCTGTGCTGGGGCCGTCCGGGGTGGTTTGGGGCCGATGCGCCCATGGCTGTTCGGGCCGTGGGGACTGATGCTGTCGGATCAGGGCACAGGAGTGTGGGATGCGGCGCCGGGAAGACGGCGCTGACGGGCTGGCCTGCCGTGGTGGCTCCATGTCCTCCTCGTAGGCAGTGGACGAGGTGTGTGGGGGGAGCTGTGCCCGGTCGGGAGTGGTGGAGATGAGCAGTGGGTTTTCCCGCGTCGGCGCGGGCAGGATGACCGAGTTGCCGCCCGGGGAGGCGGTGGAGCTGCTGGCGAGCGTGCCGCTGGGCCGGATCGGCTTCTCCCACCGGGCGTTGCCGGTGATCCGTCCGGTCAACCATCTCGTGGACAGCGCGCACATCGTCATCCGCGCCCATGCCGACTCGGCGCTGCTGCGCAATCCGCTGGTGCCTGAGGTGGTGGTCTTTGAGGCCGACCACATCGACCTCCAGTTGCGTACCGGGTGGAGTGTCATGGTCACCGGACGGGCCAGCCAGGTCACGGACCCGCTGGAGGCGGCCCGCTACCAGCGGCTGCTGGTGCCCTGGAGCGACATGGACATGGACCAGGTCGTCAGGATCTCGATGGAGATCGTCACCGGTTACCGCATCGGGCCCTGAAGGGGCAGGGCCATACGCCCGGCTGCCGTTGCGGGGCGGGATGTCAAGGTGCCGTCCGGACCGAGGGTGTGCCCCGGCGGCCCGGTACGCGGAGCTCGGGCGGTAGTGCACGGTGAAGTGCCGAGCGTTGCTGTGCCATGCCGCAGCGGCGGGAGCACCGTGCGGCGGCGTGTCACATCCGGGCGGTGCTGCTGCCGGGAGGGCCGTGTCGGAGTCGGTGCCGACGTGGTCGCGGCCGGAAGCGGGTGGGAGCGCCCCCGGCCGGGTGTCCGCGCGGGGAAGAACGCTGCCCGCGCGGACACTGTCCCGTTCTCCGTCCTGGTGGCTGCCGCCGCGGCTGGTCGGCGGCAGCGTGTGTTGGCCGCGTGCACGATGCCCCGTACTCCGCTGCGCAGACCCTGGACGCCCGGAAGCGGGCGCTGAGCGTGGCCCGGGGGCCAGTAACGACCAGTTCGCGGGCACGCTCTCAACGTTGGTTGATGCAGGGCGCCTTCGGTGCGAGCGCGGTGCATCGGACTTCGCCACAAAAACAAACAGGTATCTCAATGGTGGGTATGGAGTATGGACCCTTCCCCCTGACCTGGTCGAGCTGCAGGCGGACTGGCAGCTGACGTACGCGGCGCTCGCCGTGCCGCACCCGGCGGACACCACCGCGCTGCGCCGCCTGAAGAGTCTGTCGGGCCGGCTGCAGTTCCACTCGTGCTGGTCGGGCCCGGGCCGTGCCCCGGCTGCCCGTGTCGAGCTGCGCTGCCAGACCCGCACTCTGGGGGAGCGGTGGTGAACCGGGCGTCCGGAGCACCTCACGGAGCGGGAGGAGCAGATCCTGCGGTGCGTCCGGCGGTGGATCGCCGATCACGGGGAGGGGCCCTCGGTGAGGCAGATCGCCGACGACATCGGGTTCAGCAGTACGTCGTCGGTCGCCTACCACCTCGGCAACCTCCAAAGCAGCGCGGCGTCCTGGTCCGCGACGGGCACGGCTGGCGCACCTGCCGCCTGGTGCGGTGACCAAGGGCGAATGGATCGTTGACAGCGCGTCTCAGGACGCGCGCGTCGAGGGGCGCCAACGCGGCTTGCAGCTTCCTTCGAGCACGGGGACGGAGGTTGCAGGTGGCGACTTCGAGCACTGAACTTGAGTGGTTGATGTGGGAGTTGTTCGCCTGACAGTTGGTCCGGGTGCCGGTAGCCCTGTATCTGTGAGGTATGCGCAGGGGGGGCCGGCTGAGCGACGCTGAGAGGGCTGCGGGGATCGGTTACGGCTCCAGGCCGTGGAACTCTTCGCTGCCGGGCAGAGAAACCAGCGGATCGCGGCTGCGCTGCGTGGTCGGCGCACATGAGAATCAACCAGCGCCGGCCTGCCGTGGCGCTGCCCGATACGCCAGCCCCCGCATGAGGGCGTCCCGCACGCTCGCCTTCAAGTGCCGAGCCCACGGCGGGTCGGTCTCGTCGCGCATCGTGCTCCAGCAGGCGAGAGCGTAGCCGTACTCTACGGGGCTCAGGTATCCCATGCGGTGAAGTGGTTGGTCCCTGCGCCCGGTGAGCATACGGTCGGTGAGCTCGCCGACCGGCATCACCGAGTACCCTGCCGCCTTCGCGTAGTCGTCCGCGGCGTTGGCCGACAAGACGCCCATGCCGAGGTAGACGGTCACCAGGTCGGTGAGCCGCTCCTCCTCGGCGTGGGAGATGCCCAGCCTGGCGACGCGCCCCTCACCGATAAGCCGGGCATGTGCCAACTCGTGTGCGACGAGCGCCGCGAACGAATTGGGCCGGGCGGCCACGCGGCGGTCCAGTTCGATCACCGTCCGGTCGAGCGTCTTGCGGTACTCACCGACCTGATGCTTCCTGTCCTGAACCTTCTCCGGGGACTCCACCAGCAGCACACTGATGCCGGAGACGTCCGCGCCCATCACCGCACCGACCCGCCGCACCAGCAGCTCGGCCTGCTCCTGCGTGCCGGTGAAATCCGCTGGGACGAAACCTGGGAGTGCGATCTCGCGGCGCGGCGTCGCGGGCCCGAATTCCTTGGCGCACCACCGCAGCCAGCGCTCGGTCCACGTCCGCTGTTCTTGCGGCACGGGACACTCTCCCGGAGAGTCGGTCCGCAGCCACGGTTTCGGCCCCGTCGTGCTGATTCCGGCCGACGGCCGGTCCTTACCGCGTAGCCAGTCCGCCATCCGGTCCGGCACCCATCTGCCCATGACACCCCCGGCGATCCCGCGGGCGGCTCCGGCCGCCCTCTCCTCCTAATGTGGGACGTGTCTCGGTCCCCGGCAGTTGCGCCGGCTGGGCCGAGCAGTCGCGAACCGTCTATGCCGCACATCCCTGGCTGCAGCTGCCA
The DNA here is from genome assembly GCF_044768565.1 of Streptomyces sp. NPDC091280. NCBI lineage: Bacteria > Bacillati > Actinomycetota > Actinomycetes > Kitasatosporales > Streptomycetaceae > Streptomyces > Streptomyces sp. NPDC091280. The sequence goes on from NZ_JBIVUZ010000028.1 coordinate 30,830, forward strand.
CCGCGATTCCGAACGTCCGTGTCCGATGGTCGCCGATTACAACGCTCCGACCGACATCACGAGTTCAAGTTCAGTAGAGGGCGTCTGAAAAGCCTCTCAGCGGGCTGATCTTGCGAGGCGGCGCACGAGGAGCATGGCCATGGTGAGGTAGATGG
>NZ_JBIVUZ010000029.1:0-30177 GCF_044768565.1 Streptomyces sp. NPDC091280
CTTCGCCGAAGTCATCCGCCCACGACCAGCACGAGCACCCCGAACCCCACGCACACCAGACCCGTGACCAGCAACTTCACGATGCACACCGCTCATTGAGATCGACTGGGACTGCGGGGTCCAACCCGACCGGCCCGTCATGGCGCAACTTCCTCAGGATCTCGGCAGCTGCGGCAGAGGGTGTCATTCCGGTGTCGATGCGGCGGTGCACGTACTGGTTGCAGATGCGTAGCAGCAGTGGCCAGCGCCCGGTCGCTCGCAGCAGACCGAGCACGGTGGCTTCCGGCAGGTTGTCGGTCAGGCCGAAGGCGAGGACCTGCCGCGCTTGGGCGGCCGACATTTCGTCGACCTTCACCGGGTACGCGCCGCCCGGGAGCACGTCTGGCAGTCGCGTGGTGATCAACCGGCGGCACTTGGCGCCGCCGGTCAGGAATGGTGCGAGCTGGTCGGCGCTCCACACGTCGTCCAGGAGAAGCAGTGTGGGCGGGCGAGCGTCGAGCAGTCGGCCCAAGTGCGCGCCGGCCAGATCCGGGTCGTCGAAGACCGTAGTGTCCCCGGTGATGAACCGGGTCGCTTCGGCCACCTTCGCGGTGATATCCGCCCGGCTGCGCACGTCCAACCCGAGGGTGACCCGGTAGATCCGCCCACGGAAGCGGCGCTGGACCCGTCGGTCGGCCCAGACCATCTCCGCGAGTGTGGACTTCCCGAAGCCCCCGGCGCCGTGCAGTCCGGCCGCAGCCGTGATCCCCACTGACCGTGACCGCCGTCGTCGGCCCAGCTCAGCCGCTACCTGACGGGCTTGTGCACGGTCGATCACCCACCGCGGTATCTCCGGGGGCGCTGGCGGTGGTGGGTCTTCGGCCGTCGACGAGGACTTGACCTCGTGGAACAGCGTGTACAAGGCCAATAGCAGGGCCAGTGCCAGACCCACGCCCAGGACTATCCATGCGTGCCGCCGAACCTGGTCGAGTGGCCCCGGCCACCGGTCCTGGCCAGTGGCCGCGTTCTCCGCTGCCGAAGTCACCGCACCGACCACTGCCGTGATCACGGCCGACGTCGCTAGTCCCGGCCACCGACTCCCGGCCACGAGCCCCCCAGTACCTCACACACCGTCACAAGAGGCTACTGCCGGGCCAACCATTCATACCGATGAATGCAGAGATCCACCCCCCGGGGAATACCGCAGGGGAGGAATACGTACCCGGTACCAGCTCTGCGCGAGGACCTCACCGTGCAGCAGGTGCCGCCCTTCGGCACCTGACCGCGAACCTGTGGCGGCTAACCCGTTCAGAGGCTGAACTGACGCAACGTCACCCGGAGCGATGTCACGTAGCGGTCGGGCTGTTGAGATCGGCGAACGGATCATGGACAGAGCCGGTAACGAGTGGTCACGTTGCTCGCTGGAACAGGGCTCCTGATCCTCGGTGGGGCACGTCCACGATGCGTACGAGCTCGAAGCCGTGGCGCAGGTAGTACGCGTGCAGTGCGGGGTTGTCCTTCCAGGCGTCCAGCCGCAGCAGCGTCTTGCCTGCCTCGGCGCTGTGCTGTGCGGCCCAGTCCAGGAGTTTGGAGCCGATGCCCTGTCCGACCGTCGAGCGGCTGACCGCCAGGCGGTGTACGTACAGGGCGGTCTCGGGCCGGTCGTCTTCCTGCCAGAACTCGGGGTCCGCGTGGTCGTCCACCTGGATCGTCGCGACGGGCTGAGCGTTACGGAAGGCGAGCAAGCACCCGCCGTGGCCGATGGCCTGCTTGATCTCGGCCCGCTCTGGCGGGTACTGCCACTGGCCGATGCCCCGGGAGGCGAGCCAGGTGGAAGCGTCGGTGAGGAGTGCCTCGACCAGGTGGAGTTCGTCCCTGCCGGCCGGTCGTACGTCGAGGTGGGTCATGGTGTGTTCGCGGTGTCGTGCGCCGGCGTCAGGCGGGTCAGTGCGGCGGCGAGGTCGTCGCAGAGGTCGTGGGGGTTTTCCAGTCCGATGTGGAGACGGACGAGTCGGGGGGCGTCGGTGGGGGCGGCCAGGGCGCGCAGGTGGTGGGGAATGGCGGGCATGACCAGGCTCTCGAAGCCGCCCCAGCTGGTGCCGAGGCCGAACAGGGAGAGGCTGTCGATGAACTGGGTGAACGCCTCTTCGCTGCTGGGGGCGAGTTCGACGGTGAAGGGTCCTGCGGCGCCGGAGAACTGGCTCTGCCACAGCTTGTGGCCGGGGTCGGTGTCGAGGGCGGGGAACAGGACGCGCTGGACGCCGGGCTGGGAGGTGAGCCAGTGGGCGACGGTGAGGGCGGAGCGTTGGTGGGCTTCCATGCGCACGGCCAGGGTGCGCAGTCCGCGCAGGGTGAGCCAGCAGGTGTCCGGGGCGGCGTGGGTGCCGTTGCAGTCGCAGTAGGCGCGGACGCCGGCCAGGGCGTCGAGGGTGCCGGTGATGAGGCCGAGCAGGAGGTCGGAGTGGCCGTTGATGAACTTGGTCGCGGCGTGGATGGAGATGTCGATGCCCAGCGCGTGGGCGTCGAAGAAGACGGGTGTTCCCCAGGTCGCGTCGCAGGCGACGGGGACGCCGCGGTCGTGGGCCGCCGCGCTGATGGCGGGCACGTCCCACATCTCCATGGTCAGCGAGGCAGGCGTCTCGACGAACACCAGGCTCGTGCTCTCGCGCAGCAGGGGCGCGATGTCGGTGTCGTGGGCGAAGTACTCCACGTCGGTGCCCGAGGGGATCAGGACGTTGTCGCAGAAGACCCGGGTGGGCCCGTACACGCCGGCGCCGATGAGGAGGTGGCGGCCGGGGCCGGCGTGCGCGGCGAGCACGGCGGTGATAGCCGCGAGTCCGCTGCTGGTCGCGATGCACGTCTCGGTGCAGGCGATCTCGGCCATGGCGCGCTGCAGTTCGAACGTGGTCGAGGTGCCGGATCTGCCGTAGCGCGGGCCGTCGAAGACCAGTGCGCCCTGGGCCTGCTTGTAGGCGTCGTAGGAGGCGAACACGGTGGTCGAGGTGCGCACCAGCGGAGGGCTCACCGCGTTCGCGGCGGCAGCGGTTTCCCGGCCGGCGTGGATCAGAAGCGTCTCGGTGTCCATCAGGGGCATCCTTTGGTGATCAGCGGTAGGGCCAGGGTCGAACGGGCGGGGTGCTGGTGCACGCCCGGCGGGCCGGCGGCGGACTCTGCTCGTCCGGGTGCGCACGGCCCGCGGTGTCGCTCAGCGGTTGCCCAGCTGCTGGGCGGGAGCGGGGGCGGCGTCGAGGCCGGCGTCCTGCGGCTGCGGGGCGGTGTCGGCGTCGAGTGCGGCGGGCTCGTGCAGGTTGCGGAAGAGGACCCAGCTGATCAGGGGCATCAGGACGAGGGGGGCCAGGGCGGTCTGCAGGGACGTGGCGTCGGCGAGTGAGCCGATGACGGGGCTGGCCAGGCCGCCGATGCTGACGGTCAGGCCGAGGGTGATGCCGCTGGCGGTGCCGATACGGGAGGGCAGGTAGTCCTGCCCGAGGGTGACCTGCAGCGAGAACGGCACGTACAGGCAGACCGAGGTCAGGGCCACGAACAGGTAGATGGCCGGGCCCGGCACCCACACCACGCCCGCGATGGCCGCGGCCGTGATCAGGTAGGACCAGCGGGTGACCGTCACCCGGTCCCAGCGGCTGGCGAGGTTCCCGCCGACCACCGAGCCGATCGCGCTGCCGCAGTACAGCACGGTCAGGGCGATGGTGCCGACGATCTCGCCGCCGCCCAGGCGCTGGCGGGCGTACAGGGCGATGAAGGTGCTCATCCCGACGAAGGCGATCGAGCGGAAGACGACCGCGAGGGACAGCTTCACGAAGGAGGCGACGTCGTCGCTCCCGGCCGGCAGCGCGGTCGCGGCGTCGCCGACTTCCTTCTGCTGCAGGGCGCGCACCACGGGCAGGCACAGCGCGGTGCCGACGAGGGCCGGCAGCACCAGCAGCGGTGTCCAGCTCAAGCCTCCGGGGGCGACCACGGCGGTGACCATGAGCGGGGCGAGCGCGAAGCCGATGTTGCCGCCGCTGGAGAACCAGCCCATGGCCCGGTGGCTGCCCTGGCTGGCGAGGCGGGCGACGCGGGCGGATTCCGGGTGATAGGCGGCCACGCCGATGCCGGAGACGGCGACGAAGACGAGGGTGAGCGCGTAGGAGCCGCCCAGGCCGCTCAGGGCGATGCCGACGCCGCCGAGCAGGGTGCTGACCGGCAGCAGCCAGGGCATGGCCCAGCGGTCGGTGAGCGCGCCGAAGACCGGCTGCGCCACCGAGGACAGCAGCGAGGCGGCCAGCACGATGCCCGAGGCGACCGCGTAGGTGTAGTCACGTTCGGCGATGAAGAACGGCACGAGGGCCGCCACGGCGCCTTGGTAGATGTCGACGCAGGCGTGGCCTACGGAGAGCAGGGTGATCGAGGTGTTCCTTTTCATACCGTCATGCTCCGGGCCCGCCACCCTGTCCCGCTTCCGATAAACTGCCACATGATGACGGAAGTCCGCCACGAGTCCGTGGCCCCCACGCGCACCCAGTGGCTGGCGTCCGGTGAGGCGATCGACGCCCACCGGCACGACGACCACCAGATCATCTATGCCGGGCGCGGGGTGCTGGCCATCACGACCAGCGAGGGATCCTGGGTCGCCCCCGGCACCCGGGCGATATGGGTGCCCGCCGGCACCGTGCACGCCCACCGCGCCTACGGCGAACTCGACCTGCACCTGGTGGGGCTGCCCGCCGCCGAGAACCCGCTGGGCCTGGGCGCACCCACCGTGCTGGCCGTCGGTCCGCTGCTGCGCGAGCTGATCATCGCCTACACGCACGGCGAGGACGACGGCAGCGGGGAGCGGGCGCGGCTGCGGGCGGTCCTCCTGGACCAGCTGCGGGCCTCGCCCCAGCAGCCGCTGCACCTGCCCACCCCCACCACGCCTCTGCTGCGCGCGCTGTGCGGGATCCTGCAGGCCGACCCGGGCGACGGCCGGACCCTGGCCGAGCTCGGCCGCGAGGTCGGGGCCAGCGACCGCACCCTGTCCCGGCTCTTCCGCAGCGACCTCGGCATGACGTTCCCGCAGTGGCGCACCCAGCTGCGCCTGCACCGCGCGCTGGTCCTGCTGACCGAGGGCAGCGCGGTGACGGCGGTCGCGCATCAGTGCGGCTGGTCCTCCGCGAGCGCCTTCATCGACGTCTTCCGCCGCACCTTCGGCCACACCCCCGGCTCCCACCCCGCGCACTGACGGCCGCCGGCGGGCAGGGCCCGAGGCCGGGCCGCCACGGCGTGGTCCGGAGGGGGACCCGTACGGCGGGCCGGGCCCGGGTTCCTTCCGGTGGCCGGGCCGGTGTTGCAAGAATCCGTGGCAGGAGGCCGATCGCATGCATGAAACCGCACCCGCAGTCCCCGCCGGGCCGGGGGTGTCGCTGGACGAGCTGGATCTCGCGCTGGTCACCGCCCTGCAGGTGGCGCCCCGCGCGCCGTGGAGCCAGCTGGCGGGCCCGCTCGGGGTGGACGCGGCGACGCTCTCGCGGCGCTGGGCGCGGCTGCGGGAGGCGGGCGTCGCCTGGGTGACCTGCTATCCGGCCGCGGGGCAGGTGGGCTACGCGGCTCTCGCGCTGATCGAGGTGTCCTGTGTGCCGCAGGCCCGCGAGGACCTGGCGCAGACGATCGCCCGGCATCCGCAGGCGCTGGGTGTGGAAGTGGTGTCCGGGTCGTGCGATCTGCTGCTGACCGTGGCCACCGGCAGCATGGAGCTGATGTCCTCCTACGTGCTGGCGCTGGGCCGCATCGCCTCGGTGACCGCCACCCGCACCCACCTGGTGCAGCATCTCAACCGGGAGGGCAGCCGGTGGCGCTTCGACTCCCTCTCCCGCGGCCAGCAGCGTGATCTGGCCGAGCCCGCCGGCGGTGCGGCGGGCGGCGGAGCGGCCGTCCTCACCGTCGAGGAGCGCCGCCTGGTGCTGGCACTGGGCCCCGACGGCCGCCGTCCCGTCGCCGCGCTCGCCGCCGAGCTGGGCCGCCCCGAATCGAGTATCCGGCGTGCCCTGGGCACCTTGTTGCACGGGGACGGCAAGGCGGTACTGCGCTGTGAAGCCTCCCTCCCGCACGCGGGCTGGCACAGCACGGCGACGCTGTGGATGAGCGTGGCGCCCACCGAACTCGCCCTCGCCGCCGAGGAGATGGCGCAGCTGAAGGAGACCCGTCTGGCGGCGTCGACGGCCTCGGAAGCCAACCTGCTGAGCGTGGTGTGGCTGCACGCCCTGGACGACCTGGCCCGCTACGAGGCCCGGCTGGCGGCCCTGATGCCCTCCGTGCGGGTGCTCAACCGGGTGGTCACCCTGCGCTGGGTCAAGCGCATGGGGCGCCTGCTGTCCCAGGACGGGCGCAGCGTCGCCAGCGTGCCGATGGACCTGTGGCAGCCGATCCCCTGAACCACCACCCCCACACGTGACGCATTCCCGCATACAGCTCACTCATGTGGCGGATCCATGCAGTTTCCGGAGGTTGCGGCGGTGTGAACGGATGCTGACGGCGTTCGACCACGTCATGTCCTCGCACCGCGAGCCGGACCGGAAGGATCCCCCATGTCCCCCACCACCCCCACCACCTCGACGGACCTCGTCTACCTCAGCGCCGCCGAGGCCCAGCGTCTGTTCACCGCCCGGGAGCTGTCCCCGGTGGAGCTGATGCAGGCCGTCATCGAGCGGACCGAGACGATGGAACCGCGGATCAACGCCTTCACCGAGCGCCTCTTCGACCAGGCCCTGGAGCAGGCCCGGCACGCCGAGGACCGCTACCTGGGCCGCAATGGTCTCCAGCCGCGCCCGCTGGAGGGCATCCCGGTCTCCACGAAGGAGAAGCACGCGATCAAGGGCCGGCTGCTGACCGAGGGCTCCCTCCTCAAGGAGAACAACGTCGCCGACGAGAACGCCCCCGTCATCGACCGCATCCTGGAGGCGGGCGGCATCGTCCACGCCCGCACCACCACGCCCGAGTTCTCCGCCGCCACGTTCACGCACTCCCGCCTGTGGGGCATCACCCGCAACCCCTGGAACCCCGAGTTCTCCCCGGGCGGCTCCTCCGGCGGCGCGGGCGCCTCCCTCGCGGCCGGCACCTCGGTGCTGGCGTCGGCCTCCGACATCGGCGGCTCCACCCGGATCCCGTCCGCGTTCACCGGCACCGTCGGCTTCAAGGCCCCCTACGGCCGCAACCCCGGCATGGGCCCGCTCGCCGCCGACCACTACCGCGGGGACGGGCCCATGGCCCGCACCGTCGACGACGTGATCACCTTCCAGAACGTGCTGTCCGGCCCCCACCCCGCCGACCCCAACTCGATCCGCCCCAAGCTGACCCTGCCCACCGCCTACCAGGACGTCACCGGCCTGCGCCTGGCGCTGTGCATCCGGCTGGGCGAGTACGACGTCCACCCCGAGATCGAGGCCAACACCCGTGCCACCGCCCAGGCGCTGGCCGACGCGGGCGCCGTGGTCGAGGAGATCACGCTGCCCTGGACCAGGCAGGACCTGCTGACCGCGATCGCCGGCCACTACTCCACGATCTTCGGGGCGGCAATCCTGGAAATCCCGGCGGAATACCGCGACCGGCTCAGCCCCAACACGGCCGCCTTCGTGGAGCTGATGGACAGCTTCCACGGCCGGGTCAGCTACCTCGACGCGCTGCGCGCGGAATACCGCCTCCAGAGCCAGCTCGCCACCGCCCTGGAGGGCTTCGACGCCCTGCTGTGCCCGACCACGGCGGTCCCCGGCTGGCACGCCGGCGACGACCTCACCGGGGACAAGGTCGTGGTGGACGGCCAGGAGGTGGCCGAGCCCCTGTGGGCCGCCATGACCGTACCGTTCAACATCAACAACCGCTGCCCCGTCCTCAACGTGCCCTCCGGCTCGTCGAGCTGGGGTGTTCCCACCGGCGTGCAGATCGTCGGGCACACCTACGACGACGCGGCCGTCTTCCGCGTCGGCAAGGCCCTGGAAGTCCTGCGTCCCTGGTCGTACACGGCCCTGCAGCAGCAGTCCTGACCCTCGCACCCCCAGCCCCCGCGCTGCGGGCGGCTTCGCACGCGTCGCAGAACATGAGTGCAAGGAGGCACCATGACCAACCTGGCGGAATTCCTGGTGGAGACCGCGTCCCGGTATCCCGAGCAGCCCGCGCTGCGGCTGGGCACCGCGGTCACCAGCTACGCCGAACTCGACCGGCGCAGCGCGCAGACCGCCACCCTGCTGCGGGAACTGGGGGTACGGAGCGGTGACCGGGTCGCCCTGATGGTGCCCAACGTGCCCGAGTTCGTGATCCTCTATTACGGCATCCTGCGTGCCGGGGGGATCGTGGTGCCGATGAATCCGCTGCTCAAGGCGCGGGAGACCGAGTACCAGCTGCGTGACTCCCAGGCGGTGCTCCTCGCCGAGTGGCATCTGGCCCCCGGCGAGGGCGCCCAGGGCGCCTTCGCCGCCGGCGTCCGCCGGCTCGTGGTCGAGCCCGCCGCCCTCCGCGCCCGGCTGGCCGGGCACGAGCCGCTGCCCGGGATCGCGGGCGGCGCCGGCGACGACGTCGCCGTGCTGCTCTACACCTCGGGCACCACCGGCGTCCCCAAGGGCGCCGCCCTCACCCACGCGGGCCTGCGCCACAACACCGAGGTCAGTGCCGTCGAGGTGCAGCGGGCGACGCCCCTGGACGTCATCGTGGGCTGTCTGCCCCTGTTCCACATCTTCGGACAGGTCTGCACGATGAACGCCGCCGTACGCAGCGGCGCCACGCTCACCCTCATACCCCGCTTCGACCCGCAGGGCGTGCTCGATGCCATCGCCCGCGACCGGGCCACCGTCTTCCAGGGCGTGCCCACCATGTACGCGGCCCTGCTCCAGTCCCCGCACGCCGCGACGGCGGACGTCTCCACGCTGCGCATGTGCATCTCGGGCGGTGCCTCGCTGCCGGTGGAGGTCCTGCACGGCTTCGAACGACGCTTCGGCTGCATGGTGCTGGAGGGCTTCGGCATGTCGGAGACCAGCCCGGTCGTCACGTTCAACCACCCCGACCGGCCCCGCAAGGCCGGCTCCGTCGGCACCCCGATCCGCGACGTCGAGGTGCGCCTGCTCGATGACGACGGCCAGGACGTGGCGCCGGGCGAGGTCGGCGAACTGGCGGTACGCGGACCGAACGTGATGAAGGGCTACTGGAACCGGCCCGAGGAGACCGCCGCGGCCATCCCCGACGGCTGGCTGCGCAGCGGCGACCTCGCCCGCGCCGACGAGGACGGCTACCTCTACATCGTCGACCGCAAGAAGGACCTCGTCATCCGCGGCGGCTACAACGTCTACCCGCGCGAGATCGAGGAAGTCCTGCACGAGCACCCCGCCGTCGCGCTGGCCGCCGTCCTGGGCGTGCCCGACGAACACCTCGGCGAGGAAGTCGCTGCCGCCGTCGTCCTGCGCCCCGGAGCCTCGGCGAGCGCCGAGGAACTCCAGCACTTCGTCAAAGACCGGGTGGCCGCCTACAAATACCCGCGCCACGTATGGCTGATGGACGCGCTCCCGACGGGACCGAGCGGCAAGATCCTCAAACGGGAGATCTCCGCACCGGCCGACTGACCGGCCCTCCCACAACCCGGAGGGCACCGCCGAGCCGCCGGCCGGCACGGACCAGGGACAGGCCGCGGGAAAACACCCGCAGCCTGCCCTCGCGGTCTGAGCCGGCTGCGCAGCCTCCCGTGCCTGCCCCGTGGTGACCCTCGCGGAAACCTCCTGGCCACTACCCCAGGCGCTGGCTAACGTGACCTTGGAAAGGCGGCCGGTGAAGCGAACAGATGAACAAGATGCCGCAGGACACCGCGGCGCGGAGACGGCATCGAAGGGAAAGACCCCAGGACACATACCGCTCGTACTGGCCAGCACGTTCGCGTACAGAACGGCCACGGGAATGGGCCCCCTCGCGATCCTCGTCACCCTCTCCGAGCGGCAGTCGCTGGCCACCGCATCGTTCGCACTGACGTGCTGGACCCTGGCCGGTGCGCTCGCCCAGCCCCTGTGGGTCACCGCGGCCTTCCGCCTGGGACAGGCACAGACCCTGCTCACCCTCGCCATGGTGACGGCGTTGTGCCATGTGGCGATCGCCGCGGCGCCCTCTCCGGTTGTCGCCGTGGTGACGGCTTCGGCCGCCGGTTTCTTCCTGCCACCCGTCACCGCGCAGGCCCGCGGGCGGATCGCAGACCTGCTGGAAGGGGAGGAGCGTGAGCGCGCGTATCGGGTGGAGTCGGCACTGGCGAGTCTCGCGTTCGTCGTAGCTCCGATCCTGGTCGGCGGCTCCCGCGTTCTCTCGCATCACGCGCCGATGGTCGCCGCGGCCATACTCCTGCTGGGAGTGAGCGTGGTCTTCGCCTGGGACGGCAAGGCTGGGGACTGCGACACCAGCGAGCGGGCCGCCGAGCACCCGGATCCCTTTCGGGCCGGAGCCTCTCGGACCGCGGTCCGGTCGCTGATCATCGCGGGGGCGGCCTGCTACGGGATGCTGGCCTGCGTCGAGGTGGCTGTGGTCGCCGAGTTCGACAGCACGGCCGTGTCGTCATGGGTACTCGCGGCCTGGTCGCTGGCTTCGCTCGGGGGAGGACTCGCGGCCTCTCGTCTCCGTCTTGGACGAACGAGGCGTGCGGCATTCCTGTTTGTGTCACCCGCGGCCTACTTCCTGCTGGGTGCCGGAGACGCGGGGCAGGGGCTGTGGTTCGCACTCGTCCTGGTGGCCAGCGGCGTCGCGGTCTCCCCCACTCTGGCACTGATCACATCGCGGATGGCTGCCGCGGTGGCCGCGCCGGCCAGGCCGCAAGCCTTCGCTTGGCTGCAGAGCAGCTCGTGGGCAGGGGCCTCCGCCGGGACGGCGCTGGCCGGACTGCTCGCCTCCGGGCAGCAGGAGAGTGTGATGCTCTTGGCGGGAGCTCTCGCACTGACCGTCGCCTTCGGGCTGGCTGCGGCAGGACGGGCAGTGTCCTCCGTCGACAGTGAACCTCTTTCATCCTGAAGAGCCGCAGGTCAAGAACGGATGGACGACGTGGGCGGCGGCACAGACACGCCGGGGTGGACATCGGATTCCTGACGCCTTTGCGTCACTGCCCGGCGGGTTCTCGCAAGCACGCGGCATCGCCTGCCGAAGACGATGACAGCGCGTCAAAAGGCAGATCGATCAAACTGCTTGCGGAGCCGAACGGCACGGTTCATCCCGACGGCGGGGACATCCGCCTGCCCGCAGGCGGCAGCCAGAAGGGGGCTGACCTGGTCCGCTCCCGGGTCGCGCTGGGCGTCCGCCTGAACTCCGTGGCACCGGGTGACCGGCTGCCGGACGCCGCCGTCCTCGCCGAGGAGTTGGGGATCAGCAAGATCACCGTGCGCCGCGCGCTGGAGGGGATGTGCCAGGACGGTCTGCTCGACCGGCGGCCCGGCCGGACCGGAGGCACCTTCGTCGCCGCGGACTGGAACACCGGCGTCACCCTGATGCACGACGCCGAGAAGGCCGCTGCACTGGACTCCCTCCACCTGCTGCTTGAATGCGGACTGGTGGCGCACAGCGCGGGCGAGGTCCCGGACGGCTCGCCCGAAGGACTGAGGTCGCTGGTCGCGGAACTGGACCTGGCCCAGGACCCGGCCCGGCTGGTGGAACTGGAGACCCGCTTCCACCTCGACCTCGCCGAGCTTCTCGGCGGCGCAGAAATCCGCGAGGTCGCCTCCGCCCTCCTCGGCCGGCAGTGCCTGCTGCTGCCCGCACCCGGCCCGGCGGTCGTACGGGCCCGCAACCGCTGCCACGTCAGCCTGCTCACCGAACTCGGCCGCGGCGCAGTAGACCCAGCCGTCCGGGCCGTCAAGGAACATCAGCGCACCGGCCCGAGCTGACGCCGACCTGCTCGATGGCCTCTGCCGACAACCCTCCCGCACTATCCGGGCGCACAGTGGGTGCGGATGGGGCCGCCGATGTACCCCCGGAGGGCGGAGCCGATGGCGCCGGTCACACCCCGTGACCGGCGCGAGCAGCTCGGCGAAGACACCGGACGACGTCAGCTCGGAGAGTAGTAGGCGTCGATGGGAGCGCGTGCCTCGTCGAACAGGGCCGGGCCGTCCTGCGGCACGGTCGGCCAAGCCCCCGAAGGGTTGAGCTCGACGAGCTGTTCGGTGGACAGCGCGTAGACGACCCGGCCGATACCGGAGCGGACGATGCCGCCCCCGCACATGCCGCACGGCTGGCAGCTCGTGTACATGGTGGTGCCGGCCGCTGTGCCGGTGTCCAGCTCACGGGCCGCCCACCGGGCCAGCTTCAGCTCGGGATGGGCCGCGATGTCATTGTCCCGTTGGACCGTGTTGTGGGCCTCGGTGAGGATCGCCCCGTCCGGCCCGGCCAGCAGCGAACCGTACGGCGCGTCGCCCAGCTCCACCGCGCGCGCCGCGATAGCGATGGCCCGCCGCAGCAGCGCCTCGTCAGCAGTTGTGATCACGACTTTGTCCTCCACTGTTCGGTCACCGCCGCGAGCATCCGCCACGCGGCCTCGGGACGGCGGGTCTGAGCCGGGTCCCCGTCATATGGGTCGAGCACCACCGTCTCGGCGCCGAGCGCGCGAAGTTCCTCCAGATCGCCCACGATCTGCTCCAGAGTCCCGACGCCGGCGGGTCGTTCGGCCTCCTGGACCGGAGCGTCGGTCTGTCGCAGCGCGATCCGCGGCGCGAAGCCCGGCATCGGATTGTCCGCGAGGACCGACCGCATCCGTGCCACCGGAAGCCGCAGCGGATGCCAGGCATCGCCGAACCTGACCGCCCGCCGGACCGCCGCCGCGCTGTGCCCGCCGACCCACACCGCAGGCGCGGCTGCGTCTTCCGCCCGCCATGCCTCCCGCACCACGCCCAGGTACTCGTCGGTCAGCCGCCCCCGCGCGCCGAACGGCACCCCGAGCGCGTCGAATTCCTGCCGCGCCCACCCGACCCCCACCCCCAGGACGAACCGCCCGCCACTGAACTCCTGGAGATTGCTCGCCATCCGCGCGACCAGCAGCGGGTGCCGGTAGGGCAGCACCAGGACGGTCGTGCCCAGCCGCAGCCCGCCATCGCTGATTCCGGCCAGCCAGGACAGGGTGGTGAACGGGTCGTAGAACCGCTCCGGATACCGCTCCGCGACATCCGGGGTGATGGTCACATGGTCCGACACCATCAGCAGGTCGAACCCGAGTCCGGACACGACCCGCGCCCACGCGCGCAGTACGCCGGGGTCGGTGCCGGGCCCGAAGTTGGGTACGTTGACGCCAAGTTGCATGCCCCGAGGTTATTCCGGCGATCACGTCACCGGAACCGACACTTCCCGGCGATTCCCATCGTTCACCAGGAATCTCGCGGTAATATCAGCTCATGGACGTGAATCTCGACGACACTGACTGGGCGATCATCGAGCAGCTCCAGCAGGAGGCCCGGATCTCCCTCAGTGAACTGGGGCGTCGCGTCAGCCTCAGCCCGTCCGCCACGACCGAGCGGGTCCGGAATCTGGAGTCGCTGGGCGTCATCACCGGCTATCACGCCACCGTGGACCTGGCCAAGGTGGGCTACCCCGTGCTCGCCGTCGTCCGTCTGAAGTACCCGGGCAACCGCCACCAGCCGCTGCACCACCTCCTCGCGGAGCGCCGCGAGATCCTGGAGTGCCTGCGCACCACCGGCGACGACTGCTACACGCTGAAGGTCGCCGCTGTCTCGATGGAGCACCTGGAGAAGCTGGTGGACGAACTGGCGGGCCTCGGCAGTACGACTACCAGCGTCGTCTACAGCCGGACACTGCCCCAACGCGGACCCCACCGGCCCTGATCCGGCCCCACCCGCCCGGCGGAGACCGACACCCCGGCGGTTCACTGCGCCCCTCCAACCGGGGTCGCGGCGAGGTCCGGCGCGGTGCGCAGGACGGGCGCCCGGCCCCGCCGGGCGGCTGCCGCCCGAGAGATCGGTTCGTGACGAGCCCTGGACCGACGGCTCGACGCGGTTTACCCGGCGCTACCGCGTGGTGAAGGCGCCTCCGTTGACGTGGATGGTCTGTCCGGTGACGTGCCGGGCTCCCGGCGAGGCCAGGAAGTGGGCGGTCTGGGCGATGTCGTCGACCGTGCCCGGCCGCTTGTCGTGCGTCTCCGCGACCAGTGCGCGATGACGTTCCTCGCTCAGCTGGCCACGGAAGAAGTTGGTCCCTGCGATGTAGCCCGCGGAAATGACGTTGCAGCTCACACCCTTGGGTGCGAGTTCGCCGGACAACGAGGCATTCCAGGCAGCCAGAGCGGCCTTGGCCGCGCCGTAGGAGCCGCCCCGGCGCTCGGCGCCGATCGAGCCGATGCTGATGACGGAGCTTGCGCTGGTGAGCTTGTCCTGAACTGCGGCTGTGGTCAGCACGGCGGTCAGCAGATTCTGCGCCAGGTTGGCCTGCCACTGCGAGAGCAGTCCGTCCAGGGCCGACGGGTCACCGGACGGCGCCTCGGGCAGGCCCCCAGCGGCATTGACCAGGACGTCCAGGCCGCCGATCCGTTCGGCAAGCGCCGCGACCTGGCCGGGGTCGGCCGCATCACAGACGATTCCGTGAACCCCCATCTCTTCGGCGGCGAGCTCAACGGTCGCGGTGTGACGTCCCGTGATGCAGACCTTCGCCTCGTCGGCAGCGAACCGGGCAGCGATCGCACGGCCGATGCCGCTGGTACCTCCGGTGATGAGCACAGTGCGGGTCAAGTCTCCTCCTTGTCGAATGCTACGTTTAGATCTAAACATACTCGACGATGGCGAGGACCCACTCCGTGACCGACGGCCGCTCTCCGAGTCCCCAACCTGGTCATTCCGCCGCAGAGATCGCTGCCGCGTGGCAACGGGAACGGCCTGGGACCCCCACTGAATCCATCGAGATCGTCACGCCCATCTGGTGGCTGGCCAAGCTCTTCTCGGACGATCGCGGCAAGGTGCTGCGCGACGCAGGGATCGACGCGGCCACCCTCGACCTCCTCTCCGTCATCCGCCGCTCCGGTCCGCCCTACGCCCTCAGCACGCGCGAACTTGCCCGGCGGACGCTGGTCACTGCCGGTGCGATCTCCCAGCGCGTTGCCCGGGCCGAACGTGAAGGTCTCGTCGAGCGAACAGCCGGGCCGGCAGGCAGCCGCACGGTCATGGTGGCGCTCGCAGCCGAAGGTCATGCGCTCATCGAGCGGTCCGTCGATGCCGTACTCGGTCGCGAAGCCACACTCGTCGGCGGTCTCTCGCCGGACGAACGCCTCTTGCTCACCGCGTTGCTGGACAAACTGACGGCAGACGTCCGAGCGCGCATCGCCGACACCTCGGGCTGAGCCGAACAAATCCACCCCGCAAAGAGACGCTGCCCAGCGAATCACCCACGCCGCCTTCACGGAACCGCCGCCAGAACCTCGAACTCGGCCAGAGCCCGGCCGACTTGGCCACCCAGCAGGTGAAGAACCAACGGCGCGCACCGGCGGCGGGTACTACAGGGCGGGGCGGATGATCAGGATGACGACGCCGCCGGGCTCGTTTGCCGGGTTGCTGAGCCGGTGTTCGCGGTCGGCGGGCATATAGGCCCTGTCGCCGCTCCGCAACGTGATCGGCTCGCCGGAGCCGCTGCCGATCGTCACGACCCCGGCCGTCACGTGCAGGATCCGGTGGTGCCGGGACCGTGCGGGGCGAAACGGGCGGTGCTCGTCCGGGCAGGGAAGTGTGTAGTGGATGAGCTCGGCTGCGGCGGTGGGACGGGCGATCAGGGTCCGCACCACCTCATTCGGGATGAGGCCGCCGATCAGCTCGATGCCGTGCAGTACGCGGTCGTGCGCTAGGGCGTCCACCTGCCGGAACACCCGAATCGTCACTCACGCCAGGCCAGTGACCTGTGGCTTCACGATGCGCGCCGCTCAATGGTTGTGGATGTTCAGATCGGGGCTGTGTGGGGTGCCGTGCCGGTGAGCGTGTCTATGACGGCTTGGAGTGTGCGGTCGGCGGCGGTGGGGAGGACAAGATCCGCCGCGGTGAAGTCCGAGTGGGCGGCGAAGGGGTTCGGGACGGCGACGCAGGCAAGTCCTGCGGCTCGGGCTGCGGCGGCCCCGTGGGGTGTGTCCTCGACTGCGATGGCCTGTGCCGGGCGGAGCCCGAGGCGGTCGAGAGCGAGCAGGTAGACATCGGGAGCCGGCTTGGGAGCAGCGACTTCGTTCCCGAACGCCAGGGCGGTGAATGCGTCGAGGCGGTCAACTCGGGCCAGCATGCCGGTTACCCACGCCGCGGGTGAACTGCTGGCGACCGCACACTGCAAACCTGCATCGCGGGCCTGTGCCAGCCAGGCGTCTATGCCGTCCCGAAGGCCCAGCCCGTTGTGCAGCTCGTCGCGGTAGGCGAGCCGGCGGGCGTGGCTGGCCTCGTAATCGAAGCCGGGACCGACGGCCTCCGCGAGCTGGCGATACCGCTCAGCGGTGATGTCGCCGCCGTGATCCGCGAAGAAGGTGGCTGGGTCCAGCTCCAGCCCGTGCTGTCTCCATTCGTACTGCCAGCACGCCAAGAGCGTGGTCTCGGTGTCCATGAGCAGGCCGTCAAAGTCGAATACGATCGCTTTAATCTGCACCGGCAAAGCCAATCATGTAAGCCGGCCCCGGACCGCCCGGCAGACGTCGAAACACTCAACCCTGCTCGCCTGGGCCGCGATCACACTCTTGACCAGGCGCATCCCCCGCCGGCCCTCCCACAAGAGCACACAGCCCGTCTCCCGCGAGGCCGACCGGGACTGATCGTCCTCACGTTCACGGTCGGCAACCCCACCCTGACCGGCACCAGCTCTCCCATGGCACCGCCGGCTTCGGCCCCCCTCTTGCTCCGGCAGGATGAACACATGCTCATCGTGATCGGCGGACTGCCCGGCACCGGCAAGACCACTCTCGCGCGACTGCTGGCCGCACGCATCGGCGCAGTCCACCTGCGCATCGACACCATCGAACAGGCCATCGTCCGCTCCGGCCTGGCACAGCACCCCGTCGGACCGGCCGGCTACGTCATCGGATACGCCCTCGCCGAAGAACACCTCCGGCAAGGGCTGACCGTGATCGCGGAATCCGTGAACCCCCTGGCAATCACCCGCGACAGCTGGAAAAACGTGGGGCCCAAGGCGGCCGTCCCCGTCGTCGAAGTGGAAGTCATCTGCTCAGACCCGGACGAGCACCGAGACCGCGTGACCACACGATCGATCGACATCCCCGATCTACCACTGCCCGACTGGCAGCAGGTCCTCAACCGCGACTACGAGCCCTGGGACCGGGAGCACATCGTCGTCGACACAGCCGGCCAGAACCCGCAGGAGTCGCTCGCCTTGCTCCTCGGCCACCTTGCTCACCCCGACGGACGCTAATCCGAGTCAACGAAGGCTCACGAACCGCGCCATGTCATGTCGGCCTCAGGAGCAGATACTCAGGCAGTGAAGCCGTTGACCGCGTTGGCGATGTCGTCCCCGGTCGGTGGCTGCTGCATGTCGTTGAGCAGTCGCGCCAAGGCGGGCAGGGCAGTCTCCTGGTCGGCGAGGGTCACGGTCACGCAGTCCCGGTCCGGTATGAGGACCATGGCAGCCCGGTAGCCGTCCGTCGAGATACATCTGGACCGAAGGGCCCCGGGAACCATCCCAACCCATAGGCGATGGGGTCGTCGCCCCGGGTACGAGGACGACGGATCTCCCCCAGGAGAGTCCGGTCGGCAACCAGACCCTCGCCGACCGCCAGGAGATCCGACACCGACGACCACAGACCCGCGCTGGGCCGACGGGTGCGCGGACAGCCGAGCAGACCGATCACATCGCCCCCGGGACGACGCACCCGCAGCCAGAGCGAGAACCCCCACCCGGATGCACGCCCCGATTACACCAAACCGTCCACCGGAGACTGCCTGCAGGTCGCGGTGCCGCCCTTTCCCATGCCGGGTTCTGCGCATCGTCACGCACCGTCCTCGCGGACCTGCCCGGCCTCCTGGATGCCGCTGCGCGCACCCGCCGCGGGTACTACAGGGCGGGGCGGATGATCAGGATGACGATGGTGCTGGGCTCGTGTGCCGGGTTGCTGAGCTGGTGTTCGCGGTCGGCGGGCATATGGGCCGTGTCGCCGCTCTGCAACGTGATCGGTTCGTCGGGGCCGCTGCTGATCGTCACGGCCCCGGCGGTCACGTGCAGGATCTCGGTGGTGCCGGGACCGTGCGGAGCGAAACGGGCGGTGCTCGTCTTGGCCGGAAGGGTGTAGCGGATGAGCTCGGCTGCGGCGGTGGGGCGGGCGATCAGGGTCCGCACCACCCCGCTGTCCTGATCGGTGAACGTCTGCGCGTCGCCCGCCCGCTGCACGGACACCTCCTGCCGCGCCTGCAGGAGGGCGTCGACCGTGGTCCCCAGGCTGGTCGCGATGGCGACCGCGTTGGCCAGGGAGGTGTTCAGCCCACTGCGCTCGATCCGCGAGAGCGTGCCGATGGACACCCCGCAGGCCGCAGCGAGCTGCTCCAGTGTGATCCCTGCCTCGGCCCGGCGGGCCCGCATCGCGATGCCGAACTGGCTGACCTGCCCCGATGCCATGACGATGGCTCCTTCCACAATCCCGGATTTCAGGATACGAAAAAAACTTTGTATATGCTGCCGACATGTTGTTCCTTTTCGCGCTCCTGCCGATCCTGCTCGTGATCGCCGCGCTGCTGCTGCGCCAGTCCTCGACGCGTGCCGCCCTCGCCGGTGTCGGTGCGGGCGCGGTGGTCGGGGTGGTCTGGTTCGGATTCGACGGCGGTGAGGCGTGGTCGGTGCTCACGCAGTGGTGGCCGATCCTCCTTGAGGTGCTGCTGATCATCTGCGGCGGGATCGCGTTCGCCGAGGCGAGCCGCCGCACCGGCGCGCAGGAGGTCCTGGCGCGATGGCTGCGCGAGAACCTCGGCACGGGTGTCGTGCCGGTCCTCGCGATTGTGCACGGCGTGACGCCGCTGGCCGAGTCGCTCACCGGGTTCGGGATCGGCATGGCCATCGGCGTGCCGCTGCTGTACGGGCTGGGCATCGGCGGCCACAAGGCGGCCACGACCGGGCTGCTGGGGTTGTGCATCGTTCCCTGGGGATCGATGGGCCCGGGCACCCTGATCGCTTCCCACCTGGCCGGTGTCGGCTTCGACGCGCTGGGGGCGGCCTCCGCCGCGATCAGCCTGGCCGTGTTCGCGGGCACGGGGATCGCCGCCGCGCTCATCGTCGCCGGCCCCGGCGAGAGGCTGCGCGGCGTGCTGTTCGCGACCGGCTCGGCCCTCGTGCTGTGGGGCGGCGTGTGGGGCGCGAACCTCCTGTTCGGCACCGCGCCGGCCGGCGCGGTCGGCGCGGCCGTGGTCCTGGTGTTGCATCTGGTGCTGCGCCGGGCCCGCGGCAACCGGATCACCCTGTCCGCCGAGGTGCGCCGGGCCGGCGCCGCGCACGTCGTCCTCCTCGGCGGCGTCCTGAGCGTCGCGATCACCGTCCGCGCCCTCGGCCTGGCCTCCAGCGGCTGGCACTACCTGGCCTCCCCGGCGCTCTGGCTGGCCGTCGCGACCCTCACCGCGCTGCGCCACCACGGCGGCGAGCGCCGCGCCACCGTCCGCGCCGCCGCCCGGTCCTGGATACCCGTCGGACCGGCGACCGGCTTGTTCGTGCTCCTCGGGGCCGTGATGTCGGTCTCGGGCATGTCCGCGCAGATCGCTTCCACCCTGACCCATCTCGGCTCCGGCTACCTCGCCCTGACCCCGGTCCTCGGCGGACTGGGCGGATTCCTCGCCGGCTCCAACAGCGGGGCGAACGCGATGTTCGCCGCACCCCAAGCCGCCGCGGCCACCACCCTGGGCGCCCCGGTCCTCGCCGTCACGGCGATGCAGAACGTCTCCGGCTCGATGCTCATCATGGCCTCCCCCGCCCGGGTCGAGTTCGCCACCCGCCTGTGCGACGACGCCCCCGACAAGACCCCGGTCCTGCGGACCGTTCTGGCCATCGACACCGCGATCGTCGCGGTCCTCGCGCTCCTCAGTGTGCTGTTCATACCGACCGGGTGACCCGGGCCGGTCCAGGGCCGGGAGTGCGCCCGGATCGGGCGCGGACCGCGCCGGCCACCGCGCTCGGCCAGGAGCGGGGTCGCCCTCCCGGTGCAGTCGGACCCTGCGCGCGGGCGCACGCCGTGCCTGGCTGAGCAGGTGGTTGTGATCGTTGCGAGGGTGTTGGTGAGGTGCCGGGGAGGATGGCGCGCATGACTCACGACGGTAAGAGGGTCGGTCCCGGCGGGGCTGGGTTCCTGGTGGTCGTGGCCGCCGTGATCGTCCGGGAGGGGCGCCTGCTGGTCGTGAGCAAGAGGGCGGCTCCCGACGTGTTCTATCTGCCGGGCGGGAAGCCTGAGGCGGGCGAGGAGCCGCTGGACACGCTGATCCGTGAGCTGGATGAGGAGTTGGGGATTTGTCCGCTGAGTCCGAGGTTCCTGGCGGTTGTTGAAGCACCAGCGGCTCTTGAGGGCGTGCCGATGAGGATGACGGTCTTCGCGGCGGGCATGAGCCAGGAGCCTCGGCCGGCGGCTGAACTGGCGGCTCTGCGGTGGATTCCTGGTGGTGAACCGGACGTGCGGCTGGCTCCGGCAGTACGGGATCACATCCTGCCGCTGCTGCGACGCAACGGCATGATCACCCGCCGCACATGACGGCCCCTTCGACAGCGATGGCGTTGCCGTCCGCGGCCTCCGCCGTGCCGCCCGCGTGCTGCGGGATCCGGGCGTGCGGCGGGGAACCCGCGCAGGGCGGCGAGTTCGCGGGCCGCCGGGAAGGGGGCGCGGGAAACCGGCCCGTAGCCAGTGGCGGATGTCGTCGCCGCTCACCGCCGCGCCCTGACGGGTGCCGTCGTTGCCCCGGTGGCGGACCGGCGCCCGGCCGGTGCGGGCGACGTGCCGCCGGAACACGGCGCGGACCCTCCGCATCGAGCGTTCCGGGGCGCGCGAGGGGCCGCCACCGGGAGCCCGCCCAGAACCCGCCCAGAACCCGCCCCGAATCGGCCCCGGCGCACCCGGCGCACCGATGGCCGGCGGTGATCAACAGCACACGTACTGGCCGGTAGTGCGGGCCTAGAGTGAGCCCGAATGGCGCCGCCGGGCACCGGTGGCAGCCCTGTTCCGTGAACCGACCAGGGAGACTGCATGCGCTCTCCGAAGGACTTCTTCCGACCGCTGGCCGTCGGGGCGCCGACCCCCGTACACGAGGTACCGTTCCGGCCGTCCCGGATGATCCACTTCTTCGACCCGGGCAACGAGAAGATGGCCGCGAAGGTGCCGGCCATCGCGCCCACCGTGGACGTGCTGCTGGGCAACCTGGAGGACGCGGTCGCCGCCGACCGCAAGGAAGCGGCCAGGTCGGGCCTGGTGAAGATCGCCAAAGCCACGGACTTCGGCGACACCCAGCTGTGGACCCGGATCAACAGCCTGGACTCGCCGTGGGTGCTGGACGACCTGCTGACCCTGGTCACCGAGATCGGCGACAAGCTGGACGTCATCATGGTGCCGAAGGTGGAGGGCGTCGAAGACATCCACTACGTCGACCGGCTGCTCGCCCAGCTGGAGGCGAAGGCGCAGATCCGGCGGCCGATCCTGGTGCACGCCATCCTGGAGACCGCGACCGGCGTCGCCAATGTCGAGGAGATCGCCGGCGCCAGCCCCCGGATGCAGGGCATTTCGCTCGGCCCCGCCGATCTGGCCGCCAGCCGCCGGATGAAGACCACCCGGGTCGGCGGCGAACATCCCGGCTATCTGGTCCGCGAGGACCCGCACGGCGCGGACGGCGCTGCCCCGCGGGCCACCTTCCAGCAGGACCTGTGGCACTACACCCTGGCGCGCATGGTCGACGCCTGCGCGGCGCACGGCATCCTGCCGTACTACGGGCCGTTCGGCGACATCAAGGACACCACGGCCTGCGAGGACCAGTTCCGCAACGCCTTTCTGCTCGGCTGTGTCGGCGCCTGGAGCCTGCACCCGGTGCAGATCGCCGTCGCCAAGAAGGTCTTCTCGCCCGCCCCCGCCGACGTCGCCTGGGCCCGCAAGGTCATCGACGCCATGGGCGACGGCACCGGCGCGGTGATGATCGACGGCAAGATGCAGGACGACGCGACGTACAAGCAGTGCCAGGTGGTCGCCGAGCTCGCGCAGGCCCTCGCCGCCCGCGACCCCGAACTGCGGGACGCCTACACGGCGGCCGAGTTCCGGCAGAACAAGGAGTAACACCAGTGTCCGAGGCAATCCTGCGACCGCGCCGCTCCGTGCTCTACATGCCCGGCGCCAACGAACGCGCCCTGGAGAAAGCCAAGTCCCTGCCCGTCGATGCGCTCATCCTCGACCTGGAGGACGCCGTCGCCCCCGACGCGAAGACCGAGGCCCGCAAACGGGTGGCCGCCGCCGCGGCCTCGGGACAGTACGGCTTCCGTGAGCTGACGATCCGGGTCAACGCACCTGGCACGGCCTGGCACGACGACGACCTGCGGGCTGCTGCCGAGGCCGGTCCGGACGCGGTGGTCGTGCCCAAGGTGGAATCCGCCGACACCGTGCGCGCCGTCGAGCGTGCGCTGGAGGCCGCCGGCGCCCCGGACCGTACGGCCATCTGGGCCATGGTCGAGACGCCGCGCGCGATGCTGGACGCCCGTGCGGTGGCCGCCGCGAGCGAGCGGCTCACCGTCCTGGTGATGGGCGTCAACGACCTCGCCAAGGAACTGCACGCCGAGCACGTCCCCGGCCGGGCTCCGCTACTGACCGGGCTGTCGCTGGCACTGCTGGCGGCGCGGGAGAGCGGCAAGGTGATCCTGGACGGCGTCTACAACGATGTGCAGGACATCGAGGGCTTCGAGGCCGAGTGCGTGCAGGGACGGCAGTTCGGCTTCGACGGGAAGACGCTCATCCACCCCTCCCAGATCGCCCCGTGCAACCAGGTGTTCGCCCCGTCCCCAGAACTGGTCGCCCGCGCCCAGCGGATCATCGACGCGTTCGAGGCAGCCACTCGCGAACGCCGCGGAGTAGTCACCGTCGACGGCCGGCTGATCGAGAACCTGCATGTCGAGGACGCCCGCCGGATCCTCGCCCTCGCGGCGGCAGTCGCCGCTCGCCCATAACCTCCCGCACCTGATCCGACGCGGGCACGGCTCCGGTCATGCGGCCACCCCACCTCATACGCGACGTAACCGACGCCGCGTACGTGCCCCCAGCATCACAGTCCTGCATCCACAGGCCGAGCATCACGCCAGTGAATCCCACAACACGCAGCTGACCGTTGTGCAATTCGCCGGCGGCATCGCCCGACCGCACCGTGGCGTCCAGTTCGAGCGGGAGGAACTCGGTGCCCGCTCCGCCAACCCCCGCAGATGTACCGTCGGGCCACGACGGACCTCAGACAGCGTTCCCGCGTTCGTCGAGTTCGGGAAACCACACGGCCTGGCGCAGATTGACACGGTGACCGTCGGCAGTCAGCGGGCACCTCTCGTCGTGCAGGGCAGCGAGAGCCTCCTCCAGGTGATGGGACGGGGGCGAGCCGGCAGCGTTCACCACTCGCCACCACGGAATGACGTTCCCCTCGTCGTCGATGACCGGTGATCTGGCCAGAACCTGCCCCACTTGCCGGGGTCCGCCGCGGTGCAGGCTTTCTGCGACGATCTCCGCGATCAGCCCGTACGTCATGGCACGGCCCGCGGGAATCTGGCAGACAATTGCGAGAACCGCACTCTCGTACTCCGCGGCTGATACAAGCCTGGACTCGCCGTAAGAAGCGGGCTGATGCTGGTGATGCGGGTTCATATTCTCGCCTTTTGGCCACCGTGCGGACAAAGTCATAGTCGACGCTTCGATGGGGCTGTCGTCGTGCAGTTCACTACCGGCGAGTGGGTTGACGCCGTAGACCGTGGTGAGGATGCAGGTTCCGCCCCACCCGGTGCACAGTGTGTCATATACACACGTCACGAGACCGATCCGGGCCGCGCCGTGACCACACCGGCGAGCGCCCTTCAACCGCCGGACTGTCATCACCGCCCCGAGGATGATGACAGCCCATCACTTTCCCTCGCGGCGGCGGACGTTCTGTGCCCAAGTCCGCTCCGCCGACGGCCGGTTGAAGGATGCAGGCGCGTGGCCGTCAGGACCGGCAGGTGACGTCGCGGACCGGGAGACGACCGGTGATCAGATACGAGTTGACGGTGCGGGTGACACAGAGAGGGGCATCGGGCATGCCGTAGACGACATGGCCGCGGCCGTCACGGATGGAGACCAGACGCGAACCGTGAAGGGCATGGTGCATGGCCAGGCCCTCGGACAGGGGGGTCTGGGAGTCCCACTGGTTCTGCACCACGAGGGCGCCGACCCGGTTGTCGACACGGGTCACCGGTTCAGAGCCCTTCGGCCAGAACGCGCACGGCGTGATGTTGGCGGTGAAGTCCCCGTAGAGGGGGTGGCGAGCCTTGGCCCGGCGTGCGTCCTGCCGGTAGCGGGCCGGGTCGCGGGGCCAGGACACGGAGTTGTCGCCGCACATGACGGCCAGATTGAGGGCGATGGCGTTGTCGTCCGCGGGATCCGCCTTGCCGCCGGACGTTGCGGAAACGGCGTGCGTGGTGGGGGAATTGCGCAGGTCGGCGAGTTCACGGGCAGCCTGGTAGGGCGCGTTGGAGAAGTCCGCGCGCAGCCAGTCGCGGATGCCGTCACCTGTCACGACGGAGCCCTGGTGGGTCTCGTCGCTTCCCCGGTAGCGGATCGGCGTCCGCTCGGCACGGGCGACCTGCCGCCAGAAGACGGCGCGGACCTTCGCCGACGTGTCGCCGAGGTGATAGATGCCGTTGCGGCGGGCGACGAGCCGACTCCAGTTCCGGAACGCGGATTCGGCTCCGGAGGCCATGGCCTGGTTCGTGTGGCGCCCGAAACGGTTGGGGTCGACGGCGCTGTCGAGCACCATGCGGTCACTGCGGTGCGGGAAGAGCTGGGTGTAGACGGCACCGAGGTAGGTGCCGTAGGACCAGCCGAGGTAGGAGATCTTCTTCTCGCCCAGGACTCCGCGGATGACGTCCATGTCCCGGGCGGTATTGCGGGTGGTGATGTACGGCAGCCGGGCGCGCTCGCGGGCGACGCACCGGGCGGCCGTGTCCCGGGCCCGGATGGTGTCCTTCGCGAAGGTGGCCGGCCGGTACGGGCGCAGGGCGGGGCTCGCCTCGTCCTGAGTGAGACCGCACTGCAAGGGGCTGCTGGCGCCAAGACCACGCGGGTCGAAGCCGACCAGGTCGTACCGGTCCCTCACGCTCTTGGCCAAAGCGTCCTTCATGGTTATCGGGTCGTCCAGGGCAAGGTCTCCCGGGCCGCCCGGATTGGACAGCAGGACGCCGTGACGCTTGCCCGGGACGCTGGTGCGCAACCGCGAGACCTTCAGAGTCAAGGTGCGGCCGTCGGGGTGCGCGTAGTCGAGGGGCACAGTGACGGTGGCGCACTGGTAGGCCGCGGGGTAACGGTCGGGGCTTCCGCAGCGGTGCCAAGCCGGGTGCTGATCGTAGTAGCGGGCGAGGACCGAGGGGCGATCGGAGGCCGCCGCGGTCAGTGCTCCCTGAGCCACGGGTACGCACAGGGTGGCGAGCAGGGCAGCCGCCGCGAGAGCGGCCTTGTGTACGGGGCGCATGGACGACGTCTTTCAGGAGGGAGCCGGTGACGAGGTCCACTCTTCGCGCACCGCACCGGACGCGCCTCGGCCGAAAGGTCATCAACTAGCCCGGGCCCTACCTGGGTTCTCAGTCATTCGGCCAGACCTCGCCCAGCCGGGCTCCTCGCGCCGCAGACACTCCTCGACACCATGATCGTCGTGGACAACGGACACGCTCGAACCCTGTCCATAACTTGGGCTCGTAGCGCCAGTTCGCCCCGACCGGGAGGGTCGGGACGAACTCGGCGAGGGCTACGTCGACGGGGAAGTCCACACGATCAGACTCCGGCCCCCGCGACGGTCGCGCATGCGGACGGGTACTACCGGAGCAGAGGGATCGCCGCCTTCACGAGCAGCGTGTGCGGCGTGTCCTGAGCGGCCAGCGCGGCACCCTAGGCGATCGCGACGTGCTCGATGGTCTTCAGGGCAGCACAGGATGCGGGCCTGGCGCTACTCAAGACCCGTGAGCGCAGAGCCTGATGCGGTGTCGCTGGAGGTCGACTTCCGCAACCCGCACCGTGATCTGGTCGCCCTCGCTCACGGGCCGGTCCTGGCTTTCGACTGGTGAGCCGGTCATCTCGGAGACGTGCAGAAGTCCCTCGATGCCGGGGGCGAGTCGCACGAACACGCCGAACGGGACGATCTTCGTGACAGTCCCGTTGAGGACATGGCCTGTCTGATCAGCGAACCGCACGAGGGGGTCTTCCAGGAGAGCCTTCAAGGAGATCGTGACCTGGCCATCGCGCGTCTCCGACATGATCACCTCACCGGTGATCCGCTGGCCGACCTCAGCTGCTTCCGAGGGGTGATTGATCCGGTCCCACGTCAGGTCGGGCACGCGGATGAACCCGGTGCAGAGCCCGTGGGGCTCGCCGTCGAGATGAACGAAGACCCCGAAGTTGTGAACTCCCGACACGGTCCCGGAAACGATCTGTCCAGGCTGAATGGCCACCAGGAAAGCGCGTAGCTCGGGGTTCTCGCAGGCACGGGCCGAGAGGTTCAGCTGCCCCCGCCAGCGTCCGATCTCCTCGGCTTCGATCTGCCGGCCGACCGTGAAGATCTCGGACGGGTGGTCGGTGCGACGGATCGACACCTCATGCCGGGGAATGCGTCCGACTTCGCGGTCCTCCTCGTCCGACTCCCCAAGGAGAACAAGGACGTCCGCTCCGTCGAACCCTGCGACCGTCACGCTCCTCACGGAACCCGGCCGGAGCTTGTTGATCAGATACTGCAGACGAGGATCGGGGACGGACGCGGCCATGGGCGGAGCCTAACTTCCGCACGGGCCCTCCACGACGGGTTTCCACCGGCCATCCCGCGACCCGGCACTGCAGAGAGCGATGATCGTACGACTCGCAGGCGGGCGCACTCCCCTCGCAATCCGTCGCGCTCCGTCACAACAGGTCGGTGCGGCGCGTGGGACACCATCACATCACCTGTTCGCACGCTTGTGCGATTTCAAATAGTGTGGATATCTGGAGAGGTCACAGGTCCGGGAGAGACAGGCGAGGAACGGAGGTGGGCAGCATGGATTTACTCATCTGCATGTGGCCTCCGGGTACTCCGCCCGGTACGGCGCCTCCCTCCCCGGGGACCTCGTGCAGCGTGCCGCCGAGCGCGGGATGACGACGCTCGCGCTGACCGACCGGGACACCGCCGCAGGCGCGGTCCGCTTCGCCAAGGCCGCCGCAGCTGCCGGCATCCGGCCAGTCCTCGGTGTCGACGTCGCCGTCGCCCCCATCGCCCCGCCCGCCCCGGCAGCCGGCCGGCCGCGTACGCCGGTGCGCGGTGGCGCCCACGTGGTGGAGCCGCCGCTGCGGGTCACCCTGCTCGCGCGGTCCGCGGCCGGGTGGGCGCGGCTGTGCCGCCTGGTGTCCGCCGCGCACGCCGCAGCCGGCGGCGCACCGCCGGTCGTGTCGTGGCCGGTGCTGCGTGAGTACGCCGGCCAGGACCTGGTGGTGCTGCTGGGGCCTGCCTCCGAGCCGGTGCGTGCACTGTCGTCCGGCCGCCCCGACATCGCCGAGCAGCTGCTCGCGCCGTGGCGGGAGCTGGCAGGGGAGGAACTGCGGCTGGAGGCGGTGCGGCTGGGGCGGCAGGGTACGGGGGCGGGGTCGCTGCGGCTGGCCGCGCGGACCGTGGGCCTGGGCGACCAGCTCGGCGTGCGCACGGTGGTGTCGAACGCGGTCCGCTACGCCGACCCGGGCCAGCACCGGGTCGCCGATGTCCTCGATGCGGCGCGGCTGCTGCGGCCCGTCGACCGCCGGAGCCTGGACGGCGGCGAGCGCTGGCTGAAGGGTCCGGCCGCCATGGCGGCGGTGGCCGACCGGATCGCGCAGTCCGTCGGCGCCGGTAGGAAAAGAGCCGCCGCCCTGCTGGGCGAGACCGGGGCGACCGCGCAGTCCTGCGTCCTGGCCCCGGCCGATCTGGGGCTGGGGCGCCCGCACTTTCCCGAGCCGTCCGTCGTGGGCGCCGGCCCCGAGCCCGGTTCGGCCCTTGAACTGCTGCGTCGGCGCTGCGAGACGGGCATGGCCGCCCGCGGCCTGGACAGGGACGAACGCGCTGTTCGGCAGCTCGACTACGAGCTGGGGGTGATCGGGCGCCTCCAGTTCCAGGGGTACTTCCTGGCGGTGGCGCAGGTCGTGGCCGATGTGCGGGCGATGGGCATCCGGGTCGCCGCACGCGGCTCGGGCGCCGGATCCATGGTCAACCACAGCCTCTTCGTCGCCACCGCGAACCCGCTGGAGCACCACCTGCTGTTCGAGCGGTTCCTGTCCGAGCGCCGTACCTCGCTGCCCGACATCGACCTGGACGTGGAGTCCGCCCGCCGCCTGGAGGTCTACGACAGGATCATCGAACGGTTCGGGCGGGAGCGCGTCGCGGTCACCGGCATGCCCGAGACCTACCGGGCCCGCCATGCCTTGCGCGACGCCGGCCTCGCACTCGGGCTGGCTCCCCGGGTCGTGGACGAGATCGCGAAGTCGTTCCCGCACATCCGCGCCCGCGACATCCGAGGCGCCCTGGCCGAACTCCCGGAACTGCGCCAACTCGCTGCCAGGAAAGGTGAGTTCGGGCCGCTGTGGGAGCTGGCCGAGGGGCTGGACGCGCTGCCTCGCGGCTACGCCATGCACCCGTGCGGTGTGATCCTCTCGAACGCGTCGCTGCTGGACCGGGTGCCGGTGCAGCCGACCCCGGCCGGCTACCCGATGGTGCAGGCCGACAAGGAGGACGTCGAGCTCGGAGGCTTCGGGCTGCTCAAGCTCGATGTGCTCGGGATGCGGATGCAGTCGGCGATGGCGCACGCCGTCGCCGAGATCCGCCGTACGACCGGCCGCCAGCTCGATCTCGACAACCCCGACCACGTCGACCTCAACGACGCAGCCTCTTTCGACCTGATCCGGCGCTCCGACACGGTGGGCCTGTTCCAGCTCGAAAGCCCTGGCCAGCAGGATCTCGTGGGGCGGCTGCAACCGAGGCACCTGCAGGACGTCATCGCCGACATCTCCCTGTTCCGTCCGGGACCCGTGTCCGGGGGCATGCCCGCGCTCTTCATCGCGGCCCGGCACGGTGCCGCGCCCCGCTACCCGCACCCGGACCTGGAGGCGATCCTCTGCGACACGTACGGGGTGGTGATCTGGCACGAGCAGATCATCGCGATCCTCGCCCGGATGACCGGCTGCGACCGTGCTGCCGGCGACGTCGCCCGCCGCGCCCTGGCCGATCCCGGCAGGCTGCCCGGGGTGGAGGCGTGGTTCCGCCGCACGGCCGGGGCACGCGGCTACACCACGGCAGTGCTGGACGAGGTGTGGGAGACCGTCGCCGCTTTCGGTGCGTACGGCTTCTGCCGCGCCCATGCGGTCGCCTTCGCCGTCCCCGCCCTGCAGTCCGCGTATCTGAAGGCCCATCACCCCGCCGCCCTGTATGCGGGGCTGCTGGAGCACGATCCGGGCATGTGGCCGCGTCGGGTCATCGTCGCCGACGCCCGCCGCCACGGCGTACCCGTACTGAACGTCGACGCCAACCGCTCCCGCCCGCAGCACAGCGTCGAACAGACCGCTCAGGGACTGGGCGTGCGGCTCGCCTTCTCCACGGTCAAAGGCATCAGCGAGCAGGAGACCGCCCGCCTCGCGGCCGGCCAGCCCTACACCTCGCTCCAGGACCTGTGGCAGCGGGCCCGCCCGTCGCTGCCGACCGCGCAACGGCTCATCCGGATCGGCGCCCTCGACCCGCTCACCGCAGACCTGACCCGCAGGGATCTGCTGCTGCAGGCCACCGAGTTGCACCGGCACTCCCGCAACCGTGCCGCCACCGACGGGCAACTCCCCCTCGGCGGCGAACTCGTCACCGCCCACCCCAGCGGCCTGCCCGAGATGACCAGCCGCGACAAACTCGGCGCCGAGCTGGACACACTGTCGATCGACGTCACCCAGCACCTGTTCTCCCGGTACTTCTGGACGCTCTCAGTGTTGGGTGGCCCCGAAGGGGCCTCCCAACACCAGGTAGGAACCGCCTCGTTACCTCTGACAGTTGT
>NZ_JBIVUZ010000030.1:0-26720 GCF_044768565.1 Streptomyces sp. NPDC091280
GTGTACGGGTGCTCGGCGACGGCCAGTTCGGCGCCGTCCGAGACCCGGACCACCACGGCTCGCCCCGACAGCGTCCCGTAGTCGACTCCGATGACGTAGGTGTCATAGCGGGTGTCTTCCTGGTGTTCGGCGTTCACCGCCGGACCGCCCTTCTATTCGGGATTTCGATCACTGTTCGAAGTCGTGAACAATGGAAAGGGAAGAGATCTGTGACAGCAGGGGGATCCCGGCCGGGGCCCGTGAGCCCCGGCCGGGGCCGGCGTCAGCCCTTGAGGGGCGCGACGGTCAGCCGGTCCACGTTGGGCGCGTAGGCCGAGGAGTTGCTGAGGGTGATGGTGTTGGTGCCGGCCTTGAGCGTGCCCGGGACCGGCAGGTCCCACCAACTCGACCAGCTGTAGTTGTTGCGGAACATGACCGTCGTGGCTGTGCCGTTGACGGAGATGTCGGTCGCCCTGGAAACGACGTTGGTGTTGTAGTTGCCCGATCCGGAGACCTGGTCGTTGGCGTAGCGAACGTTCAACACGTAACGCCCGGCCGAGGCGGCGTTCACCTGGAAGGTGAGGGTGTTGCCGGAGCCGTTGCCGATGTAGCCGACGTAACTTCCCCCGGAGGCCCAGGAGTTGCTGGAGACTGCGGCGGTTCCGGCGCGGGTGGCGTTCTCGGCCTCGTAGACGGTGACGCCTGCGGTGTCCACGACGCCGGTGACCCGCAGGTCACGCAGGGTGAGGCTGCCGGTGGAGGGCCCGGACGCGGTGATGCGGTTGTTGCCCGCCGACAGGTACAGCCGCTGGGTCCTGTCGGTGAGGCTGCCGCTCGTGGAGGCGAGAGTGGACGCGGTGGCACCATCCAGACTGAGGGTGCTGCTGCCGGTGGACGCGTAGTCGGCGTGGACGGTGTAGTAGCCGTCGGCCGGCGCGTAGACGTCGAAGGCGGCCTTGTCGGCGGAGCCCAGCACCAGTGCGCCGGCGCCGCTGATGCCGGCGGCGGAGTAGTTGTACGACGGCGCGCCGGTGATGTCGGCGTAGGTCGCGGGGTAGACGGCGTCCTGGCCAGGGGTCGCGGTGAGGTCGATCTTGTCGAGGGTGACCTCACCCGTGGTGCCCTTGGCCAGGGTCAGGGTGTGCGCACCGGCCGTCAGGGACACCGGCGTGCTCACGGTGGAGCGGTAGGTCCAGTTCAGGGTGGGCTGGTAGGTGATCGTCCTGGCGGAGCCGCCGTCGACCGTGAGGGTCTGGGTGGCGGGGGTGGCGGTCTGACTGGACTGGTTGCCGTAGTAGATGTTCAGGTTGTACGTGCCGGTGGACGGGACGTTGACGTTGAAGGCGACCTGGCTGTTCGACTGGTTCAGGCTGCCGACGTCCTTGGTGCCCGAGGTGGCGTAGCCGTTGGCGTTGGACACCGTGCCCTGGGTGTAGACCGTGCCGCTGGTGATCGTCGCGTTCTCGGCCTCGTACGACGCCTGCCAGGGCGGGTTGGCCGCGGTGGGCGTGCCGCTGCCGGCAGGGTTGACGAGGATGCGGTAGGCCGCCATCGGGTCGAGGCCCGTCAGCGGGACGGTGATGCTGCCGTTGGCGGCAACGGTCATGGTGCCGCGGGACAACACGGTCGGCGTGGCGCCCGCGCCCTCGTAGCCGCTCCAGGCAGTGCGCTCGACGGAGACGTCGACGCTGCTGCCGAAGGAAGCCGGGATGTGCTGGACGACGGTGTCGATCGAGCCGGAGGTGCCGCCGCCGAGGAGCACCTGGGCCTGCTTGCGGCCGGTGTCGAGAGAGCCGATGCCCTGCAACGTGTCGATGACGTTGGACTGCGGCGGGGTCACCTTGACGGTCTGTCCGGTCAGGCCCGCGTACCAGCGCAGCAGCCACCAGTCGCCGTTGGGGATGTTGGTCTGGCCGACGTTGCCATCGAGGTTGCCTGCGATGTCCCAGTAGGCCTGGTCGGCATAGACCTTGTTGCGCTCGAACATGGACATCCACTGGATCATCTGACCCGGGACGGATAGGTCGCGGCGGTCGCCGTACTCGTCGATGTTGACCGGCAGGTGGCTGATGCCGGCGTTGGTCTCGATGGTCCGGTAGGCGTTGATGTGCGACTCGAAGTCGGACAGCGAACTGGGGTCCAGTTCGTGCCAGGTGGTGACGTCCGGCAGAACGTTGTTGGCCTTGGCCCAGGGATAGAAGTCGCCCATGAAGCGGGCGTCCCAGTTGGTCTCGTTGGGGCCGGCGATCCTGGCGTTCGGGATGATCGACCGGATCTTGTTGTAGACGGTGGTCCAGTCGCTCTCGAACTGGTTGCGCGTGTTGGTGTAGGTGGTGGTGTTCGAACTGCCCAGCCCGCTGTACCAGTTGCCGCCGTTCGGCTCGTTGAACGGCACCCACACGAACGAGTTCGCGTCCGACCGCCCGGCGACCTTGCGGACCATCGTGTCGACCTTGGACAGGTAGTCGCTCAGACCCAGGTTCTCGTAGGGCCAGTTGGCGTAGATGTCCTGCATGTAGATGAGGTTGTCGCTGCCGCCGCCCCGGGCGAACTGGGGCTGGACGACGAGCGCGTCGCCGTTGGGGTGCTGCGCGCCGTCGGGTGCCTTGGTGGCGATCGACGTCATGTGCAGGGGGGTGGTGATGCTGTCGCCGGGAACGCCGTCGTCGCTGAGGCCGTACAGGGCGCCGTTGGCGCCGTGCATGACCGCACCGGTGGTCTGGCCGAGGTCGACGGTCAGCTGGGGGTTGGCCGCGTTGGCGGCCGGACCGGTCAGAGCCGCGCTGGCCAGGACGACGGTGAAGGTCACCGCACCCGCCAGACGTCGGACATGTCCGGATCTGCGTTCGGTTCGAGGCATACGTGTCCTCCGCCTCCCGCGTCACTGCGGGAGGATCGTGGGTGGAACCGGGGGTAGGAACCGGGGCGTGCGGGGAGTCACACCCCGGGGATCATGGACGCGGGGCTACTTGACGGCCCCGCTGGTGATGCCGGCGACGACCCGGCGCTGGGCGACGACGAAGACCGCCACCATCGGCAGGCTCATCATCACGACGTAGGCGAAGATCAGGTGCCAGTTGTTGAGGTAGAGCTGGGCGTTGGCGACCTGGTAGAGGTTGAGCGGCAGGGTAGCCTTCGCCCCGCCGCCGAGCACGAAGAAGGCGTAGAAGATGTCGCTCCAGGCGAACAGCATCACCATGATCGTCGCGGTGGCGATGACGGGCCGCAGCAGCGGCAGGATGATCCGGAAAAAGACCCGCGCCGGGCTCGCGCCGTCCATGCGCGCGGCCTCCTCCAGTTCCTCGGGGAGGTTCCGGATGAAGCCGGTCATGAAGAAGATCGACGTGGACAGGTACATACCGGTGTAGACGGCGATCATGCCGAGCTGGGTACCGGCCAGGCCCATCTGCCGCAGCTCCATGACGATGGTGATCACGGCCGGGGGCAGCAGCAGTCCGCTGATGCTCAAAGCGTAGAGGGTGCCCACGAGGCGTCCGGTGCGGCGGGCGAAGACCCAGGCCGCGCCGGCACCCAGCAGCAGCACGAGGACGACCGAGGGGACCACGACCAGCAGGCTGTTGACGAAACCCTGGACGATCTTGCCCTGGTCGAAGGTCTGCTGGTAGTTGTCCGCGACCTGGACATGGTGCGGCAGGGAGAGGTTGGGCTTGATCGCCTCGGCCTGCGGCTTCATCGAGGTGACCACGACGAGCCAGAGCGGGATGCCGATGGTGACGGCGGCGACGAGCACCACGGCCAGCGGCTGCACCCAGCGCGGGAGATGCCGGCTCGTGGGGACGAACACGGGTGCGGTGGTCACTGGTTGTTCTCCCTTCGGCGCAGACCGACGATGACGGGCACGGCGAGGACGACGACGATGAGGAAAAGGACCAGGCTCATCGCGGACGCCTGGGCGTAGAGCCCCTGACCAAAGACGCGGAACATGTAGATGTTGAAGACCTCCGTCTCACTGCCCGGACCGCCGGCGGTGGTGGCCTGGACGATGTCGAAGGTGTTCATGGAGCCGATCAGGGCGGTAGTGACGTTGAAGGTCACCGCAGGCGCCAGCAGCGGGAACCTGATGGACCAGAAGGTGCGCCAGGAACCGGCGCCGTCGATGCGAGCCGCCTCCAGTACGTCGCCCGGCATGCTCTTCAGGCCCGCCAGGTAGATGAGCATGGCCAGGCCCATCCACTTCCAGCCGTGGATGAGGGTCACCACGACCAGCGTCCAGGTCGTGGAGCCCAGCCAGGGGGTGTCGACGTGGTGGCCGACAAGCGATGACAACACGCTATTGAGGGCACCGTCCTGGGCCAGCAGCGCGCGAAAGATGTAGCCGACCGCGAGGGCCGAAATCAGCACTGGCAGGAAGAACACCGCCCGGAAGAAGCGGTTGAACCGGGTGTCGCGCTCCATCAGCAAGGCCAGGGCGAGCCCGAAGCCGTTCTGGAAGAGGGCGACCAGCACCGCGTACTCCACGGTGATACGGATGTCCCGGAGCATCGAGCCGTCCTGCAGGACGCTGCGGAAGTTGGACAGTCCGGCGAACTGGATGTCCGAGTGGAACGCCGACCAGTTCGTGAACGGGTAGACGAAGTTCAGCAGGTTCGGCAGCAGGAAGAAGGCGCCGAACACGGCGAGCGCGGGCAGAGCGAACCACCACGGCTGGTTGGGCTTTCTGCGCGGCCGACGGCGCGGAATGCGCCCGGCCGGGCCGTCCGCCTTCTTGCTGGGACTGACGTCGGTGACGCCGATGGTGACTGTATCCGCCACTTCTCACCTCCGGTGGGTGGCCCCGGGCAGTGCGGAGGTGCCCGAGGCGGGTCGTGCGAAGGGACGTACCGGTCAGAAACCAGGGACGGCGCGCGCCTTGAGGACCTGGGTGAACTGGTCCTCGGCGGCTTGGGCGACCTGCTCCGGCGTCTTCTTGCCGTAGATCATGTCGGCCAGGGCGAGGTGCATGTCGGGCGCGGTAAGGGCCTTGACCTGGAACACGCCGGTCGCGGTGGAGAGCGAGTCGGCCTGGGCGGTCGCGGTCTGGGGCAGGCCGGCGGGGTTGGGCACGGACGGCTCCACCGAGACGACGCTGTTCGCCTTGATGTAGGCCGGGTAGTCCTTGCCGAGCCAGAAGGACAGGAACTGCCGGGCGGCGTTCTGCCGGGTGGTGTCACCGGTGTTGAAGGCGACGACGCCGTTGGTCTGGTCGGGCGAGTACAAGGCCTTGCCGGAGCTGTTGGAGACCGGGAACCAGCCCAGCTTCTTGTCCATCTCGGCGGTGCTGGACGTGGCCTGGATCTCGCTCTGCAGCGAGGTGACATTCACCGCCATCGCGGCGCTGCCGTCCAGGATCGCCTTGCCCTGGTCCACGAAGGTGGCAGTCTTGTAGTTCTTCTGCGCCAGCCCGCCGTCCAGGACCTTCGTCTTGTACTTCTTGATCGCGTTCACGATCGCCGGGTCGGTCCATTTGGCCTGATTCTTGTTGAGCTTGTCCCAGAAGCTCTGCGGCAGGTCGGTCATCTGCAGCTGCACCTGCCACTGCAGGGGCCACTTGTCGCCGCCCACCTCGAAGAACGGCGCGACACCCGTCTTGGACTTGATCGTCGCGGCGGTGGCGAGGAGGTCGTCGTAGCTCGTGGGCATCTTGGTGATGCCAGCCTTGGCGAAAACGGCCTTGTTGTAGTAAACGCCGAGGGAGGCCGGACTGGTGACGATCGCGGCGTAGCGGTGGCCGTCGACCTGGCCGAGGCTCTGCTCGGTGGTGCCGAGCTTGGACACCCAGTCCTCGTTGTCCAGCTGCAGCAGGTTCTTCTGCGGCTGGATGAACGGCAGGGTGGATCCCGTGGGCTGCCAGAACATCAGGTCGGGCTTGTCACCGGAGGCCAACTTGGTGGGCACGTTCGACTCGTAAGGGTCCGGTATCACCTGGGTGGTGACGACAGCGCCGGTCGCCTTCTCGAACGCGCTGATGGCCTGCTTGGGTTCGCCGACACTGTTCTGCGCCACCCACATGGTCAGGTGAACGCCCTTCAGGCTCGCGGTCGCGTTCACGGACCCTGTCGGGGCGGCACCGGAGCTGGTGCCGCCGGAGGAGTCACTGCAGGCGGTGGCGGCCAGTCCGAGGGCACACACGACGGCGAGGGAGGAAACGGCTCTTTTCATGGGGCTTTCCTTAGACGCGCGAGGGTTGGTGGTGCAATAAACGTGAGTGACAGCTGAGGCGAAGCGGGGCGCGAAGGCGCCCAGGTCATGCGTTGCGGCTCCCGGCGCTCTCGCGCCGGATCAGGTCGGGGACGGCGAGCGTCGGTTCGGGTGGCTGGTAGTCGGACTCCAGCTGGGCGCGCAGGAGTCCGAAGGCTGAGCGGCCCAGCCCCTGGAAGTCCAGGCGGACCGTGGTGAGGGCGGGCGTCACGAACCCGGAGTGCGGGGCGTCGTCGAAGCCGATGACACTGACGTCGCCGGGGACAGATCGGCCGGCGTGATGCAGAGCGCGCAGGACACCGAGCGCCAGGTCGTCGTTGCCGCACAGGATCGCGGTGACGCCCGGATCGCGGGCGAGCTTGCGGCCCGCGTCATAACCGGCCTGAGCGTCCCAGCCCTTGCCGGTGGGCGGTGGCGGGGTGGCACCCGCCGCCACCAGGGCCTGGCGCCAGCCCTCGGCACGGGGTGCCGCTGAACGCCGGGAGCCCATGGACGCCGGAATCGCCACATAATGGACAGTGGGGTGGCCGAGGTGTAGCAGATACTCGGTGGCGGCGCGGGCCGCCTCCCGGTCGTCCACCCACACCGCCGGACGGGGAGGTGTCCGACCCGGTGGCGGGGCTTCGACCGCCGCGGCACAGGGCACGTTGGACGGAATACGGTCCAGGGCTGCTGCTCCGAGCCGGTCGAAGCCGATAACCATGATCCCGCCGCCGGCCGCGGTCGCCGTGGCGATGGTCCGGGCCAGGTCGTCCTCGGGGGTCAGGACCCGTACACCGACCGAATATCCGGCGGCGCGGGCGGCTTCCTCCAGGCCCTGCAGGGTGGCTGCGTAACCGTAGAGGACGGTGTTGGACGTCAGTACCGTAACCGACTTGGTGACGCCACTGGCCAGGGCGAACGCGGTGGCGTTGCGCTGGAAGCCGAGTTCCTCGATGGCGACCTCGACCCGGCGTCGGGTCTCCTCCTTCACGTTCGGATGGTCATTGATGACCCTCGAAACGGTCTGGTACGAGACGCCGGCCGCCTGGGCGACGTCGCGGATGCTGGCGGGCTTCCGCTGTTTCCCCTGAGGGGCGGCATGGACTCCGGAGCTTGTGTGACCGGTCACAGACATGCGAGGATTGTGAGCGGTCACAACACGGGCGTCAAGAGGCTGCAACCACGGCGTTACCCCACAGGAACAAACGCGGCGCTCCCCTCCGCAGCCCTGGAGAACCTCAGAAACCTCACGCCACCTGCGAAAACCGCCCGAAAGTACCCGCGTGTGACCACCGAACCGTTCATCTGTCCCAGAAGGGAAACGCGTTGACAGCCGCTGCTGAAATCGCCCAGGAGTCTCTGCTGTGGACCCATGAAGTCCTCGGACTGCGCGCCGTCGCCGACCCCGCCGGGTCCGTCAGACTGACCGGCGACGGTCAGGCCTGGGACTCCCTCGTCCCCGCCGTGGAGATCGTCCTGACCGGACACGGACGCACCTGGTCCGGGGAACGCTTCATCGACACGGCCGTCGGCAACCGCCTGGTGCTCCGCGGCCATGACACGGCTGAGGACGGCGAGTGGCGGCACACCACGATCCGGCTGGCCGACCCGGAGACCGGCCTCGCCGCCGACCTCGTCCTCAGCACCGTCCCGGGCTCGGGCTTCCTACGTTCGCGGGTACGCCTGGTCAACGAGGGCGACATCCCCCTGCACCTGGAGAGCGTGTCCGTCCTGACCCTCGGCGGCATCGTCGACCGGGCAGCCGGCCTCGCCGGCCTGACCCTGCATTGGGCGGACAACGACTGGCTCGCCGAATGCCGCTGGCGGCAGGCCCCCTTCCGAGACCAGGTCGTCCCGCTGAACCGGGCCGCCCACGGCCACGAGGGCCGCGGCTGCTTCGAGCGGTACTCCCAGGGCTCTTGGTCGACCGGTCGGCATCTGCCCGTCGCCGCACTCGGCGACGGCGGCGAGGGTGCGTGGCTGTGGCAGATCGAGTCGAGCGCGGGCTGGCGCTACGAGACCGGAGAGCGCGAGGGCTCCGCCTATGTCGCCCTGTTCGGCCCCGACGACGCCCACCACCAGTGGCGGCAGAGGCTGGCCCCAGGCCAGGAGTTCACCACAGTGCCCGCCGTCCTCGTGCGCGCCAGGTCCAGCGGGCTGGACGGCGCGTTCGGCGAGCTCACCGCCTACCGCCGCCGTATCCGCCGTGACCACCTCGACCACCGCTCGCTGCCGGTGATCTACAACGACTACATGAACACCCTGATGGGCGACCCCACCACAGAGAAGCTCCTGCCGCTCATCGAGGCGGCCGGGGCCGCCGGGGCGGAGGTCTTCGTCATCGACGCCGGCTGGTACGACGACGACGCCCAGGGCTGGTGGGACGCCGTGGGCGCCTGGGAACCGGCCGGACGGCGCTTTCCGGGCGGCATCCAGGAAGTGCTGGACGCCATCCGGCGGCATGGCATGACGCCCGGGCTGTGGCTGGAACCCGAGGTCGTCGGCGTACGCAGCCCGCTGGCCCGCACCCTGCCGGACGAGGCGTTCTTCCACCGGGGCGGGGTCCGGGTGACCGAGCACGGCCGCCACCACCTCGACCTGCGTCATTCTGCGGCACGCGCCCACCTGGACCGCGTCGTCGACCGGATCGTGGGCGAGTGGGGCGTCGGTTACCTCAAGCTCGACTACAACATCAACATCGGGCCCGGAACCGAGAACGGAACCGAAAGCGCTGGCGCCGGCCTGCTCGGGCACCACCGCGCCCACCTGGACTGGCTCGCCTCCCTCTTGGACCGCCATCCCGATCTGGTTCTTGAGAACTGTGGGTCCGGGGGTCTGCGCATGGACTACGCGCAGCTCGCCGTCGCCCAACTGCAGTCCACCAGCGACCAGCAGGACCCCTGGCGGTACCCGCCCATCGCGGCCTCAGCCGCCACCGCGGTCACGCCCGAGCAGGCCGCTGTCTGGGCCTACCCCCAGCCGCACTTCGATCTCGACGAGATCGCGTTCACGATGACCACCGCGCTGCTGGGCCGCGTGCACCTGTCCGGTTTCCTGGACCGCATGGACGACGCGCAGTCCGCTCTCGTCCGCACGGGCGTCGACGTCTACAAGCGCATCCGCCCGGAGATAGGCGGCGCCCTTCCCTTCTGGCCCCTCGGTCTGCCGTCATGGGACGACAACTGGCTGGCGCACGGGCTTCGCACCGACTCCGCGGCCTATCTCGCTCTGTGGAGACGGGAGCCTGCTTCAGGTACTGAAGCCATGGCGGACACTCTCACCCAAACCATCCGGATCCGCCACGACACGGATGCTCCCCAGCACGCCGAAGTGCTCTACCCGACCGACTCGGGCGCCACAGCGACATGGGACACGGCCACCGGGCAGCTCACCGTCTCCCTGCCACGCCCCAACACGGCCGTGCTGGTCCGGCTCGGCGCCACTTGTGGAGAGTCCGCCGGTTGAGGTGACGTCCGCTGGAGCGGTGCATCGACGGGCACTCGGTGGTCTCATCGGCGACCTCGATGGGGAACAGCTCGTTGGTGCCGTCCGTGTAGTTGACCTGGAGGAAGGCCAGGACGTCCCCGTTGTTGGCAGCCGTCAGCAGGGGGATCTTGTGTCCGATGCCGTTCACGGCGCGTGTCTGGCCTGCCGCAGCCACGGCGTCGGCCGCGCCCGGTGCCTGGGCCGGGAAAGTGAGCCGACTGCTGTCGATGGCGACCGGGCCTCCGGGAGCGATGCCGGTCTGGGCGAGGGACTGGGGGAGAAGCAGTTGCCGGATCTGCTGAAGTCGCCCGCGGCCGGGTCGAGGTCGTCGGACACGACTCCGGTGTTGGCCGCCGAGGGACTGTCCGGCCGGAGTCGTCAGCAGCGTGTCGGAATCCCGCTTCAAACGCTGGGGTCCCTTTGCATTGAGCAGAAACTCAGACCTGGCATGGCACTCGGTCAAGCAGATCAGCTGCCAGGCGTACGTCCACGTCCAGCGGGCGGTCGGGGTCGATCGGAAGGAGTGCCTCGGTCAGTTCGGAAAGAAGCGCGGCGCAGGCCGGAGCCGTGGGGCGACGCGCTCCGACGTAGGCGGCCTGGCGTAGTGCAAGGGCCAGTGACCCTTGCACGAGTCGAAGCAGTTCCGCCTGGTCCAGGGCGTTGAGCGCCGCTTGGGTACCGAAGGGGACGATGTCCTGATTGTGTCCGTTGGTCGGCAAGCTCTGAACCGACGCCGGGGTCGCGGTGCGCCGCATCTGGGCGATCATGGCGGTGGCCGCCAACTGCACACCCTGCACGGCATGCTGACGACCTGGATCAGGCGCCAACATGGGTGGCAG
Source organism: Streptomyces sp. NPDC091280 (assembly GCF_044768565.1). NCBI lineage: Bacteria > Bacillati > Actinomycetota > Actinomycetes > Kitasatosporales > Streptomycetaceae > Streptomyces > Streptomyces sp. NPDC091280. The sequence goes on from NZ_JBIVUZ010000030.1 coordinate 10,485, forward strand.
GCCACCATTGCGCTGGGGGTCGACCAGCAGGTCGAGTTGACGCTCGGCCAGGTTTCCCATCTGCACGGCGACCAAAGTGAGCAGGTCTGCCGCGAAGGCGACAGGCTGACCGAAGAAGTTACCCCCGTGCGCTATCTCCCCCGTCTCCGGGAAGCAGAGCGGGTTGTCGCTGATCCCGCCAAGGTCGTCGCCGATCATTTCCCCGGCGTGCCGCAGGCCGGCACCGGCAGCACCCAGCAGTTGCGGGGTGCAGCGGATGCTGTACGGCTCCTGTAGGGGGCGCTGCCCGGTCGGCACGGTTCCGACGAGCAACTCTCGCAAGGTGGCTCCGACGCGCACAGCGTCGGGGTGACCGTAGACGTCCAGCATGGCTGGGGAGGTGAACGCGGGCGCGCAGCCGAGCAGATCTGCGAGCAGCGCGGTGAGCCGGAGTGCACTGGACTGCGCTCGTTGCAGTCGAGCGAGGGCCAGCCCGGCTGCGGCCGCCGTCAGGGATGTGCCGTTGACGAGAGCGAGGGCGTCACGCCCGTCGAGCGCAAGAGGCTGCAACCGGACTCGGGCCAGTGCTGCGGCGGCCGGCATCCCTGTCGTACCGCTGTAGGCGCGGCCCCGGCCGCGCAGCGCCTGGACTGCGTGGGCCAGGGGAATCAGGTCCCCGCTCGCGCCCACGGAGCCGAGGCGAGGTACGGCGGGTGCGAAGTCCGTGCGCAGGGCCGCGGCAAGGAAGTCCAGGACCCCAGGGGTGACCGCCGAATGGCCGCGCGAGAGTGAGGCCAGGCGCACCAGCAGCATGGCCCGCACCACTGAGGACGGCAGATCATCGCCCTGGCCGCAAGTGAGGTGGGCGAGCACGTTGTCACATTGTTCGGCTGCCTCTGTCCGGCCTGCGTATCCGACGAGGGGCCCGAACCCGGTACTGGCGCCGTAGACCACCGCTCCGGAGTCAAGGCGCTCGGCGAGAAAGGCATGGCACTCTGCGGCGCGTACGCGTGCCTCGGGCGTGATGACGACATTGATCGGCTCCGCGGCGCAGTCGAGGTCGGCGGGTGTGAGTCGAGCGGGAAGGGTGAGAACGCGAGCGGTCTGTTCGTTGCGCGGCATCGTGTGACCGTCCGTTGAGTCGAAGGGAGCTCCGCCCGACCGTACAAGGGTGTCGCGCCTGAAACTGGCGTGTCAGCGAGCGCGACACACACCCGCAATGCCAGCCCGCTTCGCCCCGTATTGCCGGGTCGCCCGTTGATCAAATATGAATCTTTTATTGCTCCACGTTGCAACCGCATGTGATCCATTCACAGGACCGCTGCCCCATGCAAGGATTTATCCGTCCGGGGGTTACCTGCCTGCCCGAAGGGAATCTTCACCTTGATTCACTCCGGCCTCCAAGAAACATTCCATTTATCCGAGGCGCACGCGGAACGATTACGCCTGACTGATGGCGCGTTCACTGCCGAGTTGGTCTCCGAAAGCCAGGAAAGAAAACTGACGAGCCTGTGGGAGCGGGCAACGCAGAGTCCGTACTATTCGACGCAGAAAGCGGTCGCCGAACAGTCCCTGGAAGCCCTCCCGGTGACGCCGAAGGCCGCACTCAAGAACGATCCGTCGAACTTTCTGCGACACACCGACGCCCCATATCACAAGTATTACGAGACCTCGGGTTCCACCGGCGTCCCGACTCCCACTCCCCGGCTGGTGGAGGACTCGATATGGAATACCGTATCGGTCGCCACGATCTGGGGCCGGGTACTGAGCCCGGGCGACCGGGTCGCCGCGCTGCTGCCGTCTGACGTGGCGCCCGTGTGTGACCTGGTGTCCGGCGTGGCGGAGTATCTGGGGTGCACCATGCTGCGGGCCTACCCGTTCACACAGGGCATCTGCGACTGGGACCGGCTGGAGTCTCTGTTCGACGGCTATAGCCCCCAGCACGTGTTCGCGGCTCCCGGCGTGATTCTGCAGTGGACGCGCCTGTTGAAGCGGCGCGGGAAACTCGACCAGGTCCGAGCCGGCGTCGAGTCGCTGATGTTGCTCGGCGAAGTGAGCAGCCGGTCGTTGCGGGCGCGCCTCGCCGAGATCTGGGATGCGCGGGTCATCGACGTGTCATACGGCAGTACGGAGACCGGGACTATCGCCGCCGGCTGTGAACGGGACCGGCTGCACCTGCTGTTGCAGAGTCACGTGGTGGAGGTGCTGGACGGCGACCGCCTGTCGGCAGCCGAGCCGGGTCGCACCGGAGAACTGGTGGTGACCACACTCAACAACTTCGCCCGGCCGCTCCTCAGGTACGCGACCGGCGACCTGGTCACGGTGGGCAGCGGAGCAGACTGCGGATGCGGACTGGGCCTGCCCGTGGTGACTGTCCACGGCCGGGGCACGGAGAGCGTGACGATCAGTGGTGTTCCGCTGTCCGCGGGCGCCATCGAGGAGATCGTCTACTCGGCAGCTGGCGTGACGGGTTACCTGGTGCAGCTGAAGCGCCCCGATGGCATCTCCGCCCGGCTGGTCCTGGAGCGGGACGTCGATTTCTCGGGCGATCCGGAAGAACTCCACGAGACGCTTCGGAAGGAATTCGCCGGAGTAGGCATCGAATGGACACAGATCGTCTCCGTGGAAGAACTTCCGCAGCTGAACAAGTCCGGCGGCAGCCAGAAGAACTGGAAACGCACCAACTTCCAGTGGGTGGGGTAGAAGAATGCCATTCGATGCGTTGCGGACATCCGACGGCGGGGCTCGGCAGGGCGGTGCGGACCTGTGGTGCACCTACGCCGCCGTCCGCACTCTGACGTGGCTCGGGGAAAAGCCGACGGACCCGGAAGGAACGGCACGTTTCCTTCTCTCCGCGCAGAACTCGGACGGCGGGTACGCCTGGCAGAAGGGTCTGGCGTCGGACGTCTGGGCCACCTACTACTGCACGCAGGCACTCACCGACCTGGGTACTGGTATTCCGTCCCTGCCCGAGCTGGAGCAATGGCTCTCCACCACCCGGGACGCGTCCGGTGGCTTCGCGATGACCCCCGGGCAGCGGGCCGATGTGTGGGCCACCTACTACGCCGCCCGCACCCATGCCGAGATCCTCGGCACAGACATCCCCCAGCGGGACGAGTTGCGGAACTGGCTCGCCGGACTGCAGCGGGCCGACGGCGGTCTCGGTTGGTATCCCGGATCGACGGACTCGGACGTACGCGCGTGCTACTACGCGGCGACCGCCTGGCGGGCCGGCTTCGGTGACGCGCCACCCCCGTGGGATCTGCCCGCGCTGGTGGGGTGGCTCAACGACCGTCAGGCGCCCGCAGGTGGGTTCGTCTTCCACGAGTCGGCCCGTGCGGACGATCTCTGGGCGACGTTCCGAGCCGTGCGCGCCCTTGCGGCACTCGGGACGAGTCCCGGCCGGGAGGCGGACTGTGCCGACTGGATCATCGCTCGGCAGTCTCCCGGCGGTTCCTTCACTCGCTGGGACGACTACCCCGATGCCGACGTGTGGGCGGCGTTCAGCGCGGTCGGCGCCCTGCAGACGCTCGGTCACGGCCCGCGCGACAGCAGTGCCGTGGTCACCTTCCTCAAAGAGTGCGAACTGCCGCAAGGCGGCTTCACCTACCGCGCCGTCTCTTCCGCCGGGGACAGCCTGGCCACCTCCGCACTCTTGCTCGCAGAGTCGGCGACGGGGGTGGAGGAACCGTCGGACGGCCCGGCGCGCTGGCTGCACGCGGCCCATCTGCCGTACGAGGACGGCGTGATGTACATGCCTGGCCGGGGCGCGGAGGTCCGTTGCACCCTGTGGGCGGTTTCCGCGCTGGCCACGGCGGATCAGAAGCCACTCGACGCGGAACGGCTGGTCTCCTGGCTGCGGCAGTTGCAGAACAGCGACGGCGGCTTCGGTTACTGGCACGGCCGGGCGTCGGACATGGTGGCAACGGTGTCGGCCGTCGACATCCTCGCGGGTCTTGACCGTGGCACGGACGAACTGGATGCCTCCTCCTTGCGCGCCTTCCTCGATTCGTGCCGGGCCGAAACCGGCTACCGCTACTCCCCCGGCGCCGCGGTGACCGCCTCGACCACCGCGCAGGGACTGCGACTGCTGCACCGGCTCAATGGCCCGGCAGGCAGTTCGGCGGAAGACACACGCACGGCGGCCAACCGTCTGTTGTCGCCATATGCCTCGCGGCTGGGGGGCTACGGAGCGACGTCACGTTCCGTCCCGGACCTGGTCTCCACCTACCAGATCGTCCTGACGCAGCAGACCCTCGGCATCGCCGTAGAGCGGCCCACGCTGAGCCGTTTCCTGGACCGGGTGCGGCTGACCGGCGGCGGCTACGCCTGGAGTCCGCTTGGCAATCGCAGTGGCGGCCCGCTGGCCGCGGCCCTCGGCACGTTGCTCGCCAGGGACACTCCCCTGCCCGCGCTCAACCTGTAAACCTCCCGACCCCCGAGCGACATCGCCCCCGTGCCCGTTTCGAAGGACACTCATGCCCACTATCGCGGTCGACACCTCCGCGGACGATCCCGTTCTGCGCAAGCAGTTCACCAAGAGCATCAGCCTCTGGCTGCGCTCGCAGGACGTGGATATCAATCACGTCATCACCCGCTTCACCCACGCACAGGAAGGTGATCTCTTCAGCGGCCCGTTCCCTCTGGCAGCGGACTTCGCGTTCGTACGCCTGACCGTCGACCACTCCCGCGACGAAACGTTCCGGCAGGAACTGGCCCGGCGCGTCGTACAGGAACTGGGTCCGCGTATCGAGCCCGACCGCGTCTTCGTCCAGTTCGATCTGGTCGACCCTCGACTCCACGTCACTGGTGCGTCCCTCATCGAAGCGGCCGAAGGAACGGTCCATGAGTAACCGCGAACAGGCATTGCGCGCAGAGGTGAGGACAGCGGTCGGGGAGATCCTGCGCGTCACCCTCGACCCGGCCCAGGACGACCAGCCCCTCAGTGTCCTTTACGAGCACTACGACAGTCTCGCCGTCATCGACTCCGTCGGCGTGGTCGAGCAGCGCACCGGAATCTCCATCGACCTCGTCGAGGACGACCTCAGAGTGACCTTCGCCAGCGTCACGTCGATCGTCGGCCTGGTCAGCCGCAAGCAGGCGGCGACCTCAGTCCTGGAGAGCGGGTTTTGATGGCCGCCCGCCCAGCGGCTCGACCCGCTCCGCAACCGACCCGGCTGGAACCTCAGGAGTGCCTCGACGGGGTGCTGTCGGCTCAGGAGACGCCGGTGGGCGCGGTGGTCGACTGGTCACGGCTGCGTGTCCTCGACCCCGGGGACCTGCTCGCGTTGCTCCCGGCCGAGGTCCCCTTCGCCACCTCCGGGTCGACCGGACCGCCTGCTGTGTGGCTTCGCGGGCGAGGCCAACTCGTGGCCGAGACAGCCGAGTTGGCCCGCTCGCTCGCCGATGTCGAACCGGACGCACTCGTCGTCCACGCACCGTTGCACCACCTCTACGGCATGCTTTTCGGAGCCCTGCTCCCCGCCCTGCTGGGCCGCCCGGCCTACTACACGCACACCACCGATCCGCTTCCTCGCTCTGCTCGACGGCTGCTGGTCGTCGGGGTCCCGTCATCGTGGTGGCGCTTCGACCGGGCCCCCGCCGAGCTGGCACGCTACGAACGCTTGACGGTCACCCACAGCACTGGCCCGCTGCCATCAGCGGCCCACCGGGTCAGAGACCGCCGGCCCGAGATCGGACTGTTCGAAGTACACGGATCGACCGAGACCGGAATGGTCGGACGACGCACGCACGAGCACGACGACTGGACGCTCGCCCCGGACGTGTCCCTGGCAGGCCCGTTGGCGCCGGGCCGACAGGCGCTGCTGGCGGTGCGCAGCCCTCGACTGGCCAGGCCGGCCGGCGGCGACTTCCCCTCCGAACACGTCCTGGACGACGTGGTGGAGACGGTCGACGCCCGCACCTACCGGCTCGTCGGACGAGGCGGCAAGACCGTGAACATCAATGGCCGGCGGGCCGACCTCCGCGCCATCGAGACCGCTCTGCGGACCGCAGTGCCCACTGCGGCACCCGTCTGTCTCCTCGTCAACGATCCGGTGCGTGGCGAGTGGTACGAGGTGCGGACGCACGGCGGGCCCCACGAGCGGAAGGCCGTCGAGGAAGCCGCCCTCCGGCTGCTACCTGCGTGGCAAGCACCACGCGCCGTCCTCACGGCAACGCGGCCTACGGCTACCTGACGCACCGGCACGACACCCCGCTGACACTGCCCGAGCCGCACCCCACGACCTCACCCGGGAGGGACCCCGATGCCCCCTGCCACCGCTGCCCTGCCCTCCGAGACCCTGCGCGATGTCCTCGCCAGAGTCGTGGAGATACCGGAACTGCGCGCCACCTACGAGAAGTTCCTCGACCTGGACGCCGTTACCCTCGCGGACCTGCCCGTACTGACGAAGGAAACCCTGGCCGGTGCCCTGAACGGGGTCATCCGGCAGGCCCGGTCCCGCCCGCACGGCGCGTACGTGTACGGCAGCGGCGGGACCACCGGCACCCCCCGGCTGAGCCTGGTGCCGACCGGCATGTTCGTCGAGGACATCACCCGGCACTGGCAGCCCCTCGCCTCCGACGACATCCTCGTCAACTTCAATACACCCGGTCGGATGTGGTCGTCGCACAACTTCTTCAACGCGGTCGCCCACCACGCGGGTGCCGTCACCATCCCCCTGGGCGCGGTCGACAACGACGAACTCGCGGACTGGCTGGACTTCGTCGACCAGCTGGGCGCGACCGCCCTGGACGCCACACCCAGCCAGATAGCGCGGATTCTGGAGTTCTGCGACTCCACCGGCCGTCCGCTGCCCGCTTTCCGCAAACTGCTGTGGACGGGGGAGGGCTACAGCAAGCGGGCTGCCGAGATCACGCGCCGGCTGATGCCCGACGGCCGTCTCTACGGCGTGTACGGCTCGACGGAGAGCTGGGTGATCGGGGTCAACGAGCCCGACTGCCCCACCGACACCTTCCACGTGGTGCCCTACCAGCACGTGGAGATCGAGGACGGGGTCGTGCTGGTCACCAACACCCATCCGGAAAGCGTCAACCCCATCCTCCGCTACCGGATCGGCGACCTCGGCGAGTTCGTCGACTGCCCCTGCGGACGCCCCGACCGCGCCCTGCGGATACGGGGACGGGACGATCCGCAGCTGAAATTCTCCAGCATCCTGCTCCTGCCGACCGACGTAACGGAGGTGGCGCGCGCCGTCTCCGGAGTCCGTGACGTACAGCTGGTGCTCTTCCGCCACGGTCAGCCGGACGAACGGATGGAGATACGGCTCCTGGTCCAGCCGGACACACCCCGCGAGGACATCGAACGCCTCGTCCACCAGCGCGTCGTCACCCAGGTCTACAAGCTCGGCTTCGCCGTGGGTTCCGCCCCGGACCGCCTGGCCGTCCGGGTCGTGGACGAACTCGTCACCAGTGCCCAGACACAGAAGACACCGCTCGTCGTCCACGCCGAGAAAGCGGGCGTCGCACCCAGTGCGCCCGTCGGCGGCCAGGACTGACGTACCGGCAGCACCCACTCACCCGAGAACACACGGAGAAGAGAATCACATGGCACGTCTGATCGTGGTCAGCGGAGGCGGCACCGGCATCGGCCGGGCCGTCGCCGAAAAGTTCGCCCAGGACGGGGACGAGGTCGTCATCCTGGGCCGCCGGGCCGAGGTACTCGACCGTACGGCGGCGCAGATCGCCGACGGCGGGGCCGCCGTCAAGGTGGTGACGCTGGCGGCGGACCTGGCCGAGCCCGCCGAGGCCGACCGGGTCCGGGACATCCTCGGCCGGCAGTACGGCCGGGTCGACGTACTCGTACACAGCGCGGGCGGCAACACCGCGCTGGGCACCCCGCCCGCCGACGGCAGCCCAGCCGCGCAGGCGGCAGCCCACTGGACCGGCAACTTCCGCGCCAACGTCCTGACCACCGTGCTGCTCACGGAAGCTGTCCGGGACCTGCTCGTGTCACCTGGCGGAAGGGTGGTCCTGCTCAGCTCGATCGCCGCCTACCGCGGCTCGGGTTCCGGCTCGTACGGCGGGGCAAAGGCCGCACTGCACCCGTACGCGTACGATCTCGCCGCCGCGCTGGGCGGGCAGGGCATCACCGTCAACGTGGTCGCGCCCGGCTACATCGCCGAGACGGAGTTCTTCCAGGGCGCCCTGTCCCCTGAGCGTGAGCGCACCCTGGTCGGCCAGACACTCAACGGGCGGGCCGGCACCCCGCGGGACGTGGCAGAGACGGTCCACTGGCTGGCGTCCGCGGCAGCCGGGCACGTCACCGGCCAGATCGTCCAGGTCAATGGCGGCGCGGAGCGGGGCCGGTGACCATCACACCCCCCACTGCCGTCGCCAAGACTTCGGTCCTGGCGGCGCACCCGTCCGCCGGAGCCGAGAGATCGCCGGCTGATTCCGGCGCGCTGCCCGATCGGCCTCCGGCAGCGTTGCGTCTGCCTCTGGCCGAGCGAGCACGACTCCTCACCACCGGAGAACTCAACCCGGTCACCTGGCGGGCCGAGGCACACCGGTGGGCCGCCACCGCCGATCGGCGGTACCGGGCCACCACCGAACTGCGCACGCTCCCGGCAACGGGCCACGAGCTGCGGATCGGCGTCAAGGACACCGTGGACGCGGCCGGTTTCGCCACCCGGCTGGGGCTACGCCGCTACCGGCACCACCCCGTCCGCTCCGCCGCTCCGCTGCGTGCTCTGCGCGGCGCGTCGGTCGTCGCCAAACTCGTGACACCGGAACTGAGCATCGGCCAAAACCACGGATGCGCCAACCCTCTCTTCCCGGACGTCGACCCTTCAGGATCTAGCACGGGCAGCGCCGTGGCTGTCGCCGCGCACATATGCGACATCGCGCTGGGCACGGACACGGTCGCCTCAGTGCGATACCCGGCCGCGGCCTGCGGGGTCGTCGGACTGCGACTGACCCACGATCCCCGGCTGCTCGAAGGAGCGTTCCAGCTGTCGCCGCTGCTGGACGCACCCGGCTGGCTGGCCCGGAGCGCCGACGACCTGGCCCATTTCTGGAGGCGCGCTGGTCTGAGCGGACTTGGCCCGGCTCACGACAGCCCGCCCGATCTCGCGGGACTGCGGATCGGCATCGTGCACGAGGCCCTGGACAGCGCGCTCGCCCCTGCGATCCGCTCCGGGCTCGATCGCCTGCGCGCCGCTTTGGAAAAGGCGGGACACTCGGTCGTCCCAGTCCGCCTGGACGGACTGTGGGAACACCGGGCCACGACATACGAGCTGTGTGCCCGGACCGCATGGGACCGCTACCAGGCCGACCGCGAGCGGCTCGATGACCACCTGGACGAGTCCACCCTGCTGGCTCTGGAAGCCGGCGCGGAGATCGGGGACGCGCGGTACGCCGAGATCCTCGATGTACTGCGACGCACCAGAGAGAGGGTGCCTGCGCTCTTCGCCGAGCACGGTGTGGACCTGTGGCTGCTCCCAGTGGATCCCCGGCTGCCCCGGGCTCCTGAGGAATCGTCGGCCTCCGCGTCCACCATTCCGCGCCCGGACGACCCCGACTTCGACCAGCGGGTCGGGTTCTCCCCGGTGGCAAGCTTCGCGGGACTCCCGGCGATCACCTTCCCCGTCGCCGTGACACCTGCACCGCGAACCCCCGTACCGCTGCAGGCAGTCGGGCCGGCGGGCAGCGAGCAGCTGTTGATCCGCTTCGCCCAACTTGCCTCGGCTTCCCTCGGGGACCTGGGGATCTGGCCCGGTCCGGCAACCGTGCCCGGGCACCCCGAAAGGAAGGCGCTGTGAGCCACCCTCAGGAACAGGCCCCGGCCGTGTCGCCCGATGTGCCGGTTGTCGACCTCCGACCGCCAAGTGCCCGGCCCTTCGTCGGTGTCTGGGTTCCCAGTGTCGTCACGGTCATCGGTACCGGCCTCGCTGTCTTCGGGCTGAGTTGGTGGATCAGCAGGGCACCGGACGGTGGCGCTCACCTGGGCGTCGTCGTCGCCGTCGCGAGTGCCGTGTCCCTCCTCAGTGTCCTGTTGCTGGCCGGGGTGATCGACTCCGCGGACCGCCGTCGTACGGTCATCACCCTTCTGCTGGTACTGGTGGCCCCGCTGGCGGTGCTCCTGTACCTGTTCGGGCTGAGCCCGAACGGGACCATCGCTCTCCTGGCCGCCGGTCTGTGCTACGTGCTCGTCTACTCCCTGCAGCAGATCTACATGGCCGCCGTCGAGAACATCGGCGCCGACCTGGCGCCGGCTTCTTGGCCCCCGGCCCGCACCGCGCTCCTTACCCAGATACATCCTCAGGTGGCCCGTGTCATCGCCCCGTTGGCAGCCGGCGCGCTCCTCGCCTACGGCAGTCTGCGTTGGGTCTCCCTGGCCGCGCTGGTCTGCACGCTGCTCGCCCTGGCAGCCGTACCGCTGCTCGGCCGGGCGGTGGCCGCCGCGGAGCGGACGGGTGGATCCGGGGCGAGCGGGGCCACCGGGGGGAATCCGCTGACGCTGCTGCGGGGCGTGTGGCGGGACGCGGCCGGATCGGTGCGGCTGATCCGTAGCCATCCGGAGCTGGTCTTCCTGGTCTTCTTCGGCGCCCTCGGCAACTTGATCGTGTTCCCCTTCTACTCCGTCCTGCCCGCCTTCAACGCCGAGTACCACATCTCCACGACCGCCCAGGCCACCCTCTACAGCACCGCGTCGTCCGCCTACGGTGTCGGCATGCTGGTCGGCTGTCTGATCCTGGTCCGCATACCGCCCCCGGCCGACGCCCGAGCAAGCCTCAGGCTTGCCAGCATCGCCTTCGCCCTCATCCTGGCGGTACTGCTCGCCACCACCATCGCGCCCTGGCCTGCCACGGTCGTCGTCGCGATGGCGGCCACCGGGGGGCTGTTCTCCATCCTTGTCGCCGTCGGCGGAGCCGTATGGCTGCGGCTGACGCCCGCCGCGATCCGCGTCCGTGTCTTCAGCCTGCGGCGCCTGACGGTGTTCTCCACCATTCCGCTCGGCTCGATGCTCATGGGCATCGGCGGCTCGGTCATCGGATACCGCGTGTTCATCCGAGGCATGGTCGTCTTCACCCTCATCGCGCTGGCAGTGGTCTGGACGCAGTACCGCCGTGCCGTATCCACCCGCTCGTCGACCGTTTGAGGAGAGCAGCACATGCAGACCTTGCTGGATTCGCAAGGCGGAGACCTCCGCGGCCTGCCGGCCGGCCCGTATCTGGACCTGGGGACCTGCGTCAACCGGTACGGCCCGCCGCCCGCGGTCGAAAGGGCACTGCGCGGTATCGATCCCAAGCAGATCCTGGCTCATCCCTACGGTTCCGAAGAAGCCTTCACCGAGGCTTACGCGACCTTCATGGGAGCCGAACCGCACCACCTGATACCCGGCCGCGGAATCACCGAGTTCATCCGCGTTCTGGGCCAGTTACTGCCGACCGAGCGGGTCGCCGTCATCACCCCGGACTACACGGACACCATCCGCTGGTTCCCCACCCACCTGAACCCGCCTCCCGGCGTCACGGAAACCGTCACGACCCGCCTGGAACGACTCGAACAGGCGCTCGCGACCCACCCGTACGTCTTCCTGTCCAATCCCAACAACCCGCTCGGCCTCTACCTGCACCGCGACCGCCTGGAAGCACTCGCCCGTGCTCATCCGCAGTCCGTGCTGATCGTTGACGAGGCCTACATCGAGTTCATTCCCGAACACCGGGAACTGTCCATGGTCCGCAGCGGCCTGACCAACGTGGTCGTCCTCAGATCGCCCAACAAGCTGTTCGGTATAGCGGGCACCCGCACCGGCGCCCTGTGGACGCTCAACGCGGACATCGCGGCACGGGTACGGGAACGCAAGCTGAACTGGACGCTGTCGCACATCGACAGCGTCCTGGCCACCGCCGCTCTGGCCGACGGCCTCTGGGTGGAGAACACCCGCGCGGCTCTGCTGCGCGACTCCGTCGAACTGGAGGAGATCCTCGCCGAACGGTTCGACGGCGTGGTGCGCGGCGTGCCGATCCATTACCGATTCGTCGCGGTCGACGACCCGCTCGATGCACAGCGGTACTTCCTGGAGCACGGCGTCGTCGTCCGCGCCTTCGACGGAACGCACCCCGGACGGGTGTCGGGTCTGCGGATCACCGCCCCCACCAGCGCGGAGCTGGCGCAACTGCGCACCTCGCTGCACTCCGGCTGACCGACTGTCCCGCAAGGCAGAACCCCCGCCCCTCCGAAAGAAAAGGGAAACAGGTGCCCCCATCCGCCCTGACGCTGGACGACGTGCTGCGCCTTCTCACCGAGCACGAGGAGGACGCCGCCCGCACCCTGAACATGGTGCCCTCCGAGAACGCGACATCCGGCCTCACGAAGCTCCCGCTCTTACTGGACCCATATCACCGCTACTTCTTCAACGAGACCGGCGACGAGGCCCGCTGGCACTTCCGGGGCGCCGAACGGCTGCGCAGCCTGGAAACGTCGCTGACCGTGCCCCTGCTGGAGAAACTGGGACGAGCCCGCTACGTCTCCACCAAACCGCTCAGCGGACTGAACGCCATGACGCTGGCTCTCGGCACACTCGGTGGAGAACCGGGCTCGACGGTGGCCACCATCGCTCCTGAGAACGGCGGTCACTACGCCACCCCCAGCGTGGCACAGCGACTCGGACTGCAGGTGGAGTACCTGCGCGGCCCCGACCCGCACAGCCTGGACCTGGACCACGCCGCCCAGTTGCTGAGCCGGGTGCGACCCGCACTGGTCTACGTCGACCAGTCGCACTGCCTCTTCCCCCTCGACGTCCGCAGTCTCGTCGCCACGGTGCGGTCAGCCTCACCGGGAACTGTGGTGCACGTGGATGCCAGTCACTGGTTCGGGCTGATCCTCGCAGGGGTTTTCCCCAACCCGCTCGACGAGGGTGCGGACAGTTTCGGCGGCTCGACGCACAAGACGTTCCCCGGCCCCCAGAAGGCGGTGCTGCTCACCCGGGACCCGGCCATCGAGAAGCGCATCCGGGACACACAGGACTACCTGATCAGCAGCCACCACTTCGCGGCCACCATCAGCCTCGGCATAGCCCTGCTGGAGTTTCGCGACTTCGGCGGCACCGAGTACGCGCACGCCGTGGTCGCCAACACCAAGGAATTCGGCCGACTGCTCACCGAACGCGGCCTGACGGTCGTGGCGGCCGACCGAGGCTATTCGGCCGGCCACCAGCTGTGGCTCGATACCTCAGCAGACGGTATCGAGCCCAGGACCGCCGCCGATCGCCTCGCCAGGGCCGGCATCAAGGTCAATTTCCTGGACGGCCTGCCCGGCTTCACCGGCCAGGGCCTGCGGATCGGCCTCAACGAGCCTACCTACCAAGGCCTTTCGGGAACCGACCTGGTGGAACTGGCCGACGTGTTCGTAGGCGCCGTCCAAGGCAACGGCTCGTTCCAGGAGTTGGCCGACCGCACCGCCCTGTTGCGCCGCCGGCCCCGGAGCGGCGCCCGCCTCGACGAGACCTCACCGCTCTGGCAGACAGCCGTGGCGCTCGCCACCAACTCGCTGCGCACGGTACCTGGGCCGGGACTGAACTCCGTGGAGGCGGCATGAGCACTCGCCCGGTGATCGGCATCGCCGCCTACCACGAGCAGGCTCGCTGGAACATCTGGAACACCGACGCCACCATCATCCAGCAGTCCTTCGTCCATGGCGTGACCCGAGCCGGAGGCAGAGCAGTCGTGCTGCCACCGGACGACCGCGACGCCCATGTCCTTGACCGGCTCGACGGCCTGCTCCTGCCCGGCGGGGCTGACATCGACCCGGCGTATTTCGGACAGGACCGCCACCCGGCCACCGACCAACCCAGCCAGGACAGGGACGCCGGTGAACTCCTGCTTCTGCGCGCGGCCCTGGAGCGTGACCTGCCCGTGCTCGGCGTCTGCCGGGGCCTGCAGTTGCTCGTCCACCAGTACGGCGGCACCCTGCACCAACACCTGCCCGACGTGCTCGGGCATTCCGGGCACCTCCCTCAGGAGGGTGTCTTGGGCGCGCACGAGGTGGAGTTCACCGCAGGCAGCCGAGCCGCCGCCGTGTACGGCCCCTCCGCCCATGTCAACTCCCATCACCACCAAGGCGTCGACGACCCCGGTCGGCTACAGGTGTCGGGCCGCAGTCACGACGGTCTGCCCGAGGCGGTCGAGGACTCCGCGAGACGCTTCGTCCTCGGGGTGCAATGGCATCCCGAGATATCCCAGGACGAGGCACTCTTCACGGCCTTCGTCGCCGCGTGCCAGGACACGCCGCTTCGCACCAGGTCCCGTGGCTCCGCAAGCGCGTCGACCTCCGTGCGGTCCGGATGATCATTCCGCGCAGACCCATCGAAAACTGGATCCGCCTCATCGTGATCGACGAAAGCGATCGCGTGCTCCTGGTCAGAGAGGATGTCACGGAGGAGCACCCGGAGTCGGCTCCGGCGTGGAACCTGCCGGGCACGCGACATGATCCGCAGACGGCTGCCGAGGATGCGGCTGAGGGGCTCCTCGCACGGCTGGCCCTGCCTGCAGCGAAACCACAACGGCTGCGAAAACGGACGGTCTCCGCGATCGTTGCCGGCGAGGTCGCCCGGAAGGAAGAGATTCTCTTCGTGGTCAGGCCGGACGAGTCAGGATCACCCTCCGAGGAGGTGTGCTGGTATCCGCTCCCGGAAATCCGTTCACCTGCCGACCGGCCACTTCCATCAGATGTGGCAGACCTGCTCTCGGACATCCTCACCGCACCGCTCCCCCAGGAACCGGTCCCGGGCGGTCCGTGAACCATTCAGGAGAACGAGGGCCGCCACACGCGGTGGCGCCCCTCGTTCTCGGAATCTCGTCATTCGCCCACCTCAGGCCAGCGTTCGTCCCCACGGACGCGAGGGTGAGCCAACCGTCCACAAGGGGGTGTTGTTGAAGAACGTGTACTCCCCGCAGCCGCGGAGATGTTCCAGTGAAGATGAATTCTGCCGCGTACTCCATCTCGTGGTCCCCGCTGGCACGTGAATGCACCTATGGCGGTGCCACTCTCGTCGCCGTCCGTAATGCCGTCCCTGCCGTGCGCTGGGGGCATCCGGAGGTCGCGGAGAGGCACACAATAGGGGTAGGACCGGAATGCGAGCGAAACGTGCCACACACCAGTGGCCAGTACGTCACGGGCGTGGACCGGTGTCGTTGGCGGTGGCGAAGACGTCCGGCGGCTCGAAGAGACGATAACGCGGACACTGAGGTTGTTCATGCTTGTGAGACAGCTGAACACAGCACTCCGGCCGGCTCCGGCGATCTCGTCCTCAACCAAGTGTCAAGGTATGTCACACCAACTCGCCCTCTCTGCTCCGCTCATACTCGACCCGGCTTCACTGGCGGGCCGCTCTGAGTTCACGGATCAGGGCACGGACGGGGATGCTGGAGGCCAGCTCCAGGGTGGTGACGTAGCCCACGGAACGGGTCGGGCGCTCGGGTCCGAGGTCGGTGATCTCGATGCCGTCCGGAGCTTCGTTCAGGGAGAGCGCGGGCATGATCGCCATGCCGAGACCTCTGCTCACCAGTGAGAGCACCGCTGCGTCGTCCTCGGTCAGGACGGTCGCCTTCGGAATCCAGTCCTGCCTGGCCCACCACTGGCGGGTGTAGGAGCCGCAGTTCTCGTGCCAGTCCACCAGCGGCAGGGAGCGCGGGGTGGGGTGGCCAGCCGGGTGCACCAGCGAGTAGGGCTCATCGAAGAGTACGTCGCCGATGAGCCCGGCGGGCACGGGCGAGATGGCGCCGATCGTTGCGATGCCCAGGTCCGCGCGCCCCTCGGCGACCTCGCCGGCGGTGCCAGCGCCCAGCTCACGGACGACGAACACTTCTGGTTCGATGCCGGGGTGGCGGGCAGTGAGGCGCTCCAGGACAGCCGGCAGCAGGTAGAGGGCGGCGCTACGAAAGGCGGCGATGCGCAGCGGGCCCGCGACCGTGCCCCGCTCGGCGCCGCGGGTCTCTGCGGCCAGGATATCCAGGAGCCGCAGGACCCGGCGGGCGTGGGCGGCAGCGGCGGTACCGGCCGCAGTGGGCGTCGCGCCTTTCCGGCCCCGCTCGAAAAGGACTGCTCCGACCTTGCGTTCCGTCCCCCGTATGGAATGCGAGACTGCGGACTGGGTCAGTCCGAGGATCTTGGCGGCTGCCGAGAACCCGCGCTCGCTGTCGACGGCCACGAGGATGCGGAGTTCGTGCGGGGCAAGGTCGGTGGCGGCAGCCGCAGTGAGTGCGGGCGGTATGGGGGCTGAGGCCGTCACAA
>NZ_JBIVUZ010000031.1:0-26233 GCF_044768565.1 Streptomyces sp. NPDC091280
CTGCCAGGACGGCCTCGATCCCCTCCGGTCTCCCCATACCAGAACAACGAGTCCGGCAGCCGGAAGCCACGACTTGTTTCCCGGCAAGCCCTAAGCCGAGCACGTCAAGGTGGACGCCGTCACCCTTGAGGCGGCAGTCATGCAAGATCTTCAAGCTCTCCGTTCCTGCTTCCAGGCCGCCAGGCCACTCCCCCTGTCGCGTCGGTGCGGGATGACCAGGCCGGTCCCCTGGTAGCCACCATCGGCGATCGTCATGTTGGTACCGACGGCCGCCTCGGCTCCGGACTCTTCCCAACTTCTGGAGTCGTGCCGATTCCCGGGCAAGGGCCAGCCAACCCCGACGACCAGGCGGGTGTCGGCGTCGACCTAGTGGACTAGCACAACCTCCGCCAGTCCCTCCGACTACGGATAGATGCCCCTCTTCCCTCCAACTGGCGTAGACATCCAATGGAGTTACCAAAAAAAGACAGTTGATCCTTCGACCAGATGCGATGCTTCCTGCAGTCAAACAGCGCTCGACACGACCTGCGCTGACGCCCGCTGACTGGATCTTCCCAAGGCAGAACCCCGTCACCCGAAACAGAGGGTTCCACGGGCGATCAGCCTGTTGCGGCAATCGAGCGTCACCGGCATTTACGGTCCGTCTGCCCGGCAACCCGTTCGGTGTTCGCAGCGTCGAGAGAACCACAGCGTGGACTCTTCAGGGATTCCGGCCCGTACTACACCGCCTTCAATCCAGGCTGTCGCACCTGTGGCGAGTGCTTGCAAAGCGACGAGAGTTCTCAGCCGGACCTTGGGCCAAGCCTCGTCGATGAACTGTGCTGTGGGCATGACCCGCATTTGGGCTCGGGAGTCGCGGTAGGCCAGCCCGTCGACGGCGGCCCATGTCATCGGCGGGGAGGCCAGCACGTGAGTGACGACCTTCCGTCGATACAATTGGGTCTCGTCCACGACGACTTGGCGAAGGGCCAGACGACCGTGGCGGGAGCGCAAGACCCACTGAGCCGCTTCCCTTGGAGACTGCCCCACGCAGACGTTGCCGATGGGCAGCATCAACATGCCGCGCAGGTCGGCGACAACGAGGCGGTCCGCGCCGACCGGCACCAGGAGCGCGGCACCGACGACCGGGGGCCGCCAGTTCGTGTACTCAGCTCTGTGCCGTACGGGTATCGCGGCGGTGGGGGCTGTCACCGCGAGCCAAGATGCGCCGCTGCCACGATCTCCGCGAGGTGGCGCGGCTGGCTAGTACTGGGGATGGGCGCGATGTGGCTGCCGTGGTCGAGGAGCCATTGCAGAGGTGCGGCGGGCCCGTTCGTTCGGGCGAGGACGCCGGCGTCGAGTGAGCGGTAGGCGACGTACGGGATGCCGAGTTGGCCGCACACCTCCATCACGTCGTCGAAGCGGTCGGTGGTGTTGAAGACGTTCTGCACCGCGGCGACGGTCAGGGTCTTGCCCGCCAGGCGGATGACTTCGGGGGTCACCTTCGACAGGCCGATGTGCCCGATCTTGCCCTCGTCCTGGAGTGCCTTCAGGACGGCGACCTGGTCGTCGAGGGCCACCTCGGGGTCGATGCGGTGCAGGTAGCACAGCTCCAGCCGCTCGACGCGCAGTCGGCGCAGGCTGGCTTCCACGCAAGCCCTCAGGTAGTAGGGGTTGCCGAGGGGTATCCACTGTCCTGGTCCGGGGCGCACCAGGCCGATCTTGGTGGCGATCAGTACATGCTCGGGGTACGGGTAGAGCGCGTCGCGGATCAACTGTTCAGCGGTGTGAGGGCCGTAGGCGTCGGCGGTGTCGATGTGGCTGATGCCGTAGGTATGGACGGCCTGGCGCAGGACGCTGAGCGCGGTCTCGCGGTCTGCGGGCTCGCCCCAGGTGCCGGGGCCGGTCAGGCGCATCGTTCCGAAGCCGAGCCGGGAGACGGTTTTCCCGGCGATCGTGATCGTGCCCCCGGGCAGCGCGGTGGTCATACAAGGGCCTCCGTCATACAGCTGCGGACGGCTTCGTCGACGATGTGGGCCTGGCTGTCGGGGTCGCTGGTCACCCGGAGGTGGGGGATGTCGTCGCGGTCGAGGAGCTGGTGCACGTGGTGGTCGACGAGGCGCCGGTAGCGGGGGTCGTAGTCGTGGCGGGAGTCGACGGTCACGCTCTCGTCGAGGACCGTCGCCAACAGCATGTGGTACTTGGGGAGTTGGGTGGTGGCCAGGGTCAAGAGGCGCTCGCGTTCCGTGCGGGCAGCGCTCTCGCCGCGGTATTCCAGCGCGGCGTGGAAGTAGGCGAGTGCGTCGTGGGCGGCCCGGTCCAGAAGGACGACTTCGGCACCCTGGGCGACGGCGGCGATCTCGTCGGCAACGCCTTGCGTGATGATCCACTCGGTGGACCGGGCGGTGTGGTGCTGCATCTTGGGCAGACCGGCCGCGGCGGCTCGTTTGCCCAGCCGGCCGGTGCGTCCCACGGTGATCCCTTCGGCGCGCAGTTCCATCTCTATGCGCTTCAGGAGCGTGGTCTTGCCGGTGGAGTGGGTGCCGAGCACGCCGATACGGATGGGCTGGTGGGTGGTCACCACAGGGTGGGGTCCTCTTCTGGTTGGGGTGCGCCGGGCAGGCCGGGCGGCACGGCAGCGGCGATCAGCTGGTCCCAGGTCTCGTAGTGGCCGGCCATGGCGATCAGGAGTTGTGCCGTGGCGTAGGCGTCGAAGGTCGCCCGGTGCCGTCCGACGCGCGGAGCCCGTGACAGGTCCGGTGCCAGGTGCTTGATCAGGGCATCGAGGGTGTAGGACGGCAGGTCCTTGTGGGTCGCCCTGGCCAGGCGCAGGGTGTCGATGACCCCGGTCGGCTTCCATCCGGGGAGGTGGCGTTGCAGCTCCCGGTAGTCGACATGGGCGTTGTGGGCGCAGATCCAGTCCTGGGCGAGGAACTCGCCTACCTCGTCGGCGAGTTGGCCCCACACGGGTTGGTCGGCGAGGACCTGGTTGGTCAGCCCGTGGATGTCGGCCGCACGCGCTGTGACGGGCCGCTCGGGTCGGATCAGCCATGCTCCGGCGGTCGCGCTGTCCAAAACCCCGGAGCGGACGGGCAGGGCGGCAATCTCTACGAGGTCGGGCGGAGTGGTTCCGTTGCCTTCCACGTCGACGACGAGCAGCGTGGGCCAGGAGGTGAAGTTCATGGCGTGGTGGTTCCGTTCTCCGCCTCCCAGCCGATGGGGGCCCGGCCGTGCTGGCGGTGAAGATGGGGCTTGGCGCGGTCGTGGCACTGGTAGCCGAACCCGTGCTGAAGGAAGTAGCGGGGCGGCTCGTCCAGTCCCTCCACGACGATGGCACGCTCGTTGATCTCAACGTCGCCGATCGCGCCGAGGGCGCGCGCCTGCCGGGTGACTTCCGCCGGATCCGGCCTGACCCATGCCCCCTTGCACAAAGCGATCTGCTCGGGTGGGCATATGCGGCACAATTCTTCGATTCCGAAGTGGCCGTTGTAGTCAGCCTCACCGTGTGCGTAGGCGACACCACAGCTCGTCTTGGCGAACAGGGTCCCCCAGGGGGCGCCGCCGGGCTCGTTCCGGGACGCGTACGCCTGCATGATCCGCTGTTCGGCCAGCTCCGGCATGATCTTTCGCCGCGCCGTCCCGTCGTACGGCGTCGGCAGGCCGTGCGCCTCGTAGTACTCCTTGATCTCTTGACGGAAGAACAGCCCCGTGAACACCGTTGCGTGCGCGTGCAGGGACAGTTCGCGGGCCCGTTCCAGGTGCTCGTCGGAGTCGTTGAGGCCCGGCACGATCGGACGCCAGTACAGGACAGTCCGGTAGCGGTCGGCGTGCTCGTAGAGCATGCGCAGGCTGTCGGCCGCGTACGTGGAGTTGACCGGCTCGATGGCCGGGTCGTCGATACCGGAGTGCGTCACCAGGACGGTCAGGCGCAAGATCCCGAACGAGTTGAGGACGGCACAGTCTTCGGCGCTCACCCGCCAACGTGTGATGACCAGGACGTGGTTGGTCAGACCGCGGTTGTCGAGGTCGCGCAGCACGGCGAACAGGTGCGGCTTGACGACGGGGAGCATCGGGTCGGTGGCCCGGTTGAACAGCTGGATCGGGGTCCGGTGCGGCCGGAAGTAGGGGTGTGCGACAAGGAGAGCCACGGCAGCTTCGTCGGTCATCAGGCGCTTCGGCGTCTTCATGCCGAAGTTGTCGAAGAGGTGGCGTACGCAGTAGCCGCACTCCAGCGGGCAGCCGACGATGTGGTTGAGCGAGAGCCCGGACTTGCGGTACTCGATCACCTCGGCAAGCGCGGGCCTCAACTCGCTGATCCGCTCTGCGGTCAGCAGCGGAAGCAGGCGGCGGGACGGTACGACGGGAACGGTCATCAGGACCTCCAGACAGGGGTGTTCAGCGGTCGGCGGGCGCGGGCTGAGCGGGAGTGCGGGCGGGCGCGGTGAGCATGCCGTGGTGGTCGGCGCCGAACCAGGTGCCGAAGTCGCGGCGCGCGGCGTCCGCGTCGTCGGACGTGTGGACGAGGTTGTGCACGAGGCGCTTCTCGGCGAGGGCGCGCTCCAGGCTGTCGTGGCCGAAATCTCCGCGGATCGTGCCGGGCGCGGCCCGCAACGGGTCGAAGTGGCCGATCAGTGAGCGCAGTTGGTCGTGGAGTCCCGGCTCGCCGTAGGCAAGGGCGACCGTGACGGCCTTGCCCGTGTAGGCGTCGTCCAGGCAGGCGGGGATGTCCCGGTCGGGAAAATGGTCCGCGTCGACGAGGAGATCCCAGTAGTGCACATGGGCCTGCCACGGCTGCACGGCGACAGTGCGTCGGCTCGCTACCATGCATCCGGCGGTCTCGATCCGCTCCAGGACGGCGTCCACCAGGCCGCGCTCGACGGCATCCGGCTTGCACAGGATCACCGAGCACCGGTCGAAGTCCGCGATCTGTAGTCGGCGGCCCGGTCGGTACCACGTCCCGTACTCCCGCCGGGCTCCGGCCGCGTCATCACTGGTGTGCACGAGGTTGCGGACGAGACGCTGCTGCGCCTTGGCCGCCATGAGGCTGTCGTCCGCGAGGTCGCCGCGGATCGTGCCGACCACCGCGCGGGTGGGATCGGTGTGTCCGATCAGCTGGCGCAGCCGGGCATGAAGTCGGGGTTCGCCGTGGGCGAGGGCCACGGTGACGTGCCGGCCCGCGAACGCGGCATCGATCCACGTCGGTAGATCGGGCAGGTTCCGGCGCCCGGTGTCGGCGAGGAGATCGCGGTAGACGACGTGCGGCTGCCACGGCTCGGCGATCAGGTCCAGACGGTCCGTGACCATGAAGCCCGCATCGGACATCCTGCCGAGGACCTGTTCGACCAGGCCGCGCGCCACCGCGTCGGGCTTGCACAGGATGACCGCCCAGCGGTCGAAGTCGATGCCCTCGACTACTCCACCGCCCATCGGCCGGCCCCCGCTCACCGGGAACCGCCGCCCGAAGCCGACGCGTAGAGCGGCCACTTGGCTTCCACGAGCCAGCGCAGACCGGGATCGAGCGCGGCGAGAACATCCGGGTCGAACGCTATGGTCTGCTCGTGCTTGATCTGCCGGTACAGCTCGAACAGCAGCAGGGTCTGCTGCCAGTACGGATCCAGGTCCAGGCCCGCAATGCGCTCGGCGCTGTAGCGGTGCCGGTTTGTCCGGAGCACCTGTTCGTGGTGCAGGACGTCCGCGATGGTCGCCCCGTTGGTGCTTCGCGGCATCGCGGGGAACGGGAACGACGGCGGTAGCGACCGCGAGTCCGCCTCCTCAAGGACGCGCTTGACGCGCTCGGCGTCGCTGTCGTTGACGTGAGCGGACCCGATCGTGTGCGTGTACGTCCCCAGCTCCAGGCCGAGTTGGATCGCCGCGTACTCGTGGATCATCGTGAAGGAGAAGACGTCGGACAGCAGACCGCAGTCGAGGTCGTTCGCCCGCATGGTGCACACCATGTGCAGTCGCCCCTCGCGCGCGAGCAGGTGCACGCCGGCCAGGCACGCGACGTCGGGGTTGTCACGGTCGGTCAGTTCCTTCGCCGCGAACACGGGCAGGTAACCGCGTTTACTGTCGGCCTCGTTCAGCAGCAGCTCCGCGACCTGGTCGAACTGAGACCGGCCGCCAAGGATCGGGCTGAACAGCGTGTGGCCGTAGGCGGATCCGCCGAGGCGGATTCCGTCGGCGCTGCCGGCCCGCATGGACGGCGCGTAGTAGCCGATCATCTCCAGGTCCCGGCGGGCGGCGAGGTACCACAGGATCTCGGCGAACTGGAACACCGGATTCGCCCGGCGCTCGGCCAGATACGGCAGACGCTGACGGGGATCCGCCAGCCGGAAGCTGACCCCGATCACTTCACGGGCGGCATTGCCGCGTGCGTCAATCCGGTGCTCCGGCTGCTCCGTTACAAGCCGCAGCAGCGCGATGTAGGCACCCTCAACGCTGATGAAGACCGGTGCTGTGAGCAAAGCACTCTCCAAGTTGATGGAACGGGTGGTGAAGAGGGGGTTGGTGCAGCCGTCGTTGTTCCGTTCGCCGTGCCCGATCACCGAGAGGAGCAGGACGGCGGACCGGGAGACACAACGGCTCTTTGGGGTCGAACCCCTTATGAAGGGAAAGGGGTTGAGGCGGGCGTCACAATGGCTCGTTGGGGATCGCCAGTGAGCACCACGTCATCGTGCCGTCGCGGCTCACGCCCCACTCCTTCGCGACAGCCTGGACGAGCAGCAGACCGCGGCCGTTCTCGTCGGCTGGGCCCGCCGAACGAAGCCGCGCCGGAGTCGGGGAGCCATCGGTCACTTCGATGCGAAGTTCATGGGTGAGACGCCGCACCCTGAGTCCGACCGGTCGTCCCTTGCCGTGCTTGACTGCGTTGGTAACCAGCTCGGAGACGGCAAGCGTGGCGTCGTCGGTCAGCTTCGTCAGGTTCCATTGACTCAGTCGGTCTCTGGTGATCTGTCTCATCTGCCCGGCACGGTTCTCAGCCGGAAGGAAGTCGACCTTGAAGCAGCACTCGACTGCCTGGCCCTCGGATGAGGAACTGAGGGCGACAGAGTCGCCGGACGTCATCACACCCGTCGCAACCGCGATGCCACGTTCCACCATCATCCCGCCTCCGAAAGCATGGGTGCGGAGACTGAATCGCGGGCGGGAACGAATCCCCGCGGCATGGGAAACAGAGGCAGCCCAAGGGCTCGCCAGAAGAGCCGATCGCCGGTGAACGCACTGCGCGCGTGCAGCCAGCGCTCGTTGTCCAGCAGATAGCCCTGACCGGGTGCCAGGCGAAGGCGCACCTGGTGGCGCACGGCTGCGGCCCGCAGTTGCGCGAGGTACGGCTGCACTATCGGGCTCCAGCGCGCCAGCCCGTCCAAGCGAAGGCGGACGGAAACCCTCAGGTCGGGGTGGACGGTGAACACCTGTGAGGCGTGACCGTCTCCGGCACCGAAGAAGGCGGTGCGGGGTTGTGCCAGGGCAGTTCCCGCCGGCCGGTGACCGGTGAAGAGGTCGAAGTGCACGGCCTGCCCGTCGGTGAGCAGACATTCCCCACCGGTTGCGGCCGCTTGCCCGCACACCAGGAGCATCAGGCGGGGCGGATTGGGCGTACCGGAGCGTTCGGTGTGCGGATCGAGGGGGCCGTTGCTGAACCCCGCGAAGCCGGCCCGATGCGTGTTGCGTCGGCTGTCGCGGATTGTGGTGAGACCGTCCGAGTCACTGTCGCGGTGCGGCACCACATTCATGATCCGGGTCGCGAAGGCGAGCACATCAGTGCGCGAGGCAAGTCCGTCGACAGTGACCAAACCCGAGTCCCGTAGCTGGCCCGCAATTCTCTCCTCCGCTCCAGGCACCCTGACGTCGATACGGTCGCGCACGAAGACATCGGTGTGTGGCTGATGGACTCGACGCATCCCGGATCTCCTTAGCGGTGCTGCCGTGTTGCCACTGTTCGACGCCGCTGGGGCGGCGGTAAAGCGACAGATTGTCGACTCGGGCAATTCGCCCACGCCCGTCTCGCGCCACGGGCCGCGTGCTACGTTCCGAGCACCCCCGGCCGCACACTCAATCCGAGGAGAGTGATGGCGTACACGCCCACCACCTGGCCTGTCTCCGTCAAAGGCGTCGCCGTTGACGGTCAGCGACGCGTACTGCTGCTGAAGAACGAACGCGAGGAATGGGAACTGCCCGGGGGCCGACTCGAACTCTCCGATGCCACACCGGAGTTCACTGTGGAGCGGGAGATCGAGGAGGAGACCGGCTGGGCGGTGAAGGCCGGCCCGCTCCTGGACGTGTGGATCTACCAGCCTCTGCCCGTGGCCATGCCGGAGCGGCGAGTTGTGATCGTCACCTACGGCTGCATCGTCCTCACCCCGGACATGGACCCCGTGCTGAGCCGCGAACACAAACAGCTGGGCGTGTTCACGGCCAACGAAGTGCCCCACTTGACCATGCCGGACGGATACAAGCAGTCCATCGCCGCCTGGTACGCACGGATGTGACCCGCCATGGACGGCACGATGAGGGCACGACGCCCTCAACACACCTTGTGGCACTGGGCAACCCCGCAGGCCGAGGCGATCCTCGCCACACGCGACCTGGGCGCCATCCTGCGCTTCCACCGCACCGTGCACGGAATGAACCAGGCCGAACTCGGACAGGTCCTCGGTTACGACAAGACGTACATCTCGCTCCTCGAACTCGGCAAACGGAGCCTTGAAGACATCGGCTCCCGCCGGCACATCGCCGAGACGCTGCATCTGCCGCCGCACATCGTGGGCGTCACCGATCCGGCCGACACCGATCACCGAGCCATGCTCCAGTTCGGCGAGTCCACGGTCCGCCTCGCCGAGATCGCCCGCCAGTCCGGACACGCCTCCGAAGCCGTCGCCGAGTTGTGGCCGCTGGTCGCCCGGCTCGAAGCCCGCATGGAAGATGGGCATACAGAGCGCGATGTCCTGCGCCTCTTGGCACGAGCCCGTGTCGGTCTTGGCGTCGCTCTGGGCAATGTCCTGCCGGAGGAACGCCTGAGCACCGCCGCCCACTGGACGGCGAAGAGCATCGACATCGCCCGCTACTTCGGCGAACTGCCCTTCACCTCCTATGTGTTGCGCATGCACGGCAACGAACTTCGCAAGGCCCGTCTCCACGGAGCCGCCGTTGATCGACTCCAGCACGCGGCTGCCCTCGCACCCGATCACGAGACGAAGGCGGCCGTGCTCCCGCTGCTTGCTCGTGCGGCCGGCGCCCTTCGGAACCAGCCTCTGTTCGACGCAGCGATGCGGGAGACGAACCGGCTCCTCGACGAGACCGAACACACATCGTTGTTCAACCCCTACGCCCTGCACGAGATCCGTCTGAGAGGGCTGATGGCCACCGACAGGACCGACATCGCCATACAGCTGATCGAGCAAGGCAGTCCCGTACCGACGACTACCGTCGCCCCGCAGTGGCGCGTGATCGAACTCATCACCGTGGCCCAAGTACGGCTGGCCGCCGACGACACGGGCAGCGCCGCCCAGTCCCTGCGCACCGCTATCGACGAGGCGGTCCGCCAGCGGCTTCCCCACCAACTGCAACGTATCGTGCGCACAACGGAGTTCCGGCTGCCGGAGATCAGGGAAGTCGCAGACCATGCCCTGGACCGGATTCGGCAAGAGATGGCCGCCTAACGGGATCTCGCCCCGGAGCAGCACCGGCTGGCATCGGTCGCTCGGCTTCAGGCACGTGGTCATGGGCTCATCGCACCGCTCGACGAAGCTGTTCACCAGGGGAATCCGGAGGGGGAAAAACCGTCCTGGGGGGAATGGTTGAGGGGATTGAGGTCATGATTGAAATCCGCCCACAACAGAGGTCACACTCATGACAGATCCGTTTGCCGAACTGATGTTCAGGCTTCGGAAGGACGCAGGACGGACGCAGGAGGAGCAGGCCGAGGCGATCAACGCGGCCTCAGGCGAGGAGACCGTGACTCGGCGTGAGATCCTCCGCTACGAGAAGTTCGAGAACGTCCCCACGAACCGCACACTCGCCCACATCGCAGTCGCCTCCGGCTTCCCGTTCGAAGAGCTACTGCGGGAGGCCAAGGCCGCACGCGCCCGACGAAAGAAGAGGAGCGGCCCTGAAGAGGAGGACCAGGACGCCGTGAAGCGCCGCACCCTGCTGGGCAGCGCCGCCATCGGCGTAAGCGCCGTCTCCGAGCCCTGGGGTCGGCTCGCCTGCGCTCTCAGCAAGGGATCCCGCATCGACGCATCCGCCGCAGCCGCACTCATCGACCGGGCTGCTGACCTGCACGTTCAGGAACTCAATCTCAGCGCTCGTCGCCTACAGAGCACGGTTGAGTCGCACCTTGACGCAATCACCGTGGCCCTGCCTCACGCCGGCGAGTACGAACGAGCTCTCACCGTCGCAGCCGGGGAAACCGCTGCCCTTGCGGGATGGGTAGCTTGGGACCTGGGCGAGTACGACAGAGCCGACGCCTACTACGACGTGACAACTGAGTGCGCGGAGAAGGCCGGGCATCCTCCGCTCAGAGCCTTGGCCCTCACCTACGCCAGCTACGGCGCTGCTACACCAAACAAGAAGCTGGAGCTCCTGTGCCAGGCCTCGCAGGATGTACGTGGCCACGGCAACGCCACGGCCGCAGCCTGGATTCTCGGAAGGCAGGCTGAAGAAGCTGCCGCAGTCGGCGACGAGACGGGGGCGCTGCGCGCCCTTGACCAAGCACGCTTCGCTTACGACTTCGCGGATCACACCAGCGAACAGGCATGGGTCCGCTTCGTGACGCCGTATCGAATGGACTCGTTGGCCCTTTCCGTCTACGGGCAGTTGAGGCGATCCGAACTCACCGAGACGGCCGACACCGCGGTCGACCGTCTCGGGGATGAACTACCGGACGGCGGCGTCGTCGTCCTCGGCGATCTCGCCTCCGCCTTGCTGCGCGGAGGCGACGTTGACCAAGGCGTCTACGTATCGCGCCAGTTCACGGCCGCGTCACAGACCAAGCCCAACACAATGGGCAGGGAACGTGCCGCGAAAATCGCCGCACGGCTCCCCGACAGCGAGCGGGAACTCGCCCTGCACTTGCGGCAGTTCGCGTCCTGAACCGATTGCCTCCTTCGGTACACGGCAAGCTCGCATAATGGCCACTGCCACACGGCACGTCGTTCCTCAGCCTCGCGTCGTCTCCTCAACAACCCACGACAGATACGCCTCAGACCCGCCGGTGACAGGCAGCGTGATCCACTGAGGGACGTCATACGGATGCTTCTCGGAGAGCCATGCCTCCAACTGCGGGAGAACGTCTGTCGTTGTCATATACGAGATACGCCACTCCCGCGCCGTCTCGACCGTGTTCTTCCACCAGTAGACGGCGGTGATCGGCGCGTCGATGTGAACGCCCGCTGCCAACTTGCTCTCAACCGCACCCCGTGCCAGCGCCTGGGCCTGATCCTCGTCGTCGATGGTCGTCTGCGCGATCACAATCTCGTTGGCCATGCGACTACCTCTCCAGTTCCGTGTACCACGACCCTACTCATCAGCCTCTGGTTCGCTACGGCCGAGTAGTTGGCCGACTCGTCTCGGGCGGCCTGCGGTGGCTCCACTCGGCTGGTCGAGGGTGGCCCGTCGTCTCAGTGACCTCGGAGTCGTGCGCGGATCTGCGCCGCTCCGGCGGGTTCTGCTCCGTCCGTCCTGCATCGTTCCGGAGCTGGAGCAGCAGTTCCGTGAATGGGTCTAATGCCATGAGCGTGACCTTGACGCCGTGCCAGTCATTGCTGCAACCTCCCTCTCCTATTTCCCCCTTGACGTTTTTTCCCCCTCCGGTTTCCCCTGGTGGGGCGCCCAGGCGCGCGAGACGGTCACTATGTGACCGCGATCCGTAGGTCACTTGCGCTGGGCTCGCCGTGGAACTGGTGGCCGCACCGTGAGGACCTTCACTTCACCGATGGTGCTGCACCCCGTTTTGCCCCTGCTCCGTCCCCTTACGCCTCGGTCATACATCCCGTCTCCGACTCCCAGATGCCCGTGAGGATCTGATGACTTCCCTGATACAGGACGTGCTGCTCTGCGTGCCGTCCGCCGGATTCGTCGCCGCGAGCGCGGTCGCGGTGCGTTGCCGCGGTGCTCGCGCCAACGCCTTGCGGCAGGTGGCGGCGCGGGACGAGGAGGCCCGGCATCTGGCCAACACCCGGCTTCCGGCGCTGGTGTACGCCTGGCAGAACGGTACGGGGAACGCGGCCTCGCCCACCGGGACCACGTTGCACCAGCAGCTGGCCGCGACCGAGACCGGCTTGGCCCATCGGTCGGTCCTGGAGCAGGTCGATGCCGCGCTCAAGGCGGCTGAGACCCGGGCCGAGGCGTCTTCCCGTGCCGCCGTACAGGCCACCACCAGTTCGCTTCAACCGCTGGTCTACGAGATTCAGACCGCGATCAGCCAGCTGCTGGCGACCGAGCACGACGAGACGATGCTCGCGCGGCTCCAGCCGCTTGACCATTCGGCGAGCCAGCTGGCCCGGCGCCTCCAGATCCTCGCGGTGATCACGGGGAAATGGCCGGGCCGTCAGCGCGACGACGTACCGCTGCTGGACGCGGTCCGGGGCGGCGTGTCGCGTATCCGTGACTTCCTCCGTGTGCGGGTTCCCCGAGAGTTCCCGTACTTCTTGTCCGGCCGGTTCGTGGAGCCCGTGGTGCTGGCGGTGGCGGAACTGCTGGACAACGCCGCCCGGCACAGCGCGCCGCGGACGCCGGTCGAGGTGACGTTCGTCGATGCCCACCAGGGCATCAGCATCGAGATCCACGACGCCGGGTCGGGTATGACGGCGGAGGTCCGCGCCGAGGCGACCCGCCGTCTGTCCGGGCAGCATCCCGTCCAGCTCACGAAGCTGCGCACGCCGCCGGCCTTCGGGCATCTGGGGGTGGGCGCGCTCGTGCGGCAGTACGGCTTCACCGTGCGTCTGGACCAGGAGCACTCGGTCCACGGCGGGGTGCGTGCCGTGCTGCACGTGCCGCGCACCATGCTCGCTGCACCGCCGGCCGACCACAGCGGTCCAGCCGAGAGCCGACCGGACCGTGCGGTATCTGCTGCCGCAGAAAGCAGCCGGGCCGCGGAGCACGGTTTCCAGGTGGCGGGCGACGGACTGGCCGTGCGTCCGCCACGCCCTGCCGGGCCCCGTCACAGGGCTCCGCAGCTGGCCCCGTCGGAGCCTCCCCCCGTCCACTCCGGCAGCGCGCTGGCCGCGTTCGCGCAGGCCACCCAGTCCGTACACGCCCCCGTCCCCCAAGCCCCCGCGACCGAGGAGCCCCCGCGATGAACGCTCTCCCGAAGTCGAACGTCCGCCCGGACCTGAGCTGGATCCTCGACGAGCTCCTGGTGACCCCGCATGCCTGGCACGCGGTGCTGCTGTCCGCCGACGGGCTCGCGATGGCGGCTTCGAAGGACGTCGGCGACGTGCTCGCGGACACGATCGCGGCGAGCACCTCCGGTCTCCAGGCACTCAGCCGCAGCTGCGCCGAGTTCGTCAGCGACCAGGACACGCCCTGGCAGCAGACCATGGTCCAGTACCGCGACGGATACCTCTTCGTGATCGCCGCGGGCAACGGCTCCTTCCTCGTCGCCTCCGCAGGCATCGAGGTGGAGGTCGCCCACTTCTCCTATCTCATGGCCGACACGGTCAAGCGTCTGGGGGACGCGATGGCTGTCGGGGCGCGACAGCACGCCGGACAGGAATGACGTCCGCGGGGCACGGCGGTGACCCCCTGGTGCGGATGTACGTGGTCACCGGCGGCCGGCACAGCGCCACACGCAACCACTTCGACTTCGTCACCCTGATCGCCCTGTCCCCCTACTCCGCCCAGTACAGCCGTGCCCAGCTCACCCCGGAGAAGAACGCGATCCTCGGCCTGCTCGTGCGCAGCGCCCAGTCGGTCGTCGAGCTCGGCGCCCTTCTGGACCTGCCCGTGAGCGTGATCCGCATCCTGCTCGCGGACCTCATGGAAACCGGACACATCACCACCGAGGGGCGTTCCCTCGATGTGAGCGAGGACCCCGAACGAATGATCATGGAGGCTGTCCTTGAAGGGCTGCAAAAGCTCTGAGCCCGCGCCCGTCCTGCGCGGGGACGAGGTGACCCGGAAGATCCTGGTCGCCGGTCACCTTGCCGCCGGGAAGACCACGTTGATCAGCAGTGTCTCCCAGATCCCGCCCGTCAGGACCGAGGAAACGATGACGCGGGCGGGCATCGGCATCGACCACACGGAGCTGCCCGGCAAGTCGACGACCACCGTGGCCATGGACTTCGGCCGCCTGCACCTGAACAAAAAGCTCGTCCTCTACCTCTTCGGCGCGCCCGGCCAGCCCCGCTTCTTCCCCATCCTCCAGGACCTGGCACTGGGCGCACTCGGCGTCCTGGTCCTGGCCGACACCCGCCGCCTGGGCGACACCTACCCGATCCTCGAACTCATCGAAGACCTGGGCCTGCCCTACGCGGTGGCCATCAACCGGTTCGAGGGCGCCCCCCAGCCCTCCGAGAAACGGCTGCGCGAGGTGATGCGCCTGGCCCCCACGACGCCGGTCATCACCTGCGACGCCCGCGACTACCGCAGCTCCCTGAATGCCTTGATCGACCTCGTCAAACACCTTCTCACCCTGATGCCGGAGCCCAGCCGATGACCACCCACCCCCCGTCCGGTGAACGGCAGTGCCCGGTGTCCGCACCCACCCCGCCGACTCCGCAGGCGGGACCGCTGCCGATCTTCGGCCCGTCCTTCAGCGCCGACCCGCACGCCACCTACGCACGCCTGCGCGCGCAGGGGCCGGTCGTCCCGGTCGAGATCTCGCCGGGCGTGTACGGGTATCTGGCCGTCACGCACGAGGCGGTGAGCTATCTCTTGCGCAACAACCCCGCCCTGTTCGCGAAAGACCCCGCGCACTGGGCGGCTCTCCAGCAGGGACAGGTCCCTGCCGGCAGTCCGGCGCTCATGATGATGGGGCCGCGCGACAACTGCCTGTGGAAGGACGGAGCCGAGCACACCCGGCTGCGCAGCGCCATCACCCACGCCCTCGACCAGGTCGACACCTTCGCGCTCGCCGAGTCCGTCGCCCGGATCGCCGACCAGCTCCTCGACTCCTTCGCCTCGGTCGGCCGCGCGGAGCTGATGGCGCAGTACGCGGGCCCGCTGCCGATGCTCACGGTGATCGGCATGTTCGACTGCCCGCCCGCTCTGGGCGAGCGCATCGTCGCCGCGGTGACCCGGCTCTTCTCCGCCGGCCCCGACGATGCCGCGCAGGCGAACGCGGACCTCGAAGGGGCGTGCCTGGAACTGACCCGCCTCAAACGCGACCATCCCGGCCCGGACGTCATCACTTATCTGATCCGGGGCGGGCTCGGCGACCGGGAGATGGTGCAGACACTGCTCCTCCTGTTCGGCGCCGCTGCTCCGCCCGAAGCCGAGTACATCGGCAGCGCCCTGCTCGACATCATCACCGACCCCCACTCCGGCGGGAGCGTCCACACCGGCGTCCGCCCTGTCGCCGACGCCCTCGACACGGTGATGTGGAAGAACCCGCCCGTCGCCAACTACTGCCCCTTGTACGCGCGAGGCGGCCCTCAGTGGGTGGCGGGCGTGCTCCTGCAGCCCGGATATCCGATCGTCTGCTCCTACGCCGCCGCCAACAGCGACCCCGCCCTGTTCACCGGCATCTCGCCCGATGCGTTCACGGGCAACCGCGCGCACTACGGGTTCTCCGCCGGGACCCACGGCTGTCCGGCCCCTGGCATCGCCCGGCTCATCGGCGAGATCGCGGTCGAACGCGCCCTGGACCGTCTGCCCCAGCTGGCTCTGACCATCGCCGCCGCCGACGTGCCCACCCTGCCCGGGCCGTTCCTGGCCGGCCCGGCCGCCCTCCCCGTCTCGTTCCAGCCCGACGCAACCCGTCTCGCCCTGCACGGAAGGTGACCGCCATGACCACCGCCCCCACCCCCACCCCCGCCACGGGATGCCCCTACCGCCTCGACACCACCGGCACCGACATCCACGGCGAGGCCGCCGCCCTGCGCGCACTCGGCCCGGCCACCCGCGTCCTGCTCCCCGACGACGTGCCGGCCTGGTCGGTCACCGACCCCAGCCTCATCCGCCGCCTCCTCGTCCACCCCTACATCTCCAAGGACGCCCGCCGGCACTGGCCCGCCCACATCAACGGCGACATACCCGAGACCTGGGTGCTTCGGCCGTGGGTCGACGTCATCAACGCCCTCACCGCCTACGGCCGCGAGCACACCCGGCTGCGGCGCCCGCTGGCCGCGGCGTTCAGCCCGCGCCGGGTGCGGGCGCTGACCCCTCAGATCGACACCATCACGCACTCCCTCCTCGACGACCTCCAGTGCTCCGGCCCGGGCGAGGTCGTGGACCTGCGGGCCCGCTTCGCCTGGCGCCTGCCGCTGATGGTCGCCAACATCGTGCTCGGCATCCCGGAGCACCTGCACGACCCCTTCCGCGACGCGATCGGACTGCTCTTCGCCACCAACCTCTCCCCCGAGGCGGCGCAGGCCGCCCCCGCCCGCGTCTACGACCTCATCGGCCAGCTGATCGACCACAAGCGCCGCACCCCGGGCGACGACGTCACCTCCCGGCTGATCGCCGCGCACACCGAGGGCACGCTCACGGAGCAGGAACTCGCCGACAGCCTCATACTGTTGATCGGCGCGGGACACGAGACGACCGTCAACCTCCTGGACCACGGCATCGTCGCCCTCGCCAGCCACCCGGCGCAGCTCGCCCTCGCGACGAGCGGCGAGATCTCCTGGGCCCAGGTCACCGACGAGGTCCTGCGCCACCAGGCGCCCATCGCGACCATCCCCGCGCGGTTCGCCGTGCGCGAGGTCGTCGACGAGATCACCGGGATCACCTTCGCGGCGGGCGACGTCCTCGTCATCAACTACGCAGCAGCCGGCCGTGATCCGGGCAGCCACCCCCACCGCCCCGACGACTTCGACATCACCCGCACCACTACCGGCGACCACCTCGCCTTCGGCCACGGCAAACACCTGTGCGTGGGCGCCGAACTCGCCCGCGCCGAGGGCCGCATCGCCCTCGCCGCTCTCTTCGCCACGTTTCCCTCCCTGAGCCTGGCCGTCGCCCCCGGCAAGCTCGCCCACCTGGAGAGCTTCATCTCCAACGGCCACGAACGCCTCCCCGCCGTCCTCGGCCCCACCCGAAGCGCCCGGCCGCACGCCGCCTGAACGCGCGAAACCCCCAGACGCCGGTGTGCCGTCCGCTGTCGGCGGCGGGCAGCACACCGGCCCCCGCCACCCGCCACTCAGGGACCCATCCCTCGCGCCCGTCCCGCGTACGACACTTCGGAGACTCCCGTGCCCATCGAGTTCGACACGAGCATCCCCAGCTCGGCACGCATCTGGAATTACTGGCTGGGCGGCAAGGACCACTTCCGTGTCGACCAAGCGGCCGGCGACGCCTACCTCGCGATCGCCCCTCAGGTCGCGGTGATGGCACGCGAGTCACGCGCCTACCTGGTCCGGGCCGTGCGCTTCCTGACCGCCGAGCAGGGGGTCCGTCAGTTCCTGGACATCGGCACCGGTCTGCCAACAGCCCAGAACACGCACGAAGTTGCCCAGGCCATCGCCCCTGATGCCAGGATCGTCTACGTCGACAACGACCCGCAGGTCCTTCTCCATGCCCGAACACTGCTCTACAGCAGCCGCGAGGGCGTGACCGAGTACATCGACTCGGACGTGTGCGAGCCCGAAGCGATTCTCGACGCAGCCCGCCAGACCCTCGACTTCGACAAGCCCGTCGCCCTGCTGCTCATGGGCATCCTCGGGCACGTGCGGGACTACGACGAAGCCCGGGACATCGTCCGCCGCCTCACGGCGGCGCTGCCCGAGGGCAGCTACCTGGTGCACTACGACGGAATCGACGAAGACGCCGATCTCCAAAAGGCCCAGCAGGGCTACGACGACACCGGCGCCGCACCCTACGTCCTGCGCAGCCCGATGCAGCTCGCGGCCTTCTACGAGGGACTCGACGTGCTCGATCCCGGGATCGTCTCCTGCCCCCGCTGGCGTCCCGACCCAGGCAGCACGGCGTTCCACACGGACATCTACGGAGGCATCGCCTGCAAGAGGTAGTCACCCCCTTCCTGCCCTAACGGCTTCTCCTCATCAAGCCGACCCGTCCCACCTCACCGAAACGCTGACAGCGAAGTTCATGCCCCTGATCTGCGAAAACCTCAACCGCCGTGCCGCCGCCCCTGACACGGCCGCGCCACCGACGACCGGTGCGCCGGTGCTTCTGGAGAGCGAGGATCTGACCATCCTGCGTCTGATCGCGGCAGGACGGCGGCGCACCGACATATCCGACGTCACGTTCAGCAGCACGACCAAGATCGACACGCGCAGGCGGCGGCTGTGCGACGTTCTCGCGGCGGACAACAGCGAGCAGCTCGCCGCCCTGGGCACCGTCTACGGCCTGGTCACGCGTGCCCATCTGCCCGCCGCGCCCAGGACAGCGCCCCCTGTGTCCGAGGACGATCAGAAGGTCCTCGATCTGCTGGTGAGCGGATTGAACGGATCGTGCATCGCAGCCCGGCTCCAGTGTGACGCCGCTGACGTGCACACCGCCATCGCGCAGCTCGCGTGCGCGTTCCGCGCGGCCAACCGGCGCCAACTCGCCGCTCACGCCGTGGTGTCGGAGGCCGTGGCCTGCAACGCCGTCTCGCCCCGATTCCCTCCCGGGCCCGTGTCCACTCTGCCTCCGTTCCGGATGACCGCTGCGGGCACCGGCATCCTCCTGCACACCACGCCCCCGCAGCCGTCGAGGGAATCCCAGCGCCGAAGCCCCGCCAGCAGCCGTCCGGTGGCCCAGGTGCCCAGCGCGAGCGGAACGGTCCCCGGCATGCAGCGGAACGTGCTGCCAGTCCCGCCGGAGCTGACAGCCTGGGCCAGCGGCTACATAGGACACCAGCAGGCGTGGGCGCTGCCCAACGACGCAGCCGGTGCCCGTTGCTGGCGGATGTCGTCGCCGGAAGGGATCGTGGAACTGCGGGTGGCCCGGACCCACGGCGACCTCCACCGCGAGGTGTCCGCACACCGGCACGCCATCAGCCGGCTGGAGGCCGCACTCACGCCCCGGCTGCTCGGGTTCCACCCCGGACTGCGGGCCCTGCTGGTCCGAGAGCCACGCGGCGAACGCGTAGAAGACACACCGACCAGGGGCCTGCACCTGACAGAACCCGTGCACGAGCAGGCCGGGCAACTGCTGCACACCCTGCACGAGAGCACGCCCGGGACCGGCGACCGGCAGGCCCTGGCCGCCGAGAACACCCTGCGCTACATCGGCTACATCGACCGCATACTGGAGCGGATCGATTCCCCGTGGCTGCCCGGACAACGGGCAGTCGTCCGACACCGCCTCGACGGCCTCCGCAACGTCCTGGCGGAGCTGCCGGCCGCCTTCTGCCACGGATCGTTCGGCCCCAGCGCCTGGCGGTGGCAGCGGCCCACCCGCTCCCTGGCCCTGACCGGGTTCACACGCCCGCACATGATGGCCGCGGTCGTCGATCTCGCCCGGCCGTCCCTGCTGTGGACCCAACAGCCCCTGCTCCAGGACGCGTTCACCCGGGGGTACGGACGCCGCCTGAGCGACCTGGAGAACTGCGTGCTGGACGACTTCGCCTTCCTGGCCTCTCTTGAGGACCTGTGGCACGCGATCCGCCTCAAGGACGCCGAAGCATGCCGACACCTCGCCAGGGCCGTGCGTACGGCTGCGGACCGACTGCCCGATCAGCCGTAACTCCCGCACGTTCATCCCCGACGGTCCGGATCCGTCCCGGTCGCGGGGTGGTGCCGGCGCAGACCGGGACAACAGCCATCACCTGTACCACCCGCCGGAGTTGGGCGGCCTGCCACGTTCACCCCCGACAAAACTCCCCGAAAGGAATACACACCGCGTGCGTGCCCACGAAGCCTTCGCCGAGGTGCTGCGGCAGCGGATCGCCGACGGCACCTACCCGTTGGGGTCCGTGTTTCCCACGCTCTCCGTCCTGAAAGCGACCTCCGGTCACCTCATGGACGACGTCCGGAGGGCCAGAAGGACCCTCGTCCGCGAAGGCCTCCTGGAATCGCCGCCAGGCGACGTCCTCACCTTCGTACGCGGAGCATCCGACCAACCGGTGCCCCATTACAAGCAAGAGGTGGCCAACGTACTGCGCCGCCGTATCCACGACCGCGTGTATCCGCCCGGCACGCAATTTCCGGCGGCTACGGAACTTGCACGCGAATTCCGTGTCGGGCCGATCGCGATGCGGTGTGCCGTCAACCAACTCTGCGCAGAAGGGCACCTTGAGACCCGCGGCCGGAGAACGTACGTCACCACGCGCGCTCCGTCGCCCGACCCGGCTCCCTGACCTCCACTCCCGTACCGCCAACTGCGCTGCGCGGACCGGCACTTCGCCGCCGTCGAGCACAGCAGACCAGCCCGATCACTACTCGACAGGACTATCTGTGACGGACACCCGTTTCATCGTGCTGGACGACACCCAGCGTCATCCCGGTCTGGCCAAACAGATCTCCCGGATGCTTCGGCAGGTGGCACCCGCGGTGAACGAGATCACCGACTCCGCACCCTGGATCCACCGCATCGAGCGGGGGCTTCCCCGTGTTTGATTCCCTGTTACCTCCCACCCGTCTCACCGGGCCGGGCCGCATACCGTGTGCCACCGTCCTCGCGCTGAATCTGCTGGTCGTCCTGGTCCAGCAAGCCGCCTGCATCAGCTCCGCCACGCAGTCGCGGGCACCTCTCACCGCGTACGGCGACGGCGACTTCGCGTCCTTCACCGACGGAGGACCGGAATGAGACGGCCTCGCCTCGCGCTGCTGGACCTTTCGGATCGCCCGGCCCCCGAGCCCGCCGCGCTGACCGACGCACCCTCCGGCCGGGTGATGCGGCAGGTGATCGCGCTCCTGCTTCTCGCCTGCGGCTCTTCCCTGATCGGCGAAGCGCTGACCTGCGGCTCCCTGTACGGCCTGCCCTGGACGTGGTCGGTGCAGGCCGGCTACCGCCTCTTCTGGGTCCGATTCGGCGTCGCGGCAGTCGTGTTCTTCTGGCTCGCGGGGCTGGTCATCGCCCGGACCCCGCTCAGCCGGGTCACACCCCGACAGCGCCTCCTCCAACGGGGCGCCGCTGTCCTGAGCGCATCGGTGGCCATGTTCGGGACCGCGCCCTTTGTCAGCGCGCTCGCACAGCTCGTCGGTCAGAGCGTCGGCGCGTGCGTCCTGGCGTGGCTGGCCCTCGAAGTGTGCCGGGCCCACCGTGTGCCCGTGCGGATCGCCTTTCCCCGCACGGCGCCCGAGCGGTTGCGTGACTGGGACATCGCGTTTCTGGTCCTCATCGCGTGTGTCGCGGGCGGAGCCACTTCTTTCCTGCTGGCCCAGCTCATCCGCTACAGCGGGCTCGACGTGCCGCTCATGAAGGGCGGCCAGATGTCCACCCTGGGCATCGGCAACCTCGGA
This sequence comes from Streptomyces sp. NPDC091280, assembly GCF_044768565.1. Taxonomy (NCBI): domain Bacteria; kingdom Bacillati; phylum Actinomycetota; class Actinomycetes; order Kitasatosporales; family Streptomycetaceae; genus Streptomyces; species Streptomyces sp. NPDC091280. The sequence goes on from NZ_JBIVUZ010000031.1 coordinate 21,492, forward strand.
ACGTTCTCCATCGGGGTCGTGGCGACCGTGGCGGTGGAGGATGTCGTGCTCGTCGCGGTCACGACCGCGCTGCTGACCGCCACACGCCGGCCCGCGTGGCAGATCTACACCCTCATCTGCGTGCCCGAAGTCCTCCTGCACGCCTACCTCGGCCTGCCCGCCATCGGCATGCTCCTCTTCGCCGCAGGCCGCGTCTGGCTGTACCGGCAGTACGGACGCCCCCTGCCCTTCATGGCCGCTCACTTCGTCTACGACCTCGTCACCGGCGGCCTCATGCTCGCTCAGGGGCTCTCCTTCCTGTACCGGCCCGTCGTGGGCCTTCTCTTCGCCACGGCGGTCTTCTGGATCGACCATCGGCTGACGGAGGCGGCACATCGCGCCGGCCCGGAGCCGCAATCCCAACCGGCTGCCCTCGGCAGCGATCCTCCGCAGCCCGCCGATCGTCCAGAGCGGGTGAGCACCCGATGACGCCCGCCCCGGTGCCCGCTGCGTCAGGGCAGCCACCACCGGGGCGGGTCCGCCCCCGGCGTGCAGGTGTGCCGGAAACCCGGATGGAAGGAACGCGCGCACTGGCGTCGGCACAAGGTGATCGCCCACCGGAAACCTCGTGTATCACAGGTGTCTCCAGCGTCGGCGATTCGGCCACGGCCGGCGCCCCGGCAGCCGTGCAACGCCAGGGTGCGCGATCCGCATGGCCCTGAGTTGCTGGGCAGGCACACGGCTCAAACACGCGTGTTCGAACGCGGTGAGCGGCTCGTTGTCCCGGGCATCATCAGTCATCCCCAACCCGGCCTGCGGGCCGCGCTGTTGGTGATGCGAGCCGATGGCCCCTCGACAGCACCACCCGCCGCTGGCACACCTGCGTTCTCTGCCCCTGTCACACCCAAGGAGTCCCGATGAACCCCACCCTCGTCACCGCCCATCCCCTCCCTGGACAGCCCGGAGCCGTCCGGGCTGCTGCGGCTGGATCCCTCGTGGCGAGGTGCGAAAGCACCCCGGCCCGCATCGCGGATACCTCACGCCCGGAACCGGGGTGGAGGGCATGAGCGCAACCACTTCGATTCCGCCCGCGCTGCGGGAATGGGCCCAGCACATCGTCGGCCCGGTCCCATCCGCACGCAACGTCTCCCACGACCGCCCCAACTCCCGCGTGTGGGAGCTGACTTATGCCACCGGGCGGGCGTTCGTGAAGCTGTCCCCGAACCCGACGTCCTTCGGCCGGGAGACCCGCGCCCTGCGCGAAGTGGCACCCGCGCTTCAGCCGGGTACCATCCCCTTGCTCCGCGGGGCCGACCCCTACCAGAGGGCACTGCTCCTGTCCCCGGTCGCGGGCCGCCCGGGGACCTCGCTCTCCCTCGCTCCGGCCGGGCAGCGCGCCCTTCACCGGCAGGCCGGCAGCTGGCTGCGGATCTTCCACGGCGCAGAATCCGATCTCTGCGTCCAGGACCGCCGGGACGCCGCCGCAGAGATCACCCTCGCCAGAGCCGGCGCCGCAAAGCACCTGGAGCGGGCCGGTGATCTGATCAGCCCCGCGCAACGCCGGACCGTTCTGCGCCATGCCACCGAACTCGGCACGGTCGCAGCGTTGCCCGTCGGCTACGTCCACGGAGACTTCCAGCCCCGCAACTGGCCACTGGAGACGGACCAGGGGCAGGCCGTGTTCGGGTCGGTGGACCTGGAGCGTGCCCGCCCGCACGCCGTGGCCGCCGACGTAGTCCCCCTCGTCTGCGGCCCCTGGGCCGGGCATCCCGGTCTGGAGGAGGCGTTCTGGACCGGCTACGGCCGCCGGCTCACCGGCAAGGAGGAACGGGTGCTGCGCTGCCTGTCCGCGCTGGACGCGGAGAGCGCCATCTCCTGGGGAGTGCCCCACGGGGACCGCGAGATCGTCAAGCGCGGCCGGGCGACGCTGGCCCGGCTGGAGGTGCAGACGGCATGAGCGATGTGTATCTGAGCCTGGCGACCGTGATGGTCCCGCTGGTCCACGAGGACGGACCCACCCCGGCGGCACGGCACAATCCAACGTCCCAGACGCTCCCGATCCAAGTCCCGGTCGTCGGTGCCATGTTGGAAGGCGGCGAGTCCGGGCCCGGACAGGGAGCAGTGATCGGGGCCGTGCTCACCGCACGACGGTGGCGGGACAAGCCGTGCACCGCCGATCCCGGCGCCCTTGGCCCGGTCGCGTGGATCGGTGCCGGACGTCCGCCCCGGGACTGTCACCCCTGCACCGGGAACGGCCTGGAGAGTCCTACCACCGGGCAGGCCCACACCCCCCTCCCCCTACCGGCGGCCGGAGGCATGACGTGACGCGACCGACCGTGCCCGCGCAGGGCCCCGGGCCCCGGGCCGACGCCGGTGAGAAGACGGCTCCGCCGCCCGCGCCGGCGGAGATCAAGTACACCGGGCAGTACTCGGTCAACCCCATGGAAGGTGTGTCGTTCCGCGCCCTGTGCGCCCGGGTCCCGTCGGTGCTGGCCAGGATCGCGGGCATGTCGTGGGCGGTCGACCGGGCGGCCGTCGTCCTGCTGCTGGCCTGCCAGGTGACCACCGGTGTGACCGCGGCCGGTCAGCTGACCGCCACGTCGACAGTCATGCGCTCCCTCCTCGGCACCGGCACGGTGCAGGAACGGTTGCGCCAGGCAGTGCCGGCGCTGGTCTTCGTCGCGGTGATGGCCGCCCTGTCGCGGACCGCGAGCGCCATCTCGGCCTACGGGGACCGGCGGATCACCCCGAAGCTGACCACACAGGCCGACACGACGCTGGTCTCCTCGGTGTGCCGGGTGGAGGCCGCCGCCTACGGCCAGGACGGGTTCCACGACCGGCAGGAAGCAGCCGAGATGGGAGTGATCCGTACCCATGTGATGGTCGCCGACGCCCAGCAGTTGATGTCCTCACTGATCCAGTTGGTCACCGCGTGCGGGGTGCTGGCGGTGCTCGACTGGCGGCTGCTGCCGTTCCTGCTGCTGGCCGTGCTCCCGGCCGGCGTCGGCGCGGTGCTCACCGCGCGCGTGGACTACGAGATCCACTACGCGAACATCGCCAACCGCAACGCCCGCGGGATGATGCGCTGGTGGGCGACCAGCCCGAAGTACGGGGACGAGGTCCGCGCCAACTCCATGTCCGGCTACCTCCTGTACTGGTACCGCACCCTGTCCCAACAGGCGGACGACCTCTCGCTCGCCGCGGCCCCCCGCATCCTGCGGATCAACCTCGTCTCGGCGGCGTGCGGCGGACTGTTCCTCGTGGCCACCTGGGCAGCCCTGTACGGGCTGGCGGCCACCGGCCAGATCGCGGTAGCCATCGCCGCGACCGCGGTCTTCGCCGTACGCACCACCCTGGGCGCGCTGACCCAGCTGGTGCGCAGCGCCGCCGCGGTCTTCCACACCAGCCTTTACCTCGGCGACATGACCACCTTCCTCGACGAGGCCCACCAACGAGCCCCGCACCGCGGCGAGTTCACGGTGCGGGCACCCGTCGAGGAAGTACGCGTCCAGGGCGCGGTCTACCGCTACCCGGGCAAGGACAAGCCCGCCGTCGACGGGGTGTCGCTGACCCTCAAGCGCGGGCAGATCCTGGCACTGGTCGGGGTCAACGGCTCCGGCAAGACCACCCTGACCCGCCTGCTCGCCGGCATCCTCCTCGCCGACAAAGGCACCGTGACCTGGAACGGCACCGACCTCGCCGAGGTGGACCCGGACACCGTGTGGGCGCTGACCGGTCTGGTACCGCAGGTCTTCGCGCAGTGGCCGCTCAGGCTGCGGGAGAACATCGACCTCGGCCAGCCCCGCCCCGGCGGCGACTCCCCGGTGTGGGAGGCGATCGACGCGGTGGGACTGCGCGAGGCGGTCGAAGACCTGCCCGACCAGCTCGACACCCTGCTCGCACGGGAGATCTTCAGCGGCGTGGAACTCTCCGGAGGACAGTGGCAGCGCGTGGCGTGCGCCCGGGGCCTGTACCGCCTCCCGGAACTGCTGATCATGGACGAGCCGACCTCCCAGGTCGACCCGGAAGGCGAGCACCGGGCGTTCGAGACGCTCAAAGCCATGGCGGCGGACCGCATCACGATCGTGGTGACACACAGGCTGGAAAACACCAGGATCGCCGACGAGATCGTCGTGATGGAGGAAGGCCGGATCACCGAACACGGCACCTACGAAGACCTCTCCGCCGCAGGCGGAACCTTCGCACGACTGCTCGCCCTGTCACGAGACCGCTGACGGCGCGTCAGCCGTATCGAACGGCTGACGCGCCGAGTCGAGAGCCTCACTGTAAGCCAGGCCGGGGGGCCGGGGCGCCGCCAATTCTGAACGCAGGCGGATCGAACGAGACCTGCACGACGGGGCACAACTGCGCCTGGTCTCCCTCCCGGTGAACCTCGGGATCGCCAGGCCGACCCTCGCCGACCTGCCGGCCGAGGCCAAAGAGGTCATCGACCAGGCCTACAGGGACGAAGGAGGCGATCACCGAACTGAACAACCCGGTGCGCGGCCTGCACCCGGCCGCTATCGACGACCGCGGACTGGCCGCAGCTCCGTCCCGTTCGGTGCCCAGTCCGGTCATGTTGGACTATCTGTCGAGTCTGGCCATGGGGGATTGCGGAACGTCAGATTGGGAGATCCCCCTCCGCAGGCCACGTCGGCAAGGGCCCTCGCGAAGGTCGCTGCCGGGTTCGGGATCAGCGAGTCCACCGCCCACGCCTACACCAGTGCGGTCGTCGACCTGCTCGCCGAACGAGCACCGGGTCT
>NZ_JBIVUZ010000032.1:0-24234 GCF_044768565.1 Streptomyces sp. NPDC091280
TGACGAATCTTCCGCAGGTCCCGGTGCAGCCCGAATCGAATGACATCAATCGCCAAGGCCATCCTCACACTGGAGCAGCAACGCTGAAGAAGCTCAGTGACCACCCTGCGACAGCTTCAGACACGTGTTCTACGGTTGGAGTCCATCCAACCGGGCGGCGGTCGGAACTCGGGTGCGGAGACAGGGAGATTGGCGCGATGATGTCCCTGGCTTGCATCCCGAGTAGGCATTGCCCGCCGACAGGCTTGGAGAGATTCCGTCATGGTCCACCGTTTCCAGCTGTCCTTCGCTCAGATCACCTGCTCAGGTTGCAGTACGTCCCGCGTCCGTGGTGTTGCGTGTCCTGACTGCGGCAGGCGGCCAGAGCCATGGGAAATCAACGATCGGCTAGTCGCCCGAAGTGCAGCCATCGCAGCATCGATCCAAACCTTGGATCAGCCGGAAGTTCACTCCGCCCGCGAGCCGTTCAGCCTCGATGATCTCCAGCGACTAATTGAACGGTTGGAAATATGGCTGCCAGTGCTTTTTCAGGCCTTGAGGGCGGTAGGCTCTGAGGAGCTTGAAGCTGCCGAAAAGATTCAGTCCGCGACACAGGCAATCTCTTCTGAGTGCGCACTACTTGCGGCAACCCCCCGGCTGCGGCCCTGGATGCCGATTATTGAGTACGCTGAGACCTGCGTTTCACACCTGGTCCAGATGGTTCGAAGCTATCTCCAGAGTCTAGGCGCCACAACCCCTTTGGAAGCACAGCGCAAAGCAGAAGAGGCGCAGGGGTACCTAAATACGGCCGCCCTCGAAATGGCAGCCCTGACTCGCTTCATAGATATCCTTGATCGCTTGGTTGCTGCTGAGCGAGCCGAGGAAAAGATGATGGTTCTGATTCAGCAGGCACAGCGAGATCTCAATGTATCCGATATTACGGCTCTAAGCCTTATAGCCGACCAGTCTTTGGCACACGTAATTCAAGCATCCAAGCTTCCCAATACTGGCCTCGGTCTTCAGTTTGCCCTTCAGGACATTGCTGCGCGTTTCTATGGGGACCAGCACCGGTTTCGCGATCTCGTATCGAAGAGTTACACTCTCCTATCCGGGAACCCAGCACTATTGTCAGCTGTCGCTTCATCTCCAGATTTTTTGCCGGATTTGCAGGAGGGTTTGCTTGAGCTGAACGACGCCGCGACGCAAGTTATGCATGCCATCAACGGTCAATCACTTACTCGCCAAGTTGGTCGCGCCATTGTTGACGTAGCCGCAAGCCTAGTGGAAGGTCCAGGGCAGTTGGTTGCTGCTGCCCTGCTCGCGGGCACGGGCCGAAAGACGCGCCCCTACGACAAACTGCGCCAAGACAACGCGACAGATTTGTTGCGCTCCGCACGCAATCATCCAGACTTGGAGCCTCTGGTGCGCGGATTCAGCCAAGATCTTCGAACGGCTCAGGCCCATCGCATGGTGCGCTATGCGGATGACGGCATCACTCTGGAAACTAAGGGAGGGTCAGGAAAGCTGACTTGGCACGAACTTGGAGATCAAGTTTTCACAGCCTATGAGAGCGCGATGGGGTGCTTGGTTGGTATGCAGGTCGCGTTGGCCGAGTCAGGCATATCTACGTACGGTCCTGAATTCTACAAGTCATTCGGAATTTCGGCGGCCGGTATGGCTGAAATTGGACTAGTCGCCGAGGGGTGCGACATTACCTCATTTATTGAGCGGCCAGATTCCTGGACTGTAGAGTTGACACCTCCACCTGATGCAAAGCTATTCCAGCTAGCGGGAGGAATCGCTTCGCTAATTCCGGATGAGGTTCTCACGTTGACTCTTATAGCTAACGGAGATTCTCGAAATCGCGTGTTCGATGGACCTGTAGAACCTTTGCGAGCCTTCTCTCTAGGTGACGTCGATGATGATAGCTACGGAATGGCGACGGTCCGAGCGCTTCATCTTTGGAAATACGACGGGGTTCGATGTCTAACCTCTGAACTCATGAGACGTTGGACTGCATATCAAGTTCATCTCGCGCGGCTCGACAGCACCTGCAACCCAATTCCAAGAATCCGTGCACTCAGGGCTCTGGCTCTGGAAATCAACGATCGAGAGTTGGCGGAAGTCCTCACTGCGGCCATGCGATCTTCCAGGCTCGGTGGGGATGCTGACGCTCGCACGACAACCTTGGAGGAGCGCCTTTCAAGTTGGGGTGCAGCGTCAGTCAAGTTCGATTTTCCATGAGCGTTGCTGAAACTCGATGAGGACGACTCTGGACCGGAGTAAGTCGCCACCTCCCTCGTGTGAAGTGGGTCGCATCCGGCGATATGGAAAGACTCGGCGAGCAAGTTCACAGAGAAGCGCAGAGCGCCCAGCTCGGGAAGAATTCCCTCTGGATCCGATGCAACAGGAGCCCCTGAAGGGATTTACGCATCATCATTTCCTTGTAGCAGCAGCGGGTTTCAACCAGAGCCAGGACTGTACGGAACTCCCCAGGTGTGAGATGTGCGCGGCATGCGGCAAGATACGCCGAACAATGCACCCTGACAATCGATCAGTAAAGCCATCAGCCCAGCGGGGCGGTATGCATCAGCCCGATACAGCCTCTGCCGGAGTGACAACCATGAGGCGGTACGAGGGAAGTTCATCGGGAGTGCCCGCGATGAATCGGACGGAGAATTCCTGCCCCCCACGCCCCGCCAGGTAGAGACGGCGCGGCTGCGCCGACGAGGGGTGGGTGATGGCGGGCAGAGCGGGCGCATCCCAGAGTTTGCGGGCGGCCGGGTCGGACCGGACGGTTCCGATCACGCTCTGCATGCGTTCATCGCTTTTGTACTGCTCGGCGTGCACGCGCAGTTGGGCCATCATGGGCATGGCCCACTCGTCTTCCCAGTTGACGAGCTGAGTACGCGCCTCAGGCCAAGTGAGGGCCCATTCCATGACGTTGAGGCCGTACTGCATCCATGGGAAGTACTCCAGGGTCTTGGAGTTGTAGGCCAGGACGTCCCAGCGGTGGTCGTTGAGGTAGACGGCCCAGCTGCGGCTCTCCTCGACAAAGGCGCGGAACGCGTCGGGAAGCAGCGCGCCGAGGCCGCTGACCGGAGTGATCGCCGGTGCACGACCCCGAGTGACGCGATAGACGATCTCCCATTCCTCGTCGGTCAAAGCGAGGACGCGCCGCACAGCGCGAAGAAACGCGTCGCTGTAGTTGCCGGCGCGTCCGGCCTCCAGACCGCCGTACCAGTAACGGCTGACACCAGCCAGGTGCGCCACCTGCCCCTGCGTAACCCCAGGGCCCTGACGCGTCCCGAAAGCAGCCTCGAAGCCGGGGATGTCCGATGCGTTACGGCGCGCCCTCGCTTGCTTCAGAATGCGCGTAATGATCAAGCTCTGCATATCACTCCCTCGATAACGTTCCCGTAACAACGGACGGTGAGACTCAAGTCACATCGCGGCTGCAATTCCGACCTCCTCCCAACTCCGCCTTTCGGCGCATCAGAGCCCGGACGCAAGGGAGTTGACCCCGCACGCTCCGTGCAGCGCTCGGAATATGAAACACCGTCACAAGTAAATGGAAACTGACAGTTTCCACCTCCAGGATAAGCACAGGCTTTGCGTTCCTTTGAACCACACGGCGACGCCCTACTGTCACTGGCACCGCTGCGGGGATTTGATCTCCGTGACGGCGAACCGGTCCAGCTGACTCATGTAAAGGATCTTCATGTCGCGCTCTGTTCTGATCACCGGCGGAAACCGTGGAATCGGGCATGCCGCAGTTCGCTCATTTGCCCACCGTGGTGACTCCGTCGCCTTCACCTACCGCACAGGTGGCATCGATCCGGACCTCGCTTTCCTCGGCGCTATGCCGGTGCATTGCGACATCACCGACCCCGAACAGGTTGAGAGCGCCTTCAAGGAGGTCGAGGCCGACCAGGGCCCTGTCGAGGTCCTGGTGGCCAACGCCGGCATCACCCGGGACAAGCTGCTGCCGTTCATGTCGGAAGAGGACTTCAGCACGGTCCTGGACACGAACCTCACGGCCGCCTACAGGCTTGCCAAGCGGGCTGTGCGCAGCATGCTGAGGGCCAAGCAGGGCGGCCGGATCATCCTGGTCTCCTCGGCCGTTGCGCTCAAGGGTGAGGCAGGGCAGACAAACTATGCGGCGTCGAAAGCGGGCCTGATCGGCTTCGGCCGCTCACTCGCCAGGGAGATCGGTTCGCGTGGGATCACCGTGAACATCGTGGCTCCGGGCCTGACCGACACCGCTATGGCTGCCGCTCTGCACGAAGAGCGTGTCAAGGAGATCGTCGGTGATGTTCCGCTGGGCCGGATCGGGAACCCGGAGGAGATCGCCTCGGCCATCGCCTTCCTGGCCAGCGAGGAAGCCTCCTACATCACCGGCGCTGTGCTTCCGGTCGACGGCGGCATCGCCATGGGGCACTGACCCTCACCACTGACAATCGCCGACTCGCTCGCACGGCGGTTTCGCACCTCATGCCCACTACCGTGCGCTGGCCGGCCGGTCAGGCCCGGATCGAACATCCTCTTCCGAACCGCCTGCCGATTTCGCCCATGCGGGCGCCGCTCGGGGTGCCGAAGGAGGATGCGCTGGAGCGGCGGCACGAGACGGCGCTCGCCACTGCAGCACGATGTGGCGGTACGGCGCAACGCCGCTGGTCGTTCTCCGGGCTGCGTACGTGAAGACCATGGGCCGTCACGCTCTGCAACTAGTACAGAGCTTGAGAACCAACACTGGATCTTGAAGCGGGTCCGTGCGTATGTTCGTCGTCGCCTGGGCCGCCCGGCTCCGGCACCGCGAATGTGAGGAGCCCAGCACGCAGTAACTGAAGCGCACCGCCCTCTACACAGCGGCGGCGCCCGAGAGCGGTAACTCCCGGACGCCGAACGCTCAGCGGTACCTCTGTCCCGGCCAGCGGCCTGACAGAGATGCCCACCATCACCACGCTGATCCCTTTGGACGGGGTGCGTCAGCGTGGCAGTACTGCAAAGGGGATTGTTGCATGCCTCCCGCCCTGCGCAAAAGGGCCGAGCGCCCGGCCTGCACGGCGCTCACCTCTGCCTTCACGGTCTCCCGCCCCGTCATGAAGCATGCTCCGGTGGTCACCGCGAACCCACGGCCGCCCCTCCCGAGCGGGAGCGGCCGATGAGCATCGATGCCCGCGAATGGGTGTGGGAGCACAGCTCCAGCCGGGGAACCGCGCGCCTGGTCCTGCTATCGATCGCCGACCGGGTCACCGACGAGCAGTGCATCGCCTGGGCCTCACTCTCAAGCCTGGCCACACGCACGAACGCCTCGGTTTCCACGGTGCGCGAAGCCGTCGAGCGCCTGGTTCTCGCCGGCGAGCTGGAGCAGCTCGACGACCTCGTCGGCCCGCAACGCAGCACGGTCTACCGCCTGCCTCTCGTCGCCGAGGCTGTCGCGCAGACCCTGCGAGAGCGGCAAGGTCACCCGGCAGCACCGGACCAGCCCGCAGCCCCTGCAGAACTGCGGCTCTCGGTTCTACGGCGGTGCGGAATCCGCCCGCGTGAGGTGCCGGACTCCCCCGCAAGGGTCCGGAAACCGGCAGTAACGGAAACCAGCAGGCCGCGACAGAAACCGGCACAGCGACGTAGCGGAAACCGGCATAGCGGTGTACCGGAAACCGGCACACAGAACCGTAGTGAACCGCATATGAACCGTAGGTACAGCAGTGATGGTGCTGCTGCTGTCCTGTCGGCTGCCGAGTGGCAGATCGACCCGGACACCCACACCTGGGCCCGCCAGGAGGGACACCTGAACCGCCTCGGCGAAGAGGGTCTGCGGGCGGCCGATGCGAAGTGGCGTACCCACCGCTCCGGCTTCAAGCCGAGACCGGCGGACGCCTGGGCGAGCGACTGGCGCTCCTGGATCGCCCGGGAGCACGCGCCCAGCCGCCCGAACCACCACGCCGAGCACGGCACAGGCCCCGCCGTGTCAGGCGGCATGACGAGGACCGAGGCACACACCGCCGCCCTCCTCGCCGCCCTCGACGAGCCGACCGGAACGGAGGGCTGACCGTGGACCGCCGCGAAATCGCCGCCCTGCTGGCCTACATCGGCCGACTCGACCCCCGCACCATCCGCACCGACCGGGGCGAGGCGCGCGACCAGCTCGCCCAGTGGCACGAGCTGCTCGGTGACGTGCCGATGGCCACCCCGTATGGGTGGGACGTGCGCGTGGCCGCCCGCCAGCACATCCGCACCTCGCCTTATCAGATCCTGCCCTCGGACGTAGCCCGGCCCTGGGACAGCTACCGGCGCGACCGCCTGGCCCGGCACTCCGACCCGGCACCGTCCGCCGATCCGGACGACCAGGCCGCATGGAGCGCCGAGCTGGCCGGAACTCGCCGCGCCGTCGCCGCCGGTCTCGCGGAGCCTGCGCAGGCCCGGGCGATCACCGGCGGACGCAAGGAGAGCGATCCGAGGCTGGAGACGATGCTGGACCAGGTCGGCTCTTGCATCCCGCCCGCGGCCCGAGCCGCCCTCGCGCCGTACCGGCCCGCCCGGGCAGCACGCGAAATGGCCGTCGCGCTGGGCGAGCCCGACGCCCTGAGCGTGCGCTGCGAGTGGTGCAAGGCCCAGCCCGGCGATCCCTGCCGACGCCGGCGGATCGGCCCCGACGACGGGGTCCGTGCAACCACCCCTCGCGCCACCGCGCACCCCGGCCGTCTCGACCTCGCCGCCCGGGAGGCCCAGCAGAACAGCAGGGCCAAACAGCCCGCTCTGGCCTGACCAACGCACCCGGCGCGTGCACCCCATCCCCCTTGCACCGCCGCCCAACATCCCCGTCCCGCACCGGCTGCGGCGCGCGCCCACGCGCCGCAGCCGGTACCCGACGCCGCACCCGCCGAGCACCGCGCCCGCCGGTCGACGCGGCAGCACATCGGAGACCCGCCTTGCGCCACATCACCGTCCACGACGCGCCGGCCACCGGCCTGCGCGGCATCGGAGACACCAGCTGGCACACCCGCGGGGCGTGCCACGGCATGGACGTCGAGGACGCCGACGCGGTGTTCTTCCCCGGGCCCCGGGACCACGAGGAGATCACGGAAGCCAAGGAGCTTTGCGGCTGGTGCCCGGTGCGCCGAGACTGCCTGGACTTCGCCCTGGAGAACGTCCTCAAGGAGGGCGTCTGGGGCGGCCTCACCGAAGCCGAGCGGCGCCCGCTGCACGACAACCTGCACCAGCGCCTGGACTACCGGCGCGTGACCGCCTTCTTCCATGGACGTGACGTGCACCTGACCGAAGCCGAGCGGCAGGTCGCCATCGACCACGCCTACGTCCGGGGCTGGCGACCCAAGCGGCTAGCCGCCGCCCTGCAGATCAGCCACAAACATGCCCGTGACCTGCTGCGGCAGTCCGCCAACAAGGTCTTCGACCGCGATCGCACCTACGGCGTTCCCCGCTCCAAGAAGAAGCGGAGGAAGACCGCTTCGACAGCCGACAGCCCCGCGCCCGCCAGGCCAGGCACGCAGCAGCCCATAGCACGCCCAGCATCGTCACCCCCGACGCCCGCCTCGCTCGGAAAGGCCGCATGACCCCCACCGCTGCACACCCCGCCGTCACGCCCGTCGGGTTCTGGGATCGTCTCGCCATCGTGGTCCTCGGCCTCGCCGGATGCGCCCTCAGCTACGACGCCTTGCAGCAGATGGCCGTCGCCATCCATATCCGCGGCTTCCTCACGTACCTCTTCCCCTTGGTGATCGACGGCTTCATCGCCTACGGGGTACGCGCGCTCCTGGTCCTCTCCCAGGCCCCGCTGCGGGCCCGGCTCTACGTCTGGGTGCTCTTCGGTACCGCCACCGCAGCGAGCATCTGGGCCAACTCCCTGCACGCGGTCCGCCTCAACCAGCAGACCACTCACTCCGGTCTGCGCCTGGGCGACACCGTAGTGGCCGTCCTCTCCACCCTCGCCCCTCTCGCCCTCGCCGGCGCGGTCCACCTCTACATCCTCATCACCCGCCACCACCCCGGTGGCGGACACGCGGCGGACCAGACGGTAAAGGTGTCCACGGACCATGCCCCTGGACCGGCACCGAGTCCCACTGCGGACCGTCCCGGAAACCCTTCCGACTGCGGACGCGGATCAACATCGCAAGCGGGTCCAGAGAGCGGGGACGATCGCGCCACGACGGGCCGCGACCGCCTGCGGACCACGGACCAGGTCACCGAGACCGTCCCGGCGGACCGCGGTGCCCCAGCTCCAGACCGCCGGACCAACCCAGCCCCGGCCCTGGCTGCGGGCCACGACACAGCTGCGGCAGACCAGCAGACCGACGGTGGTCCGCAGGTTGTCGAAAGCGGCGGGCAGACCAGGGAGACCACACGTCAGGCGGTGCGGACCTCCCCTGGTCCGACGGACCACGACCGAGCAGACCGGGGACATGGTCCGGCGCATGCGGAACTGGGCGCCCCGGCAGACCACATGCCGGACCACGAGCACCCGCGGACCACGGACCAGTCCACCGAGTCCGCCACCTCGGACCACGATGCCGCGGACCACACGGACCAGCTTGCGGACCTTGCGGCGGACCACGACGACGGAGCACCGGGCGGACCGCGAGGGGCGCGGGCCAGGGACCACGCAGCCTCGCCCGCGCCGCGGACCACGTCTGCGGACCACAACGACGAGGTCCCGTGGGAGGTGAAGGTCGAGGTCGCTCGCCAGGCCGCTCTCGAATCGGGTCGTATGACCCGCCGGGTCATACGACCCCATCTACGGCGCCACAACATCACCATCAGCAACGAGGGTTTCCGCAAGCTCCAGGCTCAGCTGTACGCGGACCCTCAGCTCGCGCACCTGCCCCGTACAACGAGGAGGCGGTGATGAAGACCTGCCACCGGTTCGACACCGTCCGCGCGGAGTACGAGCGGGAGATCGCCTTCATGCTCGCCCACTCCCAGCGGCACGAGGGCAGGCCGGCGGCCAAGTCCAGCGCAACGCAGGCTGCCTCGACGAAGAAGCGGATGGTCCGGGCGCTCTCCAGCCACGTCGGACGCTGCCCCGAGTGCGGCTGACCTGGTAAAGCCCCAGCTCAACTCCCCTATCCGCAAAAGCGGTGGCCCGGTCCCGGACCGGGTCACCTCCCCGCTTACGGAGATACGCCGTGATCCCTCGTCCACCTGATTCATCCGAACCCACCGTCGCCGAGGCCGCCGCCTGGATGGACGTTCTGGTCAGTCGGCGCCTTCTGCACGCCGCCGTGCTCACGCCCACCGGCCAGTGGCTCGTCCAGGACTACGTCGAAGGGCCCGTCCGTGTGCTGGCCGGGCCGGCCGATGTCCTCGCTCTGACCGCGACCATCCAGCACCGCACCCGCTCCACGAGGCACGAATCCCGATGACAAGCCCGCACACGACCCGCACCACCCCGGAACCTGCTCCCGAGTCCAACTCGGTCACAGGGAGAGCAAGTTGGGGCGGAAGCGTAGCTTCCGCCAACCCCGCCCCCAAGGGGGGCGGGGAGGACCTGCACCGGGGGGCGCAGGTCCAGGAGGCCTCGACCGAGGGCGGTTCGAAGCCGGGACAGGAGAAGAAGCCGACCGCGCGCCGCGAGCGCACTGCCCGCGCCCGTCAGCGTCCGCGTCAGCCGCGCGCCACCAAGCGCCTGCACCAGCCCAACACCCGTTTCAACGACGAAGAGTTCGCGACGATCCAGTCCGCCGCCGCCCGTTGCAACCTGTCCGTCGCCGGGTTCCTCGCCCGCGCCGCGCTCGCCGCCGCCCGCGACCTCGACCGCACGAGCGCCGAGATCGCCGGCGAACGCGAAGTGATCACCGCACTATTCGACAGCCGCCGCAAGCTCGGCTGGGCCGGCAGCAACCTCAACCAGGCGGTCAAGGCCCTCAACTCCGGTGCAGAAGCACCCCAGTTGGAAGAGGCAATCACCGCCGTCCACCGCGCTGCGGAAAGCGTGCGGGACGCCTCCACCCGACTGATCGAACAGCGTGCCGCGTGATCCCTAGCGTCAACGATCCCGGGTCCCGGACGATCGGCCTGCTCGCCTACCTCTACGGGCCGGGCAAGCACGAGGAGCACACCGACCCGCACCTCGTGGCCTCCTTCGACGGGATGTCCCCCGACCCCGGCCGCGACCCGCACGCCACCCTCAAGGATCTTCAACTCCTCCTCGACCAGCCCGTGATGGCTCTGGCCAAGCACGCGCGGCCGGCCAAGCACGTGTGGCACACCTCCGTGCGCGCGAGGGCGGACGACCGGATCCTGTCCGACGAGGAGTGGGGCGAGATCGCCCGGCGGGTCGTGGCCGCCACCGGCATCGACCCCGGCGGCGGGCAGCCAGGCTGCCGGTGGGCCGCCGTACGCCACGCCGACGACCACATTCACATCGTCGCCACCCGGGTGTGCGAGGACGGCAGCCGTCCCGACGACTTCCGTTCCTACAAACGTGCGCAGGCCGAATGCCGCCTGATCGAGAAGGAACTCGGGCTTCACCAGGTCGCCCCCGGTGACGGCACCGCCGCCCAGCGGCCCACCAGCGCCGAACGCCACAAGGCCGAGCGACAGGGCCGAGCACGTACCGCGCGGGAGGAGCTGCGCGAAACCGTACGGCGCGCGGTGGCCGGCGCGAGGGGCGAGGACGAGTTCTTCGACCGGCTGGCCGCCGCCGGCCTGCTGATCCGCGCACGGTCCGCACCCTCCGGGGACCTGCTCGGCTACAAGGTCGCGCTGCCCGACGACCGCAACAAGGACGGCGAGCCCGTCTTCTACCCCGGCGCGCGCCTCGCACCGGACCTGTCCCTGCCCCGGATCCGGGAACGCTGGTCCGCCGACCACGACGACCAGAACCTCCTACCCGCCGGTCCGACGGAGCGTACGGCGCCGGGCGGACCTTCTGGTGCCCGCCGGCGTACGGCAACGGCGGCGTGGCAGGCCGTGCTCGTCATCGAGTCCGGCGACGACGCGATCGCCGCCGCCCACATCGCCTCCACCGGCGAGGTCCTGGACGCCCTCGCCAAGACGTCCGCCGCCCACACCCGCGCCGAACTCCGCGACGCGGCCTTCGTGTTCGAGCGGGCCTCCCGCTCCCACGTCCGCACCATACGAGGGCACGACCGCGCCCTGCGGCGGGCAGCCCGTGACCTCGTCCGGAGCGGCCCCGCCCTCGGCCGGGGCGAGGACGGCGCGACCACCGCGATGGCGATCGACATGCTGTTCTTCCTCATCACCACCGCCGCCCACTGGCACGCGAAGAAGGGGCACACACAGCAGGCCGGCGCCGCAGAGCAGGCTGCTGAACATCTGCGCGCCGCCTACCAGTTGGCCGCCGCCCAGCCACTCGACGCCCTCTACCGGCGCGGCCGGCACCTGAGCCAGCCCCTCCTCCGGAAGCAGACGACGGTACTGCGCGAGGCGCTGCCGGAACTGGCGGAGCAGATCCTCGTCGAGCCCGGCTGGTACGCGCTCGCCGCCACCCTCACCGACACCGAAGCCGCAGGCCACGATCCGACGGCCCTCCTGGCCGACGCCGCCGCGCGGCGGGAGTTGGGCACGGCCGAGTCCGTCAGCGACGTCCTGGTCTGGCGACTGCGCCGGGCCGCGGGCCTGCCAGCCGACACGAGCCACATGGCCAGCAGCGCCCCCCGGCCCGATGAGTCCGCACACGGAGGAGGACGGCAGACGCCACGGAGGTCCGGATCCGGGCGCGGGCGGAGGTGACTGTGGAATGTGTGAATTGAAGCAGGCGCGGGCGTGGGGCACGATCATGATGCGTGCTGGTCGAGACGAGGGAGAACACCGGATTGTTGGAGTGGATACGCCGCCGTCGTGGAGCGGACACCGACGGGCTGAGCCGCGTGCACGAGCGGATGTGGGCGGGGCTGGAGAGTTTGGTTCCGCCGGAGGCCGAACGAATCCGGGCCGCGAGCGCAGCGGACGAGTCGGTCGGCGGGGTGGTGGACGACTTCCTTCCGCCGGATCTGCGAATTCCGAGCCATGACCAGGTGGCCGGGCGGATGATGCCCTGGTCCCAACCTCTCGTCATCGAGGGCGAGTTGGCTGTGTGCACCGTCTGCGGGGCATACCGGAACTGGCTCGTCCTGTCGACCCGAGACGAGATCTGGCTGCGCTGCCGGGCCGGCCACCAGCAGCACGAGCCACGGCTCGACACCGCCTGGTACAACCGGCACGCCAAGCCGGCGGACGCGACGCACGCCACGTTCGAGGACTGCCTTCGCCACCTCGGACACTGACCCCCACCCCTACGACCCCACCGGGCCTTCGGGCCCGTACTGACCACCCGTCGCCCAGCACCAAGGGGTCAGTTCCGCATGCGCGTTCGCGTCACCACCTCCCTCGGCCTCGTCGCCGTCACCGCCCTCGGCCTGTACGTCTGCTCCACCGACACCAGCGAGCAGAAACCCACCACCCCGTCTTCCACCCGCACCGGGGCACCCGCTGGCGCCGACACGGCGCCTGCCAGCCCACTCTCCTCGGCCGCCCTGGCCACTCGGCTTCTGAGCGAGCAGGACCTCGGCAGCGGCTACACCCTCAAACCGGAGAACTCGTCCTCCCAGCACGAGGACGTGACCGTCCTGGGCTGCCCTGCCTTGAACGATCTGGGCGGCGACGCGGTCACAGGAGGATCCCTTGACTTCCCCTACCGTGCGAAGGCCGCATTCATCGACGCCGACAGCAGCAACTCGGAGGTCACCGAGGAGCTGTACAGCGACACCGCCGCGAAGCTGTCCACCGGCACGGGCCGGATCTTCGACGTCATGGTGTCCTGCCCGAAGTACCAGGTACTGGCGGGCAGCACCCTCCTCCACGTAGGCGTCCAGCCAATCCCGGCTGCACGCCTCGGGGACGAGCAGTGGAGCCAGCTGCTCACCTACAGCACCAACGGACAGCGCACGGTCGTCAAGCAGACAGCGGTCCGCACGGGCACGGTCCTGGTGATCGTCTCTGGGACACCGGCTCTCGTCGACGCCCACATCACCGGCGCCGTACGTACGGCGGTAAGCCGCTGAAGCGAGGAACTCCCCACGCACCCGGTCCTGCCACGTCCGGCAAGAGAAGACCGAGCGTCCGGCTGCCGCGCACCCCTCACATGCCTATGGTGCGGACCATGGTGAAACACGGCCGGACGGTGCCGACTTGACGCCGTCGTACGGGGAAGGGGCAGCATGCCGGACCCTCAGGTGAAGACCCGCGGATGCTTCGCATTCGTCACTACGCCACGTCGGGAGGTTCTCCTCCAGCTACGGGATGACAAGCCCGGCATCGCCTGGCCAGGGCACTGGTCGATGCCCGGCGGTGGAGCGGAGCCCGGAGAGACACCACACGGGACGATTCTGCGCGAACTGCGGGAGGAGACCGGCATCGTCCCGGAGGCGATCGACGAAGTCGCGGTCACCGCGTACGAGAAGGACAAGACCCCACCCCACGTATTCATCACACTCTGGAACGGGGCCGAGAACGAGCTGGTTCTCGGCGAAGGCCAGGAACTACGCCTGTTCCCGCTCAGCACTCTTCCCGAGCCGATGCCACCCCACGTCCGCCACTACGTCGAGCAGCTCGCGCGACACCTTATCTCGCCAACACCGTAGGCCTGTTCTCGAACGAGGTTCGCCGCACACTGCGGGAGCACAAGCAGTACCCCGGCAAGCCGTGTCCCACTGTGTCCGAGGTGGCTGCACGGCTTTGCGGACGCCCCAAATAAGTCGCCAACGTGCAGAGCTGTTGCGGTAGTAGCCTGCCGACGTAACTCAGGCTCGGACGCTGGGGGCAGCACGTTGATCGCTCGGACCACCACACCAGAAGGAATGCCGCACCCCACGGGAGAATCAGGCTACGTCCTCCTCGACACGATCTGGGCGCACTTCACCACGCATCACCGCTGGCCGAGCTTCGACTTCATCGACCGGAAGCTCTACGCGGCGGGCCTGACGTACGAAGAGGCCGTACAGCAACTGTGCCCTGCGTTGCTGCGGGGACTCGACCCGGACATCTCGCGGGTACCACAGGGCACTCAGGAGCTGTCGCTGACTATCGCCGGCGCTGCGAACTGCACCGGTGCCAACTCCGCCATCCGCGTTTTCCTCGGGATGGTGCGGACAGCGGCAAGTATCGAGCCCCATTTCCAGCCCACGCAGCCTGGTGAGCGGCCGGTGCTGATGCCCGTGGACCTGAAGGGTGAACCGGGCACTGACCCGAAGTTGCTGACCAAGGACGTCATGTTCGCGGCGGCCGCACTCGGGGTGCACGAGCCCTGCTTCGGCGGTGGCGGCACCAACGGGGAAGAACTGAACTGGTCGCTGAGTTATGACCGGAGCATTCGGCCGTTCGCTGACGTGCAGCGGCTGGAAGAGTATTGGCGGATCCGGGAGCAGGTGGTGGGACCGGCACGGGCAGAGGCCGACAGTCGCCCCTTCTCAAACCGCCTAACAGAGTTCGCCGTTGCTCCCGCTCTCGCACCAGCGCTGGCCTTCTCGGATTCCGTCGCAGAGCTGCCGGAGAAGTTGTCGGTCACCTGCGTCCTGCATCCGCTGATCGCGGAGGTAGCCGCTGAGCGATTCAGCAGCGGCTTCCACTACGACGCGGTGAGGAGCGCGTTCCAGGCAGTGGAGCACCGTGTGCAGACACTTGCTGGTGTCCGTGAGGTCGGCGAGAAATTGATGGGCATCGCGCTGGGCAAGCCGGCACCGATGATCACCGTGACCCGCTCCACGGGAACGTCGCTGGAGAGCGAGCAGACCGGCATGCAGTTCTTGTTCAAGGGCGCGATGGGCGCACTGCGCAACCCCCGGATGCACGGGCCGGACGAGAAGGACGCCCGTGACGAGGCGGAGGAGATGCTGGTGATCGCCAGCTTCCTGATGCGGCGCCTCGACATTGAGGACGAACAGCGCGAGGCCGCCGCCAGCACGTGATCGCATGCTCCTAAAAATTGGCGGCTGGCAAACGGCAAGCCATCTGGACAGGCAACCTACGCGTGCACCTCGTCATCACTGGGCTCATCGTCCAGCCCGTCATGGACGACCGGGATCAACCGGTGAGGGAGTATGACGATGCCCGCCTCCCCTACGCGGGGTGGCGGGCATCGTGGGTTTCGGTGGCTGGTACGCGGACCGCACAGGACAGCGAGGATCTCCTCGACTCCGGCGGGTGCCTCCTCCACCCGCATGTGCGCGACCATCGGTCCGTTCGCGTCGAACACGGCGACGTCATCCAACGCATCCGCCCAGTCCATGCCGCACCGGGACCTCGGTGACACAACTCGTCGTCCCTGGGGGTGCTGTCGCCCGGTTCACGGCGGTCAGCCGGCCGGAGCGCGCAGGAGCCGGTCCCTGGTGCTCTCCGGCAGCACCCGGCGCAGGACCGGAACGTTGGAGCTGAGGGAGGAGGCGAACGCGGCAACGAGATCGTAGGGCACGCTGCCGCTGAACGACGCCGCCCACAGGCACGGCGCACCGAACACCGGCTCCGCCCACGCCTGCCATCCGACCGGGCCGTCCTCGTCCACACCGACCATCAGCGGGAACGGGTTGGCGTCCTGGATGAGGGTCGGCACCTCGCCGAGGGTGAGGCACGAGGTGAACGTCGGGTCCATCGCTCCCGCGTCGGGCCGGTCGATGTCACGGAGCCAGCCGTGCGCGGTGACGGCGTCAACGACCTGCTCGGGTCCGCCGCCCGGTTCTGCGGGCAGGTCGCGGGCATCTAGGGCGAAGAGAAAGTCGACGATGACCTCGCCCGGGACGTCGGGAGTGAAGTAGGCGGACCACTGGGCGAGCGGGCTGTCCGTGTCCGCTCGGGCGGACATGTGCCAGGCGACCGGCAACGCCCCCAGGTAGAACGGCTCATCCGCGAGGACCCACTGGGCCCAGCGCAGGCTGTCGGGGCTGAGGTGCAGGACGGTGGAGCGCAGGACCTGCTGGTCCTCCGGCGCCTCGTCCGGCTCCCGCCGTCCGCGCAGGATCGTCAGGCTCGACCAGCCGAGGCCGGTGAGCGTGTCAGCGACGGTGTCGTAGAGCCGTCCGTCGTCACCTGCCAGGTGGCGGGGACCGACCCAGTACGCGCCCTGGGCCTTGTTCGGGGTGGAACGGTCGAACGGGAAGTCGGAATAC
Source organism: Streptomyces sp. NPDC091280 (assembly GCF_044768565.1). Classification (NCBI taxonomy): domain Bacteria; kingdom Bacillati; phylum Actinomycetota; class Actinomycetes; order Kitasatosporales; family Streptomycetaceae; genus Streptomyces; species Streptomyces sp. NPDC091280. The sequence continues at coordinate 16,101 of NZ_JBIVUZ010000032.1, forward strand.
AGGGGCGCCTCCAAGGGCTTGTGGGAGCTCTACGCTCCGCGAGCGGTACGGCGGGGACGGCGCGGGAGCGCCTGGACTGGGCCCTGCCAGGCCAGCAGGACGGCGACCTCGGGCGGCAGATGGCCGAGCTGGGTGTCCGCGTCCCGGCCTTCCGCGAGATAGACAACCAGTTGTCCAGTCCAGTCCGTGGCCGCCATCACCTGCATGAGGCGGTGCTCCGTCGGGGAGAACGGGTTCATCGCCTGACGCACCGGCGCACTGCGGTCGAAGGCTGACAAGTGGTCTATGAGTTCGCCGACAGTCATCTCCGGGCAGGGCACGGACAGCCTCCTTGGATGAGGGAACGGGGATGAAGGGGTGTGGGTCGTGGAACACCGGTGAGCTGCGAGCGCCTTCCCTCGCAGGATCTCGACCCACGGCACCGGGGTCATACGCGCCGGGAGGTCTCCAGAACGCATGCCACTGCTGCGGCAACGATCACGGCCGGCGTCTCCCCATCGAAGGAGACGCTGTACCCACGCACCTTCGCGGTACCGCTGACGGCGATCTTCCATCCCTCCCCGTCGGTCCCGGGGCAGCCGAGCGGAAACCAGCCGAGGCAGAAGCGACCGTCCTTCGAGGTCACGCCAGACGGAAGTCCTCGGCGGTGAACTGGTCCATGACGAGCGTGGGCTCGCCCGGACCAAGCTGCCACTCACGCCGGCGCAGGGCCTCGACGGTAGTGGAGGATCCAGGGCTCACAGGGGCCATAGTCACAAGCAATAACCTTCCTGACCTGCGCTTTTCCCCGAAGGTGATCTACATTGACATGCTGGCGCACGCCTTGGCCAGTCCTTCTTGGGTCTTTCCTGTCTGCCCCTGGCGAATTATGTCCTTCGTCATCTTGTGGGGTCTCAAATCCCGTGGCGCAGTCTCATTCGATCTTGGCACATGACGGCATATCCGTGAGACGCGCAGGTCAGGGCCCTGCGCCCTCGCGAAGCCGCCGAGGAAGTGCCACGTTTCGTGAGACTGAGCCGTGTGCCATCGCCGTGAGACAGCTTGAAAACCGCTGGTAAGAAGCTCGGCCTGTGCCACGGGCCGCGAAATCCTACATCATCCAATCGAGGCATTTGACAACGAACGGAGTCGTCTGGGCTTTTCTGACAGCGAATCTAGTCGTGAGAGGTGACCAGCCTGGATCCCGATAGCCTGGAGACCGAAGCGTACGGGCACGGGGGGATGATGGGTCGAGCACTTCTGTTCGGGGTTGGGACCTTTGAGAGCGTGGTCGACGGCGAGTGGAACCCGATGTCGGAGGGGTTGCGTCCGCTGCCGTCGGTTGCACCGCAGGTGCGTGAACTCGCCGTGGTGCTTTCGCGCTTCGACGGACTGAACGTCGGTGAACCGGTGATAGACGCGGACCGGGTCAGCATTGAGGAGAGCTGGCGGCAATTGCGGCACGATTCGGCGGGCGGGCCGCGTATCGTTCACTTTGCCGGTCATGGGGCCCTTCGTGGCCGCGTCTTATACTTGCCCGTACACGACAGCCGTCCGACAGACCTTCCGGAGTCGGCGATTGATGTCGGTCGATGGCTAAACGAGGTCGAGCACGGCTCCAACCAGTCTCCCGTCCTGTTCCTGCTTGATGTTTGTGGTGCAGGGGCCGCGACGGACTACCAACTGTTCCAGGACGTTCCCGAAAGCGACCGAAAGACCTGGGTGATTGCGGCGTGCACGGCGGACGAGAGCGCCTTTGACGCACGGTTCACCAAAGCCACGGCCCAAGCGCTGGAGCGGCTCCGCTTGGGGCACTGGGACATTTCTCCGGCTCTGTCCCACGTGCCGGTGGAGGCTGTCGCCGACGAGATCACGCGGGAGCTGGTCCGCCTCGGCGAGGGGTATCCGCAGACCGTGGTGCACTCGCCGCGCCGAGCCGCCTCGTTGCCGGTACCGGAGTTCTTCGCCAACCCAGCGTTTAGCACTGACGGCTGGCAGCGGCTTCGGAGCCGACTGCGATTTGCAGTTCGGGAACTAGCGGCCGAGTTCGACCCCGGTCTGGACCCAGTCCACTTCCTCACCCGGGCGTCCGGCCGCCTGGACGACTCCGTTGCGATCATGGCCTGCCTATTCACCGGGCGAACCCGTGAGCTGACCCGTATTCGCTCCTGGTTGGCGAGCGACGACACCCTGTTGCTGATCACCGGAAGCCCAGGGGCCGGAAAGTCGGCGCTGCTGGGGGTAACGGTTTTCCTGTCACACACTCAGCTCGCCGAGCTGAGTGCAGGGTTGGTTGGTCGTATTCCTGCTCAGTACCGCCCGGAGCGTCGGTACCCGACCCTTGTCGCGGTCCATGCCCGGCACCGGAGCACGGACGAGGTGATCGCCTCGATCATGGCGCAACTGACTCCCGAGGACACGGAGCCGGCCGCCGTCAGCAGTGAGCAAGCTCTGGAACAGCTCAAACGCATCGCCCAGGACTTTTCAGAACCAGTGATACTCATCCTCGACGCCATTGACGAAGCCCTGGAGAGCGACCGCATCGTCCGCGATCTGCTACCCGAGCTCCTGCGCACGCTCCGCCCCGACGGCCGCCCCGCCTTCCGAGCACTCGTGGGAATGCGCCCTCCGCAGACGGACGACCACCGCCTCTGGGAAGCTCCCGGTGCCCGCAGGCTGGTGCTCAACCTGGACGCCTCTTCCAATGTCGAGGACCTTGCGAACGACATCACGACCTACATAGCCGACATCCTGTACAGCGCACCCGGCTACAGCGACCAGGCCCTCCGCGAGTCCGTGGCCCGTGCGGTTGCCACCGCGATCGCTCATAGCCGCGATCGCAGCACCTTCCTCGTCGCAGCGCTCTTCGCCGACTTCCTGCGGGGCGGCGTACCCCTGAAACCTGCCGAGGCGGTCGCCCGGCTGCCGCAGACTCTGCCGCACCTGCTCGAACTGCATTTGCGGACCACACTGGACCGCGACCCGTGGATGCGGCACGTGATGGTGGGGCTAGCGCAGGCGCGAGGTCAGGGTATGCCACTGGAGCTTGTGGCGGCAGCGGCCACCGCTGCCGCCATGGCCGCGGGTCAGGGGCTCCACCCGCTGACCCCGGGCGAAGCCCGCGAGAAGCTGGCTACTGCCCGCTTCTATCTGCGGACGAACATCGACTCGGACGGACGTCAGCTCTACCGGTTCTTCCACGAGACGATCACCGAACACTTCCGTGACGCCGGGGCCGAACTCGACGGCCTCGCCGACAAGCTCTTCCACGAGCTGTTGTCGGCCGTCCCCGGACAGTGGTCCGCTGACGGGCCTCGGTGGGACCTCGCTGCACCGTATCTGCTACGACACCTTATGGAGCATGCCGTCGCTGTGCCGGGCGGATCCGCAGTCGACCAGTTGTTCCTAGACCCTGAGTACCTAGTCCGCGCCGACCGCAACAGCATCTGGGAAGCCGTTCACAGGACGAGAACCCCCACGGCGCGTCGGGCCGGAGCCGCCCACCAGAAGGCATTCGGTCGTGGCAGCCACTTCGGGCAGGACGGATTGCTGGAGGCACGACGTGCGAGGCTTCAGCAGGGCCTTGTGACCCACCGAGCGGCCGGACTGGCGCGCCATCTCCAAGACGCACAAGCTGTGCTCTGCACGCGCTGGAGCACGGGCTTGCCCGAGGAGTCCCTGCTGCACGTCATCACCAAGGACGAGTTGGGCACCACAGTGTCAGCCCTTGCCCTCGGAGCTGTCGACCGACGGCTCCTCGCTGTGTTCGGCGGCAACGACGGCTCCCTCCAAGCCTGGGACATCACACCGAACCGAACCGGCGCGCTCCTCCGGTATTCCTCGACACTCCGGACAGACAGAGATGCCATCACTCACATGGTGATCGTGGATCTGGAGGAGCGGGCGGTCATTGCCTTGGTGACTGCCCAAAACGTTCTGCGGCTGCACGACCTCGCCACGGGGGCGTCCGTTACCGACGCGCACCTCGACGGCGCGGGAATCTCGGCCCTGACGGTCACCGACACTGAGGATGAAACCGTCCTGCTAGTTGGTCGGGTCAATGGCGACATCAGCCGGATCGGCCTCCTGGATGAGTCGTTCGGCAAAACCCTCGACACCGTCAACACTGGGGACACCACCATCTGCTCACTACTCGGAGTGGAGTCCACGGACGGTTCTCTCGCGATCCACTATGTTTGCGCCGACCCTCAAGATGACGGACCGAGGGTGCTGCGCAAACTGGACGGGCTGCCCGTCTGCCTCACATCGGCCGGCGGGCTCCAAGCAGTGCGGATCCAGCGCACCAACGCGCTGGCCCCGCTATTCTCCCTCGTCGCCTACACCCCCGGCATGTACGCGGTCCGGGTGAACGGTGAAACCGTCCAGGTCGTCACAGGCCCAGAGGACAGAAGGCTGGCGCTAGGAGATATCCGCCGCGTCGACCGCTTTCAGCTCGCGCTGACCGCCCATCGTGACGGCAACATGCGGGTATGGGACCTCGACGTCTGCCCACGGTTCGGTCACGGCCAAAACCACTGGCGCCCCGCCACAATCCTCGGCACCATCCGGCTCGGCGGCTCGGAACTCGCCCTCAGCGCCGAACTCGCCTCCGGCACGATCAAGACTTGGGACCTGAACACCGGCGCCGAGGAGCGCGAATTGACCGACCTGGGCGCGCTCAACCACGCCACCACCGTGACAGCCAACGACGCGTCCTACATCGTCACGGTGACCACGGAGAATGAGCTCGACACCTGGAACGTCCGCGAGGATGCCCTGCAGTCGACAGTCCGCCTCCCCGCCCCGGGCACCGCGTTGGCCGCTGTGCCGCACGGCGATTCGGTGTGGGCCGTGGTCGGCGGAACCGACGGCTGTATCCATGTCTGGGACACGATCAAGGAGTCGCCTTCCCATCTCCTCGCCAACGTGGAGGGGCCGGTCACAGAGCTGGTCGCAGGCACCGTCGACGGCGAACCGCTCCTGATCAGCGTCCACAACCAACACAGGGTCTGTCTCTGGTCCCTGGCTGACAGCACCCTGCGGCAAGCGATCACGCTGGACCGGATCGAAGCGATCGCGATGCAAGGCGGGCGCCTGTTCGCTGCCGAGCAATCGTCGGACGACGATCAGGTGCGGATCTGGGACCTTGTGACGGCCTCGCTCGTGGGTTCCATCCCCGTGGCCAGCCCTCGGGTGATGACTGTCAGTCAAGTGAACGGCAGGCCGGTACTCGTGGCCGCTGTCAACGAAGCAGAGGTCCAGGCATGGGATGCCGAATCCGGCGATCCACTCGGACCGCCGGCCCCAGTACCGGAGCGAGTACACACGATCGCCCCCTACGAGAACGGCGTGCTGGTAAGCAGCAAGACCGGCCATGTCACGGCCCTCGGCTGGACCTGCTCCGCAACGGCGTCGGCGCTCCATCCGACGCGACCGACCGTCCACGTCACCCACGTCCTGGCTTGGTTTCCGGGCGAACTGCTATGTGGCGATGCCCGCGCAGACGGGTGGGAGCTGCACACCGCCGACGAATGGGAGGGAGGACTGCCGCCTTCCTCCGGTCTGGTCTACACCCGCCCCATCACTGCGACGACTGCCCAACTCCACGATGCTCTCGTCGACGTACTGACGCCCAACGGATTTGAGGTCGTGCGGCTGGAGGCACACGGGTACGAAATCAGCAAGGTCGACGGCGTGACCACCGGGGGCCCATGGCGATTCCCGGCGTACTCCGTCCATTGCCACTTGGAGGAAGGACCAGAGCAGTGACGATCGTCGCAGTGCACGGCATCGGCAACCACCTGAGCGGCCGCTCGCCGGAACAAGCGGCCACCGAACTAGCAGGGCAGTGGCGGCCCAAACTCCAGCATGGCTTCACGGCTGCCGGACTGAGCGCCCACCAACTCCCTGCCCTGCACGTCGCGTACTACGCTCACCACACCCAGGCTGCGGAGCGGCAGGCTGTCGTACCGGATGTACTCGCCCTCGACGAACGAGAACAGTCCGTGGTCATCGCCTGGGCGCTGGCCCTGGGTTCACCCACCCTCCAGGAACGGCAGGGGCTGATTACTGCACCGCTGCGGCAGGTCCTGTCCTGGGTTTCCCGACGCCGCAACATCCCCATCGGGACGATCATCCGTCTCGCCGTCCAGCTGGCGGGCGAGGTGCGCCGCTATCTCCACGTTCCGCAGGTACGGGCTGCCGCCCGATCCGCCGTGGCCGAGTCGATTCAGCGGGTGCGCCCCCGCGTGGTGCTGGCGCACTCCCTCGGCTCCGTCGTCGCGTACGAGACCCTCCATGCCCACCCGGAACTGACCGTGGACTGCTTCGTAACCCTTGGCTCTCCCCTTGGCCTGCCAGGCGGGATCTTTGATCACCTGGTGCCCGCACCCATCGCCAATCGGGGTGCCCGACCTGCTGGGGTCCGCTACTGGGTGAACCTCGCCGACGCAGGTGACCTTGTGGCGATTCCCCGTCGGCTCGGCGACCGATTCCCCGTTGACCAGCACGCCGACACCTCGATTGGCCGTATCGACTTCCACACCCTCGGAGCGTACTTGTCCTCCCCTCTCACCACTGCAGCGATTGCTCCCTTCGTCCTCAGCCCGACACCCCCGGACCAGATCGCCTGAGACTCTCGCCGATCTGCGTCTTCAACGATCTAGCGTCCCAGGCAACGCTCCTGCATGCAGGAGCGGGCTCACGCCCACGACTAGGTTCGCTGTCAAACGACTGGATTGGATGTCGAAGGACACCTGCAATGCACGGGCGCACGGGCGCTGTGGGTGGGATCTCAAGGTCCGCGGCCTAATCTTCACGTGTATGCCGACCGCGGCTACGACCACGAGGTCTACCGGGACAAGGTCCGTCGGTTCCAGATCACCCCGCACCTCGCCCGGCGTGGCACCGGGCACGGCTCCGGCCTGGGGGTGCACCGCTGGGTCGTGGAAGGAGCGATCGCGCTGCTGCATTGGTTCCGCCGCCTGCGCATCCGCTGGGAGATCCGCGACGACATCCACCACGCGTTTGTCACCCTCGGCTGCGCCGTCATCTGCTGGCGACGTCTGCGCACCGCACTCTGTTGAGGGTACGGGCAGGCGATCACCCAGGGGATGGCCTGCTCGCTGCGTCACAACGCATTCGCAGCAGCACTGGGCCCGCGCAGCCTCACATGCGGGATCTCAGCACATCGACCTCGCAACCCGGCGCGAACGGGTCGAAACCGTGCTCGAACAGCCAGCGAACCGCCAGCAGGCTTCGCAACGACCACCACGCGTGGATCACGTCGAGGTTGATGCCGGTGCCGTAGCCGGCGATGACGTCGTCGAGGCGCTGCTCGTGTCCGAGCGTGAAGGTGGCGAGGTCGTACAGGGCGTCGCCCTGGCCCGCCTCGGACCAGTCGATGATGCCTGTGACCTCGTCGCCGTCGACGAAGACGTGCGCGATCTGCAGGTCGCCGTGCGTGAACGCCGGAGTCCACGGCCGGAGCGCGGCCTCGGCGACCTGGCGGTTGCGGGTGACCAGGTCCGCGGGCAGGACGCCGTTCGTCACGAGCCACTCGCACTCCTCGTCGAGTTCTGCCGCCAGCGCGATGGTGCTCCGGCCGGCCCCGCCGGGCCGGGGCGGCAGCGGCGCGTCGTGCAGTGTCCGGATGGTGGCGCCCGCCGCGGCCCATGCCGTCGGCGACCCGGTCGAGGGCCCGCCGAGGCGTCCAAGCGTCGTCCCTGGGAGTGCGGCGATCGCGAGCACGGGCGGCTTGCGCCACAGGACCTCCGGGGTCGGGACCGGCGCGAGGGACATCGTCTCGACCTCGGCGTCGATGCGCGCCTGATCGGCGTCCACCTTCAGAAACACATCGCCGACCCGCAGGGTCGCGCGCTCGGAATGGGCGACGACGACTTTGACCTCATCCATGGGCGACCAGTATGCCGGGATGATCGCCGACGTCGCTGGTTTCATCGCGTGCGATTACGCGGTTGATCGCTTCCGATACCCGGCAGCCTCGTGCGCGACACCGACCTCTGGCCAGGTCAAGTCCACTACTTTTGTTAGGAATCCTAAGGGCTTGCCGGGAATCAACACGTCGGTTTGATCTTGGTTTTGTCGGGGTCGAGAAACCTGGCGACGTCTTCCCGTGTGCGGAAACGGGCGGTTG
>NZ_JBIVUZ010000033.1:0-23510 GCF_044768565.1 Streptomyces sp. NPDC091280
TCCTCCGCGCCCTCCCGCGTTCTCACGGCGTGCCGACCTGCTGACGGATCGTAGGCGGGGGCCGGTCGTGGGCGCAGCCGAACCCGGCATCCCGCACCAGCTCCGCCTTCCCCGTCTCCGATCGGTGACGTACGAGGCCCGTCGGCTGCCGCCGTTGCGAAACTCGGCGGCGAGATCGACGAAGGCGTTGACCGGTAGGGCACCTTCCCCTGGCGGGTGAACTCACACAAACTCGCCCCGATGCTGTCCGACTCCGGTAAGACCAGACACATGACGACAGAGCCAGACCCACACACCATCAATGCCATGTGGCGTGTCACCGACCTTGCCTGGTCCTACCTCGCTCGACGGCCCGACCGGGTGGCCGCCTGCCTCACCGGCCTTGACGCCAACCAGCTGGAGCACGTGCAAGCCTGGCAGGTCTGCGAACACGACGCTGTCTTCGGCGATCTGAGAGAACCCGACCTGGAAGTCCGAGACATCGACGCCGTCGCGTCACTCGCGCCAGCAGATACCGAGCTTGCCGTCATGATGGCCGTCCACAAGGTGGCGCGCGGGGAAACAGGGCTTGCCCTCGCGCTCATGGACCTGTCGGTTGCTGATCACATTCACGCGCTCGCCATCTGCACCACCGTCATGTTGTTGAGGGCGCACGGCCAGGCGGAGGCCCTCGACCAGATCGCCGCGGCAGCCGCACAGTACGAGGCAAGGGGTTGGCCACGGCCTTACGCTATCGACTAGTTCGGAGGGCAACTCCCCGGTGCGGCGCCATCACACTTGAATGCGACTCGCGGCCCGTTGCTTCCTTAGTGGGTCCGACCGTCGCCTGGAAAGAGGGCTACACCGTTGCACCGAGCGTTACAAGGCCTCTTCGGGCCCAGGGAGCCTTTCATCCCTACCAGCACCTCTTCTCCGTCGACGCATCTACCCGAAGCCTCGCGAGGGTCTCCTGCGTGTTCCGGTGGCGGCGCTTGAGAGCCCACGTTTCTTCGGGTTCTTCGGGCTGTGTCCGGTATCCGCGCGGTGCGTCCACTGCGGAGCGCAGTACAGTCCGAGGTACACCGGGCCTTGGACGCAACAGTCCGGCCCCTCGTCCGCACGTCTTGTAGCGCCAGCGGGCGGGGAAGGGGTTGTCGTTGCTTGACGTGGTTACTGAATCGGCCGGCCTTCCCGCTCGCGTTCAAGCCTCAGCTGCTTCCTGGTCGCATCCCGGGCCTTGTCCCGGAGGTAGATCGCCTCCGTGTGCGTGATCGGCGCGTCGTGGAGGTTGTGCGAGCCCCGCAGGAAGTTCTCTGTACGGTCGGCAATGGAGTACGCTAGCGCCTGCTCGATCACGGCGCTGGTTTGGCGCACCTCGCCCAACTCTTTGCGTAGCTTGCGCAGCAACCCGTCCCGCTCACGCCCAGCGACCTCGATGTGCGCCAGGCGTGCCACCACGCTGCTCAGCAGCGGGTCGCGGGAGCGGAACAGCTCGACGGCGCGCTCGGTGGCAGGATCGGCATCAAGGTGCAGGTCGAGCTGCGCCAGCAGGAACGCCATCACCAGCGTGCCCTGGCTCAGCCGCTGGCTGAACTCCCGAGCAGTGCTGTCGTTCACGCCCAGCTCGCGGACTGCGGCGGCTCGCAGCTGCTCCCGCAGCGCATTCATGATGCTCTCGGGTAGCGCCTTGATGTGCGGCTGGCTCTGCACGCCGACCAGCCGGAAGCCCGACTGGGGGAGAGTGGCGGTCTCGGCTGTGCTGCCCGATCCACCCTTCGATGCCGCACTCTGCACGGCGTCCTGATGGTCGGTGAGCTGGAGCGAGCCGGGCGTTACATGCTCGGATTCATCCGGTGCGGCGACGGCGTCGTGAGAAGTGAATTCCTCCGCGGCAGCGTCCTCGACATCCGGCTGTGTCCCCGGAGTCGGAACAACATCAGCCGCAGGGCCCGCCGGCCCACCGCCCTGGAGTGCCCCGGCATATCCTCCCTGCTCACCGCCGTTACCAGCACCACGCTCGTTGGATCCGCCGGTCCGCTCGGAGGCAGCGCCGTGCTCGTAGTCCGGCTCCAGGTCCAGGCGACCCTCTTCGGCGCCCTCATCGAGATCGGCCTGCAGACTCTCAGCCCCGGGGTGAGAGCCGACGTTGCCGGCCTCGTCGAGCTGCGCCTCCGGCTCGGGCGTCGCCACCTCAGAATTCGGCTGTGCCGCCTGGGCCTGGACGCGTTTGAGCTCTTCGCTCCCGCCGCGCCGGTAGGCGTCGAGGAAGGACGTGTCCACCTCCATCACCTCGGCGGTGGGTGTGGCCGCTTCCAGCATCTCTGTGAAATCCCGGTTCATCGAAGTTCACCGTCCTCGTTGTCCAGGAGGTAGTTGTCGCCGCGGGTGAGCCCGATCATGGAGTCGAAGCCCGCGGTGACGACGCGTTCGAGGTTCGCCGAGTTCTTCGCCAGTGCCGCGACCTGGTCGACGAGTTCGTTGAGGCGGGCGATCTCCAGGGTCGGCAGGTCGTAGTCGAGGTTCTCACGCCGGATCTTCTCGATCACTGCCTCGGCCACGTACTCGTTCACCGAGGAGAACCCGCGCTTGTCAGCCCAGTACTGCGCCCGCTGCTTGTCATCCGGATTCAGCCGGACGAACATGCCCTGGCGCCCACTACCGCTGCTCTGCGCCGCACCCGGCGGCTTCTTCTTCGTCTCGCGCATGGACTGCGTCGCCTTCTCCAACCCCTGTGTGACGGTCATGTGTGACCTCTCCCTGTCCCATCTTGCTGACCTGTGGGAACATCACTCGAATACTATTCGATAAGTGGCGTGCGCTCTTTGCGTGTCGACTCGAATACCAGTAGAGTTGCAGTCGCGCCCAGCCGGTACCCCCCTGGCGGCGCACCGCCGCAGTGGGTGGCACTGCTCTTCCCCTTCCTCTTGAGCTGGGCCACCCGCTGCGGGCCTCGCCCGTCTTCGCGTGACGGAGAGAAGGGGAGAGGTCCGGTGTGATGTGTCGCACCGGACCTCTCCCCTTCTTGTGGACTCCCGTTCAGCGGTCGGGTGCGGGAGTCGGCGTCGCGTTCGCCGTTCCGTCGATGAGCCTCTGGTGAACCTCGGTCACTGCCGGATCGTCTTGTCCTTGTCGCCGGGCGGATGTTCGACGATTGACCCAGCGCTAAGGCGTGCACCGCAGGCGGGGAAGTGCAATGTCCCCTGGCGGAAGTCGGCTTCGTAGATCAGGGCCGACGGGCGCTGGGCAGGCTGCTGCGTAGCTCAGTCCGTCGATGACTGCACCCATGCCATCGGTGTCGGCCACGGCGATGCAGGCCGACGAATCCTCTGGCGTCGCCGCGGCCCGATTGGATCGAACAGCCTTCGGGAGAGTCTTATGTGAATGGCTATTGAATGACGGTCTGTGATGAGTCAGAATACCGCGAGATAGGAGGTGTAGAGGGTGCGCCGAGAGGAGCTCGGGCGCGCAGGGTGCCTGCGGGTCGGTCTGGCGCTTGGGGATCAACGGAGTTGATCCGGAGGGCTCTGTGACGCGACGTGCGCGTGTCGGCTGCGGGTGGCCCCTTCCCGGGCGGCTGTTCGTGGGCTTCCCATCTCCTCCTGTGAAGGACTGCTCGCCATGACTACTCCTGCTTCTGCTCGGGCCACCATCGATGCCGATCTGCTGACGCTCACACTGCTCGTGAGCAGCGACCAGAAGACCTGGCACCCGATCGTCTTCGAGGGCGAGAGCCCGAGCTACGTCGACAAGCGGGCCGAGACCTGGCTCGGGAAGCGGCCGTACCTCTCGGTCGAGATGAGCGACTCGATCTGCTACGGCCCGTTCCCGCGGACCTTCGAGGCGCTGTTCGAGTCCATCACCCGCGATTAGCGCCTTGTGCAGGTGCACACGCTCTGACGCACGTCCGCTTCCACGAAGAAAGCACGGCCCATGACTATGCATGCTGCGCACGTCCCCGCGCCCATGAAGCCCGGTCCGGTCGTCTACACCGACCGGCAGCTTCTGTGCGTGCTCATCCGCCTGGCGCAGAGTGAGCGCACGCTCGGGCGTCGCACGTTCGAGCATCGCCGCGGCGATGCCGATCCGTCGGCTCCGCTCTACGAGCGCCGCTTCGGCAGTTGGAACCGTGCCTTGGAGCTCGCGGGTCTCACCGTGATCGAGCAGCCCCAGCAGCTCCAGACTGCGACGACAAAGTGGACCCAGGGGCAGCTCATCGCCGCGATCCGGCGGTGTCTGCGGGAGACGGGATCCACAACGCTGGCGGCCTATGAGGACTGGCGCACGGATCCGACGGACCTGAAGGGTGATGTCCCGCCGGCCACCACCATCCGCTTCCGGATGGGCAGTTGGTCACGGGCTACAAAACTGGCGTGCGGCTGAAATCCATCGGTATCTGCGACACCGTCCCCGTCGCGCTGCGCGCGGTCCAGTCCTGCGCACTCCCACTACGACCGAGCCGAGACTCATGATCGTCATCGCCGCACCGACTACTGACCTCCTCTTGGCCCACGTTCCGTCGGCCGATAGACCTGTATGGTCACCGCGCCTGAACTGTCCCCAGTCGCCGCGCAGCTGCCCAGCGTGGAGTGGTGCCCCTTCTGCTCCTCAGACGAGACCACCAAGCGAGGACATCTACGCCCGGGTGTCGGGCGTCGAGGTGATCGAGATCGAAGACGCGAGCACATCAGGAAAGGGGCGAGTTGCTGGTGCGAATGAAGACCCGTGAGCACGAGCGGCGCAGTTTCAGTCAATTATTTCCGGTGCACGTCGACGGAACGTGCGGGGAGGTGTAACACATGGAACTGGGACCGGACTTCACCGGACAGCGACTGGACTGCGGGCACACGCCCGGTGAACTCTTCAGCATTCAGGGCCCAGGTGTCTTCACCGACCACGAGACCGGCGAGAAAGTCTGCCGCACGTGCAGCGATAACCGGCATTACGACCGGGTCCGCAAGCAGTACGCGGAGATCGTGGCGCGAGGCGAGGCCGAAGGCTGGACGTACGAGTACCTGGAAACCTCGCACGACGCGTACGTGCGGAGACTCGAGTTGATCGGGAAGCTGGTGGTCCGGGCCTACTGGCGCAGCCAGGACAACCCCTCCCGCAACATCATCCAGCCCGCGCACATGTACAACTCCGCGTTCAAGCGGCTCAAGGACGTCGTCACGAACTCTCCGGTGACCGGGTTCGCCCTGGTCTTCGAGGACGGCAGTCGCGACGCGCTCTGCTACGACAAGGTCTGCGTGATCACCCGTGAGCCCGCCGGCCTCGACAGGTGAGCCGGTCGCGCTGCTGTGGTTCTTCATGCTCCAGAGGTACGAAGCCCCGGCTCAATGGGTCGATACCGCGGACCGGTATGTGGAACTCAAGCCTCGCAACTACCCCGAGGAACCAGATCCGGTTGCCGAGTATTGCGTGCGCCATATGAAAGCGCGCACGCGCAAGGGGCAGCCGAAGTACCGGGTGATGGTCCACGAATATTCCGGCCGTGCATTCTGCCAGGCATTCGTGGTGCACATCGACGGCACCCGCACATCCATCAGCGTCTGAGCCAACGGCAGTCCAGGACGCAGCAGAAACTCTGCGCCCCGGGCCATCGACTGTCAGCCGCAATATCCATTTCCCGGAGGGTATATGCACCACTACAAGAGGCCGGAGAAATATTACGTGGAGCCCGGCGAAACGGTTGTCGTGAAAGCCGGAGCCTCCGAGTGCATGATGCACCTGGGCCTGACGGGCAAGTTCGTGCCGGTCCGCATCCTGGAGAACCGCTACGGCCAGCTCCTGCACCCGGACGACAGCCGGGACGACGGAATGCCCAACCCCCTCAGTTGGATCAGCGGCTTCTACGCGGACGATCAGGGGTGCTTCGGCACCGACGTGTACGAGATCGGCGTGCGCCGCACGGTCACCCACACGACCGGCAGCTTCTACATCTACGTGGACGGAAAGCAGCTCTACGGCGTCCAGTCCCGGCGGTTCGAGGAGATGCGCGACGAGGCCCGCGAGATGCACGGGCGGGACATCCCGAGCGCCGAGGTCCGCTTCGTGGAGAACAGCCGCCACCTGCCCACGTGGTGGTCGCGCTCCGTCGTGGTGCCGCTCGACATCGAGGTCCGCGAGCGCATCGAGGGCTCCGTCCGCGACACGTGGATCGACTTGCTGACCCACTTCAACCTGTTCGCCGGTCGGCAGCACCTGACGGAGGTCTGAACGTGATCGTTGGGTACAGCTACGGGGCCGAGAACCTGTGTCCGTCCTGCACGTTGAAGGCGATGCGGGCGAGCGGCATCACGGTGCCGAAGGGCAAGGCGCACGAGGCTGCGATCCGGTCGGCGGCCGAGAAGCTGGGGATCGACTTCGACGAGTGCTCCTACGACTCGGGCTCCTTCCCCAAGCCGGTGACGGACCAGCAGTGCGAGACCGAGCTGAGCGAGGTGCCGGACGGCGAGCCCGGTATACGTCACGCGATCTCGGACGAGCGGTGCAGCGGTGCCAAGTGCGGCAAGTGGCTGAAGCTCGGGGAGAAGTCGCCGGCGCAGGGCGGGCTGACCCGCTGGGTGCGCGACACCTACGAACTGCCGCAGGCCCTGGCCCGGGACATCGCCGGAGAATTGCGCGAGTGGGGGCTGTCGCACCCGGAGTTCATCTCCGAGGACAACGTCCGCCAGGCCGCCCGGCTGTTCCCCCACGACTACGCGACGGTCCACGCCACGGGCAACCCGCAGCACATCGAGCTGCGACGTACCCCCGACTACGACGAGGACCCGTGCTTCTACTGCGAACTCCCTTGGGAGAAGCACGAGTTCGTCTGTGAGACCTGTGGTGGGACCGTGCCGGCCGATGCGGCGCACACCCATCAGGCCAAGGTCGCGGGGCAGCTCACCTTCCGTGAGGCCAAGGCGGGGGTGAAGTCGTGAGCGTCGGCCCCGAGAACTGCACGGACAAGACGTCACTGCTGGAGGACTAGGCGTTCCAAGCCCTGGCAGAAGAGATGGACGTGGGTAGCGGTCTGGGACTGCCGGGACGGTGCGAGCCGGAAGGTGTACACGAAGCCCGAAGACGAGGACGACACGTGATTCTCCTGACCGGTTACTGGGGCGAGGGCGCGAACCTTGTCATCGAGTCGTCCCAGGAGTTCCCCGACAGCATGTCGAAGACCGAACTCGACGAGCACGCGGACAAGAAGCTGGCCGACAGGCAGAACGGCTGGGACTGCTCTTTTCTCGTGGACAACTATTCCCGGGCCTGTCGGGGGGGGGGCATACGAGACCTACGTCCGGGAGGTCGGAGACGACAGCCCGAGGCTGATCGACAACGTCTGGGGCGTTCAAGTCGACGACTGGAAATCCTGCTCGGTTGAAGAGAAACGGGTGCCGTCCGTCCTTATCCAGAACTCGGCGGATGCGATTCCCGTGCCGAGTTCTATTCCGTTCACCGCTGACACACCGAGGAGAGTTAATGTTTTCCATCGGAGATATGGTCCGCTTCGAAATCGAAGTCGACGACGGTCTCACAGAGCGCCATTACGCGACAGTCGACCAGTACCGGAAGCGCGACGGCAACTGCTACCGAAGTAAACCCGCGAACCCGTTCGCTGCATTCCTGGAACCCGAGCACACGCACAGGCGGGTGCTGCCGATGGCCCGGCTGACCCCGGCGGTCGACGACTTCGAGGTCATCAACGACCGCAGCGTGATCAACAAAGACGCCGGTTCATGGACGGATTACTACTACAAGTGCCTGCGCTGCGCCAGCTTCACGTACAGGGCCGCCGACGTCATGGCGATCCACAAGCAGTCCAACCTTCGTATCCGCCTGTGCGACGAGTGCTGGAAGCCCTACGAGCTGGCCCTGCTCGGGCACCAGGCCCTGACCTATCAGCGCTTAAGCAAGAACACCATCCTTGAGCTGCGTGCGGCGCCCGAGCTGATCACCGGCCCGGTCGACACCTCGGCCTACGGCAAGTCCGAGGCCGACACCTACCGGGAGTGGGCCGACGCCTTCCCCTGGCTTGTCCCCGGGCCTGCGGGCGAGCTGTACGCGCAGTGGAAGGAGCAGCGCAGTGCTTGTACCGCCGCCTGAGACGTGCACGACACTGGGCTGTCATGCCCGCGCCACGCATCTCCTGGATGTCGCTGATGAGCAGGCGCTGCCGGGCGAGTGCCGCCGGGTCCGCGACGCGGTGTGCGAAGAGTGCGGCCTCTCGTACCTGCGAACCAACCACGTGCGGCGTCTGCGGCCGGTGCTGCTGAGGGACGGGTCCAGTCCGTCGAGGGCGCATCCCAGGATCAGGCTCCGGGTCCAGTCCGAGGACGAGCCGGACGCCTACACGCTGGAGGACTGGGAGGACGCGGACGCAGCCGCAATTCGAGCCGGCCGGGACGTCCCACTGGTCATCGAGATCATCGACGGTGCCGGCGATGTCCTCGCCGACGTCCCCAACCGGATCGGCCTCCGGAATCTGGTCGGCGTCTACGAGCGGCCCGAGGACATCCACGACCCGTGGGTGCAGTACTTCGCGGCCGACCACTGGACCCCCTGCTTCGGCATCGAGCCCGGCGACCTGGCCGTGCACCGGGGCGTCACCGTCACGGTTCTCGCCTTCGAGCAGGTCGACCAGGACTACGGCCCCATCGGCGCCAACACCGGATTCGTCGTCTGCACGCCGACCGGTCAATCGGCCATCGAATTCATCCACATCACCGAGCTGACCAAGGTCTGGGAGATCGCTGCATGACATACGAACTGGTCGACCCGATGCGTCGGGTGTGCGCACCGAACGAGTACCGCAACACCGAGACCGGGGAATTCGAGATCATCCGGAAGCGCGGTCTCTACGACGTGCAGGAGTCATTCCTGACGCCCGAGGGCAAGGTTCTCGTCCTCGCTTACAACCGGTCCGCCGCACTGTCGTACGTGGTCAGCATCTACAAGTCCGATCACGGGGTCTACTGGGACGACCCGCACGACGCCCGACGGTTCTACGCCTGGCAGATCGCGGAGTCGTTCGGCCTGGTCGTCGACAAGGAGGGCTCGAAGGCGGTCGTGCCGGCCAGCCGCGAGTACGCCACCGACCTGGTCAAGAAGATCAAGCAGGACTGCGCTGACTGGCACGGGTTCGGGAGCGCCTCTACGCCAGCGGACGAGGCCGGCGACCACTTGGCGGAGCACGCCTTGTCCCTGGCCAAGCACCTCCAGCGGATCGGCGTCCTGTCTGTTCCGGTCTTCAAGAAGTGGGAGGTGGTGGGCTGATGCGCGCCAGCTTGCAGGTCGTGATGCTCAACCTCCAGCACGCGGCCTACCAGTCCACCCCGGGTGCCCCCATCAAGGACTACGGGCCCCAGGGCAAGGGGCCGATGGGCGAGTACCTGCGCCCGACCACCGAGGCCGAGGCCGAGCAGCGCCGCCCCGACTTCGAGCGGCTGTCGGCCGAACTGCGCGAGCGGGACCCCGGCACCTACGCCGCGTGGGCAGCTGACTTCGAGTTCTGGCGCGCGGGCGACCTGAACGTGCGGATGCCGCCCGTGGATGCCTACGAGAAGCGTGACGAGGACGGGCTGCGTATCTTCCGCGACCACCGGCTGGTCAACACCCGGGAGACCGCCGCCTGGTTCGGCCACCCGGAGAGGAAGGCGTTCGTGTGGTCGTGCGCGCGCTGCGGCTTCACGGGGCACGACGGCGACCTCATCGGCGGCAAGTGGTGCACGAACACCAAGGAGGGACGCGGGTGAAGACGGAGTACAACGGGCGGGCGATCACCATCAGGAAACCGGTGATGAAGTACGGCCCGTGCACGTTCACCATCGGCGACTCGGATGAACTGCCGGTGTACCCGGGCATGGTGGACAAGCCGTCGGAACCGGCGGCCGTGCTCGCCTGGATTCAGCAGCAGATCGACCGGTACGACGCCGAGGCCGTCGAGCCGCTGATGGCCGTGTGGTGGTACCGGCCCGGCACGGTGGAGGAGTGCCCGAGCACGAAGGGCACCGTGCGCGGCACGCACATCAAACCGGTCGACGGCCCGTGCACCGAGATGTGGTGTGTGCGCGAGGCGAAGATCGAGGCGCAGCGTGCGGCGCGACGCACCGGGATCACGGCTTCGACCCTGTCCGCGAAGCTCACGCGGTCCGGGTACACGCGGGCGGATCTCAACTGGGACAACTCCACACGCAGCGAGGGTTTCGATGCGAGCGACGAGCAGCGCCGGCGCCGCGTCCGCATCTCCTGGCGGGGCACCGACTACACGATCGAGGGCCTGCAAGGAGAGCTGCCGGCGATCGGCGCATTCCTCATCAAGGCGGGACACCCGGTCCGGATCGCCAGCGGCGGGGGCAACTCAGTGTGGGTGTACCCGCGAGGCACGACCGAGCCCACGGAAGGGCATCCGTTCCCGGCCGAAGACAACGAGACGCCGGAGCCCTCCGGGGGACAGGAGTGACCATGCCCGAGCCGACGTTCGTCTACCACGCGAGCACCCCGCCCGGCCAGGAGCAGACCAGATTCCAGGTTTACAACGAGACCACGCCGAACATTGAGGATGCCTTCCTGGCACGGCCTGGCTGACCGCCGACGGCGGGTGGACTGCCGACTGGAGCAAGCGCAACGACGCCCCCTCCAACACCATGCCCGGCTTCAAGTCCAAGGAGGACGCGGCCTTCGCCCTGTACAGCTACGCCCCGCCGGCACAGTCGGTGCGCAGCCGGCCGGCGGGCCAGGTGGTGTCACTGACCGACAAGCGGGCCATCGACCTGTCCGAGTGCGGATGCTGCACCAACAACCGCTGCGAGTGCGAGGGCGCCAACCGCGTTTCCGCGCGTCTTGACATCCGGCAGTCCTACGAGATCCAGCCCTCGCTCATCCCGGAGCCCGGTGTCCTGGTCTCCCTGATGCCGCTGCCGGACGGGGACTTCCTCGTCGACATGAACACCTGGGGCGCAGGCTCGGGCATCGGCTACCTTCAGCGGCGAGACGACGGCCGCTACGACGTCCGTGTGGGACACAAGTCCATCGGTACCGCGCTGAAGCCCGAGACCGGCATGTGGGCGTGCTTCAAGGCGTACACCGTCACGGAGGACTACGACCGGTTCGTCCAGGGCTTCGAGCCCGACCAGGACGAGGAGACCGCGATCGGCTGGGACAACGTCCTCGTGGACGGCGACGACCACCACGATGCGCGTGACCTCGCCGGAGGTACCCGCGACTTCAACGAGTACTACGCCCCCGAGAACACCCACGGGCACTCCACCGTCTAGGGAAGGCCCACCAGCTAGTCCGCCGCCCATACCTACCGCGAGGAAAACTGACCATGACCGAGACCAATGCACGCCAGACCTTCCGCTACGGCGCGTGGGTCTTCGACATCGACAAGGCCCTGGAGATTGTCGAGGCGACCCCGCGAGGGTCCGAGCTCACCAGGGTCGCCGACTGGGTCAGCGCCTACCACCTGGACCTGCTGCGTCCCGACCACGACGGCCAGCCCTGGAGCCCGATCTTCGGACCCGACCAGTCCTACTTCAACGTCGACCACGCGATGCAGACCGACCTCGGCACGCCCGTCGTCATCGGACTGATGGAGTTCGACGGCAAGCCCGCCCAGCTCCTGATCGACGGCACCCACCGAATGTACCGGACGATGATGACGGGGGCCGACACGCTTCCGGCGTACTTCCTGACCGTCGCCGAGACCGCGCAGATCCGGGAGCGCTGATGAGCCCGATCGAGGTGCGCACACAGATCCATACCGTGCTCAACAAGGAGGCTGGCAGTACACCGACGTTCTCACCGTCGAACCGATCCCGCCCGTGCCCGGTGAGCCGGTGCGCCTGCGGGTGCAGGCGCCGGACCCGGTGGGCGCGCTCGGCACCCACCTGATCGAGACCAGCGAGGAGAGCTGACACCGTCTGCTTCCGCCATCCCGGCCAGCTGGGCGAGGCGGTGAGGGCGCTGTGGACCGCCCGCTGCCACCAGGCCCTGGATGCCGGGTTGGACGCCCCGATCGGCCCGCCGGTCAATCAGGCGCACCCACGCTGCCGGAGCTATTCGGCGTCGGTCCAGAGACCGCCGGCCAGCGGTCGGCCTCTGCCGGGGACAACCTCGAACGCATGCGGTCCGAGAGGGCGTTCGCGCCTCTCGCCGGTGTCGCTCCGATCCCGGCCCCCTCTGGCCTAGCCACCGCCACCGCCTCAACCACCGTGGCGCCCGGGTCGCGAACAACGCGCTGCACACATCGTGCTGGTCCGAATGAGCATCGACGAACGCACTCGCGCTTACGTCGAACGCCGCACCAAGGGGTGGCTGTGCAGGAAGGACATCATGCGCTGCCTCAAGCGGATCGTCGCCCGCGAGATCCACCGCGTTCTGACCAGTGCTCCGGCCACCGCACGTCACTCAAAACGACCTCGCTCCAGCTGCTTGACAGCTATATGGGCATCCTGAGGACGGAAAATTCAATGAGTATCAAGCTCTACGACGGGCTGCGGCTGACCGCCCACGCGCCCGACCTCTTCGAGCTCACCCGCGTCATCTCCAAGCGGATGCGGGAGGTCTTCAGCGAGCTGGCTGTACCCGTCATCGCCAGGAACGTCGCCCGCGTCGTCGACGACACCGAGGTGCGCGAACGCGACATAGGCGGGCACCTGCACAAATACACCGTCTACCGAGCCCGGAAGCTCTGGCTCGACGAACAGACCGGGCTCGATGACCACATCACCATTCACGACCCGCTGCGATTCAGCATCGTCTTCGGTCAGGTCGACGACGGCCACGGCGCACGTCGGCTGGCCCATCCCTTCGCCGGGAACCGTGCGTACACCGACGCGCTCATGGCACTCGAGGCCGACCGCCAGCCGCTGTTCGTCGACTACCACTATCAGAACCAGGGTGACCGACCGCCGGAGATCCCGAGGGACGACTGGAAACGCCGGCGCGACGACTGGAACCGCCTGCTCGAAGCCGACGACCGTGAGACGGACGGCACATTAGGGCATCTCCCCGGCTGGCAGCTCCCAAACAGCATTGATGGCGTCTTCGACGCGGTGCTGCACGGAGACACGGACACCACCATCGATCTGAACGACCACTGCACCATCGAGCACCGTATGCGCCGGGCACTCAACCGGGCGGTGACCCGTTCACTGGA
This sequence comes from Streptomyces sp. NPDC091280, assembly GCF_044768565.1. Lineage (NCBI taxonomy): Bacteria > Bacillati > Actinomycetota > Actinomycetes > Kitasatosporales > Streptomycetaceae > Streptomyces > Streptomyces sp. NPDC091280. Next base: position 13,124 of record NZ_JBIVUZ010000033.1, read on the forward strand.
CCTCGACGAGGTCAACGCCATCAGCAGAGTGCTGATCGGAAACCGTCGCATCAGGCGCGCGATCTCGCAGTACCTCGATACGCCCGAGGGCAAAGCCCTGCCGCCGCCCGTGCCACTCCCGGGTGTAAGGGAACTTGACGTGACGATGAGCGAGTTGCCGCCCGCTTACGAGCCTCCGGCCGAAGCCGTGGCCCGGATCTGCGAGTTCTATCGCGAGCAGCCGCTGGCTCGTGACTGAGCGGGATCGACGAAGTCGATCCGGAAGCAGATCTGGAGAGCAGTGACATCCCCCTCGCCCATTGCCGCCAACACCACCACGAAGGACGGAGACACCACGTGATGCTCGTGATCGGCGCGCTGCTCGGCTGCGCTGCGACTCTGGTCGCCTGCGCCATCCTGCGCCGCCTGACCCGCGCATCACACTGCGGGTGGTGCGCGGCAGCCTCCAACTGGCCCACCTCCCAGCACGACGCGCTGCAATGCCGAGGTTACGTCCAGGACCGCCGCCGCGAGCGGCTGCGCGACATCGGGCACGGACGCCCCGTCCCGGAGCCGAACCCCTGGGGCGACGCATATCTGCTCGACGAAGAACTTGCGCAGCGAAGGGAGCCAAGTACCAAAGCCACCGCAGCCGCCGACTTCGCCCAGGCGCTCGCCGAGCTGGCCGACGGATACCCGACCGACCCGAAAGGCACCGCCCACCTGACCGTCGCAGTCACCGACCCGCGCTCATGTATGCAGCACCAGGTCCCCATCGAGCCCGGCCAGCTCGACTGGTTGACCATCTTGGTGCGCGGCGAGCTGGACACCATGCGTAATTCCCATCCCGACGAATCCGGCTGCTGCGGGCACTGCCGGGGCACCGGCGCTGCGGGCGGCGCCGCCCTGCTCGACGAGCAGCCGGCCGACGATGGGAGTCGCCCGTAACGGCCGCTTCCTCGCAGCCCTGCCCGGACTGCTCGAGCGTGACAGGGCGGCTCCAGGGAGATGCGATCTGGCACCCGCAGGTCCCCGAGGGAACATCCAGACACCACTCCGGAGGTCTGGTCGAGGGAGCGGCCGGTGACCCAGCGAATAGCACACATCTGATCGGCAAAGCCGATTCGGGACTCGGAATGTCAACGCATTCGATCAGCGCAGCTGATTCGGAAGAAGCGCTGGAAGAGGAAATCGTCTGATCAGCGAAGCTGATCCGGATGGTGGCATGACAGACAACTGAACATCTCAACAACCCACCCAACTGCGCGCGGACGACGACGTCGATCCGGGCGCTGCGCTGTATTCAAGGAGATTCCACCATGTCGAACCCGAACAGCACCGCATCCGCCATCGGCCGCCTGGCGAACGACCCGAAGGTCTTCGAGAACAAGGACGGCTCCAAGAAGGTCATGCTCACCGTCTTCGTCGACCGCGGCTACACCGACCGCCAGGGCAACCGCATCTCCGACGCGCTGCCCTTCGAGGCCTTCGTCCGTGCTGAGACGCCGGGCGCCGGGCCGTTCGCCCACGTGCACAAGGGTGACCTGGTGAGCCTCAGCTACGAGCCTCGCCTGAACCGCTACAGCAAGAACGGTGCCGAGGTCTTCGAGGTCAAGCTCGAGATCCAGAACATCTCCTTCCTGGAGTCCCGCGCCACCACCCAGGCGCGCCTTGCCGAGCGCGTCACCAAGGCCGAGGCCCGGAACCAGAGCCTGCAGGCCCAGGCTCCCGCCCCGGTCGCCGCTGCGGCGCCCGTCGCCGTCGCGCACGCCAGCGCCGTGCAGGACGAGCAGCTGCCCTTCCAGCCCGCCTGAAGATCTGCACCCGCTGCCTGACTCCAGGTTCCGGGCGGGCGAAGTGTCGTCCCGCCAGAGCAGTTCGTACGTCGAGGAGGAGAGTGGTGTCCCGTTCGTTGTCCCCGCCTGGCAGCGCCCGTCCGGCGGCGAGTGTGGTGGTCGCGGTCCGCGGCAACACCTCAGCGCTGGAGGGACTGGCCGCGGCGGTGTGGGCCCAGCGCGTCGAGGGCGGCATCGAGTTGATCGTGGTGGACAACCATCCCACCCCGGTCCTGCAGCCCGGAAGCGGCCGACTCGGGCCGATGGCCTGCCGGATCGTCCACGAACCAGTCCCTGGCCTGTCCCGCGCCCGCAACACCGGGATCGGGCAGGCCCGCGGCGATGTCGTCCTGATCACCGATCCCGACGCGCGGCCCGGGCTCGGCTGGGCGAGCGGGATGATTCGCGCCCTTGAGGAGACCGGCGCGTACGCGGCGGGCGGCAAGGTTGTCCCCCGCTTCACCGCCAAGGACCCGGCTGAAGTTCCGGCCGAGCTGATGCAGTTGTTCGTGCCGCCGCTGTGGCCGCAGACCACCGCCGAGCTGGCCGCGCCGTACTGGGTGGTCGGCTGCAACCTGGCGTTGCGCAGCAGCCCGCGGCCCTGGTTCGACACACGGCTCGGCGTCGCCGGCCGCCGTCATCTCAGCTGCGAGGAACTGGAGTTCACCGTCCGGGCGGAGCGGGACGGGCTGCGTGTGGTGGTCGTACCGGACGCCGTGGTGCACCGCGCGATCCATCCAGCCGACCTGACCGTCCGTGCGGTGGCCGGGCGTGCGTGGTGGCACGGGGTGTCGGTGGCCCGGCTGCTGGTGATCCACCCGGGCGCCGAGATCTACGACAGTTACCGGCTGCGTGACGCGTTGGCGTGGACCCGTCTCGTCCGCACCGGCGGCCGACGAACCGTCCTGGCCGATGTGCTCCGGATCGTGGGACTGCGGGGCGAGCGGCTCCGCCTGGCCTGGACCGGACTGCCCGCACAGGCCGAGGACATGCAGAGAGCAGTACCGGACGACGACGAGAAGGAGCAGATCGGACATGGGTGACATGCCGGTAGCAGTAGGAGTGAACATGGGTCACGACGGCGGCTGCGCTCTCGTGGCCGGTGACAAGGTGGTGGCCGTCGCCGAGGAGCGGCTGAACCGCACTCGCTACTCCGGGGGCTGGCAGGCGGCGCTGGCGTACTGCCTCCAGGCCGCCGGTATCGCGCTCGCCGATGTCGGCGTGGTGGTGTTCTCCTGCGTCGGCCCCCGTCTGGAAGAGGGCTTCACCGGCGGCTTGGACCTGTACGGGGTGCCCGCGTCACGGATCACGACGGTCGATCACCACCTGTCTCACGCCTACGGTGCGTTCTGCCTTTCCGGCGAGGATGAGGCTCTGGTCGTGGTCGCGGATGGCTCGGGCAACGATCACCAGACCGAGAGCTATTTCCTCGCCGACCGCACTGCGATCAGCAAAGTGGGCGGCAACCGTGAGGGCCGGGCGCGAGCGGGCGGAATCGGTGCGACGTACGAGGCGGTGACCAACTGGCTCGGCTTCGACGGACAGGAGTCCGGCAAGACCATGGCACTCGCCTCCTACGGCGATGCGAGGGCCATTGAGGTGCCGTTGTTCGACCTGCGAGGTACCCAGGTGGAAGGTCATGTGGCGCGAACCCACGACCGGGGCCTGGCCGAGTTCGCTCAGGACACTGGAGTGGACCTCGGTGCCCGGCACGTGTGGGACACCGAGCGGGCTCGTGATCTGGCGGCCTGGGTACAGGCCCAGACCGAGGACGTGCTGGCCGAGGTCGTCACCCGTCTGATGGCCGAGCACCGCCGCCACACGGTGTGCTTCGCGGGCGGGGTGGCGATGAACTGTGTGGCCAACGAGGTGGTCCGGCGCCGCACCGGCGCCCGGATGTTCGTGCCGCCGCCGGCTTCCGACCGCGGCCAGGCGCTCGGAAACGCGTTGTACGGCATCCACCTCCTCACCCGCACGGTGCCGAGGATGCCCTTGGCCGGCCGGGACGCCTTTGGACGCACCTACAGCCCCGAGGAGATCCAGCTCGCGCTGCGGTGCCACCCCCGCTCGGGCCTGGCCGCGCGGCATCCGCACCCCCGGTTCGGCTGGCGGCGGGAATCCGACCCCGCTGCCACGGCAGCCGAACTCCTCGCCGACGGCCGACTGGTCGGATGGTTCGACGGCGGCAGCGAACTGGGTGCCCGCGCCCTCGGATCGCGCAGTATCCTCGCCGACCCCCGTCACTCCGCGACCCGCGATGTGCTCAACACCCGTATCAAACACCGGGAGTTCTTCCGCCCCTTCGCCCCCGCCATCCCGGCCGAGCACGCCAGCGGCTGGTTCGACCTCCAGGAGGAAAGCCCCTACATGCTCTTCGCACCGAAGGTCCGCCCGGAGCGTCGCGACCAGCTCGGTGCGGTCACCCACGTCGACGGCACCGCCCGCGTACAGACCGTCGACGCCGATGCCCATCCGAACTTCCACCGGCTGATCAGCCGGTTCGGGAAGCTGACAGGGGTGCCGGTGGTGCTGAACACCTCGTTCAACGACAGCGAGCCGATCGTGGAGAGCCCGGCGCACGCGGTGGCCACGTTCTGCCACACCGACCTGGACGCCCTGGTCTTCAGCGACGGCTTCATGGCGGTGAAGAGCGATGCCTGAGCCCCGCACACCGCCACTGCGGGTCGTGGTGCTGTTCGACACGGCGGGCTTTCAGCGTTCCCTGCCGCTGACCGGGGCCGCCGCCCGAACTCTGCACCTGAACCGGTGCCTGGCCGACGCCGGGGCCCAGATCACGCTGCTGCTGTGCGACCTCAATCCCCGCTCCGCCCCGACAAGGCAATGGCCGTTCCCGGTGCGCTACCTGCCTTGCCAGGCCATGTACGAGGACACCACCGGGCTGATGGCGCAGGTGCGGGAGCTGGACCCCGATGTGCTGGTGATGTCCAACACCCAGCTCACCGTCCGTTACGGCCGCGCCCTGGCGGACGCGGGCGGGGCGGCGCTGGTGTACGAGATGCATGACGACGAGGCCGCCGTCGCCCGAACCATCGGCAGCGGAGAATGGGCAGTCCGGCAGGCCGCCGTGCTGCAGGCCACGGCGGTCGCCGCCGCCGACGCGGTGATCGCCTTCACCCACCGCGACGCGGACCTGGCCACAGCGCTTCGAGGACGGGCCGTGCACATCGTGCCGTGCGGCGTCGAACCCGGCCCGTCCCCGGACCGCACCCGTCAGCGGCCCGGGACGGCGGCGTTCGTCGGCAACCTGTACTACGAGCCCAACGCACGAGCCGCCGCATTCCTGCGCGCCCGTCTCGCCCCGGTCCTCGCCCCGGCCGGCGGGTCGGTCGAGGTCTACGGCCGCTACCCCGCCGCGCTGCGGGCCCTGGGCACGGGCAGCGTGCTGCAGCTGCACGGCCCGGTGCCCGATCTGCGCGCAGCCCTGTCCACTGCCCAGGTCGCCGTAGCGCCCCTGGACTCCGGCGGCGGGATGAAGCTGAAGGTACTCCAGTACCTGGCCGCCGGCCTGCCCATCGTCGGTACCCCGGAGGCGTTCGCCGGCCTGCCCGACCCTCATACCTTCGCGCTGATCTCCACCGACCCGGCGATGACCGACATACCTGCCCTGGTCACCACGCTGCGCAAGGACCATACGCTGCGCCGGCATCTGGGGGACGCCGGACGGCGCCTTGCGGAGACTGCATTCTCCTGGGCGGCCGCCGCGACGCTGGCGCTGCACGCCTACCGATCCGCGGCCGGTCACCCGGGCGCACTCGGCAGTGCACCGGCGCCGCTTCCAGACGTCCTGGCCATCGCGTCGCGGCCACCATACTGGCTGCACGAATGGCGTACCCGACAAGACTCAAGGACGAGGATGAACGAGAGCACGACACCGGCGGCCGACCGCGGGCAGCACCCGGTTCTGGCCCGGCTGGCCAGCGAGATCGACTGCGCGCGCCAGGCCGCCGAATCGGCTCTGGACACCGTCTTCGACCAGGACGCCATCGTCGGCTACGGCGGGCGGTCGATGGTCTTCCTGTCCAGGAGGGCCATCCTGAAGATCTACACGCACCGCCCGGCCGAGCGCGCCGCACGTGAAATCACCGGCCTCAACCTGGCCGCGCAGGCCGCCGGCCTGCGCGTGCCTGTCGTCCTCGGACACGACGCCGTCGACGGCGCGCTGGCCTGGGTCAGCGCCACCCGCCTGGACGGCACTGCCCCCACCGACCCCCGCGACGAGGAGGCCACCGCACTGCTCGGCACAGTCGCCGCCCGCCTACACGCCATCTCCACCAGCGCGCTCACCGGCCTTGCACCCTTCCACCGCAACATCCGGCCCCTGCCCAACGATCACCACCCTGTGCGCACCCGGCTGACGACTGTGCTGGCCAGATCAGAACAGGAGCAGACGCGAGGTTGTGTGCCGGGCTTCGTGCATGGCGATTACTCCGCCCGCAACGTCCTGCTCGCCCCCGACCTCGCCCCTGGAGTCATCGACTTCGAGGGCTGTGGCACCGGCTGCGTGTACGACGACCTGACCAACCTGTACGTCCAGAACTGCCTCATCGACGGCCGCGATCCCCACCTGGCCCTGGCCGCGTACCACGCCGAAAGCGGCCGCCTCGGACGGCCCATCGAGGTCGACGCCCGGCACCTGCTCTTCCACACCGCCCGCTACTTCCGCTGGGTCCTGCAATGGGCCATCGAGATCGACACCGAACTGGCCGACCAGGTCACCGGGCTCGCCCCACGCATCCTGGACGCCCTCGAAACAAAAGAGGGGACGCCACCACTGTGATCGCGATCGACGGCATGCCGGGTGCCGGGAAGACCACCGTGCTGCGTCAGCTCCAGGACGCGCTGCCCGACCACGTGGTGGTCTTCCCCGAAGCCCAGCCCCCTGATCATCCCGTCCCGGACGGGGCGACCGCCCGCTACCTGCTCACCGAGGCCCAAGGCCGACTCGTCGAGGCCCAGCGCCTGCAGCAGACCCGGCCCGGTCTCCTCGTCCTCTCCGACCGCTGCCACATCGGGGTCCTGGCCTACCGCTACGCGCTCCAGGCCAGCGGCCAGGGCCCACGCCAGGACTTCGACCGCGCTCTGGAACTCGCCCACTCCTTGGGACTGACCGCCCCAGGCGCACACGACCGCGTCCTGGTCCTCCTGGTCGACCCGGCCGAATCCATCGCCCGCCGCTTGGCATACGCCCATGACATCCGTTACCGCCTCTGGTTCGACCCGGACTTCCTGGCCGCCTACCACAACTTCCTCACCCACCTGGACACCTGGCTCCCCCCGGACACCTTCACCACCCACGACGCCACCACCACCTCCGCCTGGGCCGCCCTGCTCAGCGCCCTGCCACCCCACCTCACCGAACGCCTCGCACCGACGTTCGCGACAGACGACCGTCCGGAGGTCCCGTGACACACTCGCCCACAGCAGCCGTCACGACGCGCCAGCTCTTGGCTGCGCTCGCCACCGAACCCCACCCTGGTGCCGAGGGCGATGCCGTCGAAGATCTACGCAAGACCACCGAGGGCATCCGGACCTTCCTCACCACAGCCGACCGCGACGACATTCCCGCTGTCCCCACCGCGCTCCTGCACCAGTGGCGATGCGACCTGGACCGCTACCACCGCGCCTTGGAACACACCACCCCGGCCACCTGGGCGCACTGGCGGATGCCGGGCACCTGGCTCGACTCCCAGCTGCGGCTGCGGTCCCTGATCGCCCATGAAGTCGGCAAGGCCTACTGGGACGACAGCGCCGACATCCGCTATGACGCCATCGATATCGAACGCTACCTGTGGGGTGCCCGATGACTGCCACCCAGCCGTGCCCCGGTGACAGATACCAGGCCACCGCCGCTGTCCTGTACGAGCTGCTCGGCGGTCCCGGTAACATCGCCACCCTCGAGCACTGCGTCACCCGGCTCCGGCTCACCCTCACCGACCGTTTCCGCGTCAATGACACCGCGCTGCGTGACCACCCCGCCGTCCTCGGCATCCTGGAGCGCGACACCTTCCAGATCATCGTCGGCCCCGCCGCAGTCGCCCCGCTGGCCGTAGCACTCCGCCAGCTCCTCGACCCGGACCTCGGAAGCGCGGGCACGACAGTGGGCACACTGGGCAGACTGCCCGCGGAATAGATTCGATTCCTGAGCGCTGCAGCTGATCCCTGCGGTGCGCCCCCGGAGATCTCCGCTGCTCCGGATTCCCCAGCACCCCGGTGCGCGCTCTGCCTTCGGGCAGCAGCTGCGCCGGGGTGCTGCTTTTCGTCTTCGTGGCTCGCCTCACTCGTCCCGTGAAGGCAGTGAGTACAAGGGATCAGCGGAGCTGATCCGGATCTGGCGTCGAAGAACATCCTCGTCGCACCAGGAGCCGAGCCATGGACTGCCCGAACTGCGCCATCGACATGGAGTCGAACGCCCACGGCGTCCGCGCCGACCAGAAGGCCGAAAAGGTCACGCACACGTGTTCCGAGTGCGGCTACAGCGAGACGCGCTGAGCAACTCCTCCTTTCCTCCGACTGCAAAGAGAGCAGGAGCACCATCGTGTCCGAGGAGCCCGACCTGCGCAGCACCTTCGCCACCGAGATCGCAGCCCTCGCCGGAAGGCACAAGAATTCCGTCCGGGCACAGACCGTCACGAGGAGCGGCCATACCGTCCTGTTCACCGGCATGTGGGGTGACCACGTCGGTGCCGTCGAGATCACCGCCCCCGACGGCCAGAGAATCCGCCGCGCCGACGGCTGGAAGATCGGCGAGATTGCGGAGGTCGCCGCGTTCCTCTGGGACGCGATGGAGCAGGACAGGGCCAGGGCGGCCGAGCGTGAGCGCCTCGTGGGCCTCAAGTCCGTGAGCATCACCTCCGCGGACGTCTCCGGCCAGACGCACGGCCGGGAAACCGGCAGATATCACCTCACGGCCAAGCAGCTCGCTCAGGTGCTCGCGCTCGCCGAACGCCTGGCGGCCGCGAACACGGCTGGGTGAAAGCGGGAAGCGCACCGCGCGCAGCGCCCCCGGCCACCGTCGGGCATCGTTTGCGAGGCTTGCCACCCACTACGGGGCCCTTCTGTCCGGCGGCCGCATCATCCTCGACAAGCCGCTGAGCCGCTGCCCAACAACGAGCCCGAGCTGTGCGGGCTGTTCACCCGCCTGGGGCGCAAGGCGAGAGTCCTGGTCGTGGCCGACCAGCCGGCCTCCATCGGCACTCCCGCAGTGAACGTCGCCCGCGATCCCTATGTCATCGACGATACCGCTCGCCTTCGTCGAATCCATGCCAACTGCCCACCATCAGCACACTGCAAGGAGCAAGCCATGAACCGCCCACCCGTCAGCTACCGCAACCAGCCGGTTCCTCCCTTCACGCCGTACGACGTCGCGAAGGCATCCCTCGACCACCTCGGCGATCAGTGGGGCGCAGCCCCCGGCCCGTGGGCCACCACTGGTCACCTGCAGGCCTGGGACCACACCCCGTTTACGATCGGCGTCAACCCGACCGGCGAGATGTTCGTCCGCAATGACCAGCTCGGCGACGCTCTCCCGCTGCCGGTCCGGCCGACCGACGGCCTCGACACCGTCGCGCGCGCGGTCGCCGAGATCGTCGGCCACCTCTACTGATCTAGTCCCCGTTCACGCGAGCCAGAGGCCGTGCCCTTTCGGCGGACCCCGATGGAGATCCCAAGCGGGGTGCAGCGGCGCCCATGGCGGATACGACACACCCTCCTCGGCCAGCCGCCAGCACTTCATCGACATCGGCCACGTCCTCCGCTGCTCCGAGTCGGACGTACAGGCCTCCCTCTGTTCTCCCCGCTGGAACACAGCAAGGACCTGACCACTATGCGTTTCCTCAGCCGCATCGGCTTCACCGAGACCGAAGGGCAGAAGGGGGTCGGCTGGTCAAGGCCCCCGAAGGCTCGCTGAACCACGACCTGTCCACCCTGCTCGTGACGATCGCCGAGTGGCCCAGGGATCTGGTCGTCAAGTTGCAGTGGGAGCCACCGTGCACTGACCGGCCCGATCGTGTCGTTGGGTTGCCGATTGAGCCCCGGAAGAAAGCTTCACCTGAGGGCGTCGAGGAGGAGCCGCTGCTGTGCAAGCGCCACTCCGGCTCCTGGGTGTGTGCTGTGGTGTTCTGCGACCACCCGGGTTACCAGGTCGGCGGATTCCGCATCAATGTCCTGGTTGCTGAGATTGCCCGCGGGCAGAAGGGCGACGCTGCCAAAACGAGGAGCCTTTGCCTCAGTCTCAGCCCCGTGCGGGGACCGATATCGTCGATTTCAGGAGGTGGGGAGATACAGCATTGGTGTCCTGGGCTGCACAGGTCAGGCGTATGGGCCGTGTCAGGAGACGCGGCTTCGCTCCCGCTTGCCAGCTCCTTCCAACACGAAGGAGCCCCAAGTGTCATGGAGGTCCTCTTGCAAGAGGAATCTGCACCGATCGAGAGTCAGGCAGCCCCGCACACTCCGGAGTCGGCCTTCACACTCAGGGGGTGTGTCGAGTTGATCGGCTTCGGCTCGGAGGGGAAGGAAGGCTCCAGCCTGCTGAGCGCGGCTGTTGCCGTGGCCCT
>NZ_JBIVUZ010000034.1:0-21658 GCF_044768565.1 Streptomyces sp. NPDC091280
GAAACGAGAAAATGGCAGGCAGAATTCAAGGTGAAGGGAAAGACGTGAATGACATCGATTTAGGCGCCGGGCTAAGCGTCAATGACATCTTAAAGGCGCACAGTGAAATGACCCGCGAGGAATACGCGGAATTCATGAAAGCGGAAGACGAGAGGTTCATGAGAGAAGAAGTGAAGGACGAATATTAGAAGAGTGAGGCTCTTAGCCTTCATTCTGCCGAATCGCTTTCCTTTGGGCATCACGTCTTTGTCATCCGATATCGAATCTCAGGTGCACCGCGGATTCCCTTGGGTTTCGTTTCTCCGGCGGATTCTGTGACGAGTGGTCAGCGTTCCTGAATGGGTGCTGCGTTCGAGGGCATCTCGGGCCCGCTGGGGTGGTCTCATGTCGACTTGTAGTCGTCTCACGCACGCCTCGGATGATCTCGGGCGCGCGGGTATCGGTCTCGGGCGCGCTTGGTACTGAGGTCACTGAGGGCACTGCACTCACTGAATCTCAGTAGATGCAGTGCCCTCAGTCTCGGGCACGTTTTCGAGGCCGCCGAACCGCCCTCAGTCGCCTATAAATTGGCAGCCCAAGGCGACAGAGGGAGACGGGGATGGACAGCGAGCAGGACGGCCAGGAGCAGCGCGGAGTGCCGCGCGCAGACGCGGCCCCACCACCGCCTCCTGTGCTCCCGCCGAGGCCGCCGGCTCCGCCTGGTGCGACGGTCCATCCGCTGGTCACGTGGCTACGGATGCCTCGGCCCACGGCTGGCCCGGGTATCTGGCGTGCTGGGCACAAACCACGCACGGCCGAGGAGCCCAGCCGGGTGTCGACGCGTCAGCTCCTGGTCGGCGCTGGCGGGTCGGCGCTGGTGGGATGGCTGGTGTGGTCGCTGCTGTGGAACGGCTACCTGGGTGAGTACTGGATCTGGCCCCTGATCCTGATCACGCCAGACGGACAGTTCCAATCGACGTACTTCGTGATCGCCAGTTGGACGTACTACGCCGTCGTACTCGGCGCCATCGTGGTGTTCTGCGCGCGCCTCGGCGGGTGGGTGGAGGTACTGCGCCGAGCGCGGGCCGCCGTACGGCAGGCCAACGTCAACGCGGCGACGGCCGAGGGTGCGCCGCCGCCGGCGCCGGAGTCCGATCCGGCGCTGTGGCCCCAACTGCGGGCGGACGGCGCTGTTGCGGTGGCGGACGTCCTCGCCGCCGAGCTGCGCGAGGGCCGGATGAGCGACGTTGACTATGCGCGCATTGATCATGCGTGGCGGACCGGTCGGGCGCGGGCCGAGATCACCGAGGCGGTACGGGTGCACGGCGCCGCTGCCTGCGCTCACGGATCGGGTGCGCGGGACCTTCCGGCCCGCGCGGCGCGGCATGACCTCCCGCTGCGCCAGGTGCGGATCGGGTCGGCAGCCGACTCCCCACGCAACCCGTACGTCTACCGAGGCGCCGGGATCGCCCTTGACCCGGCGGTGCTGGGGACGTCGGCTCTGGTGGTCGGCCCGTCAGGGCGGGAGCCGGCCGAGGGCATCATGGGGCCGGTCACCGAGTCGTTGTGTCTTCAGGCTCTCGCGGGTCAAGCCGCGGTGGTCGCCGTGACGTCGGCAGGCTCCGCAGCGCCCCAGCACCGTGCCTTCGACGTGGTGCTGCGGGCCGGTGACCCCAGCATCGCGCACAGCCTTGATCCGTACGCAGGCCTGGACGACCCGGACGAGGCTGCCTCGGTGCTGGCCGAGGCCCTGGTGGGCGACCTCGCCGAGGTCGGGCACGACAGCCGATGGGCCGTTACGGCGCTGGCGCAGCTCCTCGGCCCGTGGCGCGCGGCGTACGGCCAGTTCCCCGCGATCCAAGATCTCCGCGACCTCCTCGACAGCGAAGCCGTACGCGCCGATCTGCGGGCCGTTCTGGAAGGCAAGCGTGCATCCGCCCACCTGCGGGACCTGGACGCGTTCGAGCGGCGCTCAGCGGCTCCTGGGGGTGCTGCGGAGACGTTGTCCAACCGCGTGGCGTTGCTGGATCGGCCAGCCTTCCATTCCTTGCTCGCCGCGCCCGGGTTGGGGAGCAAGGCGGACGGTCGTTCGGTGTTCAGTCTTCAGCACCTTGACCGGCCCGTCCGGGTACGCATTGATCTGCCGGAGGGGGTGCACACGGATGCCTCGCGTATTATCGCGCGCCTCGTACTCGCGCAATTCACGATGTGTGCGACTTCCCGCCGAGATCAGTCCCTTTTCGCGTTCCTCGTTCTTGAGGACGCTGTCCAGACCGTGACGCCTCATTCCCTGCGTGCGCTACAAAGTCTCCGGCGGAGCAATGCGGGTGTGCTGTTTTCCCTGCGGAGCCTGAACGATATCCCCGACGTGTTGAGGGATCACCTATTGGCTGCGGTGGGTTGTCGTGTCGCGTGTGTGGGTGTGAGTTCGTGGGATGCCCAGCATTTCGCCACGGCGTGGGGAACTGAGTGGGTGGAAACGGAAATGATTACTCACCGGCAGGTACGCGCCGAGCATCCCGGTACAAAGGTTTGGCATGCGGTGCGGAAAATGGTCACCGGCCAGCATGTGACTACCAAGTCGGTCACCATGCGTCGCGAGGAGCGGCAACGGTGGTCTTCTTCGCAATTGGCGAATGATCTGCAAACGGGGCATGCCGTTATTTCGCTGACGGCGGTGACCGGTGAACGGATGCCGCCGATACTGACCAAGCTGGGCGGATAAGGATTCCGCATAAACAGTAAAGGGGTCTGCGGTCGACCGCAGACCCCTTTACTGTTTCCGTATACGGCATACGCGGATCGCGTCAGTTGCCGTCTTTCTTCTTCTGTTGCTTTCCGGTTCCACGGCTGCCATGGGTCGACATTCCGTCGCGGACGCCGTTTACTCCGTTGATCTTCCCACTGCCTTGTCCGCCGGATCGTCCTCGGTTGTCGTCGCCGCGTCCGCCGTGCGTCTGGATTCCCTGCGCGACGATTCCGGCGGCGGACCCGGTCACCTTTAGGGCGCCTCGGCCGGTCGCCGCTCCGGCTCGTACGGCGAGGCCATTCTTTATGTCGTCCCCGTATCCGGGAACGAATCGGAAGATGGCGACGCCCGCACCGATAGCGATGATGACGACGGCGTTTCCGGCGACGATCACGGTTCCTGGTTCCGATCCCTGCCCCTGAGTGAAAACGTCGGCGATTCCCAAGGCGATTTCAACGACCGGCTTTAGCAGGATGACAGCGATCATGACACCGGCCCACATGCGGACCTTGCCCCACAAGTCGCGGTCGACGAGCGCTGTGTAGACCACGACAGCGAGGAGCGCGCCGAGGTAAAGGGCGGCTGCCCGCAGTACAAGTTCGAGGCCGAGAAGACCGGCCGCAATCATCGTCACCAGAGAAACGACGATCAGCACGATCGGGCCGCCGCCGACAATGTCTCCGTCGCGGCGCAGGATCTCGGTCAGCGTCTTAAAGAGGCTCGGCATGCTGCCGTTGGAACCGGTCATGGCGTTGGTGACCGAGTCGACCGCGCTTACGATCACCTGGAGCGTGAGGGGCGTGAAGGCCGAGGCGATCACGGTGAGCCAGAGAAAGCCCACCGCCTCACCGAACGCGGTGGTGAGCGGCGCCCCGCGCATGGCGCGCTTGGCAACGGCGATGAGCCACAGGACGAGCGTCAGCACCGTGGAGGCCGCGAACACTACGGCGTACTGCTGAAGGAACTTGACGCTGGTGAAGTCAACGGTGGCGGACCCGTCAAGCGCGTGCCCAACCTGTTCGACCGTCCAGGCCGCGCCCCGGGCGAACGAGTGGGCGAGTGAGCCGAGGGGATCAAGGGCTGCGGTCGGGTCGGTCGAGGTGGACTTGCCCTCGCACGCGTCCCGTGCGACGCCAACGACGCCGGCGCACGGGTCGGAGGACGGCTCGGCAAGCTGCATCTGTGTGGCCTCCTGGTGGGGTTCGTCTGATGGTCTCAGGCCTCCGCGCGAGGGCGGAGCAATTCGGACGGTCGCCGTTCGGCCGATCAGGACCGGACGCCCCCGTTCAGCCGCCCCGGAGGGCGCTTCCGGCGCGAGAGGGGGGGGTGTCGCTGCATGATCGGATTGATTGGTTTCCGCAGGTCAGCAATGGTTTCTTGATCGGCTGCCCATTGGCGTTGATCGGCTGCGGTGAGCCGATCAGCGCCAATGGGCAGCCGATCAGGAGTCGTCCGAGGAATCGTCCGAGGAGACGTCCGCGAGGGCCTGTTGCACCGCGGTCGCGTAGTAGCCGCGGGGCTGTCCCTCTGCCTCGGTGATCTTCTCCGAGGACAACACCGTGCCCGCGTCGCGCAGTTCGCGGGCGAGGGTTTTGCCCAGCTCCCGCAGGCGCCCCTTGTCGTCGCGGTCGTCCCACTTCGACCACTTCGCCGCGTCGTCCTTTTTGAGGTAGATGTGCACCTGATCGAGGGTCAGGTACTCCGGGTCGTCCTCGGCGACGAACGCTTCAGCGATGACGAGGAGGACGTGCGGCACGTCCGGCTCGTCGTCGTCCCCGCCGAGGGCCGGACCGGAGCCGCCGGCCGCCGCCAGGAGCTTGTTCCACTCCTTGATCAGACCCGCCTCGGTCAGCGTGTGCGTGACGTCGGGCAGGCCTGCCGCCGCCCGCTCCGCGCCGATCCGCGCGGCGTACTCCGAGGTGATCTCGCGGAATTTGTAGCGCACCGGTCGCTTGGGCATCCCGGGCAGGCCTTGGGCGTAGATCTGTCCGGCGTCGCCGATCTCGGTATGGGTCGCAGGCTGAAGGAGATCAGAGCGGTATCCCTCGCCGATTGATCCGCCCCCGAGAAGTTCGGTTACGTCGACCCTGCGGCAGGCCCCAAGAATTTTGCCCGGCATTTTCGGCCCGATAGCGTCGCCCAAATAGTCCTTAGTTCCCCACTGAGAGAATCCCTCGAACCAAACTCCCTCTTTACGGCCGATAAGAATTGCCCTGATGAGTTTCTTTTTATTCTTATCGGTGAGCTGCGGCCATTCGTCCATGTGCACGACGAATGCGGGATGTTCGGGGCTCATCCGCCATTTGTTGCCCCATCCGTACGCCTTGCGCTGACGGGCGCGGGCAGAGCACAGCTTGATCAGGAAGTCGAGGACGTTGCCGATCAGCGCCTGGTCCATGCAGGCGTCCAGCGTGATGGCGGGGCCGAGGTCGCCGACGCCGGACCCGGCGGGGTCCAGGTTGATCAGGACGGCGTCCCGGGTGGACGTGACGGCCTCGGCCAGGGCGAGGGCGATCCCGGACTTACCGCTGCCGGTGTCGCCCACCATGATCAGCATCAGTCCGGCGAGGCTGAAGGCGAGTTCGCTCGCGTCCATGCCCACGCCGAAGTCAAAGGCGTCAGCGATCGAGGTGGACAGCGGCGCCCGGTACGGGACTGCGCCCACCAACTCGGGCGTGAACGGGTCGCGCATGACCATGCGCAGCGTGCATGTGTCGCCGAAATCCGGGTCGGCCTCGATGAGGAGGCCGGCACGGCGCAGGCGCCAAGCGGTGATCAGCCGCCTGTACGTCTTCTCCTCGTTCAGGTCGTCCGGCGATCCGTCGCGGAACCGCACACGGACCGACCACCCCCACGGCTCGCGGTGCCCGTCGCTGACGGCCGCGAGGTCGCCGCCAACTGCGGTGACGACCCGCCGCACCGCCTCCTCGGCCTCCTCCGCGGTAGCGACGTCAGCGATCGGGTACTGGCGGGGCTCCTCCGGGTTGACGGCGCCTGCGGCGGCACCGGCCTGCGTGGGCAGCGCGAGTTCGGCGCGGGCGAGGAGGCGTTCCGGCACGGGGCGCTGTACGAGGGTCGGCGGGCGCCGGCCGAGCCACCACAGGACGGCCACGGCGGCGGGGAGCACCAGGAGCAAGAGTTGAGGCGCCTTGACGAGGAGCGTGACGAACAGGCCGACCACGACCAGGAGCGCGACGAACCGGCGCGTGGACCCCTTGCGACGAGCGCTTTTGATCTGGCCGTCAGTCGGCTGGACGGCTTCGAACGGGGTCTTCCGCAGGCTTTCGAGGGCCCTCGTACGGCCCTTGCGCTCCTCGCGCAGCACCTTGACCTGCTGGCGCTGCTCCGCCGTCCAGCCATCCTCTGCGCCGATGAGTTCCAGTCGGGTGATGCGCTTGTGGACGTCCGCCAGTTCCTCGGCGGCGGTCTCGCGCAGCTCCTCGAACGCGCCGAGCTGGCGCTGGACGAGGAGCCGCCGGATCTCGTCGTCACTCTGGTGTCCGGTGGTCAGGGTGTGGCGCAGGCTCGCCCCGACGTGGCGTGCGCCGTAGCCGATCCGGGTCACGGTCGCGCGGGCGAGGCCGGGAGCGGGGGCGGTCTCCTCGGCGGTGTCGGCTGGCGCCTCGGCGGCCTCGGGCGCGGCCGGGGCAGGGGACTCTGCGGGCGGGGTGGTCTGGTCGCTCATCTCGGGCTCTCCGGCGCGTTTCGAGGTGGCTCGGGCGCGGCCCGGACGGGTGGCTTCCCGTCCGGGCCGCTCGGGTCGGTCAGCTGAAGAACGGCTGTTGGATGCCGACTTGGCCGATCCAGTTGATCAGCGGGACGAGGGTGACGGCGCCGAGGAACGGGCCCAGGGTCAGACCGCAGGGCGCCCCCCACAAGATTTCCTTCTTGGGCTTGTTCTTCGCGGACTTGATGATGACCACGAACAACACGATCATGACGAGCATGATCACGGCGCCGTACGGTGTCAGCGTCCCGAATTCAGCCGGGCGCGAGATCTGTACGTGGGTGGCTCCGGTTCCCTTTTCGAGGGCAACGTCACCGGCCTTTCCTACGCCATTACGGGCCCAGGAGAGGACAGTTCCGATGAGTCCGCCCGCGCAGGCACCCGCCGCCGCAAAGGTCGCGGCACCCATTCCGAAGGGTGCAATCTTCGACCAGTCACGGGACTTGCTCTTGAAATAGAACCATGCGAGTCGGGCGGTCAGGATGAGAATCCCGACAGTGAACATCCCGAGAGTTACAGTCTTCACTCTTAGCCCCCTACGAGCACTTTGCCGAGTCCGAAAATGATTGCCACTGGTGCGTAATACGCGAGTCCCACAGGAAGGCCCCACGTGAGGAGCCGAGTTGCCTTTCGCTCGACTCGCAAGTGCCATCCTCCGATGACAGCGAAACCGAGGAACGTAAATCCGCAGGCGGTACCGAATTCGAATCGCTGCGACGCGAGAAAAATGGTGTACGCCGGTCCGACCGACCACAGGGCGTCAACGAATGCTTTCCCGTTGTCGGAGCGCTTCCGCATTTGGGTCAGCCACGTGAAATCCCAGTTGGACTCTTTGGGCGGCGGGGCCGGAGTCGCCGCGTCCCGCAGGTATTCGGCCGCATACCGAAGGTCGGCCGCCGCGTCCGTGAGGGAGTCGCGCTCCGCCTGGCGGTCGTCGCCGGGGTCCGCGCCCGTGCTCTGCGCGCTCCACCACGGCTCGTCACTGCTGCTGCTCACTGCGGCCTCCCTGCCGAGGCAGCCGCGCCGACACCCAGGACCCGCCACAGGTACGCGCGCACCCGCAGCTCGTCACCGCCGAAGGCCGGCCACGACCGCCGCGCGGGGGCGGCCGGAGCGTAGGTCCACTGGTGCCGGTCGGGGGGGAGGGTGACTCGGCAACTGCCGGTCGTCGTACGTCGGGTCATACTGGTTCTGCCTCTCTGTGACGCGCTGTCAGTTCTTGGGAGGGGGGTCCGGCGGGGGCCCAAATCCCCTGCCGGACCCGTCACGGAGCGATCACGTCCCGTGAGAGTAGGCGGCCTGCCCGTGCAACGGGTCGGCGCGGTGGTCGTAGCCGGAGGCGAGGAGCCGTGCGGCCTCGTCGCGGTAGCCGGAGGCTGTCCCGTTGGCGACGCCGATCACCTCCTCGATGCGGGCCAGGGGCAGGCGCAGGGCCGATCCGTCCGCCTCCGTGCTGATCAACCGGGCGGTGCGCCGGATGTTGCGCTCCCGTTGATTCAGGCCTGCCGCGTCCTCGGCCGCGATAGCGGCGAGTTCGGCGTGCGCGGCGGCGGCACGGTCCTCGTTCAACTTGCGCAGGGCGGCGGCGGCCCCGGCCTCGGCCTCGGCCTTGTCGCGCTTCGCACGCTCGGCCTCGGCCGCAGTGGCGAGGGCCTGTCGCTGCGCTTCGGCGGCCTCCTGGCGGCGGCGCACGTTCTGCTGCTCGATCAACAGCGCCGACTTGTCGTCCTCGGCCGCCTTGAGACGGGCCGCCGCCGTGCGCGCGGACTCCTCGGCCTCTTCCTCGGCAGCCGCGCGGCGCTGCGCCTCGGTCGCGGCCCGCTCAGCAGTGGTGCGTGCTGCCGAGGCCTCAATCCCGGCGGTGTCGGCGGCGGCGCGGGCGCGGTACTCGGCCGCCTGGCGCTCGCCGTCGACCTGAGCCGTCAGTACGTCCACCTGCCCCTGTTCCCTCAACTCCTCTGCGGTGTCCCTGAGTTGGGCCATGCGGTCGGCGTGCTGTAGGGCGCGCTCGTCGGCGCGGGCCCTGTGCTGGCGTTCCGCGGTGGCTTGGTCGCGTGCGGTACGGCGCTTTTGCTCCGCGCTGCGCATCCGGTCGGGCAGTGCCAGAGCCTCGTCGACACTGACGCCGTAGGGGGCAAGCAGCTCGGGGAGGCGATCCAGCACGGTCACGGTCTCGTGCTCGTCGAACGTCTCGCCCCTGTCGTCGGCAGCACGGCGGGCTGCCTCGATCTGCTCGCGGTAGGTGATCCACACTCCGTGAATCGCCAGTTCGCGACGCATCTTCCGAGCGTCGGCGTACGACATGGGGTGCGTCTGAGCCGTACGGAACACCCACCAGGTGGTGGGGAAGCGCAGCAGCCAGTCCGCGAGGGTGAGGCCACGCTCGCCGGACTCCAGGAGTGCGGTACGGGTGATCAGGTGCCGCGCCGCTTCGACAAGTAGGACGTACGCGATGGGCATCGCGGCGTGCGCGA
This sequence comes from Streptomyces sp. NPDC091280, assembly GCF_044768565.1. NCBI lineage: Bacteria > Bacillati > Actinomycetota > Actinomycetes > Kitasatosporales > Streptomycetaceae > Streptomyces > Streptomyces sp. NPDC091280. The sequence continues at coordinate 8,930 of NZ_JBIVUZ010000034.1, forward strand.
GGAGCCTCCCGGGGTCGCTCTGCGCGACCTCCCACACCCCGGGACTGCCGGACGCGCTGTCGGCCGCCGCGAGGATGTTGAGCACGATCGTCACGGCGGTGGTGATGTGCGCCGCGACCAGCAGCATGGGCTTGGGCATCCTGCGCCAGGCAAGGACGAGCGCGATCGAGTACAGGGCGACGATCAGACCGTCTACCCCGATCGGAAAAGCGTAGGAGCCCCACGATCCGAACCCCCAGCCTCGGGCCGCGCGGACGAGCGCGCCGTACGAGAGGGTGAACCCGACCGCCGCGACGGTCAGGCCGGCCAGGATCGCGACACCAACGACCGTCCACATGATCCTGGTGAGGCGGCGGCGCGGCACGGACGATGGCTCGGCGCTGGCCTCGGCGGCGCGGCCGGAGTCGTTCGCCTCGACGGCCGGAGCCTCGGGCACGGTTGACTCCGGCTCCGGCGGACGCCCGGGGGCGGCCTCGGTGCGCGAGTCGGTCATGGTGGTCACGCTGTCCTCCGTTGTACTGCGGGCGGTGATCTGGTCGGTGAGGGGCGCCCCGGGCCGGAGTCGATCCGGCAGCCTCACGCCGTACTCCGGGGCAATGCATGTCAGACGTCGCGCTCCCGCAAGTCGGCAGCGGCTCGACGGTGGCGGTCTGCGGCAGCCTGGTACTGGGCAGCTGTGGCTGAGCGGTTGCTGATCAGCGCCTCTACGACGGGGCCGGTGCCTCCCCGTTCCCGCAGGGCGGCGGCGTTCTTCGCGTACGTGTCGGCCTTAGCCTGATCCCGGCGAGCGGCCCAGTCTCGGTTGTCGGCCAACATCCCAACGATGCTCTTCTTCGTCACAACGGTTCCTCCTGGTTGGGGTGCCGCCGGTCGGCGGACGTGTCCCGGGCCGGAGTCGATCCGGCAGCCTCACGCCGTGTTCCGGGACTGTCACGCGGTGGCTCCGTCCGCCCATCCTGCGGCGGGTGCGCTTCCGGTGACGAGGGGTTTCAGTGGGACGTGTGGGTCAGCGCCTCCGGCCGAAGATCGAACGGCGACCGCCGCCGCTCCCTACGGCCCGCGAAAACCCTTGGGTGGCATCCGAGTTGGCCCAGCCCTGCCGGTCCGCCTCGGTGGCCGACTTGGACGCGCGGCCCATCTTGTAGTCGCTCTTGCCGTGGTCCGCAGGGTCGGCGAACACGAACGCGAGGGGGTTCCTCATCGGGCGCCCCCGCCGGTCGTGCGCGGGATGCCCTGCTGCGCGTGGACGCTGGCGTTGGCTCGCTGGACACTCGCGTCCGCAGCGCTCACCTGGGGGTTGCTCGGGGGCTCGGGAGTCTTCAGCGAGTCCAGGTACTCGGTGACGGTCTTCTTGGTCACCGCGTCTCCCTCGGCTCGCCGTTCCGGGGGGTGCCGGGGACGGGCCTGGGCTCCTGGGGGAAGTGACCGCCGCGCGAGGGCTGGTAGACGGTGGGCTGCCCCTTGTCGGCGTACGGGCCGCCGGGCGCGGTGCTGATCGGGGGACGGTCCTTCAGCGCCATGTCGTCCCCCCGATCACGGGGCGGCTGATGATGACGCGGAGAACACTCTCCGGCTCCGGCTCGGGGCCGCGGGCGTCGTCCTCGCGTTCCAGGTCCTCGATGAGGCCGGCGAACACTCGATCCTTGGTCAACACGCCCGGGGGCGTGGCGATACGATCCACGATGGATCGCCCTCCTATGCACGTAGGTGGGGTGATCAGGCCCTCGGCACGGTTGCTTCCAACAACCTGCGGTGCTTCCAACACCGCCCGGGGGCCGCCCTCGTTTCCGGGGCGAGCACCACCCTGACACGAAAACACCCTTGGGTGCAACTACTCACACCGACGGGTTTTTATGACATGCTGTGGCGCATGAGCGAGAGCCCCGAGGACGAGAAGGCAGCAGTGCTTCAGGCGCAGGCCGACGCGCTACGCGCCGTGAAGGCAGCGGCAGAGGAGCGAGACAGGATCGTCGCCATGGTCACCGCGCTCGCGAACCATGAGGTGGAACGCGCGTCCATCGCCGCAGCGCAGATCGGCGCCAACCGGACCCGCATCCGGGAGAAGGCGGGCGTATCCCCACGCGTGATGTACGAGTGGTTCGAGCGGGCCGGCGTGTCCGTGCGCCCTAAGCGCCCGCCGGAGGGCAAAAGCTGAATGCACCCAGCCCGTACCTGAGTGCCCAATCTGCACAGGGCGTAGGCTCATCGGCACCACTAGTGCAAAATTTGGATCGCGCAACATGATCCAGAAATGCGAAACGGCCCCTGTGGTTGGTCGCCGGGGGGCCGCTCGCGTTGCTATCAGCTTCGGGCCAGCATACCGGGCGCACGCGTGTTACGCCTAGCAGCGGTTCGGGGCAGGAAGGATGTTCTGCCCATGTCAGACAATGCGCCCCCGGAAGGGCTCGTTCATGAGGGCCCTCGCGGCTTCTCCATGACCCCGGGTTGGGTCGTGAAGAAGGCGTTCAAAGACGTCTGGCTCTACGACTGGCTGCGCGCCAGGTACGGCGGGCTAGATGGCATCTGGCCTGGAATCGACACGATCGCAGCGGAATTCGACGTGAGCCGATCCACCGTAGAGCGCACGATCCGGCGCCTGGTCGCAGCGAAGTGCATGGAGGTTCGCCCCCGGTATCGAGAGGACGGGTCGCAGACCACCAACTTGTACGTGACGAAGTTTGACGAACCGACCGACTGACCAACGGCATGTTCATGAGGGGCCCCGAGCGGACGCTCGTCGGGGCCCCTCAGTCATGGAGGACCGACCGCCCCTGTCATTCCTGACGGGGGCGGTTTTTGCGAGGTTGCGCAGCCCTCCGACCCCCTGTCATTCCTGACAGGGGGTCCCCTGTCATTCCTGACGGCCCCTCCCCCGGCAGATCTGATGGGCCCCCTCCGTCAGATCTGCCGGGCAATACAGACAGAGTTGATCTAGAGAAAAAGGGAAGCAGATGGAGGTTGAACTAGAGAGATCATCGAGAGTGCTACGCACTCTCTGATCTCTGGGGGGACTGCTCCTCGCTTCGCTCGTCGTCCCTTCGGGATCGCCTCCCCCCAGACCCCCATAGACACGTTCGCTTCGCTCACGCAGGTCTCGGCAAGCCGAGCCCCCGTGTTCACGTGGTTGATTACCGTTGAGCAAGCTGCAACTACCTCATCTGGGAACAGCAACCACAGGACGCGCGTGGGCGCGCGCGTGAAGGGCTCAGCATCAGTGGCATCAACGGTTTACTCCCGCATGTCACAGACAGACACCCACATGACCTCTGGCCGGGCTTCTCTGCGTCGATCACCGGCTACCGGATGAATCCCTCGCAAGGTTGGGAGTTAGGCGCCCACAGCGGCGTACAGACGTTTTCGGTTCGCTGTCGTAAGGGTTTTGAGGGCGAGTCAGCCAGTCTCACCGGGTCGGCGGTCGTCAGCCCTGCCGACAGAAACGCCGTACTGCCCCCACTGAGGCTCAGTAGAGGCAGTGGGGGCAGTACTCGGATGAAGGACGTCAGACAGCCGGTGGGAGGGCGTCCAGGGCGAGATCCCACGGGTATTCCTCGACGCGGCCGTGCTTGGGCTGGTGCGGTACGAACCCCTCGTCGTGGTCGTCGTCCAGGAGCACGCGCACTCCGGCCTCGCGCAGGGTGGACACGGCGCGCGGCAGGGCGGGGTGCCTGGCCTGCGCGGCGTTGATGTACGGCAGAGCGACGATCGGCAGACCGAGGCCTAGGCCCTCGGTGAGGAGGCCGAGGGCGAGGGCGTCCGCGTGACCATCGCTCCATTTGGTCAACGAGTTGAGGGTGACGGGCGCGGCGAGGAGGGCGTCAGCGTCGGGTAGGACGTCGCCCTGCGACGGCAACTTGTAGGTGTGGCGGACGGGATGGCCGGTGAGGTCGCGGAGCACGGCAAGGCCTTCGGGGTCCTCGGTCACCCACCTGTGGGCGGACGGGGTGAGGATGAGGCAGACGTCCCACCCGCGGCTCTGTGCGGTGCGGATACCGGTGGTGATGTGCAGGACGGGCGGGGCGGCACTGGAGATCAGATACAGGGTGCTAGTCACCCGGGCAGTCCACAGCGAACGGCGAGTGCCCGCAAGCGTCGCTCTGCGCCGCCGACGCCCAAAAGCCGCAGGTCGTCAACGAGTTGGCGGGTCCGGGGACGGCAGTGGACCTCCTCTTCTGCTTCCTTCTCCGCGTCCAGGAGCGTGTCCACCGCCGTCTCGCGCTGCCCGGCCTGCGCGTACGCGCGGGCGAGGTCGGCGAGGTGGTGGGCGCGTCGCTCGCGAGGGAGGGCTGCGCGGTCGTCGGCGGTGATCTCCATTGCGACGGCGACGGCGTCCGCGCCCTGCGACAGCTGCACGTGCGCCGCGACCCGGTACAACCGGACGTTGGTCTCACCGAACGCTGTGAACAGCGCGTTCCCGTCGCCAGCGTCGCCGAGTTCGGCCGCGTGCTCGGCGGCCTGGTCCAGGAGCTGGGGGACCGCGCGGGCGTCGGCGGCGGCGCGGCGGTCGTCGCGCGCGGCTGCCTCGGCTGCCACCGCCCGAGCCATCGACGCTTTGAGGTACAGCATGCCCAGCGTGCTCAGGCCGTCCGCGCCCCGCGCTTTGAGGTCTGGTTCGAGGCGGGCGGCGGCGGCTACGGCGAAGTCGGCGGCGGCGCGGGCCTGCCCGTCGGCGGTCATCGCGTCGGCCAGATGCCGGCAGGCCGACGCCATGATGACCGGGCAGCCCGACCGCTCGGCCGCGCTCACGGCACGGTGGCCGGCGATCGTGGCGAGGCCGCTGGCACCGAATTTGATCGACGCGGCCTCGGTCAACTGCAACACCATGGACAGCGACCGGTACGCCGCTAGTTGGTCGTCGCCCTGGTGGCGGGCGGCGGCGCGGTTGGCCGCGACGAGGAGTTCGGGCACCAGGCGGCCGAGCGAGGCGAAGTGGCTGGCCTGGAACGAGTTCCAGCCGTAGCGGACCCGGGCGCGCAGGACGTCGACCGGCAGGGGGTCGGCGGAGTCCGAATCGACCGTGCCCGTGATCACGTCGTGGCTCTGTAGAACGGTCCGGATGCGCTCCAGCTCGGCCGCGTCCACGCATTCGACGGCGGGCCCGTCCGTGAGCAGCGCGAGGAGATCGACACTCAGCACGCGGGCCGCGTCCTCCAACACGGACAAGCGCGGGTCGGCCTGCCGGTCGCCGGATTCGAGGAACTGCACCCATCGTTTGCTCTTGCCGCCCATGAGGCGGCCGAACTCGGTCTGCGTGAGGCGCCGGCGGTCACGCCAGTAGGCGATACGGCGCCCGATAGCCCTGGTGTCCATCGAGATCTCCGGGACGGACGGAAGAGGCGAACAGTCTGTTCGCCTACCTTCTGTTGTACGCCCCCTACCGTGCGGATATGGCCAGTTCAGAGAAGACCACCCCATGGGTCGACTCCTTCCTCGACCCGGACGCCGAGATGGAGCGTCGGCTGAGTGCCAGCGGCGGCATGATGGCCACGGTGTTAACCGAGGCTGGAAGGATGTGGGACGCGGTGGTGATTGCTCCCCTCGAACGCGGCCTCGCTGCGCTCGACTCCCTCGGTCTTCCCCTCGACTCGGGGTACGGCGTGTACGCCGACTACCGGCGGCACGAACTGATCGTGCACGTCGCCCCGGGCGCCGCCGGGACCGACGAGCGAGTCGACGTCCAGGGCGTGCGGGCTCTTTCGCGCGGATCATGGGTCGTGATGCCGAGGAGTGGCTACGGCACATGGGAAGCTGCCTGCCTCAGTGGCCCAACAGGTCGATTCCCGCGCTACGTTGATCCCGCCGAACTGCGCGCGGCCGTCCTCGCGGTTGACGAAGAACGCGCCGCCCGCACCTGCGCCCCCTGACTCCACGGGCGGCTCCTCCCCCCGTGGGAGCCGTCCGTGGACCCCCGCCCCCGGAGTCTCCGCGCCTTGGCTCCGGGGGTTCGCGCGTGCTCGCCCCCTCCCGCGCAAGGCGAACACTCTGTTCGTCCTCGTCACGCCCGCCCGCCCGTACCGTCCCGTCATGGCGCATCACAACGACCCGCAGCATGAACGCGGCCCTTCCGCGCACCTCCCCGTGGTTCACCCCGGCGACGACGTCGCCGGGGTCCGGATCGGCCGTCCGCCCGTGTTCGCCCGCGATGTCGTCCGGTCCCTCGACCAGGCGACCGAAGCCGTGGGTGCACTCGCAGACCGTGGGCAGCCGAGTGACGTCTCGGTGTCCATGTTCACCGCCCTGGTGTGTACGGGGTCGACACCCGCCGACGCTCTCCAGGCCGCGGCCGACGTCGCGCGGCAGTCCCCCGCCCTCGAACCGCACGGACTCGCCCTCGCGAGAGTCCCCGGGCCGGTCGACGGCATGTGGGAGTGGACCATCACCATGACCGTGAGCGCGCGCGACCCGCAGACCGGCGAGTACGGCGGGGCGACCCATCACGCCGACCGGCCGAGGGGTGAGCGGTGACCACCCGCACGTTCCGCTTCCGGCAGTTCGAGATCTCCACGCAGTCCGGCGTCACGGCCGACGAGTCGGCGGAGCCGGAGTTCGAGGCGGTGTGCGTCTCGGGCGACGAGAAGGAGTGCGGCGAGGAGTCCGGCCTCCTGGCGGACGCCGAACACCTCGACCGGTGGATGGCCGAGCACACCCGCGACACCGGGCACCGCCGCTACCGCAGGACGTACGGCGAGTACGCGACTGTCGAGCCGGGGGCGTGGCTGTGACCGTGACCGAGGAGCGACGGGCCATGCTCTGGCAGCGCGCCGAGCGAATACGGGTGGTTGTCGACAGCGCCCGTGCCGTCCGCGCGGCCCTCGCCGAACAGCGTGCCGGCCGCGCCGAATCCACGGGCCGGTAGGCCCCTCCCCAGTGCCCCAGACCGTCCCCCTGCGGTCTGGGGCACAGTCGCGTACTGACTGTGCTGATGTTCAGTAGCCGCAGTACCTCACGTGCCGTTCTCCGGACACGATCGGGCGAACGGCCGTGGCCGGGGCGTCGGCGCTCCCGTTGGTCCGGGCATGAAGAAAACGATCATGAGCGTTGCTGTAGTCCTCCTCGTCGCAGGTGGGACCGCCGCCACGGCGGGCACGGCCGAGGCGACGCCGAAACCGAGGGCGTGCAACACGGACGGCGCCGCCGCGCAGCTCCACACCACGGGCAGCGCCGTGTACCTGCGGGCGGACAAGCGCACGTCGTCCCCCTCGCGGGCCCTCCTGGCGCGCAACACCGACTTCTACGCCTACTGCTGGGGAATCGCCGGAGATCACGACTGGTGGGCGTACGGCAGGGTCGTGTCCGGGCCGTACGACGGCCGCGAGGGATGGGTGCGAGGGGACTACGTCGCCACCGGCTACCGCCACGGATAGTCAGTAGCCTAAGTACCCTACTGGTGTTCAGTAGGGCACGTGACCGCAGTAGTCAGACCGACGATTCCAGCCGATAGAAACGGCATTCTGAATACTGATTCAGTATTCGAGATGCTAGGCTGTCATCCATGAGTCAAAGTCTCAGCACCGAGGAACTGCTCAGGCTCACCGTGTCCGCGCTGATGAGCCGGACCGGTGAGCGTCAGGGCGACGTCGCCGAGGGAATCGGACAGGCGCAGGCGCAGGTCTCGCGCAAGCAGTCCGGCCGGCAGCACTGGACACTTGACGACGTCGACCGCCTCGCCGCGCACTACCGCCTGCGGGTCCTCGATCTCCTCGCCGGTCCCACCCACGCCGTGACCGCACTCCCCGCCGAGCGGCTGCCCACCGCCGCGCAGGCCTCTCTCCCGCTCGCTGCGCACCCCGCAGCGTCTACCCGGAGCCCTGCGCCCGTGCCGCGCAGCGAGGCCCTGAGCGGGCCGTGTGTGCTGTGCGGAGAGACGGCCGCCGACGCGGTAGAGGGCATCTGGCAGCACCTGACGAGCGAGGAGTGCGCCGAAGCACTGGCCGCGGCCGAGCCGATCGGCGACTACCCCGAGGACGAGCACCAGGAGGAGGAGTTCGCCCCCACGGGTCCGGGGGAGCCTGCGGTGCCCTACCCCGGCGACCCGCAGTCCGAGGAGCCGCCGCTTGTGGCCGATCCGCCACAAGCGGCGACCCCGACGTCGGCCGCGTCGGAACCGGCGGTCGGACCGGCGGAGCCTGCACTGTCAGCTCGGCCGCGCCGCGCGCCCGGGTACGCCTCCTCGTCGCTCGTTGACCGGATCAACGCCCGTGTGCGGGACGTACTGACCGAGTACAAGGGCGACCTTGACGAATCAAAGACCGCCCTAATTAAGTCCGCTATTCCCGACGTGATGGAACTCTTCAAAGCCTCCCGCGTCGGTGGACGATACGAACACTCGGAATTCCCGCCGACGGACGGGATTCTCAACAAGAAATCACAGAAGGGGTCCGACGAAATTTGGGAGGGGCGCCCGAAGTGGCGCAACAAGGAAGTCGTCGCCGCAGCGAAGAACGGCGAGGAAATCGAAGTGACCGCCCTCGACATGAACGCGGCCTACCTGTCCGCGCTCAAATGCTGGCTGCCGATCGGCCGGTTGCAGGAGGACACCAGCGGCACCCACAACCCCAGGAAGGCCGGCGTTCACCTGATCACCCCGGCCGAGTGGGACCACCCCGACCTCCCCAACCCGCTGGGCAACCGTATGGAGCCTGGGGAGCTGTGGGTGACGGAGTCCACGCTCCGGCTCCTCCTGGACGTCGCCCGTCCGGTCGTCGGCAAGGGGGGTGCCGTCGTACGGCCCGCCCTCGCCGAGGCCCCCGTGATCCACCGGTCCCTGGTCTCCGGCGCCACGGAATCGCTCCTCGAAAAGCTGCGCCGCGCCCTCGCCGAAGCGCGGAAGAATGCCATTGCCGAAGGCGACGAAATCACCCTGGAATACGTGAAGTCCATGTATTCTAAGTTCGTGTCCACCATCGGAGAATCCAGCAGCAACCGGGAACTCCGCCGACCGGACATGATGCACATCATCCGCTCAAAGGCATTCGCCAACCTCTGGATGAAGGCCGAAAAGGCACGCGCCCACGGGCTGACGGTCGTAGAGATCTCCGGCACGGACGAACTCCACGTGGTGGGTGACTGGCGGAATGTGTTCCCGGAGGGCCGAGACCTGAACCAGGTCAAGGAAAAGAAGACGTACACCCTTGGGGGTAAGCGCTGATGGCCGGATCATCGGGACTGTGGGACCAATGGGGCGAGTTCCAGAAGTACAACGCGCAGGGCATGAAGGGCGGTGAAGCCCTGATTATGGAACTCAACCGGATCGTCTACACATCCGGTATCTCCTCGCCTGTCACATCAAAGCGCGGAATGAATGCCCGCATGCGCTACCTCAACAGCGCAAAAGGCCGTCAGGCAATGAGGGATCAAGGCATCACCGACCGCGCCATGAAAAATTGGTACAAGGGCAAGGCATCCCCCTCGGCCGAGAACCGGCAGAAGATCGACAATGCCTATTGGACCCGGCGGCGGGAAAACCTGATTCGTTCCGGGTGGCTTAAGCGGCACCTCGACAACAACGGCGCGGGCCGCCGGATGGAGATTTACCCCGTCGACCAGAGCGCGGTTCCCACACCGCACTACCGCCCCAATGTGAACCAACGATCAATCACCGTCCGGTACATCTGGGCTGACCTGGTCGACGCGTGGGCCGATCAGAATGAGGACCTGATTGACGAGATTTGGGAGGACGTCATCTCGGATCTCGACTCCGACTATGCGGCCTACGCCTACATTTCCTCGGTCGGAATCGGAGCCTGATTCCCGACCTCCTTTGCGCCGCGCGGCCCGAGGCCCGCCGACCCTTCCGGCCGGCGGGCCCTCGGTGCTCATAGGGAAGATCCTGCTGTCTCAGGCGCAGGCCTGCGGGCGCCTCAGCCGCAACCGCCTTATGCCACCGCGAACCGGTGGCTACCATGGCCACCATGACTGTCACCACCATGACCCTGCGCATCCCTGATGAACTTGCCCCCTCGATCAAGGCCGCCGCCGCCGACGCCGGCCTGAGCGTGAACGCCTACGTGGTCCGCGCTGCGCGCCGAGCCGCAACCCTCGACGCCGGCCGGCAGCTCGCCGCGCTCGGCCTCGGCGACGACCTGGTGGGCGAGGGCGACACCCTGTGATGAATCGCGGTGAGATCTGGACTCTGGCTGACGGCCGCAACGCCCTGATCATCAGCCTGACCGGCCTGGAAGAGACGTACGGAGCAGTGCTCGTAATCGTGCTGCACGACAGCGGGCGGTACCCGGACACGGCCATGTCGGTGGTGATCGGCGACCCGATCCCGTGCACCGCGGTCGCCGTCAACATCACTCAGTTGCGGGTTGACCGGTTCGAGGGCGCGAAACTCCTCGGCCCCGTCGACCCCGCAGCCATGGCCCGGGTGGACCAAGCCCTGCGCGCCGTCCAAGACCTGTAGCTGTCCCGTCCCTGCATCCCGCACCCACTTGGGAGCCTCCGTGCCACGGACCGACGTCTTTCCCCCTCTCCCCTCCGTCCCGAGTCCGCTGGTGCCCGTCACCGACGATCCGGCATGGACGTACACCTCGGCCTGCGCCGGCGGCGGAGGCATAGCCCTCCTGCGCGTGTGGCGTACAGCCGACGGCGGACACCTCGCCATCGTCACCGAGAACGGCATCGCCGTGAGCATCACGAACGCCGCCGAGGAGATCGGCGCCGCGCTCGCCACTCACTACCCGGGCCCCCTCGTGATCCTGGAGCACTACACGGCAGGCGACGGCGCGGCCTACGACCGCCTGGACCAAGTCCTCACCCTTCCGGGCCGGGCGTCCCGATGGCGGCCGGTCTGGCCCATCCCGCCGGCCAACCCCGACTTCGAACTTCACCAGGCCTGGATGCGCGAGTACGGCAGCGCCCTGCTGACCGCCCGCGCCCTGTAGGCCCCGTACGCGGCTCTGAGGCGCCTCGTAGGGCGTCCTCGACCCCACTGCACCTACTGAACATCAGTAGGTGCAGTGGGGTCAGTCTTTGTGGGGGCCGGTGTCGGCGAGTGGGGTACTGACCCGCAGTAGCCGCAGTACCGTACGGGCATGCCCGTATTGCGGATCGCGCTCATCAGCATCAAGCCAGGGGTGGGGAAGAGCACCACAGCCGTCTTCCTCTGCAAGAGCCTCCAAGAACTCGGCGTCGAACCGGTGCTCGGGGACGCCGACAAAGGCGCGTCGTGCCTCGGCTGGATGCAGGACGCCGAAGGCCTCGGCTTCCCGGTGGTCGGGCAGGCGATCACGACCCTGCACCGCACCCTCCCCGGCCTCGAAGACGGACGAGGCGCCGTGGTTGTCGACGCGCCGCAGCTCGAAGACCACGAAGCGATTGCACGATCAGCTCTCGCATATGCGGATGTGTGGATTTTCCCTCTGGCTCCGGGAGGAATGGAAGTCCGCCGCACCATGCTGCAACTCCGCAAAAAGCTGGATGAGGCGCGAGACTTTCGTGAACAGATCGGACGCCCAAGAAACCCAATGTGCGAAATGGTTCTACTGACGAGAACGAATCGCCCCTACGCCACAAAGACCGGACCGGATGCCGAATTCAGGGAAACTCTCACGAAGAGAGGATTCCGTGTCATGCAGACCGTCATTGCATTCAATGACGATCTGTACCGACAGGCGTACGGCTTCAAGATCGAAACCAGCGGAACAACATATCCGGCGGCAGCCGAGGAAATCATCGCTGAATTGGAAAGGGCACAGGCATGACTCGCCGAGGAGATAAAGACAGGTTCGGCGACGAGGAAATGCCCGTCACAGCAGTTGAGGAGACGATCCGGACCACACCGATCCGCGTCACGGTCGACATCTCGCCCGCCCTGCACAAGGCACTCAAGCGCTGGTGCAACGGCGCCGCCCTCGACCTCGACCTCACGGACGTAGCCCTCGCCGGAGCGGCCCGCGCGCTCGTAGCCGAACTGACCGAGCCCGACCCGACCAAGCAGCTCCCCGGCCTCGAAGAGCGCGTCAGAGCACGGCTCAAGGCCGGCGACTACACCCACACCGCGCCCACTCAGGCTCAGGCGGGTTCCGCGGCTCCTCGGTCTCGTCGTCGCCGCACTGCACGTACTGAAGCTCAGTAGGTCAAGTAGCCCCAGTACCCCACTCAGGGCCCGCCCCGGAACGCCGGGTGCGGGCCCTTCGAACTGCGCTCGCCCTACGGCTGCGCTGGCCCCCTCGCCGCAGGGCCGTGCACCACGGTTTGGGCTGATGGGGCGCAGCAGTAGCCCTCTCTCCTGGTGGGGGTCCTGGTGCGGCGCCACGGTGCCACACGGCGCCCCGGGGCCGCCTCCGGCGCCGGACCCCTCCGGGGCCCGGTAGGAACCGCCTCCGGCGTTTCCGAGCCCCGGGGCGCCGCGCGGCCTCGCGGACCTCACCAGGACCCCCACCAGGAGAGAGGGCGCCCCCATGCCCACACTGTGTAATCACAGGCGTAACTACCACTTTGAGGGTGAAACGTGCCGATATGCCAAAGACCTAAAACCGGGTGACTCTGTAGGCGTAGTTTCCGGCGCATTCGCGATCGTCTTGGAAGTTAGTCCGGCTGAAGAATCTGGATGGACATCGGTACTTCTTGACGCGTCATGTGACGGCGCCACCCTCGTCCCCTCGGAAAAGATTCTCCCGGTGCGTCCTATTGATGGAGTCGACCATTAGGAAATACTGATTCCGATATCGGTCTGTCTCTTAAATGAGGCGGACCGATATCTTATTAGCCCTGCCATTTTCTCGTTTT
>NZ_JBIVUZ010000035.1:0-17673 GCF_044768565.1 Streptomyces sp. NPDC091280
ACCCCTCGGCCGACCCCGTATTTGCGCTGCAAGGCCCGGTTCGAGACCCCTGCCCGGGCATCATGGCGGATCGCCGCGTACAGATCGACCTTGGATTTCGGTGGCACCGGCGCCAATCCCTCACCGCGGAGAGCACTTCGATGCTCCCACCGCAAGCACCCAAGTGGTGTCAAAACTCAGCGATATCGCTCTCCACGGACACCAGGCGCTGTAGCTCCCGATCGACAACCGGTGTCAGGACTCACTGATAAAGCCAGCAGTGCAGCCGTGGTGGTCTGGGCGATGCCCGTGACGTTCACGTCGAGGACACGGGCCCACTGAGCGTCGTCGTTGGCGTCCAGGGCACCGACCACGCCGAGGCCGGCATTGTTGATCAGTATGTCGAGACCGCCGAAGGCCTCGGCAGCCTCGGCGACGGCTGTGTCGACCGCCTTCTGTCGCTCATGTTGCAGCGCGGCGCAGTGACGCCGGCGGGGGCGCCTTCGTTGCGCAGATCCAGGACTGCGACCTGTGCGCCCCGGTCTCGCAGGAGAGTCGCCGTGGCGGCTCCGATTCCGCCGCCCCGCACACTCCTTGGCCTCACGTGATCACAAAACGGGCGCCCGCCGACTGTGGCGAAGCCCTGGCCTCGTTTCGGGTACCACCGGGCTGACAGACCGCCATGAACCAGGGCCCACACGGCAACGGGCATTGGCTAGGTCCTGCGAATCGGGGACGGCGACTGGAAAGGCTCACCGTCCCCGATATCACCGGTGGTTCAGTAGATCTTGAGCCCGTCTACGCTGACGCCACCCGGGTTGTTCGGCCAGGTGTAGATGGTCCACTTCCCGATCGGGGAATCGGGCTGCCACCTTCCGTCCCCGTGCCACTGGACGACGTTGTTTCCGGTCGAGAGCTGCTCCATCCATGCGACGCGTACATACGCGCCGCTCCACCTGGCTTCCCCGGCATTGGCGAAACACCAACTGTTGTCGGGGTAGTCCTGGCTGTGCCCGTAGACCAATGCCAAGTCTGTCCTTACACCGCATTCGACCTCGTTGATCGCGGACGCCTGTGGCATCGTGGCGATGCTGAGTGAGGCCACCGCAGCGAAGGTCGTCAGCGCGGACAGGGCCACGCGTTTGGCTCTTTGGCTCATGGTAGTTCTCCTTATGTTTGTCGTGCTGGGGGGCCGGACGGTGGTGCGGTCTGGCAGCGCCGTCCGGAGTCAGGGGGGAGGGGGTGTGTCAGGTCATAGGAGAAGCGGCTAGGAGGCGTTTTGCCCGGTCGATTTGCTCCCGGACCTGTTTCTTGTAGCCCCTCAGGACTTTGGTGTTGGCGGATATGAGCTGCTGCTGGTATCCGCTAAGGACGGCGAAGTAGACGGCGGCCAGATGCGATGACCGTGTGCAGGACTCGTCGGCCGTGGCCGTGGCGATCTCCTTCGTGGACGCCTTCTTCGCGTTGAGGAAGCCGTTGGCCAACTTTTCGGGATCGTCTGCTGGGTGGCCTGCCCTGCTCATGCAGGCGGCCCAGCGTTTACGCGCGGCACCGACGCGGGTGTCTGCGGCCACCTGCTCGAACGACCGTCCGAACAGGTCCTGGGCGAGCTTCCAGCCCCGGCTGCCGGCGAGTGAGGGCAGCTGCTTGGCTGCTTTGTCCCAGCAGACGTTGTAGTCCTTCAGTTCCTGCCCGGTCGGGCTTTTGGAGACGGTGATCGGCACGGAGACGTGGAAGCCGATGCGCTTGGCGGTCGCACCGCCGATGTAGCCCCAGGCGCCGGCCGGATGGATCGCTTCCCTTTCCGCATTTGTTTTGGCGGCCGTCCGCGTCTTCTTCTGGCTCGAATAGCCGGTGTATCCCCGGCCTTGCATGCAGCGGGCGACGAGTGCCTCGTTCGTCCGGTACAGCAGGACGTCGTCCTGCTCGGAGGTGCCGTAGGCGGACAGGGGCAGCCCGGTCAGTCCGTCGTATCCGGTGGCAGGCGACGTCGGTGTGGCGGCGATGGCCGGCAGGGCCACGTCTGTAGTACTGCCGGTGAGGCCCGTGGAGCAGCCGGTGGTCAGCAGCCCGGCGGTGAGCACCATGGCAACGGCGGCACCGACACCATGCCGCCTGCGGTGCCGTGTGGCGGGTGTGACTTGCTCTGGTGCCATGCGGGGGTCTGCCTTCCCGGGAGCGTGGGTGGGGTCCCGGCCCGGGGGAGGGAGGGGCCGGCCAAAGGTCGTCGCGGGCATGGCGGCTTTTGGCTGTGCCGTGCCGTACCTGCTGTCTCACTGGCTGCTGCGGGTCACGATGCTGGCAGGTGTGATCAGCCGTTTCGGCGCTGTTGGACGCTCACCGGTTAAACACAGGGAGATCTGACGCGAGTTGC
Organism: Streptomyces sp. NPDC091280; assembly: GCF_044768565.1. NCBI lineage: Bacteria > Bacillati > Actinomycetota > Actinomycetes > Kitasatosporales > Streptomycetaceae > Streptomyces > Streptomyces sp. NPDC091280. The sequence continues at coordinate 2,354 of NZ_JBIVUZ010000035.1, forward strand.
CGTGGCCGTGGCAGGCCCGGACCTGGCTGTGTGCGGGGTCGCCGACAGCGCGGTGGAGGGGCTGCCTCGTGTCAGAGGGAGTCGGTGAGTACGGAGGCGGCCAGTTCCGTGCGGGAGCGTCTCCCGGTGCGGGCGAACAGCCGGGACAGACGCTGGGCCACCGCGTCCTCGTTAATCCGCAGGACGGTGGCGATCTGGCGGTTGGTGAGCTGTTCGGCGATGAGGACGGCCAGAAGCCGGTCGTTCTCGGTGGTGGCCTCTTTGCGGCCGGGGATGGTGAGTCCGGCCTCTCGCATCGCTGTCCTGGTGTGGAAGCGCCACAGGGCGGCGTTGGTGGTGCCGAACAGTTCGTATGCCTCGCGCAGCAGGGCGGCCGGGACCGCGCCTGCAGCGGCGGCGGCGAGCAGGGTGGTCGCCGTCTCGAAGGGCAGGCTGCGGGTGCGGGCGAGATCCACGGCCTCGCGCAGGTGCCTGTGAGCGGTGTCGTGGCGAAGTACACGGGCCGAGGCCAGTAGCTGGCGCAGCCGTGTCCGGTCGCCGCCCGTCAAGGCGGCGATCCGTTCCACGCGCTGCAGGTGCATCCCCGCTTCGGCAGTGCGTCCGGCTTCGGCTGTGACTTCGGCGAGCAGGGCCCACAGTTCGCCGGTGCCGTAGACCTGGTCGTGCTCCCGAGCCGTGGCGAGCCCGCGGAGCAGCGCTTTCTCGGCCTCGGCCACATCACCGAGGGTCAGCAGCGCTTCTGCCTCAACGGCGTGCAGGGCGCACTGCGGTGGTCCCGGCTCGGGGCCGCGCATGTCCTCGACCATCTGCAGGGCGCTGGTGACGCGGCCCCGGGCGAGGAGGATGTCCGCTGTCCGCGCGGGGAGCAGGGAGCTGTCCGAGACCGGTGTGGACTGGATCTCGTCGTTGGCCAGCAGTCGGCGGGCTGATTCGAGGGCCTGATCCCACCGGCCGGTGAGATGGTCGTAGAGGAACCGGCCGAGCGGGGGAAGGACGTCTACGGTCAGGCCGGCGGTTTCCAGGAGTTGGTGGGCCGCGTCGAGGTCGTAGTCGGCGAGCAGGTCTTCGAACATGCCGCTTGCCAGCGAGTACACCTTGCCTGGCGGCAGTTCGGGAGCGTCGCGCAGGGTCAGTTCGTGCCGGTAGGGGGCTGGGCGGCCCATGGCCAGTTCGGCCATGGCGCTGAAGATGTTGGGTGTCGCACGGGCGCGTGTGCCGGTGTTCCACTGCGTCTCGGTTCTCTTGAGCAGGTCCGCTGTCTGCCGCCATTTCGAGAGGTGGCACAGGGCTAGGGCCTGCCCGGTCACCTTGGCCAGGTCGGGCACGGGCAGTGCGTCCCACCAACTGGCGGTCGCCAGTAGGGACATGGTGGTCCAGTCGCGTTGATTGGCCGTTACGGCCACGACCAGGCAGGCGGCCTCCTGCAAATCGAGGTCGCTCAGCGTCGGTCCCGGATCGCGCAGCAGTGATTCCCCGGCGGCTCGTCCGGTGGTGTAGTCGCAGGCCAGGTAGGCGGTTGTCCCGTACTGCCGGAGTAAGAGATCGCGGGCGTCGGCGTGCTCCGTCAGGTCACGGGCGGTGCGCAGCCACCGCAGGACCCGTCCGCTGTCGGTGCCGGGGCTCGTCTGCCGTGCGGCAGCGGTCAGTTCGGCCACCGCGCGTTCCCGGTCGACCAGGCTTCCCGCGTCCGCTATCCGGTCTGACCGGTAGGCCAGAGCGTTCGTCTCGCCGGGAGGCCGCGACGCCTCGGTGCTCCCGGATGCGGCTCGCTCCGCGTCCATGTCGTTCCAGAGGAGTTCGACCGCCATGGCGGACAGCCGGCCGCGGTCCACCGGGCTCAGCCGTTCCCGGACGGTGTGCGCGGTCAGCGGAAGACGGAAGGCCCAGCCCTGCACGGCGGTTGGGTCCGGTCCCGGTAGTTCCTCGATGATGCCCGCCCCGAACAGAATGCGGACACCGGCGTGGGCGGCGTCGGGGGACAGGCCGGTCCAGGCGGCGGTGAGCTGAAGGGCCGCTCTGCCCAGCGGTCCCAGGATGCTCAGCGCGGCGGCCACCGCGCGCGCGGGCTCGCCAAGTCCGTCCAGCGCCGTGACGAACCGGTCGTCGTCGGGCAGCACCGGCACCGTCGTCCTCGCGGGTATGAAGGCGTGGCCGTCGGCTACCCGGATCGCGTCCAGGTTCGTCCAGCCGGTGAGCAAGGCCTCGATCGCTCCCGGGATGCCACACGTCAACTCGCCCACCTGCGCGGCCAGGACGGTATCCGGTCTCGCCCGCAGCCACCGCGCCGCCAGCGCGGTGGTGTCCTGTGGTCCCAGCGGAGCCAGCACCACCGTACGAGCCCCCTCGACGCCGGCCAGTCGATCCATGATCCTGGCCGTGGCCTCACGGTCTGGGCCGCAGGCCTCTTCGCCGTCGAGCCCCCGTCGCGGCTCACTCTCGTGGGCGGCCGGGACGGTGTCTGCTCGGGCACCTGCCGTGTCCGGTGCGCCGTACTGTGCGGCCGACACCAACCACCGGCATCCGGGAGCATCGATACGGCTGAGTGCGGCCAGGGAGTCGGGGTCGGCGTGGTGGGCATCGTCGACCAGGACGGTCGCCGGCGCGCAACGGGCGGCAGCGGCGCGCAACAGCATCTCCATCGCCGCCCGGTCGCTCCGGTCGAAGGCCGACAGCGCCTGAGCAACGGACCCTGCGGCCGGCCGATGGCGCTGCCGGTGGAGTCTGCGCTCCTCCAACGCCATGACCAGGCGCAGCGCCAACAGCAGCGGTCGGTCACCGTCGCCAGGGACACAGTCCACAGCAAGCACGGCGGTTCCCTGAGCCCGCAGCCGTTCACCGGCCGCGTGCAGGAACGCCGTTCGGCCCACGCCGCGTTCACCTCGTACCAGGACCAGACGAGGGCCGCCGGGGCCGTTCAGGAGGTCGTGGATCTGATCCGACTCGCGCTCGCGGCCGAGCAAAGGGCGGTCAGTGCGGTCCATGCGGGCGGGCGTACCCCAGCGGACCAGCTCATCGGTTCCCGGCCACGCAGCCACTGCGCCATGCACCCCTTGCTCTGGAGACACACGGCCGTCCGCCGTGCCCCGTGCCGTTGCCAACTCTGCTCCGGCGCCCGAGACCTCGTGTGCGCTGGACGTCATGAGCGGCGCCACCCTACGTGAACCGCCAGCGCCCCCGCGCACGATCTCCCAGCGACAGGAACGCCGTTCGGCGCCGTCCGAGACGGGAGAACAGAAAGTGCCAGGTACCTCGCCCCTGGGCAAAGGAGCGCGAGCCAGAGGCACCGCGCGGCGCCGAGCGGTGGTCGGCAGGGACGGCGAAGTCCGGGCAACGGCGGACATCCTGCGCACCACCGGTGACGCGGCTCGGGTCCTGATGCTGACCGCCGGGGCAGGGATGGGCAAGACAGCCGTACTGGAACGGGCGCAGCAGGTGGCCGCCCAGGACGGCGCCGCAATGGTAAGGCTGGGCTGGGAAAGTGAAGACGAGGACACCCTGGACAGTGCCGACGGCATCGCCGTCGCCAGCTGCGGCTTGGTCCTCTACGACCCCGACGACTACCTGCTTCCTCTGCCCACCGCCCTGCGAGCACGGTTGCATGCCGCGGCACGGGAGGACGGGATGCGCGGACTGTCCGCGTTCTCCACCGCGTTGGCCGCAGCCGCCCGCCGGCTGCCCTTCGCGCTGGTCGTGGACGGCATCGAGCGCATGCCGAGGCGCGTCACCCACGCGTTGTGCACGCTCTTACGCATCTTCCGCCCTCAGGGCGTCCCCGTGGTGATGGCCGGACGGCCGCCACTCGCGGCGGATCCCCGTCATGCCCAGCTGACGGCCGCGGCCGACCAGTTCCTCGAACTAACGCCATTACGACCGGCCTACGTCGCCGAGCTCGTCGACACCCACGTCGCCCGCCGATTCGGCCGTCCAGCCGAACCCGCGCTGGCGAACGCCGTATCACGGGCCCTGGGCAACCTGGCAGGCAATCCGCAAGCCGTGCTGTCGGTCCTCGGCACGATGGACGAACAGGACCTGCTGGAACTCGACGGCCGGATGTGCCTCACGCGTGCGGAGCAACACCTGCGGCTCGCCACCGAAGACGCCTTCCTCCTCGGGTTCGGCCGGCCCCACGCATCCCCGTACCCCAGCACCGTCGAGGCGGCGATCGTCGCCGCCCGCGTGCTGGACCATGCCGAAGTACGCGTCGACGACGTGTACAGGCCGACGCCCTCGGCCGGCGGTCGGGCCCTTGAGTCGACAGTCGACCGGCTGATCACCGACCGGGTTCTGACTGCAGACCCGCAAGGCCGCTTGTCGTTCGCCGTCCCCGCGATCGCGGCGGCTCTGCGGACCCTGCCCGTCCCGCGTGACGTGCAGGGTAATTCCGCGCGGTTCGTCACGCGGTGGGCGGACAAGCTCGGTGCCGAAGCCATCGGCCGCGGCTCCCCGCGGCTGGCCGATCGTGTCGCAGCGTCCGGCCCGCGCCTGGACGATGCCCTCGCAGTGCCACTACTGCTGGCCGCGGCCCGCGAAGAGGCCAGGACCAACTGGCCCCGATCGGCCCGCGCCTACGCCGCCGTGCTCAACCGGCTCGCACCACAGGACCGGCGCACCCCTGCCCTTCTGCACGAAGCGAGCAGCTTGAGCCTGAGGCATGGCGACCACGAGGGGCTCCTGGCGCTCGGCAAGCCGCTGTTCGCCCTCCTGGACACACCGCACACCGAACGCACCAACGGCGCGGAGAGATCGGCCGGGCTGTCGAGCGTCGCGGCCGCATGGGTGTGGGCAGCCCTTCACGAACACCGAGCGCCCTGCCCCGACATCATCCGTCCCCGCTCCGGCGAGACGGCCGGCCCATTCCCCGATGCGGCCTCTCTGGCGGCACTCGGCGGCCTGTACGGCATCGGCCCGCTCACGCCCCGGCCGACAACGACCAACCGCAACATTCCAGATACCGGTCCCGCGCACCGGCAGTCACCGTTGCCCTCACCCGCCGAACTACGTGTGGTGACCGCTGCGATGGGCAGTCACACCGAACTGAGCCGCGCGCGGCAGAACCTGCTGCCCGACGCCGTCGACGACCGGGCACTGGACCGGCTGCGCCACGCGGCCGCCTACGCAGACCTCGCCGGTGCGCTCACCGCCGTCCTCGGCGACCGGTACGTTGCAGCTCCGGACGGCATCGCAGTCCAGTACCGGGGCATGGTGCGCGACTACCTGACAGGGGACTGGGACGCAGCACTGACAGCGGCCCGCCGCATCGAAGTACGCAGCCGGATGCGAGCCACGGCGGGCATCCCCCACCTGCCGCGGGCGTTGGCCGCGGAGATCCACTGCGCCCGCGGGGACATCGCATACGCCCGGACGTGGCTCCAGCTGGTTCCGGACACCCTCACCCACCCCCTCGCGGCGCGCGCCCGCCTGGCCGTGCGGAACCGGACAGCCCGAACAGGGGAGGTGCTGGACGAGGCGTGGCACGACGTAAGGCGGGCACGCAAGGAAGGCCGGCTCGCCGGTGTCGAACGGCTGCTGCTGCGCATCCTGTCGCTCGCCGCCCGCAAGGACCGCCCGCACATGGTTCAACAGACTCTGGAGGCACTGGAAACCCTGCACGAGGAGGCAGCCACGCCCATGACCCGTGAGGCGCTCCTCCTCGGGAGGGGCATCGCACATCGCGACCCGGACAGCGCGCGAACCGCTCACGGGTTGATCAAGCTCCGAGGCGACATCCATCTGCGCGTCATCTCCAGCTTGTGCCTGACCCACACCGCGGACGACCCCCGCCCCTGGCTGGCCGAAGCCCTGCAGCAGGCACACGGCCTCGGTCTCGGGCAGCCCTTCCGTATGGCCGTCACTCGCGCCGCGCAGCAGCGCGGCATCCCCATACCGAGACTCCGCCAGACCGAAGCGGAACTGACCGAACCCGACATCACACTGGTACGCCTGGTCAGCGACGGTGTGACCAACCAACGGATCGCCAAAGAACTCGCCTGTAGTCACAAGACCGTGGAGCAGCGCCTGACACGCTTGTTCCAGCGCACCGGCTGCCGCTCCCGTACAGAACTCGCCGCCGCCTGGCTGAACGGAACCCTCCGTACTTCCAGCCCAGACCCCGCAGACACCTGACGGAGCATCGGCCCGCCTGCCAGTCGTGCGTCAATCGCCGAAGTGCCCTGCGCCTGGTTGCAGATCATGATCCGGCGCCCGGCGAGGGCCCCGGTGAGACGGGGAAGAACCTCGGAGGAGCTGGGCGAGCCTTCGGCCGTGGCGTCGGTGATGCCGTGAATGGCCGTGGCCTCCGCCAAGGTTGACCAGTGTGTGTCGGGCGGCACCGTCCCGGACACTGTGGTGACGGTGATCTCCACGATCCGTGACGTCGCGCTCAGGCCGGTCGTCTCGGAGTCCCGGACCGTGTACGCGCGGCGGGAAGGCAACTCGTCAAGGTAAGCCGTCTCCGATGCCAACCGGGTCGACGGCAGTCCTGTCGCAGGCAGTAATGAACGCGATGCCGTGGCCTGGTGCACCCCGTGGGGGTCAGGCCCGCAGGTAAGCGAGGACGGCCAGGACCCTGCGGTGGGTCTTGTCCGTTGGGGGGAGGTCCAGCTTGGTGAGGATGTTGCCGATGTGCTTGCCGATCGCGGCTTCGGAGACCACAAGTTCCTTGGCGATCGCGCCGTTGGACCTGCCTTCGGCGATCAGTGCGAGCACCTCGCGTTCGCGCGGGGTGAGCTGCTCCAGCGGATCGCGGCGGCGGCGCAACAGTTGGCGCACCACCTCGGGATCGACAACCGTCCCACCGTCCGCCACCTTGTGCAGCGCTTCCACGAACTCCTCGACCTGACCGACCCGGTCCTTGAGCAGATAGCCGATGCCTGATCCGTCGCCGGAGTCCAGGAGGTCGGCGGCGTACGTCCGTTGCACATATTGGCTGAGGACCAGGACCGGGAGTGTGGGGTGCTGCTCGCGCAGCCGCACCGCCGCGTGCAGGCCTTCGTCCTGGAAACCAGGCGGCATGCGTACGTCTGTCACCACGACGCCGGGGGCATGCTCCTCGACCGCTGCGATCAGTGCCTGTGCGTCCCCGACGGCCGCCACCACCTCGTGGCCGCAGCGGCCGAGCAGGCCGATGAGCCCTTCCCGCAGCAGCACGCTGTCCTCGGCCAGCACTACGCGGAGCGATCGGCCGCCTGCGTCAATTCGCAAGGAAACTCCACACGCAACAGGGTCGGTCCACCTGGCGGACTGGTCAGCGCAAGTCTGCCATCCAGGACGGACACCCGGTCCGCGAGACCGGTGAGGCCGCTGCCCGCCGAGGGGTCGGCGCCGCCGCAGCCGTCGTCGCGCACATCGAGAAACAGCCGTCCGTCGTGATGACCGCCGCTCACCTGCGCGTGGTCGGCCCCGCTGTGCTTGGCGACGTTGGCCAGCGCCTCGCAGACCACGAAGTACGCCGCTGACTCGACGGCCTGGGGCGGGCGGCCCGGCAGTTCGAGGGTCACGTCTACGGCGACCACGCAGCGGTCGGCGGCGTCCGCGACCGCGGCTTGCAGGCCGTAGTCCGTGAGGACCTTCGGGTAGATGCCGTGAATGAGCTCGCGCAGTTCCGCGAGCGCATGGCCCGCTTCCGCGTGCGCCTTCGTGAGCTGGTTGGCGAGCGGGCCGGGCGGGGCATCGAGGCGGGCCAGCCCGAGGGCCATCGTCAGTGCGACGAGGCGTTGTTGGGCACCGTCGTGCAGATCGCGCTCGATGCGGCGCCTTTCGGCCTCGAAGGCATCCACCAACCGGGCGCGGGAGCGGGCCAGTTCGACCACCTTGGCGTCGAGATCGCGCTCGCCGGAGGCGATCAGCAGCCGTGCCAGTTCGGCGCGGGCGCCCGCCGTCGCGCCGAGCACGTAAGCGCCCAGGCCCATCAGAAGCAGGCCCAGTATGGCGACGCCGACAGCGTTCGGCCATGTGGTGACCGTCCACTGCTTGAGCACCTTCGCCTCTTCGCCGTCGCCGACCGTGGCCATCAGCAGCGGGGTGGCGACCATGGACAGCGGGAAGAGCAGGGCGACTGTGATCGCCAGGGCGTCGACCGGCCACAGCAGCCCGGCGAACAAGAGCGCGTACCCGAGTTCCCGCCAGGTCGCCTGTTCGCGCAGCCGGGTGGTCAGCCAGGCCCACAGTCCCGGCGCGGCCGGCACCTGGTGTCGGCCGGAGACCAGGTCGCGGTCGATCAGGCGCACCCTGCGCCGCTCCACCTCGGCCACCGGGATCCCGCTCAGGGCGACCAGAACGAGCAGCGGCAGGCCCACCAAGACGACGGCGAGCGCACCACAGACCATGGCCACCGTCACGATCCCCACCAAGGCGGCGACGCCGGTGACCGCGCCGGTGAGCAGATACGCGGCGGACCGCCAGGGCCAGGCCGACAACAGGAAGCCGGGCCGGGACATGGCCTGCCATACATTCCGAGGGCGCATGGGCATGACCGTAAGTGGCCCCACCAGTCCGCTGCCATCGGTCCAGGGTCCGTGTCGAGGGTAGGTCTGGCCCTACCTCAGGTCTCGTTCTGGCCGTACTGCGTGACGAGGGCTTTCCGGGTTTCGTGGAGGCATCAACGAGCCAAGGAGAAGGTGCTGGTGGGGGACACATGACCAACGACGCGATCCGATTGCAGTCCATGACCCGGCGGTACGGCTCGGGCCGTACGTCCGTCACTGCCCTGGACGAGGTCTCGCTCGCCTTCCCGAGGGGGACGTTCACCTTCGTGATGGGTCCGTCCGGGTCCGGCAAGTCCACCCTGCTTCAGTGCGCCGCAGGCTTGGACCGGCCCACGTCCGGCTCGGTCACCGTGGGCGACACCGAGCTGACCACGCTGAGCGAGACCAGGCTGACCCTGCTGCGCCGCGAGCGCATCGGCTTCGTGTTCCAGGCGTTCAACCTGCTGCCCTCGCTGACCGCCGAGCAGAACGTGGCCCTGCCGCTGCGGCTGGCCGGCCGCCGCCCGAAGAAGGCCCAGGTGCGCGAGGTGCTCGAACAGGTCGGACTCGGCGACCGTGCGCAGCACCGCCCGGCGGAGATGTCCGGCGGCCAGCAACAGCGGGTTGCCCTGGCCCGCGCCTTGATCACCCGCCCCGAAGTGCTGTTCGGCGACGAGCCGACCGGCGCGCTCGACTCGCAGACCAGCCGCGAGGTACTGACCCTGCTGCGCGGCATGGTCGACCGGGACGGCCAGACGATCATCATGGTCAGCCACGATCCCGTCGCGGCCTCCTACGCCGACCGCGTCGTCTTCCTCGTCGACGGCCAGGTCAACGGTGAGTTGATCGGCGCCTCCGCCGAGGACATCGCCGCGCGCATGACCAAGCTTGAGGCGGCGCCGTGCTGAGCACATCGCTGCGTACCCTGCGCACCCGCTGGGTCACCTTCGTCGGCAGTTTCGTCGCCCTCTCCCTGGGCGTGGCGCTGATCGCCGTGATGGGACTGGCCCTGGCGTCCTCGCTGGATGCTCCCGAGCGGGGGCCGGAGCGATTCGCCGCCGCGCCGGTCGTCGTCAAGGGCCGGGACACCCTTGAGGTGCCCACCTCGATCGGCGACCGCACCCGGAAGCTCGCGCAGCCGCGTGCGGTGCCCGACGACGTGGTCGCGAAGCTGCGGGGCCTCGGGACCGTCGTCGAGGACCGGTCGTTCGCCGTGCGGGCCGAGGGCGGGCCCGCCGATCTGCTGGGCCACCCCTGGTCCACGGCGGCCTTCGCGCCGTACCACCTCGACGCGGGACGCGCGCCCGAGGCCGCGGACGAGGTCGTCGTCAGCGGTGACTGGGCCCGTCCGGGCACCCGGGTGCCGACCGACGGCGGCACCGTGCGCGTCGTCGGCACCGTGGCCGGGCTCGGCTTCGAGAACGCCGTGTTCTACACCGACACCCGCGCCGCCCAACTGTCGCCGCGCAGTCTCCAGCTCGCGGTCGACGCCGATGCGGCGGCCGTGCGCAAGGCAGTACGCGGCAGCGAAGGCGTCCAGGTCCTCACCGGCGACGCGCGCCGGTACGCCGACGCCGACCCCGACCGGGACAGCGAGGCCCTCACCGCGATGAACGCCATGTTCGGCACGGCCGGCGGCGTCACGGGGTTCGTGTCGGTGTTCGTGGTGGCCTCGACCTTCGCGTTCGCGGTGGCCCAGCGGCGCCGCGAGTTCGGGCTGCTGCGCACCGCGGGGGCGACTCCGGGACAGATCCGCCGCATGGTCGTCCACGAGGCGCTCGCGGTCGGTGTGCTCGCCTCGGCCACCGGCTGTGTGCTCGGTTCCTACGGGGCTCCGAAGCTTGCCGAGAGGGCGGTCGACGAAAGCCTTGCGCCCCGCTGGTTCACCATCAGGGACTATGCCTGGCCCTACCACATGGCGTTCTGGACAGGCCTGTTCGTGGCCCTGTGCGGCGTGCTGGCCGCGTCCTGGCGGGCCGGGCGCGTCGGTCCCACCGAGGCACTGCGCGAGGCGTCCGTCGACACCCGGCCGATGAACGGGGGCCGCTGGCTGTTCGGCGCTGCCCTGCTGATCACGGCCGTGGTGACGCTGGCCCTGGCCCTGGTGACGAACCCGGACGACCTGCTGCAGCGCAAGACCTATGTGAGCCGGCCGATGCTGCTGATCACCGCGGTCGCGCTGCTCGCGCCGGTGCTGGTGCGGCCACTGGCCCGGCTGATCGCCTGGCTGCCGGCACAACTGCCCGGCGCCGGCGGGATGCTGGTGCGGGAGAACGCCGCCGTCGGGGTGCGCCGCACGGCCGCTGTCGCGGCGCCCGTGCTGGTCACGGTGGCGCTGGCGGGCTCGCTGCTCGGCGCCACCGCCACCCTCGACGAGGCGAAGGCCACTGAGGTGCGCGAGCAGACGGCCGCCGACTTCGTGGTCACTGCGGCGGGCAACGCCGGCTTCGACAAGGCGACGTTGCGGCGGCTTCGCGCCGTGTCCGGCGCCGAGGTCTCGGCGAGCTCGTCGAGCGCCGTGTACGTCCTGGAGGACGGTGTGGCGCTCATCAGGTCCGATGCCAGGGCCGTCGAGCCGGAACCGCTCGCGGCAACGACCCGCCTCCCGCTCGCCGCGGGGAAGGCGGGCGATCTGGACGACGACTCGATCATCGTCAACGAGGAGTGGGAGAAACACACCGTGGGCGATCGGGTGGACGTGTGGCTCGGTGACGGCACGCGGAAGTCCCTGAAGATCGCCGCGGTCATGACCACCGGCACCGGCAACAACGGCGTCTACGTCACCCCGCGCAACGCCCCCGCGGCGCCCGTCGACCGGGTCGATGTACGCCTGACACACCGTGCCGACGCGGGCACCGTGGCCGCCGGTCTGCGTCGGGCGGTGCGGGCGTCGGGCGGGGAGGTGCTCGACAAGGAAGCCTGGGTGCGGGCGACGTATCCCGAGACCAACCGGACGACCCGGATGGGGTTCTTCCTGGTCCTCGGGATCGCTCTCCTCTACACCGGCATCTCGCTCGCCAACACGATGGTCATGGCGACCTCCGACCGGGTCCGCGACCTTGCCGTGCTGCGCCTGGCCGGCGCCACCAGATGGCAGGTGCTGCGGCTGGTGGGCGCCGAGGCGTTGATGGTGGTCATGGTCGGCGGACTGCTCGGAGCGCTGGTCGCCGGCCTCAACCTGCTGGGCATGTGGAGCGCGCTGGGCCTGCTCTCGGTGCGGACGTCCATCGAGATCCCTTGGGGGACGCTTGCGGCGGCCCTCGGAGCGTGCGCGGTCCTCGCGGTGATCTCGGCGGTCGCCCCGGCCGCCCTCTCCCTGCGCCGCAGGGCGGTGGAGCTGGCGGGCGCACGCGAGTGACCTTGGTTAGCCAGCACCTGGGTGACGTCATCAAACCTGCGGCGGTCACTGTGGACGTGCTCAGGGTGGTGTTCGCTGTCCGTCCGGTCGATGAACTTCTCGTAGATCCACGCGGCCTGTCCGGCGGGGGAGTCGGCCAGGCCGTATCCCACGGTCTGGGAGGGGAGATGGTCGGCGTCAGTGGAGCGCCCCTAGTTGATACGTCACCAATATGTGTGCAGAGATGCCGAGCGACGGATGGGCCGTCAGTGGGCGTTTCTGGCTCGGTGGGTCGGAAGAGTCGGTGTCAGCGGGGCGTGTCGCCGATCTTCCCGATGATCGTCTCGGAGATCTCGGCCAGCATGGTGACCTGGCCGGGGGTGAGGTGGTCGAGCAGCAGGCGCCGGACGTCCTCGGCGTGGCGGGGTGCGGCGGCCTCGATCGCCGCACGGCCGGCAGAGGTGACCATCACGTACGCCCCGCGCCCGTCTTCCGCACACTCGTCGCGTGCGAGGAGGCCGCGTTTGACCATCCGTGTGAGCTGGTGGGACACCCTGCTCTTCTCCCACCCCAGGACCCTGGTCAGTTCGAGGATGCGCAGCCGGGCGCCGGGGGCGCGAGTCAGCTCCGCCAACACTGGGTAGTCGGCCCCGGACAGCCCGAACTCGCTCTGCATGACCCGGCCGGCCTCGCTCACCACCAGGTCGTGCATCCGCATCATGCCGCGCCACGCCCGTTCCTCGACCGGGGTGAGCCAGCGGGGCTCTGTGTCCATGCGTGCATGGTACGAGAAGGTTGATGTCTCGACTGTTCCCTTCGCCCCCACGCCCACAGTGCGGTTCCCCTGCCGTCCCGCGCCGGTCCGCCTCGGAGGAGGGGGAGTCAGCGAGCCAGCGGCGCCAGTGCTCGCCATTCGGCGAGCGGGAGCCTCTGGCCGCTACTGATGGCGTGGATTGCGACGTGGGTGGCTCCCGCGTCGAGGTGGGCACGGATACGCGCGTCGATGGCGTCGAGGCTGCCCCAGGCGACGACTGCGTCGATCAGGCGGTCGCTCCCGCCGTGGGCGAGGTCGTCCGCGGTGAAACCCTGCCGTTGCAGGCTGCCGGCGTAGTGGCCCATGCCGATGAAGGGCGCCAGGAACCCGCGGGCTGTGGCACGCGCGCGGTCCGGATCGTCGTCTACGACGACGGCTTGGTACGGGGCGAGCAGCGGGGCGGGGCCGAGCAGTTCGCGCGCGCCGGCGGTGAACTCCGGCGTGACGAGGAAGGGGTGCGTGCCGGCGCTGCGTCGGCCGGCCAGTTCGGTCAGCTTGGGTCCCATGGCGGCGACGAGGCGTTCGTCGGCGGGAACAGGGGTGGGTGCCTCGTCGAGTTGGTCGAGGTAGCCATTGAGTGCGGTCAGCGGACGGTAGGTCCCGCCGGCCTGCTGTGCGGCCGCGGCGTCACTCACCCCGAGGCCGAGCAGGAGCCGGTGGCCGTATTCGGTGCTCAGCCGGGCGTGTCCGGCCGCCATGTCGGCCGCACCGTGGCGCCAGATACTCAGGACGCCGGTTGCCACCGCGGTCTCGTCGGTGGCCCGCAGCAGGCGTTCCGCGTCACCGAGGATGTCGCCGCCACCGAGGCCGGGGATCCAGAGGGCTCCCCAGCCGTGCCGGCCGAGTTCGGCCGCGGCCTCGTGGATCTCCACGGGGTCGGGGTGCAAGCGAAGTTCCGGGCTCCAGATGCCGATTGTTCCGATGTCCATGATGGTCTTCCTCAGTAGTGGTCCGGCCCGGTTTAGCGGCGAGGAGGGGCGGGGCGGGCCGGTCGGCTCCGCGGGCGGGGCGACAGGCGGGCGCTGGCGTCAGATCTGGTTCGCGCCGCCGTCGACGTAGATCTCGGTTCCGGTCACGAAGCTCGACTCGCCGGTGGCGAGGAAGAGCGCGAGGCTCGCGACCTCCTCGGGCTGCCCCATACGACCGAGCGGCACGCCCGCAGCGAGCGCCTCCCGGAGCTGGGCGGCCTGCTCCTCGTCGGGGGCGAGCCCGTTCAGGCCGGGGGTCGTGATCGGTCCGGGCGCGATCGTGTTGACGCGGATGCCGCGACCGCGCAGTTCGTTCGCCCAGGTCCGGGCGAAGGAGCGGATCGCGGCCTTGGAGGCGCCGTAGACACCGAACGCCTCGTTGCCGACGCTGGCGGCGGTGGATCCGGTGAGGATCACCGATGCGCCGTCGACCATGAGGGGGAGGGCCTTCTGCACGGTGAAGAGCGTCCCCTTGACGTTGGTGTCGAAGGTGGCCTCGAAGTGCTCCTCGGTGACGTCTTCCAGCCTGGCGAACGTGCCGCCGCCGGCGTTGGCGAACAGGACGTCGATGCGGTGTCCGGCGTCGGCGATGGTGCCGTAGAGGCGGTCGAGGTCCGCGAGGTTGCTGCTGTCTGCCTGGACGGCTGTCACGTTTCCGCCGATCCGCGCGACCGCCTGGTCAAGGGCGTCCTTGCGGCGGCCGGTGATGTAGATGTGGGCGCCCTCCCGGCTGAAGCGCTCTGCCGTGGCCAGCCCGATACCGCTGGTGCCACCGGTGATTACGACCGTCTTGCCGTCCAGCTGTCCCATGGTGTGCTCCCATCTCCGAGTGGTCCGCACGACCGCTCATCCGTTCAATCTTCAACCACTCTAAATTTCAAGTGGATGACGTGTCAACTAAATGGCTCCTGGCTTTCTTCCCCGTCGCGTCCGCCACCGCTGACACGGGCGCCCCTCCAAGGCCGACAACCGGCTGTGGAGGGGCGCTGATCGATGAGGAAGATCCAGTACCGCTCTCCCGCATCGATGGATGTCCCGCCGAGACCTGGCGGCCACCCAGCTCAACGACTTGATGAGTTCAAGGTCGGTAGCCGACAACGCGCGGTTGCCATGCGCAGGATGATCCGTGCCGGTGATTTCTATGGATTTCTGGGGCTTAGGCCGTGTATCGAAAGTGGATTTTGGGCTGTGAATGATCACGGTTCATGGGGCAGGGAGATCTCACCGATGAGCAGTGGGCGGTGCTGGAGGCGTTGTTGCCCAGGGGCGCCAGGGCGGGGCGACCGCCGGTCTGGCCTCGGCGGCAGCGGGAGGGCACCCGGCATCGCATCTTCACCCGGCTCCAGGCGCTGTCCGACGCGAAAGGTGCGATCACGTGGGACCTGAGGGTCCGCGTGCCGCGCATCGGGTCGGGTCGGCCGCGCGTCCGGCCCGACCGGGCCCGCACGGACAAGGCGTACGCCTGCCGCAGGAACCGTGCCTACCTGCGCCGCCGCGGGATCCGCTGCACCATCCCTGACAAGGTTGACCAGGCGCATAGCCGCAGAAGGAGCGGATTCCGCGGTGGCCGGCCACCGCGGTTCGACCCGGTCGGCCACCGCGAGCGTCATGCGGTGGAGTGCGGGATCAACCGCCTCAAGCGGAACCGCGCCGTCGGTGAGGTCGACTCGGGGCGCCCTGCTGGTGTTTCCGCCAGTGGGTTTCCCCGAGCCGCCTCCCGAACCCGGCGTGCCCGTCTC
>NZ_JBIVUZ010000036.1:0-8682 GCF_044768565.1 Streptomyces sp. NPDC091280
AGACCCGGTGCTCGTTCGGCGAGCAGGTCGACGACCGCACTGGTGTAGGCGTGGGCGGTGGACTCGCTGATCCCGAACCCGGCAGCGACCTTCGCCAGGGTGGTGTGTTCGCGCAGGTACACCAGTGCCACCATCGCGCGCTGGGATGGACGGAACTTGCAGCGCCGGTCACCTTCACGGGTGACGATCAGCATGGCGACCCACTCCACGAGTGCGTGCGACAGGTCGAGTGCGGCAGGATACGGAACCAACGCGGCTCCTGTGCCTGTGGGTTGAGACTTCGAACACCTCCCCCAACGGCACAGGAGCCTCGTGCGTTGCGCACACCACCCGCGTCACCCGATCGATGGCCGAGCTGAAAAGGCTGAGTGAGCGTACGCAGTCCCGCATGCGGCGGCATGGCTCGACGCGGCTACAGGCACACGGCCGGCACCGGGCTCTGCGCGACGCAGTTTGACGGGCAGAGCCGCCTTTGCGAACGGCGCTCCCGAATCGCCTGGCCTCTCGCGCGATCCAGTTCCCTGCCCGACGGAACAGGGGCATCCATTTTCACATTCCTGACACGTACATGACCTAGTCTCAGGTTGGGCCGTTCCGCCTACCCCCCACACACGTATGTGAGTTCACGAATGATCATATTGAGCCACGTCCGAAGACTCCGAAAGCCGAGATCCGCCGAACCTGCCGGTGGCCGCCCAGTTGCCTTGTTGACTCTCCTGGGCACCCTGCTAGCGCTCACCGTCGTCTTGCCGCCTGCCACCACAGCTCAAGCGTCAGCCCAAAACACCGTGACGGTCCAGGATGCCCCGAGCACCGTGCGTACCCGCCACCTGTGCGCGAGACCCACCAAAGCCGACGAGGCGGCCTGCTTCGCGGTCGCCCGTGAGAACGTGGCTTCTGCCCGCGGCCTTCAGCCCCTTCTCACCCCGGCTGGGCTGAGCCCCACCGACCTGCAAGGCGCGTACGGCCTGCCGTCCGACGCGGCCGGAGCCGGGACCACCGTGGCCATCGTCGACGCCTACGACAACCCCAACGCCGAAACCGACCTCGCGGTCTACCGCTCGCAGTTCGGCCTTCCGCCGTGCACCACCGCGAACGGCTGCTTCCGCAAGACCGACCAGCACGGCGGCACCACCTACCCCGAGCCCGACGGAGGTTGGGCCGGCGAGATCGCCCTGGACCTCGACATGGTCAGTGCGGTCTGCCCGCAGTGCTCCATCCTGCTCGTCGAGGCCGACGACCCGGCCATCGACAGCCTCGGCGCGGCGGAGAACACCGCGGTGGCACTCGGCGCCTCGTACGTGTCGAACAGCTGGGGTGCGAGTGAGAGCGCGATCGGCGACGTGCCCGGCAGCGCGGCGTACTACAAGCACCCCGGCGTGGCCATCACCTTCAGTACCGGGGACCTGGGCTACGGCGTCAGTTACCCGGCCTCGCTGCCCTACGTCACGGCCGTCGGTGGCACCTCACTGTTCCGTGACGGCTCGACAGCCCGCGGCTGGCGCGAGTCCGCCTGGACCGGTGCGGGCAGCGGCTGCTCCGTCTACCAGGCCAAGCCGTCCTTCCAGACCGACCGCGGCTGCGCGGGCCGCACTCTCGCGGACGTGTCGGCGGTCGCCGACCCGGCCACCGGGGTCAGTGTCTACAACACCTACCAGGACGGTGGCTGGGGCGTGTTCGGCGGCACCAGTGCCTCTGCCCCGATCATCGCCGCGACCTACGCCCTCGCTGGCGCCCCGGGACCGAAGAATTACCCCAACGCCTACCCGTATGCCCACACCGCCGCCCTGAACGACGTGGCCGGCGGTACCAACGGCACCTGCGCCACCACCTACCTCTGCACTGCGGTGAGGGGCTACGACGGCCCGACCGGCCTCGGCACCCCGAACGGCACCGCCGCCTTCACCACCGGCCCGTACGGCGAGCTGACCGGCAGAGTGACCGACCCCGACACCGGCACCGGACTCGCCGGCGTCCGGATCACCGCAGGCGCCGACGCCACGACGACTGGCACCGACGGCACGTACGACATGACGATCCCGGCCGGTACCTACAACGTGACCGCCGCCATGTTCGGCTATGGCAGCGCCACTTCGGCCGGCGTCGAGATCGGCGACGGGAAGACCGCGGAGCGGGACTTCACCCTCACCCTCCAGCCTCTGGTCACCGTGACCGGGCGGATCCGGGACGGCTCCGGGCACGGCTGGCCCCTCTACGCGGGCATCCAGGTCGAAGGGGAGCCCGCCACCCGGACGTACACCGATCCGGACACCGGCCGCTACACCCTCAAGCTGCCCGCAGCCAGCACCTTCAGTCTCCAGGTCGACCCCGTCTACGCCGGCTACCAGGTGACGTCCGCCGACCTGACGACCGGCACCGGGGCGACCCACAAGGACGTCAGCGTCCCCGTCGACGCCGCCGTCTGCACGGCACCCGGCTACCGGCAGACCTTCAGTAGTCCCACCGAGACCTTCAACTCTTCCGGCATCACTCCCGCTGGCTGGAGCGTCACCGGCAACAGCACCGGCGCCACCTGGCAGTTCAACGACCCGGCCGGGCGGGGCAACCTCACCGGCGGCGCGGGCGGCTTCGCCATCGCCGACTCCGACTTCCACACCGGCCGGCAGGACACCTCGCTCATCTCACCGGTCCTCAACCTGACCGGCCGGACGACGCCTCTGGTCCGCTTCGACACCTTCTACAAGCCGTTCTCAACCCCCGGCGACTCGTCCCAGGCCGACGTCGACCTCAGCACAGACGGCGGCACCACTTGGTCGACGGTCTGGCACCGTGACACCGCCCGCACCGGACCGGGCCCCCAGACCGTCGCCCTCCCGGACGCCGCCGGACATCCCGCCGTCCAAGTACGGTTCCGCTACCGGGGAGACGACGACTACTACTGGCAGGTAGACGACGTCACCTTCGCCGGCTCAACCTGCACCCCCGTCCGGGGTGGTCTGCTGCACGGGACGGTGACCGACCGAAACACAGGAGCGTCGATTAGTGGCGTCGCAGTCCGCGGCACGGGGACGGCCACCGCGACCACGGCAGCCGACGGCTCGTACGTCCTGTTCGCCCCGAAAGGCGACAAAAAGACCAGCAGGAAGAGCTTCAAAGTGACCGCCGACCACTACGCGACGGCGACACACAAGGCAACCGTCGAGGACGGCCGTACGACCCGCTTCGACACGAAACTGCGCGCCGGACAGCTCTCCGTCACCGGAGCCCCGGTCACCGCCACACTGCGACAGGGCCACACCGGCACCGCCCTAATCACACTGAAGAACACCGGCTCGGCCCCGCTGACCGTCCGGCTCGCCGAGCGCTCCGGCGACATCCCGACGGCGACCGCCGCAGACACCCCGCCGCATTACGCACCCGGCGACTTCAGCCCCCTGCCACTGACGGCGGCGAAGCCGCAGAAAGAGAGCAGGACGAGGCCCACGGCCGTGACGGCACCCGCCGCCCCGGCCTGGACCACGCTCACCGACTACCCGACCCCCGTCATGGACAACGCTGTCGCCACCGGCCCGGACGGCCGCGTCTACTCGGTCGGCGGCATCGACGGCATGTCGCTCCTGCCCAACGGCTCCGTCTACGACCCCGCCACCTCCGCCTGGACCGCCCTCCCCGCCGACCCGGCCGGACCCCGCGAAGCCCCGCAAGCCGCCTTCCTGAACGGCAGACTGTATGTCACCGGCGGCTGGGACGAAACCGGCAATCCCACCACCACGACCGAGATCTACGACCCGCAGCAGCACTCCTGGTCCACCGCCGCCGCCAACCCCGCCGGGCTCGCGGCGCGCGCCTCGGCGACGCTGGATGGCAAGTGGTATCTGGTCGGAGGGTGCGCGACGCGCTGCGGCAGCACCGACGTCCAGGTCTACGACCCGGCCGCCGGGACCTGGACCTCCTCGACTCCTTACCCTGAGCCCGTCTCCTGGCTCGGCTGCGGCGCCGTCTCCGGCCTCCTGTACTGCGCAGGCGGCGAGACCCCGGAAGGCGGCACCCGGCACGCATACTCCTACGATCCCGCGACCACCACCTGGACGCCGATCACCGACCTGCCGTACGACCTGTGGGCCGCTACATACACCGCCGCAGACGGCCGGTTCCTCGTCTCCGGTGGCGCGAGCGACATTCTGAGCGGTCGCATCACCGGCGGATACGCCTACGACCCGGCCACCCGCGACTGGTCCGCCCTGCCCGACTCCGCCAACGCCCTCTACCGGGGCGGCGGCGCCTGCGGCTTCTTCCATGTCGGTGGTGCCACCTCCGTCTACGATGCCCAACCGGTCGTCGAGCAACTCCCACGCCTGGACAGCTGCATGCCGACGGCCGACGTCCCCTGGCTCCGCGCCAACCACACCACCCGCAAGCTTGCCCCTGGCGAGCACCTCACCATCACCATCCGCCTCGATGCCCACACCGCGGCCACCAGCCGCACCGGCACGT
This sequence comes from Streptomyces sp. NPDC091280, assembly GCF_044768565.1. Classification (NCBI taxonomy): domain Bacteria; kingdom Bacillati; phylum Actinomycetota; class Actinomycetes; order Kitasatosporales; family Streptomycetaceae; genus Streptomyces; species Streptomyces sp. NPDC091280. The sequence goes on from NZ_JBIVUZ010000036.1 coordinate 4,456, forward strand.
ACACCGCCGCCTACGGGGTCACGACCGACACACCGTACGTGTATCCGGAACTGCCAGTACGGATGACGGTGAACTAACCCCTAGTCGTCCGGCCGAGCTCATCTGACCTCGGCCGGACGGCAGCCCACCAGAGCCTGTGATTGCCACAAGTTCTACGCCCACCAAGTCGGGCGTGGTTAAGCCTGGGCCTACCTCCGTAGGTCACAGCCAGTCGCCTTCGTGGTCAGCCGCGACCGCCACATACATGTACGTCGGCCACGACGCCGGATGCCGTCAGCTCGGAGGGTAGTAGGCGTCGATGGGGACGCGTCCCTCGTCGAACAGGGCCGGGCCGTCGTGTAGCACGGTCGGCCAGTCGCCCGAGGGATTGAGCTCGACGAGCTGCTCGGTGGAGAGCGCGTAGACGACCCGGCCGATACCAGAGCGGACGATGCCGCCACCGCACATGCCGCACGGCTGGCAGCTGGTGTACATGGTGGTGCCGGCCGCTGTGTCGGCGTCCAGCTCGCGGGCCGCCCACCGGGCCAGCTTCAGCTCGGGATGGGCCGTGATGTCATTGTCCCGCTGGACTGTGTTGTGGGCCTCGGCGAGGATCGCCCCGTCCGGCCCGGCCAGCAGTGAACCGTACGGCGCGTCGCCCAGCTCCACCGCGTGCGCCGCGATACTGATGGCGCGCCGCAGCAGCGCCTCGTCAGCAGATGTGATCACTGCCCTGTCCTCCACTGTTCGGTCACTGCCGCGAGCATCCGCCACGCGGCCTCGGGACGGCGGGTCTGAGCCGGGTCCCCGTGATATGGGTCGAGCACCACGGTCTCGGCGCCGAGCGCACGGAGTTCCGCCAGATCACTCACGATCTGCTCCAGATCCCCGACGCCGGCCGGCCGTTCAGCCTCCCGGACCGGAGCGTCGGTCTGCCGCAGTGCGATCCGCGGCGCGAAGCCCGGCAACGCGTTGTCCGCGAGGACCGACCGCATCCGTGCCACCGGAAGTCGCAGCGGATGCCAGGCATCGCCGAACCTGACCGCCCGCCGGACCGCCGCCGCGCTGTGCCCGCCGACCCACACCGCGGGAGCGGCTGCGTCTTCTGCCCGCCATGCCTCCCGCACCACACCCAGGTACTCGTCGGTCAGCCGCCCCCGCGCGCCGAACGGCACGCCGAGCGCGTCGAATTCCTGCCGCGCCCACCCGACCCCCACCCCGAGGACGAACTGCCCGCCGCTGAACTCCTGAAGATTGCTCGCCATCCGCGCCACCAGCAGCGGGTGCCGGTAGGGCAGCACGAGTACGGTCGTGCCCAGCCGCAGCCCGCCATCGCTGAAGCCGGCCAGCCAGGACAGGGTCGTGAACGGGTCGTAGAACCGCTCCGGATACCGCTCCGCCACATCCGGGGTGACGGCCACATGGTCCGACACCATCAACAGGTCGAACCCCAGCCCGGACACGACCCGCGCCCACGCACGCAGCACGCCGGGGTCGGTCCCAGGCCCGAAGTTGGGTACGTTGACGCCAAGTTGCATGCCCAGAGGCTATTCCGGCGATCGCGCCATGGGAACCGAATCTTCCCGGTGATCCCCATTGTCCACCATGAATCTCCCGGTAATATCACCTCATGACCGTGAACCTCGACGACATCGACTGGGCGATCATCGAGGAGCTCCAGCAGGAGGCCCGGATCTCCCTCAGCGAACTGGGGCGTCGCGTCAGCCTCAGCCCGTCAGCCACCACAGAGCGAGTCCGGAATCTGGAGTCGCTGGGCGTCATCACCGGCTATCACGCCACCGTGGACCTGGCCAAGGTGGGCTACCCCGTGCTCGCCGTCGTCCGCCTGAAGTATCCGGGCAACCGTCACCAGCCGCTCCGCCACCTCCTCGCAGAGCGCCGCGAGATCCTGGAGTGCCTGCGCACCACCGGCGACGACTGCTACACGCTGAAGGTGGCCGCGACCTCGATGGAGCACTTGGAGACACTCGTGGACGAGTTGGCCGGCCTCGGCAGTACGACCACCAGCGTCGTCTACAGCCGGACACTCCCCCTACGCGGACCCCAACGGCCCTGATCCGACCACACGGAGTCCCAGGAGTTCTCACCGAAAGAACGACGTAAGGGCTGAACCATAGGTCAGGGGGTGCACCGAGATACGTAGCAACGGGGCAGCGGGATGATCTTGAACGTTTGGATCGTCTGCTGGTCGTGCTCGCGCAGCATCCTCATGACGGTGGCGGGCGGGGGTGCCCCTTCTCCGCGCCGGTGGCGATGACGAGGCGCTTGGCGATTTCGCGCAGGCTCATCCCCTGGTCGCGCAGGTGCAGGGCCATGTCCAGCATGCCGTCGTCGGTGTCCCCGGCGCCGCCGATGGTCTGGCCGTGCTTACGCACGCGCTCGCAGGCTTAGAAGGTTCGGTCGCGGATGTGCTCGCGCTCCATGCCGGACCGGTCGCGCGAGCTCTTTAGCTCTCCGGTGACGGCCTCCGGGCCGGCGTCACTCGCTTTCAGCTCCTCGACAAGCATGGCGAGTTCGACGCTGCGGCAGAGCCGCTTGTGCTCGTTCACGACAAGCGTGACGGCAATACCGGAGGAGCGGATCTCCCCGGCGATCTCCACGGTGGCCTCCGGTTCGGGGCGCTTGGTGGCACGGGTGGAGATCTTCCCCGAGAAGACCCGGGTGACCTCGTTCTCGCCGAGCAAGTCGAGCTGTGGGTCCAGGAACTGCCGGACGGTCGAGGCGCAGGCGCAGCCAAGGCGGACGCCTCCGACCGGTTCGGCACTGGCGGGCACGGGCCCGGGCAGTTCGGTCCATGCCGATCCCGGCTTGCGCACAGCGGGAGTCGGCGCACCGAGGGCCTTGGCGAGTTGGGGCACAGGACGGAAGCGGACGGTTTGGTACGGGACGGCCACCTTGCCCTTGCCTATCCGGCATGGAGACCCTGCGGGTGCGGCGCAGGTAGACGGCCGCCCGGCTGGGTATTTGATGGGCGACGGCTCATGAAACAGTGCCCGCACTGTCGCCACTTCGTGTCAGTGAACGTCCTCGCCAACCGCCTACGACACCGATCCGTCAGACGTCCGCTCTGGCCGCCCGCACGATGATCTTGCTCAGGTGCTCGCCTCGCAGTATCCCGAGGAACCCGTCCACGATGCCGCCGAAGCCATCGACCACGGTCTCATCGAGCACAACACGCCCGCTCTGCAGGTGCGGCACGACGAACTCGCACAACTCCTCCTGAACATCACGGTAGTTGCGAACCAAGAAACCCTCCATGAGCAGGCTCTTCTCGACAATGTCAGGAAGGTTGTGCAGTGCGTAGGGAGGACCGATGCTGTTGTACTGGGCGATCGTGCAGATCCGTACGATCCGTCCGTACTCACGGAGCGAGGAGACCGCCGCTCAGAGGTGCTCGCCACCGACATTGTCCATGTAGAGGCCGATTCCGTCGGGCGCCACCTCGGCGAGCAGCTCGGCCACCGGGCCCGAATGGCAGTCGAAGACCTGGTCGTAGCCCAGGTGTTTGGTCAGGTAGGCGGCCTTCGCCGCCCGGCCCGTGCTGCCGACCAGCGCCCATCAGCCGGGCGAGCCGCCCGATGGCCGTGCCCACACCGCCGCCCGCCGCCGAGACCAACACATCCTGCCCCTTTCGGAGTTCAGCGATGTGGGTGAGACCCACGGCGTGCACCCGCGTCATGACGAGCGGGCAAATTGGGCGAAGAACGAAGTATGGACGACTCTTCTGGTCCTGGTGAGCGGGCATCCGGCTGGACTCTCTCGGCCGCAGCGTGGTCCTGGGCAAGCAGCGTGACTCCGTGGTGTGGGGCCGGGGGGGCGACCAATCCTGGTTCGCAGAGGAGGAGTCGGTGGTGCTCACGGTGCGATGGCCGTCGGTGCCGCGGTACGCCGTGGACGCGGTCCCCGTCGGCCGCAGTCGGCCGACCGGGACCGGTCAGAGGGACGCTCGTCACATCGAAGCCACCGCCTCGGGGTTGCCGTAGTAGGCGTCGGGGCCGTGTTTGCGGGTGTAGTGGCGGGCCAGGAGGTGCGGGGGTGGTGGGGCGGTGGGGGCCAGGGCGAGGGTCTGGATGGCGATGTCGGCGACCGCCTCGCAGATGATGGCGTGTTCGAGGGACTTGCGGGCGGTGGGGCCCCAGGTGAAGGGGCCGTGGTTGGCGACGAGGGCGGCGGGGACCTCGACGGCCCGCCGGTCGTCGCCGGCCAGCAGGTCGACGATGACGCGGC
>NZ_JBIVUZ010000037.1:0-6110 GCF_044768565.1 Streptomyces sp. NPDC091280
GTGTTCTCCACCGTTTGGATCTCTCATGAGAGGCGACGGCCCTGGTGTATCGGGGTTTGCTGCGTGTCGTGGTGGTCTGCGAACGTGGCGAGTTGAGAGTCGGCCTCTCATTTCGCAGTTCATCCGCGAGGGTGGCGGTTTCAGGCTCGGGGTTGCGTTGGGAACGGGACGACGGTGCTGGCTGTGTCGTCTTCGGTCCGCAGCATCTGGTTGTCGTGGTGGAACGAGGCGATGACCGTAGCGGCGGCGGTCAGCCGCCGGTTGAGCTCGGTGATTTCCCTCTTGGCCGAGGCGAGTTGTCGGCGGAGATCGTCAATGTCGGCGTCGCGGCGGGCCTCGCCGGGTGTGAGGCTGCCGTGGACGCCGATGTGAGCGTCCCAGTCGGCGAGCACTGCTTTGGCCCGGAACATCGTGGCCGGGCTGACGCCCGCTTCCAGGGCGAGGTTGTTCTTCGTGAGCCGACCGTCGCTGTGCTGCGGCTTCCCGGTCAGCAACCGGTCCATGGCATCGCGAAGCTTCCGTTCGGCCTTGGCCGAGACACTCGTGTCGCTCATCGGTCGGCCTTCCGCAGAACGGCCCGCGCCTCGACTTGCTGCTGTTCGAGCGCCGCGCGATGCCCTGGGGCCAAACGCCGCGACTCCAGGAGCTTGGCCAGGGACCGCTCCTCGCTGGCCCAGATCTCGACGTGCTGTGGTCCGATCATGCTGTTGCCGCAGCGGTCCGGGCGGCAGCGGTCCGGCAAGGGGCCAGAGTGTCCGGGTGGGATCACAGTGTTCTCCAGACAGAGGGCGCCTGACGGATTGGCCTCGTCGAACAGGCAGTTGTTGAGGGTGCCGAAGCGGATGGAGATGCGGGCCTGCTTCAGCAGGGCGTGTTCGACGGTCGCGTCGCCGCCCTGGGCCGCGACGGTGTCGCGGATCTTGTCGAAGGTGCGGCTCAGTTGCTCGGCGCCAGAGCCGAACCCAATCGGTTCGTTCGCGTGATGGGCCTCGAACAGGTCCCGCAGCCCTCGGAACCGAGCCGCTTCGATTGCCTCGTCCAAGTGGCTGGCCCAGGATGCCGCCGTGGCGGCATAGCCCTGGGTGGTGCGGTTGGCCAAGGCCCGGGCAGCGACGTGTTTGAGCTGGATGCCCAGGGCGATCTCCGAGCCCGGGAACTGGTCGGTCAGCATCGCCATGGTCCTGCGGAACATGTGCGGAGCCAGCCGTTCGGCGGGGATGGGCTCCAGCCCGCTGACCTCGCATCTGGCGTTGATGTGGGCGACGAATGCCTTGATCCCGTTGCCCGCGTTGAAGACCTCCGCGTCCCTGTTGCTCGCGATGCCGGTGAACAGCCTCTCCGAGTGCGAGGTGATCGCCTCGGCCATGGCGAGGGCCCGGGCAACCGGCTCGATGATCCACCAGTGCTTGCGGGGGAAGTCTTCCTCACCCTTGATCTCCGCCGAGACCACGGCCGGTGCCCCGTAGTACTCGACCACGGAACCTTTGGTGATCTCCTGGACTTCCGAGTCGCGCATCATGCTCAACCCGGTCACGAAGAGGTAGCAGGCGATGCGAAGGATCTGGATCTCCCGTTCCAGGCCGCGGATGTCGATGCCCCAGGTCCAGGCGCCGGTGGTGCCGTCGGCTCGCAGGACCTGTGCGTACTCGGGCAGCAGACTCCCGGTTTCGCACTGCCCGCGGTTCACCGCTTCCAGGGTGATCTCCCGCAGTCCGGGGACGTTGTTGAACACGTGGGCCCGGGTGTCGATGCCGATGAGCCACGAGAGCAAGTTCCAGTGGATCTTGCCAGCGTCTGCCTTGCAGAACGGGCGCCGGTCGTGGTGAACCGGGACGGCGTTGTCGGGGTTGCTGAGCCAGGACAGCAACCGGTGCTCGGCCCCGACCGACGTGTTCACCGACTCGTCCCGGAGCTGGCGGAGTCGCTGATCGGCTCGCAGGATGTCGGGGCCGAACTGGTCGATGTAGGTCCAGGCGGCCCGGATGAGGGGGAACCAGACCTCCGGCGGGATCACCGCCGTCGACAGCACTCTGGTGCTGTTGCTCTGCCTCTCCCCGGCCACCGCCCGGGCCGACATGCCGGGCCAGGGGTCCGTCGGCAGGCCGCCGCCGGTCAGCAGAGGACCGTAGCGGTGCAGTTCCTGGATGGTCTTGACGTGGCTGACCACGGTGGAGGGGGAGAGTTCTTCCCTGAGCTCGGCAACGCGGACGTGCATCTGGTGTGCGGGCCAAGCAGCCGGGTGCGGGGGAAGTCCCCGCTCGGCCGCCCAGGCCCGAAGCGCCCGCAGGTCACCCAGCTTCGCGATCACCGTGCGAGGGCTGACCGGCCGCCTGGGTGCGGAGATTCCCGCGGTGACGGCGCGGGGGTGTCGTGGGTTGAGCGAGATCATCGACATCTCGCGGGCGAGGAGGTTCCAGACCTCGTCGAAGGCGGCGAACATCATCTTCCATCCGGCCGGGTGCAGGTTCGCCGGCCGACGCAGCACGCCGTTCAGGTTCCACTCGTCGCGTTGCCCGAAGACCGGGCTCAAGGCTCCGGGCAGCAGCGGGCGTGCGCCGAGGACGGGGTCCTCGGCGTCAAACCCCGTGGTCTGCTGCCGGATTGGGGCAGTGCTGTTCATGCGTCGAACTCCGCTCGTGCGGCGAGAGGAAGCTGCAAAATGGCGGTCCCCTCCGCGATGTGCCGTCGGGCGGCCTCGATCTCGGGCTCGGTCCGCTCGGCGAGGACTGCGGCCAGGTTGGCGGCCGTCTGGCCCCAGAGGGTGTGGAAGTGCGCCGGGTTCAAGCGCCTGCGCAGGCCGTCCAGGTGGTCGGCGAACAGCAGCAGCTGGGGAAGATGCGAGGGGAGAATCCAGGCATTGCGGCATTCCAGACAGCGCAGTGGCGCGACCGCGCAGAAGTCGCCCGGTCGGGAGAACGGTGAGTCGAAGGGGTCGCGGCAACCACTGACTCCCATCTCCAGAGCCCCGCTCCGCAGCTCTTCGACCTGCTCGGCAGTCAGCCCCAGCCCGTTGAAGGCCGCAGCGGTCTCCGCTTCTGCCAGTGCCTCCTCGGCTGCGGCGTCCAGGACGACCGGCCCCTCAACGGCTTTGGCGAACCACGACTGCTGGGCGGCCGTGATCACCTTTCCGGAGATCACGCGCAAGGTGGTGCCCTGCGCGTAGTGGCCGCGGAAGGTCTCTTCGTGGTGATCGTCAGCGATATCCGTGATGCGGCCTCCGAAGGCGATCGCCTTCTCGACCTTGGTCGACTTCCTCAGCCGCCGGACGTCCGGCTTGCCCTCCAAGTCGAGGCCCCTGGCCTCGACCCACTTGTCGAACATCCGCAGCCGGCCAGGGCCGACGGCAACCGTCCACCGGTTCGTCGGCAGCGTGCCCTGGAGGAACAACGGGGCGGGACGTTCGTCGTAGCGGTCCCGCAGCCGGGCTGTCACCTCCATCAACTGACGGACGATCTCCGACACTTCCAGCCGGGGCCGGTCCGCGTACTCGTGAACGTGCTCAACGGTCCGCCCCGCGTCGACCCGGTTAAAGTCCCGGCGGTGGATGCGCCGAGCCCGGTTCTTGACCATGGTGAGCCGGATGCCCGTCGGCGTGAACTCCACCGAGTCCTCGTTCAGGCCGGTCACCTCCTCCGGGGCATGGCCCGTAGCCGCGACGAGCAGCACCCGGAATCCGTGCAGGTCCTGCTCGTTGGGATAGAGCTGGTGCAGCAGACCGCGGACCAGGAAGTAGCGGCGCATGCCGCAGCCGACCCCGTCCAGCCGGATGTGCGAGGGGACGAGCGCGTGCAGTTCCGGCGGCCATGGCGGCGGGAGGTTCCTCACGATCTCCCGGGGCGCGACGGCCTGGTGGGCGAGCCCCCAGAGGAGGTTGGGCAGGCTGGACCAGCCGTGCTGGGCGGGGTGGGCCCCCTCAGCGACCATCGCCCAGCCGTCCCGTAGCCGCTTGCGGAGCCGGGCAACATCCTCCCAGGCAGCTCTGACCAGGGCTGTTTTGTCCTTGCGGGAGTACTCGTCCAGTTCCTGGGTGGTGCCCCAGGACAGCCCGTGCTGATCTGCCGCCACCCTGCCGAGCCGGCCGTCAACCGGACGGTCCTGGTGCTGGACGCGCCGGTTGATCAGCGTGCGGACCAGCGATGCGAGCGTTCCCGGCCGGGTCGAGCCGACCGGCCACTGCGCAGGCAGCGAATGCTCCCAGGCCAGCAAGACCTCGCCCATCTCGGGATCGGCCTCGGCCAGTGAAGCGGCCGAGGCCCTGCCCTGCAAGGTGTCGTCGGTGAACCGGCAGAACGATGTCACGGCCTGGCGATAGCCGGTGGCCGTGCCCACCCGCCGACCGGTGACCTCAATGTATTCCACCCACTCGTCGGCCAGCTGCTGGGCCAGCACCCGGCAGGTGAACGCAGCCGGATCGAGCTCCAGCGTCCGCTTCCTTCCCCGCGCGTCCGACGCGACCACCTGCCGGGCCCCGATCCTCGGCGGACCGGCAACACGGTCCTCGTGCCGGAAGTCTCGGCGTCGTTCACCCCTGCGCGGCATGGCCGGCCTCCTTGCGGGCCTCAAGCGCCCTCACCGCGATCTCGGCATAGGTGTCGCCGTCGCTCGCCGCCCACTGCTCGAACGCGGCCGCGACGTAGGCCATCGGGTCCTCCAGGTAGCGCAGGTACTCGTAGGTGACGGCCGGGCTGGCATGGCCAAGGCGGCGGCTGACGATCAGCAGCGGGTTGAACGCAAGGTGCTCGGCGAGGGAAGCCATGCCCACCCTCTTCTCCGCCCGCTCGCGCTCCGCGGCCCGCCGCATCAGAAAGTCCAAGAGCCGCAGGGCGTAGGTGTGCCTCAGATCGTGGAATCGCCAGCGTTTCGTGGGGAGTTGCGGGGCCCGCTCGTCGCCGCGGACCGCCGACATTCGGTCCCATGCCTGGTAGCGGACGCGGTCCCAGGACGATGAGGTGAGCATCAGGCTGCCATGGCCGATGAAGACCGCCAGCGGTTCCAGCCCTGCCGCCCCCTCATGAACCGTGATCCGCCGCAGCTTCGGAGCCATCGCCGACCAGGTGAACTCGCGGTCCCGGCCCTGCCAGCGTCCCCGCAGCCGGCGACGCGCATAGTCGATGTCCACCACGATGAACAGGTCCCGATGACGCCGCTCCAGCGTGCGGGCCATGCCCTCGGCCATCTCCGGCCGCTCGATCAGCAAGAACCGGTCCACCGAGGTCAGCGCGTCCGGCGGAACGTAGGCGACGCGGTGCTTCTTGTATTTCGCGCACGCCTGGAGGTCGAATTCCGCCCCTTCGCCGGGCCGCCGCATCCCGACTGCGAGTTCTGGCAGCAGCACCGTCGACCACTCCTGTGGACGCATCCCCGACGTCACCGCCAGATCGGCCGCCGCCCTGCTCCGGTTCGGGGCCTGGCCGCGAAACGCCCGGTCCACCTCACCGCCGAGGGTCTGCCCACCCATTCCGACGTCCCGGAAGAACAGGAACTGCCCCAGCGTCAGGTGCCGGATGTCCATGTCCCGGCTCATGCCGCTGGACAACGGGTTCGTGGAGCCGACCGCCCGCAGCGGCGAAGTCCGACGAAAGCCCTGGCCGACCATCCAGTCCAGGAGCGTGTTGATCACCGATGCCTCGCGGTCCCAGACCGTCCCGCCCACCGGCACGTCCTGCAACTCGACCCGCGACCGCCGGTAGGCCACCAGATCGGACTCCGCCGCCGTGCCCAACTCGCGGCCCCGCTCGGCCAAGAACTCCATCAGCCGCAACACGATGTAGGCGTAGTGCCGCAGCGTGTCCTCCGGATCACGCCCGAGATAGGCAAGGTGGCGAAACCAAGAACAGGCTGGTTCGACCGGCCTTATCTGATCGTCCACGATCACCGGCAGGCGATCAGGCAGGGCCCGGAAGTCCAACCGCCGTACGGCTTCCTCTCCGGCCCTTCCGTACAGCTCTGCCCGTTCCTGTACGCGAGCCCGGCTGACGAAAAACAGATCCACAATCCCTCCGACTGAGAGAACTCACAACTGTCAGAGGTAACGAGGCGGTTCCTACCTGGTGTTGGGAGGCCCCTTCGGGGCCACCCAACACTGAGAGCGTCCAGAAGTACCGGGAGAA
>NZ_JBIVUZ010000038.1:0-6016 GCF_044768565.1 Streptomyces sp. NPDC091280
GGCTCCGCTACGACCGCGGCCATGTGGCGACCACCTCCGCGGCGAGCGCGGGCAGATCGGGCCAGGACCGGGGGTCCTCGCCGTGCGTGCCCTGGATCGCGGCCAGCCAGCGCTCCAGGCCGAAGGCGACACACGCCGAATGCGCGTCCTGCCCCGCCCTGGTGATGCCGAACGCCTCGCCGAAGTGCTCGTGGTGCAGGTTCACCGACGCGATGGCCAGATCCCCGTACGTCGCCTCGCGCTTGACCGGGCTCAGCTTCTGGAGCAGGAAGGCCGGATTCTGCTCCGGCTCGAAGAACGGGTCGGTCGCGTGCTCCCACTCGACGTCCAGGCCCGCCAGTTCGAAGAGTTGGGTCACCGCCTCGGTGGTCCGGCGCGCGAACCGCGCGGTCTCCTCGGCGGTGCCGAGGCAGACGATCTCCCGCATGGTGAACGACCACTGGCGGCGCAGCGGCACGTACTCCTTCTCGCGCCGATAGCAGGTGTTCACCGTGGTCAGGTACAGCGGCTCGGCGAGGGCCTCGCCCTCGTGCGCCGGGTAGAGGTGGTAGCACGCGGCCGGGGTGAGGATCTCGGTGGCCGCCCCGAGGAAGGGCGCCGGGTCCTGGTCGGGGTCCTTGGCGAAGTCACCGAGGGCGCCGGGGTCGAAGCCGACCGCGAAGGTGGCCTGGTGCGGGAACGACCGCAGATAGCCGGTCCTGCGCAGCACGTCCGCCGGAAGCGTCGACGGATGACGCTCGGCCCCCGCCCCCCAGGCGCCCGCCAGCCGCACGAAGGCCGCGTCCGCGTCCTGGGCCAGCCGCAGCAACTCGCCGGAGAGCGAGGCCTGTCCGGATTCGTGCCAGCGCATCACGACCGCACCCCGAACCGGGTGGCGAGCGTGTCGATGTCACGGAAGTCCGTCGGCCGCAGGTCCTCGACGTCGATGGGCGTACCCCGAAGGCGCTCCATCAGCAGCAGGAGCTCCGGTATGTGCACGGACCGCAGGGTCCGGTCGGCGAAGATCGGGCTGTGGTCGGTGACCTCGACCCCTGACTTCTCACTGACCCACGCGCGCAGCTCGGCGCGGAAGTCCGGTTCAGAAAGCATCGACGGGCTCCTCGGGAAGGATCTTCTCGGCGGCGAGGAAGCCCAGGCACTTGGCGGTGACGGTACGGCGGTGCTCCCGCTGCGCCGGCGACTGCCACGCGTTCTCGGCTGCCTCCCAGGGGTCGGCCAGGCCGGCGTCCGCGTAGACGTCGGGGTTGTAGTACTCCCGCCAGCTGCTGGTGATGAACGCCGCGAGGTATCCGCGCACGTCCTCGACCGTCTGCGTGTCCCACTCCTGCGTCCGCCACAGCTCGGTGACCAGCTGGCGCCCGAAGATCAGGTGCCTGGCCTCCTCGACGTGGTGGTTGCGGTTGATGTACCTGGCCACCGGGTGCAGCCGCTCGTCGCGGGCCTGGAGCCAGTTGTAGTGGTCCACGATCTCCTCGAAGATCATGGTCTTGGCGAAGAAGAGGAAGTCGCCCACGTCACGCGGCACTTCCTCCTCGTTCACGGAGAACTGACGGCTGCGGTACACGCGGGCGTACCGGGTGCAGAACCCGCCGAAGAAGATGCTGTGCTTGTTCTCCTCGTCGAGGAAGTGGTGCAGGTAGTCCGCGACCTGGATCATTTCCTTGCGGTACAGCCGCTCGGCGAGGCCGGCCATCAGGGACTTCTCGCCGTGGATGTTGAGGCTGTAGAAGTTCACCGCCTCGTAGAACGCGAGCCGCTTGCGGGCCGGTTCGGGCATCGCGTCCCACTCCGGGGTGCCGGCCAGGCTGAGGAGTTCGGGGGAGGAGAACCAGTCCACGTCGGGGTCGACGGTCTCCGGCCAGTCCAGGGCGGTGTAGGGGTTCTGGTACGAGTGCTGGGAGACCTCGCTCAGCCGCTTGGCGACCGCCGCCACGGAATCCGCGAGGCTCATGACCCGACTCCCGCGCGCCCATGCGGCCAATCACTCATGTCGCCTCCTGAGACGGAAATAGCAGCGGCGTCGCGGAATTGTTTCCTGTTAAACGTCAGGTGCGACCTGAACGAATCAATATCGAGAGGTTCCAACATCGAGCTCCCGTCTTCATTCCAGGTCTGCCGCCTGGGTCCGCGAATTGTCGGGCCGGAATCATCGACAGGGGCGATCGTAGGCCGGGGGACTCAGGCAAATCCCTAGTCACTATCGCGACCGTCTCGTGCAGGATGGGGCGCATGTCGATACTTGGGTGGCTGAGCGAGCCGTCTCCCGGCCACGGCGTGTGGTTCGCCGGGGAGCGGGACGGCTGGGAGCGGGTGGAGTACACGGAGCTTGCCGAGGACGCCCGCGCGGTCGCGGCCGACCTGGCCGCTCGGGGCGTGGGCCGCGGCGACGTCGTGGCGATCGCCCTGCCGGGCAGCCGCGACGGACTGGCCGCGCTGTTCGGGGCCTGGGCGGCGGGCTGCTGCGCCACGATGCTCCCGGTCCCGGGCTACGGGGCGGGCGAGGAGTACACCACACACACCGCCGCGATCCTCGAACAGGCCCGCCCGGCGGTGACGTTCGCGGACGCCGAGTCGGCCCCGCTGCTGGCGGGCGTGACGGAGGTCAGTGAGGTACGGCGCGACACGGCCGGCGCGGGACCCCTGAGGGAACCGGGCCCGGTCGCGATACTGCAGTTCACCTCGGGGACCACCCGCAGCCCGCGGGCCATCCAGGTCACCTGGGACAACATGGTCGCGAACTTCGCCGTCCTCTACCGCTGGATGGAGTGGAAGGACGGCGACGGGATGGCCTCCTGGCTGCCGTTCAACCACGACATGGGCCTGCTGGCCTGCGTGATGACGGCCGCCCGGCAGGGCGACCTGTGGCTCATGCGGCCCGACCAGTTCATCCGCTGGCCCGAGCGCTGGCTCTCCAGCCTGGGCCCCGGCCGGGCCGCGCACGCCGGAGCACCGTCGTTCGGCTTCGGCTACGTCGCCCGCCGCCTCCGGCCCGAGCAGTGGGCCGAACTCGACCTGTCCGGATGGCGGACCGCGATTGTCGGCGGCGAGGTGCCCGACCCCGGTGCGCTGCGCGCCTTCGCGGCGGCGGCGGCCCCCTCCGGGTTCGACCCCGCGGTCATCCACCCCGCCTACGGGCTGGCGGAGAACACCTCCGCGGTCACCGCGGGCGCGGTCGGCCGCCCCGGACGGGTCGTACGGCCCGACTGGGAGAACATGCGGTTCGGCGAACCGGTGCGGATCCTGGAGACCGGCCGGCTGCTGCCGCCGCCCGGCGACCTGGGCCCCGACGCCGCCGACGGCGCCGGCTGGCTGGCCGGACAGGGCTGGCCGATACCCGTCGACCAGGTCGAGGTCGAGATCGCCGACGCCGAAGGAGAAGCGCTGCCCGAGGGCTCGCTCGGCGAGATCGTGATCACCGGCCGGTCCGTCGCCGAGGGCTACGTCGGCGACGAGCCCTTCGACGGGCTGCTGCGCACCGGCGACGCGGGCTTCGTGCACGACGGCGACCTGTACGTCCTGGGCCGGATGGGCGACAGCCTCAAGGTCCGGGCCCGCACCGTGTACATGGAGGACCTGGAGCTGAAGACCCGCGAGGCCGCCGGACTCAACCGGATGGCCGTGGTCAGCATGAGCGACGGCGGCAGGCCCGGCATCGCCGTCTTCGCCGAGGCCGAACCGGGCCCCTGGGCCGACAAGGTCACCCAGGCCCTGCGCACCGAACTCGGCCCCGACCCCGAGATCGCCGTCATCTCCGGCGAACGCGGCCTGATCCGCCGTACATCGAGCGGCAAGCCCCAGCGGCGCGCGATGTGGCAGCTGTGGTCGGCCGGGAAGCTCCCCGGCACCCGGCTCATGTGACACCCCCGGCACCGGCGCACCACGGCCGGCCCGGCGAGGAGAAACGGAATGCGTCTTTCGGCGCGGCACGTTCCCGAAAGTGACTAGGGATTTGCCTGAACCGCCGGAACTATGCTCATTCCATCGATGATTCCGCCCACATAATTCGCGGAGCCAGACAACGGCCCGGCGCGAAGACGGGAGCTCGGTGTTGGAATCCCTCTACATCGATTCGTTCAAGTACGCGCTAGGCGAACGCAAAAGCCACGTCAATGAATCCGCGGCGGCCGGCAGGCTTTTCTCCTCCGCCGAGGACATGAAAGCCGCGGGATTCCGCTGGCACTACATGTGCGAGCCCGGAACCTCGGCCTACGACCTGGCATGCGCCGCCGTCCGCCCCATAGCGGACCGGGCGGCCGGCGCCGACGCCATCGTGTACGCCACCTGCCTGCCCCTCAACGGCAACCTGGGCAGCGACGAGGAATGGCGCACCAGCCGGGACGTCAAGCACCTGATGGACTTCCCGGTGAGCAGGCTCCAGGCCGACTTCAAGCTGGACGGCGCCATCGCCATCGGCCTCAACCAGCAGGCCTGCACCTCGATGCTCGGCTCACTGCGCATCGCCGGCGCCCTCCTCGGCAGCGAACCCACATGGGAGCGCGTGCTGTGCGTGAGCGCCGACCGGTTCCCCGAGAACGCGGTCTACGAGCAGGCGTACAACGTGATCTCCGACGGGGCCGCCGCCTGCGTCGTCAGCAGGGAACCGAGCGAGGGCGCGTTCCGGCTCGTCGCCAGCCACCAGATCACCAACGGCGGCCTCGGCATGGCCAGCGACGACGAGACCGTGGGCAGCTACTTCAGCTACATGCACCGGCTGATCGCCCAGACCCTCCAGCGGGCCGGGCTCAAGGCCGCCGACCTGGACTGGGTCGTCACCCAGAACACCAACGACGTGGCCTGGACGGTCCTCGCCCACCTCTTCAAGATCGACACCGAGAAGGTGGTCAGCGTCACGCTGCCCGACGCCGGGCACGTGATCTCCGCCGACAACGTGCTCAACCTCGCGGCGCTCGTCGAGTCCGGACGCGTCAAGTCCGGCGACAAGCTGCTGTTGACCATGGCCGGCTTCGGCCTCAACTGGCAGGCCACCATCCTGGAGGCGGTGTGAACCCGTCATGACCGTTCTCGTCACCGGAGCCAAGGGCTACGTCGGCGGCCTGACCGTCAAAGCACTGCGGGAACACGGCGGTTACGGCGACGTCCTCGCCTACGGCCGTGCCGAGGCCGACCTCACCGTCCCCGGCGCCCTCGACGCGGTTCCGACCGCCGGGATCACCCACATCGTGCACGCCGCCGCCGTGACCAGGTTCGCCGTCGACAAGGCCACCGCGCAGGCGGTCAACATCGGAGGCACCGAACAGGTCCTGGCCCTGGCCGAGCGCTGCCCCGACCTGGAGCGCGTCGTCCTGCTCTCGACCCTGTACACCGCGGGCCTCGCCACCGGCGACATCGCCGAGGAACCCGCCGGCACCGTCGAGGAACCCCGCACCGACGCCGACGACCCGCCGGGCGTCGTCCGCTTCGCCAACTACTACGAGTGGTCCAAGCACGCGGCCGAACGCCTCGTCCTGGACAGCGGACTGCCCGCCACCATCGCCCGGGTCCCCACGATCATCGCCGACGACGACACCGGGCACGTCAGCCAGTACAACGCCGTGCACAACACGCTCAAACTGCTCTACTACGGCCTGCTCTCGCTGATGCCCGGCCTCCCCGACGTCCCGGTCTCCCTGGGCACCGGCGACTTCACCGTCAACGCGACCATGGCCCTGCTCGCCGCCGAACCCGGCATCTACCACGTCTGCCCCGACCTGGACCAGACCCCGCGGCTGGGCCGGATCGTGGACCTGATGTTCACCGCCTTCGAGCAGGACAGCAGCTTCCTCAGGCGCCAGATCCTGCGCCCGCTGCTGGTCGACGAAGCGGCCTTCGCCAACCTCATCAACGGCCTGCGCACCCTCCCGCACGGCCCGGTCCTCGACGCCCTGGAGTCCGTGTCGCCGTTCTCCGCCCAGCTGTTCCGCCCGAAGGTCTTCGGCAACGCGCGCCTCCACAAGGCCTGGCCCGGCTATCGCGCGCCGGACCCCGACACGCTGGTCTCGCAGACCGCCGAATACCT
>NZ_JBIVUZ010000039.1:0-5353 GCF_044768565.1 Streptomyces sp. NPDC091280
ACATCGACTCGGCGGCGTGCAAGGGCGAGCAGGGCCTGGACGTGGAGCAATCCTTCGGCGCGTTTCTTGAGGTAGTAGTCCCGGGAGGGGCCGGGGCGCATCATGGCGGTCTGAGCGGCCATGTAGAGGACGTGTCGTAGGCGGCGGTGGTAGCGCTTGGGCCGGTGGTGGTTGCCGGTCCGGCGTGGGCGGCCAGGTGGCCGGCGTCTGCGTAGTTGGACAGGTCTCCGACGATGGCGAGGAACTCGGCCCCGAGGATGGGGCCCATACCCGGCAGGGATTCGATGACCTCGGCGCGCTCGTCGAGGTGCAAGGACTCGCGGATCTCGCGGTCGGTGTCTTTGATCCACTCGTCGAGTGCGAGGAGCTGATGAGCGAGGTCGCACACGAGTTTGGCGGCGCGCTTTTCGCCCGGCAGAGACGTCACCTGGGACTGGGCCGCTTCGACCCCGCGGGCGGCGACCTCGGCTGCGCTGCGCACCGAACGTCGTGCCAGCCAGTCCGCAAGGTGTTTGACGCCTGCCTCGCACAGGGCAGCCGGGGTCTGGTACTCGGTTAGCAGGACGACCGGTCCCTTGGCTGCTGAGTAGTCGAAGGCTCGTTCCAGAGCAGGGCAGATGCCAACGAGGGCATCGCGCAGGCGGTTGATCAGCCGTACCCGGTCGGCGATCAGGTCGGCCCGGTGAGCGGTGAGCAGCTGGAGATTGGCCACGGTCTCGTCCGGGAGGCTCAGGGATGTGAAGTCCCGGCGCATACGCGCGGTATCGGCGATGACCAGGGCGTCCTTCGCGTCGGTCTTCCCTTCGCCGCGGTAAGCCCCGGACAGGCGGTTGACCGTGCGTCCCGGCACGTACACCACGCTCTGGCCATGAGCGATCAACAGTGCAAGCAGCAGCTTCGAAGCCCGGCCGCAGATGTCCACCGCCCACCGCACCTCGTCGGCCATCTCGCACGCTGCCACCATCAGGGCCAGGATCTCGTCCTCACCATTGACGACCTTCCTCGAGAACACCTTCTCTCCGCGGGCGTTGACTCCGACCGCCCAGTGGTGGGCCTTACCGGCATCGATGCCGACCCAGACCTGCTCATGACGTTCCGTCACCATCATCGCTCCGTTCCCAAGGCACCAGCACTCTCTGGGTCCGGGAACACTCCGCCGCCAAGCCCTTAACCAGCGATGACCGCAGTTCTCAATCAGCAGCCGGAGCGTCCCGAAGGACCGGGCGGCCACTCACTCCAAGCCATCAACGGCAGGTCACCATCAGCCACACCCAGTCCTCCCGGACCACCAGCATTCTTAAGGGGTCACCATGCTCATCGTCACCCGCGAGGGTGACCGCCGCTGCAAGCTCCCACTGCACCAGCGTGCCCTGGTCGCTCTGGTGTACCTGCGCAAGCACGAGCCCCTCACACAGATCGCCGCCGGGTTCGGCATCTCGGTCGGCATCGCGCACGCCTACACCAGCGCGGTCATCGAGCTGCTGGCCGCCCGTGCGCCAGGTCTGTTGCGTGCTCTGCGGGAGGCGGACCCCGAGTTCGTCCTGCTGGACGGCACCCTCGCCGAGTGCGACCGGGTCGGCGACGGACGCGCCGACTACTCCCACAAGCACCGGCGCCACGGCGTGAACGTGCAGGTCGTTACCGACCCCGGCGGCCGGCTGCTGTGGCTCTCACCCGCCCTGCCGGGCCGCACGCACGACCTGACCGCGGCCCGCACCCACCGGATCATCCGGATCTGCGAGCGCCAGGGCGTTCCCATCCTGGCCGACCTCGCCTACCAGGGCGGCGGCCCATGGGTGACCACCGGCATCAAACGCAGGCCGCTACAGGAACTCACCTCAACCGAAAAGACCCTCAACCGAGCCCTGGCCGCTGCGCGAGCACCGGTCGAACGCGGCGTCGCACGCCTGAAGTCCTGGCGCATCTTCCGCAGGTCCCGGTGCAGCCCGAACCGCATGACGTCAATCGCCAAGGCCATCCTCACCCTTGAGCGGCAACGCTGAAGAAGCTCAATGAGACTGGTCGGAACGGCCCCTGGGGCGAGCGTCCGCCCCGGACCGCGTATGCGGCGGCCAATATCCTGATGACCGCGGTTCTGGACGATCTGGGGGCCCTGCGGCAAATGCTCGCCAACCAGATGCCGGTGATCGGCCCGACGGTCGTCGCGCGGTCCGCGGTCGAGATCGCGTCGACGGTGTGGTGGCTGATGGAGCCGGGGATTGGTGTGCGTCGGCGTGTGTGCCGCGAACTGGTGCTGAGCCTGACGAGCGCCCGCCGTGCCAAGCAGGTTGCCCAGGGCATGGACGTGAGCCAGATGGTGACTGACGCGCTCCAGCAGGAGTCCCGGGTGCTGCAGAGGGTCGCGGACCTGAACATCGGACAGCCCACTTCGGGCAACCGGCCGGTGATCGAGGGCGAGCAGGCGGAAACGGCCACTGTCCAGACCGCCCAGATGCTCAGGGCGGTGCTGCCCCCGAACGACTCGGCCGAGTCGGTCTACCGTGTCTACTCAGGGGTGACCCATGGCGAGCTCTATGCCCTGATGAACTTCATGGCGCCCGGCGTCTCGTCGAACGGAGAGGCCAAGCTGTACTGGCACTTGGATCCCGTCGTCCTGGACAGCACGGTCCAGGTGGCGATCGCCGCGTTCGGGGAAGCGTTCGGCCGGATCCGTCAGGTGATGGGCTGGGGGAAGCTTGAGCGCGACCTCTGGGAGATCAACCTCGGGAAGATTTTCAATGGCGCGTAAGCGCCGCCGGGAGGGGAGGGCTGCCTGCAGCCCTCCCCTCCGGTATCAACCCGTCGTGCTCTCCTCGTTCTTGCTTCGGTTCTTGAAGAAGCTCATGGCCAGGAGCCCCAGCAACAGGGCCAGTGAAGCTGTGGCGGCAGGGGGTGTGCTCATCCCTTCGAGGATGCGAGGCTCCCACTCGGCCATTTCCGCCGGATCCAAGGCAGTCGGAGGCCAGAACTCCAGGAAGGTGGGCGTTTCTCCGGGCTTCGAGCTGAACAGGAGCCTGCTCTTCAACTGGCAAGCGATTCTTCCTGTGTTCTCGGTCAGGGACGCCGCCAGGAGTGGAGTGACCCCCGAAATTCCGACACCTGGACGCTGGATGTTTCATCATCCAGGGGAAGTGATCCATGGTGGCAAAGCGGAAGAATTACCCCCCGGAGTTCAAGCGGGATGCACTGGACCTGGTGCACTCCTCGAAGGACCGCTCCCTCACGGACATTGCCCGGAGCCTGGGCATCCATCTCGAAACACTGCGCAAGTGGGTCCGCGACGACAAGGCCCGTCGCGAAGCAGCGGACGGCGGAAGTGATGCCGGCATGACCCCGGCTGAGAAGGACGAGCTCACGCGCCTGCGGCGGGAGAACACGCGGCTGAGGGAGGACAACGAGATCCTCCGGAAAGCCGCCGCCTATTTCGCGCGGGAGACGACACGGTGATCCGCTTCCGTTTCGTCGACGAGCACCGGAACGCCCAGGGCGTCAAGCGGATGTGCGACGTCCTGGGATGGGACCGCTCCGGCTACTACACCTGGCATGCAAACAAGGAGGCACGGCAGGAGAAGGCCGACGCGGAAGAGGACCTGGCCCGCCGTGTCCGGGACATCCATACCGGCTCCCGGGGCGCCTATGGAGCCCGCAGGATCACGCGGAAACTCCACCAGCAGGGCCACGTCGTGAACCACAAACGTGTCGCGCGGATCATGCGGGAGCGAGAGATCTCCGGGGTAACGCGACGGAAGTCGCGGTGCCTGACGAAACAGGACCGCGCTGCGCCGCCCGCGCCGGACCTGATTCTGCGGGACTTCACGGCTCCGATGCCGGGCTTGAGGCTTGTCGGCGACATCACCTATTTGCCGACGGCCGAGGGCTGACTGTATCTGGCGACGGTAATCGACCTGTGCACACGGGAGGTCGTGGGCTGGTCGATGGCTGAGCATATGCGCACTCAACTGGTGGTAGACGCCATCCGTATGGCTCATGCCGGCGGTCACACGGCTGGGAACGCTATCTTCCACACGGACCGCGGCTCGCAATATACGTCGCGCCAATTCCGTGAAATTCTGGCCGAGTTGGACATCCGTCAGAGCACCGGCCGGACCGGGTCTTGCTTCGATAACGCCGCAGCAGAGAGCTTCTTCGCCGTTCTCAAAGCCGAGATCGGTACGGCCGTATGGGAGACCAGGGCCGCAGCTCGACAGGACGTTTTCCGGTGGATCGCTGAGTATTACAACCGGGAGCGGCTCCACTCGACGATCGGCTACATCACGCCGCACCAGGCGAGGACCCGCTTCCACCAACGGCTGGACCTCGCGGCATAAAACGGAAGTGTCGGAACCTACGGGGTCACTCCAGTTCGGCGTTGAGCCCCCTTCGGAAAACACGAACCCACGGCCTTCGGCCATTTTCACTCAGACGTAGTTGGCTTCTGAGGAGTAGCCAGGGGCCCGATGCCATTGGTCCGAGGGCGATCTTCGGGGTCTCCGCCAGTCGACGTGACGTTCCCCGGGTCGGAAGTGGGCCATATTGTCCTGCGACCGGAAACTCCTTGCTCTGGATCAGTACCGGCCGGAGCATGACGGTATGGACTACCGCCCCTTGCTCGCCCGGCACGCCGTCCCGCTCGCCCATGAGAAGGATCAGTGGGACAAGGTGGGCCTTGCTACCGGGCTGACACCCTACGAAGGCAAGGCTTCATACATCTGTGGTGTGATGCGCGAGTTCATGCAGGCGGCAGGGCTCAACTTCAAGGAGGGGTACCACCTCGGGGCTCTCTTCCTCGCCCTGGACGCCACCGAACTGCTTGGCAGGGTCGTCACTGGTGCCCGCACAGATGAGAACGACCCTCAGTATGTCGGCCCCAGCAAGGCGCTCCACCGGGGCGTGAGGTACCTGAAGAACCACGGCGACCAGCATGTTGCAGCCCTACCGCACAACCTGCAGCACTACGTGGAGTTGCGGAATTTCGCCGGGCACGGCGCGACCTTCCTGCCGCCGAAGCGGTATTTCGATCCCGACTCTACCCGCCTTCTGCTCCGCCGCCTGGCCTACGCCTTGAACACAATGTGGGAGGACGCCGGCCTGGCAGCCAGCCTGGCCACTGTTGAAGTCCATCCGATGTGGACCACCGTGAGGGGGAAGCCGCAGCCGGTGTACGTAACCGACATCCAGAAGCTTCTTGAGGCGAATCAGCCTGGCGACCAACTCGCCCACGATTCCTGGCGATAGTCCTGAGCCACCGCGATACAGTCCAACTCCCAAGCCGGATAGCCGAGTTGCCGGAGCACACGTGAGTACGAACAGCAGCAGCTCTCGGAAGAACGCGTCCGTCTGGCCGGGGATCGCC
>NZ_JBIVUZ010000040.1:0-4998 GCF_044768565.1 Streptomyces sp. NPDC091280
ATGACGCTGCAGGTCTCGGAGATGCGCTTCAACGAACTGCAGCGAGCGATCCCGAAGGCCAACGCGGTCACCCTCACCAACCGCCTGCGCAGGCTGGAAGAGGCCGGCATCGTGAGCCGGGTCACTGAGTCCAAAAGCAAGCAGTCGACGGTCTACGGACTTACCTCCCTCGGCCGCAAGCTCATGCCGATCGTCGACGCGGTAAGGGCAGTTGCACTCGACCTGGAGCGCTCGGGCGAAGCTCCTTGACGGGTGAGACAACTGCATGCGACTGACTCCCGGCAGCCACCGCGGTCAGCAGGACCCCGGACGCCCGGCCCGCGCGGGCCACGGTGACCAGGACGCCCTGGTGGCCGCCCGCGCCGCGTTCTTCGACGGCGCCGGACGTGCCGGGCGCACGACCCCGCACCGAGAGCCAGACCCCAGCCCCGTACCGGACGACCTGGCGCGGCTGCTGGACGCCGAGTGCGGGAGGGGGCCAGGGGCCGCGTCGCCCGGGGGCGGGGGCGGCGCCTACCCCGCCGAGAGCGCGGCGCTCGCGGAGCGCAGCGCCCATCGAGCCGTGCGCCATACCGCCTGGCGGTATCCGCACCGGATACCGGGAGGCCCGGCCCACCTGCCCGATCCGATCCGAACCGGGCCGCGGACGCCTACGAGCGGCTCCTGCTGACACCCTCGGTGCCCGCGGCAGGCCCGGACAAGGACGGACCGTCGGGCTTGGTGGTCGCCCAGACCGTGCTGCTGGGGCGGCTGGACTCTCCCGGGCAGGGCATGAGCGGAGGTCTGGCGGTGCTGCTCGGAGACCTCGGCGACCGGCTCGCCGAGACCGACGGGATCGCCGGCGTGATCACGGTCGTCGCGGCCGGGCACGAGGAGCTGACGGAGGACCCCGGGCTCGTCCGCCGACGCAGCCCGGGCCACTGGGTGATGCGGCTTCCCGTGGACGCGCCCACGACCCCGGCCCAGCAGGACCTGCACCACCAGCGCACCGCGCTCACCTGGCGGGCCCCGGCTGTTCGGCGCGATCGCGCGCTCCCTGGACATCCTGCACGTCAGATACGCCGACGACGGCAGCCTGGCCCTCGCGGAGGCCGCCGACCGACTGGGCGCCGCGCTGGTCTTCACGGCCACCCCCGATCCGCATCGCGACCTCGTCACGCGGCACGCCGCGCGCGACCCGGCCGACCCGACGGCGGGGGAGGACCTCCGGCACGATCTGCATCGGGTGTTCGTGGCCGATCGCCTCGTGGCCCGTGCCGACACGGTCGTCGGCATCCCCGGCCGTGGCGGTACGGCGGAACTCGTCCGCCATTTCCCCGTCCTGGCCCCGATCAACACGGGAGCCGGACCGAGCGCACCGCCCGAGGGCATCGCCGCGTACCGCCCCGCGCCCGACGAGCACGACCGTAGGCGCCGGGCGCTCGCCGCGCTCTACCGGGACGGTGCGCGCCCCGACTCGCTCGACCCCCGGGACCGCGGCCTGCCCGCGCTGCTGTGCGTGGGCCGACTTCACCCGGTGAAGCAGCAGGACCTCCTGGTCCGGGCCTGGCTGGCGACAGGCGCATACCGCGGCACCACCCTGATCCTGGTCGGCGGCAGCCCCGGCGCGGGCACGGCCGCCGAGGACGACATGCGCCACCGCATCGACACCCTGCTGGCCGGGAACTCCGGGGCGAGCCGCCGTCTGGCGCTGCTGCCCGCCCTGCCGAACACCGAGGTGCGCCGCCTTGAGCGGGCCCTTGCCGCTCGGACGGCGGACGCGTGCTCGTGGTACGTGTGCCCCAGCGCCAAGGAGGAGTTCGGGCTCGCGGTACTGGAGGCGATGGACGCGGGCCTGCCCGTCGCCGGGCCCCGGCGCGGCGGCGTCGCGCCTTACCTCCGCGACCGGGGCAACGGACTCCTGATGGGCACATCCGACCAGGCGGGACTCATGCACGGCCTGCGGCGCATCACGACCACGTCCGTCGACGACCGACGCCGCTACGCCGCCGCGGGCAGGGACCTGGTCGCCGAACGATTCTCCGTCGCACGCATGGCGGACGAGCTGGCCGCCGAATACCTCGCTCTGCGCGGCTACTGAAGGTCGGGTCGACGCGTCGATCGGTACCGGGCGGGGAGCGGCTCGCGTGTCGATGCCGCCGTATCGCGTGGACAGCCTCGTTCCTTCCGGCTCCCCACCCGCGCTTCGCGTTCCCGCGGCGTGCCGCTCATGACGTCTGCCTGCGGCGACCACGGCTTCCGTCGGCTGCTGCGCCATCTCGGTGCGTCGACCTCGGTTACGTCGGTCTCGGCTATTTCGATGCAAAGACGATGCGAGTTGTTCATGTTGCATCGAATGCGCACCGTGGAGGGGACACGGTCGCTCTTGCGACCGGCGGGTCCAGCGGGGAGCAAGCCATGACGACCGCAGTGCACATCGACGCGGAGACTGACGACGGTGCCCTCGTGGACGGGTTCCTGAACGGTGACGAGGCCTGTCTCGAAGCCCTGCACCGGCGGTGGGGTCCTCTCGTGTACGCCCACGCCAGACGCTCGACGGGGGACGCGCGGGAAGCCGAGGACATCACCCAGCTGGTGTTTTTCGCCGCATGGCGCGGACGAGCCGGATTCACGCCCGAACGCGGCACCCTTCCCGGGTGGCTCCTGGGAATCACCCGCCGCAAGATCGCCGACTCGCTGGCCGCCCGCACCCGGCGTACCCGGCTGGTCGACGCGGCGGCCGGTCAGCTGATGCTCACGGCCACCGACGAGGCCGTGCGACCGGAGGCCGCGCTCGACCGCGTCCTGCTGGCCGACGAACTGTCGCGACTTCCCCAGCCCCAACGCCAGGTCCTCAACCTGGCCTTCTACGACGACCTCACCCAGACCCAGATCGCCGAACTCACCGGTTGGCCCCTGGGCACCGTCAAGAGCCACGCCCGCCGCGGGATGCACCGCCTGGCATCACGCCTCCGGCCGGACACCGCCCCGGAAACGCGCCGCATGACGGCACCGCACTCCGGGGCGTACGGGCGCGCGGTATGTCGCGGGACCGGCGGCGCGGCGTTAGCGTCATGGGGATGACGGGAACCGACGCCGACCGACTGTGGTCCGCATCCATGCCGGCGGCCTATGAGGAGCACCTCGTACCGGTGGTCTTCCGGCCCTTCGCCGATGACCTGAGCGCCCGGGCGGCCGCACTGAGCCCCCGACGCATCCTCGAACTGGCCGCGGGGACCGGCGTGTTGACCGCGTCCCTGCTCGCGGCGGCACCCTCGGCCGAGGTGACCGCCACCGACCTGAACGAAGCCATGGTCACCTACGGGTCCGACCGTGCCCCAGGGGCGCTGTGGCGGCAGGCCGACGCCCAGTCGCTGCCCTTCCCGGACGACGCCTTCGACCTGGTGGTCTGCCAGTTCGGCGTGATGTTCTTCCCGGACAAGGTCGCGGCCTTCGCCGAGATCCGGCGGGTGCTCGCCCCGGGGGGAAGGTTCCTCTTCAACACGTGGGGCCCGCTCGGCACGCATGCCTTCGGCGCGGCGTTCCAGGCCGGTCTGGAACGTGCCTTCCCGGTGGACACGCCGCAGTTCCTTCCGGCGGTCCCGCACGGATACTCCGCTCCCGCGCTCGTGGCCGCCGACCTGACGGCCGCCGGATTCGTAGTGGAGGAGGAGCACGAACTGACGCTGGACGGCCGGGCCGCGTCCGTGGCCGACGTCGCCACCGGATTCCTCACCGGGACGCCCGCGCGCGCGGCCGTCGAGGAACGCGATGCGGGTCCGGGTGTCCGGGCCGCCGTCGTGGAGGAGATGACCGCCCGGCTCGGTCCGGGACCCGTCACCGCCCCGATGACCGCCTACGTCTTCCGCGGCGGGGCCTGAGCGCGGGAGGCCGGCCATCGCCCACTTTGCGGCCCGGGGGTCGGCGGGCGGCTGAAAGAGCAGTCCCAGCTCCTCCAGTACGTGGTCGAAGAGCGCTGGCGGTTCGGGTTCCGCGCTGCGGATGAGTCCCGCCAACATGGCGAGGGAGGGACTTTCGACCTCCGCAAGGAGTGCGTCAAGCCCTGCCTGGATGAGCCGGTCGGAGCCGACGTGCCTGCCGAATGCCCGCTCGCGCGCGATGTGGCTGAGCTGTTGGAGGGCGGCATTGCGGGTCATCAGGTTCTTCTCGGTCGGCGTCCGGGAGAAGAAGGCTCGCACATCCTCCGAGGCTGCTGCATCGCGTTTCTCTTCGACCCGGCCGTGCTGACAGGCGATCTTGTGCGCGGCCTCCCGCCTACGACCAGTGCGATAGCCCCGAGGACCGGTCACACCAGCCCTTTGGCCTACGACTTACGGCCTGTGCGGTGCCGGATCGGTGTCTTCTGCTCGCTGTAAGCCGGGTGGCAGGGTCGCGCGTGCTTCGCGCTGCGGGGTTGAGAGGGGAGTGTCGTTGCAGTTGTGTGGCCGTCGGAGTCGAGGTGGGGTTGGGAGCATCCCGTGTGGGCGGCGTCGGGTTCGTCCGTGGCGTTGCCTGGCATCTCGTGCTGCGTGAGGAAGGGGTCGGCGTGGGCCGCGGCCTCGGTTGGGCTTCTGTACGGCTGGGGGACTGACCGTTTGTGTGGTCGGCTCCGGTGGCCTCCCGCATGAAGTCGCCTTCGCCGGTGGGTTGGGTGATTTCGGCGACGCCTCCTCCAGGCCGCGGCTCAAACGGTTCGCCTTGCGCTGCTGGTGCACCCATCGCCTGAGGGGGGAGTCCTTGGCGACGTCGGCTCGACTTCCTCGTCGTACGGGATGGCGTGGTCGCCGATGATCCTGTGGTGTCGAGGAGGCAACGTGCGATGCCCTCGCTGGGTTTGGGTTTCGGCCCCGGGTGGTTGTTGTGTGTGGTGGTTGCTGTGGTGCCCTTGCGCCATGGTGGTCTGTCTTTGTGTTGGTGGAGTGGCTGTTGTTGGTGGGCTGGTTTTTGGGTATTCGGCTGCGGATGAGTTCTGTGAGGAAAGGGGGGCGGTTAGAGCCGGTCTGGCTGTCTCCGAACTCG
>NZ_JBIVUZ010000041.1:0-2186 GCF_044768565.1 Streptomyces sp. NPDC091280
TATCGCGTGGGTGCGCCACGAGGCGCCATGGAATCGAGTGAGGTGAGAGACCTTCACCACCGGGTTGTCGTAGCAATCCGGTTGAAGCTGGGGGCAGTTCGGTTCGGGGGATGCCGAGTCGAGCGGTTAGCAGCCCCGACAACGCCGGGACGGGTTGGTACTGCCAGACGACCCGGGCCCGGCTAGCGAGACAGGAAGGTGCACGCGAGAAATCAGTGCCTGACGCCCCGTAATTACGACACCGGCTCGAACCTGGTGGATCTGGGCCGGACGCAGTGCACGACCACCAGCGCTCCTCGGTGGTCGACTCCGAAGCCGACTCCACGTATCGGTGGGGAGGCCACGCTGAAAGTCTGCGGCGTAAGCGTGGCGATGCTGCCGGGGTAGAGCTGGGCACCTCACCTGTCGATCGATTCGTGGTGAACGTGGGAACTGTCCGCGGTCGCCCCCAAATCGGGCATCCAGTCCGATCGGGGGCAGGCCCATCGTCGGCTGATGGCCGTCGGGCAGGACGGAGGCTCCGTAGTACTCCGAGGCCGGGAAAGCCGGTCACATGGGGAAGGGGGCCAGCAAGTCAGCAGTAAGGAGGCTGGAATGCCAGGAGGCTGTCGCCGGTGAATACCGACGAGCTGGAATGGGCCTTGATGAAGGCCGAACGCCGGGTACTGGAGATCCAGACCAAGCTGCACCGTTGGGCTGCCGATGATCCTCATCGCAGGTTCGACGACCTGTTCAACCTCGTGGCCGATCCCGCCTTCCTGTTGGTGGCGTGGGACCGTGTCCGGGGAAACAAGGGTGCCCGCACGGCCGGAGTGGATGGGAAGACCGCCCGCTCCATCGAAGCCGGGCAAGGAGTCGAAGCGTTTCTCGACAAGCTGCGGAACCAGGTCAGAGACCGCAGCTTCCATCCGGTTCCTGTCCGCGAGCGGATGATTCCCAAGGCGAATGGAAAGCTTCGTCGTCTCGGGATTCCGACCGTGGCGGACCGAGTGGTCCAGGCGTCCTTGAAACTGGTGCTGGAGCCGGTGTTCGAAGCGGACTTTCTCCCGTGTTCCTACGGGTTCCGCCCGAACCGCCGAGCTCACGATGCGATCGCCGAGACTCGCTATCTCGCCAGCCACGGATACGAGTGGGTGGTGGAGGGCGACATCACGGCGTGCTTCGACGAGATCTCGCACCCGCCGCTCATGGAGCGAGTGCGGAATCGAATCGGGGACAAGCGGGTGTTGTCCTTGGTGAAGGCATTCTTGAAGTCCGGGATCCTGTCCCGTGACGGTGCCTTCACGGACACACGCACCGGGACCCCGCAGGGCGGGATCCTGTCGCCGCTGCTGGCCAACATCGCGCTCTCGGCCATGGACGAGCACATCGCCCAGGGCCTCGGAGGACCAGATGGCACCTCCGAGGATCGGCGCAGGAGACGGCGCCGAGGATTGCCCAATTACCGGCTGGTCCGGTATGCGGACGACTTTCTCGTACTCGTCTTCGGGAGCCGAGACCATGCCGAGGAACTACGCGACGAGGTCGCAGAGGCATTGAAGCCGATGTGCCTTCGCCTGTCGGTGGAGAAGACAAAGATCACGCACATTGACGAGGGCCTTGATTTTCTCGGATGGCGCATCCAGCGTCACCGGAAGCTGGGCACTGATCGGCAGTACATCTACACCTACCCGGCACGGAAATCACTGCGTTCCGTCACGGGCAAGGTGAAGCAACTGACCGGACGACAGAACGTCGGATTATCGCTGGATTCCTTGCTCCACCAGCTGAACTCGGTGTTGCGGGGATGGTGCGCGTATTTCCGTCCCGGAGTTTCGAACGTCGCTTTCTGTTACCTCAGCCACTACACGTGGATGAGAGTGACGCGATGGATTCGACGCAAGCACCCCGGGATCACTTGGAAACAGCTCCGCCGACGCTATTACGGCGGCAGCTGGTGGCCCGTCACAGAGGAAACGGAACTGTTCAACCCGGCCAAGGTAAGCACGACCAGATACCGATACCGGGGAAAACTCATTCCGGCTCCGTGGCCCACTACGGCATGAGGAACTGAACACCCCCGAACGGGATTTGTGGAGAGCCCGGTGCCCGGAGACGGGCACGCCGGGTTCGGGAGGCGGCTCGGGGAAACCCACTGGCGGAAACACCAGCAGGGCGCCCCGAGTCGACCTCACCGACGGCGCGGT
>NZ_JBIVUZ010000042.1:0-1753 GCF_044768565.1 Streptomyces sp. NPDC091280
AGGGCTTGCCGGGAATCAACACGTCGGTTTGATCTTGGTTTTGTCGGGGTCGAGAAACCTGGCGACGTCTTCCCGTGTGCGGAAACGGGCGGTTGAGGCAGGGATGCAGACGAGGTTGGCTTCCAGGAGCGGGCGGATGTCTTTCACTGCACGGCTGATGGTCATGGCGGTGGTGTTGAAGAGCTGGCCCAGGAGGTCCATGGTCGCAAGTTTTCGCAGGTGGAGCACGGTGACCAGGACCCGATCGGCTGAGGTGAGCTTGGCTTTGGCACCTGCGCCAGGGGCCACCAGGCGCTCGTGACCCCGACGTGTGCGGAGTACTTGCTCGCGTTGAACCTCCATCGCTGAAGTCAACGACTCGATGAGCTCGTTGAGCTGCCGACGGGTCATCCCGGTCAGTTCCGGGTCCTGGAGCGAACGCCGCGTGAGGCGAACCGGTCTGTGCGCCAGGGCCTCGTCCGGTGTACTGCCGGTGGTCGCCGCGTCCATCGGATGCCGGGGGTGGAGGGTGTAGTTCCAGTCGCCGTGGAAGCGATGGCGAGTGATGGGCAGGGCGGCGATCGCGTCGTCGCTGATGCGGATGCCGGTGGGGTACTCACCGCTGTCGAGCTCGGCATGGACGGTGAGGCCGGTACGGCTGGTGGTCGCGGCGATGGTTTGGAGCATGACTTCATGGCTGGTCAGAGGTCTGCCGCGCCAGTTCATGGTGATGTGAGAGAACAGCCGGTGCTCGATCTTGTTCCATTTCGAGGTGCCGGGTGGAAGGTGACACACCGTGACTTCCAGACCCGTCTCGGCAGCGAGGTCGGCGAGCTGGGTCTTCCAGCCGCGGGTGCGATAGCCGTTGGAGCCCCCGCCGTCGGCGGTGATCAGCAGTCGGCGGGCGTCGGGGTAGTCGTGCCGACCGACTGCCTGCCACCAGCGCCGGATCGAGGCGACGGCGAACGCCGCGGTGTCGTGATCGGTGCCGACGGTGACCCAGCCAGTATTCGCCGCCATGTCATAGATTCCGTACGGAATCGCCTTCTCGGCGTGGCCGGGGAAGTCGTGCGTCTTGACCCTCACGGGCTGCCCTGCGGGCCGCCATTCGCGCCCGGCGTTCTTGTAGTCGCCGATCAGCTCCTTCTTCTTGCTGTCCACGCTGATCACCGGGTCGCCGGCGTCCCGGTGGGCTCGCGCCCGCTCATTGAGGTAGCGGAACTGGGCGTCCCTGTCGGGGTGCTGGGCACCCTCGATGGTCTTGGCGTTGGCCTGCAGGCTGAAGCCTTCCTCCCGCAGCAGGCCGGCGACCGTGTCGGCGGAGACCCGGTGGCCCTGCCGGGTCAGCTCCGCTGCCAGCTTCCGGGTCGACTTCGTCGTCCACCGCAGCAGCGACATCGGATCGCCCCGCTCGTCGGGCTCGACCAGCGCAAGCAGCGCCGGCCGCAGCCCCGGATCAAGGTCCACGGCCTTCTTTCGGCCTCCACCAGGACGACGGACTCGCCCCAACAGAGCCTGGCCAGAGTCCAGTTCAGCCGCTCCGCGCGAGACCGTGCCCTCCCGAACCCCGGCCGCGGCGGCGACGAGCCTGATCCCACCACGCCCCAGTGACCGCGCTTCCGCCCCTATGGCCAGCCGACGCTGGCGCTCGTCCAGATGCGGCAACAACACCTGGAACTTCGCTGCCAGGACGGCCTCGATCCCCTCCGGTCTCCCCATACCAGAACAACGAGTCCGGCAGCCGGAAGCCACGACTTGTTTCCCGGCAAGCCCT
>NZ_JBIVUZ010000043.1:0-1636 GCF_044768565.1 Streptomyces sp. NPDC091280
CTTATAACGGCTAACACAATGAGGTGGATCGGCCCTGGTAGCCGTGTCCGGGGCGGTAGTTGAGCGTTCGGTTCGGTGTGGGGACGTCGCCGTGGATCGTGTCGGATGAGTTGTGGGACCGCCTGGAGCCGCTGCTGCCGCAGCGTGAGCGCAGGTTCCGGTATCCGGGTCGCAAGGCATTGCCCGACCGGGAAGTGCTGTGCGGGATTCTGTACGTGCTGCACACCGGAATCCAGTGGGAGTATCTGCCGCAGGAGTTGGGCTTCGGCTCGGGCATGACGTGCTGGCGCCGCCTGCGGGACTGGAACAAGGCCGGCGTATGGCAGCGACTGCACGAGGTCCTGCTCGCTGAGCTGAACGCGGCCTCGCGGCTGGACTGGTCCCGCTGCGTGGTCGACTCCTCCCACGTCAGGGCGTTAAAAGGGGGAGCCACACGGGTCCCTCGCCGGTCGACCGGGGGCGGGCAGGCTCGAAGCACCACTTGATCACTGACGGGCACGGCACCCCGCTTGCGGTCCTGCTGACCGGCGGCAACCGCAACGACGTCACCCAGCTGCTGCCGCTGCTCGACGCGATCCCGCCGGTCCGCGGCCGGGTCGGCAGGCCCCGCCGCAAGCCCGACTCGCTGTTCGCCGACCGCGGCTACGACCACGACATCTACCGCGACCAGGTCCGCGCCCGCGGCATCGTGCCCGCGATCGCCCGCCGCGGCACCCGGCACGGCACCGGACTTGGCACCTACCGCTGGGTCGTGGAGAGGAGTTTCGCGTGGCTGCACGGCTTCCGGCGCCTGCGTATCCGATGGGAACGGCGAGCTGACATCCACGAAGCCTTGCTCAAACTCGCCTGCTGCCTGATCACTCACCGACAGCTCGGCGTATTGCGCTGACGTCGATAAAGGTCACCACGCGGCTGGCCACTGCTGTCGAACGCATCTGGCCTGGGAAGCGTCCAACGCCCTATGAAATGGCCACGGCATGCTGCAGTTCACACCTGTCGTGCTGGAGGTGCAACCGACGGAGGTCTTGCAGTGCAGCGATGGGAAAGGAGTGCCGAACCCACTTCACCAGATAGCCGTCCTCGCCGTGGACCTCCAGCACTGACTGAGCGGCCTCCAAGACGACGTGTCCGAGAAGGCCTCGCGGCTGCGTGGAGCCCCAGACGAGGGTGCCGTCCTGATCGGGCGCCTCGAAGCTCGCGAACATGTCAGGGAAGCGGTAGATCGATAGATCAACTTCCAAACCCCTGCCTCGCAGAACCCACCTAACTTCAGCCGGTTCCAGGTCAAAGGAGAAGCGCTGGACAGGTGTGGGGCCGTACAAACCCGCCACACCGTGAAGCAAGTCGGCAAGAGCATCCGTGCAGTAGCTGACGATGTCCTTCCGCTCCGAAGAACCGTCCTTGATGCAGCACGTCGCCCAGCCACTGCCGCTCAGTTCCCAACTGAACTTGAGACCATTGTCCATCCCGCCCCTCCCGGTGATCGTCTCCGAAGACGGTACAGCGCAGAGGCAGACGGATCTCCTCGCGACCAACACAACCAACGGCAACGGCCTCACCGGTCGCGAGACCGAACAGTTCGCCTGGTGGCTGCGGGCGGCACATCCCTGCCGCTTCTTTGTGTTAGCCGTTGTTA
>NZ_JBIVUZ010000044.1:0-1537 GCF_044768565.1 Streptomyces sp. NPDC091280
GCGGGATGCCGGGTTCGGCTGCGCCCACGACCGGCCCCCGCCTACGATCCGTCAGCAGGTCGGCACGCCGTGAGAACGCGGGAGGGCGCGGAGGATGCAGGAGCGGCAGTGGATCACCGCCCGTCGGAGCGAACTGGACGCCCTCGCCGAGGAGTTGGCCAAGCAACTCCAGGAGGTCCAGGCCGAGCGGGATGAACTGGCGATCGCAGAGCGTGTGTTGAACCGCCTGGCCGAACAGGCACGGGCCGACGCTGGGGCTGTCGCTCCGGTATCGGTGAAGGTGGCCGGGCGGGCAGTCCTGCTCGTCCCGCACCGCAGCGACGCGGCCGACGAGGGTGTGCTGCCCGGCGACTACCGCAAGATCCTGGCGATCGTGCGGGAGGCCGACGGCCCGGTGCAGGTCAGGGCGGTCGGCGAGCGGCTGGGGCTGGACGCCTCGGTGCGCGGCAAGCTGGAACCTTTGCGGGCGAAGATGACCAAGCTCGCCGACCGCGGCTGGCTGCACAAACGCCCTGACGGGCAGTTCTCCGCACGTCCGTAACTGCGCGGGGCGGGAGCGTAACTGACGGGCCCCCGGCGGCAGTTGAGTTTGGTGTGAAGAAAAACAACCATCCCGTCGAGGGCCCTGACGGCCTTGTCTACACCGCCCGCCTGCCGCTGTCGAGTGCCACCCTGAACTGGCTCGCCGACCTGATACGCGGCCACCTCAAGAAGATCGGCTCCAGGTGGCGCGCCCTGCCCGCAGGGAAGATCGCCACCGTCGTGCCGGCCGTGCTGCGCTGTGACCAGCGGCCCGGCGACCTGGCTGGCGGCAACCAGATACACCGCACCACCGTGACCCGGTGGGTGAGGGAAGTCGTCGGCCTGCTCGCCGCCCGCGCCCCACGCCTGGACCGCGCCCTGAAGAAGATCACCCGAAAGGGCGGCGGAGTCGTACTGCTGGACGGCACGCTGATCCGCACCCGGCGCAGGACCGGGAAGGAGAACCGGAAGAACTACTCCGGCAAGCACAAGTGCCATGGCCTGCTCGTAATCGCGCTCACCGACGACCGGGGCCGACTGCTCTGGGTCTCGGCGGCCCGGCCCGGACGCACCTCGGAGATCACCGCCTGCCGCCACGACCAGCTCACCGTCAAGCTGCGGGCGGCCGGCCTCGGAGCCATCGCCGACCTGGGATTCGTCGGACTCGACGACAGTGATCCCGACGCCGACCCGGCGGTGATCACCGGTTACAAGGCCGCCCGGCACCGGCCCCTGACGCGAGGGCAGAAGCTGTCCAACAAGGCGCTGGCGGCCGTGAGGGCGCCGGTCGAGCACGGTTTCGCCCACCTGAAGAACTGGCGGGTCCTCAGCAAGGTCCGCACCGACCCGACATGGGCGACTGCCCTGGTCAGAGCCCTGCTGGTCCTCACCAACCGCGAAGTCTCCCGATGACCGACGATCTTCGCCGAAGTCATCCGCCCACGACCAGCAC
This sequence comes from Streptomyces sp. NPDC091280, assembly GCF_044768565.1. Classification (NCBI taxonomy): domain Bacteria; kingdom Bacillati; phylum Actinomycetota; class Actinomycetes; order Kitasatosporales; family Streptomycetaceae; genus Streptomyces; species Streptomyces sp. NPDC091280. The sequence continues at coordinate 1,475 of NZ_JBIVUZ010000044.1, forward strand.
GAGCACCCCGAACCCCACGCACACCAGACCCGTGACCAGCAACTTCACGATGCACACCGCTCA
>NZ_JBIVUZ010000046.1:0-1414 GCF_044768565.1 Streptomyces sp. NPDC091280
CTGAGACCTGATGCCGAGCCGATTGTGGTGAAGTGGATGATCCTATGCTGTCGAGAAAAGCCTCTAGCGAGTTTCATGGCGGCCCGTACCCTAAACCGACTCAGGTGGTCAGGTAGAGAATACCGAGGCGTTCGGGTGAACTATGGTTAAGGAACTCGGCAAAATGCCCCCGTAACTTCGGGAGAAGGGGGGCCATCACCGGTGATGAGTCTTGCACTCTGAGCTGGGGGTGGCCGCAGAGACCAGCGAGAAGCGACTGTTTACTAAAAACACAGGTCCGTGCGAAGCCGTAAGGCGATGTATACGGACTGACGCCTGCCCGGTGCTGGAACGTTAAGGGGACCGGTTAGTCGAGATTCGTCTCGGCGAAGCTGAGAACTTAAGCGCCAGTAAACGGCGGTGGTAACTATAACCATCCTAAGGTAGCGAAATTCCTTGTCGGGTAAGTTCCGACCTGCACGAATGGCGTAACGACTTCTCGACTGTCTCAACCATAGGCCCGGTGAAATTGCACTACGAGTAAAGATGCTCGTTTCGCGCAGCAGGACGGAAAGACCCCGGGACCTTTACTACAGTTTGATATTGGTGTTCGGTTCGGCTTGTGTAGGATAGCTGGGAGACTGTGAAGCTCGGACGCCAGTTCGGGTGGAGTCGTCGTTGAAATACCAGTCTGGTCGTGCTGGATGTCTAACCTGGGTCCGTGATCCGGATCAGGGACAGTGTCTGATGGGTAGTTTAACTGGGGCGGTTGCCTCCTAAAGAGTAACGGAGGCGCCCAAAGGTTCCCTCAGCCTGGTTGGCAATCAGGTGTTGAGTGTAAGTGCACAAGGGAGCTTGACTGTGAGACCGACGGGTCGAGCAGGGACGAAAGTCGGGACTAGTGATCCGGCGGTGGCTTGTGGAAGCGCCGTCGCTCAACGGATAAAAGGTACCCCGGGGATAACAGGCTGATCTTCCCCAAGAGTCCATATCGACGGGATGGTTTGGCACCTCGATGTCGGCTCGTCGCATCCTGGGGCTGGAGTCGGTCCCAAGGGTTGGGCTGTTCGCCCATTAAAGCGGTACGCGAGCTGGGTTTAGAACGTCGTGAGACAGTTCGGTCCCTATCCGCTGCGCGCGCAGGAACATTGAGAAGGGCTGTCCCTAGTACGAGAGGACCGGGACGGACGAACCTCTGGTGTGCCAGTTGTTCTGCCAAGGGCATGGCTGGTTGGCTACGTTCGGGAGGGATAACCGCTGAAAGCATCTAAGCGGGAAGCCTGCTTCGAGATGAGTGTTCCCACCCCCTTGGAGGGGTTAAGGCTCCCAGTAGACGACTGGGTTGATAGGCCGGATCTGGAAGCCCAGTAATGGGTGGAGGTGACCGGTACTAATAGGCCGAGGGCTTGTCCTCAGTTGCTCGCGTCCACTGTGT
>NZ_JBIVUZ010000047.1:0-1120 GCF_044768565.1 Streptomyces sp. NPDC091280
GGCCTGCCCGGCGGCACCTCCTTCATGGAGGACTACACCTACCACCTCGGCCCCGGCACCCCGCGCATCCTCGGCGCCCACATGCTGGAGGTCTGCCCCTCCATCGCCGCCGACCGCCCCAGCTGCGAGATCCACCCGCTGTCCATCGGCGGCCGTGAGGACCCCGTCCGCCTCGTCTTCAACGCGGCCCCCGGCCCCGCCGTCGTCGTGGGCCTGTCCGACCTCGGGGACCGCTTCCGCCTCACCGCCAACACCGTCGACGTCGTCACCCCCAGCGAACCCCTGCACCGCCTCCCCGTCGCCCGCGCCGTGTGGAAGCCGCGCCCCTCCCTCGCGGAGTCCGCCGAGAGCTGGCTGCTGGCCGGTGCCCCGCACCACACGGTGCTCAGCTCCGCCGTCGACACCGAGACCCTCACCGACTACGCCGGCATGGCCGGCGTGGAACTCCTCACCATCGACGAGACCACCCAGCCCGGGCACCTCGCCAAGGAGATCCGCTGGAACGCCGCCTACCACCGACTCGCCCAGAACCTGTGACGACCGTCAGCACGCATCGCGCGCACAAGGAGACGAACCGATGACCGCACGAGTACGCGACGGTCTGCGGCACGAAGTGCTGGACGCCAACCTGACCATCCCCCAGGTCGGGCTGGCGACCCTGACCTGGGGCAATGTGAGCGGCGTCGACCGCGAGGCGGGCGTGTTCGTGATCAAGCCCTCCGGCGTCCCCTACAAGGACCTGGCCCTGGACCATCTGGTGACCGTCCGGCTGTCCGACGGCAAGGTCGTCGGCGGCGACCTGCGCCCCTCCACCGACACCGAGACCCACCGCTGCCTCTACCTCGCCTTCCCCTCCATCGGCGGCATCACCCACACCCACTCCACCCACGCCGTCGCCTTCGCCCAGGCCCGCCGCGACATACCCGTCCTGGGCACCACCCACGCCGACACCTTCAACGGCCCCGTCCCCTGCACCCCCGACCTCACCGCCGAACAGTGCGCGAGCGACTACGAGTACAACACCGGCCGCGTCATCGTCGACCTGCTGGCCGGCGACGACCGGCGGGCCGTCGAGGTCCCCGCCGCCCTCGTCGCCAACCACGGCCCCTTCACCTGGGGC
>NZ_JBIVUZ010000048.1:0-1068 GCF_044768565.1 Streptomyces sp. NPDC091280
TAGTAGCGCGCTCAAGACCCGAAGCGGAGTGATCTAGCCATGGGCAGGTTGAAGCGGAGGTAAGACTTCGTGGAGGACCGAACCCACCAGGGTTGAAAACCTGGGGGATGACCTGTGGTTAGGGGTGAAAGGCCAATCAAACTCCGTGATAGCTGGTTCTCCCCGAAATGCATTTAGGTGCAGCGTCGTGTGTTTCTTGCCGGAGGTAGAGCACTGGATAGGCGATGGGCCCTACCGGGTTACTGACCTTAGCCAAACTCCGAATGCCGGTAAGTGAGAGCGCGGCAGTGAGACTGTGGGGGATAAGCTCCATGGTCGAGAGGGAAACAGCCCAGAGCATCGACTAAGGCCCCTAAGCGTACGCTAAGTGGGAAAGGATGTGGAGTCGCAGAGACAACCAGGAGGTTGGCTTAGAAGCAGCCACCCTTGAAAGAGTGCGTAATAGCTCACTGGTCTAGTGATTCCGCGCCGACAATGTAGCGGGGCTCAAGCGTACCGCCGAAGTCGTGTCATTCATACAACAGGGCCAACGCCTGTATGGATGGGTAGGGGAGCGTCGTGTGCCGGGTGAAGCCGCAGCGGAAGCTAGTGGTGGACGGTTCACGAGTGAGAATGCAGGCATGAGTAGCGATACACACGTGAGAAACGTGTGCGCCGATTGACTAAGGGTTCCTGGGTCAAGCTGATCTGCCCAGGGTAAGTCGGGACCTAAGGCGAGGCCGACAGGCGTAGTCGATGGATAACCGGTTGATATTCCGGTACCCGCTGTGAAGCGTCAAACATCGAACCAGGCGATGCTAAGTCCGTGAAGCCGCCCTGGAGCCTTCGGGCAAAGGGGAGTGGTGGAGCCGACAGTCCAGACCTGTAGTAGGTGAGTGATGGGGTGACGCAGGAAGGTAGTCCATCCCGGGCGGTGGTTGTCCCGGGGTAAGGGTGTAGGACGTGGTCCAGGTAAATCCGGATCACATATAGTCTGAGACCTGATGCCGAGCCGATTGTGGTGAAGTGGATGATCCTATGCTGTCGAGAAAAGCCTCTAGCGAGTTTCATGGCGGCCCGTACCCTAAA
>NZ_JBIVUZ010000049.1:0-1008 GCF_044768565.1 Streptomyces sp. NPDC091280
GAAGGTGATGAGGAAGCCGGTGGCCCAGAGCATCGGGGTCTCGAAGGACAGGGAGCCCTTCCACATGGTGCCGATCCAGTTGAAGAACTTCACGCCGGTCGGTACGGCGATGAGGAACGTCATGAAGGAGAAGAACGGCAGCAGGACCCCGCCGGTGACGTACATGTGGTGGGCCCACACGGTCACGGACAGGCCGGCGATGGAGATGGTCGCGGCGACCAGGCCCATGTAGCCGAACATCGGCTTGCGGGAGAAGACCGGGATGACCTCGGAGATGATGCCGAAGAACGGCAGCGCGATGATGTACACCTCGGGATGGCCGAAGAACCAGAAGAGGTGCTGCCACAGCAGTGCTCCGCCGTTCGCGGCGTCGAAGACGTGCGCCCCGAATTTTCGGTCCGCCTCCAGCGCGAACAGCGCGGCAGCGAGGACGGGGAAGGCGAGCAGGACCAGGACAGCGGTCAGCAGCACGTTCCACACGAAGATCGGCATGCGGAACATCGTCATGCCCGGTGCGCGCATGCAGATGATCGTGGTGATGAAGTTGACCGCGCCGAGGATGGTGCCGAAGCCGGAGAAGGCCAGACCCATGATCCACATGTCGGCGCCGATGCCCGGCGAGCGGACCGCGTCCGAGAGCGGGCTGTAGGCGAACCAGCCGAAGTCGGCCGCGCCCTGCGGGGTGAGGAAGCCGCCGACCGCGATGGTCGAGCCGAAGAGGTAGAGCCAGTAGGCGAACATGTTCAGCCGCGGGAACGCCACGTCGGGCGCGCCGATCTGGAGCGGCATGATCCAGTTCGTGAAACCGGCGAACAGCGGCGTCGCGAACATCAGCAGCATGATCGTGCCGTGCATCGTGAACGCCTGGTTGAACTGCTCGCTCGACAGGATCTGCAGTCCGGGGCGGGCGAGTTCGGCGCGCATCAGCAGCGCCATGACGCCGCCGATCAGGAAGAACGCGAAGGACGTGACCAGATACAGCGTGCCGATCGTCTTGTGGTCCGTGGT